>NZ_JOFH01000001.1 GCF_000721235.1 Streptomyces olivaceus
CTGGACCCGACGCATGATCGAGATCCGCAAGCAGAACCCCGCCTTCGGCCTCGGCACCTACACCGAACTGCCCTCCTCCAACCCCGCCGTCCTCGCCTTTCTACGCGAGTACGAGGACGACCTGGTCCTGTGCGTCCACAACTTCGCGCGGTTCTCCCAGCCCACCGAACTCGACCTGCGCGAGTTCGCCGGACGCCACCCGGTCGAGCTGTTCGGCGGGGTCCGCTTCCCCGCCATCGGCGAACTGCCGTACCTGCTGACCCTCGGGGGCCACGGCTTCTACTGGTTCCGGCTCACCCGAGTCGCATCCCGCATCGGTCGCCGCGCTTGAGCGTGGGCCGAGGAAAGGACGCGTCACCATGCCGAAGACCGCACCCCCGCGCCCGGGACGCGGGCAGCTCGCCGAACCGATGTCGTCCCTCGGCGAGTTGCTGCGCCAGTGGCTGCCGCGCCAGCGCTGGTTCGCGGGCAAGGACCGGCCCGTGGCCGAGCTGGGCCTGCTGTCGATGACCGAGCTGTTCCCGGGCTGTCTGCACCTGCTGGTGCAGACCGGGCACGGCGCCCTGCCCGCACCGGGCGGCGCTCCTTGGGCCGGGGACTGCTACCAGCTGCTGCTCGGCGTGCGCGAGCAGCCGTCGCCGCGCCTGGGGCGGGCGATCATCGGCCAGGTGCAGGACGGGCCGCTGGCCGGACGGACGGTCTACGACGCGCTGCACGACCCCCGGACCGCCCAGCTGCTCCTGGAACGGCTCCGGCATCCGGGCAGGGCGGGGCCGCTGCGCTTCGAGGCCGACCCGGCGCTGCCGGTGCCCGGCGGTCTCGCACCGCGGCTGCTGGACGCGGAGCAGTCGAACTCCTCCCTGATCTACGGCGACGAGTTCATCCTGAAGCTCTTCCGCCGCGTACAGCCCGGGGTCAACCCCGACCTGGAGGTGCCGGACGCACTGGCCCGGCAGGGCTGCGGCCGGGTCCCCGCACCGGTGGCGTGGATGCGTACGACCCACCCGTACGGGGCGACGCTGGGCGTCCTCCAGCCGTTCCTGCCCGGCGCCTCCGACGGCTGGACCCTCGCCCTGAACGCGCTCGCCGCGGGCGACGAGTTCACCGTGCAGGCCCACGAGCTGGGGCGGGCGATGGGCGACGTCCACCTCGCGCTGGCCTCCGCCTTCCCGGTCGGCGCCCCGGGTGAGACCGGCCGCACGGCGGCGGACATGACCGAGCGGCTGACCGCCGCCGCGCACTGCGTACCGGCGCTGCAGCCCTTCGTCCCGGGGCTGCGGGCCGCCTTCGCCGCGCTGTCCACCTGCGACTCGGGGCCGCCCGCCCAGCGCATCCACGGCGACCTGCACCTGGGGCAGGTGCTGCGGGCCGGCCGGGACTGGTTCGTCATCGACTTCGAGGGCGAGCCCTCGCGTCCGCTGGCCGAACGGCGCAGCGCCCACTCCCCCGTCCGCGACATCGCGGGGATGCTCCGCTCCTTCGACTACGCCGCCCGGCAGCGGCGCCCGTGGCGCCCGGAGTGGGCGCGCCGCTGCCGGGAGGCGTTCTGCGCGGGCTACGCCGCCCGCGCCGGCTGGGACCCCCGCAAGAAGCACGGCCTGCTGCGCGCCTACGAGACGGACCGTGCCGTGTACGAGGTGCTGTACGAGGCCCGGCACCGCCCCGACTGGCTTCCCGTACCCATGGCGGCGATCGAACGACTCGCCGTGAGAGGAGACTGACCCGTGGCCCTCCGCGACACTTCGATCCCCGAGCCGTCCGCTCCCGTCCCGCCCGCACCGGGCGCCTGCGGGGCGGCACCGCCCCTCGGTCCCGCCGACCGGGGCCGCCTGCTGGCGGGCGCCCACCACGACCCGCACGCCCTGCTCGGCGCCCACCCGGTGCCCGGCGGCATCGCCTTCCGGGCGCTGCGCCCCTTCGCCCGCGAGGTGGGCGTGGTCGTCGACGGCGAGCACCACGCCCTCGTGTCGGAGGGGGAGGGACTGTTTTCCGGCGTCCTGCCGCTCACCGGGGTCCCGGCGTACACGCTCGCGGTGGCGTACGGGGACGGGCCGGCGCGGGAGACGCACGACCCGTACCGCTTCCCGCCCACGCTCGGCGACCTGGACCTGCACCTGATCGCCGAAGGGCGGCACGAGCAGCTCTGGCAGGCGCTCGGCGCACACCCGACGGTCCACGAGGGCGTCACCGGCACCCGCTTCACGGTGTGGGCGCCGAACGCGCAGGGGGTGCGGGTCGCCACCGACTTCGCCCACTGGGACGGCACCGCGTTCCCGATGCGCTCGCTGGGTTCGTCCGGCGTGTGGGAGCTGTTCCTGCCGGGCGTCGGCGAGGGCACCCGGTACAAGTTCGAGATCCACTCGCGGTACGGGCAGCGGTTCCTCAAGGCGGACCCGATGGCCCGCGCGGCGGAGGAGCCGCCGAACACCGCGTCCGTGGTGACCGCCTCGCGCCACGAGTGGGCCGACGCCGACTGGATGCGGACCCGCGCCGACCGGCCCGTGCACGAGGCGCCGTTCTCGGTGTACGAGGTGCACCTGCCCTCCTGGCGGCCGGGGCTGACCTACCGCGAGCTGGCCGAGGAGCTGCCCGCGTACGTCGGGGACCTCGGCTTCACCCACGTCGAGCTGATGCCGGTCGCCGAACACCCCTACGGGCCGTCCTGGGGCTACCAGGTCACCGGCTTCTACGCGCCGACCGCGCGCCTCGGCTCGCCGGACGACTTCCGCTTCCTGGTCGACGCGCTGCACCGGGCCGGGATCGGCGTGATCATGGACTGGGTGCCGGCGCACTTCCCGAAGGACGACTGGGCGCTGGGCCGCTTCGACGGGGACCCGCTGTACGAGCCCGGGGACGAGCGGCGCGCGACCCACCCGGACTGGGGCACGTACACCTTCGACTTCTCGCGGACCGAGGTGCGCAACTTCCTCGTGGCGAACGCCGTGTACTGGTGCGAGGAGTTCCACATCGACGGGCTCCGCGTCGACGCGGTCGCCTCGATGCTCTACCTCGACTACTCGCGCGACTCCGGCCAGTGGGAGCCCAACCGGTACGGCGGCCGGGAGGACCTGGCGGCCATGGCGTTCCTCCAGGAGATGAACGCGACCGTCTACCGGCGCTGCCCGGGCGTGGTGACCATCGCCGAGGAGTCGACCGCGTGGGGCGGGGTGACCCGGCCGACCGACACCGGCGGACTCGGCTTCGGCCTGAAGTGGAACATGGGCTGGATGCACGACTCGCTGGAGTACATGAGCCACGAGCCGGTGCACCGCAAGTACCACCACCACGAGATGACGTTCTCGATGGTGTACGCGTACAGCGAGAACTACGTGCTGCCGATCTCGCACGACGAGGTGGTGCACGGCAAGCAGGCGCTGGTGTCGAAGATGCCGGGCGACTGGTGGCAGCGGCGCGCGAACGAACGCGCCTACCTCGCCTTCATGTGGGCCCACCCCGGCAAGCAACTCCTCTTCATGGGGCAGGAGTTCGCGCAGGGCGCCGAGTGGTCCGGCGGGGTTCCGGTGGGTCTCGGTGGACGCGGCCGAGGACAACGTCTTCGCGTTCCTGCGCTTCGACGCGGACGGGGCTCCGCTGCTGGCGGTGTCGAACTTCTCTCCGGTCGTCCGGCACGGGTACCCGCTCCCCGTCGGTGACGCCGCCGTCGCCTGGCAGGAGGTCCTCAACACCGACGCCGAGGCGTACGGCGGCAGCGGCGTGGCCAACCCCGGGCCGGTCGAGCCGGAGGACGGCGGCGTCCGGCTCACGCTGCCCCCGCTGGCCACGGTGTGGCTGACGCCGTACCGCCGCTGAGGCGACCAGGTGTCCGTCCGGCTGCCCGGGGCAGTCGGACGGTCGCGGGACTCCGCAGAGAGGCGGCACCGGGTGCGCACCGTCGGAGTGGAGGAGGAACTCCTGCCGGTCGATCCCGTGACGGGCGAGCCGCGGGCGCTGTCCGCCGCCGTGCTCGACCGGGTGCGGCCCTGGCTGCCCTGACCGCGCTGAGCGCCGACTCGCCGTTCCGGCAGGGCCGGGACTCCTCGTACAGCAGCTGCCGCAGCCGGGTCCGGCAGCGGTGACCGTCGGCGGGGCCGACCGAGCTGTTCGGTTCGGCGGAGCGCCGTCACCGGCGGGTCGCGGACATGCTCGCCACGGCGCCGGGGTGCAGCGCGGCCTGCGGGCCCGCGCGGGGCGCCTGCGGGACGTCGTCACCGCATGCGTACGCCGCACCCGGGCGCCCTGACACGCCCCGCACGGTCCGTCGGAGGGCCCGGGCACAGCCCCGGCGGCGCGGGGTCCGCGACGGCCGCCGGTGCGCCGGGCCCGCGACGGCCGGCCGGGCTCTCGGCTCAGCGCATCAGGGCGATGGCGTAGGCCAGGAAGCCCGCCGCGACCAGGATCACGACGGCGAGGATCAGGGTCAGCGGTCCCTTGGCCCAGCCCTTGGGCGGATTGTGCAGCTCCTGCGGGCCCGCCTCGGGCATGCTGCTCTCCGCCGGCGGGGTCTCCCCCGGCGGGACTCCCCCGCCGGGCTCCAGACCGGTGCTGCGCCGGGGATCGGGATCGGGATTCGTATAGCTCATGGCGTCCGGGTCCCCCGATCCGCCCCGGATCATCGGCCCGGATCACCGAGCGGGATCACTTCTGCCGTCCGGGCCCCCCGCGGCCTGCGGCTCCGCTAGATTCCGAGCACCGCCGACCACGGTACCCGTCGGCCCCGTCACCCTCCGTAGACGTCAGGAATCGGCGCATGCGCGACCCCGCTCCCGCTCCAAGAACCGTCCCCCCGCTGACCGGCGGACTCGCCGACAGCCTCTTCGAGACGGCCGTCCGAAGGCCGGCCCTGCCGATGCTCGCCCGCCGTCGCGGCCCCGGCTCGGCCCACTGGGACGAGGTGACGGCGGCGGACTTCCGCGACCAGGTGGCCGACCTGGCCAAAGGCCTCATCGCGAGCGGTGTGTCGCCGGGCGACCGGGTGGCGATCCTGGCCCGCACCCGGTCCGAGTGGACGGTCTTCAGCTACGCCCTGTGGGCGGTGGGCGCCGAGGTCGTGCCGATCTACCCGACGTCTTCGCGCGACCAGGTCGAGTACATCCTGCGCGACGCGGGCTGCGTGGGCGTGGTGGTCGAGGACGAACAGAGCGTGATGACCGTCGGCTCCGTGTGCGCGGTGCTGCCCGCGCTGCGCCACGTCTGGCAGCTGGACGCGGGCGCGGTGGACACCCTCGTGGCACGCGGCGCGTCCCTGCCGTTCACCACGGTCGACTCCATGCGCCGCATCGTGCTGCCGGACTCCACGGCGGTCGTCGCCTACACCTCGGGCACCTCGGGGCGGGCGATGGGCTGCGCGCTCAGCCACCGCGGTCTCGCCGCGCCCTGCGACACGCTGCTCGCCGGCTGGGCCCACACGGTCGCGCCGCCCGGGGAGCAGGGCGCGGTCCTGGCCTACCTGCCCTTCTCGCACGTGTACGGGCTGATGATCCAGAACCTGTGCGTCCGGGGCGGGTTCCTGATGGCGCACGAGCCCGCGATGACCGGAGAGGCGCTCTCCTCGGCCCTGCGCTCCTTCAGGCCCACGTATCTGTACGCCGTCCCCTCGGTCCTGGAGAAGATCTACAAGAATTTCCTGCGCACCGCCCAGCAGGAGGGGCGCGGGGCGCTGTTCGAGCGGGCCGCGGCCACGGCACGGGACTTCGCCGGAGCGCTGGAGCGCCGGCGGCTGGGCCGCGGCAACGGGCCCGGCCTGGACCTGCGGCTCCAGCACGCCCTGTTCGACCGGACGGTGTACCGGCGGCTGCGCACCGCGCTGGGCGGCCGGGTGCAGCGGGCGACGTCCGGCGGCTCGCCGCTCAGCCGTGAGCTCTCCCTGTTCTACGAGGGCATCGGCGTCTTCGTCCACGACGGCTACGGGCTGACCGAGACCAGCGGCGCCCTGACGATGCAGCCCCTGGGCCGGGAGAAGTCGGGCACCGTCGGGCAGCCGCTGCCCGGCACGGAGATCCGGCTGGCCGACGACGGGGAGATCCTGGTGCGCGCGCCGTCGCTGTTCCAGGGGTACGTCGGTGACGAGGCCGCGACCCGGCGGGTGATGCCCGGCGGCTGGCTGGCCACCGGCGACCTCGGGCACCTGGACACCGAGAACTATCTGGCGATCACCGGCCGCAAGAAGGACATCATCATCACCAGCGGCGGCAAGAGCGTGGCCCCGGCGGCGCTGGAGCAGCGGCTGCGCATGCACCCGCTCGTCCATCAGGCGGTGGTCGTGGGCGACAACCGGCCCTGCGTCGGTGCCCTGATCACGCTGGACCCGGAGTTCCTGAGCCACTGGCGGGCGGGGCTGACCCTGCAGGGCGACGCCCCGGCCCGGGAGTCCCGGGAGGAGAACGCGCTGCGGGAGGAGGTCGCGCGGGCCGTGGCGGCGGCCAACAGCGCCGTCTCCCGCTCGGAGTCCATCCGGGTCTTCCGCGTCCTGCCCGAGCCGTTCGACGTGGCCAACGGGCTGCTCACGCCGTCGATGAAGCTCCGGCGGGACGAGATCGTGGCGACCTACGCCCTGGAGATCGACGCGATGTACGAGGCGCGGTCGCACCGCCGGCCGCCGCAGGCGCCTCAGGCGCCGCCCGAGGACCCGGCCGGGTGGGAAGAGCCGGAGAACGTCTTCCTGCGGTGAGCGGCTCCGGCCTCCCTCCCCTCGCGCCGCCTCCCCCCGCCGCGACCAGCGCACACCGGCGCGACTAGCCTCGGCCGCCACGGGAACTAAAGACGGAGGAAAGGCGAAGTGAGGACGACGCCCGGCCGTTGCCGGGCCGGGAAGGCGCAATGGCAGCCGAGTCGCGTTGGGACAGGACACTGGCTTCCGAGGAGATCACGAACCGCACCGCCAGCTTCACCGGAGAGCTGCACAACGTCACGGGTGCGCGCCTGGTCGCGGAGGAGTTCCTCTGCGATCTGGCGCGTGCGGCACCTCCCGCCGCGCCCGAGCACTGGGACGACATCCTGCTGGTCGTCACCGAGCTCGCGGCGAACGCGGTGCAGTACGCCCCGGGGCCGTTCCAGCTGCGCCTGCGCCGTACCTTCGACGGCGTGCACGTGGTGATGCACGACACCAGTACGACCGAGCCCGCGCCGCGGCCCTTCCATCCGACCAGCGGCGGGGGCGGCATCGGCTGGCATCTGATCCACACCCTGTCCGACCAGGTGAGCGTCGTCGCCGGCGAGCGCGGCAAGGACATCCACGTCTTCCTGCCCTGGTGAGACTCGCCGCCCCGGTGGGGGCGGCGTCGGGAGCCCGGTCAGGAAGCGGTCGCCGGGCGCAGCGGCACCAGTGCGCTGATCGTCTTGCCGCCGCCGGGCCGCAGGTCGACGGCGATGTCCCGGGCCAGTCGGGCGACCAGCGGCCACCCGTAGCCGCCTCCCGGGTGCGTGGTGGGGAACGCGTACACGGCCCGGGGAACGACCGTGCTGTTGTCGTGGACGGCGATCCACAGCCCCTCGCCCGTGGGCCTGGCCTCGAAGCCGGCCAGGCCGCCGCCGTGCCGGATCGCGTTGGTGACCAGTTCCGAGACCACGAGCAGCAGGTCCACGACGTCCTCCTCGCGCACGCCGCGGCCGGCTGCGCCCCACTGGGCCCGCGCCACCGACTCCGCGTACCGCCGTGCCTGCGCCGCGCCGCCCACCGTGCCCGGCACCGCCGCGCCGAGGGGCGCGACGCCGGACACGGTGGTGGTGATCCCGTCGGTCGGTTCCATGTCAGTGGTTCCCCGGTTTCCGCGTGCTGTCGTTCGGCACCGGTCAGGTCGCGGAGCTCTCCCGCGGCGGCAGCCGATGGTAGTAGTCGCCGACGGAGGCCAGGTAGTCCCGCTCCATGGTCTCGCGGTCGGTCTCGAACCTGGGCGCGGCCTTGACCTCGGCCCGGGTGCAGCTCAGCGTGACCGTGCGGGCCTCCGGGTCGATGGCCCGGACCACGCCGACCGGTACGAGGACGCTGCGGCCGAACACCCAGACGCCGGTGTCGACGACCAGGTGCGGCATGCCGAAGTGTTCGGCCTGCCGGTCCACGTGCCCGATGGTGCCGTCGTCGGCGACGACGTCGCAGCCCGTCAGGTCCTGTCCCTCCGCGTGACGGCTGTCGGCCGAGTACGACCAGATGCTCTCCATCGGCACGCTGTCCCTTCCCTCCCGTGTCGGTGACGACTGCGGAGCCGCCCGGAGGTCGCCGACCGGCTCCACAGCAGCAGATACCCGGCGCGGGCCGCCGCATTCGGGGGCGTCGCGCACCGGGTGACACACCGCTTGGTGTACGCCCGCCGCCCGGGTTAGCCTCTGGCGTATTTTTCTGCTGGGGGAACATTTCCGTGAACTGCGCGGACGCGCGCACGGAGGCCGGGGCGCGCGAGCGTTCCGGAGGGGGTCGCGGGTCCTCGCCGGAGGACTCCTGGGGAGCGGAACGAGGGTGCGCATGACCAACGACAGCGCCGGAGCCGTCGGCACGGTTCCGGGCGATCAGGAGTTGCGCCGTCTCCTGGCGGGCCTGACGGCCGTGCGGGACGGCGACTTCGGCACCCGGCTGCCGGACGACGCGGACGGCCTGCTGGGTGACATCGCCAAGGTCTTCAACGGCATGGTGGACCAGCTGTCCGTGTTCACCTCCGAGGTCACCCGGGTCTCCCGGGAGGTCGGCACCGAGGGAACCCTGGGCGGACAGGCGAGGGTGCCGGGGGTCTCGGGCACCTGGGCCGACCTGACGGACTCGGTCAACGCGATGGCGGGCAACCTGACCACCCAGGTGCGTGACATCGCGCAGGTGGCCACGGCCGTGGCCAAGGGTGATCTGTCGCAGAAGATCGACGTCGACGCGCGCGGCGAGATCCTCGAACTCAAGAACACCATCAACACGATGGTCGACCAGCTCTCCGCCTTCGCCGACGAGGTCACCCGCGTCGCCCGCGAGGTCGGCACCGACGGGCGCCTCGGCGGCCAGGCCGACGTCAAGGGCGTCAGGGGCACCTGGCGCGACCTCACCGACTCGGTGAACTTCATGGCGGGCAACCTGACCAACCAGGTGCGCAACGTCGCCCAGGTGGCGACCGCCGTGGCGCAGGGCGACCTCTCCCAGAAGATCACCGTGGACGCGCGCGGCGAGATCCTCGAACTCAAGAACACCATCAACACGATGGTCGACCAGCTCTCCGCCTTCGCCGACGAGGTCACCCGCGTGGCCCGCGAGGTCGGCACGGCCGGGAACCTGGGCGGTCAGGCCCGGGTGCGGGGCGTGTCGGGCACCTGGAAGGACCTCACCGACAACGTCAACGTCATGGCGTCGAACCTGACGGGGCAGGTCCGCTCCATCGCCCAGGTCGCCGCCGCCGTGGCCCGCGGCGACCTGTCGCAGCGGATCACCGTCGACGCCAAGGGCGAGGTCGCCGCGCTCGCCGACGTGATCAACACGATGGTCGACACGCTGTCGGCGTTCGCCGGCGAGGTCACCCGCGTCGCCCGCGAGGTCGGCACCGACGGGCGCCTCGGCGGCCAGGCGAACGTGCCGAACGTCGCCGGCACCTGGAAGGACCTGACCGACAACGTCAACTCGATGGCCAACAACCTCACCAACCAGGTGCGCAACATCGCGCTGGTGACGACGGCGGTGGCCCGGGGCGACCTGTCGAAGAAGATCGACGTCGACGCGCGCGGCGAGATCCTCGAACTCAAGACGACGATCAACACGATGGTCGACCAGCTCTCCGCCTTCGCCGACGAGGTCACCCGCGTCGCCCGCGAGGTCGGCACCGAGGGCCGCCTCGGCGGCCAGGCCGAGGTGGAGGGCGTCTCCGGCACCTGGAAGCGCCTCACGGAGAACGTCAACGAACTGGCCGGCAACCTCACCCGCCAGGTCCGCGCGATCGCCGAGGTCACGTCCGCCGTCGCCGAGGGCGACCTGACGCGCTCGGTGAACGTGGTGGCCTCCGGCGAGGTCGCCGAGCTGAAGGACAACATCAACGCCATGGTGGAGTCCCTGCGCGAGACCACGCGGGCCAACCAGGAGCAGGACTGGCTGAAGACCAACCTCGCCCGTATCTCCGGCCTGATGCAGGGTCACCGGGACCTGCCCGTGGTCGCCGAGCTGATCATGGACGAGCTGGTGCCGCTGGTGTCGGCCCAGTACGGCGCCTTCTACCTGGCCGAGGACGGGGACGACGGGCCGGAGCTGCGGCTCGTCGGCTCGTACGGCTATCCGGAGAGCACGGCCAGGCCCACCCGCATCGCCTTCGGCCGCACGCTGGTGGGGCAGGCCGCGCGCAGCCGGCGCACCATCGTGGTGAACGAGCTGCCGCCGGGCTACCTGACCGTCTCCTCCGGGCTCGGCGAGGTGGTCCCGGCCGCGCTGGTGCTGCTGCCCATCGTGGTCGAGGGGCAGGTCCTCGGAGTCATCGAACTGGCCTCGGTCGCTCCGTTCACGCAGATCAACCAGGACTTCCTGGAGCTGCTGATGGAGACCATCGGCGTGAACGTCAACACGATCGTGGCCAACGCCCGTACCGACGAGCTCCTCGCCGAGTCGCAGCGCCTGACCGCCGAGCTGCGGGCCCGTTCCGCGGAGCTGCAGGTGCAGCAGGACGAACTCCAGCACTCCAACGCGGAGCTGGAGGACAAGGCGTCGCTGCTCGCGACGCAGAACCGGGACATCGAGGCGAAGAACCTCCAGATCGAGCAGGCCCGGCAGGAGCTGGAGGCCCGGGCGCAGCAGCTGTCGCTGGCGTCGAAGTACAAGTCGGAGTTCCTGGCCAACATGAGCCACGAACTGCGCACGCCGCTCAACAGCCTGCTCATCCTGGCGCAGCTGCTCGCCCAGAACCCCTCGCGCAACCTCACCCCGAAGCAGGTCGAGTACGCGGGGATCATCCACTCCGCGGGCTCGGACCTGCTCCAGCTGATCAACGACATCCTGGACCTGTCGAAGGTCGAGGCGGGGAAGATGGACGTCGCTCCCGAGCGGGTGACGCTGCGCCAGCTCATCGACTACGTCGAGGCCACCTTCCGTCCCATGACGAGCCAGAAGGGCCTGGAGTTCACGGTCACCACGGCCGCCGGGGCGCCCGCGGACCTGCTGACCGACGACTCCCGGCTGCGCCAGGTGCTGCGCAACCTGCTGTCCAACGCGGTGAAGTTCACCGAGCGCGGCGGCGTGGAGCTGTCCGTGGGGCCTGCGCCGGACGACGACGTCCCCGGCGGCGTGGTGCGCGGCGGGGCGGTGGTCGCCTTCCGGGTGAAGGACTCGGGCATCGGCATTCCCGAGCAGAACCTGGAGTCGGTCTTCGGCGCCTTCCAGCAGGCGGACGGCACGACGAGCCGCAAGTACGGCGGCACGGGACTCGGCCTGTCCATCACGCGGGAGATCGCCCAGCTCCTCGGCGGCGCCGTCACGGTGGACAGCACGCCCGGCCGGGGCAGTACCTTCACGCTGTTCCTGCCGGTGGCGCGGCCCGACTTCGAGGCGCTGTCGGCCCACGGTCCCCGGCGGATGCCGGCCGAGGCGTCCGCCGACGCCCTGGAGCGGCCGGCGCCGCCGCCGGAGCCGGCCGGGGACCACCGGCGCCGTCCGCGGCGGCTGCTCGTCGTGGAGGAGCGTCCGCGCGGGCTGCTGACCCTCGTCGCGGAGAGCGTGGTCGCCGACCTGGCGCACGGGCGGGACGAGGCGGGCGACCGGCCCCCGCTCGACGTGACCACGGCCGTCGGCGCGCAGGAGGCCGCCGGCGCGCTGGCCGCCGAACCGTGCCACTGCGTCGTCCTGGAACTGGGTATGCCGGACGAGGAGGCGTCCCGCTTCCTGCACGCGCTGCGCGGCGACTCCGCGCTGGCGAGCGTGCCGGTGCTCGTACACAGCGGTCACCGCGTGGACGCGGCCCTGGAGGAGAGCCTGCGCTCGGACGCCGACGGCGGGGCGCTGGAGTTCCTGTCCAGCCTCGACGAGCTGCGGGAGCGCATCGCCCTGCACCTGGCCGCCGAGGAGCCCGGTGACGTGCCGTCCCTCGTGAGAGCGGTCGAGCAGCCGCGGCCCGGTCCGCAGCCGGGACAGGCCCTGCCCACCGGGCGCACCGTCCTGGTCGTCGACGACGACGCGCGCAACCTCTTCGCGCTCAGCGGCATCCTCGAACTGCAGGGATACCGGGTGCTGCACGCGGAGAACGGCCGCCGGGGCATCGAGACACTGACGAACCACCCGGAGGTGGCGCTGGTGCTGATGGACGTGATGATGCCGGAGATGGACGGCTACGCGGCGACGGCGGAGATCCGCCGGATGCCGCGGTACGCCGAGCTGCCGATCATCGCGGTCACGGCGAAGGCGATGCCCGGCGACCGGGAGAAGAGCCTCGCCTCGGGCGCCAGCGACTACGTCACCAAGCCGGTCGACACCCAGGACCTCGTCGCCTGCGTCCGACGCTGGCTCCCCGCATGAGCACGCCGGCCGCCACGCCGTACCGGCCGCTCCCGCCGCACCGCGCCGCGGTCCCCGGCCCGGGAGCGTGCACGTCACCGGCACCGCACCGTCCCACCGTCCCCGGACCGGGAGCGTGCCGGTCGTGAGCGCCTCCGGACAGCACGACGACCCGGCCGGCGCGCCGGGCGACGCCGCCCGCCCGCCCCGGCACGCGACCGGCGCGCCGCGGGGCCCGGCCCCCGACCTGCCCCGGGACCGGGACTGGGACCGGGACCGGGACCGGGACCGGGACCGGGCTCCGCGGAGCGTGTCCGCACCCGGGCCGCGGCAGAGCTGCGCGGTCGACGGGCCGGAAGCCGGGCTGCGCGGCATGACCCCGCTGTCCCCCGTGGGCAGGCTGGCGGCCACGGTCGACCGGCTCAGCCGCGAGGTGCGGGCCGCCCAGGCGGAGGCCGAGGGGCGGGCGCTGATCGAGCTGGCCAAGGGCGTGCTGGTCGCCCGGCTCGGCTGCGGTCCGGCGCAGGCCGCCCGGCAGCTCGCCGAGTTGGCCGCGCAGTCCGGGGCGACGCCCCTGGAGTTCGCGGTCGACGTCATCAACCAGTCCGCCCGGGACCGGATGTCGGAGGTGACGGACGCGTTCCTCGCGGCCACCGCCGCCGTGCGGGCCGCGGACGCCGAGGACGGTGCCGGGGCCCGTACCGCGGCGGAGGCCGGGGTGCCGGGCGCCGGGTCGGCCGCCGTACGCCTGCGGGCCGCCGAGAGCGGGGCGCTGGCCGCGGACGACACCCAGGCCGTCGCCGACGCGCTCCTCGAACAGGCTCTGCGGCCGCTCGGCGCGGTCGCGGTGGCCATCTGGGCGGCGGGTTACGACGGTTCGCTCACTCTGGTCGGGAGCGCCGGCTTCCCCCCGGCCGAGGCGGCCCGCTGGCGCTACGTGCCGCCGGACGTGGCGACGGTGGCCCGGTGCGGGCTGACCGAACGCTCGGGGCAGTGGTTCGCGTCCCTCGGCGGGACGGGCCTGCCCAGTGTCGGACGGCACCAGTACCCGGACGGCGGCCGGGTCGCCGTGCCCGCCGGCACCGGGGGCCGCATCCACGGCGTGCTGGAGATCGCCTGGCCGCAGCCGCTGGCCCCGCAGCCGCCCCAGGTGGTCCGCCAGGTCGAGGCCCTGGCGGAGCTGTGCGCGCACACCCTGGAGACGTACGCACCGCCGCCCGGCGCCGGTCGCGAGGCGCGGGTCGTACCGGACGCCGTCGAGCTGATGGACCTCGCCGACGGCCTCTACGACCCCGCCCTGGTCCTGGTGCCGCATCTGGACGCCGACGGGCACCTGGCGGACTTCCGCATCCAGCACGTGAACAAGAGCTTCCTGGACCCCGCGGGCCGGCCGCGCGCCGTCGTGGGCGGCGCGCTCCTCCTGGAGGCCTATCCGATGGCCGCCGGGGACAGCGAGCTGTTCCGGAACGTGGAGCGGGTGTACGCCACGGGCGAACCGTTCCGGGCCCGGCGTCTGAACCTGACCGCGCTCGTGGACCAGGTGGCGCTGTCGGCTGTCGCGGACATCAGCATCAGCCGGCACGGCAACGCGGTGCTGCTGATCTGGCGCATCGAGGACGAGACGGCGCGGCTGGCCAGCCTGCTCCAGCACGCCCAGCGCCTCGGCCGCATCGGCGGTTTCGAGGAGAACCTGCTCACCGGCGAGATCACCTGGAACGGGCAGCTGTTCGATCTGTACGGGCGCCCGCAGACCGGCACGCCGGTGCCGCTGGAGGAGCTGACCGCCCACGCCCATCCGGACGACGCCGTCGCCATCGGCCGGTTCCTGCGCACGCTGCTGCACCACCGGCGGCCTGCGTCGGCCGCGTTCCGGCTGCAGCGGCCGGACGGGGTGACCCGGCACGTGCGGGTAGTGGCCGAGCCGGTGCTGGACACGGACGACCGCCTGCTCGTGGTGCGGGGGGCCTACCAGGACATCTCGGCCCAGCACTGGACGGAGGTGGCGCTCGCGGCGACGCGCGACCAGCTGGCGCACACCGAGCAGCAGGCCGTCGAGCGCGCCCGGCTGACCCTGCAGCTGCAGCACGCCATCATGCCGCCCGAGCAGACGCCGCTGAAAGTGCCGGAGCTCCAGGTGGCCGTCCGGTACCGGCCCGCGGAGACGGAGCAGCTGGTGGGCGGCGACTGGTACGACGCCGTGATGCTGCCGAACGGGCTGGTGCTGCTGTGCGTCGGGGACGTGTCCGGGCACGGCATAGAGGCCGCGACCAGCATGGTGGTGCTGCGCAACGCGCTGCGCGGCCTGGCGGTGACCGGGGCCGGGCCCGGCCAGCTGCTGTCCTGGCTGAACATCGTGGCGCACCATCTGACCGGCGGGGTCACCGCCACCGCGGTGTGCGGCCTGTACGACCCGGCCCGGCGCACGCTGCGCTGGGCCAGGGCGGGCCATCTGCCGCCGGTGCTGGTGCGCGGGGCGGCGGCGGAGCCGCTGCCGCTGGTGCGGGGCATGCTGCTGGGAGCGGTGGCGGAGGCGTCGTACGAGGAGGCCGAGGTGCAGCTGGCCGGCGCGGACACGCTGCTGATGTACACCGACGGCCTGATCGAGCGGCGCGACCGTCCGGTGGAGGAGGCGCTGGCCCAGTTGCTGAGCACCGTCCGTCCGACACCCCACACCCTGGACCAGCATCTGGACCGGCTGCTGACCTACAGCCGGTCCGACACGGACGACGACACCTGCCTCGTGGGCATCCGGGTGGGGTGACGGGAAACGCCCGGACGAGTTCGCGCGCCGCGGGTGTGGGACCTGATTTCGGGGGTAACCGCCGGGCGCGGTGGGCCACACGACGGCCCGCCGCACCGCCGCGTTTGTTGGAGGTACACGTGCCCATAGCCCAGAACCCGCTGTCCGTCGAGGTGACGCTGGAGCGCGAGGAGGTCGCGCTGCTCACGGTGGAGGGCTACCTGGACGTCGACACCGCCACCGAGCTCCAGCATCATCTGGCCAACCAGCTGCACCACGGCAGGCGGCACTTCCTGCTGGACCTGTCCGGGGTGCCGTTCATGGACTCGTCGGGCATGAACATCATCCTGCGGGTCTACCAGGAGGTCCGTGAGCTGCCCGGCAGCGTGCACATCATCTCGCCCGCCCCGGCGGTGCTGCGCGTGCTGGACCTGACGGGGGTGAGCATCACGGTGCCGGTGTCGGACAGTGTCGAGGCGGCGCTCGCGCGCGTGGACGCGCAGCCCGCGGGGCCGCCGGTGCCGGATGCCTGAGCGCCCAGGAGTCCCGTGCTCCTTGGCGCCGGTCGTACGCAGGTAGGTGTCGTACGAGGTCGGCGGGTGGATACAGTTGTCGCCCGGCGGGGTCACGCAGTCGGCACGTCGCCTGGTGGGGGGTGTGCGGCACAACGCGGATGAGGAGTGGAACAGGTGCCGGAACAGGCGGAGTCGACGGCGGGATCGCCGACACTCGAAATCAAGGACTTCCTGCGGCGTCGTCGTGAGCAGATCGCCCAGCGGTGGGCGGACGAGCCCCTCTTCCGGGCCGTGTTCACCGTCTCGCGCGACGAGGCGGTCGAGGCCGGCAAGGCCGTGGTCGACGCGCTCGCCCAGGTCGCGGACGCGGCACGGCTGGAGGACCCGGACGCCGCGGGTTTCACGGAGGTGCGCGAACAGCTGGCGCGGATGGGCACGGCCAGGTCCCGGGCGGGCCTGAGCACCGCGCAGGTGTCGGGCGAGCTGGCCGCGCTGCGGCCGCCGGTCGAGAACCTGCTGCTGGCGGATCTGCCGGACGCTCCGGCCGAGCACACCCGCGCCTGTGTCACCGCGCTGAGCGTGCTGATGGGCACCCTGCGGGTCGTGGTCATGCAGACGGCGCTCAGCGAGGGCCAGGCGCTCATCGACCGGCAGCGGCTGCAGCTTCTCGAGGTGGCCACTCCGGTCATCAAGCTGTGGGACGGCATCGTGGCGGTGCCGCTGATCGGCACGCTGGACAGCGCCCGCAGCCAGGTGGTGATGGAGACGCTGCTGGAGTCCATCGTGGAGCAGCAGGCGCGCTACGCGATCCTGGACATCACCGGTGTCCCCACCGTCGACTCGCTGGTGGCCCAGCATCTGATGAAGACGGTCGCGGCGGCCCGGCTGATGGGCGCCGAGTGCATCGTCTCGGGCATCCGGCCGGCGATCGCGCAGACCATGGTCCACCTCGGCCTGGATCTCGGCACCGTGGTCACCCGGGCGAGCCTCGCCGACGCGCTGGGCTACGTGCTGCACCAGCTGGGGGTCGGCATCGTGACGCCCGGCGCGAACGGCACCGGCACGAGCGGTGCGGTCGCGCGATGAGCCAGGCGTTTCCCGGTGCCCACGGGGCTCCGGTGACAGGGCATGTACCGGTGCTCCGGCTCGGTGAGGTGCTGCTGGTGACCCTCCAGGGGGACCTGCACGACAGCACGGCGCAGCAGCTCCAGGAGGACCTCGCCGAGACGATCGTGCACAGCGGCGCCACCGGTGTGGTCATCGACGTGTCGGGCGTGGAGATAGTCGACTCCTTCCTCGGGCGGATCCTGGCCGAGATCGCCGGGCAGACCGGGCTGCTGGCCGCGCGGACCGTGCTGGTCGGCATGCGCCCGGCGGTCGCCATCACCCTGGTGGAGCTGGGCCTGACGCTGCCGGGCGTGCACACCGCGCTCAGTACCGAGGTGGCCATGGAGCTCCTCAGGCAGCAGGCCCCGTCGTCCCGCTTCGGCGGCCTGCGCCAGGAGCGTCTGTGATGCACACTGCCGCGGGCTCCCAGGCCCGCCTGCCGATCCGTTCGGACATGGATCTGGTGTGGGTGCGACAGCATGTGCGGCAGACCGCCGCCCAGCTCGGCTTCGGCCTGGTCGACCAGACCAAGCTGGTCACCGCGGCCAGCGAGCTGGCCCGCAACACCCTCGTGTACGGCGGTGGCGGCACCATGGAGACGGAGACGCTGACCGGGGGCGCGACGCCCGGGCTGCGGCTGACCTTCAGCGACGAGGGGCCCGGCATCCCGGATCTCGAGCAGGCGCTCAGCGACGGGTTCACCTCCGGCGAGGGGCTCGGGATGGGGCTGGGCGGTGCGCGGCGCCTGGTGCACGAGTTCTCCATCGACAGCTCCCCCGGCGCGGGTACGACCGTGCGGGTGGCGTCCTGGGTGGGCCGGCCTCCGCGCCCGCGCGAGGAGGCCTGATGCCCCGCGTGTGGGACGTGCCGGTGCACGACTCGACCCGGGTGCGCGACGCCCGGGTGGCCGCGGAGCACGCGGCAGCCCTGGCCGGCCTCGACGAGCGGCGCACCGCCACCGCGTCGCTGGTGGCGACCGAGCTGGCCACCAACGTGCTCAAGCACGCCGGGGGCGGCACGGTCCTCATCGACGTCGTCGCCCCGCCCGTCCTCGCTGCCGACCACGGCGGAGCCCGGCTCGTGCAGGTCGCGACGGTCGACCACGGTCCGGGGATCGCCGACGTGCCGGCCGCCCTGCGCGACGGTTTCACCACCACGGGGTCGCTGGGCGCCGGTCTGGGCACCTGCGCGCGCCTCGCCGACGACTTCGACCTGCACAGCGTGCCGGGGCAGGGCACGGTCGTCGTCGCCCGGGTCGGCGCCGTCCCCGGCGGTCCGGCGGCCGCCCCGCGGGGTCCTGCGGCGCGGGTCCGGGCCGGTGCGGTGAACGTCCCGTTCGCCGGGGCGGAGTACTCGGGCGACGCCTGGGCGTGGGTGCGGGCCGGGGACGTGGTCTCCCTGATGCTGGCCGACGGGCTGGGCCACGGCCCGGAGGCCGCCCGTGCCTCGACCGCCGCCGTGGAGGCGCTCGGTGCCTCGGCCCACCTCGCGCCCGCCGAGGCGCTGCGGCGGCTCGACACGGCGCTGACCGGCACCCGCGGCGCGGCGGTCGCCGTCGCCCAGGTCGACACGCGCGCGGGAGTGCTGAGGTTCTCGGGCGTCGGGAACATCGGGGCGCGGCTGTGCGAGGGCGGCACCTGGCGTCACCTGGTGTCCCGGCCCGGCATCGTCGGCACCCACCGGCCCGCCACGCTGCGCGACCAGGAGGCGGTCTGGGCGGACGACCGGGTGCTGGTGCTGCACAGCGACGGTCTGCCGAGCCGCTGGTCGCCGACGTCCGACACGTGCCGTACGACGACCGACCCGGCGGTCACCGCCGCCGTCACGTTCCGCGACGCCAGCAGCCCGGCCCGGCCGGTGCGCGACGACACCGCGGTGGTCGTACTGGCCCCGACCCCGCCGGACGGCCCATGACCCGTACCTGGCAGATCGCCGACCTCAGCGACGCCGTGCGGGCGCGGGTAGCCACCGCGCGCCTGGCCGCGGCCTACGGGGTGCCGCCCCTGGAGCGCACGCGGCTGACGGCCTCGCTCGGCGCGCAGCTGCGGCTGTGCCTGGCCAAGGGCGGCGTGTGGCGGCTCACCCTGGAGACGGGCACGGTCTCGCCCGCCCCGCCGGAGCCCGGCCGGCACGTGCTGCACGCCGTGGTGACGCCGTCCCTCGACGCGGCTGCCGCCGGTCAGCCGCCGTGGCGGGTCACCGTGCCCTGCCCCGAGGCGGTGCCGGCCGTCGGTGCGGAGGTCGCGGCCGACGACTCGCTGGCGCCGGCGGAGGCGCTGCTGGACGCCGACGAGGACACGGCGCTGGTGCTGGAGCGGCTCACCGAGCAGGAGGGCCTGGTCGACTTCCACCGGGAGGAGCTGCAGCAGACGAACCAGGGCGTGGTGGCGCTGCACGCCGAGCTGGACGCGGCCGGGCGGGCCCAGCGGGAGGCGTTCGCGGCCGAGCGCAAGGCGCGTACGGAGGCGGAGCACGCCCGGCGCAGGCTGACGTTCCTGGCGGACGCGAGCGCGGTCCTGACGGCATCCCTGGACCACCACGAGATCGTGCGCCGGCTGCCGGAGCTGCTGGTGCCGGAGTACGCGTCGAGCGTCGACGTCTGGCTGTTCGACGAGGAGGACGAGCGTCCCGGCCCGGCCCATCCGGCCGCCGCCGTGGTCGCGGCCCGCACCGGTCGGCCGCAGTACGCCGCCGCGCGGCCCGGCGGCCTGCCCGGCGTCGACGAGCAGCCGCCCTCGGCGCTGGACCCGGACCGGCCCCTGCTGTGCATCCCGCTGCCGACCCGGCAGGCCCCGCTGGGCGTGGTGACGCTGTCCCCGCCCGGCGACCCGTGGGACCCGGACGACGCCGTCATGCTGGTCGAGCTGACCCGGCGGGCCAGCATCGCCGTCGACCATGCCCAGCGCTACCAGCACAACCGCGACATCGCCGAGACCCTGCAGCGGGCCCTGCTCACGGAGCTGCCCGCCCCGCCCGGTCTCGCCCTCGCGGCGCGCTATCTGCCGGCCACCCACGGCCTGAACATCGGCGGCGACTGGTACGACGCGTTCCGCCAGCCCGACGGCGGCGTCATCGTCGTGGTCGGCGACGTCACCGGGCACGGGCTGCGGGCGGCGGTGATGATGAGCCAGCTGCGGACGGCGCTGCGGGCGTACGCCGTCGACGGCGGCAGCCCCGGACGGCTGCTGACCCGGCTGCACACCTTCCTGCACCACCTCCAGCCCGACCTGTTCGCCACCGCGGTCATCGCCCGCTTCCACCCCGACGACCCCACCCTGACGTGGGCCGCCGCCGGTCATCCGCCGCCGGTGCTGCGCACCCCGGACGGGCGGGTGCGGACCCTGGACGCCAAACCCGGGGCGATGCTCGGGATCCCGCTGCGGCAGGAGATCGCCGACCACACGGTGCCGCTGGCGCCGGGCACCACGCTCGCGCTGTACACGGACGGCCTGGTGGAGCGCCGGGCCCAGGGCATAGACCCGGGCATCGCACGCCTCGCGCACGCCCTCGGGTCGTTCGCGCCGCAGGAGCTGGAGACGGACCTGGAGGGCTCGGCGGACGGGATCCTGCGTCCGCTGCTCAGCGACTCCGAGCGGGACGACGACGTGTGCCTGCTGCTGTGCCACTTCCGCGGCCCGGCCTGAACCGCGGCACCGCTCCCCCCCCCCGGCCCTCTCGGCCTCCTCCCGCCCGGTGCGCTCAGGGCCCGGGCGGGGCGTGCTGGTGACCGGTCCGGTCGCCTGCCTGCCGCACCCGGCTGGCCCTCCGGGCGCGGGCGCGGTGGGATCAATGAGGTGCGAAGCGGCGATCCTCGGGCAGGCGAAGGGCGTTCGCGGCTGACCGCCCGGAGCCGCAGAAAGGGATGAACACCGTGACACGACCCAGGATCCTGGTGGTCGGCGCAGGTTTCGCCGGCGTGGAGTGCGTCCGACGGCTGGAACGGAAGCTCTCCCCCCACGAGGCCGACGTCACCCTGGTGACGCCGTTCTCCTACCAGCTCTATCTGCCGCTGCTGCCCCAGGTCGCCTCCGGGGTGCTCACCCCGCAGTCGATCGCGCTCTCCCTGCGCCGCAGCAGCCGCTACCGCACGCGGATCATCCCGGGCGGCGCCATCGGGGTCGACCTCAAGGCGAAGGTCTGCGTGGTGCGCACCATCACCGACCGGATCGTCAATGAGCCGTACGACTACATCGTGCTGGCCCCGGGCAGCATCACCCGCACGTTCGACATCCCGGGGCTCACCGACAACGCCTTCGGCATGAAGACCCTGGCGGAGGCCGCGTACATCCGCGACCACGTCATCTCCCAGCTGGACCTGGCCGACGCCAGCCAGGACCCGGCGGAGCGCGCCTCACGGCTGCAGTTCGTGGTGGTCGGCGGGGGCTACGCGGGCACGGAGACCGCGGCCTGCCTGCAGCGGCTGACGCACGCGGCCGTCAAGCGCTACAACCGGCTGGACCCGCACCTCATCAAGTGGCACCTGATCGACATCGCGCCGAAGCTGATGCCGGAGCTGGGCGACAAGCTCGGCCGGGACGCGCAGGAGGTGCTGACCCGGCGCGGCATCGAGATCTCGCTCGGGGTCTCCATCGACAAGGCCGGACCCGAGGAGGTCACCTTCACGGACGGCCGCGTGGTGCCCACCCGCACCCTGATCTGGACCGCGGGCGTGGTGGCGAGCCCGCTGATGGCGACGCTCGGCGCGGAGACGGTCAAGGGCCGGCTCGCGGTCACCGCCGAGATGTGCCTGCCGGACCACGACGGGGTGTTCGCGCTCGGCGACTCCGCGGCCGTGCCCGACCTCGCCAAGGGCCAGGAGGGCGCCGTCTGCCCGCCCACCGCCCAGCACGCCATGCGGCAGGGCCGGCACGTGGCCGAGAACCTCATCGCCACTCTGCGCAACCAGCCGCTGCGGCCGTACGTCCACAAGGACCTGGGGCTCGTCGTCGACCTCGGCGGCGCCGACGCGGTCTCCAAGCCGCTCGGCGTCGAGCTGAAGGGGCTGCCCGCGCAGGCGGTGGCCCGGGGCTACCACTGGTCGGCGCTGCGCACGGGCGTCGCCAAGGCGCGGGTGGCGGCGAACTGGGCGCTCAACGCGGTGGCGGGCGACGATTTCGTCCGCACCGGGTTCCAGGCCCGCAAGGCGGCCAAGCTGAAGGACTTCGAGTACACCGACGCCTACCTGACGCCGGAGCAGGTGCGGGAGCGGGTCGAGGAGGCCGACCGGGCGGCCCGCTGACCCCCCGGCCGGCGGCGGTAGGGGGCATGACATGCTGAGAAGTGGATCTCGGCGTGAACCGGCCGGGCATCGGCTGTGAATCGGGAGAGTGTACGGCGGCGTGAAGGCAGCGGGGCGCTCGGTGCGGACACGGCTGCGGGATCATGCCGCCGCCTCCGATCCCGGGCTGTTGCGGCTGACGGCCGGGCTGCGGACGGTGGGTGCCATCGCGCTGACGCTGGCGGTGCTCGCCGTCTCCGGCGTGGACGTCAAGCACCTGGTGGCGGGCGCCATGGCGGCGATGGTCGCCACCTTCGCCATCCGCGAGAAGGAACTGGGCCCGCAGGCCGTCACGCTGGCGCTGGGCCTGCCCGTCGCGCTGGCCTCGGTGTCGCTGAGTTCGCTGCTCGCCTCGCGGGTGCTCGTCGGTGACGCCTTCTTCGTCGTCCTGATCTTCAGCGCCGTGTTCGTCCGCCGCTTCGGCGACCGCGGCACCGCGCTGGGCCTGATCGGCTTCCAGGTGTACTTCGTGTCGCTGTTCGTCGGTGCGAAGGTGTCGGGGCTGCCGGGTCTGTGGGCCGCGATCGCGGTGGCGTTCGCGGCCAGCGCGGTGGTGCGCTTCGCGGTCGTTCCGGCGACTCCGGCGCGGATCCTGCGGCGTCTGCGGCAGGCGTTCAGGGCCCGCCTCGGCCAGCTGATCGCGACGCAGATCGAGCTGCTCGACGCCGGTCCCGGGGACATCGAGAAGGTTCTGGAGCGGCTGCGGGACGGCACCGCGCGCCTGCACGAGACGGCGTTGATGATCCAGTCCAGGCTGGAGGAGGGCACGCCCGACGCGTCCACGGCACGGCTGGTGCAGCGGCGCGTCGCGGACGCCGAGATCGCCGCCGAACGCCTCGGACTGCTGCTGCTGACCGGGCGCAGCGCCGAGCGGGCGGACACCCTGACCCTGCACCTGCCGGGCGCGCCGGCGCCCTCCGTGGGCCGGTCGCCCGCGCCGGGCGAGGCCACGGAGATCCTGCGCCGCGACCTGGGGGCGCTGCGCGCACTGGTGCTGCGGCCGCCCGCCGAGGCCCGCGGCACCGCTCTGTCCCACTTGCGCAACCGGCTGCTCGGCTACCGGGACGAGGAGAACCTGCCGGAGGCGACCCCGGCCGTGCAGGACGTGTTCCGGGGCATCGGCGAGAGCGCGCGGGCGGTCATGGGCCTGCGGATGGCTCTGGACGGTCCGCAGGACGAGTCGGACGACTCGCCCGCGACGGCCCGTTCCCGGGAGGAGCTGGACGCCGAGGACGCGGCCATCGACGCGGGCGAGGAGGCGGCGGCCGAGGAGGAGGAGACCGGGCTGCGGCGGCCCACCACGCGGGCGGCGGTGCAGGTGGCGGTGGGGTCCTCGCTCGCCATCGTCGGCGGGGAGCTGCTGTCCACGCAGCGCTGGTACTGGGCCGTGCTCACCTGCTGGATCGTCTTCATCAACACCGCGTCCACCGGCGAGATCCTGGTCAAGGGCTACCGCCGGGTGCTGGGTACCGTCCTCGGGGTGGTGGCCGGCATCGTGCTGGCCGGTCTGGCGGGCAACCACACCTGGACCGCGTTCGGCCTGGTGCTGGTGCTGATCTTCGCGATGTTCTACACGGCGCCGCTGTCGTACACGCTCATGTCGTTCTTCGTCACGGCGATGCTCGGGCTGCTCTACACGCTGCTGCACACCTACAGCATGTCGGTGCTGCTGCTGCGCGTGGAGGAGACGGTGCTGGGCGCGGTCTGCGGGATCGTCGCGGCGGCGCTGGTGCTGCCGATACGGACCGACCGGCGGACCAACGAACTGCTCGGCACGGTGCTCGAACGGCTGACCGACGTCACGGAGGGCGCCGTCGACCAGCTCAGCGGCGGCCCCGCGGCCGACCTCCTCGACACGGCGCGGGAGCTGGACCAGGCGCTGGGCGACCTGCGGGCCGCCACCCAGCCGCTGACCCACCCGATCACGCCGCTGCGGTCCCGGCGGGACACGGCTCAGTACGTGGTGGCGCTGCTGGAGACCTGCGCCTACCACGCCCGGTCGCTGGCCGCGACGGCCGAGCTGCTGCCCACCCACCCGTCGATCGCAGCCGATCCGCGGCTGCGCGGGGCGGTGCGCCGCACGGTGCGCAACATCGAGGCGATCGCCGCCCGGGTCGCCGACGAGAACGCCCCGGCCGAGGTGGAGACCGGGCCGAGCATCGCGTCGCTGCTGGAGCCGGACGCGGGCGGGGTGCCGCGCTACGGCCGCATCACCGGCCGGGTCCTGCGGCACCTGGAGCGCCTGGACGAGGCCGTGGTCGGCCTCGCCCGGCCCCTGGACGTGTCAGTCGCGGCGCCCAAGCGCTGACCGTCAGAAGTCGCTCGGCAGGCCGCTGGCCTCGGCGATGCCGCGCAGTTCCTCGTTCTGGACGTGGCGTTCCTTGAGGTAGTCGGCGATCTCTTCGAGCCGTTCGGGGTCGGAGGCGGTGGCCGCGTCGGTGACGACCCGGACCGGGCCGGTCTCGTCGGTGCTGATCTCGACGACCTCGTTGTCGAGGCGGCCGGTGACCGCGGTGGCGATGACCAGGGCGGCCTCGTCCCTGATCGTCTGGGGCAGCGCCTCGGCGTTGTCCCCGTCCAGGGAGAAGTCGATGGTCGGCATCTGCTGCTCGTCGATCGCCTGGAGGACCGGTTCCACCACGCTGAGCAGCAGCTGGTAGTCGTCGTTGGGCATGCGCACGCGCAGGAGGTCGAGGTAGACGTCCACGGGACGTCCGTCCGGCGGAGGAATCTCGTGTTCGTTCATGCGGCCCGTGTTCCCCGTGCCGCGCGGCTCAGACCCTGCGCCAGCGTGCGAGGGCGAAGGAGAAGGCACCGAACAGCACGAGGCCCGCGGCGACGCCGACCAGCAGCCAGGGTCCGAGCGGGGTGGAGGCGAAGGAGCGGAGGGTGTCGTCGAGCCCCTTGGCCCGGTCGGGTTCGTAGTCGACCGCGGCCCGTACGGCGAAGGCGCCCGCCGCGGCGAAGACCACGCCGCGGGCCACGCCGCCGCCCACGCCGGTGACGTCGATCAGCCGCCGGACCCGGGGGCCGAGGGCGCCGAGCTTGAGCTTCTTGTGGTAGCTGCGGCGCAGCGCCTGCACGGCGATCACCACCCCGGCGACGACGACGGCGGTGCCGCCGAGGGCCACCAGCCACTGCCCGGCGGGCATCTCCATCGCCCGGGCGGTGACGTCCCGGGACTGCCGGTCGCTGGAGCCGCTGTCGCCCGAGCCGGCCGCGAAGGCCAGGACGGAGTAGGCGACGAAGGCGTAGAACACGCACCGTACGGCGGCCGGGACCCGCTTTTTCGCCGTGCGGCCGTCCTTGCCGGGGGCGCCGAAGACCGCCTCGGAAAGCCGCCACAGGGCCATGCCGGCGAGTCCGGCGCCGAGCGCCCACAGCAGTACGGCACCGAACGGCCGGCCCGCCAGCTCCTCCAGGGCGCCGCCCCGGTCCGCCTGCCGGTCCCCGGTGCCGAAGCCGATCTGCAGGGCCAGGATTCCGACCAGCAGGTAGATGACGCCGCGGGCGGTGAGCCCCGCCCGGGCGGCCCCCTCCACGGCTGTCCCGTTCGCCGCCCTCCGGATCCGGCGCCGGCCGGTGTGTGCCATGACTCGCGTGTTCATGCGGACCTCCCCTCCCGGACTCCGGATGCCCCGGTACCGGCCG
The DNA here is from genome assembly GCF_000721235.1 of Streptomyces olivaceus. Classification (GTDB taxonomy): domain Bacteria; phylum Actinomycetota; class Actinomycetes; order Streptomycetales; family Streptomycetaceae; genus Streptomyces; species Streptomyces olivaceus. The sequence continues at coordinate 25,722 of NZ_JOFH01000001.1, forward strand.
CACACACCGGGGGACGTCACCATGCGTCTGCCCGTACGCCGTCGGACGGCGTACGGGCAGACGCGACTGCGCGTCGCTGCTCCAGCCCTGCTCGGCCCGGTCTCGGACCCTCTTCGTTCCCGAGGTCAGTCCGCCGCGGCCGCGGGCATCGGCGCCGGTGCCTTCGCCGACGTCATCGTCTCCGCCTTGGCGCCCGCCTTCGCCGGCATCGGTGTCCGCGCTGCCTCCACCGCCTTCGCTGTGTGCGTCGCCGCGGCCGTGAGCTGGAGCCGGGCGGCCTCCAGGGCCCGGGCCACGTCACGCGTGCCGGTCGACACGCACAGGGTGTACGCCAGGTCCCGGGTCCGCGGACCCGGTGCGCCCGTCGCGTCGGCGGGTTCGTTCGCCGCGGCCGCCTCGTACTCCTCCAGGAGTCCGCGCAGCACCGCGGGGTGCGGCATCAGCATGCCTTTCGTCCCTCCCTCGTACCGGCCCCCGTACTCGTCCCCGCTCCGTCCCGCCCGCTCAGCCGCGCACCGTCCGCTGCCCCGTGGCCTCGTCGCGGACGCGGGCGCAGCTGCGGCTGATGAGCCGCGAGACGTGCATCTGCGAGATGCCGAGCTGGTCCGCTATCCGGCTCTGTGTCATGTCCTCGAAGAACCGCATGTAGAGGATGGCGCGCTCGCGTTCGGGCAGCCGCCGCAGGCCCTCCTTCGCCGACTCGCGGTCGATGACGGTGTCGTAGGAGGCGTCGGCGGCGCCGAGGGTGTCCGCGAGGCTGTAGCCGTCGTCGCCGGCCGACAGCTCGGCGTCCAGCGACAGGGTGCTGAAGCTCTCCAGCGCCTCCATGCCGGCGCCGACCTCGTCCTCGGTCAGTCCGGTGTGCGCGGCGAGGGCGGCCACCGAGGGTTCGGGGCTCCCGGGGTTCTGGGTGAGCTCACGCCGGGCGACGCGCACCTTGTTGCGGAGCTCCTGGACCCGGCGGGGCACGCGCAGCGCCCACATCCGGTCCCGGAAGTGCCGCTTGACCTCGCCGGTGATGGTGGGCACGGCGTAACTCTCGAAGGCTCCCCGCTCCGGGTCGAAGCGGTCGATGGCCTTCACCAGGCCGAGCGCGGCGACCTGGCGCAGGTCTTCCAGGGACTCGCCGCGGTCGCGGAAGCGTCCGGCGATGCGGTGGGCCATGGGGAGCCAGAGCGTCACGAGTTCGTCGCGCAGGGCCTCTCGCTCGGGCCCCTCGGGCAGGTCCGCCAAGCGGCCGAAGAGCGCCATGGTGTCGGGGGCGTCGTCGTGCCGACGGCGGGCGGCGCCTGTGGCAGCCGTGGTGGCCGTCGGCGTGTCGGGACGGGTGGTGGGCGTTTCTGCGAGCATGCGGATTCGCTCCTGAACGGTGGTCTCAGGGGACTTGCCGCGGGAACGGGCGCTGCTCCGGGTCACCCCGGGGGGACCCGGAGCACCGAAGCAGCCGTACCGCTCCCGCTGCTGCGCCTCCGGTCCGAAGCACGACTCTGCGACTGCCCCTGTGCCAGGGGTACAAACTCCGCTTTTCGAAAAGTCATCAGGACAGCGGAACAACCACGGTGATGCACTTGCCTCCCGAGGGAAGATCTGCCACCCGTACGTCGAGTGCCAGCCGGCAGACGATCGGCCAGCCCCGGCCGCCGGGGCGGCGCCGGCCGCGCTCGTCGGTGGCCGGCAGGGCCACCGGCAGGTCGTGGCTCCGGTCGCACACCGAAAGGCGCACGCCGAGGCTCTCGACCTCGACCCGGAAGTCGGTGATGCCGCCGCCGTGCAGGATCGCGTTGGTGGTCAGCTCCGAGGCGACGAGAACGGCGTCCGACACGGCGTCCGCGTCGCACGGCTGCCCGCCGACGAGGCCGCGGCGGCCGGTGACGGCGCGTTCGACGGCGCGGCGCGCGTCGGCGGGCCGGCGGGGGCAGTAGGGCCGGTGCCGGTACACGTCGCGCTGCCCGACGACGGTTTCGATCGTGTTCCTGTCAGCCATCCGTCAGCTCCCTGATCGGTTGCACGAGCCGTGTCCGGCCGGTCCGCACGGCGGGCGGCCGCCGCGTCCCCGTCACTTTCGGCTCACCGGTCCCGGAGACCGCAAACCTTCGGCCCTCCTTACGGCCCAACGGCCATCCGGGCGCCGCGCGGGGGTACGCGGACCGTATGACGGATGTTGTGGACTCGGACGAACTGCTGCGCCGCATGCACCGGGCGAGGTCCTGTGCACTGGAGGAGAGGCGGAGCTGGCGGGCCAGGAGCGAGGAGTTGCGGCCGACCGACCAGGAGGGTTCCCGGGACGCCGCCGTGCGGGCGGTGGCGTACGAGGCCGTGGTGCGTGTGCTGGACGAGGTGCTCACCCCGGGCCGCAGCTCGGGGTGAGGGACCTCGGGGCGGGACGAGGGGCCGCGGGACGGATTGATTGACGGAGTGCCGGGCGGGAAACCGGCTCGGCATGACGGTCGACCACACCCGAGCACCGGTTCTGGAAGCCCTCGCCGCATACGGCCGCGAGGGACGGCTGGCGTTCACTCCGCCCGGCCACAAGCAGGCGCGGGGCGCCGACCCGGCGGTGCGGGAGGTGCTGGGCGACGCCGTGTTCCACGGGGACGTGCTGGTCACCGCGGGCCTGGACGACCGGCTCACCCGGGGGCGGGTGCTGCAGCGCGCCCAGGAGCTGATGGCGGACGCCGTCCACGCCGATCACACGTTCTTCTCCACGTGCGGGAGTTCCCTGTCGGTGAAGGCGGCGATGCTGGCGGTCGCGGGGCCGCACGAGCGGCTGCTGATCGGCCGGGACGCGCACAAGTCCGTGGTCTCGGGACTGGTCCTGTCCGGCATCGAGCCCGTGTGGGTGGAGCCCCGGTGGGACGCGGAGCGGCATCTGGCCCATCCGCCGTCCGCCGAGGCGTTCGAGCGGGCGTTCGCCGACTGCCCCGAGGCCAAGGGCGCCCTGGTCACCAGCCCGACACCGTACGGGGCCGGCGCCGACCTGCGGGCGATCGCCGAGGTCTGCCACCGGCGTTCGGCACCGCTGATCGTCGACGAGGCCTGGGGAGCGCACCTGCCATTCCACCCCGATCTGCCGTCGTGGGCGATGGACGCGGGCGCCGACATCTGCGTCACCAGCATCCACAAGATGGGCAGCGGTCTGGAGCAGGGGTCCGTCTTCCATCTCCGCGGTGACCTGGTGCCGCCGAAGCTCCTCGGCATGCGGGCGGACCTGCTCGGCACCACCAGCCCGTCGGCGCTGATCTTCGCCGGCCTCGACGGCTGGCGCCGGCAGATGGCGCTGCGGGGACACGAACTGGTGGGCGGCGCACTGGCGCTGGCGGGGAGCGTGCGCGCGGCGATCGAGGAGATCGACGGCATGCACGTCAACGACCGGGACGACTTCTGCGGCCCGGGCGCGGCCCACGGCTTCGATCCACTGCCGGTGATCATCGACCTGTCGGGGCTCGGCGTCTCGGGCTTCCGGGCGGCGGACTGGCTGCGCGCCGAGCGCGGCGTCGTGGCGCACATCACCGACCACCGGCGCATCGGCGCGCAGCTCACCCACGGCGACGACCGGGACACGGCGGACGAACTGCTCGCCGCGCTGAAGGACCTCGCCCGGGCCGCCCCCGGCCTGGACAGCGGCCCGCGGGTCGAGGTGCCGTCGCCGTCCGGACTGCGGATGCCGCAGGTGCGGCTGCCCCGGGACGCGTTCTTCGGGCCCACCGAGGACGTTCCGCTGGGCCGGGCGGCCGGGCGGATCGCGGCGGAGATGATCACCCCGTACCCGCCCGGCATCCCGGCCGTGCTGCCGGGCGAGCGACTGGCCGGGCCGGTCCTGCGCTACCTGCGCAGCGGCCTGGACGCCGGGATGTACCTGCCGGACCCGAGCGACCCGGCTCTGGAGACGATCCGGGTCGTGGCGGCGGGAGAGGAGTGAGACGCGTCACTCGCGGTTCGCGGAACCACCAGTGATGGTTTAGCGTTCACCCATACGTGGTGGCGGAGTCGACCGGGATGTCCTCCGCGGCCACCGCTCACGGCCCTGGCTGGTCTCCCCCGTCCAGCCAGGGCTTTTTCACACCCGCGTGCAGGCGTTCGCCGATTCGGCACGGAATTCGTACGGGATCTGCCGACCGCCGAGGTGCTCAGAACGCCGTCGGCGACTGAAATGGACACAGGGAAAGCCCCGGAACCGAATCGCCGGCGAGGAGCCCCGTGTCATGACCAAAGCGATCAAACTCCTGACCGCCCTCCCCCTTCCGCAGCGCGAACGGCTGACGGCCCTCGCCCGGGAGGTCGCCTTCCCGGAGGACGACCGGATCTTCGAGGCGGGCGAGAGGGCCGACCGCTTCTGGGTCATCCGCTCCGGCGCGGTCTCCCTGACCCAGCAGGTGACGGCCGTGCAGCGGGTCACGGTCGCCAGTCTCGGCGTGGGCGACCTGCTCGGCTGGTCCTGGCTGTTCCCGCCCTACGAGTGGGACTTCGGCGCCGAGGCCTTCAGCCCGGTACGCGCCTACGAGTTCGACGCGTCCACGGTGCTCACGCTGTGCGAGGAGGACCCGCAGCTGGGCATCGTCCTGGTGCGGTCGGTCGCCGAGATCCTCGCGCACCGCCTGGAGAACACCCGCGGCCGCCTCATGGAGCACTACGCCCTGCACGGGCGCGGCCCCCTGTGAGACCGTGCCCGACCGCGGAGGTCCGCGCGCCCCGCCCCTTGCGGCCAGGGGGCGTCGTTTGGAGCCTTGAGGGCAGTGGGGAAGTGCGTGCCGGGCCCCGCTCGGCTCCGGCACGATCCGAACGACGCCCCCTGAGTCAGACGCGGTAGCGGCGCAGGGCCGGCATCGCGACCGCGAGGACCAGCATCACGGCGACGACGAGCAGGCCGCCGCCGGTCACCGCCTCCCGCGCCCCCGCCGCCGAGCCCGCGCTGCCGTGCAGGACGTCGGCCAGCCGCGGGCCGCCCGCGACGACGACGGTGAACACGCCCTGCATGCGCCCGCGCATCTCGTCGGTCGCCGCGGACAGCAGGATCGCGCCGCGGAAGACCATCGAGACCATGTCGGCGACGCCGGCCACGGCCAGGAAGGCCACCGCGAGCCACAGGCTGCCGCTCAGTCCGAAGCCAGCGATGGCGGCGCCCCAGACGACGACCGCGCCGATCACCATCCAGCCGTGCCGCCGGGCCCGCGAGAAGGTCCCGGAGAACAGCCCGCCGGCCACCGCGCCGACGGGGATCGCGGCGAAGAGCAGGCCGAGGGCGAGTCCCTCGCCGTAGGGGGCGTAGGTCTCGGCGGCGAGTTGGGGGAACAGGGCGCGGGGCATGCCGAAGACCATGGCGACGATGTCGGCCAGGAAGGACAGCAGCAGGACCTTGTGCCCGGCGATGTAGCGGAAGCCGGCCACGATCTCGCGTACACCCGCACGCCGGACCGCGGTGCCGGCCAGTGGAGGCAGGGCGGGCAGCTTGTAGACCGCCCACACGGTGACGCACAGCGCCAGGGCGTCGATCAGGTACAGCTCGGGCAGGCCGATCACCGGGATGAGCGCGCCCGCCAGCAGCGGGCCGACCACCTGTCCGGTCTGCATGACGGTCGAGCCGAGGGCGTTGGCGGCGGGCAGCTCGCCCTCGGGCACCAGGCGGGCGATGGAGGCGTTGCGGGCCGGTGCGTTCAGACCCCAGAACGCCTGTTGCAGAGCGAGCAGCAGCATCAGCGCGCCCACCGACTCGAGACCGGTGACCGCCTGTACCCAGAACAGCAGCGAGGTGACCGCGATGCCGGTGTTGGTGATCAGCAGCAGTTTGCGGCGGTCCATGGTGTCGGCCACCGCGCCGCCCCACAGCGCGAACACGATCAGCGGCAGCAGGCCCGCGAGGCTCGCGGCGCCGACCCAGGCCGAGGAGCCGGTGATGTCGTAGATCTGCTTGGGCACGGCGACCGCGGTGAGCTGGCTGCCCACCGCCGTGACGACGGTGGAGGACCACAGCCTGCGGTAGGCCGGGCGGCGCAGGGGGCGGGTGTCCATCGCCCAGCGGCGCCAGCCGCGCCGCCCGGACGGGTCGGAACCGGACTCCGTCGCCACCGGTCCGGCGCCCGTCGACGCGCTGCCCGCGGGTCCGGTACCCGCCGGCGCACCAACTGCCGACCCGGTGCCCGCCGGCGCGCCGCCTGTCGGTCCGGTGCTCGCGGACGCACCGCCCGCCGGTCCGGTATCCGCCGACGCGCCGCCCGAGGGCCGGGTACCGCTCTCGTCACTGCTCTCGCTGGTGTCCACGCGCTTCCTACGTGCTCGATACATCTTCTTCTGCCGCGAGCATCACTATCGCAGCTCCGTTCGAGCGGGGTGGACCCGCACGGTGCGTCCCGTCCGCTCAGGCACCGGCGAGGAGGGAGGCTCCGAGGGCGATCATCGTGGCGGCGACCAGCCCGTCGAGCACCCGCCAGGCCGCGGGCCGGGCCAGGAACCTGCCGAGGTAACGGCCGCCGAAGCCCAGCGCGGCGAACCAGACCAGGCTGGCGCACACGGCTCCCAGCCCGAAGGTCCAGCGCAGCGCGCCCCGGTCGGCCGCGACGGAACCGAGCAGGAACACGGTGTCGAGGTAGACGTGCGGGTTGAGCCAGGTCAGCGCGAGACAGGTGAGGACCGCCCGGCGGCGCGACCCCGCCGCGTCGCCGTCCGCCCGCAGCACACCGGACGGCCGGAACACGCGCCGGGCGGCCAGGGCCCCGTAGCAGAGCAGGAAGGCGCCGCCGATCCAGCCGATCGCGGTCAGCGCGCCCGGCCAGGCCACCACCACCGCACCGACCCCGCCGACGCCCAGGGCGATGAGCAGGGCGTCGGACAGCGCGCAGATGCCGACGACGGCGAGGACCGCGTCGCGGCGGATCCCCTGCCGCAGGACGAAGGCGTTCTGGGCTCCGATGGCCACGATGAGCGAGAGGCCGGTGCCGAAGCCCGCGGCCGCGGCGGTGAGGGCGTTGGTCATACTCGCGACGCTAGGACGGCGATCACCGGACGTACAGCTAAAGATTCTTACGTATCCTTAGGGATCGTGATGATGACGGAGAACCAGAACCGGGCGCCGGTCTTCGCCGACCTGCCGCTGGACCAGGTGCGCACCCTGCTGGCCGTGGTGGACGAGGGCACGTTCGACGCGGCGGCCGCGGCGCTGCACGTCACGCCGTCCGCGGTGAGCCAGCGGGTCAAGGCCCTGGAGCAGCGCACCGGGCGGGTGCTGCTGCTGCGCACCAAGCCGGTGCGCGCCACCGACTCCGGCGCGGTGCTGGTGCGGCTGGCGCGCCAGGTGGCGCGGCTGGAGCGGGACGCGTCCGCCGAGCTGGGGCTGAGGGAGCAGGGCGCGCCGACCCGGGTGTCCGTGGCGGTGAACGCGGACTCGCTGGCGACCTGGTTCCTGCCCGCCCTCACCCGCCTCCCCCGGGAGCCCGGGATCTGCTTCGAGCTGCGCCGCGAGGACGAGAGCCACACGGCGGCGCTGCTGCGGGAAGGGGTGGTGATGGCGGCGGTGACGTCGTCGCCCGAACCGGTGCCGGGCTGCACGGTCGGCTCGCTGGGCCGGATGCGGTATCTACCCTGCGCCGCCCCGGAGTTCGCCGCCCGGCACCTGGACGGGCCACCGCGCGACGTGATCGCCGGCGCACCCGTGGTGGTCTTCGACCGGCGGGACGACTTCCAGGACGGCTTCGCGCGACGGCTCGGTCACGGCGGCGCGAGCGGCGCGCGGCACTACGTGCCGACCTCGGAGGGCTTCGTCGAGGCCGTCGCCGCCGGTCTGGGCTGGGGCATGGTGCCGCAGCCGCAGGCCGAACCCCTGCTGCGCACCGGCCGGTTGGTCGACTTCGCCCCGGACCTCGCGGTGGACGTGCCGCTGTACTGGCAGCAGTGGAAGCTCGACTCGCCGGCCCTGGCCGCGGTGGCCGACGCGGTGCTGGCGGCCGCCACCGAGGCACTGCGCCGGTAACCGCACGGCACGAGCCCGGGTCCGCCGGTTTCACCCCGCCCTCGACAGGTCACCCGCAGTGGAGCAACCCATGCGCGAGGGCGCGAACGATACCGATCGCAGGTGACTTTGATGGACGACTGGCGAGAGCACGCCGCATGCCGCACGGAGGACCCCGACCTCTTCTTCCCGATCGGCACCACCGGACCCGCCGCTCTGCAGACCGAGCAGGCGAAGGCGGTATGCCGGACCTGCCCGGTCCAGGAGCAGTGCCTGAGGTGGGCGCTCGACACCGGGCAGACCCTGGGCGTCTGGGGCGGAACCGGCGAACTGGAACGCCGGGCGCTCAGGCGGCGCGAGTCCGCGCGCCGGCGCTCAGGCTGACGCGCCGCGAGCCCGGCCGCGAGCGTAGGCTCGAAGGGGTGCCGACGGCGGGTGCGGCCGCCGTCACGCAGGAAGCCGTCACGCAGGAAGGGGTCCGGCCATGAGTGTGCGAGTGCGCCGCGTCTACGACCCGCCCGAACCCGGCGACGGCGTACGGGTCCTGGTGGACCGGCTGTGGCCGCGCGGCATGGCGAAGGACTCGGCACACGTGGACGAGTGGCCCAAGGATCTCGCCCCGTCCACGGCGCTGCGCCGCTGGTACCACGCCGGCGAGGGCTCCTACGCGGAGTTCGCCCAGCGCTACGAGGCCGAGCTGGCCGCCCCCTCAGCGGCCGAACTCCTCGGTCACGTCCGGGAACTGGCCCGCGAGGGCGACGTGACGCTCCTGACGGCGTCGAAGTCGCCCGGGGAGAGCCAGGCCGCGGTGCTGCTCCGCCTCCTCGGCGAGAAGTGAGGCGGAGCGGCCCGTCCGGCGCTCGGTCCCGTCCGGCGCTCGCCCCGTCCCCTCGGCCGGTCTCCGTTCAGTCGGCCTCCCTCAGCCGGTCTGGTGGGCCGCCGCCCGGCCCGCGGCGCGGCCGGAGAACAGGCAGCCGCCGAGGAAGGTGCCCTCCAGCGCGTTGTACCCGTGCACTCCTCCCCCGCCGAAGCCGGCCACCTCGCCGGCCGCGTACAGGCCCTCGACGGGCGTGCCGTCGGCCCCGAGGGCGCGGGAGTCCAGGTCGGTCTGGATGCCGCCGAGCGTCTTGCGGGTGAGGATGTGCAGCTTCACGCCGATCAGCGGCCCCGCCGCCGGGTCGAGGATGCGGTGCGGCGCCGCGACCCGGCCGAGGCGGTCGCCGACGTAGCGGCGGGCGTTGCGGATGCCCTGCACCTGGGCGTCCTTGGCGTACGGGTTGGCCATCTGGAGGTCGCGGGCCTCGATCTGGCGCCGCAGCGCGGCGGCGTCCAGGAGCGGTTCGTCGGTCAGGCCGTTCATCCGGTCGACGAGCTGCTCCAGGTTGGGCGCGGTCACGAAGTCGGCGCCCTTGCGCAGGAAGGCGTCGACCGGCCCCGGGGCGCCCTTGCCGAGGAGCCGGGTGCGCAGGAATCCGGCGCGGTCCTTGGCGGTGATGTCGGGGTTCTGCTCGGAGCCGGAGAGTGCGAACTCCTTCTCGACGATCCGCCGGGTGAGGACGAACCATGAGTGGTCGTGCCCCGCCAGGCCGTCGGCCGTGCGCAGGTGCCGGAGCGTGCCGAGGGTGTCGTAGCCGGGCAGGTACGGCTCGGGCAGCCGGCGGCCGAGGGCGTCGAACCACATGGACGACGGTCCGGGCAGGATGCGGATGCCGTGACCGGGCCAGATCGGGTCCCAGTTGCGCAGGCCCTCGGTGTAGTGCCACATCCGGTCGCGGTTGACCAGGCGTGCCCCGGCCTCGGCGCTGATGCCGAGCATGCGTCCGTCGACGTAGGCGGGGACGCCGGTGACCATCTGGGCGGGCGGGGTGCCGAGGCGCTCGGGCCAGTGCCGCCGGACGATGTCGTGGTCGGCGCCGATGCCGCCGGAGGTGACGATCACGGCCTGCGCGGCGAGTTCGAACTCGCCGGCCGCCTCCCGGCCGGAGGGCACGCCGCGGGGCGAGTGGTCCTCGGCGAGGACGGTACCCCGCACGCCGCGCACGGTGCCGCCCTCGGTGACGAGGTGGTCGACGCGGTGGCGGTGGCGGAAGGTGAGCAGTCCGTCGCGCGCGGCCTGCCTGGCGTGGTGCACGAACGGCTCGACGACACCGGTGCCCGTGCCCCAGGCGATGTGGAAGCGGGGCACGGAGTTGCCGTGCCCGCCGGCCCGCAGGTCGCCGCGCTCGGCCCAGCCGACGGTGGGCAGGAAGGTGATGCCGTGCCCGGCCAGCCAGGACCGCTTCTCCCCCGCCGCCCACTCGACGTACGCCCTGGCCCAGCGCACCGCCCAGGAGTCCTCGTCCTCGGTCCGGTCGAAACCGGCGCTGCCCTGCCAGTCGTTCCAGGCCAGGTCGAAGGAGTCCGTGACGCCGAGGCGGCGCTGCTCGGGCGAGTCGACGAGGAAGAGGCCGCCGAAGGACCAGAAGGCCTGCCCGCCGAGGTTGGCCGCGTTCTCCTGGTCCACCAGGAGGACCCTCCGGCCCCGGCTGGTCAGCTCGTGGGCCGCGACCAGGCCCGCGAGGCCCGCTCCGACCACGATGACGTCGGCATCCATGACGACCGTCCCTTCCCGATGTCCGTCAGTGACGAGTGCTGCCGTCGGTGAGCAGCGCGGTGAGCAGTTGTCCCAGCCAGGTCCGGGCGTGATCGACGTCCCGGTCGAGGAGCAGCTGGGTGGTGACCCCGTCGTAGGCGGCGACCACGGCGTGCGCGGCGCCGTCGATGGAGCCCAGTACGGCGGGCAGGGCGGTGTGCCCGCGGGCCCGGGCGAGCCGGTCGGCGACGGCCCGGCGCAGGCGGGCCCGGTGTTCCAGCAGGGTCCGCGCGACCTCCGGGTCCCGGGCGGCGTGCACCAGGAAGTCCGTCTTCACCAGGAGCCAGTCCCGGTCCAGGAGCAGCACCTCGGTGACCCGGTCCACGGCGGCCGGCACGTCGAGGCCGGGGCCGTCGGAGGCGAGGGCGGTGGCCACCTGCTCGGCGATCATGTCGGCCCGTTGCCGGTAGAGGGCGAAGAACAGCTCGTCGAGGCTGTCGAAGTTGGAGTAGAAGGCGCCCCTGCTGTAGCCGGCCGCGTCGCAGACCTCCTCGATCGACACGCGCCCGAACCCCTTGGCGGCGAACACCTCGAACGCCGCGTCCAGGAGGTTCGCGCGGGTGCGCACGCGACGCCTGGTCACCCGCCCGGCCGTCGGCCCCGCCGCCATGCCGTGCCTCCTCGGTCCGTTCGACGCGCGCACGCCTCTGCTCGCGTAGGCGTTGGATGCATGAATGTATCGGATACACCGGTGTATCGAAAGAGTGCGCGGCGACCGGCCGGATCAGAGAACCGCGACACTCCTGTTCCTATTTAGAACACACTTTCGAACAAGGAGTACGCTGGTCGCATGACCATGCACCTCCAGGGCTCGCTCTTCGACCAGACCGACGAGGTCCGGCTCGCCCCGCTCGACGGGCTGCGCCGTACCCGCCTCGGCTCGGGGGCCTGGATCGACCTGCTTCCCGGGTGGCTCAGCGGCGCCGACGCGCTGTTCGAGCGGCTGGCCTCCGGGGTGCCCTGGCGCGCGGAGCGCAGGGCGATGTACGAGCGTGTCGTCGACGTACCCAGGCTGCTCGCGTTCTACGGCGCACCCGACCCGCTGCCGGACCCACTACTGGCCGAGGCCCGCGACGCGCTGTCCGCGCACTACGCCGATGAACTGGGCGAGCCGTTCACCACGGCCGGGCTCTGCCACTACCGGGACGGCCGGGACAGCGTGGCGTGGCACGGGGACCGGACCGGCCGGGGCGCGCGCCGGGACACGATGGTCGCGATCCTGTCGGTCGGCGCGCCCCGGGACCTGCTGCTGCGCCCGGCTGGCGGCGGGGACACCGTGCGCCGCCCGCTGGGCCACGGCGATCTGATCGTGATGGGCGGCTCCTGCCAGCGCACCTGGGAGCACTGCGTGCCCAAGAGCAGCCGCGCGGCGGGCCCCCGCATCAGCATCCAGTTCCGCCCGCACGGCGTGCGCTGAGGACCGGAGGTCCGGTCCCGTCCCCGGGTCTGATTGGCTGTTCCCCGCGGGGCAACCGACCTGGAACGCGGGAGACGATGAGCGCGGACGTACGGCAAGTGGCCGACAACACCTACCTGGTGCACGGCGGCCACACGAACTGGGTGATCCTCACCGACGGCGACGCGGTGACCCTCGTCGACACCGGCTATCCCGGTGACCGGGGGCTGCTGCTCGACTCCCTGGCGGCCGTCGGGAGTTCGCCCGACGCGGTGGCGGCGGTGCTGATCACCCACGCCCACAACGACCACCTGGGCTCCGCGGAGTACCTGCGCTCCGCCCACGGCACTCCGGTACTGCTGCACGAGGCCGAGGTACCGCACGCGCGGCGCGACTTCCTCCAGCAGGTGTCGGTCGGCACCGTCCTGCGCAACGCGTGGCGTCCGGGCGTGCTGCCGTGGACGGTCCACGTGCTGCGCTCCGGCGGCACCGAGCAGCACCCGGTGACCGCGCCCGCGCCCTTCGCGGCCGGCGGCCCCCTCGATCTGCCCGGCCGGCCCGTGCCGGTGCACACCCCGGGCCACACCGACGGCCACTGCGTCTACCACCTGCCCGAGGCGGGCGTGCTGATCTCCGGCGACGCGCTGGTCAGCGGACACGCCATCTCCCGGGTGCGGGGACCGCAGCTGCTGCCGGGCCTGTTCCACCACGACCGGGCACGCGCGACGGCCTCGCTGGACGTCCTCGCTGCTCTGGAGGGCGACCTCCTGCTCCCGGGACACGGCCCCGCGCACCGGGGCCCGCTGAAGGACGCCGCGGCCGAGGCCCGCGAACGGGAGTCCCGGAGCCCGTTCTAGGGGGCGTCGTTTGGATCAGGTCGGCTCCGGGGAACAGCGCTTTCCAGCCGACCCGAGCGGGGTCTGGTGCGTGCAGCTGCAAGGCGGAGGAGGGCGACAGGGCGGAGCCCTGGCAACCGACGACAACGCCGCAGATGTGCGTGCCGGGCCCCGCGGCCCCCGGCAAGATCCAAACGACGCCCCCTAGAGTCGGGGCATGGCCTTGCAGATCAGCGCCACCAACCCGGAGGCCCCGCGCTCCTGCTCGAACTGCCCTGGCAGACGCCGCTGGAGGAGTGGCCCGAGGAGTACCTCGTGCCGCTGCCGCGCGGCATCTCCCGGCACGTCGTCCGCTACGCGCGCGCCGGTGACGAGGTCATCGCCGTCAAGGAACTCGCCGAACGGCCCGCGCTGCGCGAGTACCAGCTGCTGCGGGACCTGGACCGGCTCGCCATCCCGGCGGTGGACGCGCTGGCCGTCGTCACCGGCCGCACGGACGCCGCCGGCGAGTCGCTGGAACCGGTGCTCGTCACCCGGCACCTCGGCGGTTCGCTGCCGTACCGGTCGATGTTCGAGACCACGCTGCGCCCGGCGACCATGCACCGGCTGATGGACGCCCTGGCGGTACTGCTGGTCCGGCTGCACCTGGCCGGGTTCGCGTGGGGCGACTGCTCACTGTCCAACACGCTCTTCCGGCGGGACGCGGGCGCGTACGCCGCCTACCTGGTCGACGCGGAGACCGGCGACCTGCACCCGCGGCTCAGCGACGGGCAGCGGGACTACGACCTCGACCTCGCCCGGGTCAACATCAGCGGCGAGCTCCTCGACCTGGAGGCCTCCGGGGCGCTGCACCCCTCCGTCGACCCGGTCGACTTCGGCACCGAGATCTGCGCCCGCTACCGCACCCTGTGGCAGGAGCTGACCCGCACCTCCGTCTACCCGGCGGGCAAGTACCACTACATCGAGCGCCGCATCCGGCGGCTCAACGACCTCGGCTTCGACGTGGCCGAGATGCAGATCGAGCACGCGTCCAACGGCGACACGGTCACCTTCGTGCCCAAGGTCGTCGACGCCGGCCACCACCAGCGCCAGCTGCTGCGCCTGACCGGCCTGGACACCGAGGAGAACCAGGCCAGGCGGCTGCTCAACGACCTGGAGAGCTGGATGGCCACCCAGGACGACTACGCCCCGGGCGACCCCCTCGGAGCCCGGCCGGAGGTCCTCGCCCACCGCTGGGTGCGCGAGGTGTTCCGGCCCACCGTGCGCGCCGTGCCCGTGGAGCTGCGCGGCGCGATGGACCCGGCGGAGATCTACCACGAGCTGCTTGAGCACCGCTGGTACCTCTCCGAACGGGCCCAGCACGACATCGGCCTGGACACGGCCGTCGAGGACTACCTCACCAGCATCCTGCCAGGGGCGCGGGAGACCCTGCGGCCCGCCACGGAGTGACCGGCGTACCGGTCCTCACGTGGGCGGGCCGCCGCGGTGCCCGCGGGCGCGGACGCTGCGGTCCTCACCCGTGCGGAAGCACCGCGGTCGTCACGTGTGCGGGACCACCGCCACCGGGCAGGCGGCGTGGTGCAGCACGCCGTGGGCCACCGACCCGATCCGGGCGCCGACGGCGGTGCGGCGGGCCCGGCGGCCGACGACCATGAGCTGGGCGTTCGCGGCCACCGACAGCAGCACCTGGCCCGCGCTGCCCATCTCCACGTGCTCGACGACCGGGACGTCGGGGAACCGCTCGCGCCAGGGTCCGAGGGCCTCGCCGAGCGCCTTGCGCTCGTACTGCTCCAGGCCCCCGGCCTCGTCGGCGAGCGCCATCGAACCCGGGCTGTAGGTGAACACCGTCGGCAGGGCCCAGGCGCGTACGGCCCGTACGGTCGCGCCCCGCGCGGCAGCCGCCTCGAAGGCGAAGCCGATGACGTCGGCGCTGTCCTCCGGTTCCCCCTGCTGGCCGACCACGACCTCGCGGCCCGCGGCCTCCCCCGCCGCCTCGTCACCGGCCCGCACGAGGACCACCGGCCCGCCCGCCCCGGCGATGACCTGCTGGCCGACGGAGCCGAGCAGGAAGCCCACGACGGCACCGTGGCCGCGCGAACCGAGCACCAGGGTCTCGGCGCCGGCCGCGGCGGCCAGCAGCGCGGCGACCGCGTCGCCCTCGCGGACCTCGGTGGTCACCGTGAGCTCCGGGTGCCGTTCGGTGACGGTCCGCACCGCCCCGGCGACGGCGTCGCGCACCCACCGCTCCTGCGCGTCCCGGCCCCCCGCGCCGGCCGCCTCCTGCGTCTCGTGGTGCCAGGAGTGCACCACGTGCAGCGGAGCCCGGCGGCGGACCGCCTCCCGCGCCGCCCAGGCCAGTGCGGCCACGCTCTCCTCCGAACCGTCCACGCCTGCCGTGATCGGGCGCGTCATACGGGTCCCTCCCTGTGTCGCGGTCGCGTCGTTCATGGGGCCCAGTCTTCCCCAAGCCCCTCCGGCCGCCGCACCGCGGGCGGGGGACGGACGCCTTCCCCGCGCTGCCCGGGCGAGGACCCGCGATCGAACATACGATGGATCTCAGGCCGGTGCGGTGACGGGGACGCCGGGCCGTGAACCCGGCCGCTCGACGTGGGGGACGTATGACACAGGCCGCCGGCACCACGCGGACCGTCATCATGACCGTGGACGACGATCCGGGGGTCTCCCGCGCCGTCGCCCGTGACCTGCGCCGGCGCTACGGCGCCGCGTACCGCGTCGTGCGCGCCGAGTCCGGCGAGTCGGCCCTCGACGCGCTGCGGGAGCTGAAGCTGCGCGGCGACCTGGTGGCCGTGCTCCTCGCCGACTACCGGATGCCGCAGATGAACGGCATCGAGTTCCTGGAGCAGGCGCTGGACGTCTACCCGGCCGCCCGGCGGGTGCTGCTGACCGCGTACGCCGACACCAACGCGGCGATCGACGCGATCAACGTCGTCGACCTGGACCACTACCTGCTCAAGCCCTGGGACCCGCCCGAGGAGAAGCTGTACCCGGTCGTGGACGACCTGCTGCAGGCCTGGCGCGCCGGCGACCACCGGCCGGTGCCCAGCACCAAGGTCGTCGGGCACCGCTGGTCGGCGCGGTCCTCGGAAGTACGGGAGTTCCTGGCCCGCAACCAGGTGCCCTACCGCTGGTACCCCTCCGACGGGCCCGAGGGACGGCGGCTGCTGTCGGCGGCCGGACAGGACGGTCAGCGGCTGCCCGTGGTGATCACCCCCGACGGCACCCCGCTGGTGGAGCCCGAGGCGCCCGACCTCGCCGCGCGGGTGGGCCTGGCGACGACACCGGCCGCCGACTTCTACGACCTGGTGGTCGTCGGCGGCGGTCCCGCCGGGCTCGGCGCGGCCGTGTACGGGGCCTCGGAGGGGCTGCGGACGGTGCTGGTGGAGCGGTCGGCGACCGGCGGACAGGCCGGGCAGAGCTCCCGCATCGAGAACTACCTCGGCTTCCCCGACGGCGTCTCCGGCGGGCAGCTCACCGAGCGGGCCCGGCGGCAGGCGGCGAAGTTCGGCGCCGAGATCCTCACCACGCGCGAGGTGACGGGCCTGGAGGCCGGCGGGGCGGCGCGGATCGTCCGGTTCTCGGACGGCTCGGCGATCGCCGCGCACAGCGTGATCCTGGCGACCGGCGTCTCCTACCGGCAGCTGACCGCGCCGGGCACGCACGAACTGGCGGGCTGCGGCGTCTTCTACGGCTCGGCGCTGACCGAGGCGGCCTCCTGCCAGGGCCACGACGTGTACGTCGTCGGCGGCGCCAACTCGGCCGGGCAGGCGGCGATGTTCCTGGCCCGGGGCGCCAAGTCGGTGACCCTGCTGGTGCGCGGCGAGTCCCTGGCGGCGTCGATGTCGTACTACCTGGTCCAGCAGATCGAGGAGACGCCCAACATCCACGTGCGCTGCGGCACGGTCGTCGAGAGCGCGCACGGCGACGTCCACCTGGAGCGGCTGACGCTGCGCGACGCGCGGAGCGGCGCCACCGAACGCGTCGACGCGCAGTGGCTGTTCGTGTTCATCGGCGCGGCCCCTCTGACCGACTGGCTGGACGGCGCGGTGCTGCGCGACGCACGCGGGTTCATCCTCGCCGGGCCCGATCTCACCCCGGACGGGCGGCCGCCGGCCGACTGGGAGCTGGACCGGCCGCCGTACCACCTGGAGACCAGCGTCCCGGGCGTCTTCGTGGCGGGCGACGCCCGCGCGGAGTCCGCGAAGCGGGTCGCGTCCGCCGTCGGAGAGGGAGCCATGGCCGTGATGCTCGTCCACCGGTACCTGGAGCAGTCGTGAGCGGGCGGCCGATGCCGTGCAGCCCCGCGGAGATCGGGACGCTGTTCCTGTTCGAGAAGCTGACGCCCGAGCAGTTGGGCCGGCTGTGCGCCGAGGGCCGGGTGGAGCTGTTCGAGTCCGGACCGGTGTACACCGAGGGCGAGGACGCCACCTGCTTCTACGTCGTGCTGGAGGGATCGGTCGTGCTGTCCCGCCGGGTCGGCGCGGACGACGTGGAGACCAACCGCACCTCGCAGCGCGGGGTGTACGCGGGCGCGATGCAGGCGTACGTCGGTGACCGGGTGCCGCAGGTCTACACCAACTCGATGCGGGTGACCGCGCCGACGCGGTTCTTCGTGCTGCCGGCGGACACGTTCGCGGCCGTGATGCGCGAGTGGTTCCCGATGGCGGTGCACCTGCTGGAGGGGCTGTTCTTCGGTTCCAAGAACACGCAGCGGGCGATCGGACAGCGGGAGCGGCTGCTCGCGCTCGGCTCGTTGTCGGCCGGTCTGACCCACGAGCTGAACAACCCGGCGGCGGCCTCGGTACGGGCCACGGCGACGCTGCGCGAACGGGTGGCGAAGATGCGGCACAAGCTGGCCGTGATCGCCGAGGGCCCGTTCTCCCGGGACGCGCTGGCGGGGCTCGTCGAGATCCAGGAGCGCACGGCGGAGCGGGTCGCCAAGGCGCCCTCGCTCAGCCCGCTGGAGGCCGCGGACCGGGAGGACGCCCTGGGCGACTGGCTGGAGGACCACGGGATCGAGCAGGGCTGGCAACTCGCGCCGACCTTCGTGCAGGCCGGTCTGGACACCGAGTGGCTGGAGCAGGTCGCGGCGGCCGTGGACGCGGAGATCCTGCCGGGCGCGGTCGGCTGGCTCAACTACACCGTGGAGACCGAGCTGCTGATGAACGAGATCGCGGACTCCACCGCCCGCATCTCGCACCTGGTGGACGCGGCCAAGCAGTACGCCCAGCTGGACCGGGCGCCCTACCGCACGGTCGACGTCCACGAACTCCTCGACAGCACCCTGCTGATGCTGTCGGGCAAGATCGGCCCGCGCATCGGGGTCGTCAAGGAGTACGACCGCACGCTGCCGCGGATTCCGGCGTACCCGGCGGAGCTGAACCAGGTGTGGACCAACCTGGTCGACAACGCGGTCGCGGCGGTGAACGCGGCGGGCGGCGACGGCACACTGACCGTGCGGACCGCGCTCCTCCACGACCGGCTGCTGGTGGAGTTCCGCGACACCGGCACCGGGATCGCCCCGGAGGTCCGGGAGCGCATCTTCGACCCGTTCTTCACCACCAAGCCGGTGGGCGAGGGCACCGGGCTCGGCCTGGACATCTCCTGGCGGATCGTGGTCGACAAGCACCACGGCACCCTCCAGGTCGAGTCCGAGCCCGGCGACACCCGCTTCCAGGTGCTCCTGCCGCTCACCGCCCCCGAACCCGCCCCGGCGCCCCCGGCCGAGCAGTCCCGGCAGACGTAGCGGACGCACCGGCCCGGCGGACGCCACGAGAGGAGACGGCATGACCAGCGACACCGGAATCGACCCCACCGCCCCGCCCAGCGGCACCGGTTGCGCCGAGTGCGACGCGGCCGGCGGCTGGTGGTTCCACCTGCGGCGCTGCGCGGGCTGCGGCCACGTAGGCTGCTGCGACAGCTCGCCCGGACAGCACGCGACGGAGCACTTCCGCTCCACCGGGCACCCTGTGGTGCAGAGCTACGAGCCGGGCGAGGACTGGTACTGGGACTACGCGGCCAACGAGGTGCGCGAGTCCGGTCCGCGGCTGGCCCCGCCGACCGGCCACCCCGAGGACCAGCCGGCCCCGGGACCGGCGGGCCGGGTCCCGCCGGACTGGGCCGCCGCACTGCACCGCTGACCGTCCCCACCGCACCGCCGACCGGCGTTCCCATTGGGCCCCTTCGGGGTCGCGCCCGAAACGGGCAGGACCGCTGTCGTACCCGCGTGCCAGGATGGACGGCGTGTCGCAGACCTCCGTCACCAGCCCGCTCGTCGGCCGCGAGGACGAACTGGCGCGCCTCACCGGCGTACTGGACCGCGCCCGGGCCGGCGAGGCCCGCGCGGTGCTCGTCGCCGGGGACGCCGGGGTCGGCAAGACCCGGATCCTGGACGAGGTCGCCGGGCGGGCCGCCGCGGCCGGGACGACCGTGCTCACCGGCCACTGCGTGGACCTGGGCGACGTCGGTCTGCCGTATCTGCCGTTCACCGAGGTACTCGGCATACTGGCCGCCGACGAGCGGTTCGCCGCCGTGCTGGCCGCCCACCCGGTGGCCGACCGGCTGCTCGGCGGCGGTCCGGAGGAAGGGGGCGCCGCGGCACCCTCGCGGCTGCGGCTCTTCGAGGGCGTGGCCGCGCTCCTGACCGACCTGGCCGGGGTGGCGCCGCTGCTGCTGGTCCTGGAGGACCTGCACTGGGCCGACCAGTCCTCCCGGGACCTGTTGAGGTTCCTGCTCAGCCGGGGCGTGCTGCAGCGGCCGGCGGGCACGGCGCCCACCCGCCGGCTCGCGCTGTTCGCCTCGTACCGCGCGGACGACCTGCACCGCCGCCATCCACTGCGCCCGCTGCTGGCCGAGCTGGTGCGGCTGCCCGGCGTGGAGCGGCTGGAGCTGCGGCCGCTGCCCGACGCCGACGTGGCGCGGCTGGTGCGCGGGCTGCGGGAGCGGCGGCTGCCGGACACCACCGTGCGCCGGATCGTCGAGCGCGCCGAGGGCAACGCGTTCTACGCCGAGGAACTGGTGGCGGCCACGGACGCGCCCGCCGGGGGCGTGCCCAGCGGGCTGGCCGACGTGCTGCTCATCCGGTTCGAGCAGTTGTCGGAGACCGCCCAGCAGGTGCTGCGCACCGCCGCGGTCGCCGGGCGCCGCGTGGGGCACGACCTGCTGCGGGACGCCGTGGGCCTGCCCGAGGAGGAGCTGGAGTCGGCGCTGCGCGAGGCGGTGGAACGGCAGTTGCTGGTCTCCGGCCACGAGGACACCTACTCCTTCCGGCACGCCCTCGCCCGGGAGGCGGTCTACGCCGACCTGCTCCCCGGTGAGCGGGCCCGGCTGCACGGCGCGTTCGCCCGGCTGCTCGCGGGTCCCGACCGCCGCTCGGACAGCGCGGCCGAGCGCGCCCACCACTCCCGGGAGAGCCACGACCTGCCCGAGGCGCTCGCCGCCTCGCTGGAGGCCGCCGACCACGCCCAGCGCGTCGGAGCGCCCGCCGAGGAGCTGCGGCACGTCGAGGCGGCCCTGGACCTGTGGTCGGCGGTGGACGCCGCCGCGCGCCCCGCCGGGCCCGACGCGGTGACGCTCACGCTGCGGGCCTCGGCCGCCGCGGCGCACGCCGGGGAGCTGCACCGCGCGGTCTCCCTCACCCGCTCCGCGCTGGCCGGTCTCGGCCAGGACGCGGACCTGGAGCTCGCCGCCCGCGTCCGCTACACCCTCGCCGGGAACCTGCTGAGCGTCGACAACCTGTCGGCCGCGTACGCCCACAGCAGCGAGGCGCTGGGGCTGATCCCCGCCGAGCCGCCGTCGTCGACGTGGGTGTGGGCGGCGGCCACGCACGTGATGGCCGGCCGCCAGGTCGGGGAGAACGAGACGGCGCTGCGGGTGGCCCGCCGGGCGCTGCGGGTCGCCGAGGACCTGGACGTCACGGACGCCCGCGCCGATCTGCTGATCTCCCTGACGAGTCTGGAGGGCGGCAACAGGTCCACCCCGGCGGGCCGGGAGCGGCTGCTGGAGGCGCGCGAGCTGGCCCGGCGGGCGGGGAACGCGCCCGTGGAGCTGCGCGCGCTGTTCAACCTCGCCATCGGCAGCTTCGAGTCCGGCGACCTGCGGGAGTGCCTGCACTGGGCGTCGGAGGGGCTGGACCGGGCCCGCCGCGCCGGGCTGCTGTCCTCGCCCTATCCGCGGGAGATGCGGTATCTGCGGCTGCTCGTGCAGTACACGCTCGGCCACTGGGACGAGGTGCTGCGCGAGTCCGCCGGGCAGGCCGAGGCCCTGCCCGCCGTGGACGGCCACGCCCTCGGGCCCGGCCTCTACGTGGCGCTGGCCCGCGGCGACTCCGGGGCGGCCGACCGCGCCCGGACCCTGCTGGAGGGGCCGTTCGACTGGATGGCGCGGATGGTCGGGGGGCTGGTGCTGACCGACGCGGCGGCCCTGCGCGGGGACGCGGAGGACGCCGTGCGGTGGATGCGGTCCAGCGTCGAGGCGCTCACCGAGGCGGGCACGCGGCCCGCCGTGACCGTACGGCTCGCCGCCCTGGCGCTGTCCGCGGTCGCCGACACGGTGGCCGGGCTGCGCCGGGCCGGGGACGGGGCGGGGGCGGCCCGGTGGCAGGAGACGGCGGCCGATCTGCTGGCCGAGGCCCGCCGGTCGGCCGAGCACGGCTACGACGACGTTCCCCAGGGACCGGAGGGCCAGGCGTGGCTGGCGCGTGCGGAGGCCGAGTGGTCCCGGATCTCCGCCGCCGGGCCGGACCCGGCGCCCTGGGAGAGAGCGGTGGCCGCCTTCACGTACGGCGACTCCTACGAACGCGCGCGGTGCCGGCTGCGGCTGGCCGAGGCGCTGCTGGCGGCCGACCGTCGCGAGGAGGCCGCCGCCGAGGCCGACGCGGTGCGCCGGGAGGCCGACCGGCTCGGCACGGCCCCGCTGCGCGAGCGGCTCGACGACCTGGCCCGCCGCGGCCGGCTCACGGACCCGGCGCGGGGCGGTACGGGGGGCGCGGTGCTGACCGCGCGGGAGCAGGACGTCCTGCGGCTGCTCGCCCTCGGCCACACCAACCGGCGGATCGGCGAGGAGCTGTTCATCAGCGCCAAGACCGCGAGCGTCCACGTCTCCAACATCCTCGCCAAGCTGCACGCGGCGAGCCGCACGGAGGCGGTCGCGGTCGCCCACCGGCGGGGCCTGATCGCCCCGGAGCCGACGTCGCGCTGACGCCCGCGGCCGGGAACCCCCTCCGCCCGGCGGACGTTGACCCGGCACCCGCACACACACCGGAGCGCGACGACGACACAGGACGGCACGATGAGCGAGTTGGTCCCCGGGGGCAACACCCCTCTGCCGGGCGGCCCCGTGAGCCTGCGGGTGCCGGGCGCCTTCGACGTGTCCGCGCTCGTCACGGACGACGGCGGCAAGGTGGGCGGCGACGAGGACTTCGTCTTCTACAACCAGCCGGACGCTCCCGGGACCCGGCTGCGGGGCGACACGCTCACCGTCGACCCCGCGCGGCTGCGGGCCGGTGCCACCCGGGTGACGGTGGTGGTCAGTTGCGCGGACCCGGGGACGGTCCTGAACGCGCTCCCCTCCCCCACCCTGCGGGTCGCCGACGCCGGCGGGCGCGCCCTGGCCCGGTTCACGCCCCCACGCCCGGGTCCGGAGACGGTCCTGCTGCTCGCGGAGCTCTACCGGCGCGGCGGGGGCTGGAAGCTCCGTGCCCTCGGCCAGGGGTACGCCGACGGACTCGCCGGTCTCGCCCGTGACTTCGGCGTGGAGGTGACCGACGAATCGCGGCCGGAACCGGGCACGGCCCCGGCCCCCTCAGCGCGGTCCTCCGGCTCCGCCCCCGACGACGGCTTCCTGGACCTGGTCAACTCGGCCCGGGCGGCAGCCGGTTCGCCACCCGTGCGGGCCGACGCCCGGCTGGTCTCGGCGGCCGGGGCGCACTCCGCGGCCATGGCCGCCGCCGGAGCCCTGAGCGTGGAGACCCGCGACGGCGTCGCCGTCCACCAGCGCGTCGTCTCGGCCGGATTCGCGTACCTGACCGTCGGCGAGCACCTGGTCTCGGGCCCGCGCACCCCGGCCGAGTTCGTCGCGTACTGCCTGCGCACCGAGCGCACCCGGCGGACGCTGCACGACGCCGCCTTCACCCACGCCGGGTGGGCGCACGTCACCGGCGGGCCGGCCGGCGACACGTTCTGGACGGCGCTGTGGGCCGTGCCGCTCACCCCGGGCGGCCTGGCGCGCACGGCGGCGGAGGTCCTCACCCTGACCAACCGGGAGCGGGCCGGGGCGGGGCTGCCCGCGCTGGCGCCCGACGACCGGCTGGCCCGGGCCGCGCAGGCGCACAGCGCGGACATGGTGGCCCGCGACTTCTACTCCCACACCGACCCCGACGGCGGCCGGCCCTGGGACCGGGCCGCCGCCGCGGGCTCCTCGCGGCGCACGGTGGGCGAGAACATAGCCTGCGGCCAGCGCTCCCCCGCCGAGGTCGTGGAAGGCTGGATGAACAGCCCGGGGCACCGCGCCAACATCCTCAAGTCGGATTTCACCCACCTCGGTGTCGGCCTGGCCGGCGGCGGCCGCGCCGGCACGTACTGGACCCAGCTCTTCGGCGGCTGAACAGACCGGGAGCACGGGCCCCGGACCTTGGCGGAACGGGTGTCTCCGGGTCAGGATGCCGCCATGAAGGGTGACCTCTTTTCCAGCGAGCACATGGTGCAGCCCGCCACGGCGCCGGGCATGACCGTCGAGAACTCCAAGTGCGTCCGGTACACGGTGAACGGCGAGATGCTGGCCCGGCAGGGCGCGATGATCGCCTACCGCGGCGGCCTCCAGTTCGAGCGCAAGGGCCAGGGCGTGGGCGGCATGCTCAAACGCGCGGTGACCGGTGAGGGGCTGCCGCTGATGGCGGTGCGCGGCCAGGGCGAGGCGTGGTTCGCGCACGAGGCGCAGAACTGCTTCATCGTCGAGGTGGAGCCCGGCGACGCGTTCACGGTCAACGGCCGCAACGTCCTGTGCTTCGACGCGACGCTTTCGTACCGCATCGCGACCGTGAAGGGCTCGGGCATCGCCGGCGGCGGGCTCTTCAACAGCGTCTTCACCGGGCAGGGCCGGCTGGGGCTGGTCTGCGAGGGCAGCCCCCTGGTCATCCCGGTCTCGCCCGAGTACCCGGTCTACGTCGACACGGACGCGATCGTGGGCTGGTCGGCGGGGCTGGAGACCTCGCTGCACCGCTCCCAGTCGATCGGTTCGATGCTGCGCGGCGGCTCCGGGGAGGCGGTCCAGCTGCTCCTCCAGGGGCAGGGCTTCGTCGTCGTCCGGCCCAGCGAGGCGACACCGCAGAAGGCCCAGCAGCACTGAGGCGCCGCGCGCCCCCGTGTCCCGCGCGCGCCCTCCGGGAGGCGTGTTGACCTCGGGCGCGTCGCGCGAAAGGGTGCCCGGGGGCGAGTGGATCACCGCCCGCACCGGAAGGAAGACCTGCCTTGATCGGGATCACGGAGATCGAAGCCGCCGCCGAGCGGATCGCCGGACACGTCGTACGCACCCCCACCGTGCCCAGCCCGGGGCTGTCCGCGCTGCTCGGCGTCCCCGTCACCGCGAAGCTGGAGCTGCTCCAGCGCACCGGTTCCTTCAAGGCGCGTGGCGCGACGGCGAAGCTGCTGTCGCTGACCGGGGCCGAGCGGGCCGCCGGGGTCGTCGCGGTCAGCGGCGGCAACCACGGCATCGCGGTGGCGGTGATGGCCGCCGCGCTGGACGTGAAGGCCACGGTGGTCATGCCGCGTACGGCGCCGGCCCGTTCCGTGGAGACCGCCGAGGAGGCCGGCGCGCTGGTGCGGCTCACCGACGGCATGGACAGCGCCTTCGCCCTCGTCACGCGGCTGCGGGAGGAGGGGCTGACGCTGGTCCACCCCTTCGACGACCCGGTGGTGATCGCCGGACAGGGCACCGTAGGGCTGGAGTTCGCCGAGGACGCCGGGCGGCTCACCGACGTCCTGGTGAGCATCGGGGGCGGCGGACTGATCGCGGGCGTGGCGGCCGCCCTGCGGGCCACGCGGCCCGACGTGCGGATCTGGGGCGTGGAGACCGAGGGCGCCGAGGCCATGTCGGGTGCGCTGGCGGCGGGCGGTCCGCTGCCGGTGGCGCTGTCGTCCGTCGTCACGACGCTCAGCGCCCCCTCCGTCTCGCAGTTGACGTACGAGCATGTGTCGGAACTGGTCCGCGACGTGCTCGTGGTGTCGGACCGGGAGGCCGTCGAGGGGTCGCTGACGCTGGCCGAGCACGCGAAGGTGTGGACCGAGCCGGCCGCGGGCTGTCTGCTGCCGGCGGCCCGGCGCGTGGTGGAGCGGGTGGGGCCCGAGGCCCGGATCGGACTCGTGGTGTGCGGCGGCAACGCCACGACGGCCGACATGGCGTCCTGGGCGGACCGCTTCGGGCTGCGCTGACCCAAGGTCAGAACTGCCGCCGGTCCGCCCCTTCGCTGAACACGCCCGGACCCGCCCGCCGTACCTCTGGGCACGATGAGAGCCGGCGGTGCGAACGAGGGATGGCCATGGGCTGGGCACAGGTCTCCACACAGGGGCTGCTCGCCGGACGGTACCGCCTGTTCGAGGTGGTCCACCGCGAGACGAACCGCGTCTCCTGGTCGGGCGAGGACGCGGAGACCGGCCGGCCGTGCCTGGTCACGGGGGTGGGACTCCCCGAGGACCGGCCGGGCGGGGCCGCCTCCCGGGCCGCCGCCCGGGTGCTGCGCACCGGTTCGGCCGTGGCCTCGCTCTGTCCCGGGCGCGTCGCCCCGGTCGTCGACGCGGTGGTGGCGGACGGCAGCCTGTGGACGGTGACCGGGCGGGAGGGTGGCGTGCCGCTGGGCGGCCTCCTGGACCGGCACGGCGCGTTCGGCCATGTGCGGGCGGCGCGCGTCGCGCTGGAACTGCTGGCCGTACTGGAGGCGGCCCACGGCCAGGGCATCACACACGGGGAACTCAGCCCCGGACAGGTGTTCGTGCGCGACGACGGGTCGGTCGTCGTCACCGGCTTCGGCCTGGCCGGCACGACGCTCGCCCCGCGGCTCGCCGCCCCCGCGTACGCCTCGCCCGAGCAGGCCCGCGACGAGCGCATCGGTCCGTCGGCCGACCTGTGGACGCTGGGCGCGCTGCTGTACACGATGGTCGAGAGACGTCCCCCGTTCCGTGACCGCGGCCGGCCCGAGGCGACGCTGCGGGGCGTGGACCGGCTGCCGCTGCGCGCGCCGGTGCGTGCCGGGCCGCTTTCCCGGGCCGTGCAGGGCCTGCTGCGCAAGGACTACCGGGAGCGGCTGACCCGGCCGGTGGTGCGCGCGGCGCTCACCCGGGTGCTCGCGGAGGGTTCCGAGGCGGAAGTGGGCCCGGTGCCCCGGCCGCGACCCAGCGGAGCGTACGCCGGCGCACTCGGCGCGGTCCACTCCTGGGGCAGGCGCGGCACGGTCGCCGGGACCGCCCTGGCGCTGGTCACGGTCACGGCCGCCGCCCTGGCCGCCGCCCAGGGGACGTCGGGCCCGGACGACGGGCCCGCCACGGACGCGGGGCGGCGCCCCTCGGCCCCCGCGTCCCCGCCCGCCGAGGCGAGCCCCACGGCTCCCCCGTCCTCGTCCCCGCCTGCCGCCTCGTCCCCGCCTGCCGCCTCCGGTCCCGCGCCGTCGCGGCCGGGCGGCACCGTGCCCGCCGGGTTCCGCCGCTACGACGCGCCGGAGGGCTTCTCCGTCGCCCTGCCCGGCGGCTGGCGGCGACTGGACACCTCGCGCGCGCCGGGCGGGGCGTACCGGGTCGTCTTCGGCGCGTCGGGCGATCCGCGCACCCTCGTGGTCACCTACAGCAGCCGCGCGGGCGCGGACCCGGTGGCGGTGTGGCGCGACGACGTCGAACCCGGCCTGGCCCGCCGGCACGGCTACCGGCGGATCGGCGCGATCCGGGCGACGACGTACCAGGGCCGGGAGGCGGCCGACATGGAGTGGGTCGCCCGGGCCGACGGTGCCCGGGTCCGTACCTTCGGACGCGGCTACCTCCTCGGCGGCGGGCGCAGCTTCTCGCTGCGCTGGACGACCTTGGCCGGAGACTGGGCGGACCCCGGCAACGAGCGGGCACTCGCCGCGTTCCTCGCGACGTTCCGGGAGCGGCGGGACTGAGGCCGGGCGTACCGGGTCTGCCGCCGTTTTCGCTCGGCCGGGGCGGGGACTCGCCCGGTATGGTGCAAATCGGATACACGATGATGACCGAGCAGGCCGGCCCCCGTGAGCTGGTCGGCCATCTGGTGCGGGCCGAGGAGGTGGGGTTCGACTTCTCGGTGACCTCGGACCACTACTTCCCGTGGCTGCGCTCGCAGGGCCACGCGCCCTACGCGTGGAGCGTGCTCGGCGCGGCGGCCCAGGCGACCTCCCGCATCCCGCTGATGACGTACGTGACGTGCCCGACGTTCCGCTACCACCCGGCGGTGGTGGCGCAGAAGGCGGCGACCCTGCAACTGCTGTCCGAGGGCC
This sequence comes from Streptomyces olivaceus, assembly GCF_000721235.1. GTDB lineage: Bacteria > Actinomycetota > Actinomycetes > Streptomycetales > Streptomycetaceae > Streptomyces > Streptomyces olivaceus. Next base: position 53,034 of record NZ_JOFH01000001.1, read on the forward strand.
GCTTCCGGCTCGGGCTCGGCTCCGGCGAGAACCTCAACGAGCACGTGGTGGGCGGCGGCTGGCCCTCGGCCGACGTGCGGCACGAGATGCTCCGGGAGGCCGTGGAGATCATCCGCGGCCTCTTCGGGGGCAAGCACGTGAACCACCGCGGCACGCACTTCGACGTGGAGTCGGCCCGGCTGTGGGACCTTCCCGAGACCGCGCCGCCCATCGGGATCGCCGTCTCGGGGGAGCAGTCCTGCAGGCTGGCCGGCGAACTCGCCGACCTGGTGATCGCGACCGAGCCCAAGGCCGGGCTGATCGAGTCCTTCGACCGGCACGGCGGCGCGGGCAAGCCGAGGGTGGGCCAACTGCCCGTGTCCTACGATCCGGACCGCAAGGCCGCGATCGAGCGCGCCCACGCGCAGTTCCGCTGGTTCGGCAGCGGCTGGAAGGTCAACTCCGAGCTGCCGCACCCGGACGCCTTCGACGCGGCGACGCAGTTCGTCACCCCGGACGACGTGGCCGCGTCGATCCCCTGCGGCGACGACCCGGAGGCGTTCGTCGAGGCCGTACGCCCGTATGCCGAGGCCGGGTTCACGGAGGTCGCTCTGGTGCAGATCGGCGGCGAGTCCCAACCGGCCTTCCTGGACTGGTCCGAGAAGACCCTGCTCCCCGCGCTGCGCGAGGCGCTGGGCCGGTAAGGGTGCGGCGGACGGGGCGCGGGACGGACGAATCACCCGTCCGCCCGGGCATCTTGGCGCCGGGCGGGGTACTAGAGGGCTCTACGTCCGTCCCGCTGGAGGCCCCGTGAACGCAGCCGTGCACAAGACCCTCGTCGTGCAGCTCCAGGCGGGCGAGACCGCCGACCGCTTCCCCGTGCTCGCCCACCTGGGCTACGACGCGGCGGACCCGTTCGCGCTCACCGTGGTCTTCAGCCACGACGGACGGGTGCTGGCCCGCTGGACGCTGGACCGGGAGATGGTGGGCGAGGGTCTCACCCGCCCGGTCGGCGCGGGGGACGTGCGGCTGCGGCCGGAATCGCACGGCATGTGGGAGGAACTGCGCGTCGAGCTGCTGGGCGACGACCACTCCGACGGAGTACGGCACCACGCCGTGGTGTTCGTGTGGGCGGCCGCCGTCGAGGCCTTTCTGCGGGAGACGCACGCGGTGGTCCCGCCGGGCGAGGAGGAGGTCGGTGTCGACGACTTCCTGGCGGCGCTGGCGGCCGAGGGCTGAGCGGGCCGCGCCGGCCCTCAACGCTCGGTGTGACGGTACCGGGTCCACAGCGGGAGCCCGAACCAGCACAGCAGGTACCAGACCACCACGCCCGTGACCAGGTAGGGCACGAAGCCGTCGTGGGTGGCGACGCGCAGGATGAGCAGTAGCGAGCAGGCGGTGGTGGCGAGCAGCAGCACCAGGCCCAGGACGGTCAGCCGGGACGCCCAGCGCACCGCCTGGGGCTTCACCCGCCGCCCGGAGACGAGGCGGTGCAGGGAGACCGGTCCTATCAGGGCGCCGGTGGTGACGGCGCCGAGGACCACCGTGATCAGGTAGATCGTCTGGTCGGTGTCGGACAGGCGCTCGTACTTGGGCTGGAAGACGACCGTGAGCAGGAAGCCGAACAGGATCTGGACGCCCATCTGCGCGACCCGGACTTCCTGGATGAGCTCCGTCCACATCCGGTCGGCGCGCTCCTCCTCGGTCTCGTTGCGCCCCCTGCGCCGGCCCTCGTCCTCAGCCGTGCCCGAGTTGCCCACTCTTCCTCCCGGTGGCCGTCGGTGCGTCCTCTTCCCTGTTCCCGGGATCCCCGGTCCCAGACGGCCGGGGATCCCGGGAACAGACGCCGCGCCGGGACGGCGGCGCCCGGTTTGGGTGACGAGGGGGCGGTTACACGGCCGGGACCGACCGAGGCGCAGGAGGAACGCAGCATGTCCGACACTCAGCTCACCGTGACGCTAAGCGGCGGCGGGATCGACGACGCGCGGGTGATCGTGCGCGCGCTGGAGGGGGTCTTCGGCACACCCGACGGCCTGCCCGCCGACGACCACGCGACGGTGCGCACCGCGACGTTCGACGCGCCGGCGACGCCGCCGTCCCCGGCGGGGCGCACGGCCGGCGCGGCGCTGTCGGCGCCGGTGACGGTCACCGTCCAGGGCACGCCGCAGGCCGTCGAGGCGGCGAGCGAGACGCTGACGCACGCGTTCACCGCGCGGAACGAAGGGGCGGCCGCCGGCGACCAGGAGCGGGAGCGGCAGCTTCGCCTGGTGCCGTGAGACGGCCGCACGCCGTCGACCGGTCCTACCAGCGGCTCTCGACCTGGTCCTTGATCCGGCGGTCGTAGAGGTCGCGGACGGCCGCGAGCGTCTGCTCGGACAGCTCCGGCAGCCGGGCGGCGTCCGTGTTGGCGCGCGCCTGCTCGGGCGAGCGGGCGCCGGGGATCACCGTGGTCACGCCGGGCTGCTGGACGATCCAGCGCAGCGCCAGCTGGGCCGGGGTGTACCCCTCGGGGGCGAGCGCGGCGAACTCCGTCGCGGCCTCCACCCCGGTGGCGAAGTCGACGCCGGAGAAGGTCTCGCCCTGGTCGAAGGCCTCGCCGTGCCGGTTGAAGTTCCGGTGGTCGTTGGCCGCGAAGACCGTGTCGCCGGTGTACTTGCCGGTCAGCAGGCCGGAGGCGAGCGGCACCCGGGCGATGATGCCGACGCCGGCCGCCCGGGCGGCCGGCAGGACCTCGCGCAGCGGCTTCATGCGGAACGGGTTGAGGATGATCTGGACGCTCGCGACGCCCGGCCGCGCGATCGCGGTCAGCGCCTCGGCGCAGGTCTCGACGCTGACGCCGTACGCGGCGACGCGCTCCTCCTCGACGAGGGTGTCCAGGGCGTCGAACACCTCGTCGGTGGAGTAGACGGGCGTCGGCGGGCAGTGCAGCTGCACGAGGTCGAGGCGGTCGACGCCGAGGTTGCGGCGCGAACGGTCGTTCCACTCCCGGAAGTTGTCCAGCACGTAGTTCTGCGGGATCTGGTCGACCCGGCGGCCCATCTTGGTGGCGACCAGCACGTGCAGGTCGGGGCGGCTCGCGAGGAAGGTCGCGATGGTCTGCTCGCTGCGCCCGTCGCCGTAGACGTCGGCGGTGTCGAAGAAGGTCACCCCCGACTCGGCCGCCGCCTCCAGGACCGTGAGGGCCTCCTTGTCGTCGACGTCTCCCCAGTCGGCACCCAGCTGCCAGGTGCCGAGGCCGATCACCGACGCGTGCTGGTCAGACCTGTCGAAAGTGCGCTCGTCCATGGCGTCAGTCTGTCATGCGCCGGTCCGCCGTCCGCTGCGCGGCCCGTGCCAGACGCGGGCCGAGACGGCGCTTGAGCGTGCGCAGCACCTCCAGGCGGCTCACCCCCTGGTCGAGGCGGTGGTACAGGCGGGGCGGGACGTACGGCAGCAGCGGCGAGTGGCGCTGGCCGAGCAGGGCGAACATCGTCCGCGGGGGGAGGTGGATGTAGCGGGGCAGGTTCTCGTACCACCGGGCGCTGTACCGGGCGGCGCTCTGCACCGGCAGCAGGGCGGCCCGGCGTTCGCGCTCGTAGTGGGCGAGGGCGTCCGGGACGGTGCCGCGTTCGTGCAGGGCGGCGGCCAGCGCCATGGCGTCCTCCAGGGCGAGCGTGGTGCCGGCGCCGATGGAGTAGTGCGTGGTGTGGGCGGCGTCCCCGAGCAGGACGAGGTTGTCCCTGGACCAGGTGCGGTTGGTGACGGTGCGGAAGGTCTGCCACGGGGCGGCGGCGCGGCCCGCGGACCGCGCGGTGAGCGGGTGTCCGTCCAGCACGCCGGCGAGCAGCTTCTCCAGCAGGACCAGTGCTTCGGCCTCGTCGGCCCGGTCGAGGCCGAGGCCCCGCCAGGTCTCGGGCGCGCACTCGACGACGCAGGTGCTGCCGCCGGGCCCGAAGCCGTAGCCGTACGCCCAGACCCACCCGTGGCCGGTCTCGGCGAAGGCGAAGGTGAAGGCGTCGAAGACCTTGGTGGTGCCGAGCCACACGTAGTGGTTGCTCCCGTGCGCGATCTCGGTGCCGAAGTGGGCGGCGTGGCGGGTGCGCAGTGCGCTGCCCGCACCGTCGGCCGCGACCACGAGGTCGGCGGCGGGCGGGGCGTCGCCCGTGACGCCCTGCCCGTACCGCAGGTCCACACCCAGTGAGCGGGCGCGGGCGGCGAGGATCTCCAGGAGCCGGTGGCGGCCGATGCCGAAGCCCTCGTCGCCGCGGTGCCGGGTGGACCGGTCGCCGACGTGGGCGACGCCGTCCCGCCAGCGCACGGAGGACTCCTCCACTGCGCGGGCCGACTCGGGGTCGTGTTCCCGCAGACGGTCGAGGAGACCGCCCCAGTAGGTGACGCCCCAGCCGTAGGTGGAGCCCTCCGGGTCGCGTTCGTGAACGGTGATGTCGTGGGACGGGTCCCGCAGCTTCAGCAGGATCGACAGATACAGGCCGGCGGGCCCGCCGCCGACGCAGGCGACCTTCACGCGCACCCCTGATACGTACTCGTCGTGACCGTGTGGAGACGCAGAGTAGCAAGGAGGTGGCGTCAGACCGCGCTACCCGGCCGGGGCCGGGCGGTTCATCCGGCGGCCGCGGTGCGGCACTCCGGGTGGCCCCAGCCCTGGTCGTTCTTGGCGATGGACTCGCCCGCCGCGTAGGAACGGCCGCACAGGCAGCGTCCCGGGAACTTCGCCTTGATGGTGCGGGCGGAGGAACCGCCGCCCGCACGGGCCGTGTTCGCCTTGCGCCGGGGTGCCTTGCGGGCCGCCGGGACGTCCGGGGCGGGCGGCGGCTCCGGCGAGCCGAGGTCGCTGCCCGCGGATTCCTGGACCACGGCCGCCTGACTGGCGGCGCGGTCGGCAAAGTCGTTGAGCCGGTCGCCGTCGACCTGGTGGGCGGGGACGTAGCGGAACTCGACGGAGCGGTCCCCGAGCAGTTCGTCGATGCGCACGACCAGTTCCCGGTTGGCGACGGGCTTGCCCGCGGCCGTCTTCCAGCCGTTGCGCTTCCAGCCGGGCAGCCAGGTGGTGACGGCCTTCATCGCGTACTGCGAGTCCATGCGCACCTCCAGCGGTACGCCGGGGTCGGTGGACGCCAGCAGGCGCTCCAGCGCCGTGAGTTCGGCGATGTTGTTGGTGGCCCTGCCGAGCGGGCCCGCCTCCCAGCGCACCGGGCTCTCCGTAGCGTCGGCCACCACCCAGGCCCAGCCGGCCGGACCCGGGTTTCCCTTCGAAGCCCCGTCGCACGCGGCCACCACACGTTCACGCATGCGCCCGATCATGCCATGGCCCGGCCGGGCGCCCCGACCCCGGTGGTCCGCTCAGTCTCCGGCGTACGCACGCTCCAGCGCCGCGATGTCGAGCTTGCCCATCGCCATCATGGCCTGGTTGGCGCGGGCCGCCCTGGCGGGGTCCGGGTCGCGGAACATCTCCTCCAGCCTGGCGGGGACGACCTGCCAGGACACGCCGAACCGGTCCTTGAGCCAGCCGCAGGGGCCCTCCGTGCCGCCGCCCTCGGTGAGCCTGGCCCAGTAGTGGTCGACCTCTTCCTGGTCGTCGCAGGTGATCTGGAAGGAGACCGCCTCGTTGAAGGTGAACTCGGGACCGCCGTTGAGCGCGACGAACTTCTGGCCGTTGGCCGTGAACTCGACGGTGAGGACGGTTCCGGCGGGCCGGTGTCCTCCCTCGGGGTAGCGGGAGACGGCGCCGACGCCGGAGTTCTTGAAGAGCGACACGTAGAAGTGCGCGGCCTCCTCCGCCTGGCCGTCGAACCAGAGACACGTGGTGAATCCGTCGGTGTTCATGACTGCCTCCTGGGTGTGGAACCCGGTCACCACTGTCGACCGGCGCGGGCCGCGAAACTCATCGGTGCCGGGACGACGCGATCCGGGCTCCTCTGCCCGTGGCGAATCTGCCGCGGGCAGAGAAGTCCCCGCCGGGGGCGCGGGCGGGCCGAGAGTGGGGGGAACGGCGGCCCCGACCGCCGCGCACCACCTCCCGCACGGTCTTCCACCACCTTCCATCACCTTCACGACCTCCATGACCTTCACGACTCGACAAGGAGCGCCGATGTCTCCACTCATCGCCGGCCCCGGCCCGGCCGCACCGCCCCGGGCGGAGGAGGGCGACACGCCCGCCACCCCGTTCGACGACCGCCTCGCCGCGCAGCTGCTCGACCAGCGGATCGTGCTGCTGGGCACGCAGGTCGACGAGGTGTCCGCGAACCGGGTCTGCGCCCAGCTGCTGATCCTGTCCTCGCAGGACCCGCGCACCGACATCAGCCTGTACATCAACAGCCCCGGTGGTTCCGTGCACGCGGGGCTCGCCGTCTACGACACGATGCAACTGATCCCCAACGACGTCTCGACGCTCGCCATGGGATTCGCCGCCAGCATGGGCCAGTTCCTGCTGAGCGTCGGCGCGCCGGGCAAGCGCTACGCGCTGCCGAACGCGCGGGTGATGATGCACCAGCCGTCCGCGGGCATCGGCGGCACCACCGCCGACATCGAGATCCAGGCCGACAGCCTGGACTACATCAAGCGGACCATGGAGCGGATCACCGCCGAGCACACCGGGCAGAGCCCGGAGACCATTCGCAGGGACGGGGACCGGGACCGGTGGTTCACGGCCGAACAGGCCAGGGAGTACGGAATGGTGGACCAGGTCGTCCAGTCCTTCACGGACGTGCGCCCGGCCGCCGCCAGGCGACGGATGGGACTCTGAGATGAGCGGCTACACGATTCCGAACGTCGTCCAGCGCACCCCGCAGGGCGAGCGTTCCTACGACGTCTTCAGCCGGCTCCTCTCGGAGCGGATCATCTTCCTGGGCACCGAGATCGACGACGGCGTCGCGAACGTCGTGATCGCGCAACTCCTGCACCTGGAGTCGTCGGCGCCGGAGAGCGAGATCGCCGTCTACATCAACTCCCCCGGCGGCTCGTTCACGTCGTTGATGGCGATCTACGACACGATGACCTTCGTGCAGGCGCCCATCTCCACCTTCTGCGTCGGGCAGGCGGCGTCCACGGCGGCGGTCCTGCTGGCCGGCGGCGATCCCGGGCGGCGGTTCGTGCTGGAGCACGCCCGGGTCCTGCTGGGCCAGCCGGCCAGCGGCGGGCGCCGGGGGACCATTTCCGACCTGGCGCTCGAGGCGAAGGAGATGGTGCGCATCCGCTCCCAGGTGGAGGAGGTGCTGGCCCGGCACACGCACCACGACGTCGCGACCCTGCGCACGGACATGGACCGGGACAAGGTGTTCACCGCCGAGGAGGCGGTGGCGTACGGGCTGGCCGACGAGGTCCTGAGCCGGCGGCTGGCCACGGTGTGAGACGGCGGTCCGGCGCCCCGCCGTGCGTGCGGCGGGGCGCCGGACCGAGCGGTCCTCAGGCGGCCAGGCACATCCCGTCGAACCGGGACCCGGACCTGCCCCGGCCCGGTGCGGCGCCGGTGTGACGGGAGGCGAGGCGCACCAACTCGCCCTGGGCCCGCGCCAGCAGGTCGGCCAGGCCGAGTCCGAGGGCGCCCGCGGCGGCGGCCAGCACCTCCGACGACGCCTCCTTGCGTCCGCGCTCCACCTCCGACAGGTACGGCATGGAGATCCGGGCCGACTCGGCGACCTCCTTCAGGGTCCGTTCCTGGGCGAGGCGTTCGCGCCGGAGGACATCGCCGACCAGGTCGCGCCACAGGGGCTCCCGGGCGGCGGGCGGCCGCTGCTCCGGCCCGGCAGGCCGGGCGGGCGGACCACTCCCCGGGCGGACGGTCTGCGGACGCGGGCCCTGCGGGCGCAGCGCGATGACGCGGGCTTCGTTCGGCACGTGGCTGGTCACCTCCTCAGCCTAGGAGCCCGGCTCCGGGGCGGAAGGGTCCGGCGTTCCGCCCTGAGGGGAATCCAACTCGTGACTCGGGGAGGCATGCGCTGCCGCGCCCGGGGTACTCGCTGGCGGAAAAGCCTGGGGAAGCCCGAAGCCCGAGACCCAGGGGGAGACGTTGCACCGTGATTTTCGTGGGAGAGGCAATGGAGACCGCCGTGGTCCGGCCGCAAGCGCAGGGTGTCCAGGAGACGACCGGGACCGCAGGAGGCGGGACGGACGACGGAACGCTGCCGGAGGTCGTGGATGCCGGCACCGTGGCGCCGCGTGACGCGCGCCGGCTGTCCCGCCAGTTCTTCCGGCGCCTGACGGAGCTCGAAGAGGGCACGCGCGAACACCAGTACGCGCGCAACACCCTGATCGAGATGAACATGTCGCTCGTGCGGTTCGCCGCCGGCCGCTTCCGCGGTCGCGGGGACGACATGGAGGACATCGTCCAGACCGGCATGATCGGCCTGATCAAGGCCATCGACCGGTTCGAGCTGTCGCGCGAGGTCGAGTTCACGTCGTTCGCGCTGCCGTACATCGTCGGTGAGATCAAGCGCTTCTTCCGGGACACCACCTGGGCGGTCCACGTGCCGCGGCGGCTTCAGGAACTGCGGGTGGAGCTGGCCAAGGCCCGTGAGGAGCTCTCCTCCCGCCTGGACCGCGAGCCCACCGTCGCCGAACTCGCCACGCTGATGAACATCGGCGAGAACGAGGTGGTGGAAGGACAGATCGCGTCCAACGGCTACAACTCCACGTCGCTGGACGCCGCGCTGACCGGGGAAGGAACCGAGAACGGGGAGTCGGTGCTGGCCGACTTCATCGGCGTCGAGGAGTACGGGCTGCGGCTCGTCGAGGACTTCCACTCGCTGGCGCCGCTGATGGCGGAGCTGAGCGAGCGCGACCGCCGGATCCTCCACATGCGGTTCGTGGAGGAGGCGACCCAGGCGGAAATCGGCGCGGAGCTGGGCTGCTCGCAGATGCACGTGTCCCGGCTGATCAAGCGCATCATCACCCGGCTGCGCGAGGGCATGCTGGGCGAACTCGGCTGCGCCTGATCCGCACGGCACGGAATCCCGGCCCGCGCGGCGCCTCTCGCCCTTCTCGCCCTGCGGCGGCTCCTCACCCTCCGGTGAGGGGCACCGTCGCGCACACCCGCTTGCCGACCGGCACGCGCTCGACGACGACCGCGTCCACCAGGGCGTGGACGATCTCCAGACCGTGTTGGCCGATCCGCTCGGGGTCGCGGGGGAAGCGCTCGGGCACCGCGCCGCTGCTGTCGTAGACCGTCACGGACACCGAGGTGTCCGTGCCCTCCAGCTCCAGGATGTACGGACCCCTGCTGTGCCGGTCCGCGTTGGTGACCAGCTCGCTCACCACCAGCAGGACGGCGCCGTCGGCCCGCGGGCCGATCGCGGCGCACCATTCCGTCCTCAGCTGGTCGAGGAAGAGGGAGGCGAAGGAACGCGCCTCGGCTATGCATCCCGGCTCACCGGAGTAGTGTGCCGCCCGCCTCAGCGGTTCAACGGGTACGTCGAAACCAGTCGGTATCACTGCCCCGTCCAGGTACTCGGTCATGCGTTTCTCTCTCGGAAGCCGGACTGGCCGGACGCTGCTGCACCTGTCCTCGTACCCCAGGTGTCGCGGCGCAGTCCCCGTCTTTTCGGAGTGCGGGCATCGTCACACCGCCGAGGGGAACCCGCAGGTGTGGGAAGGGTGTGCGATGAACGAACTGATGACCGCACGAAGCCTCACCACGCGCCCGGTGGTCACCCTGGGCGGCGACGCGGTCGCTCACGTCAAGGACACCGTATGCGACGCCTCGGCGGCCCGGATCACCGGTTTCACCCTGACGGGACGGGGGCTGCTGTCGGGTCCGCTGAAGGAGGGTCTGCCCTGGTCGGCGGTGTACGCGCTGGGCCACGACGCGGTGATGGTCCGAGGCCGGCGGGGCCTGGTGAGCGCGGCGGCGATGACGGCGCACCAGCAGACGGTACGGGCCCGGGTGCTGGGGGCGAGGGTGGTGACCGAGGCCGGTACCGAGGTAGGCACGGTGCTCGACGTGGTGGTGGAGGGCGGCACCGGCGGGCGCGTGGTCGGCTTCCGCGTCGCGGCGAGCAGAGGGTTCGCGCCGGGGCCCACGCGGCACCGGCGGCGGGTGTACGTGCCGCGCGGCGAGACGCTGGAGGTCGCCGGCCGGGCTCTCGTCCTGCCCGGGGAGGCCGTCCGGCACGTGGCGGACGACCTGTCGGGCTTCACCGCCCTGGTCTGCGGCGTGCCCGGGGTTCGGCGGGGGTCGCTGCCGTGATGCTCTTCAGCGAGGCGCGCGGGCTGCCGGTGACGGCGCCGGGTGTCGCCGGGCCGCTCGGCACGGTGACGTCCCTGGGCGTGGACGCGGCGTCCGCGAGGGTCAGCCACGTACGGCTCCGGGCCGGCCGCCTCCGCCGGGAGACGGTGCTGCCCTGGGACTCGGTGCTTACGGCCGGTCCGGGCGCCGTGCGGGTCCGGGCCCCCGCCCCGCTCGAACAGGCGCCGCCCCGCCGGGAACTGCTGGGGCACCGGGTCCTGACCGACACGGGCACCGAACAGGGCACGGTCCTGGACGCGGCGTTCGATCCGGCGACCGGCCGGCTCCTGGCCCTCTTCACCAGCCGCGGCGAACTGTCGCCCGCCCGCCTGCTGGGACTCGGTGACCACGCCCTGGTCGTGCGGGCGTACTGACCCGGGACGCGAACCGTCCGCCGCGGCGTCCCGGCACCGGATCCCGGGGGCAGAGGTGGGCGCGGGCGACGGGCGGATGGGGCGGACGGCCCTCTCGGCGGGCGGGCGGGGCGGGAGGTGCCTAGCGTGGCGGGGTGAGCGCGCGAACACCCTCGGGACCCGCCGGACCCGCCGGACCCACCGGATCCACCGGTCCCATCGGACCCACCGGACCCGCGGGACCAGCCGCACCGCCGGTCGTCGGCCACGGCTGGGCCCAGGCCCTGGGGACGGTGCTGGCCGGGCTGGTCGCCATGGGTGCCGTGGCGGCGCTCGGGCTGTGGGCGGCCGGAGCCGCTGACCTGCCCGACAACGCCTTCCCGCGCGTGGTCGCGGCCACCGTCGTCACCGCCGTGGGCGGCGCGCTGGAGATGTCCGGTGACGCCGAAGGGCTCGCCGAGACCGACGCGGGCCTGGCCGTACTCCCGCTCTCCGTCACCCTGACCGGCGCGCTGGTGATCGCCCGCGGCTTCCTGCGGCCGTTGCGGCACCGGGCCGTCGCGGGCCCGGCGGAGCTGGCGGGGTGGGCCGGGCGCATCGCGTTCCTGTGGCTGCTCGCCCTGCTGGGGGCGGCCTTCGCCGCGCGGCAGACCTTCGAGGTCTCCCTCGGCGAAGGAGTGCTGAGCGACCTCGGCGACCTGTTCGGGGTCGCCCCGCGGGTCGGTTTCACCACGGACGTGCCGCTCACCGTCCTGTTCGGACTGCTGTGGCTGGCAGGGGTGTTCGTCCTGGCCCTGCTGGTCGCGCGCGGGGCGCCGCTGCCCGGACGGCTGCCGGCCCTGCGGGCCTCGGCGCGGCCCGTGACGTGCGCGATGGTCGCGCTGCTGCTCGCGTACGTCGTCCTCGGTGCCGTCGTCGCCCTGGTCGTCGCCGGTACGCGGGGGCATCCGGCGGACACCTTCGCCGTACTGCTGCTCGGCCTGCCCAACCTGGCGTGGCTCGCGCTCACCGTCGGCCTCGGGGCGACGTGGGACGGGCGGGTGGAGGGGCCCTTCGGACTGCCCGTGCCGCGCGTGCTGGACGAGGTGCTGCGCACGCCCGACGTGTCGACCGTGAACCTGGGCACGCTCAGCGACCGGGACGGACGGATGTGGTGGCTGCTGGTCGTCGCGGCGGTCCTGGTCCTGGCGGCCGGTTTCCTCGTCGCGTACCGCTCCGCGGCCCGGACGCCGCTGTGGCTGCATGCCGTGCGCACGGGCGTGGCGCTGGCGCTCACGGTGCTCATGATCGGGCTGGTCGGCCGGGTCTCCGCGCACTACGGACTGTCGGTGCTCGGCATCGGCGACCTGGGCGGTGGTCTGTCCGGGCAGGTGTTCCTGCGGCCGCGGCTGCGCAGTGCGGTCGGTCTCGCCCTGCTGTGGGGCCTGGTCGCGGGGACGCTCGGCGCGCTGCTCGCGCGGTGGGTGGGACGACGGTCCGGACGGGCGCCTTCGGGGTCGTAGCCGGCGGGTCTCAGGCGACGGGGACGACCAGGGGCGGCGCGGCCCGCTGCATGCGCAGCGCGTCGACGGACTCGGCCATCAGCTCGTACTCGGTGGTGTCGTCGCTGGTCGCGAGGCGCACCAGTCGTCCGGCGGCCAACTCGTCGGCGACCAGTTCCTGCTGCAGGTCGTCGGCGCACCAGGCCCGCAGGACGCGCGGTACGTCGGGCGCGTCGTCGGCGACGGGCGTCAGGGCGCCCCGGGGTAAGTAGGGGATGTCGGGCCGGGGGTCCAGCCGCTCGGCCATCCAGGAGGCGCGGTCGCGCAGCCACCACAGGGCGAGGGCGAGGGTGGGTGCCCGGTAGGTTCCCAGGGGGACGCCGATGCGCCGGCCGTCGCAGACGCCGTATGCGGTGACGTGGCACAGGAACTCGTCGTGCACTGCTACCCTCCCCCGTCACCCTGCCGCCTGCCGGTCGGGCACGGCGTTCGTGCGGCTCGTGTGCTGTGCGTGAGGGCTCTGTCGCATGGTGTGAAAGGCCCTAGAGGTGAGTATGTTCACGACTGAACCACTGTCACCATGAATTTTTGGCCAGTCTCCTGGCATATTCAGGGTGTTTGGTGGCCGAAAATCGCACCGCCCGCTCCGAGGCGCCGGTGCGCGGCCGCCCCTCCTCCGCCGCCGGCCCCTCTCAGGGGGCGGCGGGCCGCCGCCCCCGACGGCTGCGGGGAGTGCCGGCGCGCTCGCGGCGCCGGGTCCCCGCGGCCGGTGCACCCGCCCCGACCAGCGCACACCGCATGACGGCGGCCGATCGCGCCGTCCGCGCCCACCCGTCGTCACAAGGTGCCGCCTGCCGCCGTTCCGCGGTCGCGCACGCGGGCTCGTCCGCGCGCGCCGGGGCGGCCGCCGCGGCCTGGACCAATGGCGGCGGCCGCATCGTCCGCGCGGCCGGCACCCGCGCCCGCACCCACGGACGATCGCCCGGTGTCGGCCCTACCGCTGGACGATCTTGTCGATGCGGGCCAGTTCGTCGGCGCCGAAGTCCAGGTTCCGGGTGGCCGACACGCTGTCCTCCAGCTGCTGCGGGCTGCTCGCGCCGACCAGGGCGGAGGTCACCCTGCCCTGCCGCAGCACCCAGGCCAGGGCCAGCTGGGCCAGCGACTGGCCCCGCGAGGACGCGATCTCGTCCAGGGCGCGCAGCTTGCCGACCAGTTCCCCGGTGACGGCGTCGGTTTTGAGGAAGGGGCTGTCGCTCGCGGCGCGCGAGTCCTCGGGGATGCCGTCGAGGTAGCGGGAGGTCAGCAGTCCCTGCTCCAGCGGGGAGTAGGCGATGGAGCCCACCTCCAGCTCGTCGAGGGCGTCCAGCAGGCCGCCGGTCTCCGGGCGCCGGTCGAGCATGGAGTAGCGCGGCTGGTGGATCAGCAGCGGGGTGCCGAGCCCGGCGAGGATGCGGGCGGCCTCGCGGGTCTGCTCGGCGGAGTAGTTGGAGACGCCGACGTAGAGCGCCTTGCCCTGCTGCACCGCCGTGTGCAGGGCGCCCATCGTCTCCTCCAGCGGAGTGTCCGGGTCGGGGCGGTGCGAGTAGAAGATGTCGACGTGGTCCAGGCCCATCCGGGCCAGGCTCCGGTCGAGCGAGTTCAGCAGGTACTTGCGCGAGCCCCACTCGCCGTACGGCCCGGGCCACATCAGGTAGCCCGCCTTGGTGGAGATCACCAGTTCGTCGCGGTACGGCCCGAAGTCGGCCTTCAGGGCCTCTCCGAGGGCGGACTCGGCCGAGCCGGGGGGCGGGCCGTAGTTGTTGGCGAGGTCGAAGTGGGTGATGCCGAGGTCGAAGGCGCGGCGCAGGATGGCGCGCTGGGTCTCGACGGGGCGGTCGGGACCGAAGTTGTGCCACAGGCCGAGCGAGAGCGCGGGGAGTTTGAGGCCACTGCGTCCGCTGCGCCGGTAGAACGAGGGGTCCGCGTAGCGGTCGGGGTGTGCGGTGTACAACGCGACTCCAGAGGGTTGGCCCAGGGGTGGAAGGGCTCGGGTGCGACCGTTTCCCACTCTGGCGTGACCTGCGGACAGTGGTCCAACAGAAGAATCCGATGGGATTGCGCGGTTACGCTTCTCAATCATGGAACTGCGTCATCTCCAGCACTTCGTGGCGGTCGCCGAGGACCAGCACTTCACCCGCGCGGCGGAACGGCTGCTGGTCTCCCAGTCCGGGTTGTCGGCGTCGATCCGGGCACTGGAGCGCGAGCTGCGGGCGCCGTTGTTCGTGCGGACGACCCGTCGCGTGACGCTGACGGAGGCCGGCCGGGCGCTGCTGGGCGAGGCGCAGCGGATTCTGGCCCAGGTGCGGTCGGCGCACGAGGCGGTCGCCGCGGTGCAGGGGGTGCTGCGCGGCACGCTGTCGCTGGGCGCCGAGCAGTGCATCGCCGGGGTGCCGGTGGCCCGGCTCCTCGCCGGGTTCCGCCGGCTCCACCCCGACGTGGAGATCCGCCTGCGGCAGGCGGGCTCCGGCGAGCTGGCGGAGGAGGTCGCGGCGGGCCGGCTCGACCTGGCCTTCGCCTACCGCACCCAGGCGGACACGGACCAGTTGCGCTCGGTCTCGCTGGCCGGGGAGCCGATGACGGTGCTGTGCCATCCCGGCCACCGGCTCGCGGCCGGAGGCGCGGTCCTCACTCCGCACGAGCTGGCCGACGAGGTCTTCGTCGACTTCCACCCGGACTGGGGCCCGCGGCGCGTCACCGACGCCGTCTTCGCCGCGGCGGGGGTGCGCCGGACCGTCCCGCTGGAGGTGAACGACGTGCACGGCCTGCTCGACCTGATCGACGAGAACCTGGGCATCGCGGTCGTGCCGCGGCACTTCCGGCACAAGCGGGCCGCGCTGACCTCGCTGCCGATGAAGGACGCGGACGCGACGGAGTACGAGACCATCGCGCTGCTGCCGCCTGAGCAGGCCACCAGCCCGGCGGCGCGGGCACTGATGGGGCTGCTGGACGCGGCGGGCGCGTGAACGGGGAGCGCGCGCGGCCCGACTGCGCGATGGTGGACGTATGCATGCGAAGGACATCCTCATCGAGGGCTACAGCCGTATCCGGGAAGAAGTCCACGCCGCCGTCGAGGGCCTCGGCCCCGACGGTCTGAACGCCCGCCCCGCCGCCGACGCCAACTCCGTCGCCTGGCTGGTCTGGCACCTCACCCGGGTCCAGGACGACCACGTCGCCGACGCCTTCGGGCTCGACCAGGTGTGGCTGGCCGGGGACTGGGAGAAACGCTTCGGCCTCGGCCTGCCCCGCCACGACACCGGGTACGGCCACGACTCCGCGCAGGTCGCGAAGGTACGGGTCGACTCGCCCGGCCTGCTGACCGGCTACTACGACGCCGTGCACGAGCAGACGCTCGGCGCCCTGCGCTCCCTGGCCGCCACGGACCTGGAGCGCGTCGTGGACGAGGACTGGGACCCCCCGGTCACCCTCGGCGCCCGTCTGGTGAGCGTCCTGTCCGACGATCTCCAGCACGCCGGACAGGCCGCCTATGCCCGCGGGCTGCTGCCGAGCGCGGAGGCGTAGCCCGGCAGGACGACGTCCCGGATCAGGGCGTTACGCTCGTCGAACGGCAGGAAGGCGCTCTTGAGGGCGTTCACCGTGACCGTGCGCAGGTCCTCGGCGCTCCAGCTCGCCTGCTCGACGAGCAGGGACATCTCGCGCGTCATCGTCGTGCCCGAGACGAGGCGGTTGTCGGTGTTGAGGGTGACCCGGAAGCCGAGGTCCTTCAGCGCGGTGATCGGGTGCTCGGCGATCGAGGTCGCGGCGCCCGTCTGGAGGTTGGACGTCGGGCACATCTCCAGGGCGATCCGCCGGTCGCGCACCCAGGCGGCGAGACGGCCGAGCTTGCCCGCGGCGAGGTCGGGGATGTCGTCGGCGATCCGCACGCCGTGGCCGATCCGCTGGGCGCCGCACACCTGGAGGGCCTGGTGGATGCTGGGCAGCCCGTGTGCCTCGCCGGCGTGGATGGTGAACGGCACGTTCTCGCGGCGCAGGTACGCGAAGGCGTCGAGGTGGTCGGCGGGCGGGAAGCCGTCCTCGGCGCCGGCGATGTCGAAGCCGACGACCCCGGCGTCCCGGAAGGCGACCGCGAGGCCGGCGGTCTCGCGGGTGCGGTCGAACATCCGCATCCCGCACAGCAGGGTGCCGACCCGGACCGGCGTACCCGCCGCGGCCGCCTTGGCCATGCCGGCCGCCAGCCCTTCCTGCACGGTCTCGACGACCTCGGCGAGGGCCAGCCCGCCGGCGGTCATCAGCTCGGGGGCGTAGCGCACCTCGCCGTAGACGACGCCGTCGGCGGCGAGGTCGAGGACGTACTCCTCGGCGGTGCGCAGCAGGCCCTTGCGGTTCTGCATGACGGCGAGGGTGTGCTCGAAGGTGGCGATGTAGCGCACCAGGTCGCCGGAGTTGGCGGCCTCGTAGTACCAGGCGGCCAGCTCGTCGGGGTCGGTGGTGGGCAGGACGTGGCCGACGCCCTCCGCCAGCTCGACGACGGTGGCGGGGCGCAGGCCGCCGTCGAGGTGGTCGTGGAGGACCGCCTTGGGCAGGCGGCGGACGGTCTCGGCGTCTATGCGCGTAGATGTCATGTGCGGTGGTTCCTCGGCGGGTTCGGTGCGCGGGCGCGGCGGGAGAGGGGTGACGGAGCGGAAGGAGAGTGAGCGGGACGGGTCAGGGGGCGGCCGGCTGGAGCAGGTCCCAGCGGTTGCCGTACAGGTCCTGGAAGACCGCGACCGAGCCGTACGGTTCGTGCCGGGGTTCTTCCAGGAAGGTCACGCCCGCGGCGGCCATCCGGGCGTGGTCCCGGGCGAAGTCGTCGGTGTGCAGGAAGAACCCGACGCGCCCGCCCGTCTGGTCGCCGATCCGGGAACGCTGGGCCTCGCCCCTGGCACGGGCCAGCAGCAGGGCGGCGCCCCGCACGGAGCCGACGGGCTCGACGACGACCCAGCGGGAGCCGTCGGGCCGGGGCGCATCCTCGGCGAGACGGAAGCCGAGGACCTCGGTGTAGAAGCGGATCGCCTCGTCGTAGTCGTCGACGACGAGGGCGACCAGGGCGATGCGTGTCATCGGCACCTTCCGGGACGGGCGATTGACGGGAGAGGTTATACGTAAAACTCCCGCACGCCAAGTCCCGCCCGCACTCCCCCGCCGGGGACGCGCCCGGAACTCACGAGTGAGAGGGCCGCCCCGGCCGGAACGGGGGCCCTCTCACTCGTCGCGCGGACGGTCAGCAGTACAGGTTGCCACCCGGGGAGACGCCGAGGATCTGGCTGAACTGCTGGTACTTGGTGACGCGGCTCTGGACCTGGGCGGGGTTCTTCCCGTCGCACTCGACGGAGCCGTTGATGGAGCGGATGGTCTGGCCGAAGCCGGCGCCGTTGACCATGGCGTTGTGGCCGGTCATGCTGCCGGGCCCGGACTGGGTGTTCCAGTACCACAGGGCGGTCTTCCAGGCGACGGCCGAGTCGTTCTGCACCAGCCAGGGGTTGTTCAGCAGGTTGATGCCGAGCGCGTCGCCCGCGGCCTTGTAGTTGTAGTTCCAGCTGAGCTGCATCGGTCCGCGCCCGTAGTAGGCGTCGTTCCCGGCCGGGCAGCCGTACGGCTGGCTTCCGTCGCAGTAGTGCGGGTAGTTGGCGGTGTTCTGCTCGACGATGTGCACGAGCCCGCCGGTCTCGTGACCGACGTTGGCCAGGAAGGCCGCGGCCTCCTGCTTCTTGGTGGTGTCGCTCCCGGTGTTGGCGAAGCCGGGGTAGGCGCTGAGCGCGGCGGTGAGGCCGCTGTAGGTGTAGAAGGAGTTCCGGCCCGGGAACATCTGGTTGAACTGGGCCTCGCTGACGACGAAGTTGCCGACCGGCGTCCCGGAGCCGCCGTCGCAGGCGTACGGGTCCCAGTACCAGGTGCTGATGAGCGGGTCGTAGCCCGGGTTGGGGTGTTCGGCGATGTACGCCTTGCCGTCGGTGTAGCGGACGATGTCACCGGTGTTGTAGTTCGCGCCGGCCGACCAGGCCGGGTAGCTCGAACACGCGGCGGCCGACGCCTCGCCGGCCGGCATGAACAGGGGCACGGCTCCCGCGAGTGCGAGAGCGGTCACCAGAGCGGATGTGCGGCGCCTCGACACAGGTCTGTCTCCTTCGGCGGAGCACGGCCGCTCCCGTGCAGGGACAGAGCGGAGCTGAGCCCTGCGCGCACGTGCCGGTGGGACCGGCCACGGCGTGGGGGCGGCCGTGGAGGGGGGTGTGGTTGCACACTCAACCGCGTTGGTATGTACCAGTCAAGGGTGTAGACCAGTCGGAGTGCAAAGGATCTTCACCGGCACGGCACGAACCCGCCACACCCGCCACGCCGCCCGCAGCAGTCCCCGGCGGCGGCCGGCAGCGTCGGTTCCGGCGGCTCGTGCCGCCCGCGCCGCGATCGCACCCTTTGTGGCTCCGTCCGGGCTTCGCGACCCCGTCCGGGCTTCATCACTCCGTCCGGGTTCGCCGTCCTCCGGCGTCCGTCGGGACAATCGCCCCATGACCACCACACCCCACCCGCTCGTCGCCGAGGCGCACCGCCTCGCGGACGGCCTCCTCGCCCCCTCCGCCCAGCGCGTCGACCAGGATGTCGTGCCCGCGAGTCACCTGGCGGCGGTCCGGCGCTCCGGTCTGCTCGGAGTGAGCGCGCCCGTGGAGTCCGGCGGGGCCGGCGCCCCGGACGCGGTCGCCCGCGAGGTGGCGGAGATCCTGGCCGGCGCCTGCCTGTCCACCTGGTTCGTGCAGACCCAGCACCACACGCCGGTACGGCTGCTCGGCCGGGCGGCACCCGGACTCCCGGCCCGTGAGCGCCTGTTGCGCCCCCTGGCCGGCGGTGAGCTGCTGGCCGGCATCGCCTACGCCCACGTCCGCTCCCACCCCCGGGTACCGGTGCGCGCCACCGCCGAACGGGGAGGCGTCCGCTTCGACGGGACCGTGCCCTGGTACACGGGGTGGGGCCTGAACGACCTGATGCTGCTCGCGGGGGTGACCGGGGCCGACGAGGTGGTCTTCGCCTTCGCCGACGCCCGCGAGCAGCCGGGGCTGCGCCCCTCCCCGCCGATGCGGCTGGCGGCACTGACGGCCGCCCGGACGGTGTCCCTGGCGCTGGACGGCCTGTGGGTGCCGGAGGAGTCCGTGGTGCTGCGCACGCCGCGGGAGGAGTTCGCCCGCGTCGACGTGCCCCGCAGCACCAACACCTCCCCGGCCGTGTTCGGGGTCGCGTACGCCGCGCTGGACCTGCTCGCCTCGGCGCCGGACGAGCGCGGCGCGGCCGACTCGCTGCGCGCGCGGGTCGACGAGGTCAGGGAGCGGGCGTACGCGCTCGCCGACCACCCCGTCCCGCACGAGCACGTCGCCGAGCGGCTGGCGCTGCGGACCCGTGCGTACGACCTCCTGCGATCCGCCACGACGGCGGCGGTGGTGGCCGGGGGCGGTCGCGCCACGAGCCTGGACCACCCGGCCCAACGCCTCGCGCGCGAGGCGATGTTCCTGCTGATCCAGGGCCAGACGACACCGGTGCGCGAGGCGCATCTGGAGGCTCTGGCAGCCGGGTGATCGGGGTCCCGATCGGGGCCCGAGCGGTCGGCCCCGCGCGATCGGCGTCTGGATGATCGTCTCGCCGTGGATCGCCAGCTCGAACCCGGACGGGCCGGTCCGCGCACCTGCGGGCCGGTCCGTGGTGCGGCTGCGGCCGGCCACGTCCGTACCGGCCGGACTGCATCCCGCCCGAAGCGGGCAGAAGCCCTCGTGCGGGGGTTCTGACGCAAAGGGGTGGACATGGAGATCGACGGCCTCATCAGTGCCATAGTCATCGGAATCGTCATCGGCGTCCTGGGCCGCCTCGTGGTGCCGGGCCGGCAGCGCATCGGCGTCCTGTGGACCATTCTCGTCGGCATCGTGGCGGCCCTGATCGGTTCATGGGTCGCGTCGGCGTTCGACGTGGCCGACACGGACGGCGTCGACTGGGTCGAGTGGCTCATCCAGATCGCTCTGGCCGCGGTCGGCGTGGCCGCGCTGGACCGGTCCAGGTCGAGGCCGGGCCGCTGAGCGGGCGACCGTCACCGGCCCCGGGGACCCGGGCGGCACAGGCTCGGGCCCGGGTCGGGCATCACGTCCCTGAGGAGGCCGTACGCCATGGTCGTGCGGAACGCCGAACGTCCGCATCTGCGCCGTTGCGTCGAGCTGGCGACCGCGGCGCTGGAAGCCGGTGCCGAGCCGTTCGGGTCGGTGCTGGTGGGCGCGGACGGCACGGTGGCCTCGTCCGAGCAGTTGGGGACCTGGCCGGCGGAGCCGGGGGTTCCGGCGCCACCGGTGCGGCCGCCGGCGGTGCGGGACGTGGCACCGGACGTGGCGGTCGAGGGCCCGGTGCCGGAACTCACCGGACTCACCGGTGAGATCCGGGCGTTGCACCGGCGGTTCCACACGGGACGCGGCTGAGCCTCGCCCGTACGGTGGAGGAGGGCGGTTCCCGGGACGCCCGTCGGCAAGCGGTGTGCCCTCCCCCGCCCGCCCCGACCCTCCTACGGGCCGCGACGGCGTCCGGAGGCGCCGGACCCGGGGCCCGCTTATGGTGATCGAGTGGCGCCGACCACGGGTCCGCGACGGGCGCCCGGGAGGCATCGATGCAGGTCGAGCTGGAGACGTGGCCCTCGGTCCGGCGCTGCGCGGTCACCGGGGTGCTCGGGCTGACCCTGCTGGGCCTGGGACTTCCCGGCACCGGACCGCCTCGCGCGAGCGCGCGCGACACCGGCCCCGGCCTCGCCCGGTTCTACGACCAGAGGATCGCGTGGTCGTCCTGCGAGGGCCTGGAGATGCCGAAGGACCTCCAGTGCGGCAAGGTCACCGTCCCCCTCGACTACGCGCACCCCGGTGGGAAGACCCTCGACGTGGCCCTCGCCCGCTACCGTGCGACCGGCGACCCGCAGGGCTCGGTGCTGCTGAACTTCGGCGGTCCCGGCGGCTCAGGCGTCAACGAACTCGCGGCCGGTGGCAAGGAGTTCATGCATCTCACCAACGGCTACGACGTGGTGACCTTCGACCCCCGCGGCGTGGGCCGCTCCTCTCCGGTGACCTGCGGTCCGGCCAGCCTGAAGATCATGGAGGCGACCGGCTCGGACGAGGCGGCGGAGCCCGCGGACGTGCTGAACCGGCTGCGGGACGCGGCGGACGAGTGCGCGAAGTACTCCGGTCCCGTACTGCCGCACATAGGCACGGTCGACGCCGCCCGCGACATGGAGGTGATGCGCCGGGCCCTCGGCGACGGCCGGCTCAACTACCTCGGCTTCTCCTACGGAACCCGGCTGGGCGCGGTGTACGCCGCGCAGTTCCCGGACCGGGTCGGCCGGATGGTGCTCGACGGTGTGGACACCCTGACCGAACCGCTGACCGAGCAGGGGCTGGCCGGGGCCCGGGGACAGCAGACGGCGCTGGACAACTTCCTCGACTGGTGCGTGCGGGACGTCGCCTGCCCGCTCGGCCGGGACGCCCGGAACGCCCGGGCCGAGGTGGAACGGCTCGTCGCCTCGCTGGACTCCGAGCCGGTGCCGACGGGCTTCGGGGAGCCCTTCACCGGCCAGGACCTGGTCGGAGCCGTCGGCCAGGCGCTGTACAGCCAGGAGTTGTGGCCCTCGCTGGAGCGCGCGCTGGCCCAGCTGGTCGAGAACGGGGACCCGAGCGGTCTGCAGGGTTTCTCCTCCGGCGGCGTGACGTTCCCGGTGCGTGAGCCGGTACGTACGGCGGACCGGGGGGACGGGGGCGCGGGTCTCACGGCCGAGGAGGACGTCCCGATGGACAACCTCCCGGCCGCCCTGATGGCGATCAACTGCGCCGACGACCCGGACCGTCCCACCGCGAAGGAGATCACCGGATCCCTGGACCGGCTGCGGGCACGCTACGAGGAGGCGTCGCCGGTCTTCGGCCGCTACCGCCTCACCCAGGTCCTCATGTGCTACGGGCGCCCCAGGGGGACGGATTACGTCCGTGACGACGTGAAGGACCTCGACACCGCGAAGATGCTGCTCGTCGGCACCCGGGGCGACCCGGCCACGCCCTACCGCTGGACCACGCAGACGGCGGAGCGGCTCGGTTCCGCGGCCGTGGTCCTCGACAACCACGGCGAGGGACACACGGGCTACGCCTCCTCCCTCTGCGTGCACCGCAAGGTCGACGACTTCCTGCTCTACGGCACCCTGCCGCCCGACGGCAGCTCGTGCGGACCCGAGGACCCCGCGAACTCGGAGGGCGGGTCCGGCTGAGCCGCCCCGTCTTGACGACCGTGAAACCCTGGCCGTGGCAGAGGCACCCGTCGGCGGGTGCGCGGCGGTCGGGGAAGGAGCGCGCGGGACGTGAGCGGACTTCTGGGTGTGGCGGTCCTGGGCGCGGGGCACATGGGCGCCGACCACGTACGACGCCTCGACCGGGTGGTGAGCGGCGCCAGGGTGGCCGCGGTCGCGGACCCCGATCCCGAGCGCGCCGAGGAGGCCGTGGGCGGAATCGAGAAGGTCACCGTGCACACGGAGGCCGAGGCCGCGCTGGACGCCCCGGGGGTCGACGCCGTCCTGGTCGCCTCGCCCGGCGAGGCCCACGAGGAGGCCCTGCTCGCGGCCTTCGCCCGGGGGCTGCCGGTCCTGTGCGAGAAGCCGATGGTGCCGGACTCCGCGGGTGCGCTGCGCGTGGTGGAGGCGGAGGCGCGGCTGGACCGGCGGCTGGCGCAGATCGGCTTCATGCGGCGCTACGACACCGAGTACCGGCGGCTGAAGTCCCTGCTGGACGGCGGGCGGCTGGGCCGGCCGCTGATGCTGCACTGCGTGCACCGCAACGTCTCCTCCCCGCCGCACTTCACCTCCTCGATGCTGGTCACCAGCTCCGTCTCGCACGAGATCGACGCGGCCCGCTGGCTGCTCGGCCAGGAGCTGAGCGCGGTCACCGTGCTGCGGCCGCGGCCGTCGGCGGGTGCGCCCGACGGGCTGCTCGACCCGCAGTTGGTGCTCTTCGAGACGGAGGGCGGTGCCGTGGTGGACGTGGAGATCTTCGTCAACTGCGGCTTCGGCTACGAGGTGCGCTGCGAGGCGGTCTGCGAGGCGGGCAGCGCCCGTATCGGCCAGGCGCACACCATGGTCGTGACCTCGGCGGGCGACGCACGCGAGGAGGTGCCGCAGGACTACCTCGTACGGTTCGCGGACGCCTACGACCGCCAGGTGCAGACCTGGGTGGACGCCACCCGCCGGGGGCGGGTCACCGGTCCGGGCAGCTGGGACGGATACGCCGCCGCCGCGGTGGCCGAGGCCGGGGTGCGGGCGCTGGAGACGGGCGCGCGCACGCCCGTGGAACTGGCACCGCGGCCGTCCCGCCGCCACCCCTGAGGGAACGAGGGTCCACCGAACAGAGGAACGACGATGCCGACGCCGCCGGCATCGGTCAAATCCCGTAGCGCACCTACGACTTGCCGGTCCGGCCGGGTACACCGACCGCGTACCGGAGTCACTGCGGGAAGACGCTGGCATATGCCATGAGCACCACCGTATCGTGTCTTGCCGAATCCCTTACGGGGCGTGGCGGGCTGTGCCACAGTCGTAACGGTCCTTCCGCCGGCCCCGGTTCCTTCTCGGTCGTACCCTCTGCACATCGGAGTGCGTCATGTCGTCCCATCTCTCCGCGGACCGCCCCGCCGCACAGCCGCCGGGACGCGGCTCCGTCGAGTCCCTGATAACGCAGACGCGGCGGCTGCGGGGCGACGTGGACGCGGTGCGCCGGGACAGCCGGGGCGACGGCAGCGACCCCGAGGGGCGCTGGCAGCGCGCGCTCTACGACCTGGCACTGCACCAGCTCACGGACCTCGACGCGCACCTGGCGCAGCTGAGGGACGGTCCGGCTCCCCCGCCGCGGGCCGGCTCGCTGCTCAGCCGGGTCGGCAGCGCCGAGTGGAACCTGCTGACGGACGAGGCCGACTGGTCAGCGGAGCTCTTCGCGATCCTCGGCCGCGACCGCGGGTCCGTCCCCCTGAGCCTCGACGAACTCCCCTCCCTGGTACCGGCGGAGGACCGCCCGAAGCTGACCGCGATGGTCACGGACTGCCTCGTGGACGGCCGCCCCATCGACGGGGAGTTCCGCGTCGTTCACCCCGGAGGCGCCTTACGCACCGTGCACATGATGGGTGAGCCCGTCCTCGACGCCGACGGCAGTACCGCCTCGATGTGGGCGGTCCTGCGGGACGTCAGCGAACTCCGGCGCTGCCGACGGGCGGTGAGCGAGTCCCGGGACTCGCTGCGGGGCCCGGCACCGCGGTCGGGCCCCGGACCACGTACCTCGCGGGAACCGGGGGACAGACCGGGGCAGTCCGCGTCACCCCCTTGGCACGGTCTCCTGCGATTCCCGCACGAGGGGCGGCCGGGGCTCGATCTGGCCACCGCCTACCTGCCCCCGGCGGCCTCCCCCACCCGCACCCACCGGTACGGCGCCTGGTACGACGCGTGCCCGCTGGCCGGTGGCGACGAGACCCTGCTCGCCACGGGCCACCTCCCCGGCCCGGACGAGACCGGGGGTCCGGCGGTGCTGATCGGTGCCCTGCGCGGACTGGCCGCGGCGGGCACCCGGCCCGGGCAACTCCCGGGCCGGATCGCCGGATTCCTCGAGAACACCGCCCTGCCGCCGGTGCGCTCCGCCCTGTACTGCGGCTACCGTCCCGGCACCCGCGCCCTGAGCTGGGCCCACGCGGGCGACCCGGTCCCGCTGCTGCTGTTCCGCGACGGGGCTGGGCACGGGCTGTCCGGGCAGGCCGGGGCGACCCTCCGGCCCGGCGATCTGCTGCTCCTGCACGCCGGCGCACCGGCGGCCGTGGAGCGACTCGTCTCCCTGGCCCCCCGCCTGGCCGGCGCGGAATCGGCCCGGGACGGTGCGCGGATCGTGGCCCGGGCACTCGCCGAGTCCGACCCTGAACGGACGGACGCCTGCGTACTGCTGGCCCGGGTGACCGCCTGAGTCGCGACGCGTGGGGCGCCGTGCCTACGCCGGTGCCACGCCGCCCCTCCCCCTTCCCGTGGGGCCCTTGGGCGCCTTCCCCTTGGGCAGCGTGAGTTCGATCTCCTCGCGCAGCTCCCGGATCCTCGGGTATCCGGCGTACTCGGCGGTGAGCCGGTACATCTGGCGCAGCCGGTCCCAGGTCCGCTGGGAGGAGTTGGAGCCCATCGACACCAGGGCCAGGCGGGCGTAGCGGTCCGCCTGTTCCGGGTCGTCGGCGATGAAGCAGGCGGAGGCCATCGACAGGTAGTCGAAGATCTTCGACCGCTGCCGGCCGTCGATCCTGAGGGCCAGAGCCTTGTCCGCGTAGTGCTGGGCGTGCGCGGCGGCCCCCGGTTCGAACTCGGCGAGCGTCCGGTAGGCCAGGGCCTGCATGCCGTACAGGTCCTCCTCCTTGAACGTCTGCATCCAGTCCGGGGGCGGCGCGTCCGCCTTGTCGGAGACGAAGAGGTCCTCGGCGCGTCCCAGGGTGCGGCGCATGGCCTGGCCCTTGCCCATGGACGCCTGCGCCCAGGCCTCAATGGTGTACAGCATGGCCTTGGTGCGTGGCAGCACCTGCTCGCCGGAGCCGGACTGGGCGAGTTTCATGAGGTCCAGCGCCTCGTCGGGCCGGCCCAGGTGGACCATCTGGCGGGCCGCGCGGGAGAGCGCCTCCCCGGCGCGGGGCCGGTCGCCGCCCTCGCGTGCGGCGTGCGCGGCGATGACGAAGTACTTCTGGGCCGTGGGCTCCAGGCCGACGTCGTGCGACATCCAGCCCGCGAGGACGGCCAGGTTGGCGGCGACGCCCCACAGGCGCCGCTGCAGATGGGATGGGTGGTGGTAGGCGAGCATGCCGCCCACCTCGTTGAGCTGGCCCACGACCGCCTTGCGCTGGAGCCCGCCGCCACGGGCGGCGTCCCAGGCGCGGAACACTTCGACCGAGCGCTCCAGTTCCTCCACTTCCTGCGCCCCGATGGGGGCGGCCTCGTAGCGGTCGAACCCGGCGGGGTCGGCGTGCAGGGGGTGGTGGAGGTCGGGGGCGTCGGCCGCGAGGGCCGGGTCGGCGTGCAGCCAGTCGTGCATGGCGCTGCTGAGTGCGGAGCCCGCGGCGAGCGCGGCGCCCGCGCCCACCAAGCCGCGTCGGTTGAGCATGAGGTCCATTCCCGTGAATTCGGTGAGGACCGCCGCAGTCCGCTCGGGCGCCCACGGCACTCCGTCGGGATGCTCCTTGCTCCCGTCGTGTGGCCGTTTCCCCGCACGCCCGTGCCGGACCAGACCGAGGTCCTCGATGGTCACGACACGGCCGAGACGCTCGGTGAACAGAGCTGCCAGCACCCGCGGCACGGGATCGCGCGGGATCTCTCCCATGTCGATCCACCGCCGCACCCGCGAGGTGTCGGTCGCCAGCTGGGGGTGGCCCATGGCCGCCGCCTGCCGGTTGACCAGCCTCGCGAGTTCGCCCTTGGACCAGCCGGCCAGGCCGAACAGGTCCGACAGACGGGTGTTGGGTTCTCCGCTCACGTCAAGCCCCCAGGTTCTCGGCTGAGTTGACAGTAGCCCCGTGCGGGTTGCCGGGCGACTATTCGCCACCGTTCGCCAGGGTGCGCCAGATGGTGTGCCACGGCCGTGCGGGTGTCGGGTAGGAATGCGCCACCCCGACCCGGTCGCCGCGGGAGTACTCCCCAGGGTGTTCCCCGACGGCCGGTCGGGAGGCGCCACGGCTCTCGCAAGACGGCCCTTCCGTACGGACGGCGGGGCGCCGGTCTGCAGGCAGGCACAACAGGCAAGCAGGCACAGCAGGCACACGAAGGGATCTGTCTCGCCCATGTACGCAGCATCGTCCTCCGTGTCCGCCCCGCAGCGTTCGCTGCACCCCCGCCCCGCGGCGGGCGGTGGTCCCTACCTCGCGCCCGCGCGTCCGGCGGCCCCGGTGCTCGGGGCGGGCAGGGCGCGGCGCGGCACGGGGCCCGGCACCCAGCCGCTCAGCGGAAGAATCGACCTCTCCGGCCCCCAGGGGGCCCAACTGCGCACGGCGATCGCCTCCGTGCACCGCATCTGCCCGGAGTTCGCCCCCGTACAGGTACTGCGCCGCACCGGACGCTCCGTGCTCCTGGTCGGTACGACGGGGCGCAGCACGGCGGTCGCCAAGTGCTTACTGGACCACTCCCCCGCGTGGTCGGAGCGGATCCGGCACGAGATAGGGGCATACCGCTCGTTCGTCCGGCAGCGCCCTCCGGTGCGCGCGCCGAGGCTGATCGCGGCGGATCCGGACAACGGCACACTGGTGATCGAGCGGATGCCGGGGCGGGTGGCCGCGCTGCAGCGGCACCCCCTGGAGGCGCCTCCCCGGGCGGACATCCGGGCGGCGCTGGGCGCGTTCTGCCGGCTGAACGCCTGGCGGCCGCCGGCCGGGGCGTTCGACGCCCCGCTGGACTACGCGGCGCGGATCTCCCGCTACCACGAGCTGGGGCTGTTCACCGACCGGGACCTGGGCGACCTGCAGAAGCTGCTGCACGGGATCGCCCACGCGGGCGGCCGCCAGAGCATGGGGCAGTTCTGCCACGGTGACGCCCTGCTCTCCAACGTCCTCATGTCCCCGGCCGGTCCGGTGCTGGTGGACTGGGAGCACGCGGGCTGGTACCTCCCTGGATACGACCTGGCGACGCTCTGGGCGGTGCTCGGCGACGCCCCGGTGGCCCGCCGTCAGATCAGCCAGCTCGCCCAGTCGACGGGCACGGCGGCGCGCGACGCCTTCCTGGTGAACCTGATGCTCGTCCTGACCCGGGAGATCCGTACGTACGAGACGGCCGTGCAGCGCACCCTGCAGGACGCGGTCACCGCGCCGTCGGTCCCCCTGCCGCCCGGCGCCACGCCGACCGGCGAGGAGCAGCGGCTGCTGCTGCGGCGCCTGCACGACGACTGCCAGATGGCCCGCAAGGCCGTCCGGGCGGCGGTCGGCACGCGCTGACCCACCGGACGCCGGTCCGCGGTGTGCGCTTCGGCGCGCACACCGCGGACTTTTCCATTTCTTGCTAGGTGCATGGGTCCTGCTAGGTGCATGGGTCCTGCTAGGTGTATAGGCCATTGGTGTAAGCCACTGACGCCGCGCAGGCCCGTGAGCCGCCACCGCGAAACCCGCCGGACCCTTGGCTGACGGGGGAAAACGCCGCCACGACGGCATGATTGACGGATCGTCCGACCGCCGGGTACCACTGACCCACCCCCGGCCCGCACGCCCCGCCACTCCCGACCGTCACAGGAGGCCGCCTTGCGAGGATCCCCCGCCGTGCCCGCCCTGGCCACTGCCGCGCTGCTGCTGCCGCTGCTCGGCGCGGCCCCGTCCGCCGCCGAGCCCGCGGACGCGCCGCCCGCCCCCGACCGCCTGCAGCACGCCTTCGCCACCGCGGCGGCCGAGTACCACGTGCCGCAGAGCGTCCTGCTGGGCGTCTCCTACCTGCAGTCCCGCTGGGACGCGCACGGCGGCGCGCCGAGCGTGACCGGGGGCTACGGCCCGCTGCACCTGACCGACGCCCGGACGGCCATGGCCGGTGCCTCACACCACGGCGCGAGCGGCGAGGACCCGCGCGGCGACGACGCCCGCGCCCCGCTGCATCCGACGGTGGCCCAGGCACCGCCGGCCCGCCTCCCCGACCGGCTGACCACGCTGCCGAGGGCGGCCGAGCTGACCGGCCTGAGCCCCGAGTCGCTGCGCACCGACGCGTCCGCGAACGTGTCCGGCGGTGCCGCGCTGCTGGCCGCCGCACAGCGGGAACTGGACGAACCGCTCAGCTCGGACCCCGCCGACTGGTACGGGGCGGTGGCCCGCTTCTCGGGCGCCGAGGACTCCGCGACGGCCGCGGCCTTCGCCGACGGGGTGTACGGGGTGATCCGCTCGGGCGAGCGGCGCACCACGGACGCCGGCCAGCGGGTCGCCCTGGCCGCCCGTCCCGGTCTGGCGCCCGACGTCTCGCAGCTGGGCGGGGCGGGCCTGCGCGCCGCCTCCGCCGCCGGTACGGAGTGCCCGGACTCGGTGTCGTGCGAGTGGGTCCCCGCGCCGTACGAGGAGTTCGGCGACGGCGACTACGGCAACCACGACCTGGGCGACCGGGGAGGCTCCCAGCGCATCCGGTACATCGTCGTGCACGACACGGAGGGCACCTGGAACGGGGTCCTCGACATGGTCCAGGATCCCGCCTACGTCTCCTGGAACTACACGCTGCGCTCCACCGACGGCCACATCGCCCAGCATGTGAAGGCCAAGGACGTGGCCTGGCACGCGGGGAACTGGTACGTCAACGCCAACTCGATCGGCCTGGAGCACGAGGGCTTCCTCGCCGATCCGGACGCCTGGTACACGGAGGCGATGTACCGCTCGTCGGCCCGGCTGGTGAAGTACCTGGCGGCGAAGTACGACATCCCGCTGGACCGGCAGCACGTCCTCGGCCACGACAACGTCCCCGGCACCACCGCGGAGACCATCCCGGACATGCACACCGACCCGGGCCCGTACTGGGACTGGCGGCACTACTTCCAGCTGCTCGGCCATCCCTTCGAGCCGACCGCGGGCAAGAAGTCGGCTCTGGTGACGATCCGCCCCGACTACGCGGCCAACCGTCCCGGGTACACCGGCTGCGAGACGGCGGGCGAACCCTGTGCGGCGCACGGCTCCAGCGAGGTGCGGCTGTACTCCGACCACGACGTGAAGGCGCCCCTGATCAAGGACGCCGGCCTCGGCACGGCGCCCACGACCGGGGTGAACGACCTGTCCTCGCGGGTCTCCACGGGCCAGCAGTACGCGGTGGCCGACCGGTGGGGCGACTGGACGGCCATCTGGTACCTGGGGCAGAAGGCCTGGTTCCACAACCCCGCGAAGAGCCCGGCGGCGGTGCCCGCCTCGGGCCGGGTGATCACCCCGCGGAAGGGCCTGGACAGCGTCCCGGTGTACGGGCGCGCGTACCCCGAGAAGGGCGCCTACCCCGCGGAGGTACCCGCCCAGGCGGTGTCGGCGCTGCCCTACACCCTGTCCGCGGGGCAGAAGTACGCGGTGGGCGAGAAGGTGCCGGGCGAGTACTACTACGCGGTCTCCTTCGACGAGACCGCGCACCGGGTCGTGACCGGTGAGGACCAGTACTACGAGATCCAGTACGGCCACCGCGTCGCGTACGTGCGCGCCGCCGACGTCACCCTCACGACCGTGCGGTAGC
Source organism: Streptomyces olivaceus (assembly GCF_000721235.1). Taxonomy (GTDB): domain Bacteria; phylum Actinomycetota; class Actinomycetes; order Streptomycetales; family Streptomycetaceae; genus Streptomyces; species Streptomyces olivaceus. Next base: position 83,307 of record NZ_JOFH01000001.1, read on the forward strand.
CGCGCCCTCTCAGCCCTGCTGGAAAAGCTCCGCCGGGAGCGGCTTCAGCAGGGCGTACAGGTCGTCGGTGATGGGGCGGTCCCAGGCGGCGATGGTGACCAGGACGCCGTCGCTGCGGTCGAACTGCACGCAGGAGATCCGGCCCTCGGACAGCTTGAGCCGGCGCACGACCAGCAGGTTGTCGCCCTGCATCACCGGGACGTCCTCGGTGCCGACGACCGTGATCTCCTCGTCGTTCTCCAGTGCGAGGAGCAGTTGGGCCACCTCGAAGGGGATCTCGCCCTCGGGCACCTCGCGGGCCGGGGAGCCGTCCGGCAGGTTGCCGATGATCATCGCGGGGCCGCGGCCGCCGAACAGGTCGTAGCGCAGGAAGACGCCCTGACAGCTGCCGTCGGGCGCGGGCAGCAGGCCGGCGCCCAGATTGCCGGGCCAGTCGCCCGGGTCCATGGCCAGTACGTCGAAGTCGGGCCCGGCGGGCGTTGCGCTGCGGCGGCGGAGGAACGACATGCGGCCATGGTACGTGGCCGCGCACCTTCGGCGGGGTGCGGGCGGGACCCCGGACGGGCCGCGCGGCACGCTCGCGGCACTCGCGGCGGCGGGGTTGCACGACGGGATGGGCGGAGTCGGTCTCACTCCGCGGGCGGGGCCGGGGGTACCACCGCCACCGGGGCCGCCGCGTGGAGCAGGACGGCGTGGGCGACGGAACCCATCATGCGGGCGGGGGCCAGCAGGCGGCGCCGGTGGCGGCCGACGACGACCAGGTCGGCGTCCCGGGAGGCCGCGACCAGGTTGCCGGCGGCGTCGCCGGGCACGACGTGCGTCTCGGCCCGGACGCCGGGGTGGCGTCCCCGGTGCGGGGCGAGGAAGCCGTCGGCCAGGACCCGGGTCTCGCTCTCGACGGAGACCTCGTCGATCACCGGGGGCATCACCTGGCCGGCCGCGGCCCAGGTCTGCACCGGCCACGGGTACGCGGCGACGACCTGGAGGCGGGCGTCGCGCAGGGCGGCCTCCTCGAAGGCGTAGGACAGGGTGGCCTCGTCGGGGCTGTCCACGTGCAGGCCCACGACGACCCGCGGGCCGGGTTCCTCCGGCGCCTCCGCGTGGACCTCCCGGCCGGGGCGGGGCACCACGACGACGGGGCACTCGGCGTCGCGGGCGGCGGCGAGGCCGTTGGAGCCGAGCAGCAGACTGGCGAAGCCGCCGCGGCCCCGGGAGCCGAGCACCAGCGACTCGGCGTCGCGGCCCAGTTCCGGCAGGACCGCGCCCGGCACCCCCTCCATGCCGATGTACTCCGTGGCCACCGCGTAGGCCCTGCCCTGCAGGTGCGCGCGGGCCTGGTCGAGCACCGGGTCCTCGCCGGTGTCCGGCGGGCCCGCGACCAGGACGTCGGCCTGGGCCCAGGCGGCGTACTGGCGCACGTGGACCACCCGCAGCGCGGCCTCGCGCCGGTGTGCGGCCTCCAGCGCCCAGTCCAGGGCGCGCATGCTGTCGTCGGAACCGTCGACCGCCGCGATGACCGGCAGGGTGCTCATGGGTGCCTCACCTCCGGAGTACGCCCTTCCCCCCGGCGGCGGACGGGACACCCCGGTCCGTCCCGGTTCGGCCGGTCGGCGGACTCCGTCCGGCGGCTCAGGTGAGGTCGAACTCCCCTTCCCGCGCTCCCGACACGAACGCACCCCACTCCGCCGGCGTGAAGATCAGCGACGGGCTCTGCGGGCTGCCGCTGTTGCGCATGGCGATGAACCCCTCGACAAAGGCGATCTGGACATCCCCCAGACCCCGGCTGCTGGACTGCCACTGCGCGTTGCTGAGGTCCAGCTCCGGCTTGTCCCAGCCCATGAGCGGGCGCTGTTGGGTGGTGCTCTCGGCCACGTCCGTGCTCCTCCCGGTTTCGTCGTCCGCGGGCCAGCCTAGCGATCGGGCCGGAGCGCCGACAGGCCGTGCGGGGGATGCCTTCGCGGGAGATCCCGCGGTGGGTCCCGCGAGAGGTCAGGAGGCGGTGAAGCGGTCGCGGAGCTCGCGTTTGAGGATCTTCCCGCTGGCGTTGCGCGGCAGGGCGTCCACGAACCGGACCCGTTTGGGTGCCTTGAAGGCGGCGAGTTCCGCCCGGGCGTGGGCGATCAGTTCGTCCTCGGTGACCTCTGCGCGCGGGACGACGACGGCGGTGACGGCCTCGATCCACCGCTCGTCGGGCAGGCCGATCACCGCCGCCTCCGCGACGGCGTCGTGGGTGTAGAGGGCGTCCTCGACCTGGCGGGAGGCGACCAGCACGCCGCCGGAGTTGATCACGTCCTTCACCCGGTCGACGATCGTGAAGCAGCCGTCAGCGTCCCGCACGGCGAGGTCGCCGGAGTGGAACCAGCCGTCGCGGAAGGCGGCCCGGGTCTCCTCGGGCGCGTCCCAGTAACCGTCGCACAACTGCGGGGAGCGGTAGACGACTTCGCCGGGCGTGCCGTCGGGCACGTCCTTGCCGTCCTCGTCGACCACCCGCGCGTCGACGAAGAGGACGGGCCGGCCGCAGGAGCCCATGCGGCCCTCGTGCTCGTCCGGGCCGAGCACGGCCGCGAGGGGGCCGATCTCGCTCTGGCCGAAGCAGTTGTAGAGGGCGAGGTCGGGGAGGCGGGCGCGCAGCCGCTCCAGGACCGGCACCGGCATGATCGACGCGCCGTAGTAGGCCTTGCGCAGGCCGGTCAGGTCGCGGGTGGCGAAGTCGGCGCGGTTGGCGAGGCCGATCCACACGGTCGGCGGGGCGAACAGGCTGTCCACGCGGCCCGCTTCGACCAGGTCGAGGAGCCGGTCGCCGTCCGGTGCGTCCAGGACGATGTTCGTGGCGCCGACGGCCAGGTAGGGCAGCAGGAAGACGTGCGTCTGGGCCGAGTGGTACATCGGCAGCGCGTGCACGGGGCGGTCACCCGCGCCGAGGTCCAGGGCGGTGATGGCGCTCAGGTACTCGTGCACCAGCGCCCGGTGGGTCATCATGGCGCCCTTGGGCAGGGCGGTGGTGCCCGAGGTGTAGAGGAGCTGCACCAGGTCCTCGGCGGCGGGTTCGGGGCCGTCGTACGCCGGCGCCGCGGCGAGCCGGGCGAGGAGCGAGTCGTCGGTGTCGCGCAGGGACAGGGTGCGGGAAGCTCCGGGGAGCCGGGCGGCGAGGGCCGGGTCGGTGAGGACCAGGCCGCTGCCGGACTGGCGGAGGATGTAGGCGAGGTCGTCGCCGGTGAGGTTCTGGTTGACCGGGACGTGCACCAGGCCCGCCCGGGCGCAGGACAGGAAGGCGATCAGGTAGGCGTCGGAGTTGTGGCCGTAGGCGGCGACCCGGTCGCCCGGGGACAGTCCCTCGTCCAGCAGGACGCTCGCCGCGCGGCTGACCGCGGTGTCGAGTTCCCCGTACGTCCAGGTGCGGTCGCGGTACTCCACCGCGACGCGGGCCGGAGTGCGTCGGGCGCTGCGCCGCAGCACCCCGTCGACCGTGCTGCCGTGTCCGGGCGTCATGACAGGATCCTCGGCCGGTCACCGGGGCGGGTCAAGCCGTGCGCCCGGTCCGGCTCCTCGTCGCACCCGGTTCGTACGCCCCATTGACACGGCCCGTCACTGACAGGAAAGTTTCACTCCGCACGGCGCTGCGGGAAAGATACTTTCAGCTTCGGCGGCGGGAGGCTCTTCGATGGCCGGACGGGCGGCGGACGGATTCACCCGGCGTCGGCTGGGCGCGGGCGCACTGGCCCTGGGCGGTGCCCTGGCCGTCGCCCCGTTCGCTGCCGGCCCGGCCGAGGCGGTCGGCGAGCGGAGCCGCCGGCCCACCCTGCGGCACGGCTCCGCCGAGCGCGCCGGGCTGCTCCCGGGTCATCTGCGCCGGCTCGTCGGCGACGCCGAGGCGTATCTCGGTCCCTCGCCCGAGCACCCGTGGTACGCGGGCGCCGTCCTGCTCGCGGGCCGGGGCGGCACGGTCGCGCTGCACGAGCCGATCGGCATGGCGGTGCGCTACCGGGCCTACGACGAGGCGACCGACACCGGCGTCGAGTTCCCGGCCGGGCGGCAGATACCGACGACCGGGGACACGGTCTTCGACCTCGCGTCGGTCTCCAAGCTGTTCACCTCGATCCTCGCCGTGCAGCAGCTGGAGCGGGGCGCGCTGGAGCTGGAGGCACCGGTCGCCTCGTACCTGCCGGGCTTCGGCCGGGCCGGCAAGCAGGACATGACGCTGCGCCACCTGCTGACGCACACCTCGGGGTTCACGTCGTGGATACCGCTGTACGGCGCGCCCACCTACGAGGAGCGGGTCCGGCTCGTCTACGACGAGGCCCCGGTCGCCGCGCCCGGCACGGCGTACCTCTACTCGGACCTGAACATGATCTCGCTCCAGCTGGTCCTGGAGAAGGTCACGGGCCGCGCCCTGGACGTACTGCTGCGCGAGGAGATCACCGAGCCGCTCGGCCTCGACCGCACCCGCTACAACCCGCCCGCCTCCTGGCGGCCGGGCATCGCCGCCACGGAGGACGCCCGGCAGCCCTGGTCCGGCCTGGACCGGGGGCTGGTGTGGGGCGAGGTGCACGACGAGAACGCCTTCAGTCTGGGCGGCGTCGCCGGTCACGCGGGGGTGTTCTCCAACGCGTGGGACCTCGCGGTGCTGGGGCGCACGCTGCTCAACGGCGGTTCCTACGGCCGGGCGCGCGTCCTGCGGCCGGAGTCGGTGGAGCTGATGTTCACCGACTTCAACGCGGACTTCCCGGGCGACGAGCACGGCCTGGGCTTCGAGCTGTACCAGCACTGGTACATGGGGGCCATGGCGACGCCGCGCACGGCCGGGCACACCGGTTTCACGGGCACGTCGCTGGTGCTCGACCCGACGACCGACTCGTTCCTCGTCGTACTGGGCAACTCCGTGCACCCGGTGCGCTCTTGGCGTTCCGGTTCGGCCCCCAGGGTGGCGGCCGGCACCGACCTGGCGCGGGCCGTGCCGGTCCGGCCCGTGCACGGACGCACGGCATGGTTCTCGGGGACGGCGGGTTCCGCGACGGCCACGCTCACCCTGCCGGCGCTCGACACGTCGGCCGGCGGGGCACGGCTGGGCTGCGCGCTGTGGTGGGACACGGAGCCGGAGGCGGACGCCCTGGTCCTGGAGGCGTCGGCCGGCGGCGGCACCGGCTGGCAGCGTGTCGCGTTCACCACCGAGCGGGACGGCGAGGCACCGCGGGAGCATCCGGCGGGCTCGGCCACCGGCTGGTCGGGGCGGGTCTGGCACCGCTTGACGGCCGGCCTTCCGGCGGCACGCACGCTGGTCCTGCGCTGGCGGTACACGACCGACCGGCTGTACGTGGGCCGCGGCGCGTACGTCGACGGACTACGCGTACAGGCGGCCGGCGCGCTCCTGTTCCACGACGCGCGCCCCGCGGACGCGGCACGCGTCGAGGCGGTGGGCTGGACGGCGTCGGCCGACTAGGTGTACTGACCCGCGGGGTTGTTCACGCGGCTGATCGGTGGTGGGCCGCCGAGCGCGGGTGCGCTAGCCGTTGAAGACGGCCTTCTGCACCTCGTTGGGGCCGTCGAAGCTGTTCTCCCTCAGGCCGCCGAGACGGCTCACGACCTTGTCGTCGGCCTTGTTCTTGCGGGCGCAGTCGACGAGCGACTTCTTGTCCGCCGGGTAGTCCATGCCGTTGAGGGCCTTCTGCAGGTCGATGGGGCTCAGGTCCGCCATGACGGGCTCCTTGTCGTGATGGCCGCGGCTCTGTCGCCGAGCGGCGGTTCGCGTACGGAATTTCCGTTATGTCGCGGTACCCAGTCCCGTGCCGTGCATGCGCCCGTCAGCCCGCGGCCCCCTCCAGCACCGCCATCGCCGCGTTGTGCCCGGGTACGCCGCTCACCCCTCCCCCGCGCACGGCCCCGGCGCCGCACAGCAGCACGTTCTCCTGTCCGGTCGCCACGCCCCAGCGCCCGGCGCCCTCCTGGGCGTGGGGCCAGGACAGCTCCCGGTGGAAGATGTTGCCGCCGGGCAGCCGCAGGTCGCGCTCCAGGTCGAGCGGCGACCTGGCCTCGATGCAGGGCCGGCCGTCGGCGTCGGTCGCCAGGCAGTCCGCGAGGGGCTCGGCGAGGTGGGCGTCGAGCTGGGCGAGGGTCGACTGGAGGAGTTCGTCGCGCACGGCGTCGTTGTCCCCGGCGAAGAGGCGGGCGGGCGTGTGCAGCCCGAACAGGGTGAGCGTGTGCATGCCCTTCGCGGCCGGGTCCGGGCCGAGGATCGTGGGGTCGGTCAGCGAGTGGCAGTAGATCTCGGAGGGCGGGGCGGCGGGCAGGGAGCCGGCGGCCGCCCGGGCGTACGCGGCGGCGAGCTGCTCGTACCCCTCGGCGATGTGGAAGGTCCCGGCGAAGGCCTCGCGCGGGTCGGCTGCGGGGTCGCGGAGGGCCGGGAGGCGGGTCAGCAGCATGTTGACCTTGAGCTGGGCGCCTTCGGCGGGCGGGGGCGGCGGCTGGCCGGTGAGCGCCGCCAGTTCCCGCGGTGCGGCGTTCACCAGGACGTGGCGGGCGGCGGTGACGTGCTCGCCGTCGGCCGACCGGTGGGTGACCTCGGCCGTCCGCCCGTCCGCGTCGATCCGCACCGCCTCGTGCCCGGTGGCCAGCTCGGCGCCGGCGGCGCGCGCCGCGCCGGCCAGCGCGTCGGTGAGGGCGCCCATCCCTCCGACGGGGACGTCCCAGGCACCGGTGCCGCCGCCGATCACGTGGTAGAGGAAGCAGCGGTTCTGCCTCAGCGAGGGGTCGTGGGCGTCCGCGAAGGTGCCGATCAGGGCATCGGTGAGGGCGACACCGCGGACCGTGTCGTCGGCGAAGTGCCGCTCGATCGCGACGCCGATCGGTTCCTCGAACAGGGCCCGCCAGGCGACCGCGTCGTCGACCCTGCGGCGCAGTTCCTCCCGGGTGGGCAAAGGTTCGGTGAGGGTCGGGAAGATCCGCCGGGCCACGTGGCCGGTCATGGCGTAGAAGCGCTGCCAGGCCGCGAACTCCCGGTCCGACCCGGTGAGCCGGGCGAACGACTCGCGGGTGCGCCGCTCGCCGCCGCCGACGAGGAGCCCGGTGGGTCTTCCCCGGCGCTCCACGGGCGTGTACGAGGACACGGTGCGTCCGCGTACCCGGAAGTCCAGGCCCAGGTCCCGCACGATCTTCCCGGGCAGCAGGCTGACCAGGTACGAGTACCGGGACAGCCGCGCGTCGACGCCGGCGAACGGCCGCGTGGACACGGCCGCGCCGCCGGTGTGGGCCAGCCGCTCCAGGACCAGCACGGAGCGGCCGGCCCGAGCCAGGTAGGCGGCGGCGACCAGGCCGTTGTGGCCGCCGCCGACGATGACGGCGTCGTAGCTGCGGGCTGCGCGGGGCGGGGGCGTCATGGCTCTTGGTAACACGGGCCGGCCGGGCCCGGCCAGAGCACGGTCGTCGCACCGCGACCGCCCTGCCGCCGGAGGCCCCCGGCGGTGATGTGCAACCCGGCGATGCCCTGTTGGGAGGGTCGCGCCGATGCCGGCGACAGGCGGCCGGCCGGCCGGCGGTCAGGGGAGCTGGTAGGTGTCGGCCAACAGTGCCGTCTGGACGTCGAGCAGGGTGGTGGGGTCGTGGCCCATGCCGGTGAACTGGCCCGTGATCTCCAGGCTGACCGTGCCGTGCATCTGGGACCAGGTCGTCACGGCCCCGGCCAGCGCGGTGTCCGCCGCGGCGGACCGCCCCGTCCACTGCTCGACCCACGATGCCACCTCGGGCTCCTCGCGCAGCCACACCCGCATCTGCGCGAGGAGCGGATCCACGGAGACCAGCGGTCGCCCTTGGGCGAAGACGGACAGGAAGGGGCCCAGTACGGAGCGCGCCTCGCGCACGGTCTCGGCCGGGGCGGTGAAACCGGCCACCGGGGTGCCCTGGATGAGCAGGTACAGGTGCGGCCGCTCCACGGCCCACGCCCGGTAGGCGCTGATCAGTGCGTGGAGTGCGGCTCGCCCGCCGCCTCCGGCGTCCACCGCGTGGACGGCCGCGGCCGCGCCCCGGTAGGCGTCGAGCACCAGCTCCGCGAGCAGGTCGTCACGGCTGGCGAAGTAGCGGTAGAGCGCCGGGCCGGACATCCCGATCTCCTTCGCGATCCGCAGGAGGGCCACGCCCTCGATCCCGCCGGCGGCGAGCTGCCGTACGGCCACTTCCTTGATCTCCGCGCGGGTCTGCGCCCGGTACCGCGCGCGCGGACTGTCCGCACGACCTGCCATGCCGCCTCCTGTCACCGGTCGCGCGTCACCGGTCGTGAGTCACCGGTACGCTCGACCACGCTGTTCGGCCTCTAGCGTATGCGGCACCGTATCGCTGCCGGGACAGGGCAGAACGAACAGCGTGGCCTGCGGGTCAGCCCTTCGCCCGGGAGGCGAGGAACCCGCGGTACCACTCGAGGGTCTGCTCCAGGGTGGTCTCGATCGGGGTGGGTTCGACGCCGAACTCCCGCCGGAAGGCGGTGGAGTCCATGATCTGCGGCTCGGTGTGCTGGTAGAACAGCTCGGCGTAGGAGTTCATGAACGTCTCGTCGAACGGCCCGAAGGGCCGCGCCTCGTCCATCGTGACGGTCCGGAGCGGGTGGCCCACCAGCTCGCCCAGCGCGGTGAGGACCTCGCGCGTCGTGCGGGCGGGCGCGGTGGGCAGGTGCCAGGCCCGGCCGTCGCCGGACGGGTTCTCGGCAAGTACGGCCAGTCCCCGCGCCACGTCGAGGACGCTGGTGTAGCTGTGTTCGAGGTCGATGTCGCCGAGCGCCACGACCTCGCCGCCGGTGAGCGCGGCCGGGAAGACCGCCCCGCCCAGCGTGGAGTTCAGCACCCGCGGCCCGACGAAGTCCGCCGAGCGGCCCAGCACGACGCTAGCGCGGCCCTCTTTGTGGGCGGCCAGGTAGTTCTCGTCCAGCGCGGCGCGCATTCTGCCCTTGGCCGTGGCCGCCCGCCACGGGGTGTCCTCCGTCATGACCTCGCCGTGCGTCTCGCCGTAGGGGTACAGCGTGTCCAGGACGACCAGGCGCGCGCCGGTGCGCGCCACCGCGCCCAGCACCGCCTCCTGGATGCGGGGCATGACGTCGACCTGCAGGTGGTAGGCGACGTTGACGCAGTGGTGGACGACGCCGGCGCCCTCGATGGACGCGAGCGCCCCCTCCACCGTGCCGACGTCCCCGGCGAACCGCTCGACCCCGTCCAGCGGTTCACCGGTCCCGGCGCGGTCGACCAGCCGGACCGCGTGCCCGCGGCGCGCCAGTTCCAGGGCTACGGAGGTGCCCGCGGGGCCGGCCCCCAGAACGGTGTGGAGCAGACCAGGTGCTGCGCTCATGACGTGATCCCTTCGGCGGGGCGACGAAGCCCTCGGCTGTTATCGGTGAACACTTTAGTTATACACCGTAACCAACACTATCGCTTATCACCGTCAGGGCGGAGGCTTGTCACCGTCATGGCAGAGCAGGGGCAGGAAGGGGCAGGCAAGAGGGGGCAGGTCAGCGGACACCGTGCGGGGAAGGGGTCAGCGCAGGGTGTCGAGGAACTCTCCGCAGGCGCGGGCGCAGGCGCGGCAGGCCCGGGCACTCTCCTCGGCGCCCGGCTGCTCGTCGAAGGCGTGCGCGCTCTCCAGGCACACCTGCCGGCACCACTCCAGCTGGACGCGGATGGCGGCCTCGTCCACCAGGTTCTGCTCGGACAGCACCCGGCAAGTCGCGTCGCAGACCTCCGCGCACATGATGCCCCGGCGGCGGACGAGCTCCTGGTTCTCCGTTCCGTCCGGGTCCACGAGGCTCGCCCGGAGCGCGCAGGCCCTGGCGCACTCGGTGCACGCCTGGGCGCACACGAAGCGGTCCTCCAGGAAGCGGAACAGTTCCTGCTGATCCTGCTGGTCCCGCTGGGAACTCGTCGTCGATGTCACATCGGGGCGGGTTGCCGCAGAGCACGGCACCAAACCGCCGCCCCAGGGGTCCCCGGCCCGTTTCCTCGGGCGGGCGGCAGGGCACCCGTCGACTCTTCCCGCCCCGAGAAGGACGACGCACGGAGGTGCACGGACATGCCGGGACGACAGGAACTGCCGTCGACCCTGGAACGCTCGCCCCGCGAGGCCCAGCGCACGTGGATCAAGGCCCACGACTCGGCCGTCGAGGAGTACGGCGAGGGCGAGCGGGCCCACCGGGTGGCGTACGGGGCGCTGAAGCACACGTACGAGAAGGTGGGCGACCACTGGGAACGCAAGGAGGGCGGGCGCAAGGGCCCCTCCGACCCGCAGTCCGGCCGGCCCCGGCAGCAGGGCGGACGCAGCGGTGAGGGCGTCGACGAGAAGGCCTCGAAGGAGCATCTGTACGGCGTGGCCCGGCGCCTGGGTGTGGAGGGCCGCTCGCGGATGTCCAAGGCGGACCTGCTCGCGGCGATCCGCAAGGCCAACCGTTCCCGGACGCGGGAGTCCCGGTCGTCGTAGCGCCGGGTGGGCCGGGCGGGGGCCTGGCAGGTTGGTGGCGCAGACCCGGGGTACCCGCGCTCAATGAACATCGCATGGATGGACCTGGCCGCGGGCTCCGGCGGAGCCGCCGTCTGGCTGATCGTGGCCGCCGTCGTCGTGGTGGCCGTCCTGATCGGCGCGTTCGCCTTCGGCAGTCGGCAGAAGCGCCGGGAGTCCCCGCCGCCGCGTCCGCAGGACCAGCCGCACGTGCCCGACGACGGGCCGGTGCGGGAGGTGCGCGAACGGCGCGAGCCCGACGAGATGCCGAAGAGCGACGAGCGGACGCTGCCGCACGACCTCGGGCACCAGGGCAGCCGCACCGCCACCGGCCAGGAACGGCCGCGCTGGGACGAGGGCAGCAGCGGTTCGTTCGGCAGCGGCGGACCGGGCGGGCGCTGACTCGCCCGAACGACATCGGCAGCGGGTGACCGTACGTCACGCGTAGTTTCCGGCCCGGACGCCGGGGAACCCATGCGCCGTGCTGTTGCAGAGGAGAAGGGCCCGCGCGGGCGCGCGGGCCCGCCACGCGGCCGAGTCCACCGTCACCTGGGCCGACGGGCGGCTTCCCGTCTCCGAGGGCGGCGGGCTGCTGCGCAAGAGCTTCCCCGAGCACTGGTCGTTCCTGCTGGGCGAGATCGCCCTCTACAGCTTCGTCGTACTGCTGCTGACCGGCGTCTGGCTGACGCTGTTCTTCAAGCCCTCGATGACGCAGGTCGTCTACGACGGCTCGTACGAGCCCCTGCTCGGGGTGAGCATGTCGGAGGCCTACCGCTCGACGGTGGACATCAGTTTCGACGTCCGCGGCGGGCTGCTGATCCGGCAACTGCACCACTGGGCGGCCCTGGTGTTCCTGTCGGCCGTCGGAGTCCATCTGCTGCGGGTCTTCTTCACCGGGGCGTTCCGCCGGCCGCGCGAGGTCAACTGGCTGATCGGGGTCACGCTGTTCGTGCTGGCGCTCGCCGAGGGCTTCGCCGGCTACTCCCTCCCGGACGACCTGCTCTCCGGTACGGGGCTGCGCATCGCGCAGGGGATCATGCTGTCCATCCCGGTGGTGGGGACGTACATCAGCATGTTCGTGTTCGGCGGCGAGTACCCCGGCCACGACATGGTCCCCCGCCTGTACTCGCTGCACATCCTGCTGGTTCCCGGGCTGCTGCTGGCGCTGGTGACCCTCCATCTGATCCTGGTCTTCCACCTCAAGCACACCCAGTGGGCGGGCCCCGGCCGCACCCACCGCAACGCGGTGGGCAAACCGATGTTCCCGCAGTTCGTGACCAACTCCACCGGCCTGTTCTTCATGGTCTTCGGCGTCCTGGCGGTGCTCGCGGCGGTGGCCCAGATCAACCCGATCTGGGCGTACGGCCCCTACCGGCCCGACGTCGTCTCCAGCGGCTCACAGCCCGACTGGTACGTCGGCTTCCTGGAGGGCTCGCTGCGGCTGATGCCGCCGTTCGAGACGGCCGTCGCGGGCCACACCGTCATGTGGAACGTGCTGGTGCCCGCGGTCCTGCTGCCGGGCGCGCTGTTCGCGGTGCTGTACGCGTACCCGTTCTTCGAGCGGTGGGTGACGGGCGACCACCAGGAGCACCATCTGTGCGACCGGCCGCGTGACAGGCCGGTGCGCACCGGGCTGGGCGTCGCGGCGATCTGCTTCTACGGGGTGCTGCTGCTGGCGGGCGGCAACGACATCCTCGCCCACACCTTCGACCTCTCGCTGAACCTGCTCACCTGGGTCTTCCGGATCTCCCTGGTGCTGCTGCCGCCGCTGTCGTTCATGGCGGCCAAACGGGTCTGCCTGGCCCTGCAGGAACGGGAGCGGGAGCGGCTCGCCGAGGGCGAGGAGACGGGTGAGGTCCGGCAGACCCTGGCCGGCGGATACGTCGAGGAGCACGCGCCCCTCGACGCGGCGGAACGGTACGTGCTGCGGTCGCGGAACGTGCCGGAGCCGCTCGCGCCGGTGCCCGCGCCGGACGGGGACGGGGACGCGGAGGCGGAGGCCGGGGACGCCCCGCGGGTGGGGCGGCTGCGGGCGACGCTGAGCGAGTGGTACTACGGCGACCGGGTCGACGTGGTGGAGGTGGAGCCCGAGTCGTCCCCGGGGGCGCGCTCGGGGACGGGCGCGTCGGAGCGCTGAGTGCCCCGTCCGGCGTACTGGAAGACGAGCCCGGAGACGGCCATGGCGAGGATGCCGAAGCCGATCAGGGCGAGCCACAGCCCGTAGACGACGCCGAGCGCGAGGACGAGGGCGCCGAGCGCGATCGTGACGGGCCATGGGCTGTGCGGCGGGAAGAACTCCAGCGGGCCCGCGGCCTCATGGACCTCGGCGTCCCCGCGGTCCTGCGCGCGCGGCCCGCGCCTGCGGTGCTGGACGCGCAGGAAGAAGGCGATGAGCGAGGCCATCAGGAAGGCGACGGCCAGGGCGGCGGTGCCGGCCGGTTCGGCGGACCACCAGCCGTAACCGGCCGCCGCGAGGGCGAAGAAGACGGCCACACCGGTGAACAGACGGGCTTCGGTCCTCACTGCACATGCCTCTGGTCGTGTCGGGTGACGTCCGGATGGTGCAGGTCGAACGCCGGGGACTCGGAACGGATGCGGGGCAGCGACGTGAAGTTGTGCCGCGGCGGCGGACAGCTGGTGGTCCACTCCAGGGAGCGGCCGTAGCCCCAGGGGTCGTCGTGCTCGACCCGGGTGCCGTACTGGTGGGTGCGCCAGACGTTGTACAGGAACGGCAGGGTGGACAGGCCGAGGAGGAACGCGCCGACGGAGCTGACGGTGTTCAGCGTGGTGAAGCCGTCCGCGGCCAGGTAGTCGGCGTAGCGGCGGGGCATGCCCTGCTCGCCGAGCCAGTGCTGAACGAGGAACGTGGTCTGGAAGCCGACGAAGAGCGTCCAGAAGTGGACCTTCCCGAGGCGTTCGTCGAGCAGCTTGCCGGTGAACTTCGGCCACCAGAAGTAGAAGCCCGCGAACATCGCGAAGACGACCGTGCCGAACAGCACGTAGTGCAGGTGGGCGACGATGAAGTACGAGTCCGTGAGGTGGAAGTCGAGCGGCGGCGAGGCGATGAGGACGCCGCTCATGCCGCCGAGCAGGAAGGTCACCAGGAAGCCGCACGACCACAGCATGGGTGTCTCGAAGGACAGGGAGCCCCGCATCATCGTGCCGATCCAGTTGAAGAACTTCACCCCGGTCGGCACGGCGATGAGGAACGACATGAGGGAGAAGAAGGGCAGCAGCACGGCTCCGGTGGCGAACATGTGGTGGGCCCACACCACCGCGGACAGCATGGTGATGGCGATGGTGGCGCCGACCAGGCTCACGTAGCCGAAGATGGGCTTGCGGCTGAAGACCGGGATGATCTCGGAGACGATGCCGAAGAACGGCAGCGCCACGATGTACACCTCGGGGTGGCCGAAGAACCAGAACAGGTGCTGCCACAGCAGGGCCCCGCCGTTCGCGGCGTCGAAGACGTGCGCGCCGAACTTCCGGTCGGCCTCCAGCATGAGCAGCGCCGCGGTGAGCACGGGGAACGCGGGGAGCACCAGGATCGACGTGAACAGCACGTTCCACGTGAAGATCGGCATCCGGAACATCGTCATGCCGGGGGCGCGCAGACACATGACGGTGGTGATGAAGTTGACCGCGCCCAGTGTCGTGGACAGACCGGTCAGCACCAGTCCCATGGTCCACAGGTCCCCGCCGGCGCCGGGGCTGAACACCGCGCCGTTCAGGGGCGCGTAGGCGAACCAGCCGAAGGCGGCCGCTCCCCCGGGCGTCAGGAAGCCGGCCACCACCATCACTCCGCCGAACAGGTACAGCCAGTACGACAGCGCGTTCAGCCGCGGGAACGCCACGTCCGGGGCGCCGATCTGCAGCGGCATGACGGCGTTGGTGAAGCCCGCGAACAGCGGCGTCGCGAACAGCAGCATCATGATCGTGCCGTGCACGGTGAAGAGCTGGTTGTACTGCTCGGTGCTGAACAGCTGCAACCCCGGGCGGGCCAGCTCACTGCGCATCAGCAGGGCGAGGACGCCGCCGAGGAGGAAGAAGCCGAACGACGTCGTCATGTACAGGTTGCCGATCACCTTGTGATCGGTCGTCGTCGCCCATCGCGCGAGCGCCCGCCCCGGCGTCCGGTTGGTCCGCTGCCGCGCCGGTGACCGACGCGGCACCCCGGTCCTCCTGTCCACCGCCATGCGGCGGAGGGTACTCAGGGCCCTCCGCCGCAGTGGCGGGCCACGCCGGGCAGGCCGCGAGACGCGCCGCCGCACCACCCGGTGCGCCGAGCGGTACGGGCGGACGGACGGGCACCGGCCCGGACGCGGCCCTGACCCGGCCCGCGGTCACCCCGTGCCGGCCGAGTCAGGGAGCGGAGTGGGAACGCGCCCCCTGCGGTGTCGGGCGGTTGGCGCGGGCGGCGTCGGCCAGGGCCTGGGCGGCGGCCTTGGCGGCCTGTTCCGTGTCGCTGGCCGCCTGGGCGGCGCCGTCGTCGGAGTCCTGTTCGCGGGTGGCGGGCGACTGGGGCAGCGCCTCGGTGAAGGCACGGGACACCCCTTGGAGCGCGGTGGTGACCTCGCTGGGGATGACCCAGAAGGTGCTGCCCGGACCCTGGGCGAGCTGCGGCAGTACCTGGAGGTACTGGTAGGCGAGGAGGCCCGGGTCGGGGTCGTTGCGGTGGACGGCCTGGAAGACCTCGTCGATGGCCCGGGACTGGCCCTCGGCCTTGAGGATCTCCGCGGTGCGATTGCCCTCCGCGCGCAGCACCGCGGCCTGCTTGTCGCCCTCGGCGGTGAGGATCTGCGACTGCCGCTGTCCCTCGGCGCCGAGGATCGCGGCCCGCTTGTCCCGTTCGGCCCGCATCTGCTTCTGCATCGCGTCCTTGATGGACTGCGGCGGGTCGATGGCCTTGATCTCGACGCGGTTCACCCGCAGTCCCCACTTTCCCGTCGCCTCGTCGAGTACGCCGCGGAGCTGGCTGTTGATGGTGTCGCGGGAGGTGAGGGTCTTTTCCAGGTCCATGGAGCCCACGACATTGCGCAGCGTGGTGACGGTGAGCTGCTCGACCGCCTGGAGGAAATTGGCGATCTCGTAGAAGGCCGCGCGCGGATCGGTGACCTGGAAATACAGCACGGTGTCGATCTCGACGACCAGATTGTCCTCGGTGATGACCGGCTGGGGTTTGAAGGAGACGACCTGTTCCCGCAGGTCTATCACCGGATACACGCGGTCGATGTACGGGATCACGAGGCTCAGGCCGGGTTTCAGTGTGCGGTGGTACCGGCCCAGCCGCTCGACGTTGCGGGCGCGGGCCTGGGGAACGATGCGTACCGCCCGCACCACGGTGAACACCGCGAGAAGCGCGACGATCACACCGGCTATGAGAAAAGCCGAGGCTTCCATGGTCACTCCCGGGGATAGACGAATGCGGTGGACCCGCTGATCTCCATGACGTCGACGGTCGAGCCCCGGGGAATCACCAGCGTCTCGTCGTAGGCCCGGGCCGTCCATTCCTCACCGTCGATACGCACCCTGCCCTCCCGGCCCGTCACGTCGGAGACGACATAGGCGGCCTTGCCGACCAGCGCGTCCACGCCGAATCGCGCGGTCGGGGGCTGGAGCACATGGCGCAGCGCGACGGGGCGCACGAAAAGGAGAGTGACCGTGGAGACGGCGGTGAAGACGACGAACTGAAAAGGCGGAGACAATCCTGCCGCGGCGGATCCGGACGTGATCAGCGCGGCCGCGCCCAGCATTCCGAGCGCGGCGGTCAGCGTGAAGATCTCCGCCACGATGAGAACCGCCGAAACGATCAACCAGATCAGCCACGGATCCATGACGACCCCCTTTTGGCTTTGGTGATTATTTTACCGGCTACCGGCGAAAGGGGACCCGCTCGTCACCGACGATCATTTCGTGGGTGGAAAGGATGACGTGGACGCCGTCGGCACCGCCGAGTTCAAGTACGACGCCCAGGTACGGGGTCACGACGGTCAGTCCGCCGCCGGTTCCCCGCAGGGCGCGCGAGCGCCGTCGCGGTGCAGCCCGCGTCGAGGGGCACCGACACCCCCACGTCGGCTCCCGGCACACCGCAGAAGCTGGAGATCGACCACGCGGTGGTCGGCGGCGGCTCGGGCTTCGTGGAGACGGCCGCGGACTTCACGCAGCCGGCGGCCGAGTGCAACGTGTCGCGGTGGAGCGACAAGGTCAACACGGATGCCGTGGCGGCCGCTTCGGTGGCCGGGACGGGCCTGGGCCTCGGCACGCTGAAGTTCTCCGGCTCCGGAGCGGTGGCCGAGGCGGAGGGGATCGCCCGGCCGTGACCGGCTGAGCATGGCGCACCCCGCGGCTGGGGGTCTGTCCGTCGAGGGGCCCAGCCGCTTCGTGAGGGCTCCCTACACCTCGGGCACGTCGCCCGGACGGCGGGCCCAGGACGACGCGATGTGCTCGCGCATCGCCTCGGCGGCCGCGTCGCCGTCCCGGGCCAGCACGGCGGCCGCGACCCGGGCATGCGCCTCGTGGGTGGATTCGATGTCGTGGCGGGTGGGGTCGCCGCTGCGCTGCGGGGAGCGCACAGCCTTGCTCCGGATGCTGGACACGATGGCCCGTCCGAACGCGTCCTGGGAGGCGCGGTGGATGATCTCGTGGAACTCGATGTCCGCACGCGTGTACGCCTCGGGGTCGTCGATCAGGCCCGCGAGTTCGTCCAGCTTGGCCGACAGCGCCGCCGCCTGCTCGTCGTCGATGCGCCCGGCGGCACGGGCGGCCATCGCGCACTCCAGGGTCGTCCTGGTCTCGATGAGGTTGTCCAGGTAGACCAGGCGGTCCTCGCGCTGGAACAGGGCGTCGAGGACCAGCGGGTCGAGCAGGCTCCACTGCTCCTGGCCGAGCACCACGGTCCCCCAGCCCTGGCGGGTCGCCACCAGCCCCTTCTCGGCGAGCGTCGTCGTCGCCTCCCGGATCACGGTCCGGCTCACCTCGTACTCCTCGCAGAGGTCACCCGCCGACGGCAGGGCCGAGCCCGGCGGGTACTCACCGAGCACGATGGCCGTCGCGAGGCTCTGAACGACGGCCGCAGCGAGCGGCGGCCGGCGCCGCCCGGGTCGGGACCCGGCGGTGGTGTCCGCGGATGGCTTGATCATCTGGTCGAAGACTCCCCATGTTCGTGCAGATCGCCCGGACCCCGCTGTCCAAGTGCCGCAAGGTTAACCGAACACGCTGAGGTCATCACTCGTCTGACAAGTGACGACTCAGCGCGAGGTGCGCCGCGCGGGCGGCCTGCGGCCCGCAGAAGCGCGATGCGAGTCACCGGATACCGGTCCCTTGCCTCGGTCCCACGAGTGGGACGGCCGGTGGGCAACGTGGACGGTGCCGTCGCCGCCGGAGCTACCGAGGTGCCGGTCCTGCTCCTCGAGACTCGACGAGGGCCTTACCGGCGTGGGCCTCGGCGGCCACACCGACGGATTCGAGGTGTCCGTCGCCGAGGGACCTGCGGGTCCGAGGACACGCCCCTGCTCGCCGCCGACCTCGTCGTGCGCCCCTGGGCGGCGGGCGGGCCGACGGCGGACCAGGAGGCGAACCCGGTCGACGCGGTGGAGACAGACACGGGCTTCGCCCGCCGGCACGGGGGGGGGCGTCGCGGACGTCGCCAACCCGCGCTGCCTGGGGATGGTCGGGGGGACGCTTCCTGCGGCACCCGGACGACTTGCAGGAGTTCACCGACTCCGTCAACACCGTCCTGGTCACGTCCGTACTCACCCCGGGCGCGGGCGACCCGTGGGACGTACCCGTCGAATTCGCCGTGGTGTGGACGCGCCGCTGGGACGCGGGGCCGGGTCTTCGTCTGCACCCTGGGCCACCGCGTCGCCGGCCTCCGGGTTCCGCAGACGGCGGCAATCGTGGACCGGGCCCGCGTCCCGTCGGGACCGACAGGGGGCGCGGACGGCCCCGGAGACCGTCTGGGCCGACACCCCGGCGGCCGCCGCCACGTCCGCCAGGGTCACCGAACGGGTTGCTGATCGTTTGCGCGGGCGGCGGGGCGGCGGCTGGGTCACGCCGGAAACGATCTCGGCCGTCACAGGGCTCCCCGCGCCACCAGCGACCGCATCAGGTCGGCGATGCCGAAGGTCCACGGCGCGCACGCGTCGCTGGCCCTGATCCGGTTGACCAGCGTGCCGAGCCGCGGTGTGGCGATGGCGACGAGGTCGCCGTCGTGGTGGGTGAACCCCTGCCCGGGCGCGTCCCGGTCCTCGACGGGCGCGAACATCGTGCCGAGGTAGAGCACCGCGCCGTCGGGGTACTGGTGGTGCGGTCCCAGCAGCTGCGCGACGAGGTCCAGCGGGTCGCGGCTGATGGCGGCCATCGAGGACTCGGCGCCGAGCCGGTACCCGTCGGCACCCTCGACGGTCAGGGTCACCGTAGCCCGCCGTACGTCGTCGATGCCGAAGTCCGCGTCGAACAGGCGCAGGAAGGGGCCGAGGGCGGCCGAGGCGTTGTTGTCCTTGGCCTGGGGCAGCAGCAGGGCGGAACGGCCCTCCACGTCACGCAGGTTGACGTCGTTGCCGAGCGTCGCGCCGACGGCCGCGCCGGTGGAGGAGACGGCCAGCGCCACCTCCGGCTCCGGGTTGTTCCAGCGCGAGGCCGGGTGCACCCCGGCGTCGGCGCCGACACCGACGGCGGACAGTACGGGCGCCTTGGTGAAGATCTCGGCGTCGGGCCCGATGCCGACCTCCAGGTACTGGCTCCACGCCCCCTGCGCGACCAGGATCTCCTTGAGCGCGGCGGCCTCCTCGGAGCCGGGCCGCAGGGCGGCGACGTCGTCCCCGACGAGCCTCCTGATGCTCTCCCGGGCCTCGGCAGCACCGGCGGCGTCGCCGCGGACGCGTTCCTCGATGACGCGCTCCAGCATCGAGACCACGAAGGTGACCCCGGCGGCCTTGACGGCCTGGAGGTCCACCGGCGCCAGCAGCCACGGCCGCCGCGGATCCCGGTCGTCGACGGGCGTGTTGGCGAGCACCTCGTCGAGTCCGGCGATCCGCTCGCCGTGCGCGGCGCGCAGCCGGGCGGCGGGGTCCGGGCTCTCGCACAGGTCGCGCACCGTCGGGAAGGCCGCGGTGACGTCGTGCAGGCCGTCCTCGCGGACGGCGACGACGGACGGCCCGAGGCCGGGCCGCCAGACCCGGCCGGCGAGCGCGCCCCCGGTGCCGTCGGCGGGCAGGATGGTCGATGCGTCCGGCCACTGGTTCATGACGTTCCTCTCAGCGCTTGCGGAAAACGGGGGTGCGCTTCTCGGCGAACGCGCGGCGGCCCTCGGCGGCGTCCTCGGTGGCGAAGCAGATGGTCTGCAGGTCGCGCTCGTAGGGCATGTCGGGGGGGTGACGGCGTTGAGCTTGGCGGGCCGGTCGAGGGTGAGCGTCGCGACGCGGTCCGCGACGTCCAACCGGACGTGCCCGGTGCCGAGTCGGGGGAGAACGGAACCTGCTGCGGTGTCGGTGTCGGTCATGTGTGTCGTTCCTTCGGCGTACGGCTCGTCCGGTACAGCGTGCGCCTCCGATCGAGTGCTTCACGGTGGTCGGTCTCCCCGGCGAGCGCGGCGCGTACGGCGGCCGAGGAGGCGCCCTGGAAGCCGATGTACCCGGCGTGCCGGGGCCGCACCCACGCCTGCTCGCACGTGGCGGTGACGCGCCGGTAGAAGTCGGCGGCGACGGTTGCGGGGTCCGTCCAGGCGGCGCGGGTGCTGGGCTGTCCGCTGTGCCGGTGCGGTCGCCCGCCGCCGCGGTGGGGGCGTCGGTGAAGGTGAGCCGGTCGGCATAGGTGACGTAGCCGTACACGAGCCCCGACCCGCGCCCTCGCCAGGGAGCTGGGTCCCGCCGAGATCCGCGTCAACTGCGTCTCCCCCGGCGCCTTCCCCACGGCGGCCGAGGAGATCCACGAGGACCCGGAGGCGTACCGCCGGCACGTGCTCGACCACCAGGCGCTGAAGCGGCGCGGCCGGCCGGAGGAACTGGCCTCGGTGGTGTCCTTCCTCACCGGCCCCGACGCCTCCTTCGTCACGGGCCAGTGCGTCGAGGTCAACGGAGGGTGGGTGATGGCGTGAAGCTGTACGGACGCTCCCACGACCGGCAGTCCCTCGCCCGGCACGCGGGCGATCTGAGCGCGGCGGGCGGGGTCCGGTCCGTCGTCCTGGACGACGGCTCCGAACGCGGCATCCGCACACTGGAGTTCCGTACCGGCGGCGGGCTCGCGTTCGACGTGCTGGTGGACCGGGCCATGGACCTGGGCGGGGCCGAGTTCGAGGGCCGTGGCTTCGGCTGGCGCTCGGCGACGGGCTTCCGCCACCCCGGACTGCACGAGTACCGCGACGACGACGGCCTGTCCATGATGCGCAGCTTCTCGGGGCTGCTGCTCACCGCGGGTCTCGACCACACGCTCTTCGGCGGCGAGGTGGACGCCTCGCAGTACCGCTACCCGCCGCGGCGCACGGCCGTGCACGCCCTGCACGGCCGGGTCGCCAACCTCCCGGCCCGGCTGACCGGGTACGGCGAGCGGTGGGAGGCGGACGGCCGCTGCGTGCTGTGGGCCGAGGGCGAGGTGCGCCAGGCGGCCATTTTCGGCGAGCACCTGCGGCTCACCCGCCGCATCGAGGCCGACCTCGGGGGTACGGAGATCCGCCTGATCGACCGGGTGCACAACGCGGGCTTCGACCCGACGCCGCACATGTACCTCTACCACATCAACGTCGGCTGGCCCTTCCTGGACGAGGGCGCGCGCTACGAGTTGCCGCCGCACCGCACCCTGTGGAGCAGTGACAGCGTCGCCGAACAGGGCGTCTCCCGCACCGAGATGCCGGCTCCGCTGCCGGGCTTCGTCGAGCAGGTCTACGAGCACGCCCTGGAACCCGACGCGGCGGGCCTGGTCCGGCCCCGGCTGGTCAACGAACGCCTGGGTGTCTACTTCGAGTTGGAGTTCGACACGGCCCAGTTCCCGTCGTTCTTCCAGTGGCTGCACCTGCGCGAGGGCGCCTACGCGGTGGGGTTCGAACCGTCCACGCACCAGGTGCAGGGCGAGGCCGCGGCCCGGGAGGACGGCTCCATGACGTTCCTGGCTCCCGGCGAGGAGCGGGAGTACACCACCGCGTTCCGGGTGGGGCGCCCGGACTGACCGCGGGACCCGTCGCTCGGCGGCCGGGACGCCTCACCGGGAGGTCCGGGGACGGCCCTGGCACAGGGCCGTTTCGAGGGCGGCCCCGATGTCGTCGCTCTGCGCGTCGGACCCTCCCGGCCCGGCGTTCACCATGACCGTCGCCTGCCGGCCGCCGGCGGTGGCACCGCTCGCCGTCTCGAAGCCGAGGAAGTCGCCGGTGTGCCCCCAGTAACGGCCGCCGCAGGGCAGGGGCTTGCTCTCCAGGCCGAGCCCGTAGGCGCGGCCGTCCGTCCCGCCGGTCGGCCGGGTCGTCGTCATCTCCCGCAGTTCGGCCGGGTGCAGGAGCCTGCCGTCCAGCAGGGCGGCCAGGAACCGGTTCATGTCGCCGCCGCTGGAGACGACCTCTCCGGCGGCGCCGCCGACGGCGGGGTTGATCCGGGTGATGTCGAGCAGCGGTGCGTTCTCGCCGGTGTGGGCGTAACCGCGGGGATGCGGCCGGGGGATGTCCGGCGACTCCCCGGGTACCGAGGTCTCGCGCAGTCGCAGCGGGCGGACGACGCGCCGGCGGATCTCGTCGCCGTACGGGTGTCCGGTCACCTCTTCGATGATCATGCCGATCAGCAGGTAGCCGGTGTTGGAGTAGCCCCAGCCGGTGCCGGGTCCGAAGACCGGCGGGTGGGCGAGGGCCGTCTCGACGAGATCCCGGGCGTCGCGGTGGGCCAGCGGGTCCCGGACGATCTCCTGCGGCTCGAGATGGTCGAGGAAGTCGGGCAGTCCAGCGGTGTGCTGGAGCAGTTGACGGACGGTGACGCGCCGTCCGTCGTTGCCGTGCCCGCGCACCACGCCGGGCAGGTGGCGCTCCACCTTCGCGTCGAGGTCCACCCGCCCCTCGCCCACCAGTTGGAGCAGGACCGTCGCCGTGAACATCTTGGTCGCGCTGCCGATCCGGAACCTGCTCTCGGGGTGCACCGGCCTGCCGCTGCGCACGTCGGCGACGCCACTGGTCAGCACCGTGCCGCCGCGCCGGTCCCGCACGTCGAGAAGGGCTCCGGGGCCGCCGTCGACCGTGGTCAGGCGGTCCAGGATCTCCTGAAGCCGCGTCGCACCGGGCGTTCGGCCTGCTTCGGCGGTGGCGGCGGTGGCGGCGGCGCCGCCCGTCGTCGCGCCGCCCGCGAGTCCGGCCGCGAGGGCCAGGACGAGGGCGGCGCCCAGCGTCCGCTGGTGTGTGCTCACGTTTCCGTCCTCGTCCCTGGGAGTCGCCGGCGGGCTGTCCACGATGCCGCCGCACGGCCACCGCCGCGATGGGGCAGCCCTCCGCACCGGTGGTGGGGTTGCCCCCCGGTGACACCCCCTCCGCCCGGCCCCGCTCCCGTCCGCGCCGGCGACGTCAGGTGACGCCGGCCGCCGCCGCACTCAGTGCGGTCCGCACGCTCGCCGTCAGGTCCGCCCGCACGGCCGCGGGGTCGGCGGCCGGCTCGGCGGTGCGGTAGGCGTGGTGCTCGACCGCCGCGCGCAGGGCGGCGTTGAGCATCGCGGCCCAGAGGGCCGGCCGTACGTCGTCGGCGGGCAGGCGGGCTCTCTCGGCGAGGGCCCGCGCGAAGACCGGTTCGGCCTCGTCGTGGGTCTGCAACCAGACCGCGCGCAGGGCGGGTTCGGTCCGCGCCAGGCGCAGCAGGGCACCGACGTCCGGGCCGGGCAGCGCGGCGTCGGTGGCCCACAGGTGGTCGAACGCGTCCGGCAGGGGACGGCCGTGTTCCCAGTGCCGCAGGGCTTCGGCGATCGTGTCGACGCCGGTCGACAGCAGGGGCCGTACGCAGCTCTCCTTCGTGGGGAAGTAGCGCCAGACGGTCCGGGCCGAGACACCGACCGCCTGTCCGATCTGCTCGCCCGTGGTCGCGGCGACCCCCTGGTCGACGAACAGGTCGACCGCGGCCCTGGCGATCTCCAGCCGGATGGCCGCCTTCCGCTCCGCGGTCAACGGCGGCCGTCCCGTCCGTCCGCTGGCTGCGCCCATCCGCCCCTCCGGCCCCAGTGATCCATGCCGCCCCCATTCTCCCTCCCCTTCTCCCCCTTCTCCACTGCCTCCACTGCCTCCGCCACGACTTTATGTCACTCAGAGACATTAATGGGTAGGCTGCCGAGGCGGCGGAACACCGGTCCACCGCGTGGACACCTCACTGGACGGAGTACTTCATGACCGGCGATCCGAACGGACGCAGCGTGGTCGTCACCGGAGCCGGATCGGGCATCGGCCGCGCGACCGCCCTCGCCTTCGCCGCTCAGGGCGACCGCGTCGTGGCGGCCGACCTCGACCCGGACGGGGTCGCGGCGACCGTGGGGGAGATCGAGCGGGCGGGCGGCACCGCGGTGGCCGTCACGGGCGACCTGAGCGAGCAGGCCGTGGTGGACCGCGTCGCGGCGACGGCCGTCGAGCGGTTCGGCGGCGTGGACGTCCTGGTCAACAACGCGGGCATCATGGACAGCATGTCGGCCCTGGCCGACGTGGGCGACGCGGAATGGGAGCGCCTCATCCGGGTCAACCTCACCGCCCCGTTCCTGCTCACGCGCGCCGTGCTGCCGCACATGCTGGCCGCGGGCCGGGGCGCCGTCGTGAACACCGCCTCCGAGGCCGCCCTGCGCGGCAGCGCGGCGGGCGCCGCGTACACGGCGTCGAAGCACGGCGTGGTGGGGCTGACCAAGTCACTGGCGGTGATGTACCGCAAGAACGGCATCCGCTCCAACGCGATCTGCCCGGGAGGCACCGCGACCGCCATCGCGGTGGAGGCCGACCGGACGGCACACGGCCCGGCGGCGATCGGTCCGCACTTCGTCAACCTCGGCCGGGTGTCGCGGCCCGAGGAGCAGGCGGCCGCGATCCTGTTCCTCGCCTCCGACGCCGCGAGCAACGTCAACGGCGCGATCCTGCCGGTCGACGACGGCTGGTCCGCCGTCTGACGGGGCTGGTCCGCCGTCTGACGGGGCGTCCCGCGAGGGAAGCCGTGCGCGCGGAACGCGGACCGGCAGCGCGACCGGACGGCGGAAGCAGTCGCCGCCCGGTCGCGTGCCGACCGCGCACGGGCCTACCCCCGGGCGGACGTCCCGGTCGCGAGGACCTCGTCCATGGACTCCTCCCGCCACCTCTGGAGCAGCCGGTGGAAGGCGAACGCGCCGTGCGGGTAGGCGAACGCGCCGTTGGGCCGGCCGCGCCCCTCAGCGTTGTAGTAGCCGGGGGTGCACTCGGCGTGGAACCACTCGTGGTCCGGGGCGTCCTCGGCCAGTACCGCAAGCCAGGCGTCCTCGGAGGCGCGGGACGGCTCGATCACCGCGCCGCGGGCCTCGGCGGCGGCGACGAGGGCCGCGGCGTGGACGGCGTGTTCGTCGAGCACGTGGGTGAAGTTGACGCTGGGGGCGCTCTGGGTGCCGCCCAGCTGGATCAGGTTGGGGAAGCCGTTGCTGGTGAACCCGTGCAGCGTCCGCGGCCCCCGCTCCCGCCAGGCGTCCCGCAGCCGGACCCCGCCCCTGCCGTGCACGGGCAGCCTGCCGGAGAGGATGCCGGAGTTGCCGACGGAGAATCCGGTGGCGAAGACGAGGCAGTCGAGTGGGTACTCGGTGCCGCCGACCACGACGCCGCGTGCGGTCATCCGCTCGATGCCCTGGGTGTCGGCGGTGTCGACCAGCGTGACGTTGTCCCGGTTGAAGGCCTGGAGGTACAGGTCGGAGAAGGTGGGGCGCTTGCACGCGTACCGGTACCAGGGCTTGAGCCTCTCCGCCGTCCCCGGGTCGGTGACGACCTGCTCGACGCGGGCCCGTACCTCGTTCATCTTGGCGGCGTCCGCCACCTCGTAGGCGGCTTCGAGGGCCGCGCGGTCGTCCTGCCGGCGAAAGCTCGGCAGCAGCTTCTCCAGCAAACCGGCCGAGGACGTCCACCGGTCGGCGACGAAGTCGTCCTCGACGTGCTCGCCGGAGACGATGCCCAGGAAGTTGTCGCGGCGCTCGCGCGCCCAGCCGTGGTGGTCGGCACCGACGTCCCGGGCGGTGGTACGGCGGTTGCCGCGCACGTCCACCGTGGACGGAGTGCGCTGGAAGACGTAGAGGTGTCCGGCGTCCCGGGCCAGTTCCGGGACGACCTGGACGCCGGTGGCGCCGGTACCGACGACGCCCACGCGCTTGTCCGACAGGCCGGTCAGACCGCCCTGCGGTGTCCCTCCCGTGTACGCGTAGTCCCAGCGCGAGGTGTGGAAGGTGTGGCCCTCGAAGTCCTCGATGCCCGGGATGCCGGGCAGTTTCAGCTCGGTCAGCGTGCCGGTCGCCGTGACGACGTACGTGGCGCGGAACTCGTCGCCCCGGTCCGTCGTGACGACCCATGCCCCGGAGGTCTCGTCCCAGTTCAGGGACGTGACCGTCGTGGAGAACAGCGCGTCGGCGTACAGGTCGAACTTCTCGGCGATGCGGACCGCGTGCCGGCGGATCTCCTCGCCGGGCGCGTACTTCCACTCCGGCACGTATCCGGTCTCGTCGAGCATCGGCAGGTACACGTGGGACTCGACGTCGCAGTGGATGCCCGGGTACCGGTTCCAGTACCAGGTTCCGCCGAAGTCGCCGCCCTTCTCGACGACGCGGACGCGCCCGATGCCCTGCCGGCGCAGCCGCGCGCCCGCGAGGATGCCGCCGAACCCGCCACCGACGACCGCGACGTCCACCCGGTCCCGCGCCGGCTCCCGCCCGGACTCCTCGGCCGCGTAGGGGTCCTCGGCGTAGTAGCCGAAGCGGGCCTCGGCGGCGACGTACTGCTGGGCGCCGTCGGGCCGTACCCGGCGTTCCCGTTCGAGGCGGTAGCGCCGTCTCAGGTCGGCAAGCGCCTCGGCGGACAGCGCTTCGGACTGCGTCATGTGGGGGCCTCGATCCTTCCGGTTCACTGCCAGGGGACCGCTCCGTCCGAGAAGTGGGCGCAAGCGCACCGGACTTGAGCAGGCATGCACTACCGTAGCAAGTACCGGACAGTGTTGTCCGGTTGCGATCGAGCCAGCTTCCACATCACTCCGGACAGGAAGAGTTCCCCCTCATGCGACGACTCCCGATCCGTGCCCTGACCGGGCTCGCCACGGCCGGCCTGCTGACCCTCACCGGGTGCGGCACCGAGACCGCCGGCCCCGCCGCGGACCCCGCCGCCGCGCCCGGCGCGGGCCGGACCGTCCGCGCACAGCAGGTCATGCGGCTGACCGAACCCCACGAAGCGACCGGCATGACCCTGCTGGAGGGCCCCACGTTCGACGCGGACGGGAAGCTGCTCGTCGTCGACGTCACCGCCCCCGCCGGCGAGCCCAAGGTGCTGCGCGTCGACGTCCGGCGGAAGACCGCGCGGCGGGCCTACACCGACGACCGCGGCGCCTACACCTCGGCGCAGTTCGGCCCGCACGACGGACGCGTCTACCTGACCGACTTCTCCAGCGGCGACATCGTGAGCCTGGCCCCGGACGGCGGCGACCCGCGGACCTTCTTCTCCGGCGAGGTCGAGGGCGCCCGCATGAACCCCGACGACATCGCCTTCGACGAGGAGGGCAACCTGTACGTCAGCGACTCGCGCGGCATGTCCGAGGGCGAGCCGAAGGGGCGCGTGGTGCGGATCGGCCGCGACGGGACGGAGGCCACCGTCCTGGCGGCCGGGCTGGCGGCACCGAACGGGATCTCCTTCGACGAGCGGTACCGCGGCCTGTGGATCAGTGAACTCACGGAGAACCGCGTCTCCTACCTGCTCCTGGACGGCGAGGGCGGCGTCGCCTCGCGGCACACCGCGATCCGGGTCGACGGCGGCGTCGCCCAGACGGACTCGATCGCCGTGGACGCGGACGGCAACCTCTACCAGGCCCTGCACGGCCGCCCGGCGATGGCCGTGTACGACCGCGACGGCGAGCGTCTGGCGACCGTCGAGGTACCGGGACGCGCGGCCGACGGCCTGGAGTCGGCGACCAATGTGGCGATCACGCCCGGCGGCACCAAGGCCTACATGACCGTCAGCGGCCCCGCGGGCGGGTACCTGTACTCCTTCGACGCACTGGGACGGGGCGTGCGCCAGTCCAACGGCGGCTGACCGCGGCCGCCGGTCACTCCTCGAAGGGGCGCACCGGTCCCACCTCGACGCCGAGCAGCCGCCACGCCGCGAGCGCCCGGCGTTCCCGGTGCTCACGGGTGGGGCCGGTGACGGCGCCGGAGACCATGGCGACGGCGACCATGAGGTCACCCCGCTCGCCGGCCAGCGGATGCCCCGGGGCCAGGTGCCCGCGCAGGGCGCGTTCGACGCGCTCGGACAGTGCGGTGGCGTACGCCGGGACGCCGGACGCGCCGGACGCGCCCTCCGCGTGCAGGATGCTGATGAACGCGGCGGACTGCGTCTGGTGCCACGTCAGCACCCCGAGGACCAGGGCGATGTCCGCTGCCGGCTCGGCGGCGACCTGCTCGATCTGCCGCACGTTCTCGTCCAGGACCGCCGTCGCCACGGCGGCCCGGTCGGGGAAGTGCCGGTACAGCACGCCCTGGCCGACTCCGGCCCGGCGGGCGATCGCGGACAACGGGGCGTTCAGACCGGATTCGGCGTAGATCTCCCGGGCCGCGGCGATCAGAGCGGCCCGGTTGCGGGCAGCCGCCCTGCGCCCGTCGTTGGCGGGCCGCCGTTCGTCGTTGGCGGGCCGTCGCTGGTCCGGGGCGGGTCGCTGTGTCACGCCGAGAGCGTAGCGGCAGGCGCGGGCGCCCAAAGGCGCGCCCCGGCCCGCTCCCTGCGCTACCCGTCGCCGCGGGCGGGCCGGCCCACCATCAGCGCGGACGCGCGAGGCGCGAGGAATTGGTCGAGGACCAGTTCGGCGGCGCCCTGCGCCGCCACCCGGTCACCCACCGCGGACCCCTGGACCTCCACCCCGCGCGCCGCCACCAGTTCGCGAGCGACCAGGTCACCCATGACGGGAAGGAACGCCGGGCTCAGCCTGTCCCACAGCGGTCCCCCGATCACCACCCGTGGCACGTCGAGCAGGTTCACCAGCACGCCCAGGCCGACGGCGACCCGGTGTGCGGCGCGACGCAGGAGGCGCGCGGCGACCGCGTCGCCCTCGGCCGCGCGAGCGCACAGCGCGGAGCAGGCGTCGTCCACGGCGACGTAGTCGTTCAGGTCGGGCAGGGGCATCAGGCCCACCCGGGCGGCCTGGAGGACGAGGGCCTCCGGGACGCAGGCCGCCGCCAGGCCCCCTCGGCGTCCGCTCCACTCCAGTTGCTCGGCGTCGGAGTCGACGAGCAGGTCGCCGACCTCGCCGATGTTGTTCGTGGTCCCGCGTACGACCTGGTTGTCCAGTACGACCGAGGCGCCCACACCGGAGCCCAGGTAGAGGAAGACGAACGTGTTCGACGTCTCCTGCGAGGCCCGGAGCTCCGCCGTGGCGGCGGCGGTGACGTCCTTGCCGAGGAGGACGGGCAGCCCGGTCGCCTCGCGGAGGTCCGCGCCGAGCCTGACGTCGCGCCAGTTGGGCAGCTGAGGCGGATCGAGGAGGACGCCGGCGTCGGCGTCGAGCGGGCCCGGGGCGGCGATGCCCAGTCCGAGCACCCGGGCCCGGTCGACGCCGGCCTCGGTGATCAGGCCGTGGACGGTGTCCGCGATGAAGGCGGTCACCTCCGACGGATCGGTGACCTGCGGGGTGTGCTCCTGGCGTCCGAGGCGGACCTCGCCGGCGAGGTCCAGGAGTACGACGGTCAGCCGCGCGGGGTCGATGTGCACGCCGACCGAGTAGGCCCCGTCGGGGTCGGTGACCAGGGGGATGCTCGGACGGCCGCGTGCGCTGCCGCCCGGCGTGCTCTCGCGGATCAGCTGCTCGTCGATCAGCCGGCGGGTGATGTTGGAGATGGTCTGGGAGCTCAGCCCGGACTCGCGCTGGAGGTCGGCCCGGCTGACGCCGCGTGACCTCCGGACCAGTTCCAGCACCACCGCCTGGTTGTAGTCCGCCAGCCGGAGCTGGTTGCTGCCGCGGCGCATGCACGTCCCCCTTGTACTCGTTCCGTGCTCTTGAGTTCAGTCTCTGCCCACGACCGGCGATCGTCCGGGGCCATCCGGCACTTCGTCAATCGGTGGAGACTTTTCATCCATCGAATGGAATATCTCCGCGATCCCGCCAGGCCACCAGCTCCTTGAAAGGCTGCACCGACGACCCCGCGACAACCCCGCGGCGACTCTTGACGAGGCGCAAAAGACCTCCCTACGATCGCTGAACTTTATCCGATCCGCTGGATAAAAGCATCCGGCGGCCCCCGCCGGGGAGAGGTGACGCGATGAGCCGCAATCGTGTCCGTGCGGCTGCCGCCGCCGGAGCTCTGCTCGCAGGTGCACTCACGGCCTGCTCGGGCTCCGGCGACGACGACGGTTCGGTGACCATCAAGCTGCTGGAGTACCAGAAGGCCCGCGCGGACGTCATCGAACCCCTCATACCGGAGTTCGAGCGGGCGATGGCCCGGCGGGGACAGGAGGTCAAGGTCGAGCTGATCGCCGACACCCTCACCGACGACCAGTTCCGCACCAAGATCACGCAGCAGCTCCACTCCGGTTCCGCACCGGACGTCATCGACATGGGCGGCACCAACGTGACCGGTCTGGCCGGCGCGGGCTACCTGCTGAAACTCGACGAGTACCTGAACGGCTGGGACGGCTGGGACCAGTACTACGCGTCGGTGAAGGACGGTGTGCGGCAGCCGGACGGCGGGTACTACTCGCTCCCGCACGAGGCGAGCGTGCAGAGCCTCTTCTACCGCAAGGACGTACTGGAGCGCCTGGGTGTCGACACGTCCCAGCCGCGCACCTGGGACGAGTTGATCGGAAGGATGAAGCAGGTCAGGGCGGAGACCGGGGAGGCCCCCATGGTCCTCCCCGCGGGAACCGCGTGGGGTGCCGGTTCGTGGTCGGAGGGCCTGCTGCCGATCGTCGCCGGCACCGGCAGCACCCTCTACGACGCCGAGTCCCGGAAGTGGACGCTCGAGAGCGAGGGACTGTCGGCCGCCTTCGACCTGTACGCCGAGCTGATCGAGGACGGACTGCTCCCGGTCCGGGATCTGCAGAACCCGAACCCGTGGGAGCCGACGAAGTACCAGAAGTTCCCCGAGGGCACGATCACGGTGGCGGCCCAGGGCAGCTGGGGGTGGAAGTACGACTGGGGTCCGGAAGGCGCGGCACCGATCGAGAACGTGCGCGAGAAGGTCGGCGTCTGGGACTACCCGGCCCTGGTGCCGGGCACGGAGCCGTACTCGGTCAGCGGTGGCGGCTACGGTTACAGCGTCAGCGCCGAGTCGGGGCACCCCGACGCCGCGGCCGAGCTGGTGAAGTGGCTGAGTTCCGGGGTGCCCCTGGCGAAGCAGCTGACCGCGGTGGGCGCGGTCTCGCCGCGCAAGGACCTCTCCGGTACCGCGCCCTACAAGGACGAGCCGACGCTGCTGGAGGCGGAGCGCAAGCTGCCCGGCACCGTGCAGCCGCTGCTGGGTGACGGCCAGGACCAGGTGTCCCAGGCGGTCCAGGGCGCGACGGGGGAGTTGGTGTCCGGCGACGCGGACGGCGGCGAGGCCGCCGACGACTTCGCGGAAGAGGCCGAGGAACTGCTCGGCCGCCCCCGGGTGGCGAAGTGACCGCCCCCAAGACGGCCCCGGGCCGGCTGAGCCCGCGGTGGCGGGAGCGCGGCGCCCTGTCGCTGCTGCTCGGACCGTCCGTCCTCCTCATCGCGGTCTTCGTGATCGCCCCCGCCTGCTACGGCGTCTACCTCGCCTTCACCGACACGCAGTTGACCGGCTGGGCCGCGCGCGACCCGCAGTTCGTCGGCCTGGAGAACTTCCGGCACCTGCTCGGCTCCGAGGACTTCCTCGCGTCCCTCGGGCGCACCGGCCAGTTCGTGTTCTGGTCGGCGATCGTCGGACAGACCCTGCTCGGCATGCTCGCCGCGCTCCTGCTGCGCGCGAAGTGGCTGCGCGGCAAGGGCCTGTTCGGCTCGCTGGTGCTGCTGCCGATGGTGGTTCCCGAGGTGGTCGCGTCGCTGACCTGGGCGAGCGTGCTCTCCTCCGACGACAGCGGCACCTTCAACCGGCTCCTGGCGATGTTCGGCTCCGGGGCGGCGGCCCCACTGCAGGACTCACCGATGCTGTCGGTGATCATCATCAACGTCTGGCGGGGCATCGCACTCGCCATGATCATGTTCCAGGCCGCGCTGGAGGACGTACCCGACGAGCTGATCGAGGCCTCGCGGATGGACGGCGCAGGCGCCCTGCAGGTGTTCCGGTACGTCACGCTGCCGCTGATCCGCGGTCCGGTCTTCCTCTACCTGCTGCTCACCACCATCACCACGGTCGGCGTCTTCGGACTGGTCTACTTCCTGACCCAGGGCGGCCCCGGACAGGACACGGAGCTGTCCTCCATCTACATCTTCCAGCGCGCCTTCCAGTACTCGCAGATCGGCATGGGCAGCGCCGCCTCGGTGATCCTGCTCGTCCTTCTGATGGTCCTGGGTCTGACGTACGCCCGACTGGCGAAGGTGAAGGTCTGATGACGCACGCGACCACGGCACCCGTGGAACCCCAGGCCCCCGCCGGCCGGCGCAGGCGCACGCCGGGGTGGAAGCTCGTGCAACGGGCCCTGCAGTACTTCCTGATGGTGCTGCTCGCGCTGTTCTGCGTCGCGCCGTTCGCCTGGGTCGTGCTGACCGCGGTGGACGCGGACGGGGGACCCTCCGTCGCCCTCCCGACACCGACCCTGGACAACTTCGTACGCTTCTTCACCGACGGCGGTACCCCGCGACTGCTTCTGAACAGTGTCATCGTGTCGTTCTCGGCGACCGCGCTGAACCTGGCCTGCGGCGTCTTCGGTGCCTACGGGCTGTCCCGCTACCGGTTCCGCGGGCGGACGACCTTCATGTTCGCGATCCTGCTGATCCGGGTGGTCCCGCCGCCGGCGACGATCGTGGCCCTGTACCTGCTGATGGTGAAGATGCACCTGGACGACGGCTACCTCGGACTGATCCTGGTCGAGGCCGCGGCGGCACTGCCCATCACGCTGTGGCTGCTGAAGGGGACCATCGACGCCGTTCCCTTCGAGCTGGAGGAGGCTGCCTGGCTGGACGGGAACACCCGGTTCGGCGCGATCCGCCGGGTCGTCCTGCCGCTGGTCGGGCCGGGTCTCGGCGCCGCCGCGATGCTGACGTTCATGGCGGTGTGGGGCGACTTCCTCACCCCGCTGGTACTGCTGCAGTCGCCGGACCTCTATCCGCTCTCGATCGGCCTGTTCCGCTCGTTCACGGCCTTCAACCAGGTCGACTGGGGAGTGCTCGCCGCGAGTGCCGTCGTCTACATGGCGCCACCGGCCGTGCTCTACCTCTTCCTCCGCCGTCACTTGATGCGTTCCAGCCTCGGCGGCGCCCTGAAGGGCTGAGGCGTCTCATCCCTGCCGCGGTCGGCGAGATCCCCGTGTGCCCTGCCAGAACCACCCCACAGTGAGTACGAGGAGACCCTCTCTTGGTTGACGACAATCCCCACGGACGCGTGCAACTCGATGCCACCGCACTGGCGATGCTCCGGGTCCGCCGGTTCACCAAGTTCCGGATCGCGCCCGCCGTCTACCGGGACAGCCGTCCGACGCAGATCTCCGCATGGACGGTCGGCGGAGAACCGGTGCCGTTCGCCGATGCCGTGACGAGGCGGTTCGAACCCTTCGCCGTCGGCCGCGAGTGGGGGCGCCCCTGGGACACCACCTGGTTCGACGTCCGAGGTGAGGTACCCGCCGACTGGGCCGGGGCGGGAGAGGCCGAGCTCGTCGTGGATCTGGGCTTCACCGGCGACCAGCCGGGGTTCCAGGCCGAGGCGCTGGTGTACCGGCCGGACGGAGAGGTCGTCAAGGCGATCGAGCCGTACAACTCCTGGATTCCGATGCCCGATCCCGGCCCCTTCCGGCTGCTGGTCGAGGCGGCCGCGAACCCCATCGTCCAGGTGCCCTACGAGTACGAGCCCACGGCGATGGGCCACAAGGCAACCGCGGGCGACCAGCCTCTGTACCGGCTCGCCGACCTGTCGGTCGCCCGCCGCGACCGGCAGGTGTGGGAGCTGCTGCAGGACGTGGCCGCCCTCGACGGACTGACCGACGCCCTGCCGGCCGAGGGGGCCCGGCGCGCGGAGATCGTGCACGCCCTGGAGCGGATGGTCGACGTCATGGATCCCGAGGACGTGGCCGGTACGGCGGCCCGCGGGCGGGAGGTGCTCGCACCGGTCCTGGCCGGCCGCGCGGCGGACAGCGCCCTGGTCGTGTCGGCGGTCGGGCACGCCCACATCGACTGCGCCTGGCTCTGGCCGACCCGGGAGACCGTACGGAAGGTGGCGCGGACCTTCGCCAACGTGCTGGACCTCAGCGACCGGCACCCCGACTTCGTGTTCGCCGCCTCGTCGGCGCAGCAGTACGCGTGGCTCAAGGAGACCCAGCCGGGCCTGTTCGAGCGGGTCAGGACGGCCGTGGCCGACGGTGTCGTACGACCGGTGGGCGGCATGTGGGTCGAGTCCGACACCAACATGCCCGGCGGTGAGGCGCTGGCCCGCCAGTTCGTGCTCGGCAAGCGCTTCTTCCTGGAGGAGTTCGGGGTGGACAGCGACGAGGTGTGGCTGCCCGACTCCTTCGGCTACACCGCGGCGATGCCGCAGATCGCGCGGGCGGCGGGCGCCCGCTACTTCCTCACCCAGAAGCCGTCCTGGAACGAGACCAACCCGATGCCGCACTCCAGCTTCCAGTGGGAAGGCATCGACGGCTCCCGGGTGTTCACCCACTTCCCGCCGGCGGAGACGTACAACTCCGACCTGGGCGCCGCGGATCTCGCGCGCACCGAGCGGACGTTCCGGCAGAAGGGGAAGGCCCGGAACGTCCTCGGCCTGTACGGATGGGGCGACGGTGGCGGCGGCCCCACCCGGGAGATGCTGGCCGCCGCCGAGCGCAAGCGGGACCTGGACGGATCGCCGCGGGTGCGGCTGACGGACCCGGACAGCTTCTTCCGCGCCGCCGAGGCGGAGTTGGCCTCACCGCCGGTGTGGGTCGGCGAGATGTATCTCGAGCTGCACCGCGGCACGCTCACCTCCCAGCACCGCGGCAAGCGGGGCAACCGGCGCAGCGAGGCCCTGCTCCGGGAGGCCGAACTGTGGGCGGCCACCGCCGCCGTCCGCCGCGGCACTCCGTATCCGTACGACGCGCTGCGCCAGATCTGGGAGACGGTGCTGCTGCTGCAGTTCCACGACATCCTGCCGGGCACGTCGATCGCGTGGGTCCACGAGGACGCCGAGCGGGACTACGACCGCGTGGCCCGGGAGCTGACGGATCTCGTCACCGACGCGCTCGACGCGCTCGGTGGGGACGGGGCGGGGCCCCCGGTGGCCGCCAACGCCGGGCCCTACCCGCGGCACGGCGTACCGGCGATGGGGATCGGCCCGGTGACCGCGCCGGCGGCGGCCGTACCGCGGTGGGCGGACGACCGGCTCGTCCTCGACGACGGGCGGCTGCACGTCGAGATCGACCGGCGTGGCACGCTCGTCTCGGTGGTGGACCTGGCCGCCGACCGGGAGTTGCTGCCGCGCGGTGTCGCCGGGGGCGTCCTCCAGCTCTTCCGCGACACACCGCGGGAGTGGGACGCGTGGGACATCAACGAGGAGGACAAGCGGAGCTGCCACGAGCTCGTCGAGCCGGCGTCGATCGGCATCGTGGACGACGCGGTCGTCGTACGGCACGAGCGCGGGGACACGGCGATCGACATGACCGTCCGGCTGGCGGACGGGAAGATCGACTACGCCTTCGACATCGACTGGCACGAGTCGCAGAAGCTGCTCAAGCTCGCCTTCCCGCTGGACGTCCGGGCGGACCGCGCCACCTCGGAGATCCAGTTCGGTCATCTGCACCGGCCGGTCCACCAGAACACCTCCTGGGACGCCGCCCGCTTCGAGACCGTCGCCCACCGGTGGATCCATGTCGGCGAGCCCGGCTACGGGGTCGCCGTCGCCAACGACGTGGTCTACGGCCACGACATCCGCACCGGGCAGGCCCCGGACGGCCGGCCGATGACGACGGCCCGGCTGTCCCTGCTGCGGGCGCCGCGCTACCCCGACCCGCACGCGGACCAGGGGCGGCACGACTTCACCGTGAGCCTGCGCCCCGGCTCGATTCCCGACGCCGTCGTGGACGGGTACGCCCAGCACCTCCCGCTGCGGACCGCGCCGGGAGCCGCGGCGGAGCCGCTCCTCGAGGTCACGGACCCGGCGGTCGTCGTGGAGAGTGTCAAGCTGGCCGAGGACCGCTCCGGAGACCTCGTCGTACGCCTGTACGAGGCGCACGGCGATCGCTCCCGTGCGGCCGTGCGGACCCGCTTCTCCTGGCGTGCGGCCGAGGCCACCGACCTGCTGGAGCGCGCCACGGACAGCACGGCGGTCCGCGCGGCGACGCCCGGGAGCGAGGTCGAGGTCGAACTGCGCCCGTTCGAACTGCTCACGCTCCGCTTCCGCGACCCGGCGGCCTGACCGGCCCCCTGTCCCCCTGGGCCCCTGGGCCCAGGTGCCCTGTCCCGAGAGAGCCCGACGAAAGGTGACTCCATGTCGGTCGACCACGAGGAACTCCCCAGGCCGGAGTATCCGCGCCCGCAGTTCCGCCGGGCGCGCTGGCTGAATCTCAACGGACAGTGGGAGTTCGAGATCGACCGGTCCGACACGGGCCTCGAACGCGGGCTCGTCGAGCGCGAGCTGGCCGGCGCGATCACGGTGCCCTTCGCCCCCGAGGCCCGGCTCTCCGGAGTCGGGGAGCAGGACTTCCTGCGGTCGGTCTGGTACCGCCGCACGATCACCGTCCCGCGGGAGTGGGACGGAGACCGGCTGTTGCTGCACTTCGGAGCGGTCGACCACGACGCCACCGTGTGGGTGAACGGGACGGAGGTCGGCCGGCACCGGGGCGGGTTCACCGGCTTCACCGTGGACATCACCGGTGCCGCCCCCGCCGGCGTACCGGTGCCCCTGGTGGTGCGGGCCCGCGACGAGCCCACGGCGCCGCAGGCCAGGGGGAAGCAGTCGGTGGCGTTCGCGCCCCGCGCCGCCAAGTACAGCCGCACGACCGGCATCTGGCAGACGGTGTGGATGGAGCCGGTCCCGGCGGCCGCCGCGCTGCGCCGCCCCCGCATCACACCGAACGTCGCGGCCGGGGCGTTCGACGTGGAGGTGCCGCTCTCCGCGAACCTGCCCGGCGGCGTCGTGCACGTCCGGGTCCGCGACGCCTCCGGGGACGTGATCGACGGCACCGTCCGCGCCGACCTCGACCTCGCCCCGCGGCTGAGCCTGGTGCTGCCGCCGGACCGGATCCGGCTGTGGTCGCCCCGCGACCCGCACCTGTACGACGTCGATTTCGAGCTGCGCGACGCGGGCGGGCAGCTCGTCGACCGCGTCGAGTCGTACGCCGGTCTCCGCGGCGTCGCCGTCACCGGCAAGCAGATCCGGATCAACGGCGACGTCGTCTTCCAGCGGCTGGTCCTCGACCAGGGCTACTACCCCGACGGGCTGATGACCGCGCCCGGCGACGCCGACCTGGTCCGGGACATCGAACTCGGTCTGGCGGCCGGCTTCAACGGCGCACGTCTGCACCAGAAGGTCTTCGAGGAGCGTTACCTCTACCATGCCGACCGCCTCGGCTACCTGGTCTGGGGCGAGTTCGGCGACTGGGGCTGCAACACGGAGCAGGGCCAGTCCACCAACCAGCAGCCGGACGCCTCGTACGTACAGGAGTGGCTGGAGGTCCTGGAACGGGACCACTCGCACCCGTCGATCATCGGGTGGTGCCCGATGAACGAGACCTGGCAGGACTACGGCGACCGGATCACCGCGCTCGACGACGTGATGCGCGGGATGTTCCTGGCCACCAAGGCCCATGACACCTCGCGCCCGGTGCTCGACACGTCCGGCTACGCGCACCGGGTCCCCGAGTCCGATGTGTTCGACAGCCACGACTACGAACAGGACCCGGCGGCCTTCGCGGCGAACCACCGTCCGCTCAGCGACGGCGACCCGTACGTGAACCGGTCCGACACCACCGGATCGTCCTGGTCCATCGGCTACCGGGGGCAGCCCTTCTTCGTCAGCGAGTTCGGCGGCATCTGGTGGAATCCCGCCGAGGCCGGCCGGCCGCAGTCGGCCACCGGGTCCTGGGGGTACGGCGAACGGGTGCGCAGTGTGCAGGAGTTCCACACCCGTTTCGAAGGGCTCGTCGGCGCGCTGCTCGACCACCCGGACATGTTCGGCTACTGCTACACGCAGTTGACCGACGTCTTCCAGGAACAGAACGGGATATTCGGGTTCGACCGGTCGCACAAGTTCGACATCGCGCCCATCCGCCGGGCCCAACTGCGTCCCGCGGCCATCGAGACCGAAGCACGGCGGCGGGACGCCCGGGAGCCCGGCGCATGAGAAGCGGTCACGGTCACGTCCGGCGCGGGTCGGGCGCGTCCCTCCTCATCGCCCGGCTCCCGGCCCCGCGGTGCCGGGGGCGGTGAGCGGGCCGTCGCCGGCGAGGCCGAGTTCGCGGTCGCCGAGGGGCGTGAAGAACCGCTCGACGTCCGCGTCGGCGACCTCACCGAGCGTCGCCGGCGACCAGCGCGGAGCACGGTCCTTGTCGACGACCTGGGCCCGGATGCCCTCCACCAGGTCGGGGCTGCCCAGGCAGGCGCAGGAGACGCGGTACTCCTGGTCGAGCACCCGCTCCAGCGCGCCGAGCCCGCGGGCGCGGCGCACGGCCGCCAGGGTGACCTTCACCGCGGTCGGGGACCTGGTGAGCAGCGTCTCTGCGGTCTCCCGGGCCTCGGGACCGCCGTGGTCGAGGAGCCGCTGGACGATGTCCTCGACGGTGTCGGCCGCGAAGCAGGAGTCGATCCATTCCCGCCGGCCCGCCAGGACTCCCGGCGGCGCCTGCCGCACGTGCCGTGCGAGGGCCTCGCGCACGGGCCACTCGGCGAGGTCGGCGACGAAGTCCCCGAGCGCGGCGGACGGCACGTAGTGGTCGGCGAGTCCGCACAGGATCGCGTCGGCGGCGCCGATCCGTGCACCGGTCAGCGCGAGCCGGGTGCCCAGCTCTCCGGGCGCCCGGGCCAGCAGGTGGGTGCCGCCGACGTCCGGGACGAAGCCGATGCCGGTCTCCGGCATGGCGATCGCCGACCGCTCGGTGACGACACGGACGCTGCCGTGCGCGGAGACACCGACGCCGCCGCCCATGACGATTCCGTCCATGACGGCGACGTACGGCTTCGGGTAGTGGGCGATGCGGGCGTTGAGGCGGTACTCGTCGCGCCAGAAGGCGGCCGAGGCCCGGCCGTCGCCGTCGCGGGCGTCGTCGTGGATGGCGCGGATGTCGCCGCCGGCGCACAGGCCGCGCTCCCCCTCCCCGGTGATGACGACGGTCCCGACGGCCGGGTCGTGCTCCCACTCCGTGAGCTTCGCGTCGATGCGGAGCACCATGTCGTGGGTGAGGGAGTTCAGGGCCCTCGGGCGGTTGAGGGTGATGCGGGCGGCGTGGCCGCCCGTGCGGAACAGGACGTCGTTCATCGGAACGCCTCCGTCAGTCCGCGGGCCGCGATGACGCGCATGGTCTCGTTCGTTCCTTCCGGTACCGGTGGGCACACAGGTCACTGACGATCTTCTCAATGCGGTGGTCGCCGGGGCGGCCCTCCCCCGCGGTCGGCCGTCGCGCACCGTCGGCGCGGGCCGCCCGAGGGACGAGGCGGTGCTGTGCGAGGCCGGACGGTGCGTGCGGCGCGGCACCGTGGACGAGGTGCTGCCCGCCGACCGGCCGCGCCGGGAGGCGGTCGCACCGGGAGGCGGTCGCGGCCCCCTCGGATCAGGTCGGCAGGTGACGCGTGTGGGAGAGGCGGCGGGACGCGGCCAGCAGGGCGTGGAGCTGCGGGCCTACGTGGTCGATGTGCCGCACGGTCCGGTGGAAGGGCAGCCGGACGTCGCGGTGGCCCCGCGCGTGTTCGAGCCGCAGGGTCAGTCCGTAGCGGTCGATGCCCACCGGGACCACCCGCCGCACGTCCCCGTCCGGCAGGGGACGCACCAGGCGCAGGAGCAGGGGGACGAGTTCGGGGTGGTCGTCGACGAGGTGGGTGAGCAGGCCCGCCTCGCTGGTCGCCAGGGGGTCGGGGTCGGCCGCCTCCAGGTCCGCGAGGGAGACGTAGGTGCGCGCCGGGGAATCCTCCAGGACGCACTGGCCGAACTCCATGCAGGTGCTCTCGGCGGAGCCGGGGTCGTAGGGCGCGGCCAGCAGCCCGGTGAGGGTGACGCGGGCGCGCAGGCGGTCGCGGACGGGGGTGGGGGCGATGTCGGTGAGTTCCAGCCGGATCGGCACCCGCCCGGCCGGCGGGGCGCCGGGGCCCTCGAACGGGGCGTGCAGATGGACGTGTCCCATCACCCCGGCGCCGTCGAGGTGCTGGACCTCGGTGTGCCGGCCGTCGGTGACCACGGTCATCGAGTGGGCGGCGGCCAGGATCGAGCGGGCGCGTTCGGCGGCTGTCGGCGCGCCGGCGCGCGAGGGGGTACGACGCATCCGGCGCCCTCCCGGAGTCAGTAGAGTTAGGTGAGCCTAACCTAACTCACCCCGGAAGGCTGCCGCTGCTACATCCGGAAGCCCGCGGGCCCCCGCACCGCCGCGGCGGACAGCTCCGCGATCCGGGCGGCGGGCACCGGCACGCCGGGCGCCTGCTGGACCCAGGCCACATACTCCCCGGCCGTCAGACCGGACGGCGGCCGCCCCACGTACGGGGCGGCGTACAGAGGGGTGTTGGGCTCGCTGCGCCAGCTGTCGGCCAGGGTTCCGAGATCCACCGTGTCGAAGCCGAGGACGTCCAGCAGATCGGCCACCTCCTTCTTGGCGTCCGGGTCGTCGCCGGACAGCGGCAGCGCGGTGCGGTCGGGGGCTCCGGCCGGGCGGAACAGCTCTGTCAGCTGCTTCGGGCCGATGTTGTGCAACGCCTTCACCACCCGGGCGTTCGCGAGATGACGCTGCACCAGTTCGCTGGAGGTCAGCTCGTCGCTGTCGAGTTCCGGTATCGCGAAGCCGGAGTGCGGCGCGTAGTTCATCGGGTCGATCACGGTCTTGCCGGAAAGCTCGGCCCGGGGCAGTTGTCCGCGGGCCGCCAGCGGCACGGACGCGACGACCAGGGAACCGGCGCCTGCCGCCTCGGCCGCGGTGGCCGCGCGGGCCCGCGCGCCGAGCTCGGCGACGAGACCGGCCAGCGACCCGGGGCCGCGCGAGTTGCTCAGAACGACGTCCAGGCCGGCGTCGACGGCGCGGCGGGCGACCTCGCGGCCGACCATGCCGGTGCCGATGACGCCGAGGGTTGGTGTGCTCACTTCTTCTCCGTTCACGTCTCCCCGCGTCGCGGCATCCGGCGGGTGGTACCGCTCCGGCGGGCTCGTACCCATCACAGCGGGAGTGACCTGTGCGAACAATGACCAAAAGCGCTCGCCAGCGATCACATGCAGTGATAGATCAGACGGATGGAACTGAGAGCGCTGCAGTACTTCGTCACCGTCGCCGAGGAGTTGCACTTCGGGCGCGCGGCGCGGCGCCTGGACATCGTGCAGCCGGCGGTGAGCCAGCAGATCGCCCGGCTGGAACGCGAACTCGGCGTGCGCCTGCTCGACCGCACCTCGCGCCGGGTGCGGCTCACCCCCGCCGGCGAGCGAGTCCTCGCCGCGGCCCGTAGGACGTTGGCCGCGGCGGCCCGGGTGCGGGTGGCGGCCGGGGAACCGGCGGCCGTCCTGCGGATCGGGGTGGCGTCCTGCGTCACCCGCCGGCTCGACCGGGCGGTGGGCCGTCTGAGCCACGGGGAACGCCCCGCCGAGCCGAAACTGGTCGACCTCCCCGTGGCCGCCCGGCTCGACGCCGTCCGCGACGGCGAGCTGGACCTGGCGCTGGTGCGGGGCGCGTTCACCAGTGCGGCGGTGACGGTGGTGCGCGCCTGGTCCGAGCCGCTGTACGCGATCCTCGCGCACGGACACCCCGCCGCCGGGAAGCCCGCGGTCGGCCTGCACGACCTCGACCCGCGCGGTCTGCGGCTTCCCGCCCGCGAGAACGACCCGCCGTTGCACGACGCGATCCTCGCCGCCCTGCCCGTGGCCCCGCTGCGTCCACCCGCCGGGGACATGCTCAACGTGCTGTTCGAGGTGGGCCGGGACCCCGAGGGCTGGACGCTGGTGCCGGCCGAGCAACTCGACGAGTCCCGCTCCGAGCGGCTGCTCCCGGTGCCGCTCGAACCGGCCGCGACCGTCGACGGCCACGTCGTCACGTCACTGGCCACCCCGCAGGCGTGCGTGGCGTCGTACGTGGCCGCGTTCGCGGACTGAACTCCGGTCCGTGCCGGGGCCGATGCCGGTGCCGCATGTCAGGCCCACGCTCGGAGGCCCATGCCCGGAGGTGCCCTTGGCCGGCCGACTCCCGGCTTGAGTCAGGAGACGCGGGCGGCCGGTGCCGGCGACGCCGGTGGCCCCGGGTCAGCGTGCGCGGCCGAGAACGGTGTCCATCTCGTGGACCTGGGCCGCGGTGAGCGGCCCGTGCGCCAGCGCGCCGGCGTTCTCCTCGACCTGGGCGACGGTGCGGAAGCCGGGGATCGGCACGGTGCGCGGACTGCGCGCCCACAGCCACGCCAGCGCTCCCTGGGCGAGGGTACGACCGCCGGAGGTGAGGATGTCCCGCACCGCGTCGCGGCGCTCCAGCCACGTGCTGTCGGGCCGCCCGTCCCTGAAGTACTTCACCCACACGGGGGCTTCACCCCGGACGTCCTCACCGCCGATCCGGGTGTCGGCGGTGTACTTGGCGCTGAGCAGACCCATCGCGAGCGGACCGCGGTTGAGGCTGGCCCATCCGTGCTCCTCGACCACGGCGAACATGCCCGGTGCGTCGCTCAGGACGTTCACCTCGTGCTGCACGGCGCCGTAGTGCGGTCCGGCCATGGCCGTGGGGCGGTCCGGGTCGTCGGTGCTCCAGCCGTAGGAGCGGATCTTGCCCTCGGCCACCAGCTCCTCCAGCACCTCGCGCAGCGCCATGGCCTCCTGCCTGCTCGCTTCGGCCAGGTGCAGCTGGTACAGATCGATCCGGTCGGTGTCCAGGCGGCGGAGGGACGCCTCCACCGCGCGCCGGAGATGGTCGGGTCCGGCGTCCTGGGCAGTGATCCGCCGCGTCGGCTCGTCGAAGACGTTCCCCCACTTGGTGGCGATCAGGATCTCGTCGCGGTACTTGCCGATCGCCTTGGCGATGACCCGCTCGCTGTGCCCGGCGCCGTACACGTCGGCGGTGTCGAACAGGACCACACCCAGGTCGACGGCGCGGCGCAGTGCGGCCGTCGACTCCTCGTCGTCCACGACTCCCCAGCCCAGCGGCTGGCTCCCTTCCCAGAACGGCCCGCCGATGGCCCAGCACCCCATGCCCAGCGGCGGTACCTCGGTTCCGCAGATCGTGCGGTGTTCCATGACGTGACACCTCTCGGTACGCGTTCGTGCGGGGTCCGGGCAGTCCCGGCATGACGGTCGAGCCGCAAAGGCGCTGAAAGACGGCGTGTGGAATCAGCCGGAAATCAAATGGCCGGCCCGCCCCGACAATTGCCGGCCGGACAGCGGCGTCGTCGGAGGAGCAACGCGGAAACGGATTCTAGGGCGACTCTTCGGAAGAAGGCAGAGCCACCGGAGGGATCACGCCAACCGGGAAGACCACTCGGCGTGCACGGCTCTCAGGGCGGAGACCCCGCCAAAGGGGGCATCACGCCTTCGGCCGGAGTGGCTGCCACGCCGATGTGACTCCGGGTCGAGAGCGCTTCCCGGGCAAAGGCAACAAGGCCCGCGAATGCGGGCGGAGGACATGGCCGGACCCAATACCTTGCGCGTTTCCTGCTACTCGGATATGCGCGCCGAAAGGGTCCTTGACGCGATCTGGGGGCTGTCGTTGACTGCGCGGGGCGGCCGGTCGGCGATCTCCGTGTCGGAGGCGCAACGCCGGCGTCCGCCAACAGGGAGGCATGACGTGAAGGCCGAGCACGACCACCGCACCCTCGTGAGGGGCCGCACCGCGACGTCGTTGCTGTTCCTGCTGTTCGGCACCGCGTTGGGAACGTGGACCAGCCGCATCCCCGCGGTGAAGGGCCATCTCGGCCTCAGCGACGGTCTGCTGAGCCTGGCGCTGCTGGCGTTCGCGGTGGGCTCGATCGTCGGCATGCTGCTCCTGGGCCGGCTCGCGGACCGCTTCGGCAGCACTCTGGTGATGGTGCCGACCGCCCTGCTGGAAGGCGTCCTGCTCGTCCCGCCCGCCTACGTCGGCTCGCTGGCCGGACTGGCCACCGCGCTGTTCCTGTTCGGTCTGACCCACGGCACCCTGAACATCGCCATGAA
The DNA here is from genome assembly GCF_000721235.1 of Streptomyces olivaceus. Classification (GTDB taxonomy): domain Bacteria; phylum Actinomycetota; class Actinomycetes; order Streptomycetales; family Streptomycetaceae; genus Streptomyces; species Streptomyces olivaceus. The sequence goes on from NZ_JOFH01000001.1 coordinate 127,341, forward strand.
CGCCAACGCCGTACACGTGCAGGAGGCGTACGGGCGGCCGATCATGTCGTCCTTCCACGCCGTGTACAGCATCGGCGGCTTCCTCGGCGCCGCTGTCGGCGGCGTCCTCGCCCGCCAGGACGTCGGCCCCGGTGCCACCTTCATCACCGTGGGCACGGGCGTGCTGGTGCTCGCCGGGTGGGCCGGGCTGTGGGCGCTGCCCGAGACCCGGCCGGAGCGGATCCCCCCGGCCGGCGGGCCCACCGAAGCGCGTGGCAAGGACTCGGTCGTCTCCCTCGACCTGGTCTTCCTCGGCCTGCTCGCCATGTGCGCGCTGGTCGGAGAGGGCACCGCGGCCGACTGGAGCGCGGTGTACATGCACGAGAGCCTCGGCAGCTCGGCGGGTACCGCGGCCGCCGCGTTCGCCGCCTTCTCCGTGGCGATGACGGCGGGCCGCCTGCTCGGCGACCGGTTGGCGGCCCGGTTCGGCCCGGTCCGGCTGGTGCGCGCGAGCGGCGTGCTGGCATCGGTGGGCATGCTCGCGGCCCTGCTCATCGGCCACCCGGCCGCCGGACTCGTCGGCTTCGCCTGCCTGGGCGCGGGCATGGCGTGCATCGCCCCGCAGGTCTACTCGGCGGCGGGCCGGCGCAACCCGGCACGGGCCGGGGCGGCACTCTCCCTGGTGGTCAGCCTCGGCTACACCGGCTTCCTGGTCGGGCCCATCGTGGTCGGCTCGGTGAGTACGGTGACCGGGCTGCCCACGGCCCTGGGGGTGCCCGTGCTGCTGGTGCTCTTCGTGGCCCTCGGCGCCTCCGCCCTGCGCCCCCGCGCAGACGAGGCGGAGGGCCAGGCCGAGGAGGACGCCTCCCGGCCCCTCGGCCCACCGCCGTCCGGCGACCATTCCGGAGCCCCCTCCACCTCCCGCCCGGGCGCGGGCGACTGAACCGGTCCCCCTCCGACAGCACGAGCAGCGAAGTGCCCGTCCGCCCGCCACCGCCCCGTCCGGCCAGAGAACAGGGATGAGCATTGCGCATCATCGAATGTCACCTCGAGTTCAGCGGATTCGACGACCACCTCGTCAAGGCCGGCACGTCCGTCTACCTGTGGAACCTGGTCCAGCACTTCCGCGACGCGGGACACCGGGCGGGCGCGGTGACCGCCGCCCACGGGCTGCTGCCGGTCATCGCCGAACAGCACGAGGTCACCGACCTCGGCTGGAGCGCCCGTGAGCGGATTCCGGTCCCGCTCGACCCCCTGGAATGGCCCGGGTTTCCGCCCACGGTCACGCTCGACGTCACCGCCCGAGCCCACCGTGTCACGGTGGACGGCATCGACATCGTCCTGCTGAGCGGCGGGGTGCTGGACGCCTTCACCGACAGCTTCCACCCGCCGCGCGAACTCGAGGGGCGGAGCCTGGACTTCCTCAAGCCGCTGGTCTTCCAGGTCATGGCGGCGCGCTACCTGCGCGAACAGGTCGCCCCGGGCACGGTGGTGCACCTGCACGAGCCGATCCACCACTACCTCCTGCCCGCTCTGCTCACCGGGCACGGCTTCCACGTCGTCTCCACCGTGCAGACCAACCTGGCCGTCAACACCAAGGTCTACGGTCCTCAGGTACGCGCCGTGCTGGAGCACATGGACGCGGACCCGTCGGTCGCCGACGGATTGGCGGACCCGCCGCTGGACTCGCGGACGGAGCGGGCCATGAGGGGCTTCCTGCCGCGCACCCTGCTCTACCGGGACTACCCGGAACGCGAAGGACACGACTACATCACCATGCTGGGCCTGGTGGCGAGGTCGGTGGCCGCCATGGACTTCCTGTCCGCGGGACAGCTCGACCACGCCCTGACCCAGGCGGAGACGCCCTTCGAGGAGCTGTTCCGGCGGCTCGCGGTCCGCCGTGAACTCCACGCCCGCCAGGACCTGCTCGTCGTCGGCGGCTGCGCGATCGGGGACGAGTGGCTGGACGTGCGGCGGGACGACGGGATCCGCGAACGGACACTGACCGGGCTCGGCCTGGACCCCGCCCTGCCCACGCTGTTCCACAACGCCCGCTACTCGGTGCAGCACAAGGGCCAGAGAGAACTGTTCCGGGGCATCCGGTCGCTGCTCGACGAGGGCCGGCGCTGCAACGTGCTGCTGCACTGCCTCGCGTCACAGCCCCCGGACGACGAGGACCTCGCCGCCCTCGTCGGGGACCACGGGGACCTGGTGCGCGCCGTCACCGGCCCGATGAGCAACGCCGCCATCAGGGACTGGGCGGTCGCCAGCGACTTCTGCGTGTTCCCCTCCAAGTTCGAGATGGACACCTTCCTGATGGCGATGGGCGAGGCGATGGCCGCCGGATCGGTCCCGGTGGCCACCGCCCAGCGCGGCATGCGGCACTTCGGGCACGCCGCCGACCTCGACGCGCCGGGCGCCACCGGGCTGGCACTGCCTCGTTCGTTCCGCGTGGACGACCCGCTGCTGGCCGAGGCGGTCCGTGCCGGCCTGGAACGGATGCTCCGCGTGTGGCACGAGGAGCCCGACCGGATGGCGACGCTGCGCGCTCGCTCGGTGGCGGTGGCGCGCGGCTTCACCTGGCAGGCGGTGGCACGGCGCTTCCTGGCGGTGTTCGAGGCGTGCCGGGCCGGAACCCGGCCGGCTGACGCGGTGCCGTCGGTGGGGGACGCGCTGCGGGCCGGGGCCGGCCCGGCGAAACCGTTCGAGGCGGGCGACGGACGGGCCGTCCGGGAGACCGACGGGGTGCGGGTCCGCTGGACCGGGCGGGACGCGCGGCGGGTGGAGATCGTGCCGCCCGCGCCCGGCCCGGAGGTGATCGCCCTGGACCGGGACGGCGCCGGCTTCACCGGGTGGGTGCCGATGCCCGAGGACGCCGTCCTGGTCGTCCTGGTGACGGGCGCGGACGGACGCACCGCGTGGTCGGAACTTCCCGTCGGCGACGCCGGCTGAGCGGCGCCGGCACGGGGATGCGCCCGCCGGGCGCATCCCCTCAGCCGAGGGTGACGGTGGCGCCGACCTTCTCCAGGATGGACTCGCCGGCCACCACGGCACTCATGCCCCGCCCGCCGCCGGCCGGGACGGCCAGCGGCACCACCTCGGTGTCGGGGTCGGTTTCGAAGAAGCAGACGAGCGAGACGAGTTCCTCGTCCGGGGCGCTGTCGCTGGGCGCGAGGACACGGTGCCGCAGTGAGCACCAGCGGCCGTCCGTCCACAGGTTCATCAGGTCCCCGAGGTTGACCACCAGGGCCCCGGCCTCGAACGGCGGCTTGAACCAGCCCTCCTCCTCGTTCCACACCTCGAGGCCGCCGACGCCCTGCTGGCGGTCGAGCAGGCTCAGGGTGCCGAAGTCGGTGTGCGGCCCGACCCGCATCTGGCCCTCCTGCACGCCGCCTACGGCGCGCAGGGAGGGATACCAGTTAACGTTCTGGGTCCAGGTGGCGCGTTGCGACTTGGCGGTGAAGAAGTCCTCGGGAAGGTCCAGCACCCGGGCGAGGATCTCCAGCACCTCGTGCGCGACCCGGGTCATGTGCCCGGTGTACTCCAATGCGGTCGCCTTCAGACCGGGCCGCTCGTCGGGCCACTTGTTGGCCGGGTAGTACGCGGCGTCGAAAGCGGCGTCGCCGGTGCGGTGGTCGGGCCCCATGTGGTAGGCCTCGTGCAGGTCGTGGGTGCCTGCCATGCCGTCCACGGCGCCCACGTCGAGCGCGCCCAGGCCCCGCCAGCCGTTGTCGTAGGGACGGGCGACGGCGTACCGCCGCTTGGTCTCGGCGGGCAGCGCGAAGAAGGCGCGGCCCTCGGTGCGCATCCGGTCGGTCAGCTCCGGCGGCACACCGTGGCCCCGCAGCAGGAACAGGCCGGTCTCCCGCAGGGAGGCGTCGAGTTCGGCCGTGATCTCCCCTCGCCGGTCGGCGCCTGCCGTGCGCCACTCGGACAGGTCCAGAACGGGAATGTGACGTGACATGCGTCTGCCCTTCGTCGTCGGGATGACCGCGTGCGCCCGGCTCGACGGGCACGGCGGGTTCAGTCGGTCCGCGGCGCGAACCGGTCGGGGTCACCGACCGGGGTGGCCGAGGGGCCCCAGCTCAGCGCCGGAATATGGGCGTTGACCAGTTCGCCGTCCTGACGCAGCACGGCGGAGGACGGGTGGTACATGTGCAACAGCGGATCGTGGTAGTGGTCGAACGCGGAATGGGTGTCCATGCGGTAGGCGAAGTCGTTGTCCTCGCCGCCCCAGCCCTCGAAGCGTTCGTCCATGCCGCCGATGCGGTGGAAGGCACTGGTGCGTACCCAGACGCAGCAACCCGGCGGCCGGCGCAGCACGAAGGCGCGCAGACCGTCCGGGGCCACCTGGCCGGCTCCCCGCCACAGTCGCTGGTCGATGGCCCAGGAGGTCGACGTCTCGTCCAGGCACCACATGTCGCGGTAGCTGAGGTGGCCCATCACCCCGGGGCGCTGGAAGCGGGCGGCGTTGCGGGCGACGAAGTCCCGGTCGACGAGGGCGTCGGCGTCCAGGATGCACACGATCTCCGCGCGGCCGGGGGCGTTGACGACGCCCACGTTGACCGCCCAGGACTTGTTGAAGGTGTCCGCCTTGTACGCGAAGAGGTGGTGGTCGGTGTACGGCAGCACGGCCTCACGCCACCGCGGCGTCTCGTCGGTCTCCACGACCGCGACGTGGTAGAAGTCGCGCGGCACTGACTGGTCGCGCAGCGCCTGGAGACAGGCCAGGAGATTGCGCAGGCGCCGTCCGGGGCCGCGGTCGCGGAACGGGATCACCACCAGGACCTCGGGCCTGTCGGCCTTCCGCAGCCGCGAACCGGGCGGCCGTGTGCCCAGTTGCTGGTGGGTATGGGAGTCCCGGCCGACCGCGGTGTAGTCGCGGCCCAGGTGATATCCGAGGCGGGAGTTGGCCTCGGCCCGCCAGCCCCGTTCGAAGAGGGTCGTAAGGGCCGGGGAGGCGCCCTGCTCTGCGGCCTTGACGAGCTGCCGGGTCAAGGCGTGGTGCAGCATCGGGTCGGCGGGCCGCTCCCGCAGGTCGGCGACGAGCCGGCCGAGGGCCTCGTCCCCGGTCCGCCCGGCGGCCTGGACCACCGCCCGGCGATGGTCCAGGCCGCGTTCCCAGTAGAAGATGCTGGCCTCGCGGGCCTGGGGGTCGGCGTCCACGGCGAGTGTGGTGACGACGGCCGAGGCCAGGGTCTCCGGATCGGTCGGGGTCAGGGAGTTCACGGGCGTCCTTCCGTCGGTCGGCCGGGCGCGGTCACCGGTCCCGCCACCGCAGCCCGTGGGCGGCGCGGCGCCGGGCCGCGGTGCCGCGCTCGTAGGGCAGTTCGCCGTCGGGCATGCGTACCACCTCGACGTACAGGCCGACACCGGTGCGCACATAGACCCAGCGGTCGCCGGTCAGGGGGCCCTCGTCGATGGTCTCGGGGGCGCCCAGCACCTCGCAGCCCGGCACCGCGGCGAGGTACTCCGCGGCGGCGTCGACGTCGTCGACGTACAGCGCGAGGTGACTGCCGCCCACGTCGCTGTTGCGGGGGCGGTCGACGCGGGCACCCGGCGAGCCCTGATAGCAGTCGAGTTCGACGTTGTCGGTGGGGCCGGCGCGCAGGGCCGAGCGGTGCAGGACACCGCCGGGTGGCACGCCGAGGGCGGCGGCGAGAGCCGGGTCGGCGAGGTCGTGGACGGTGCGTTCCAGGGGCTCGGCGCCCAGTACCCGGACGAAGAAGTCCTCGGCCGCGTCCAGGTCGGGCACCCCGTAGGCGAGGTGGTCCAGTCCGCGGACGGTGGGCAGGGCGCCGGGCGCGGCGGTGCCGTCGTCCCGGTTGGTCCACGGGCCGGCGGGGACATGGCGTCCGGCGGCGGGTGCGTCCGGCGGTGCCGACCGCAGTTCGAGGGGGACTCCCAGAGGGGTGCGCACGCGGACCCAGCGGACACCGGACGCGGCCATCGTGCGGACCGGGCCGAGAGCCCGGCCGTGGCCGCGGGCGCGCAGCGCGGCGAGCGCCGCGTCGACGTCGTCGGCGTACAGCCCGAAGTGCAGGGTGCCGGGGTCGTGCGGGCGGGGCGGCCGGGCGACGTGACCGGGAGCCCTGTACTCGAACAACTCCAGGTTGGTGTCCGGGCCCAGGCGCACCAGGGCGATCTCGGCGGCGGCCCGGGGATGCACGTCGAGGTGCTCGCGCATCCACTCGTCGTCGTGGGTGAGCGGGGGCAGACGGTAGACGAGTTCCCCGCCCAGCACGTCGACCGCGTAGCCGACTGCGGCGTCCAGAGAGGGCACCGTGAGGGCGAAATGGTCGATCCGGCGGGCGGTGGGCACGCCCCTTGCCGGACGGACGGTCTCCGGGTCGGCATCGGTCGTCATGCGGTGCTCCTCACCGTCGGGGGCAGGTGCCGGCCGAGCAGCAGGCGGGTCGCCTCCTGGACCGGGCGCGGGCGCAGGGCCGCGGTCGCCGGGTGGGTGGCGAACAGCTCGCTGGACAGGCAGGTGGACGCGGGACGGTGGGCGTAGCGGCCGTGGGCGCGGGGCTCGGCGGTGACGCGTTCGCGCGGCACACCGAGGGCGGCGGCGATCCCCGCGGCCCAGTCGGCGCGGGAGATGCGGTCCGGGCCGCCCAGGTGCAGCAGCTTCGGGGCGGTGGCGGTGGTGACCAGGGCGCGGGTGGCCTCGGCGACGTCGTCGATCAGGACGGGGGTGGTCCACTGGTCGTAGGGGGCGGCCACGGTCTCGCCGGCCCGCAGCCGGTGCACGCAGGAGGCGAAGAAGTTGAGCCACTTGGGGGTGTCGGCGGTCTCCCAGCCGTAGATGAGGCTGACTCGCAGCAGGACGGCGCCGGGCAGCGCGGAGAGGACGTCCTCGGCCGCGCGCTTGGCGCGTCCGTATGCGTTGGCGGGGTGGGTGGGGGTGGACTCGGAGGAGGTGACGGCGGTGCCGTCGAAGACGTTGTCGGTGGAGATGAACACGACGCGGCGGTCGCCGGCCGCCTCGGCGACCATGCGCGCCGCGCCGGCGTGGCCGGCCATCGCCTCCTCGGGGTGGCTCTCGCACCAGGTGACGTCGGAGGGGCCGTGCACGAGGACCACGGTGTCGGCGGCGGTGCGGTGCAGGGTCTCGGCGAAGGCGCCGGGTACGGCGACGTCCAGCGGGACCCAGTCGGGTGTCACGGGGGCGCCGTCGGCGAAGGGCGGGGTCCGCGAGGCCAGTACGGCTTCGTCGCCGTGGTCGAGGAGATGGCGGGCGATGGCGCGGCCGACGAAGCCGCTGCCGACGACGAGGGTCTTCACCGGCGGCCCCCGGCGGCGGTCGGCGCGGGCAGCGTGTGGGCCACCATCCGGGCCATGCCGATCAGGCTGTGGTCGTCGTCGGCGGCCCCCAGGGCGAGCATGTCGCGGATCTGCCGTTCGTCGAGACCGAAGCAGCCGAGGCCGGCCAGTTGGTCGCCGAGGAGGCGGAGGAAGGGAGTGCCGACGGCCACCGCGAATCCTCCGATGAAGAGGTATCGGCGGATGCCGATGGCGGTGAACAGGCAGTCGACGGCCTGCGCGAGGGGCAGCAGGCAGTCGCTGAGCACGGTGGTGGCGAAGGGGTCACCCGCGCGGACGGCGAGGGCGAGCGACTGGTTGGTGATGCCGTCGGGGCGGTGGCCCGCGGGTCCGGCGAGCGCGGAGGCGGCGAAACCGGCCGGGTCGTCGGCGGCCGCACCGCGGGCGGCGAGCAGCACTCCCCGGCCGGAGGCGATACCCCCGAGATGGCCCCGGCCGCCGCACTCGCAGGGCATGGCGTCCGGACGCGGGTCGACCCGCCAGTGGCCGATCTCCCCACCGTGCCCCGCCTCGTCGATCAGGACCTCGCCGTGCCGGAAGACCTTGTTGCCGATGCCGGAGCTGACGGTGATGAGGCAGAAGGGGACGGTCTCGGTGGCGGCGTAGCGCCAGGCCGCGGCGGTGATGTCGTTGGCAACGACGACGGGGACGGGGAGCCGGCGGGCGAGGATGTCGGTGACGGGCAGGGGGGCGGCGGTGCCGCCCCACAGCGTGGGACCGGCGAGGACCGTGCCGTCCTTGCTGAGCGGGCCTGCGAAGGAGACGCCGACGGAGTCCGCGCCGGCACCGTACGGGGAGCGCAGGTACGCCTGCAGTTCCCCGGCGAGCTGTTCGACGACCTGGTCCTGGAGTACCTGGGCGGGCAGGGTGCGGTGCCGGCCGATGCCCTCGGTGGGAATCCGGCGCACGGAGGCGGCGTCCAGGACACCGCCGGCGACGCGGCCCAGACGCAGCGTGGTGCCGCCGAGGTCGGCGACGACCGAGACACGCGGGCCGCCCGCGCTCAGGGGCGTGGTGGTCATGGGGCGACACCTCCGACGGCCGGTGCGGGTTCGCAGGGCTGGACGGAGCCGTCCTCCAGCACGATGGAGGACGACAGTTCGGCGCCGGCGGGTACGCGGGTGCCGGGCAGCAGGACGCAGTCGCCGACCCGGGCACCGGCGCCGATCCGCACGCCGGGGTAGACCACGCTGTGCTCGACCCGGCCCTCGTTGACCAGGTCGGTGGCGACGATGCTGCGGTGCACGCCGTCCTCGTGGTCGACGCGGCGGCGGGGGACGCCGGGAGCGACCGTGCGCGGCAGGTCGGCCAGCGCGAGGGTGGGCGGGTCGGTGAGCAGGCCCCGGTGGGCGCGGTGGTAGCGCTCGACGGTGCCGATGTCCTCCCAGTAGCCGGTGACCTCGTAGCCCCGGATGCGTTCGCCGCCGGCCAGCATGGCGGGGATCACGTCGCGACTGATGTCGTGCTGCCAGTCCGTGCCGTCGAGGTGTTCGAGGTAGCGGTGCAGGACGGCGGCGTCGAAGACGCAGAACGCGGCGAAGACCAGGTCGCTCGTGGGCTGTTCGGGTTTCTCCGCGAAGTCCGTCAGGTTGCCGGCCGGGTCGAAGTCGACCATGCCGAACAGATGCACCCAGCGTCGTTCGATGCGCTGGTAGGAGACGGTCAGGGCGGCTCCGTCGGCGCGGTGCCGGCGGATCATGTCGCCGTAGTCGAAGCGGTAGACGTGATCGGCGTGCAGCACCATCACCTCGGAGGTGTCCGGGCCGAAGACGTGGGGCGCCTTGCGGATCAGGGCGTCGGCGGTGCCGCGCTCGCCCGGCCAGGTCCGTTCGGGCAGGGCGAGCGGGAGCGGCCCGGTGGCCTCGCGGTAGGCGGCGTCGTACGGCCCGAAGTGCACCCGGAAGCCGGGGCCGGTGCGGTTCCACACCGTGTGGAGGTCGTCCATGAGACGGCGTTCCTCGTACTGCGACAGCAGCAGCACCTCGCGGAAGCCGGAGTCACGGGTGTTGGCGAGACTGAAGTCGATGAGCCGGCTGGTGCCGCCGAACGGGACCAGGGGCTTGAGCCTCCCCCGGCCCAGCGGTCCCATCCGGCGGCCCTCTCCGCCGGCCAGCAGCACCGCGCGTACGCCGTCCATTCAGACCTCCCGGGCCGCGGACAGGGCCGACGCCGCCGAGGCGGTGCCGATGCCGCGCAGCACCCGCAGCGCGGCGTCCAGTTCGTCCTGGGTCACGTCGTTGACGAAGCGGACGTGCCCGATGCAGTCGGGCAGGGGCAGGAGTTGCTGGCCGTCGCGGTGGCGCACGGTGTCGCCGAGGCCGCGGGCGATCAGCTCGGAGGTGCACACCGGGTGCCAGGTGGGCAGGCCGAGAGCGGCCATGACGTCGAGGACGCGGTGCAGTTGGCTCTCGTCGAGCAGGCCGCGCCGGTGGGCGAGGACGGAGCTGAGCGCCATGTCGATGCAGACCGCTTCCCCGTGCAGGAGTTGGGGCAGGGCCTGCATCTCGATCGCCGGCGAGAAGGAGTGGCCGAAGTCGACCGGGCGCCGCAGGTCGTGCTCCCAGAGGTTGGGCTCCAGCTCCTCGAGCATGCCGTGGATGGCCAGCCGCATCACCTCGGTGGCGACCTCGTCGCCGGCCGGCCCGGCGCCGGCCCGCATCCCGTTCCGGACCAGGTACGGGCCGTGGGCCGCGAGATGCTCGAACAGCTCGGCGTCCTTCACCATGGCCATCTTGAGGATCTCGGCGAGGCCGTTGCACACGTGGCGGGTGCTGAGCGTGCCGAGGAACTCCCGGTCGACGAGGGTGACGGCGGAGGGGTGGTAGGTGCCCAGCCGGTTCTTGTGCTCGTGGAAGTTGACCCCCGTCTTGGCCCCGATGGCGGCGTCGACCATGCAGATCAGGGTGGTGGGGACCCGGACGTAGGGGGTGGAACGGCGGTAGAGACTGGCGGCGAGGCCGACCAGATCGGTCAGGACGCCGCCCCCGATGGCGATGACGGGTTCACGGCGCCGGGAGACACCGAAGGCGTCCATCGAGGAGACGATCTCGAAGACGGTCTGCATGCTCTTGACGGACTCGTGGGCGTCGATGACGCACAGCCCGTACTCGACGTCCTGCTTCTCGAAGTACTCACGCAGGCGCGTCCCGTACAGGCCGTACACGGTGGCGTCGACCACGACCAGCCGGCGCCCGGGGCCGGTCGTCCCGGGCAGCCCGGCCATGGCCAGGGCCGGGTTGTCCGGATCGAGGAGGCCCGGGCTCAGCCGCACCTCGTAGCTGACTTCCTTGCTCGTACTCACCCGCCACCTGTGCGCGGCAGGGGCCGCGGAGCCGGGCAGCACGGTCTGTAACGGGGAATCGGACTGGGCTGTCATGTCGTCACGCCTCTCGTTTGCACCAGGGCACCCCGGAACCGGCCTGGAAGCGCCGGGGGTTGGCCACGGCACTCGCCGCTCCACGGCGAGCGGCGGTCGTGAGATCCCGCGAGGTGTCGGCTGACCGGTGAACGGTGCCAGGGGGTGTCGTTCGGATCTGGTCGGTTCCAGGCAACGGCGCCTTGTTGCCGACCCGGGCGGGGTCGGGTGCGTACAGCTGCGAGGCGGAGGAGGGCGACAACGCGGAGCGTTGGCATCCGACGACAACTCCGCAGATGTGCGTGCCGGGCCCCGCGACCCCCGCCCAGATCCGAACGACACCCCCTAGCCGTGGGACGACGCCGTCGTACGGCTTCCGAGGGAACGCCACCATGTGAGGGAGACGCTCTCCGGAGCCAGGCAGGAGGGCTGCTCCATGGACGCCTGGGCCTCGCGAAACGCCGCGACGGTCGCTTCGAAGTCGTCCGACTCGACGGTGAACAGGGCGAGATGGGTACCGTCCCCGGCGAACTCCGCGTCCTCGCCGCTCGGCGGGGCGCACCGTTCCGCGGTGACGAACCCGGGGACGCGCAGCACCTCGGCGAGGTGGAAATCGTCGTACCAACGGTGGTATTCGGCCTCCCGCCCCGCCAGCGGACGGGTGCGGACCATCAGCAGAAATCTCGCCACTTCGCCTCTTCGGTGGATGACGGGACTGCGGTGCTCGTCGGTGATCGCCGCCGAGCTGCCGGAAAGTCCGGGGAAAGTGATCGAACGTTGATCCGCCACGCCGCAGATCCGTTTCTCCGAAAGCCGCCCGCGACAGCGGTTCTCCGCTGACGTCGACCTGCTCATGATCCGCACGAAGAAGATCGGCCGATCATGAAAATGGCGGTGGATCTTAGGACCGACTCATTGAAGACGGAACGTGAGTGGAGAGTCAAGAACGGTACCGTCGTGATCCGGTCAGAACGACCGGGGATTCGGGGATGCGAATCGGAACACGACCATATTCTTTCTCCGCCTTTCCGGAGATCCTGCAGCGCATGGGCCCCGTGCAGGTCTGGCCGATACATGTCCCCGCCGTATGGAATCCCCGCGTCCGGTGTACCGGACCACATGGTCGTCCGCCTCCCCCGGCCGGAGCCGTCCGGGTAGGATTCCGCCCGCCGTGATCCACGGACGCTTCGCCGGCCCAGGGGGTGCGCCCCGGACAGAGCGAGCGGGACGGCGGCATCGAAACCCGTCGGAGCCGGAGGTACCGAAGGTGCACCACGCGTACGAGGCACCACGGCCGACGGTGGTCCGGCCGCGCCCCCGCCGCGCGGAACCCGCCGGGCAGCGGACCGCGCCCCCGCAGGCGTGGGCGGAACGCCCCGCGCGTCTCACGGCTCCGGGCCGCGCCGGGACGGTACGTCGATGACGGCGCCCGGCGGTCCGGTCGGAGCCCCCGAACTCCTGGAGTCCCGGCTCGCCTACCGCAACCCGTGGATGACGGTCCGCGAGGACAGTCTGCGCCGCCCCGACGGCTCCGACGGCCTGTACGGGGTGGTGGACAAGCCGGACTTCGTCCTGATCGTGCCCCGCGAACGGGACGGGTTCCACCTGGTGGAGCAGTACCGCTATCCGGTGGGCGGCCGGTTCTGGGAGTTCCCCCAGGGCTCGTGGCCCGAACCGGCGAAGACCTCCGCCGCGGGCGGCGACCCGGACGGCGCCGCGGGCACCGGGGGCCCTTCGCCGGACGCGGTGGCACTCGCCCGGGCCGAACTGCGTGAGGAGACCGGCCTGGTGGCCGACTCCCTCACCTGGCTGGGCCGGATCCACGTGGCCCACGGCTACTCCTCACAGGGCTGTCAGGTCTTCCTCGCCGAGCACCTGACCCACGGCGAGCCGTGCCGGGAGGCCACCGAGGCCGACATGGCGCAGCGCTGGGTGGACGCCGGAACACTGGACGAGATGGTGGCGGACGGCCGGTTCGTGGACGCGCCGTCGCTGGCGGCCCTCGCGCTCCTGCAACGCCGGCCGCGCGGCGACGGCCGCACCGGCGGACACCGATGAGACCGCCCGCCACCCCTCTCCCGACGCTGCCCGGCGTGACCTTCACGTCCGCAAGGCCGATACTGCCCCTGTAGGACCCTGCCGGTGCGCGGCCGACCGTCACGGACCCTCAAGAACATCAACTGCCCGCACCAGTCCGACCAGCGAGAACACAGGTCGCAGGCCCGTCTGCCCAGTCACCTAGGAGATACCCTTGAGGATGCTGATCAACGTCCCCGAAACCGTGGTCGCGGACGCGCTGCGAGGGATGGCCGCCGCACACCCCGAGCTGGCGGTGGACGTCGAGAACAGGGTCGTCGTGCGGCGGGACGCTCCCGTGGCGGGGCAGGTGGCCCTGGTGTCGGGGGGCGGTTCCGGGCACGAGCCGCTGCACGGCGGGTTCGTGGGGCCAGGAATGCTGTCGGCGGCCTGTCCCGGTGAGGTCTTCACCTCTCCGGTGCCGGACCAGATGGTGCGAGCGGCGGCGGCCGTGGACAGCGGGGCCGGGGTGCTGTTCGTCGTCAAGAACTACACCGGTGACGTGCTCAACTTCGACATGGCCGCCGAACTGGCCGAGGACGAGGGCATCCAGGTGGCCAAGGTCCTGGTCAACGACGACGTTGCGGTGACCGACAGCCTCTACACCGCAGGGCGGCGCGGGACGGGCGCGACGCTGTTCGTCGAGAAGATCGCCGGAGCCGCCGCACAGGAGGGCCGCCCGCTGGAGCAGGTGGAGGCGCTCGCCCGCCGGGTCAACGAGGGCTCCCGCAGTTTCGGCGTCGCGCTCAGCGCCGTCACCACGCCCGCCAAGGGCAGCCCCACCTTCGACCTGCCGGCCGGGGAGCTGGAACTGGGCATCGGCATCCACGGCGAGCCCGGCCGCGAGCGCCGGCCCATGATGACCTCCGGCGAGATCGCCGAGGCGGCCGTGGACGCCGTCCTGACGGATCTCACCCCGCGCAATCCGGTGCTGGTCCTGGTCAACGGCATGGGCGCGACGCCGCTCCTGGAGCTGTACGGCTTCAACGCCGAGGTGCAGCGTGTGCTGGGCGAGCGCGGTGTCGCCGTCGCCCGCACCCTCGTCGGCAACTACGTCACCTCGCTGGACATGGCGGGCGCCTCGGTCACCCTCTGCGAGATCGACGAGGACCTGCTCGGCCTCTGGGACGCGCCGGTCCGGACGCCGGGGCTGCGGTGGGGCATGTGACGGCGGACGGGGAAGGGAACGCCACACACCTACCAGGCAAGGAGATCCTGTGCTCGACGCCGAATTCTTCCGCCGCTGGATGACGGCGGCCGCCGCGTCGGTCGACCGCGAGGCGGACCGGCTCACCGCCCTCGACTCGCCGATCGGCGACGCCGACCACGGCAGCAACCTCCGGCGCGGGTTCGCCGCCGTGGCCGCCGCGCTGGAGAAGGAGGCACCGGGCACCCCCGGCGCGGTCCTGGCCCTCGCCGGGCGGCAGCTCATCTCGACGGTGGGCGGTGCCTCGGGGCCGTTGTACGGGACGCTCCTGCGCCGTACCGGCAAGGCGCTCGGCGACGGTGCCGAGGTGAGTACGGAGCAGCTGGCCGAGGCGTTGCGGACGGGAGTGGACGCCGTCCGGACGCTCGGCGGGGCGGCTCCTGGCGACAAGACGATGATCGACGCCCTCGTACCGGCCGTGGACGCGCTCGGCGAGTCCTTCGCCGCGGCGCGTGCGGCGGCCGAGGAGGGAGCCGCGGCGACCACCCCGCTGCGGGCCCGCAAGGGCAGGGCGAGCTATCTCGGCGAGCGCAGCATCGGACACCGGGACCCCGGAGCCACCTCGGCGGCCCTGCTTGTCGCGGCGCTGGAGGAGGCGGCCGGTGAGTGACGGGGAACTGGTCGGGATCGTGCTGGTGTCGCACAGCGCCGAGGTCGCCGCGTCCGTGGCGGAGCTGGCCAAGGCGCTGTCGGGCGGGGGCGGGGCGGTGCCCGTCGCCCCGGCGGGCGGGACGGCGTCCGGTGGGTTCGGCACCAGCGCCGAACTGGTCTCGGCCGCCGCGGCGTCCGTGGACCGGGGTGCGGGTGTCGCGGTCCTGACCGACCTGGGCAGTGCGGTACTGACCGTCAAGGCGCTGCTCGCCGAGGGCGACGAGCTGCCCGAGCGCACCCGTCTGGTGGACGCGCCGTTCGTCGAGGGCGCGGTGGCCGCGGTCGTCACGGCCTCGACCGGCGCCGACCTGGCGGCCGTGGAGGCGGCGGCGGAGGAGGCGTACTCCTACCGGAAGACCTGAGGGGGCGGGTTCCGGCGGAAGACCTGAGGGAAGCGGGGTCTGAGGGGAGCGGGTTCTGCTCGCAGGGCTCAGTCGGCGTCCACGAATTGCCGCGCCAGCCGCTCCCCCGCCTTCTCGGCGGCGGCCGTGTCCTCCAGGGGCCGGGCTTCGCTCCCCTTGAAGACGATGTACGTCACCCCGGAGGAGACGCCGCCGCCGGCCGGGTCGGCCGGGATGCCGAGGGAACGTGCGGCGGCGTAGGACGCCTCGCCGATGAGGTCGCGCGGGCCGACGTCGCCGACGACCGCGTAGCGCACCCGGTCCCCGTGGACGAGGGCCGCGAGCGACCCGGCGCGGACGTTGTCCGCGCGGTGGTCCCAGATGTCGCTGGGCCCGGGCACGACGACGTAGGGCAGGCGTTCGGCGTCCAGTGGGCTGCCGTCGGCACCGGTGAAGGCGGTGCCGGGGCTGAAGTGCGGGTCCGTACGGCCGTTGCACCGGTCGCCGGGCCGGCCGTCGCAGTCGATGTCCAGGTCGGCCTTCCAGAACACGGCGTCCGGTGTGCCGCAGACCGGGATGTCCGCCGGCGCTCCGGCGTCGCTGCGGTAGCTCCCGCGCGACACGGGGTCACAGTCCCGTACCTTGGCCAGCAGGTCGGCGGCGCCGACGGGCCGGGCCTTCCCGTGCCCCCGGTCCTCCGTCCGGGCACCGGACGGGCCCGTGGACGGGGTGGCCCGGAAGTGGGGTGCCGGTCCGACCCGGACCCCGGAGCGCCCCGCGCGCAGGGGCGCGGGGCGGGACCGGTCTCCGGCCACGAACCGCGGCGGAGGGTCGGGAGGCGGCCCGGGGGCGGCACCGGGCGGTGTCGTGGGAGCGAGCAGGGCGGCACTGGCCGCGACCAGTGTCAGCGACTGGACACGCACGATGTGGCCTCTCCTGGGGGGGCATGGGCGGTCACTCGGCCCCATCTGTCCCCGGATCGCGCGTCCGGGCACCTTTTGCAGGGCCAGACGGTGCAGCCCGGGATGCCGGGAGAGCGGCGACTGGGGGCGGACGGACCGGAGCCGATTCGGCTCCCGGTCCGTCCGGCCGCCCGCGCCGGCGCGGGATCAGCGACGACAGCGGCCCGCGCCACCGTGCCGAACTCGCTGTTGGACGTGGAGAGTTCGGCTCCGGGACGACTCAGCATACGTAACGCTCAGGGGTGACTGTCACGGACGGCGCTCTTGATGAAGCCGCACCACAGGAGTCATATTGGTCCGGACCATTCCGCGAGTCGAGCCGACGCCCCTCGGGAGGCAGAGCCGTGCGAGACGTCCGCGTTCCCCCTCGTCACACCGCCGCCCTGCGCGGCTGCGCCCTGCTGTGCACGGGGATCGCCCTGCTGGCGTCCTGCGGTTGGGGCCCGGGCGACGGCGATGCCGGGGGCGGCGGGCTGCCCGGAGCCCCCATGGGGGTGACCGCCACCGCGGGCAGCGCCACCAGCGTGCACGTCATGTGGCACGCGGTCGACGGCGTCGAGGCCTACGAGGTCCACCGGGGTGGCGAGCTGGTGAAGGAGGTGCCGGCGTCCAGGCGCATGGTGGACGTCACCCGGCTGCGGCCCGGCACGGCGTACGCCTTCACCGTGCGGGCCCGGGACGCCGAGGGGCGGCTGGGGCCGCGCAGCCGGGAGGTGCGGGCGACGACTCCGGCCGCCGTCGCCGAGGACGGCACCGCGCCGACGCGTCCCGGGAACGCCGGAGGCCGGGCGGCGGGCAGCCGGTCGGCGAGACTCACCTGGTCGGCGGCGAAGGACGACCACGAGGTGGTGTCGTACGACGTCTACCAGGGCGACGCGAAGGTCCACAGCGTCGACGGCGGCCGGACCGCTGCCGTGGTCACCGGCCTGCGTCCCGGCACGCGGTACTCCTTCACGGTCCGGGCCCGGGACGCCGCTGACAACGTCTCCCCGGCGAGCACCGCCGTACGGCTCACCACCCCCGGCTCCGACGACGGCCGCGCCACCGCGCCCACCGGCCTGCGCGCCGCCTCCCACGGCGCCGACGGCGGCTACTACCTGGACCTCACCTGGGTCCCGCCGCACACGGACGGCCCGGTGACCGAGTACCAGATCCACCTGGACGGCCGCGCGGCGACCTCCCTCGTGTACGGCGCCGAAGCGCCGCGCGAGAAGGCCGAGTACAGCTTCTACGCCGGACGGGAGGCGGGGGTCACGCACCGGGTGCGGATCCGGGTCAGGCTCGCCGACGGCACCTGGGGCGGTTTCTCGGCCGAGCAGAAGGTGACGACGGGCCCGGCCGGGTGACGACGGGCCCCGTCCCGGTGCGGGCCGGGGCCCGTCGTCACCTGGGCGGTCGCGCTCGGCATGCGGGGCGGGCCCCCGGGCTGTTGGCTGCCTGAGGGGGCACGGGCGTTCCCGATCCCGGCGGCGCAAGGGATGTACCGCCGACCGTGCCGCCGGAGGGCAGTCCACATGCGCAACACTTCGCCTCTTCTCCGCTCCGGCCTGACCGCGGCAGCCGCCGCCGCGCTGCCCGTCGCCCTGGCCGCCGCTCCGGCCGCCGCCGGGCCGGGCATCTCGGTGAGCACCACCGGCACCACGGTGTCGGTCACCACCACGGCCTGCGCCCAGCTGAACGGCAGTTGGGGCACCGCCTCGCTGCTCAGCGGCGCTCAGCGGGACTTCGCCCAGGGCCGGCAGGTGGCACTGTCCGGCAGCGGTTCCGGCCAGTCGGCGGCCTGGTCGGGGATCGCGCCGGGGACGTACACGGTGATCGTCATGTGCTCGAACAACAGCACCGCGGGCACCCAGACGGTCATCGTCTCCGCGGCGCCCTCCCCCTCGCCGTCGCCCAGCCGCTCCGCCACTCCCTCCCCCTCGCCGTCGGCGTCGCCCCGCGGGGTCATGGGCGGCCTGGGCGGTGCCGTCCAGGACTACGGCACGGCCACTCTGGTGGCGGGCGGCGCGCTGGTGGGCGCCGGTGTCATCGCCGCTGCCTGGTTCCTGCGCCGCCGCTCGAAGCCGTACCGGTTCTGAGTGGGCGGGCCGGCGAGGAGGAGCGGGTGTCCCGGGCCGGCCCGTCGCCGGGCAGCTCGGCGAACTCCGCCAGCGCGTGTTCGAGCCAGCGGGTCCAGAAGGCCTCCAGGTCCAGGCCGGCCCGCAGCACCAGGTGCCGCAGCCGGTCCTCGGGGCTGTCCCGGCCGGGCGGGAAGTCCCGCTTCTCGATCTCCTCGTACTCGGCCAACTGCCGCTCGTGCAGCTCCAGATGGCGACGAAGGTCCGCCTCGATGCCGGTGGTGCCGACGACCGCCGCGGCGCGCAGCCGCAGCAGCATCGCGTCCCGCAGCGGCTTCGGGTCCTGTGCGGCGGCGGTCCAGCGGGCGAGTTCCTCGCGGCCCGCGGGCAGCACCTCGTAGGACTTCTTCTGCCCGCGGGCCGGCTGCTCGCCGGGCAGCGCGCGGATCAGGCCGTCCGCCTCCAGTTTTCCCAGCTCGCGATAGATCTGCTGGTGCGTCGCCGACCAGAAGTAGGCGATCGACTTGTCGAACCGGCGGGTCAGCTCCAGGCCCGACGACGGCTTTTCGACCAGGGCGGTGAGAATCGCGTGCGGGAGTGACATGGGGCCATCCTAGGGACGGCCCGCGACCGCCCCCTCACGTCGGCTTCCTACAGCGCCGCGGCCAGTTCTGTGCCCTGCTTGACGGCGCGCTCGGCGTCCAGTTCGGCGGCGGCGTCGGCGCCGCCGACGAGGTGGGCGCTGCGGCCGGCGGCGACCAGTTCGTCGTACAGGCCGCGGCTCGGCTCCTGGCCGGTGCACAGGACGACCGTGTCCACCTCGAGGACCGTGGACACGTCGCCGACCGTGAAGTGCAGTCCGGCGTCGTCGATCCGGTCGTAGCGCACCCCCGGGACCATGGTGACGCCCCGGTGCCTCAGCTCGGCGCGGTGGATCCAGCCGGTGGTCCGGCCGAGCCCGGCGCCGACCTTGGTGGTCCTGCGCTGGAGCAGGTGGACCGTGCGCGGGGGCGCGGGACGCTCGGGCGCGGCGAGGCCGCCGGGAGCGCGGTAGCCGGTGTCGACGCCCCAGCGGCGGAAGTAGGCCCCGGGGTCCTCGTGCGCCTTGTCGCCGCCGTCGGTGAGGTACTCGGCGACGTCGAAGCCGATGCCGCCGGCGCCGAGGATCGCGACGCGGTCGCCGACGGGTGCGCCGTCGCGCAGGACGTCGAGGTAGCCCAGGACGGACGGGTGGTCGACGCCGGGGATGTCCGGGGTGCGCGGGGTGACGCCGGTGGCGACGACCACC
Source organism: Streptomyces olivaceus (assembly GCF_000721235.1). Lineage (GTDB taxonomy): Bacteria > Actinomycetota > Actinomycetes > Streptomycetales > Streptomycetaceae > Streptomyces > Streptomyces olivaceus. The sequence goes on from NZ_JOFH01000001.1 coordinate 146,583, forward strand.
TCGTCGTAGCCCGCGAGGCCGTCCGCGGCGACCCGCGTGTTGAGCCGTACGCCGACGCCGTGCGCGGCGAGCCGGTTGCGGAAGTAGCGCAGCGTCTCGTCGAACTCCTGCTTGCCGGGGACCCTGCGGGCGACGTTCAACTGGCCGCCGATCTCGGCCGCGGCGTCGAACAGGGTGACCTCGTGGCCGCGTTCGGCGGCGCTCACCGCGCAGGCCAGTCCGGCGGGTCCGGCTCCGACGACGGCGACGCGCTTGCGCCGCCGGGTCGGGGAGAGGACCAGCTCGGTCTCGTGGCACGCGCGCGGGTTGACCAGGCAGGAGGTGATCTGCCCGCTGAAGGTGTGGTCCAGGCAGGCCTGGTTGCAGCCGATGCAGGTGTTGATCGCCTCGGGGCGGCCGGCCGCGGCCTTGGCGACGAAGTCGGGGTCGGCGAGCATCGGGCGGGCCATCGAGACCATGTCGGCCGCGCCCTCGGCGAGCAACTGCTCGGCCAGTTCCGGGGTGTTGATGCGGTTGGTGGTGACGAGCGGCACCGAGACCTCGCCCATCAGCCGTTTGGTGACCCAGGTGTAGGCGCCGCGCGGCACAGAGGTGGCGATGGTGGGGATGCGGGCCTCGTGCCAGCCGATGCCGGTGTTGATGAGGGTCGCTCCGGCCGCCTCGACGGCCCTGGCGAGGGCGATCACCTCGTCGAGCGTGGAGCCGCCGGGGACGAGGTCGAGCATGGACAGGCGGTAGACGACGATGAAGTCCTCACCGACCGCTTCGCGCACCCGGCGCACGATCTCGACGGGGAAGCGGATGCGGTTCTCGTACGAGCCGCCCCAGCGGTCGGTGCGGTGGTTGGTCCGCGCCGCGACGAACTCGTTGATCAGGTACCCCTCGGAGCCCATGATCTCGACGCCGTCGTACCCGGCCCCGCGGGCGAGCCGTGCGGTGCGGACGTAGTCGTCGACGGTGCGCTCGACCTCCGCGTCGGTCAGCTCGCGGGGCACGTGCGGGCTGATCGGGGCCTGCAGCGGGCTCGGCGCGACCAGGTCGGGGTGGTAGGCGTAGCGGCCGAAGTGCAGGATCTGGAGGGCGATGCGTCCGCCCTCGCGGTGCACGGCGTCGGTGACGACCCGGTGCCGCTCGGCCTCGTCCGGGGTGGTGAGTCTGGCGCCGCCCGGATAGGGCCGGCCCTCGTCGTTGGGGGCGATGCCGCCGGTGACGATGAGGCCCACTCCCCCGCGGGCCCGCGCGGCGTAGAAGGCGGCCATCCGCTCGAAGCCGCGCTCGGCCTCCTCCAGGCCGACGTGCATGGAGCCCATGAGGACCCGGTTGGGCAGCGTGGTGAAGCCCAGGTCCAGCGGGCTCAGCAGGTGGGGGTAACGGCTCATCGGGCCCTCCGTGCGCGGTGTGGTGCCTCTGTTGTAGAGGACCGCCGCGATTTTGTGCAACTAGTTGCACAAAATCGCGGCGCACACCACACCGACGCCCGCGGGGCCCGGCGTCAGCGGCTCTCCAGCCGTACGTGCAGCTCCCGCTCCTGGTCCCCGGAGGCCGTGCTCAGGTCGTGCACGGTGAACAGGGAGTCGAGGGTGGTGCGGAAGCGGTCGATCGCCCAGTAGCCGCCCTGCACGTCGGCGTCCACCGACGCCCCGAGGCGGGCCGGGCCGCACTCGCCGCGCAGGTCCTCGGCCACGTCGAAGGTGCCGAGCCACACGGTCGGGCGCACCTCGTGGTACTCCCGGGTCACGTCGCCCGCGTGCCGGTCGGAGGAGAAGCACGCGCACAGGGCGTCGAACACGGTGCGGGCGTCCTCCTTGCCGCACCCGCTCAGCTCCACCGAGACGGATTCCGGATGCAGTCGCTCACCGTCCATCGTGATCGCTCCTCTCGTGGCGCGCACCACCCGCTGCGGCTCGTACCGCCGGCAGGGGCGCATGCGGCCGACCGCGGCAGATACGGCCGACTGTGGCGCATACCTCCAGAAAAGCACCTCCCGCAGCCGGGCACTACCGCCGCGGCGGACACCGCGGCGGCAGGCGCGCTCAGCCGCGCGTGAACCGGTAGGTCACGCTGTCCGTCAGCACGCAGAAGCCCGGCGACACGACGATCACGCGCAGGGTGCCGGTACGGCGGTCGTAGTCGATGCCCTCCGCCTCGAAGTCGCCGGAGCACGCGCTGCGCAGGGGCAGCTGCCGCAGGGCGGTGACGTGGCCGGTGACGTCCGTGCCGTCGGGAGCGGCGGCCAGGTCGATCTGCAGCAGCGGTTTGGTGATGCCGAAAAGGGTGCCGGCCGGGTCGTCGGAGGAGCACAGCAGCGTGGTCGCGTCCGTGAAGTCGCACCCCTGCACGTCGCGCACGGCGTGGTCCAGGTGGACCGTGGCCGCCAGGGGGAGGTCGGCGGAGGGCGAGGTGTCCGGGTTGACTCCCGGCGTGGGGAAGACCAGGAGCCGGTCCATGGTGCCCCACTCCCCCGAGAGCATCCACCGGCCGTCCGGGGAGATCGCTGACCAGGAGTTGTTCAGCGCCTCGCCGTCGCCGAGTTCGTGCACGTACTCCGACCAGCTGCCGTCCGGCGCCTGCACGCGGAACATCTTGGTGTTCCCGTCGTCGCGCTGGTACGGCTCGACGTAGTGGCCGTCGTAGGAGGCGTCGGGGTCGCCGACGTGGTTCCAGCCCCGGGTGCTGAGGCCGATCGGGATGGTGCCGATCCCGGTGTAGCGGTTGGGGCTGCCCGCCGGCACCTCGACCGAGGCCAGCCCCTGGCTCTCGGTCAGCGGGTCGGCGCGGTCGGAGCCGACCTCGTTCCAGGTGTCGGCGGCGGGCGCGGCCGACGCCGTACTTCCGGTCAGGGCGAGGGCGAGAGCGGCGATTCCGGTGAGGACGGCGTGACAACGTTGCCGGGCGCGCGGGGACGCGGGACGCTCGGGACGGGTGAGAGGCATGGGGCTCCTCGGTGGGGGCGGCACAGGCCGGGGCATGGGCGTTCGGCGCACAGTCTGGCCCGCCGACGAGGTCATGTACAGACCAACCCGGGCCCGGCGCCCTGCGCGTCACCGCCACCGGCCGCACTTCCTCACCGCCCCCTTCCGACGGTGCACACGGCCGCGAGAGCCGGAAGTTGTATTCTGCAACCGGAGCCCGCCCTGCCGAGGAGGACCCGTGACGGCTGCCGAGACCCCCGACGATCCCGTCGACGCACGCGGCGGCGGAGCGCACGGCGAACCGGGGGGCGGCCCCGCCGACGTGGCCGTGGAGACCATTCAGCGGGAGATGACGGCCTTCGCCCGCCGCGCCCGCGCGTCGGCCGGGCGCATGCATCCGGAGCTGTCGCTCGTGTCGTACACGCTGCTCGGCCACCTGGAGGAGCGGGACGGCTGCCGGGCCACCGACCTGGCCGCCCACTACGCGCTCGACAAGTCCACGGTCAGCCGCCAGGTGTCCGCGCTGGAGCGCGCCGGGCTGGTCGAGCGGCGGCCCGACCCGGACGACCAGCGCGTCCAGGTCCTGCACCTGACGGAGGCCGGACGGCAGATCCTGGCGCAGGTCACGCGGCGGCGCCGCGCGGCGTTCAGGGAGCGGCTCGCGGACTGGGAGGAAGGGGACCTGGTCCGCTTCGCGGCGTACCTGGAGCGGTACAACGCGCGGCCGGACACGGGCGGCGACGAGGGCGCGGGCTGAGGGCCGGGGCGAGAACCGGTCCGAGGACCGGGCTGGAGAGTGGACTGGCGGCCGGGCCGCGGAATGGACCGAAGGGTGGGATGAGGAACGGACCGAAGGGTGGGCCGAGCAATGGACCGAAGGGTGGGTCGAGGGCTGGTCCGAGGGGCCCCGCCGAGGACGTACGGTTGAGGCGTACGCACTGATCACGCCGGCCGGGGCGGAACGCCCCGCCGGTCCGAAAGGCACCACCGCATGAACACCACCCGAGGCTTCACCGGGCGCACACGCGCCGCCCGGCCGGGGCTGCCGCCCGGTCAGTACGACGCGGGCGACGACTGGCCCGTGCTGTCCGCCGAGGTCACGCCGGAAGTCGCGGCCGCCGACTGGACCTTCCGCGTGGGCGGGCTGGTGGCCGAGCCCCGCACCTGGGACCTGGCCGGGGCCCGGACGCTGCCCGCCTCGGCGTACACGGGCGACATCCACTGCGTGACCGGCTGGTCGAAGTTCGGTGTGCGGTTCGGGGGCGTGTCCCTGGACGCCTTCCTGGACGCGGCGCGCCCGCTGCCGTCCGCCACGCACGCCGTCGCGTACTCGCACACCGGCTACGCGGCCAACCTGCCGCTCGCCGACCTCACGGGCGGGCGGGCCTGGATCGCGTGGGACTACGAGGGGCAGCCGCTCTCCCCCGAGCACGGCGGTCCCGCGCGGTTGGTGGTGCCCCACCTGTACTTCTGGAAGAGCGTCAAGTGGGTGGCGGGCCTGGAACTCCTCGACCACGACGAGCCGGGCTTCTGGGAGCAGAACGGCTACCACGCGCGCGGCAACCCCTGGGAGGAGCAGCGGTACTCCGGTGACTGAGACGGCCACGCACCCGACCGGTGCCTTCGCTCCCCCGACGCGCTTCGCGGTGCCCGGGCGCATCGAGGTCGACGGCCTGGTCGCCGGGACCTGGCAGACGGCCACGCTCGCGGAGATCCGGCGCGAGACGCCCCGCGCGTCCACCTTTCGCCTCGCCGTGCCCGGCTGGGCCGGTCATGTGCCCGGCCAGCACCTGATGCTGCGGCTGACCGCCCCGGACGGGTACACGGCCCAGCGGCACTATTCGCTGGCGTCCGCGCCGGACGGCTCCGGGCACATCGAGCTGACCCTCGACCACGTGCGGGACGGCGAGGTGTCCGGCTGGTTCCACGAGGTGGCGCGGCCGGGCGACCGGATCGAGGTCCGCGGTCCGCTGAGCGGCTTCTTCGCCTGGCCGGGCGACCGGCCCGCCCTGCTCCTCGGCGCGGGGTCCGGCGTGGTCCCGCTGATGTCGATGGTGCGGCACCACCGGGCGCGGGGACTGACCGTGCCCCTGCGGATGCTGGTGTCCGCGCGCGGCCCCGAGGAGCTGATCTACGCCCGTGAGCTCGGCGCGGAGACGACACCCGTGTTCACCCGGAGGGCGCCGGCCGGGACACGGGCGGGCCGGCTGGGTGCCGAGCACCTGAGGCCATTCCTGGCCGACCCGCCCGCGGGCGGCTGGGAGGCCTACGTGTGCGGCTCGAACTCCTTCGCGGAGCACGCCTCACGGCTGCTGGTGGCCGCGGGGCAGCCGGTGGAGCGGATCAGGATCGAACGCTTCGGCTGACGCGCACCCGGGCCCCACCGGCCTTCCGGCCACGCCCGCCCGCCGGTATGCACCGGCTCCCCTTCTCTCCCCCCGCTCGCGATCCGCCCTGCCCGGGTGGTGGGCGACACCTGCCGGAGTGGGTACCAGACCTGTGCGGGCACTCGCAGACGTGACGCGACCCAATGGCGCGACGGCCCTGTGCACGCGTACGGCCGTCCGTCGGACCCTCCGGTCGCGGTGATCACGGGGAGGTCGACCATGCGAACCCGGGTACGCGGCTGGCGCTGGCGGCACAATCCGCTGCGGCGCCGGTGCGACGTCGTCGAGGGATGGACCGTCCTCCTCGTCGCCCTCCTGCTGTGCGTGGGCGCGCCACTGCTCGGCACCGTCACCGCCTGGTGGGGATACGACCAGGCCCAGCGGATCGTCGCCCAGCAGCGGGCGGACCGGCAGCACGTCCGGGCCGCCGTGGTCGGCGCGGCCTCCGGCACCCTGCCGTCGACGCAACTCGGCGGGCAGCACACGTACCGCGCGACCGTCCGCTGGACCGCGCCGGACGGCGCGGAGAAGACCACCACCGCGCGGGTTCCGTCCGAGACCCGGCACGGCGACCGGGTCGACGTGTGGCTGGACTCGCACGGCCGGAGCGTGCCGGCGCCTCCCAGCGGAGCCGAGGTGTGGCAGCACAGCGCCACCGTCGGCTCCTTCACCGCCATCGGTACGGGGCTCGCGGTGCTCCTCGCGCACCGGGCCGTGCGCGGCGTGGCCCACCGGCGCCGGATGGCGGAGTGGGACCGCGACTGGGCGCGCACCGAGCCGCGGTGGACGCACCGCCGGGCCTGAGGCCGCCGCGCACCGGCGGCGCCGGGGCAGCGTGGGCGGCGCAGGCGGGATCTGGCCAGGCCTCCGGCCGCTCACGTACGGTGTGATCACCCGTACGGTCCGGCGTGTCCCCTGGCGAAGGCGGTTCTTGATGGCCCTGTTCGACCTACCGCTCGACGAACTGCGCGCGTACCGGAGCACGTCCGAGGAGCCCGACGACTTCGACGCGTTCTGGAGCGGGACACTCGCGCAGGCCCGCGCACACGATCTGGACGTGCGCTTCGAGCCGGTCGACACGGGACTGTCCACGGTGCGGGTGTACGACGTGACGTTCGCCGGGTTCGGCGGCCACCCGGTGAAGGGCTGGCTGACCCTGCCCGCCGCCGCGGCGGAGCCGTTGCCGCTGGTCGTGCAGTTCCTCGGATACGGCGGCGGACGGGGGCTGCCGCACGAGCACCTGCTGTGGGCGTCCACGGGCCGGGCGCACTTCGTGATGGACACCCGCGGCCAGGGCAGCGGCTGGGGCGGCGGTGGCGGGACCGCGGACCCCGTGGGCGGCGCGCCCGCGTACCCGGGCTTCATGACCCGCGGTCTGGACGCCCCGGAGAACTACTACTACCGCCGTGTCTTCACCGACGCCGTGCGTGCCGTCGAGGCGGCCCGTTCGCACCCGCTGGCCGACCCGGACCGCACGGTCGCGCTGGGCGCGAGCCAGGGCGGCGGCATCACGCTCGCGGTCGGCGGCCTGGTGCCGGACCTGGTCGCCGTCGCGCCGGACGTGCCGTTCCTGTGCGACTTCCCGCGCGCCACCACGCTCACGGACCGGCACCCCTACCGCGAGGTGGGCCTGTACCTCAAGACGCACCGCGGCCGGACCGGGGACGCGCTGCGGACGCTGTCCTACTTCGACGGGGTGCACTTCGCCGCGCGGGGCCGGGCGCCCGCCCTGTTCTCGGCCGCCCTGGAGGACCAGACCTGCCCGCCGTCGACCGTGTTCGCCGCCTTCAACGCCTGGGCGCACGAGGACAAGGCGATCGAGGTGTACGACTTCAACGACCACGAGGGCGGGGGCCCGTTCCAGGAGGCGGCCAAGCTGCGCTGGCTGCGCACCCGCGCCTGACCCGGTGGGTGGTGTTTCGGCCTAACCGGCGGACCGGCCTTCCCTGCTGGTTTAGACCAGTGGTACTCCTGGTGGCCCACCGAGCCCGAGCGGCTACCGTACGTCACCGACTGGAGGGCGCGGCATGGCCCGCACCACCCCGCACGACCACCCTCTCGCCGACCCCCGGCCCCTGTACCGGCAGGTCGCCGACCAGTTGCTCGGCGAGCTGCACGACGGGAGCGTCCCGCCGGGGGAACGGCTGCCGGGCGAGCGCCGGCTGGCCGAGCACTTCGGCGTGAGCCGGGAGACCGTGCGGCAGGCACTGGACGTGCTGCGCCGGGACGGCATGCTCAGCACCGACCGGCGGGGCAGTCATGTCGCCCTGCCCGGATCGCCCGCCGGGAGCCCGGCGCCCCTCGCCTTCCCGGTCGGCACCCTCGCGGACGAGCCCCGCACCGGTGCCCGTGCCACCGTGGCGTGGGAGGCACCCCCGGCCGAGCACGCCGTCGCGCTGGGCCTGGCACCGGGCCGGCCGACCCTGGTCCACCGGTACCGGTCGCCGTCCGCCGGCACCGGCGGGCGCCGGTCGGCGGTGACCTCCTTCTCGGCCGTGGCACTGGCCGAGGTCGAGGAGCTGGCCCGCTACCGCGACCGGGCCGACGGCTCCGCCGCGGCGCAGTTGCGGCGCACCTACGACTGGATGCGCAGGGCCGGCCTGGCACTGCACCACCGGGACACCATCACCCGCCCCACGGACACGGCGTCGGTCCGGGTCGTGCGGCGGGTGCACGACCAGTACGCACGGCCGCTGGAGATCACCGACCTCCTCGTGGACACCCGACAGGACGCCCTGGTCTACGAGTTCACGCTGCCGGCGGCCGGCTGACCCCCGCGCCGCCCCCGGCCGCCCGGGCCACGACCATCCGGACCCGCGGGCTGCCGTCGGGCCTGTACCCGAACTCCGGCAGGGCGTGCAGGTCCGCCCGGAACCCGGCGCGCGACAGCTCGCGGCCCACGTCCCCGAGCCGGAACGTCCGGTAGTACATGACGAAGGGCGGCCGCCACAGGGCGTTGCGCACGCGCATCGCGGCGTCGAAGCCGAGCAGCGCCCAGTAGCCGCGGGAGCCGGGGCGCGGCGGCGCGGCCACGGGGAAGGCGAAGCTGCCGCCCGGCCGCAGGACGGAGCGCACCTGGGTGAACAGGCCCGGCAGTTCGCGGGGCAGGAAGTGCCCGAACGCCCCGAAGCTCACCACGAGGTCGAACTCCGCGCCGAACGGCAGCGCACGGGCGTCCGCGCGCACCCAGGAGACCTCGGGGCCCGGCGACGGGGCGCGCTCACGGGCGACGTCCAGCATGCCCGCACTGAAGTCGACCCCGGTCACCGTCCGGCGGCACATCCGGGTCAGTACGTCCACGCCGGCGCCGGTGCCGCAGCACAGGTCGAGTCCGGCGTCGAACGGCCCCAGTGGCGCCAGCGCGGCGGCCACGGAGTCGAGCACCCGGTCCGGCGTGCGGTACGGGGTGCGGTCGAACTTGGGGGCGAGCAGGTCGTACCCGCGCTCGACCGACGACAGTGCCTGGGCGGCGAGTTCGCGCAGGGTGGGGCCTTCGGGGCTGAACATCGGGTCAGCCTAGGGCAGCAGGTCCCGCAGGCCCGGCGGCAGCGCGCCGTTCGCCCAGCACGGTCAGCACGCGCTCGCACCAACGGGCGTTGTCCCGCTCGAAGGTGATCCCGGCGAGCAGGGTGAGGTAGGGCCCAACCCGGTCGGCGTCGCGCAGGTACTCCTCCTCGGTGCGGCCGTCCAGGAGGCGTTCGCGGACCCGTTCGTAGCGGGCCAGCTTACCCAGGGCCCAGGCCCGGCGCTCCTCGACCAGTGCGCGGACGGCTCGCGGGTCGACGCCGTCCATGGCCTGCATCTTGATCAGGAACTCGTCGCGGACGGCGGTGGGGCGCCGGGTCGGCTCGGCGGCGAAGGCGGCCAGCTGTTCCCGGCCGGCCGCGGTGAGCGAGAACATCCGCTTGGTGGGCCTGCGTTCCTGCGGCACCGTCCGGGCCTCGATCAGGCCGTCGCCGGCGAGGCGCTCCAGCTCCCGGTAGAGCTGCTGCGGCGTGGCGGGCCAGAAGTTGGCGAGCGACACGTCGAACACCTTGGACAGCTCGTAGCCGGAGGCCTCGCCCTCCAGCAGAGCGGCCAGGACGGCGTACTTGAGAGACATGTCGACACGCTAACAAGCCGCCAGTACTCTACTCCACACTTATTCAAATAGTTCAGTAGCCAGAAGCTCTGCGGCTCAGTGGAAGGAAGATGCGATGCGGGCATTCCGTGCGGCGGTCGAGGCCCATGACATGGACGCCGTCGAGGCGCTGCTGGCCGAGGACGTGGTCTTCACCAGCCCCGTCGTGTTCAAGCCGTACCGGGGCAGGGCGGTCACCGCGGCGATTCTGCGCGCGGTCGAGCGGGTCTTCGAGGACTTCCGCTACGAACGCGCCATCGGCGACCCGGACGGCCGTGACCACGCGCTGGTCTTCACGGCCCGGGTGGGCGACCGCGAGCTCGGCGGCTGCGACTTCCTCCATCTCGACGAGGACGGGCGCATCGACGAACTGACGGTCATGGTGCGTCCGTTGTCGGGGGCGCAGGCGCTCCAGGCGGCCATGGCCGCGCAGTTCGACCGGGTCACCGAGGAGCCGCGGGAGGACCGGACGCCCTCGGCCGGCTGACTCGGCCGGTCCGGACGGAAGACAGACGGAGAAAGACAGAGGGAGGGAGGGCGGGCGGCGCGCACCGGAACAGAAGGCACACCGGCGGCGTTGTGCGGGGTGGACCGGGCGACGGTCGGCCCGTCCCGCCCCGCCGCACTCGCTCCACGTCCCGTGGTACGGTACGGGCAGCACTTGTGTACGCCCTGTTGGGGCGCCGGTGCCAGTTCCCTTCGGTTCGCGGACCCACCGGTCCCGGTGCGACCGGTATCCGCTTCTCAGCGCAACCTCGTGAGCGGGGTCTCCCCCGCTCCCGGCGAGGTGCTGTTGCCGCCGGGCACGAGCGTGTCGTCGCGTACGACCCCTCGCTCGGCCTCACCCCCTTCCTTCCGCATGTTCCGTGCCCGTGTCCTCGAAAGGACCGTCCACCATGACCACCACACTCGAACACCCCCCTGTGCAGCAGTCCCCGGCCGAGATCGCGAGCGGTGTCCTCGACATCGACGCGGGCGGGAAGGGACATCTGCGCGGCAAGAGCCTCCATCCCGAGCCCTCCGACCCCGTCCTGTCCCCCGCGCTGATCCGCCGCCACGGGCTGCGCAAGGGCGACCTGGTCGAGGCGGTGCGCGGTGAACGGCGCGGTCTGACCGACGTCGTCCGGGTGGGCGGCCGCACGCCGGACCCGCGGGGCCGGCGGCACTTCCGCGACCTGACTCCGCTGCACCCGCACGAGCGGCTGCGGCTCGAACATCCGGCGGCCGGCCTGACCGGGCGGGTCGCCGATCTCCTCACCCCGGTCGGCAAGGGCCAGCGCGGCCTGATCGTGGCCCCGCCGAAGACCGGCAAGACGGTCCTCCTGCGGCAGATCGCCGCCGCCGTGGCGGGCAACCATCCCGAGGCCCGGCTGATGGTGGTGCTGCTCGACGAGCGCCCCGAGGAGGTCACCGAGATGCGGCGTTCCGTGGAGGGCGAGGTGTACGCCTCGACCTTCGACCGGAGCGCCAAGCAGCACATCGCGCTCGCCGAACTCGTGATCGAGCGGGCCAAGCGGCTCGTCGAGGCGGGAGAGGACGTCGTCGTCCTGCTCGACTCCCTCACCCGGCTGTGCAGGGCACACAACAACGCCGCGTCCTCCGGCGGCCGCACCCTCAGCGGCGGCGTCGACGCCGGGGCGCTGCTGGGTCCGAAGCGGTTCTTCGGCGCCGCCCGCCAGGCGGAGGAGGGCGGTTCGCTCACCATCCTGGCCACCGCCCTGGTGGAGACCGGTTCGCGCGCCGACGACTTCTACTTCGAGGAGCTCAAGAGCACCGGCAACATGGAGCTGCGGCTCAGCCGGGACCTCGCCACCCGCCGGGTCTTCCCCGCCGTGGACCTGGTGGGTTCGGGGACCCGCCGCGAGGAACTGCTGCTGCCCGCCGCCGAGACGGCCGCCGCGCACGGGCTGCGGCGGGCGCTGCAGAACCGGGACGGGCACTACTCCGGCATGGAGACGCTGCTGGAGCGGATGCGGCGGACGCCGGACAACGCGACGTTCCTGCGGCAGGTGCTGCCGACCCTTCTCACCGGCTGACGCCGGGCGCGGGCGCGGACCGGGAAGACGGCCGTCGCCGGCTCGGCGGTCTCCGTGCGCTACGGCATCCGGGTGCTTGGGGACGCGACTCGGCCCGGGGAGCGCGGTGGCTCGGGGGTCCGTTCCTACGTTTGCGGTATGACTATCGGATTCTCATCCCGGGCGGTTCGATCGACCTGCGTCCTCTGCGTGGCCGGGCTGCTGACGCTCATGCCCGCCGCCGCGGCCGCCCGCGCGGGGCGCCCGGACCCGGGCCCGCCCGGCGGACAGCGGGCGGTGGAGCAGTCGTCGCCGCTGTACCGCTCCGGGACACAGGTCCGGCTCCGTCACGGTGTACCCGGGGTGCCCGGCGTCTCCGCGCTGTCGTGGGTGGTCGCCGACGCCGGCACGGGCGAGGTGCTGGCGGCCCACGACGCGCACCGCGAACTGCCTCCGGCCAGCACCCTCAAGACACTGTTCGCCCTCACCGTGCTGCCGGTGCTGCCCGGCGGGATCCGGCACGAGGTGAGCGCGGACGACCTGGCCGGCATCGGTCCCGGCAGCAGCCTGGTCGGTGTCGTCGAGGGCCAGACGTATCGCGTCTCCGACCTGTGGAACGGCGTCTTCCTCAACTCCGGCAACGACGCCGTGCACGTCCTCGCCTCCCTCGCCGGCGGCTGGAGCGCCACCGCCTCGCGCATGCAGGCCGAGGCCCGTGCCCTCGGCGCCCGCGACACCCATGTGCGCTCACCCGACGGGTACGACGCGCCGGGTCAGGTGTCGTCGGCGTACGACCTCGCCGTCTTCGGCATGGCCGGGCTGCGCCGTCCCGACTTCGCGCGGTACTGCTCCCGGGTGGACGCGATGTTCCCCGGCCGGAACGGGGACGCGTACGGGATCATGAACACGAACCGGCTGCTCACCGGGGCGGACGGCGTGGAGCCGTACCCGGGGCTGATCGGCGTCAAGAACGGTTACACCAGCAACGCCGGCAACACGCTGATCGCGGCCGCCCGCCGCGACGGGCGCAGCCTGGTGGTCACCGTGATGAACCCGCAGGAGGGCGGCGGCCACGCCGTCTACGAGGAGGCCCGCTCGCTGCTCGACTGGGGCTTCGAGGCGGCCGGCCGGGTCGACCCCGTGGGCTCGCTCCCCGCCGGAGGGGCGCCGCCGCGGCAGGGACCGCAGGCCGCTCCCGCGGCGGCGGTGGCGAGGCCGTCCGGGGACCAGTCCGGCTGGCCCGGGACCGGGACGATCCTCGGCGTCGCCGCACTCGGCGCGGGCGTCACGGCACTGGGCCTGCGGCTGCGGCTCGTGCGCGACGACGGACGCTGAGCCACCCGGAACCGGCCGAGGGGAGAACCACAGGCCGGGGGTGGTGCTGGCCACACCCCCGCTTCGGGGGCGGACGCCATTTAGGTTGCCGCGTGCCCGGCAACATACTGTGGCGCATGGCCAATTCCACGGTGCTCCCCGAGAGCTCGCCCGCCCGCGCAGCGGAACCATGCGCACAGCGAGAGGGACGCCGAAAGGGCAGTGACTTCTCCGAACTCTCCCGGCGCATAGCCGACGCGGGGCTGCTGCGGCGGCGCCCGCTCTACTACACGGTGCGCTTCGGCACCGTCGCCCTCGCGCTCGCGGGCGGTGTCGCCGCCTTCCTGGTGCTCGGCGACAGCTGGAGCCAGCTGTTCGTCGCGGTGGCACTGGCGGTGGTCTTCGGCCAGCTGGGACTCGCCGCCCACGACCTCGCCCACCGGCAGGTCTTCTCGGGCCGGCGGCCCAGCGAGGCCGGGGGCCTGCTGGTGGCGAACCTGTTGCTGGGCATGAGCTACGGCTGGTGGATGAACAAGCACACCCGCCACCACGCCAACCCGAACCACGAGGAGAAGGACCCGGACGTCTCCCCCGACATCCTGGTGTGGTCGCGGGGGCAGGCGAGCAGGGCGAAGGGCCTGCCGCGCTTCATCGGCAAGCATCAAGCCGCCCTGTTCTTCCCGCTGTTGACGCTGGAGGGGCTCAATCTCAGCTTCAACAGCTTCAAGGCGCTGCGCAGCCCGTCGATGAAGCGGCCGGTCGTGGAGGGGACGCTGCTCGTCGCGCACTTCGTGCTGTACTTCGGCGGCCTGTTCACGGTGCTCTCCCCCGGCAGGGCGCTCGCCTTCATCGTCGTGCACCAGGCACTGTTCGGGATCTACCTGGGCTCGGTCTTCGCCCCCAACCACAAGGGCATGCCGATGATCGAGGAGGGCACGCCGCTGGACTTCCTGCGCCGGCAGGTCCTCACCTCGCGCAACGTGCGCGGCGGTTTCCTCATCGACGCCTTCATGGGCGGCCTCAACTACCAGATAGAGCACCACCTTTTCCCCAGCATGCCGACACCCGCCCTCGGCAGGGCGCAGGTCATCACCGAGGCCTACTGCGCCGAACTGGGCGTCCCGTACCACCAGACGGGGCTGCTCGCCTCGCACCGCGAGGCACTGCGGCACATGAGGAGCGTCGGGGAGCCGCTGCGCAACGCCGGCTGAGCGGTCGGCCGGGCGGTCAGCTGTGCAGCGCGCCCGTGCCGAGCAGTCCGAAGAGCAGGACGCCGACCGCGATCCGGTAGACGACGAAGGCGTTGAAGGAGTGCTTGGCGACGAACCTCAGCAGCCAGGCGATGGAGGCGTAGGCCACCACGAAGGAGACGAGGGTGCCGGCCGCGAGCGGCGCGGCACCCGCTCCGGTACCGAGGGCGTCCTTCAGTTCGTAGAGGCCGGCACCGGTGAGGGCCGGAATGCCGAGGAAGAAGGAGAGCCGGGTGGCGGCGACCCGGTCGAGGTCGAGCAGCAGGGCCGTGGACATGGTGGCGCCGGAGCGGGAGAAGCCCGGGAAGAGCAGGGCGAGGATCTGGGAGCCGCCGACCAGCATCGCGTCCTTGAGGGACGTGTCGTCCTCACCGCGCTTGTGCCGGCCGGTCCGGTCCGCCCACCACATCACGCCGCTGCCCACGATCAGCGACCCGGCCACCACCCACAGCGAGGCGAGGGGACCCTTGATGAGGGGCTTGGCCGCCAGGCCGACGAGCACGATCGGCACGGTGGCGAAGACGACCCACCAGGCGAACCGGTAGTCGTGGTGGTACCGCTCCTGCGGGTCGCGCAGGCCGCGCGCCCAGGCGGCAAGGATCCGTGCGATGTCCTTGGAGAAGTAGACGAGCACGGCGGCGATCGCGCCGACCTGGATCACCGCCGAGAAACCGATGACGGCGTCGTCGTCGACCGGGATGCCCATCAGCCCCTCGACGATCTTGAGGTGTCCGGTGGAGGAGACGGGGAGGAATTCGGTCACCCCCTCGACGGCTCCGAGGACGACGGCCTGACCGATGCTGATGGCGCTCATGGCATCCAGTTCCTACTACACGCGGGTGACTGCCCCGCCTCATGTCCAGAGCGCGTCGGCGAGTGTCACCCCCGCGAACGCCGCCGCGAGGCCGGCCGCCACGCTGCCCGCCACGTTCGCGGCGGCCTGGAGCCGGGCGCCCGTCTCGGTCAGCCGGAGGGTCTCGTAGGAGAAGGTCGAGTACGTGGTGAGGGCGCCGCACAATCCGGTCCCCAGGAGCAGCCGCAGCTCGGAGCCGGCCGCTCCGGCCAGGGCGGCACCGGTCAGCACGCCGAGGACCAGGCTGCCGGCCACGTTCACCGTGAAGGTGCCCCAGGGGAAGACCGAGTCGTGCCGCGACTGCACCGCGCGGTCGGTGAGATAGCGCAGCGGGGCGCCGATCATGCCGCCCGCGACGACCAGCAGCCAGTTCACGACGGCCTCCCACCCTCGTACCGGACGACCTCGCAGTCGTCGAGGACGACCAGGCCGTCGGTGACGAGTTCGTCGAGGAGCGGCAGAAAGGCCCGTACGCGCTCCTCGGTGTCCACGACGACGACGGCCACCGGCAGGTCCTCGCTCAGGGACAGCAGCCGGGTGGTGTGGATCAGGGACGAGGCGCCGAAGCCCTCCACGCCGCGGAAGACGCTGGCGCCCGCGAGTCCGGCGGCGTGGGCGCGGTGGACGATCTCGGAGTACAGGGGCCGGTGGTGCCAGGTGTCGTTCTCGCCGACGAGCACGGTCAGCCGCAGGGCTCTGCCGGTCAGCCTCGTCATCGCTGCCTCCGCTTCAGGACGCGGCGGGCCGCCCATGCGGCGAGGCACACCGCCGTGAGTGCCGCGAGCGGGGTCGCGGCGAGGTACGCCAGGCCCGTGCGGGCCCGGCCGTCGGCGAACAGGTACCGAGTGTCGACCGCGTAGGTCGAGAAGGTGGTGAAGCCGCCGAGTACGCCGGTGCCGAAGAAGGGACGGACCAGGCGGTGGACGGGGCGCGCCTCGGTGATGACGACCATGAACACGCCGATCACGGCGCAGCCGGCGGCGTTGACGCACAGGGTCGTCCACGGAAAGCCGCCGGTCGGCGTGGGCCACCCCAGGGAGGCCGCGTAGCGGGCGGCGGCGCCGGCACCGCCCCCGAGCGCCACGACGGCGACGACGGGTGCCTGGGAACGCCACGGGGGCCGTGCGGGGGCGGACGGCCGGACACCGCCGAGGTGCTCGGTGCGCGGAACTGTCATGGGCGTACGTCTCCTACTCGCCGGGCAGGGAGATGCCTCCGCTGCGCAAGTAGGGACCGTTGGCGGCGGTCGTGCCGCGGTTCGGGTACGGCGGGCCCCACCGCCGCGCCGTGCGCCCGTCAGGAGCACGGCTGTGGGCAAGCGTAACGCCGGGGCGCGCGCCGGTCATCTCCGGACCCGGCCGGCGCGGGACCGCCGGGACTCCTGTCCGGCCGTACGGGGCCTTGAGCGTGCACTAGTTGCACGCTCAAGGAAGAAGGGTCCCGGTGCTACCGTTCGGGTATGGCAGCCAGGACGGCCGGGGCACGGCTCGACGAACGGTGGCGGGGCATCCTCTCGGTGCACGCGCGCACGATGTGCGAGATCGACCGTGTGCTGCATCCGCACGGTCTGGGCGCGAGTGACTTCGAGGTGCTGGACCTCCTGGTGACCGAGGGGCCCGAGGACGGCGCCCAGTGCCGGGTGCAGAACCTGGTCGGCCGAGTCCACCTCAGCCAGAGCGCCCTCTCCCGGCTCATCGCCCGGCTGGAGAAGGACGGCCTGGTGGAGCGCTCGATGTGCGCGGAGGACCGGCGCGGTGTGTACGTCGCGCTGACCCGCAGGGGCCGCGACCTGCACTCGCAGGTGCTGCCGCTGCAGCGGGCCGCGCTGGCCCGCATGCTCGGCGACGACGAGGGCGCGCTGTCCTAGGACAGCCCTAGGGTCTGTCGTCACATTCCCGTCGTCCGCCCGAAGGGCGGGCCTGGCGGCGTCAGGTGCGTGCTCTCGGCGTGCCGGGCGTCGACCGGCGTACTGGGCCGGCCACTGCGACGCGAGCGCGCCCAGCGGCACCATCCGGTAGCGGGAGACGTAGGGCAGCAGGTCGGCCATCTCCACTTCCGAGGTGAACACGGGCACCACCTGCCGGCCGCCCTGCTGTTCCAGTACCGGAAGGGCCAGCATGCCGGGGTCGGCGGAGTCCTGGTCGTTCGCGTCGTCGGGCACCGGGACGAGGACGTCGCTGCTCGCGAGCGTGTCGAGCGCCGCCGTGTCCTCCGTGTTCTCGGCCAGCGTGTCCAACGCGCGCCCGGCGGGCGTGGCGGGGTGGTGGTCGTTCGCGGGTGTGTCCATGGCGTATTCCCTGGTAGCGGCGGTGGTGGGCCCGCGCGGACGAGCGGCGCGGGGGCGGTCCAGCCTCGCGTACCCGATCGACCACGGCGCAATCATGTTCGACTCCGGCGCGGACGCACTCAGATGATCGGCCCGGGGCCCACTTGATCGCTCCATCGGGCGGTGGGGTTAGCATATGAGCGCCTCCTAGCTCGAAAGATAAGAGACGTGACTGTCAACGACGACTCGTTCACCAACTGGAAGAACCGCGAGGAGATCGCGGAATCGATGATCCCGATGATCGGGAAGCTGCACCGGGAGCAGGACGTCACGATCCTGCTGCACAGCCGTTCCCTGGTGAACAAGTCGGTGGTCAGCATCCTCAAGACCCACCGCTTCGCCCGCCAGATCGCCGGCGCCGAGCTGTCGGTCACCGAGACGATGCCCTTCCTGCGGGCCCTGACCGCCCTCGACCTCGGGCCCTCCCAGATCGACATCGGCATGCTCGCCGCGACCCACCGGGCCGACGACCGGGGGCTGACGGTGGCGGAGTTCACCGCCGAGGCCGTGGCGGGTGCCACGGGCGCCAACAAGATCGACCGCCGCGAGCCCCGCGACGTCGTCCTCTACGGCTTCGGCCGCATCGGGCGGCTCGTGGCCCGCCTGCTCATCGAGAAGGCCGGCTCGGGCAACGGGCTGCGGCTGCGCGCCGTCGTCGTCCGCGGAGGCGGGGAGCGGGACCTCGTGAAGCGCGCCTCGCTGCTGCGCCGCGACTCCGTGCACGGCCAGTTCCAGGGCACGATCACCGTCGACGAGGAGAACAGCACGATCCTCGCCAACGGCAACGCCGTCAGGGTGATCTACGCCGACGACCCGACACAGGTCGACTACACGGCGTACGGCATCAAGGACGCCATCCTGATCGACAACACCGGCAAGTGGCGCGACCGCGAGGGGCTGTCGACGCACCTGCGGCCGGGCATCGACAAGGTGGTGCTGACCGCGCCCGGCAAGGGCGACGTCCCGAACATCGTGCACGGCGTCAACCACGACACCATCAAGCCGGACGAGCGGATCCTGTCCTGCGCGTCCTGCACCACCAACGCGATCGTGCCGCCGCTGAAGGCGATGGCCGACGAGTACGGCGTCCTGCGCGGCCACGTGGAGACGGTCCACTCGTTCACCAACGACCAGAACCTGCTGGACAATTACCACAAGTCCGAGCGGCGGGGCCGCAGCGCGCCGCTGAACATGGTCATCACGGAGACGGGCGCCGCCTCCGCCGTCTCGAAGGCGCTGCCCGACCTGAGGGCGCGGATCACCGGCAGCTCGGTGCGGGTGCCGGTGCCGGACGTGTCGATCGCGATCCTCAACCTCCAGCTCGCGCGCGAGACGACCCGCGAGGACGTGCTCGACCACTTGCGCGAGGTGTCGCTGACCTCGCCGCTCAAGCGCCAGATCGACTTCATCAGCGCCCCGGACGCCGTCTCCAGCGACTTCATCGGATCGCGCCACGCCTCGATCGTGGACGCCGGCGCGCTGAAGGTCGAGGACGACAACGCGATCCTCTACCTCTGGTACGACAACGAGTTCGGCTACTCCTGCCAGGTCGTCCGCGTCGTCCAGCACGTCTCCGGGGTGGAGTACCCGACATACCCGGCGCCGGAGGCCTGATCCGGGGCGCGGCGGTCGGCGGTGAGGGGCGGCGGGGTGTCTCCCGCCGCCCCTGGCGCGTCCGCCGTGTCAGGACGTGAGGCCCGCGACGAACAGCCGGGTCAGCGCGGTCGGCGCCGTGATGGCGGTGCCGACGACGACGCTGTGCGCGCCGGCCGCGAGGGCCCGCGCGGCCTGCTCGGGCGTCGCGACGCGGCCCTCGGCGATCACCGGAACGTCCAGCGCGCCGGCCAGGTCGGTCACGAGTGCCAGGTCCGGGCCGGTCTGCACCGGGGAGCCGGGCACATAGCCGGACAGGGTGGTGCCGACGAGGTCGGCTCCCTGGTCGGCGGCGGCGCGGCCCTCGCCGAGGGTCGACACGTCGGCCATGACCCGGGCGCCCGCCCGGTGGACGGCCGCGACGAGGTCGGCGAAGGTGCTGCCGTCGGGGCGCGGGCGCGCGGTGGCGTCGGCGGCGACGACCGCGGCGCCCGCCTCCACCAGCGCGAGCGCGTGGCGCACGGTCGGGGTGATGAAGACGCCGGTGTCGCCGTCCTTCCACAGGCCGATCACCGGGCAGTCGACGGCCGCGACGGTGGCCGCGACGACCTCGGGGTCGTTGACGCGCACGGCCGCCGCGCCGCCGGACCGCGCCGCGAGGGCCATGCGGACCAGGGTGCCGGTGTCACGCATCGGGTCACCGGGCGGTGCCTGGCAGGACACGATCAGGCGGCCCCTGAGGGCTTCTGCCGGGGAGGCGGTCGGAGGTGAGGGCTGGGGCGGGGTCATGACGGTGCTCCGGTGGGGTGGGGACGGTGCAGTGGCAGGGTGCGGGTCAGCGCGGCCGCTCCGAGGACCGCGGCGTCGGCACCGCCGTGCGGTGCGGCGAGGCGCAGCGACCGCAGTGGAGGCATGAGTTCCGCGGCGAAGGCCTCGTCCAGCGCGTCCCGGTACGGGGCGCCGATGCCGAGGACGCCGCCGGTGACGACGACGCGGTGCGGGCCGAGCGCGTTGGCGAGGCCGCCCAGGGCCCGACCGGTCGCGCGGGCGCCGAGCGTGATGGCGGCGGTGGCGTGCCGGTCGCCGCGGGCTGCGCGTTCGGCGACGGTCTGCAGGCGGTCCGCCCCGTCGCCGCCGAGCCGGGCGTAGTGCGCGGTGATGGCGGGTCCCGCCGCGATCGCCTCCAGGTGGCCGGTGGCTCCGCAGGTGCAGGGGAGCCCGTCCGCCTCGGGGCTGGGCAGATGCCCGAGGTGCCCGGCGATTCCGGCGGCGCCGTGCAGCATGCGCCCGCCCGCGGCGACGGCGCCGCCGACTCCGGTGCCGACGGCGGCGTAGATCAGCGTTCCGTCGTCGCCGAGGCGGGCGAGTTCGGTGGCGGCGGCGGCACGGACGTCGTTGTCGCAGGCCACGGGGGTCCCGGTGCGCGTGGCGAGACCGGCGGCGAGCCGGGTGCCGGCCCAGCCGCGGATGGTGTCGGTGGCGCTGGTGACCGTGCCGGAGACCGGGTCGATCACGCCGGCCGCGGCGACGCCGACCGCGGCGGTGCCGGGTGCCCGCACTGCGCGGACGGCCTCGGCCAGCGCGTCCAGCACCGCCCCGGCCCCCCGTGTCGCAGGGGTGGGCCGGGTGTACCGGGCCAGCACGGCGCCGCCGGCCCCGACCAGGGCGGCGGCGATCTTCGTACCGCCCAGGTCGAGGCCGATCACCGGCGCGTCCGGGTGCCGTCCGGTCATCGGACCGGCAGCAGCCCGGCGCCGCGCAGGTGTCGTTCGACGTGGGCGACCGAGGCCTCGCCCAGCTGGATCTGCGGGGCGGCGGTGGTGCCGTGGGAGAAGACGCCGAGCAGCCGCAGGGCGTGCTTGAAGGCGCCGATGGCCGACGAGTTGCGGCCCATCTCGCTCTCGGGGCCGGCGTCGACGAGGCCGAACAGTTCGACGAGCCGCTCCTGTTCCTTGCCGGCGCCGTCCGGGTCGCCGCCGCGCACGGCGTCGTAGAGGCGGACGTACCCGGCGGGGTCGACGTTGCCGAGTCCGGGTACGACGCCGTCGGCGCCGGCCAGCAGGGCGGCGTCCACGGTCAGTTCGGAACCGGTGAGGATGCTGAAGGAGGGGGCGGGGCCGTCGGCGCGGCCGTGGCGCCCGCCGAGTTCGACGAGGAGCCGGCGCAGGCCGCCCTCGTCGCCGCTGCTGTCCTTGAGGCCGGCCAGCGTGCCGTCCTCGGCGAGTTCGCGCACGAGGGCGGCGGGGAGCTTGCTGTGCACGGAGACGGGGAGGTCGTAGGCATACAGGGGGAGGTCCACGGCGGAACGGATCGCACGGAAGTGTGCGGCGGTCTCGCGCGGGTGGGTGCGGGCGTAGAAGCCGGCCGTGGCCACCAGGGCGTCGGCGCCCGCTTTGCGGGCGGCCTCGGCGTGGACGAGCACCCGGGGGGTGGTCATGTCGATGACCCCGGCGAGGACGGGCACGCGGCCCGCCACCGCCTCGACGACGGTGTCCAGGACGAGGGCCCGCTGCCGGTCGGTGAGGAAGGCGACCTCGCTGCTGGAGCCCAGGGCGAACAGCCCGTGCACTCCCCCGCCGACGAGGTGTTCGACGAGACGGGCGAGCGAGGCGGTGTCGACCTCGCCCGTCTCGTCCAGCGGAGTGCAGACGGGCGGCACGACGCCGCGCAGGGGCTGGGACGGGGACATGGTGTTGTTCTCCTGGGCTGTGCGAGTGGTGGAACGGGCGGAAGCGGGCCGCCGGGCGGCATGTGGCCGGCTCGGCGGGTCGTGGCCGGCTCGGCGGGTCGTCCGGACCGGGCCGGCTCCGGGCGACGGCGCCGGTCAGTCGGCTTGGGCGGGATCCGGTGCGTGCGACTGCGCGGCGGAGGAGGGCGACCGGGCGAAGCCCCGGCAACCGACGACCGCGCCGCAGAGGTGCGTGCCGGACCCCGCGACCGGCAGGATCCGGACCGCCCCTCAGGGCCGGGTGACGGTGAACGCCGTGTCGCCGTAGGAGTGCCGGCTGTCGCGGACCTCGTAGGCGGCGGTGGCCCGCACGCTGCCCGCGGTGGCGTTCGCGGGGACCGTGACGGGGATCTTCATGTTCGCGCCCTGGCCGGGGTCGAGCGCGGGTACGGCGGTCTCCGGGGCGCTCCAGCCGTCCGGCAGGTCGAGCGAGACCTTGCCGGCGGGGAGCGGCACGTCGTTCTGGCTGACGACGCGGACGGTGACGGCTGTGGTCCGCCCCGCGGGCAGGGAGGCGGGCGGGGTGACGGTGACCGGCGCGCAGACTCCGCCGAGCCACCGCAGGTCGAAGGAGGAGTAGGTGATGTGGTCGACGCCGCCCCGCTCCCACAGCAGCCCCGTGCCCGGGTTGGCGCCAGTGCCGTCGCCGAGCGGGGTCAGCGTCGAGTAGGCGGCCGCGCCGGACTCGACGGTCCTGCGCATCGGCCAGGTCTCCCCGTTGTCGCAGGAGAGGCGGACGGCCAGGTGCGTGCGGCCGCCGGTCGTCGCCGTGTTGCTGAACATCAGCCAGGAGGCCCGCGGGTGGGTGGCGGCGACGTCCGGCGCGAAGCGGGTGACGGAGCCGTTGTTGCCGGGGTCCGGCAGCTCGGTGTCCTGCTGGAAGGGGGTGTAGGTGATGCCGCCGTCGGTGGAGTACGCGACCGTGCGGTACGGCGCGGAGCGGTTGTTGAGCATGACGCGGCCGTCGGACAGCTCCACCGTCTTGTTCTCGTCGCCGCCGGGACCGACCGGGGTGCCCGCCCTCCAGGTGGCGCCGTGGTCGTCGCTGTAGACGCTGACCGCGTAGTTGGCGCCGTCGCGGCGGACGGCGTACTGCTGGATCAGGCGCCCCTTGTGGGTGCCGTGGCGCAGCTGGATGCCCTCGCCGGACGCGGCGAACATGCCGGCCCAGACCGGGTCCTTGATCTCGGCGGTGATCCGCTCGTGCTTCCAGGTCGCGCCGTCGTCGTCGGAGTAGCTGTAGTCGGTCTGCTGGACGTCCGGGTCGTTCTCGTCGTTGCCGGTCGCCGAGCCGAAGAAGCCCTGGTTCACGGTGGCCGAGTAGAAGAGGAAGACGCGGCCGGTCTCGCGGTCGACGAGGAGGCTGGGGTCGCCGTAGCCCTGGGGAGCGGCGTCCTTGCGTACGACCTGCTGCGCCTGCCATGTGGCGCCGCCGTCGGTGCTGCGCCTGAGGACGACGCCGATGTTGCCCGGCAGGTCGGCGAGGGTGGGGCGGGCGTCGTAGGCGGCGAGGAGCGTGCCCTCGGTGGTCCGGGTCAGGGCGGGGATGCGGTAGTGGGGGGAGCCGGTGCCCGCGGTCGCGAGGTCCTGCGAGGTGAGGGTGCCGGTGGCGGTGGCGGGAGCACCGTGGGCGGCGGGGACGCCGGCGGCCAGGACGGCCAGGGCCGCCGTGCCGACGGCGAGGGGGGCTCTTCGCTGCATGAACGGGCCTCTTCTCGAGTGAGGGATCAGGCGAGTCGCGGAACGTGCGGGGCTGGGACAGCGGTGGGGGTGGCGCGGTCCGGGGTGGCGCGGTCCGGGGTGGCGCGGTCCGGGGTGGCGAACAGCTCGCCGAGCCAGGCGAGTTGTTCGCGGCGGTGGTGGCCGCCGCCGCCCTCGTGGCCGTTGAACTCGTAGACGCGCAGGTCCTTGGGGCCGCCGTAGCGGTGGTAGGCCGCGAAGCCCGTCGAGGGCGGGCAGACCTCGTCCATCATCGCGACGGAGAAGAGCGAGGGTGCCGTGGCACGCGCGGCCAGCAGGGCGGCGTCGACGTAGGACAGGGTGGTGAAGACGGTCTCGGTGCGGTCGCGGTGCAGGCGCAGGTACTCGGCGACCTCGGTGTAGGGCGGCCGGGCCGCGATCGTCGCCCCGCGCCGGATGTCGCAGAGGAAGGGGACGTCGGGCATCGCTCCGGCCAGGCCCGGCAGGAGCCCGGCGACCGCGAGGGCGATGCCGCCGCCCTGGCTGACGCCGGTGACGACGACCCGGTCCGCGTCGACGGCCGGGTGGGCGCGGGCGGCCTCGGTGAAACGCACGGCGTCGGTGAACACCCGGCGGTAGTAGTGGTCGTGGGGGCTCTCGACGCCGCGGGTGAGGAAGCCGGGGACGGTGCCGTTCAGGGCGGCGGTGTCGGGGGTGTCGCCGCCGGCGGTGGACCAGCCCTGACCGCGGGTGTCCATGACGAGGTGGGCGTGGCCCGCGGTCGCCCAGAGCACCTGTTCGTGCGCCAGGCCGCGGCCGCGGCCGTAGCCGAGGAACTCCACGACGCAGGCGAGTGGTCCGCTCGCCCGGACGGGCAGGTGCAGCCAGCCCCGGACGGGCTCACCGGCGAAGCCCGGCACCGTGACGTCGTACGTCGCCACCTCGGTCAGACCGGTGTCCACCGGGGCGAAGCGGGGCGTGCCACCGCCTGCGCGGGCCTCGCGCAGGGTGCGGTCCCAGAAGGCGTCGAGGTCGGCGGGCTCGTGGAGGTCGGGCCGCAGTGCGAGGCACTCGGCGAGGGTGAGGTCCGTCAGTGGCATGGAGGGGCCCCGGTGGGTGAGGCGTGCGGGCGGCGCAGCGCGGGGGAACGGGTCGGCCCGGCGGAACCGAGTCCGGCGACAGTGACAGCAGACGTCTGATGTCTGCTGTTCGAGGACCTTAGAGACCGGGACGACGGCCGTCAAGTGCCCGGGGCGGAGGAGGGGAGCGGGCCGGGCCGCGCGCCGGAAACGGCAGAGGCGCCCCCGGCGGGGGCGCCTCTGCCGCCGGACGGGCCGCGGTCAGCGGCGCGCGCGGGCCTCCTCGATCCGCCGGCGCACCGGCGCGTAGTGCTCGGCCAGGGCCGCGGCGAACTCGGCCGGGTCGCGGTCGCGCACGGCGTCCACGATCCGCTGGTGGTTGGTGATGGTGGCGGCCTCGTGCTCGCTGGTGAACACGTCCAGGTGCGGCGCGACGATGACGTAGACGTCCCAGAAGGCCGTGGACAGCTGGCCGATGAGGTCGTTGCCGAGCGGGGCGAGGAGCAGGGTGTGGAAGGCCCGGTCCGCCTCGACGAAACCGTGCCCCTCCCCCGCGCCCGCCCGGCGCATTTCGTCGACGTGGGCCGCCAGGCGGTCGATCTGCTCCTCGTCCAGGGAGGAGACGAGGCGTTCGGCCATGCCCCGCTCGAACAGCTCGCGCACCTCGATGAGGTCGCTCATCACCTGGAAGTCGTCGTCGGGACTGAGCAGACCACGGAAGGTCAGGCTCTCCACCAGTGCGGACAGGCTCAGTCGTCCGACATAGGTCCCGTGGCCGTGCCGCACCTCGACGATGTCGAGCGCGGTCAGGATCCTGATCGCCTCGCGCACACTCGACCGGCTCGCGCCGAGCGCCTCGCACAGGGCGGGCTCGGTCGGCAGGGGGTCCCCGGGGCGCAGTTCGTTGCGCAGGATGTAGGACTTGATGCCGTCCACGACCTCCTGCCGCAATGGTTGTCGTGCCGTCTTGGGCTCCGGCACCGAGTGCCGAACCGCCCTTTGCCCCACCGCCACCTCTTGACCCCTTTCATTTGCCCGGCTACGTTCCCACATTATCAAGCATCAGACATCAGACATCAGACGTCTGATGCACCGTCGGTGAGGCGCCGGCCAACTCGCCTCCATCCCGCTCGACCTCTCTCGTCTCCCGCCTGGAGGACTCCTTTGTCCGCGCGCAGTGCAGCCGGCGTCGATCGCCGCACGTTCATGAGATACACCGGCGCCATCGGTGTGGTGACCGCGACGGCCACGGGTCTGACGGCCTGCGGGGGCCCGGCCTCCACCGGAGGCGGTGCCGGCGGCGCGGGCGGGGGCGGCGACACCGTCGAGGCCGGCATCTCCTACCCGCTCTCCACCGGCTTCGATCCGATGATCACCTCGGGGGCGACTCCGTACGCCGCCAACATGCACATCTTCGAGGGCCTGGTCGACCTCGATCCGGCGACGCTCGTGGCACGGCCCGCGCTGGCCACCGGGATGCCGCAGAAGATCAACGCGACGACCTACCGGGCCGTCCTGCGGGAGGGCGCCACCTTCCACGACGGCTCCCCGGTCACCGCGGACGACGTGGTGTTCAGCTTCGAGCGCGTCCTGGACGAGGGGAACGCCTCGCTGATGGCGCAGTTCGTCCCGTTCGTCGACAAGGTCACCGCGGTCGACCGGTCGACGGTCGAGTTCAAGCTGAAGTACCCGTTCGCGCTCTTCCCGTCCCGCATCTCCGTGGTCCGCATCGTGCCCGAGAAGATCGCCGGCGCCGACGCCAAGTCCTTCGACTCCAGGCCGGTCGGCTCGGGACCGTACCGGTTCGTGTCCGCCGTCCGCGAGGACAAGATCGTCATGGAGGCGTACGACAAGTACAACGGGCCGCACCCGGCCAAGGCGGGGAAACTGGTCTGGCGCCTGATCTCCGACCCTTCCGCACGGGTCAGCGCGCTCAAGTCGGGCCGGGTGCAGGCCATCGAGGACGTGCCGTACATCGACGTCGCGGGCTTCACCGGCAAGGACGAGGTGGAGTCGGTCCAGTCCTTCGGGCTGCTCTTCCTGATGTTCAACTGCGCCGACCCGCGCTTCAAGGACAAGCGGGTGCGGCAGGCCCTGCACTACGCGCTCGACACGGAGAAGATCATCTCCACCGCGCTGCTGGGCAACGCCGAGGCCGCCACCGGGTACGTCCCCGCCTCGCACCCGGACCACCACCGGGCCGCCACCGTCTACGGGCACGATCCCGCGAGGGCCAGGAAGCTGCTCGCCGAGGCAGGCGTGGGCAAGCTCTCCTTCACGCTGCTGCTCACCGACAACGGCTGGGTCAAGGACATCGCGCCCCTGATGAAGGAGAGCTGGGCCGCCGTCGGTGTGGACGCGGCGCTCGACATCCAGCAGTCCCCCGCCCAGTACGCCAAGATCGACCAGGGCGACTTCGACGCCCTGGCCGCGCCCGGCGACCCGTCCGTCTTCGGCAACGACGCCGACCTGCTGCTGCGCTGGTTCTACTACGGCTTCTGGCCGGAGAAGCGTTACGGCTGGCAGGGCAGCAAGGCCTACAAGCAGACCAGGTCGCTGCTCGACAAGGCCGCCTCCGAGGGCGACGAGGCCCGGCGCAAGGAGCTGTGGGGCCGGGTCACCGACCTGGTCGCCGACGAGGCCGCGCTGTACCCGGTGCTGCACCGCAAGCTGCCCACGGCCTGGCGGGAGGGGACGCTCACCGGCTTCGAGCCGCTGCCCACCACCGGGCTCTCCTTCCTCGACGTCGGCCGGGCCTGACCCGTACGCCGGGCCGCCGCGTCCCCGTCGCCGGACACGGCGGCGCCCGCCCCAATCACTAGGAACCTCACGATGGTTGCATTTCTCCGGCTCGCGCTGCGCCGCGTCGCGATGATGCCGGTGATGGTCCTCGGCATAGCGCTGCTGGTCTTCGTGGTCCTCCAGTTCTCGCCGACCGACCCCGCGTACAACGCGCTGGGCGAGTCGGCGAGCCCCGAGGCGCGAGCGGCGTTCGCCGAGGCGAACGGACTCGACGACCCCCTGCCCGTCCGCTACTTCGCCTTCCTGGGCGATCTGCTGCGGGGAGACCTCGGCGTCACCATGTCGCCCAGCCAGCCCGTCACCGACCGGATCGCCACCGCGTTCCCGCTCACCCTGCAGCTGACCCTGCTCGGCCTCGCGCTGGCCGTCGTGCTGGCGCTGGTCTTCGGCGTCGTCAGCGCCGTCCACCGGGACCGATGGCCGGACCAGGTCTTCCGGGTCGTGTCGATGGCCGGCATCGCCCTGCCCTCGTTCTGGCTCGGCGTGCTGCTCATCCAGCAGTTCGCGCTGAACATGCCGCTGCTGCCGACCGGCGGCTACGTCAACCCGGCCGACTCCTTCGGCGGCTGGCTGGAGAGCATGACGCTGCCCGCGGTCTCCCTCTCCCTGCCGGTCGCCTCGTCGCTGGCCCGGCTGATCCGCACCTCGATGGTCACCGAACTCGACCGCGACTACGTGCGCACCGCCAGGGGCAGCGGTCTGCCGCCGTTCCTGATCATCCGGTCGGTGCTGCGCAACGCCCTGGTCACCCCGCTGACCGTGCTGGGCGTCAAGGTCGGCTACATGCTCAGCGGCGCCGTCGTCATCGAGGCGATCTTCGACCTGCCCGGCATGGGCAAGCTGATCCTCGAAGGGGTCAACGGAGGCGACGTCGGACTGGTCCAGGGCACCGTGCTCACCATCGCGATCGCCTTCCTGGTGGTCAACGTCGTCGTCGACCTGCTGTACCTGCTCGTCAACCCGCGCATCAGGACGGTGTGATGTTCGCTCCACGCTCCCTCGCCGGGCGTCTCGCCCGGCCCGGCACCCGCCTGCGCCGACTGCCGGTGACCTCACGGATCGCCCTCGGCGTCCTCCTCGTGGTGGTGCTGGGCGCGGTGTTCGCCCCGCTGCTCACCCAGGACCCGCTCGGCACCGGCATCCCCGCCCGGGCTCCGGGCGCCGACCACTGGTTCGGCACCGACCGGGCCGGGCGCGACGTGTTCGCCCGGGTCGTGCACGGCGCCCGCTACTCCCTCGTCATCGGCCTCGGCGCGACCCTGGCCGCCCTGGTGCTCGGCTCCGCCCTGGGCGCGCTGGCGGCCACCTCGCGCAGGCTCGCCGACGAGTCGGTGATGCGCACCCTCGACGTCGTCATGTCCTTCCCGCCGATCGCGCTGGCCGCCGTGCTCGTCGCGGTCTTCGGGCCCAGCGTGCCGGTCATCATCTTCACCATCGCGTTCGTCTACTCGCCCTCGCTCGCCCGCGTGGTGCGGGCCAACGTGCTGGATCAGTACGGCGAGGACTACGTCGCCGCCGAGCGCGTCGTCGGCGCCCGCCGCGGCCACATCGTGGTCCGGCACGTCGCGATCAACTGCGCCGCGCCGGTGCTGGTGTTCGCGACGGTGATGGTGGCCGACTCCATCATCTTCGAGGCGAGCCTGTCCTTCATCGGCGCCGGGGTGCAGGACCCCGACCCGAGCTGGGGCAGCGTACTGGCCTACGGCCGGCAGATCCTGCTGTCGGGCGGCTGGTGGGCGACCCTCTTCCCCGGCCTGTGCGTGCTGGTCACGGTACTCGCGCTGAACGTGCTGTCCGAGGGCATGACCGACGCCGCAGCCTCCCCGGACACGTCCCGCACCGGCGGCGCCGACCCCGACGCCACCGCCGCCACCGCGCCCGCGGCCGAAAGGGCCGACGGAGCCGAGGTGGACGCCGCGCTCGCCGAACTGGCGTCCCGCCTGCGGGCGACGGAGCCCGCCGTGCCGCCGCTCGCCGCCGACGCGGCCGACCTGCTCGTCGTGCGCGACCTGTCCATCCGCTTCCCGGACCGCTACGGCGACACCCGCGTCGTCGACGGCATCTCCTTCACCGTCCGCGAGGGCGAGACCCTCGGCCTGGTCGGCGAGTCGGGCTGCGGCAAGTCCGTCACCAGCCTGGCCGTCATGGGCCTGCTGGCCCGCAACGCCGAGGCAGCGGGCGAGATCCGCTACCGGGGCCGCGACCTGCTGAAGCTGACGCCGAAGGAGCGCCGGGCGCTGATGGGCCCGGAGATCGCGATGGTCTACCAGGACGCCATGTCGTCCCTGAACCCGTCGGTGCTGATCGGCACCCAGCTCAAGTGGCTCACCTCCCGCGGCGGCACCCGCACCCCCGCCGAGCTGCTCGAACTGGTCGGCCTCTCCCCCGAGCGCACCCTGCGCAGCTATCCGCACGAGCTGTCCGGCGGGCAGCGCCAGCGCGTGCTGATCGCGATGGCCCTGTCCCGCGGCCCGCGCCTGCTCATCGCCGACGAGCCGACCACCGCCCTCGACGTCACCGTGCAGGCCCAGGTCGTCGAGCTGCTGGTCCGGCTGCGCGACGAACTCGGCTTCGCGATGGTGCTCGTCTCCCACGACCTGGCCCTGGTCGGCGACCTCGCCCACCGGGTCGCGGTCATGTACGCCGGTCAGGTCGCCGAGACCGGCGAGACCCGCGCGCTGCTCACCGATCCGGCGCACCACTACAGCCGGGGGCTGCTCGGCTCGGTGGTCTCCCTGGAGTCGGGGGCGGAGCGCCTGCACCAGATCCGCGGTGTCGTACCGGCCCCGAAGGCGTTCGGCGCGGGCTGCCGGTTCGCGTCCCGCTGCGCCGCGGCGACCGAGCTGTGCGCCACCACCCCGCCGCCCGCCACCGACCGCGAAGCCGGCCTCGACCACCTCTTCGCCTGCCACCACCCGGCGTCCGCGCTCCGGCCGCCCTCGGCGGACCGGCCGGCTGCCGGGAAGACGCCGGCTTCCGGGGACGGACCGGCTTCCGGCGGCCCGTCGGCGACGTCGCTGGAGCGTGCCCGATGACCCCACCGAAGGACAGCACCATGGACCCTCTCGTCCGGCTCGACGGCGTCCACGTCAGGCACCGGGCCCGCAGCGGCGGACTTCTGCGCCGGGACTCCGTGCACGCGCTCACCGACGTCGGCCTGGAGGTGCGGCGCGGCGAGATACTCGGCCTGGTCGGTGAGTCGGGCTGCGGCAAGTCCACACTGGCCCGCGTGGTCACCGGGTTGCAGCGGCCGACCGAGGGCCGAGTCTCCTTCCGGGGACGGGATCTGTGGACGATGGGCGCCGCCGAACGCCGTACCGGGTTCGGTGCCGCGGTCGGCGTGGTCTTCCAGGACGCCTCCACGGCGCTGAACCCGCGGCTGCCCGTGCGCCGGATCCTGCGCGACCCGCTGGACGTGCACGACCGCGGCACCCGGGCGGAGCGCGAGGAGCGGGTCGAGGAACTGCTCGACCTGGTCGGACTGCCCGGCCACACCCTTCAGGCGCTGCCCGGCCAGCTGTCCGGCGGTCAGCGCCAGCGCGTGGCCATCGCCCGTGCCCTGGCGCTGGAACCGGAGCTGATCGTCGCCGACGAACCCACCAGCGCCCTGGACGTGTCGGTGCGTGCCCAGATCCTCAACCTGCTGGTGGACCTGCGCGCCCGGCTCGGCCTCGGGATGGTGTTCATCTCGCACGACGTGCAGACGGTGCGCCATCTGGCCGACCGTGTCGCGGTGCTGTACCTGGGCCGCGTGGTCGAGGAGGGCGGGGCCGCCGAGGTCCTGGGCGCCTCCCGCCACCCGTACACCGAGGCGCTGCTCTCGGCGACGCCGAGCCTGCTGGAGCGGCCCGAGCGGATCGTGCTGCACGGCCCGGTGCCCTCGGCGACCAACCCGCCCTCCGGCTGCCCGTTCCGGACCCGCTGCTGGAAGGCGGACGACGCCTGCGCCACCGCGTTCCCGGCGGCGGCCGAGGGGCCCGGCGGGCACCGGTGGCACTGCGTCCATCCTCGGGAGAGCGGCGTCCCGCGGGAGGCCACGAGCGCGAAGTGACGGGTATCGGCCGGCCCGGGCCGGGGCATGCGTGTGGTGGCGCCCGGCCCGGGTGCCCCGCGCGGCGGCCGGCCGAGACGAGAATGGCTCCATGGACACACTGGTTCGGCGCTCGCCCTGGGTGGGGGCGCTGGCCTGGTGCGTGGCGGTGCTGAGCCTGACGGTGCTGGCCGCGGCGGCCGTCGTACGCAGCACGGTGCTCGATCCCGGCTTCTACGGCCAGGCGCTGGAGGACGAGCACGCCTACCAGCGCTTCTACGACGAGGTACTGGTGGATCCCGGCAGTACGCCGCTGACCAGTGAGCTGCTCGACCGGCTGCCCGTGCCGCAGTCGACCATCACCTCGAACCTCAAGGTGGTGATCCCGCCGGAGACGCTGCGGGCCATGGGCGAGGGGCAGATCACCGAGGTGGTCCACTACCTGGAGGGCGAGCGCGACCGGCTGCGGATCACCGTCGACCTGGAGCCCGTCGTCGCCAACGTCGAGCGGCTCAGCCAGGCGTACTTCGGTGACGCCGTCGCCGCCCTGCAGAAGCGGTCCGAGCCCGACTTCCAGGCCTTCGTGCAGCGGCTGTCGGACCTCGTCGCGCAGGTGGTGGCCGGTGAGGCGCCGCTGGACGAGCTGCCGACGCTGCCGCTGTCGCACGGCCAGGCGGTCGCGGCCACGGACGCGTTGATGCGCCTGGTGCCGGGCGACGCGGCCCGGGACGGCATCGAGGACACCGTGCGGACTGCGCTGGACCGGGGTGACGTGGCCTCGGCGCTGGCCGCGCTCGCGCCGGTCGCCCTGACGGACCAGGTCCGCGAGGCCGCCGGTGAGCTGCTGCGGGAGGCCGAGCGGGGCACGTGGGTCGTGACGGTCGACGTGGACCCGTCGGCCGAGGCGCTGGCGCCGCTGAACCGCGCCCGCAACGTGACCCGGCTCTTCCAGGACGTGGTGGAACCGGCGGCCGCGGTGCTCTGCGCCGCCGCGCTCACCCTGCTGTGGCTCTCCACGCCCTCGCCCGCCGGACGGCGGCTGATGCCGCTGGGCTGGGTGCCGGCGGCGGCCGCCGCGTTACTGGCGCTGACGGTGCTCGTGCTGCGCCTGACGCTGGGCGACGCCCTGTTCGTCCCGCCCGAGTCGTGGCCCCCGGCGGCGTCGGGGCTGCTCGCCGACGTGCAGACCGCCGCGCTCGACCGGCTGCTGACCACCGCGGTCGTCGTCGCGGTCATCCTGCTCGCCGCGGGTGCCCTGCTCATCACCGTCGGCTGGGCCCGGCAGACGCGGCCCAGCGTGCCGGTCCTCACCGACCCGCGGCACGTTCCCGCACTGACCTTCACCGTGACCGCCTGCGCCCTGGTCGGGACGATGCTGGCGCCGGTGGCGATCACCGGCTCCTCGCCCCGCATCTGCCAGGGCGGCGCCGAGTTGTGCGACGCCCGCTACGACGAGATCGCCCAGCTCGCCTCGCACAACGCGATGGCCACGACGGCGGACCGGTTCATCGGGCCGCTGCAGGACCCGGACATCGTCGGCCAACTGGACGCCGGGGTGCGGGTGCTGCTTCTGGACACGCACCGCTGGGAGCGGCCCGAGGAGGTCGCGGAGCGGCTGAACACCTCGGACTTCTCCGCGGCCGAGCGCCGGCGGCTCACCGGGATCCTGAAGCGGGTCAACCCGCCGCACCCGGGGCTGTGGCTGTGCCACTCGGTGTGCGGCGCCGGGGCGCTGGAACTGACGCCGACGCTGCGGCAGATCGGTGAGTGGCTGCGCGACAACCCCACGGAGATCGTCACCCTGGTCCTGCAGGACGGCGTGGACGCGGTGACGACCCAGAACGCCTTCCGGCAGGCCGGACTCTCCGACCTGCTGTACGAGCCGGACCGGGACCCGGACCGCCCGTGGCCGAAGCTCGGGGACATGGTCGACGGTGGCCGGCGGCTGGTCGTCTTCGCCGAGAAGGCGGACGGCCCGGCGCCCTGGTACCGCAACCTCTACCGGTACGGCATGGAGACGCCCTTCGCCTTCCGCAGTCCCGACGAGATGTCCTGCCTGCCCAACCGGGGCGGCTCGGACAAGCGGCTGTTCCTGCTCAACCACTTCGTCACGGCCGGCGGCGGACTGCGCCTCGACGCCGGGGTCGTCAACTCCCGGCAGCGGGTGCTGGAACGGGCGCACAACTGCGAGCGGCAGCGCGGCAGACCGGTCAACTTCGTCGCGGTGGACTACGCGACGATCGGTGACGCGCTCGGCGCGGTGGACGAGCTGAACGCCGAGCGGCTCCGGGACGACACCCGCGTTCCCGTCGAACGGTCGCCGGACCGGCTCGGCGGCGCGGACGCCCGGCGACGCGGTGGTGCTCCGCGCCGCCGGGCGGGTTCCGGCCGGCTCTCTCCCGGTCGGCTGCCTCCCGGCTGACCGACTCCTCGTCGGCTGCCTTCCGGCCGGCTCTCCGCTACCGGTCGGCCGCTACCGGTCGATGGTGAACTGGGAGCCCGGCTCGATCCGGATGTCCTCCTCGGCCGAGTCGGTGATCGTGACGTCGGTGAGTGTCGCGCTGCCGCGGGCACCGCCCATCGCGAGGATGCCGGAGCCGTTGTTCGACTTGTCGATGCGGACGTTGTCGATCTTCACGCCCGGCATCGCGCCGCCTCCCGTCTTGAACTGGATGCCGTCGTAGGTCGAGTCGAGGATCTCGGTGTCCCTGATGGTCACGCCCGGGATGTCCTGGCCCTGGGCGAAGAGGGTGATGGCTCCGAACTCCTGGGCCTCGCCCCAGAACGCGCCGCCCGTGCGGTGCAGGGCGTTGCCCGCGATGAGCGTCTGCCCGGAGAAGGGCAGCGGGTCGTGGTCGGTGGCGAGCATGATGCCGGGGTAGTTCATGGTGTCGGAGACGACGTTGTTCTCGACGGTGTTGCCGTAACCGCCGTACACCGCGATGCCGTTGGCGCGCCAGGGCAGCTGGATGGTGTTGTTGCGGAAGCGGTTGTCGTGGCCGACGTCCACGGAGGTGTCCTTCACGTACTTGTTGGCCCAGACGGCGAGCGAGTCGTCGCCGGTGGTCCGGAACGAGGAGTCGTAGACCGTGGAGTTGCGGGTGCCGTTGGAGAAGTTGATGCCGTCGGCGTAGGTGTCGCGGACGCGCATGCCGGTGAACTCCAGGCCGTCACCGGGTCCCCACAGTTCGGGGATGTTCGAGTAGTCGCGGCCGACCCAGACGCCGACGTTGGCGTGCTCGATCCACACGTTGCTGATCTCGGTGTCCTTGCCGAAGCGGCCGTTGAGCCCGACGCCGCCCTCCTGGTTGCCGTCGCCGCCGCGGATGGTGCCCGAGCCGAAGATGGCGAGGTCGGAGATCCGGGTGTTGTCGTCGATGTCGAAGCCGAAGTTGCCCTCGTGCGGGTGGTTGATGCCCCCCGCCTCGTGCGGCGGGGTCAGGGTGTAGAGCTGGGAGTGCCACATCCCGGCGCCCCGGACGGTCACGTCGCTGATGCCGACCTGGTTGTACTGGCCGCGGTCCTGCGGGTCGTCGGTGAGGATCTTCTGCTCCTGGCGCCACTGCCCGGCCGGGATCCACACGCAGTCGATCCTGCCGTTCTGGTCGTCGGTGACGGCGCGCTGGATGGCGTCGGTGTCGTCGAGTCCGTCACCGGGGACGGCGCCGTACTCGGTGATGGAGGTGCACTCGGCCGGCTTCTCCTTGGGCGGCGCGACCTGCTCCAGGTCGATCAGGTCGATGACGTAGAAGTCGGCCGAGTCGCCCGCGTCGCGCTGGAGCCGGAACTCGGTGCCCTGCGGGAAGGTGCGGTCGAGCAGCGCGTGGGACTCGTCGAAGAGCCTTCGCGCGTCG
This sequence comes from Streptomyces olivaceus, assembly GCF_000721235.1. Taxonomy (GTDB): domain Bacteria; phylum Actinomycetota; class Actinomycetes; order Streptomycetales; family Streptomycetaceae; genus Streptomyces; species Streptomyces olivaceus. Next base: position 181,526 of record NZ_JOFH01000001.1, read on the forward strand.
CCACCGGGCCGGTTGGTGAGCCCCTCGGGGTCGTCGGTGCTGCCGTACAGCCAGCTGTGCTTGGAGGTCAGGGTCAGTTTCTGCACGAACTCGCCGTCGGCGTAGAGGCTGAGGGTGGCCTCGGTCCCCCCGCCGCCGGGGGCGTCGGGGATGGAGTTGCGCACCACGACGGAGTTGGTGGGTGTGGTCGAGGTGAACCCGACGTACTCGCCGGTGGAGTCGAGCCGGACGGACGCGCGGCCCGAGGACTCGGTGCCGAAGTTGGTGTGCCCGAAGGTGCGCTCGGCGTCGGTGGTGAGCAGGGTCCCGTCGTAACGGCCGTCCTCCGCCTCGTACTCGGTGTACGGCACGGCGGCTCCGCGCCCGACGACGAGGGACTTGGCGAGGACGTTGTTGTTCTCGTTGGTCTCGGCGACGGCGTCGGTGGCGTCGGCGGTGGCGGAGAGGGTGACCCCGCCGCCGGTCGCCGTCCAGGTACCGCCGACCGGCACGTCCACCGTGGCACCCGCCGCGACGGCGCCGGTGTCGCCGTCCAGCGTGGTGGATCCCGCCCGGACGCGGGTCACCGACCCCGCCTCGGCGGCGCCGGTGCCGCGGTTGTGCACGGCGACGGTGAAGGAGACCTTCGCGCCCACCGCCGGGTTGGCGGGGCTGGTGGTGATCGAGCGCACCTCCAGGTCGGGTCCGGGGGCCCGGTCGACGACCAGCCGGTCGGTGGCGGCGCGGCTGTTGTTGGTGTCGTCGAGTTCGGCGACGGTGTCGTTCGGGTCGGCCACCGCGGTGACCGCGTAACTCCCGGCCGGGTGGGCGCCGGTGGCGACGGCGACCTCGGCGGACTCGCCGGGTCCGAGTGCGGGGACGGGGGCGCTGCCGGCCGTGGTGCCCTCCACGGTGACCTCGGTGGTCGTCGCGGCGGAGGGCGCGGTGCCGGCGTTGCGGACCGTGGTGTTCACGGTGACCTCGTCGCGCTCGTCCGGCTCGGCGGGCGACCAGTCGAGTCCGGTGACCGTGAGGTCGGGCGCGGGCGCGGCGGTGCCGAGCACCTGGAACTCGGCGACCTGGCCGCCGGGTGCGCCGGTGTTGGAGAAGAACCGCAGCCGTACGTCGGCCGCCCGGCCGCTGACCGGGATGGTGACGGTGTTGTCCCGGGCGGGGCTGAAGGCGTGGTCGGCGCGCTCGCTCAGCGCGGTGAAGTCGCTCTCGCCCTGCGCGCGGCCGAACACCTGGATGCTCTGGGTGCGGGTGGACCAGGCCGGGTCCGGGTTGAGCTTGACCACGACCCCGCCGACGTCCGCGTCGGAGCCGAGCTTGACGGTGAGGTCGGCCGGGTGGTCGGCGGCCTCCCAGTACGTGGACGTGGAGTCGTCGGTGGCGTTGGCGGCGATGTAGTTCTGCGTGGTGGAGGTGGCCTCGGCCGGCTTGTTGCGGGCGAGGTTGGTGCCGGTGGGCGGCTCACCGGTGCCGGTCTCGTCGCCGTAGACCTCCAGTTCGGCCAGTTGCGCGGCGTTCCAGCCGGTGTTGCCGGTGATGTCGACGCGGACGTAGCGGACCTCGGCCGGGGAGGCGAGGTCGATGGCGACGGCGCCCGCCCGCGCGGGTCCGAAGGTCCGTGCGCCGGCGGCGTCGAGGGTACGGAACGTGGACCCGTCGGTGCTGCCCCGCAGGGAGAGGGCCTGGTCGCGGCCCTCCCAGCCGGCGGGCAGTTTGAGGACCACCCGGTCGACGTCGCGTGCGGTGCCGAGGTCGACCTGCAGCCACTCGGGGAAGGTGCCCGCCGGACCCTCCCAGTAGGTGGCCTGCTGTCCGTCGGTGGCGTTGCCCGCCGGGTACGCGGTGTGCGAGCCGCCCGCCCTGGCCGGGCGGCCGAGGGCCAGGTTGACGTCCGCGGCGGCCGTCTTCGGTCCCGTCGCCGCCTGCGCGCCGGCGGCGAGGGGCAGGGGCAGCAGACCGGCCGTCATCAGCCCGGCGACGACGGCGCCCGTGAGTGTCCGCCGGCCGAGAGATCTCCGTCTCATGGGGTCCTCTGTTCCGTGGGGAGTCGGGGAGCGGGCGCGACGGTCCGGCACGTTGAGGGGAACACCGAATATGCGCGCCAATTGAGCAGAGCAGTCGATTCCTTGCGGAAAGCGCGTCATCAGGTTTCTAGCGCGTCACCGGTTTGTCAACGGTCGCGACTGAGGCGGGAGTTGACACGCAAATGACTTGCGCGGCTTGCTGAGCGCTTGCGCGGCACATGAGCTGCGCCTCGACGTTCATGGGGAACAGGACGGACGGCGGGCGGCACGCAAGGCACGCAAGCGGTGGGCGGAGTGAAGCAAAGTGGAGTGAAGCAAAGCGAAGGGCCGGCCCGACGCCTGGTGGCGTCGGGCCGGCCCTTGCCGGTGCGGGGTCCCCTGGGGGACGGGATCAGTCCGTGCCGGACTCCATCGCGGCGCGGTCCAGCCACTCGTCCTCGCCGGACACCTCACCGCGGGAGGCGATCGCCTGGGCGCCGCCCTCGGGCATGGCTCCGATCAGCCCGGTCGCGGCGGCCTGGGCGGCACCGATGGCGGGGTTGGCGGTGCCGATCAGGCCGAGCCCGGCGTACTGCTCCAGCTTGGCGCGGGAGTCGGCGATGTCGAGGTTGCGCATGGTCAGCTGGCCGATCCGGTCGACCGGTCCGAAGGCCGAGTCCTCGGTGCGCTCCATGGACAGCTTGTCCGGGTGGTAGCTGAACGCCGGGCCCGTGGTGTCGAGGATCGAGTAGTCCTCGCCCCGCCGCAGCCGCAGGGTGACCTCGCCGGTGACGGCCGAACCGACCCAGCGCTGCAGCGATTCCCGGATCATCAGGGACTGCGGGTCGAGCCAGCGGCCCTCGTACATCAGCCGGCCCAGGCGCCGTCCCTCGGTGTGGTACTGGGCGAGGGTGTCCTCGTTGTGGATGGCGTTGACCAGGCGCTCGTAGGCGGCGTGCAGGAGCGCCATGCCGGGCGCCTCGTAGATGCCGCGGCTCTTGGCCTCGATGATCCGGTTCTCGATCTGGTCGGACATGCCCATGCCGTGCCGGCCGCCGATGGCGTTGGCCTCCATCACGAGGTCGACCGGGGAGGCGAACTCCTTGCCGTTGACCGTGACCGGGCGGCCCTGGTCGAAGCCGATCGTCACGTCCTCCGGCGCGATCTCGACCGACGGGTCCCAGAACCGCACGCCCATGATGGGCTCCACGGTCTCCACGCCGGTGTCCAGGTGCTCCAGCGTCTTGGCCTCGTGGGTGGCGCCCCAGATGTTGGCGTCGGTGGAGTACGCCTTCTCCGCGGAGTCCCGGTAGGGCAGGTCGTGGGCGACCAGCCACTCGGACATCTCCTTGCGGCCGCCCAGCTCGGTCACGAAGTCCGCGTCCAGCCACGGCTTGTAGATCCTGAGCTGCGGGTTGGCGAGCAGGCCGTAGCGGTAGAACCGCTCGATGTCGTTGCCCTTGAACGTGGAACCGTCGCCCCAGATCTGGACGTCGTCCTCCAGCATCGCCCGCACGAGCAGCGTGCCCGTGACGGCGCGGCCGAGCGGCGTGGTGTTGAAGTAGGCCCGCCCGCCGGAACGGATGTGGAACGCCCCGCAGGTGAGCGCGGCCAGCCCTTCCTCGACCAGCGCCGCGCGGCAGTCGACCAGGCGCGCGATCTCGGCGCCGTAGGCCTTCGCGCGGTCGGGCACCGAGGCGATGTCGGGCTCGTCGTACTGGCCGATGTCGGCGGTGTACGTGCAGGGCACGGCGCCCTTGTCACGCATCCACGCGACCGCGACCGAGGTGTCGAGGCCGCCCGAGAAGGCGATACCGACGCGCTCGCCGGTGGGGAGGGAGGTGAGGACCTTGGACATAGGAAGAGTATGCATGATTACGCATGACCATGCAAAGCCTCCTCGTCACGGGCCCGAACGTCTCCCTCGGCGGATCCGAACGCCCTCTCCCGCACGGGTCCGCGACGCCTCCCGCGTCGCGGACCCGCCGCCGCCTCCCCTCACCGGGCCGGCAGCGCCACGTACTGGTACTCCAGGAACTCCTCGATCCCGACCCTGCCGCCCTCCCGGCCGAGGCCCGACTGCTTGACGCCGCCGAAGGGCGCGGCGGGGTTGGAGACCAGGCCGGTGTTGAGCCCGACCATGCCGACCTCCAGGCGCTCACTGACCCGCAGGGCGCGGTCCAGCCCCTCGGTGAAGACGTAGCCGACGAGGCCCCAGGGGGTGTCGTTGGCACGGCGGACGGCCTCGTCCTCGTCGTCGAAGGTGAGCACCGCCGCGACGGGGCCGAAGATCTCCGTCCCCATCAGGCGGCTGTCCGGGGAGACGTCGGTGAGCACCGTGGGCGGGTAGAAGCAGCCGGGGCCTTCGGGGGTGCTGCCGCCGACCAGCACCCGGGCGCCGCGCCCGACCGCGTCCGCGACCAGTTCCTCGACCTTGGCGCGTCCCGCGGCGTCGATGAGCGGGCCGACGTCGACGCCGTCCCCGGTGCCGGGGCCCACGACGAGCGCGCCCATGCGCCGGGCGAGCCGGTCGGCGAACTCCTCGGCCACCGAGCGGTGCACGAAGAAGCGGTTGGCGGCGGTGCAGGCCTCGCCCATGTTGCGCATCTTGGCGACCATCGCGCCGTCCACGGCCGTGTCCAGGTCGGCGTCGTCGAAGACGATGAAGGGCGCGTTGCCGCCCAGCTCCATCGAGGTCCGCACGACGGTGTCCGCGCACTGCGCGAGGAGCAGCCGCCCGACGGCCGTCGAACCGGTGAAGGACAGCTTGCGGATGCGTCCACCGCGCAGGAGCGGTTCGCAGACCTCGCCCGCCCTCGAGGTGGTGACGACGTTCAGCACGCCGTCCGGCAGTCCGGCCTCCTTGAGGATCGCGGCGAGGGCCAGGCTGGAGAGCGGGGTCTGCGGGGCCGGTTTCAGCACCATCGTGCAGCCGGCCGCGATCGCCGGGCCGATCTTGCGGGTGCCCATGGCGAGTGGGAAGTTCCACGGGGTGATCAGCAGGCAGGGGCCGACCGGGCGCCGGGAGAGCAGCATCCGGTTGCGTCCGTCGGGCAGCACTCCGTGGCCGCCGTCGATCCGGACCGCCTCCTCGGAGAACCAGCGGAAGAACTCCGCGGCATAGGCGACCTCGCCCCGGGCCTCGGCCAGTGGCTTGCCCATCTCGGAGGTCATCAGGCGCGCGAGCCCGTCCGTGCGCTCCAGGATGATCTCGTACGCCCGGCGCAGGATCTCACTGCGCGCCCTCGGAGCCGTACGTGCCCACTCCTCCTGCGCCTGCACCGCCGCCTCCTCGGCGAGCCGGGCGTCCTTGGGTCCGGCGTCGGCGACGTGGGCGAGGATCTCGCCGGTCGCGGGGTCGTCCACGGGCATGACGGCGCCGTCCGCGGCATCCGTCCAGGTGCCCCCGACGAAGAGCTGGGTGGGGGTGTCGGTCATGAGGTCCCTCCTGGTCGCCGGTGTGCGGTGGGTGCGGTACGGACGGTACGGCGGCGACGCGCGTCGGCCCTCGCCGGTACCCGGCCGGACGTCAACGCCGTCACCGGCCCGCTCGCGCCGTGCCGGCCTCGACCGCGGCGGACCAGGCCCGCAGCCCCTCGTCCACGGCCGCCTCGTCGATCACCAGGGCCGGGATCATCCGCACCACCTGGTTCCAGGCCCCGCAGAGCAGGAGCAGCAGGCCCTCGTCGACGGCGGCCCGCTGCACGCGGGCGGCGGTCTCGGGGTCCGGCTCGCCGTCCTCGGTGACGAACTCGCTCGCCAGCATCAGTCCCATGCCCCGTACGTCGCCGATGGCCGGCGTACCGGCCGCGACCGCCTCCAGGCCCTGGCGCAGCCGGGCGCCCATCGTCTCGGCGTTCTCGACGAGCTTCTCGTCGCGTACGACGTCGAGCGTGGCGCAGGCCGCCGCGCACGCGACCGCGTTGGCTCCGTACGTGCCGCCCTGGGAGCCCGCCCACGCCTTGCGCATCAGCTCCTCGGAAGCGGCGATGGCGGACAGCGGGAAGCCGCTGGCCAGCCCCTTGGCGGTGACCAGGATGTCGGGCGCGACACCGAAGTGCTCGTGGCCCCAGAACCGTCCGGTGCGGCCCACGCCGGTCTGCACCTCGTCGAGGATCAGCAGGAAGCCGTGCCGGTCGGCCCGCTCCCGCAGCCCCTCGACGAAGGCGCGGTTCGCGGGCACGTATCCGCCCTCGCCGAGGACCGGTTCGACGATCACGGCGGCGGTGTCGGCGGGCGAGGAGATCGTCTGGAGGGTGTAGTCGAGCTCCTTGAGGGCGAAGCGGGTGGCGGTCTCCTCGTCCCAGCCGTAGCGGAAGGCCGTGGGGAAGGGAGTGACGACCACGCCGCTCATCAGCGGCGAGAACCCGGACCGGAAGCGGGTGCCGGAGGTGGTCATGGAGGCGGCGGCCACGGTCCGGCCGTGGAAACCCCCGTGGCAGACCAGCACGTTGGGACGGCCGGTGGCCTGGCGGGCCAGCCGCAGCGCGGCCTCGACCGCCTCGCTGCCGGAGTTGGTGAAGAACAGGCTGTCCAGACCTGCGGGCAGCACCTCGCCGAGCTTGTCGACCAGGCGCCGCAGCGGCTGGTGCATGACGGTCGTGTACTGGCCGTGGACCAGGGTGGCGACCTGCTCCTGGGCGGCGGCCACGACCCTGGGGTGGCAGTGGCCGGTGCTGGTGACGCCGATGCCGGCGGTGAAGTCCAGATAGCGGCGGCCGTCCTCACCGTGGAGGTGGACGCCCTCGCCCCGGACCGCCACCACGGGGGTGGCCTGGCGAAGGTGCGGCGACAGTGCGGTCATGCTCGTCTCCCGGCCTGCTCGTCGGTCTCCTGCGTCGCCCCGAGCCTTCCCGCCCCGGCGGGCCCGCCAACGCGTGATCTGTCCGGCCCGGGCGCCGTATCCGGACGTTGTGTCAGCCGTTCGGCGCACCCGGACCGGCCCGCCCGCGCCCCTGCCGCGCTCCGAGCGCCCTTGCACAGGTCAACGGGGCTTGTCAGAGTGACCAGGGTGCACCAGCAGGCCCAGGGTGCACAGGGAGGCGCCGTGAGGGAGGACCCGCAGGCGGGCCCGGCGGGCCGGTCGCCCACCGTGGCCGACGTACTGGCCCTGCCCGTGCTGGCCGGGGGCGATCCGCGGGTGGTGACGGGCGAGGAGTCCGTCGACCGCCCGGTCCGCTGGGTGCACATCACCGAGCTGACCGACCCCGCCTCCTTCCTCAAGGGCGGTGAACTCGTCCTCACCACCGGCATGCCCCTGCCCGGCGACCCCGCCGGGATCCGCCGCTACGTCGACGAACTGGCCGACGTGGGCGCCGCCGCCCTGGTCATCGAGCTGGTGCGCCGCTACCACCGGCCGCCCGACGCCCTGGTCCAGGCCTGCGCCGCGCGCGGTCTCCCCCTCGTCGCGCTCGCCAAGGACGTCAACTTCCTCGAGGTCACCCAGGTCGTCCACACGCTGATCCTCGGCCACCAGGCGGACGCGATGCGCCGGACCCAGCGCGTCCACGAGGCGTTCACCGCCCTCACCCTGCGCGGCGCGGGACCCGAGGAGGTGCTGCGCGCCGCGGCGGAGATGACCGGCCGCACGGTCGTGCTGGAGAACCTGGTGCACCGGGCGCTGGTCTGCGAGCCCGGCGCCGCTCAGGCGTCCCTCACCGACTGGGAACGGCGCTCGCGCACGACGCCCGGCACCGACCGCGCCGGGCCTTCGGGTTCCGAGGGGTGGCTCGTGGCCCCGGTGGAGTACCAGGGGGAGCGCTGGGGGCGGGTGGTCATGCTCGCCGACGGGCCCTCCGGGACCGCGGCGACGAACCGGGGCTTCGGACCGGAGGACGTGACGGTCCTTGAGCGGACCGCGATGGCCCTCACCATCGCCCGCCTCACCGGCCCCACGCCCTGGGAACGCACCGCCCACCGGAACGCCCTGCGCGACCTGGCCGAACAGCGGCACCGCTCCCCCGCGGACGCGCGGGCCCGGGTCGCGGCCCTGGGACTGCCCGCCGAGGACGCCCGGTTCGTCGCCGTCCTCGTGGACCTGCCGCCCGACGCGGACACGACGGACGCCGAGGCCCGGCTCTCCGAGGAACTGGGCGCGACGGGAGCGCGGGCCCTGGTCGGGCTGCTCTCCGCGGTCCGCGTCGGCGTGCTGCTGGCGCTGCGTCCGTCCCTGCCGTGGCGCGAGGCGGCCGAACGGCTGAGCCGCGCCGCCCTGGACGCGGCTCCGGGTGCGACCGTGTGCGTCGGCGCGCCGGCCGACGGCCTCGCCGACGTGGCCCGCTCGTTCCGCGAGGCGGCCCGGGTGGCCGAGGCGACCGGTCGCGGCTGCCTCCTTCCGCCCGGCCGTTCCTTCCACGAGCGGTCCGACATCGGCCTGCGCCGACTGCTGTTCGCGCTCCGCGACGACCCGCGCGTCCAGGACTACGCGGAACGGCAGCTGGGCCCGCTCCTCGACCACGACGCCCGGCACGGCACCGGCCTCGTGGCCACACTGCGCGGCTACCTGGACGCCGCCGGCAACAAGACCGCCGCCGCCCGCTCGGCCGGTCTGTCCCGGGAGACCGTCTACCAGCGGCTGCACACCATCGAGCGCCTGCTGGAGCGCGACCTGGAGTCCGGCGAGCAGCGCACCGAACTCCATGTGGCTCTCCAGGCCCTCGACGCCCTGCGGACGCACCCGCACGCCGGACGGGGCCGGTGAGCCCCGCTCGGCGTCCCCCTTTCCGAGGGGCTCAGGCGTCCGGTGCGAGCACGGCGTGCAGGCGTCGGGTGTGGTCGACGTGGCGTTGCGGGCCGGTGAGGGTGACGCGGGCGGTAAGGCGGGGTTGGGTGCTGGAGGTGGCGAATCGCAGTTCGAGGGTGCCGGGTTCGATGATGCGTTGTCCGTCGCGTCCGGTGAAGGCGGCGAGGTCGGCGGGGACGGTGACGTGCAGGCGTCGGGCCTGGCCGGGGTCCAGGTCGAGGCGGGTGTAGCCGATGAGGCGCTGTACCGGCTGGACGACGGAGGCGACGGGGTCGTGGAGGTAGAGCTGGACGATCTCGGTGCCGGGGCGCCGGCCGGTGTTGCGGACGGTGAGGGCGAGGCTGAACTCGCCGTCGGTGGACGCCTCTTGGGAGTCCACGATCAGGTTCGTCCAGTCGAACGTGGTGTAGGTCAGGCCGTGTCCGAAGGGGAAGGCGGGTGTCGGGTCGATGTTGGACACGTCGTTGGCGTGGGCGAGGCGTGGGCCGAGGTAGGTGGTGGGCTGGGCCCCGGGTGTGCGGGGCACGCTGACGGGGAGGCGCCCGGAGGGGTTGAGGCGTCCGCTGAGTATCCCGGCGATGGCGTGGGTGCCTTCCTCGCCGGGGAAGAAGGCCTGGACGATGGCGGCGGATTCGGTCGCGGCGCGGCCCAGGGCGTAGGGCCGGCCCGCGAGCAGCACCGTCACGACCGGGGTGCCGGTGTCCAGGAGGGCGTCGAGGAGCTGCTGCTGGGCGCCGGGCAGGGTCAGTGACTCGACGTCGCAGCCCTCGCCGCTGGTGCCGCGTCCGAACAGCCCGGCCCGGTCACCCAGTACGGCCACGGCGACGTCGGCGTCCCGCGCCGCGCGCACGGCCTCGGAAATGCCGGAGAGGTCGCCGTCGTCGACGCCGGTGCCCCGCACGGCCCTGAACTCCGCGTCGGGGAACTCGGCGGCCAGGGTGTCGCGCAGGGTGGGCAGTTCGATGCCGACCGGGCTGTCGGGGTGGTGCACGCCGATGTGCTGGGGAAAGGAGTAGCAGCCCAGTACGGCGGTGGGTTCGTCGGCGTTGGGACCGAGCAGGGCGATGCGGCGGGGCCCAGCGAGCGGGAGGGTGCCGTCGTTGCTGAGCAGCACGACCGCCTCCTCGGCGACCGTGCGGGCCAGTTCGCGGTTGCCGGGACCGTCCAGGTCGATGCTGCCGCGCAGGGCGTCGGGGTCGTCGAGGCCGGCGCCGTGGAGCGCGGGCGGCGCCGGGTCCCAGTCCGGGTCGAGCAGCCCGAGCGCCGCCTTCTGGGCCAGTACCCGGCGCAGGGCGCGGTCGATCAGCGCTTCGGGCACGCGGCCGTCGGCGACGGCCTCGACCAGGGGGGCGCCGAACGTCTTGACGGTGGGCAGCTCGACATCGACGCCCGCCCGCAGGGCGGCTCCGGCGGCGTCCGCCCAGTCGCCGGCGATGCCGTGCAGCGTCTTGAGGAAGGCGATGCCGAAGTAGTCCGCGACGACGGTGCCGTCAAAACCCCACGCGTCGCGGAGCAGCCCGGTGAGAAGTTCCTCGTCGGCCGCCGCGGGGATGCCGTCCATGTCGGTGTAGGCGTGCATGACCGAGCGGGCGCCGCCCTCACGGACGGCCATCTCGAAGGGGGGCAGCAGGACGTCGGCGCGCTCACGCGGGCCGACGGAGGAGGGCGCGAGATTGCGTCCGGCGCGGGAGGCCGAGTAGCCGACGAAGTGCTTCAGGGTGGCGACGACGCCGGCCTCCTCCAGCCCCTGCACGTAGGCGGTGCCGACGGTGCCGACGAGGTACGGGTCCTCGCCGATGGTCTCCTCGACCCGGCCCCAGCGGGCGTCGCGCACCACGTCAAGGACGGGCGCGAGCCCCTGGTGGACGCCGACGGACCGCATGTCACGGCCGATGGCGGCGGCCATCCGCCGCACCAGGACCGGATCGAAGGTGGCGCCCCAGGAGAGCGGGACAGGGTAGGCGGTCGCGCCCCAGGCGGCGAAACCGGCCAGGCACTCCTCGTGCGCGAGGGCGGGAATGCCGAAGCGGTTCTCGGCGGCGATGCGGGCCTGGGTGCGCATGAGCGAGAGCGCGCCGAGTGCCGGGTCGACGGGGGCGGTGCCGAAGGGGCGGGTGAGCTCGCCGAGGCCGGCGGGCAGAAGCGCGTCGAGGTCGACGGCCTCCTCCATGTCGTGCTGATGGGGGGCGACGTCTCCGCCCTCGTTGGACGCGCCGACCCACACGCCGTACAGCTGGGCGATCTTCTCCTGGGGCGTCATCGCCTCGATCAGCGCGGACACCCGGACGGTGAGGGACTGGGCGGGGTCGTTCCAGACGGGGACTGCGGGGGTCTTCTCTTCGGCCACGTTGGCGGTCACTTTCCTCCGACACCCATCAGGCCCCGGACCAGGGCGCGACGGGCGAACAGGTAGACGAGCAGGATGGGCACCATGGACAGCACCACGGCTCCCAGCAGACCCGGGATGTCTATCCCGTGCGCGGTCTGGAAGTTGTACAGGCCCAGGGTGACCACCTTGGTGGACTCGGACTGGGTCAGCACGAGCGGGAACAGGAAGCCGTTCCATGCCTGGAGCGCGGAGAACACCACGATCGTGGACAGTCCCCCGCGGGACAGCGGCAGCACGAGCTGGAAGAACATGCGCCGCGGATTGGCGCCGTCCATGGCCATGGCCTCGTACAGTTCGGGCGAGATGTCACGCATCGCGCCGCTGAGGATCAGCGCGGACATCGGCAGGCAGAACGCGGCCGTGGGCAGGATGACACCCAACAGGTTGTCGTACAGCCCGGCTTCGCTGATCAGGTAGAACATCGGCACGATGACGGCCTGCGCCGGGATGGCGAGGCCGAGCAGGAACAGCCGGAAGATCGCCGACGTGGTCCGGCCGCGGCTGCGGACGATCGCGTAGGCGAGCGGCGGGACCAGCAGCAGCACGATGCCGATCACGCAGGCGGTGACGACGAGCGTGTTGAAGAAGTACCGGCCGAAGCCCGAGTCGAAGGCGCCGGTGAAGTTGTCCAGCGTGAAGCTGTCCGGTATCGATACGGGGCCGTTCTCGGCGTAGTCCTCGCGGGTGCGCAGCGTCGCGGCGAGCAGCACGTACAGCGGCAGCCCGACCAGGAAGAGCCAGACGAGCGAGCCGGCGCCGGCCAGGTAGTTCGGTCGGCGCCTCATGACACACCTTCCATGGAGCTGCGCATCTTGTCGTATCCGGAGACCCGGACGACGACCAGGGAGATGATCGTGGCCGCGACGACCAGGGCCAGCGCGATCGCGGAACCGGTGCCGTAGTCGAAGCTCTTGAAGGCCTTGTCGTACATGTAGTAGGCGCTGATCGTGGTGTCGGTGCCGGGACCGCCCTGGGTCAGGATCAGGACCGTCTCGAACGTGGTCAGACCGCCGACGATCATCAGGATCATCGAGGTGATCATGGAGGTGCGCAGCTGCGGCAGCGTGATGTGGAAGAACTGCCGGTAGCGGCCCGCCCCGTCGATCTCCGCCGCCTGGTACAGCACTTGCGGGACCGCGCGGGCGGCACCCTGGTAGATCAGGGTGTGGAACGGGGTGAACTGCCAGGTGCTGACGAACGCCAGCACTCCGACGGCACTGGCCTGTTCACCGAACAGGTTGCCGTCGCCGAACAGCCAGGCGGCGTCGGCCGGGATGCCGAAGTTGGGGTCGAGCAGCGCCCGCCACAGCACGGAGACGGCCGTCGCGGACAGCAGCAGCGGAATGAAGTAGATCACCGACAGGACGGCACGGTTGCGCTGGTGGCCGGCGGCCCAGACGCCGAGCAGGATGCTCAGCGGGGTCTGCAGGACCACGCCGAGCGTGGTCAGCAGCAGGGTCAGCCAGATGCTCTCCAGCATCACCGGGTCGTCCATCAGGCGCGACCAGTTGTCCATGCCGACGAACTCGGGCGAACTGATGCCGTCCCAGGCCATGAAGGACAGCACCGCCACCATGATCAGCGGGACGATCGCGAAGAGGGCGAAGAACAGTGCGGCGGGCAGCGCCCAGCCGAAACCGGGGCGGCCCACCTTCGTCGCGGACGAGGCGGGCGGCCGCCGCCGGGACTCCTTGCGGTGTCCGGCGGCGGGCGGGGCGCTCGTGAGGTCTGTGGTCATCAGCCGTTCGTCACTCGGTGGGGAGGGCCTGCATGGCCTTGATGAAGCCGTCCGTGTCGAGCGTTCCACTGAAGAACTGCTGGATGGCCTTGTACATGTCCGAGCTCGCCTTCTGCGGGTACGCCTGGTCCCAGGAGAGCTGGAACGAGGGCGCGTCGGCGACGAGGTCGTACTGGAAGTGCGAGTACTCGGGGGTGCCCGAGGTGTCGATGAACTGGTCGGTGTTGGTCGTGGTCGGCAGGTTGCCGATCTCCAGGTGCGCCTTGACGAACTCGTCGGAGTACATGAGCTTGAGGAACTCGGCGACGGCCTCGGGGTGCTTGGTCTTCTTCATCACGGAGTAGTAGTTGTTGGGGTTGCCGGCGACGTCCGCCGGGTCGCCCTTGCCGCCGGGGACGGCCGGGAAGGTGGTGTAGCCGAGCCCCTTCTCGGCGAACTCCTTGTGGTCCGTCAGCTGCTGGGAGAAGTACCAGGAGCCCATCAGCTCGAAGCCTGCCTTGCCCGAGGCCACCAGCTGGACCGAGCCGCCGTTGGTGTACTTGACGGAGTCGTAGTTCTTGCCGAAGGCGCCGGCGTCGACGAGCTCCCGGATCATGCCCAGGGCCTTCTTGCTGTCCGCGCTCTCCCAGGCGCTCTTGTCGCCCCCGATGGCCTTCGCGAACAGCTCGGGGCCGGCTATGCGGTCGTAGAGGTACTGGAACCACATCTGCGTCGGCCACACGTCGCCGCCGCCGAGCGCGATCGGCGTGACGCCCGCGTCCTTCAGCTTGCCGACGGCGTCGAGGAGTTCGTCCCAGGTCTTCGGCGGCTGGACGCCCGCCTTGTCGAGGACCTCCTTGTTGTGGAAGAGGAGGACCGGCTGGGTGCCGCGCATCGGGACGCCGTAGGGCTTGCCGTCGATGACGGCGTTGTCGAAGACGGCCGGCAGGAACTTCTTCTCCAGGTCCGGGTCCTTCTTGATGAAGTCGTCGAGCGGCAGCAGCAGATCCGCCTTGACGAACGGCTTGATGCTGCCGCCGCCCCAGTTGTAGAAGACGTCCGGGGCCTGCGGGGTGTTGATGATCGTCTGAAGCTTCTTCTGGTAATCGGCCCCGGGGATGGTGTCGAGGACCGCCTTGACGTCGGAGGTCTTGTTGAAGGTGTCGACGATCTGCTGTTCGACCTTGTTGCTGGCGTCCCCGTAGACCAGGACATGGATCTTGTCGTCGTCGGACGACCCCCCGCCGTTCCCGTCTCCGCAGGCCGACAGGCTCAGCGCCAGGGCGAGCGTCGCGCCGGTCGCGACCAGTCTGGGCATGAGCGCACGTGTAGTCATCGTTCGCCTTTCGAAAGTTTCGGCACCATCACCGAAAGTCCATGCTGGTCGGACAGTAGAGTCAGACAGGATTTCTGGTCAATGGCCGTGCAACTGCCGGCTCAAAACGTTATCGACGGCATGGCCTATCCTGCCCGGATGCAAGAGGGAGTTGAGGTGGGAGCGCGGATCACGCTGGCCGAGGTGGCGACGGAGGCCGGGGTCTCCCCTTCGACAGTTTCGAAAGTTCTCAACGGTCGTTCGGATGTCTCCAGTCGCACCCGGGCCCGGGTCGAGCGGCTGCTGACCCTGCACGGCTACCGCCGCCGCATCCCGAGCCCGCCGCGCTCCCAGCTCGTCGAACTCGTCTTCCACGAGCTGGACAGCGTCTGGGCGATGGAACTCGTCCGGGGCGTGGAGGCGGTGGCCCGGGCCAACCGGGCCGACGTGGTGCTCACCCGCAGCGGCACCCGGCACGCGCCCGGGCCGGACTGGATCGAGGGGGTGCTCCGGCGCAGACCGCGCGGTGTCGTGCTGGTGTTCTCCTCCCTGCCGGCGGAGGTGAAGCACCGGCTGAGGTCCTGGAACATCCCCTTCGTCATCGTCGACCCGACCGGCGCCCCCGACCCCGACGTCCCGTCGGTGGGCGCCGCCAACTGGGCCGGGGGCCTGGCGGCCACCCGCCACCTCACCGGCCACGGGCACCGACGCGTCGCGATCGTCACGGGGTTCGAGGACATGCTGTGCTCGCTGGCCCGCCTCGACGGCTATCGCTCGGCCATGGCCATGGCGGGCCTGCCGGCCGACCCGCGACTGGTCCGGCACGGCGACTACAGCGTGCGGAGCGGCTTCGAGCACGGCATGGATCTGCTCGCCGGTCCCGGCAGGCCCACGGCGGTCTTCGCGGGCAGCGACCTCCAGGCGCTCGGCGTACTGGAGGCGGCGCGGGTCAGGGAGCTGAGGGTGCCGCAGGACCTCTCGGTGGTCGGCTACGACGACGTACCGCTGGCCCAGTGGTCGAGCCCGCCCCTGACCACCGTCCACCAGCCGCTGCGGCACATGGCGGAGGAGGCCACCCGCATGCTCTTCGGCCCGCGCACCCCGGGCCGGGCGGCCCGGCGCATCGAACTGGCGACCCGGCTGGTGGTACGGCAGAGCACGGCGGCCTCTCCCCCGGGGTGATCACGCGTCCGGACGGACGGCTCCTGGACGCGTGCTTGCCCCACGGCGGCGTGCGGCCCCGGGGGCGGTCGGGACTCAGAGGGGACCGGTGGGATCGAACCACGCGGGGGCGTCGGACAGGGCCTGCTTGATCCGGAACCGCCCGAACTCGTTGAGGTCCGGCAGCGCGTCCACGGCGAACCAGCCCACCTCCAGCGACTCGTCGTCGTTGACCCGGGCCTCGCCGCCGACGGCGCGGCAGCGGAACGTGATGTCCATGAACTGGCAGACGTCCCCGTTGTCGTACGTGACCGGGTCGAGCGCCTGGACGAGCACCAGCCGCTCGACGACGCACCGGACGGCGGTCTCCTCCTCGACCTCCCGCATCGCGCAGGCGGCAGGCTGCTCGCCCGGCTCCGTGATGCCTCCGACGAGTGACCAGCGCCCGTTGTCGGACCGCCGGCCGAGCAGCACTCTGCCCTCGTCGTCGAAGACGACGGCGGTGACACCGGGGAGCCAGAGCAGCTGGTGTCCGGCGGTGACGCGCAGATCACGGATGAAGTCGGGAGTAGCCATGCGAACGACCCTAACGGGCGCGCCGGCCGCGCACGCCCGCGCCGACCGCCCAGCCGATCCCGCCGGCCGCGACCAGCACCAGAGCGATCTCGGGCACCACTCCCAGCCGGGTGGCCGGCGTCTCGGTGGAGCGCAGCGGCACCTCCTGAACCAGGGAGTCCGCCACGAACATGCCGGTCTTCTGGGTGATCCTGCCGTCCGGCATGATGATCGCGCTGACGCCGCTGGTCACCGGGACCGTCACGGTCCGGCTGTGCTCCACCGCGCGGACCCGGGACATGGCGAGCTGCTGGTAGGTCATCTCGCTGCGGTCGAAGGTCGCGTTGTTGCTGGGCACGGAGATCATCTGCGCGCCGTCGGTGACCTCGGAGCGCACGGCCCAGTCGAAGGCCGCCTCGTAGCAGGTGACCAGGCCGACCTCGGTGCCGGCCATGGTGAACACGCCGGGCTCGCTGCCCCGGCTGAAGTCCCGGGCGACCATGGTGGTCCAGGTGTCGTTGATCGCCCCGATCAGCGAGCGCAGCGGCAGGTACTCGCCGAAGGGCTGGATCTGCCGCTTGTCGTAGGTGTCGACGGGGCCCTTGTCCGGGTCCCACAGGATCTGCTCGTTGAGCAGCCTGCCGTCGCGGTCGACGACGCCGCCGACCGAGATGGGCACGCCGATCGCGTCGGCGGCCCGGTCGATGACCGCGCGGGCGTCGGCGTTGGCGAAGGGGTCGATGTCCGAGGAGTTCTCCGGCCAGAGGACGAAGTCGGGGCGCTCCGCCTTCCCCTCCTTCACCTCGGCGGCCAGGCGTTCCGTCTCCCGCGCGTGGTAGTCGAGTACGGCCCGGCGCTGCGCGTTGAAACCGAGGCCCGCGCGCGGCACGTTGCCCTGGACCACCGCGACGGTCGCGGTCCCCTCCTCCGCCGCGTCGCTGACCAGCGGCCGGGCGGCCACGGCGCCGCCGACGGGCACGGCCACGCCGAGCAGGGCGACCGCGGCGGCTCCGCGCCGTACCCCGCCGCCGCGGCGGGCCCGGACGGCCAGGCGCACGGCCTCGTGGAGGCCGAACCCGCACAGGACGACCGCGAAGCCGAGTACCGGTGTGCCGCCGACCGCGGCGAGCGGCAGGAACACGCCGTCCGCCTGGCCGAACGCGACCTTGCCCCAGGGGAAGCCCTCGAACGGCACCCGCGCGCGTGCGGCCTCCCCCGCGACCCAGATCGCCGCGGCCCAGACCGGCGCCCCCGGCAGGCGCGACACCGCGGCGACGCCCACGCCGGCCGCCGCGACGAAGAGCGCCTCGATCGCGGCCAGGGCGAGCCACGGGCCGGGGCCGACCTCCACGCCGGTCCACACCAGCAGGGGCAGCAGGAAGCCGAGGCCGAAGAGGTAGCCGAGGCCGAGCCCCGCCCTCCAGCCGCGGCCGCGCAGCACCCACCCGAGGACGGCGAAGGCGGGCACGGCCAGCCACCACAGGGTGCGGGGCGGGAAGCTGACGTAGAGCAGCACCCCCGAGAGCGCGGCGGCCGCGGCCGGGGCCAGACGCGTGAGCCGCTCGGCGGCCCGGGAGGCGGGGCTGGTCTGCGGCTCTGTCCGGTCCGGCTCGCCGACGGAGGTTGCGGTGGCTGTCACCCACCGGAGTGTACGGCGGGTGCCGGCGCGGCGGACAGGACGGTCCGCGGCACCCGCAGGGCCGGGCGGCGCGGCCGGGTCCGGCGCGTCCGTGCCGACCGTGTCCGGCCCGTGCGGCCGCTCCGTCCGATGGGGCGGGCCCGGTGCTGCCGCGTCGGCACGCGGCCCCGGCGTCCGGCGGTCGGTGGGCGGGGCGTGTCAGTGGGCGGGGCGTGTCGGTGGGCGGGGCGTGTCAGTGGGCGGGGCCCGGTGCCTTCGGGCGGAGGCGGCCCTTGATGACCTGGACGGCCGCTTCCGCGTCGTCCACGGTGACCGTGAAGGTGTGGCCGTCCCACAGCCGCAGGACCAGGCCCTCCCCGCGCCGCACGACCACGGCCGTGCCCATCTCCGGCCGCCAGCGGTAGCCCCAGCCGCCCCAGTGGCGCGGGGTGACGTGCGGGGCGAACTCGGCGCCCGCGACGTGCGAGAGGGGGATGCGGCGCCTCGGCAGACCGATGTGGCCGCAGCGCACCTCCAGGCAGTCCTCGTCGACTCTCAGCGCGACGTGCACGAACGCGAGGGTGCCGAAGAGGGCCAGCAGCCCCGCCGCGATGCAGCCGACGACCGCCATGGCCAGCGGGGCGACACCGGACTCCCAGGCCGACTCGACGGCCAGAGCGATGCCGAACGCCAGGCAGGCGGCGCCGATGAGTGCGAGGAACCACTGGACCCGGCTGGTGGCACGTCCGGTCCAGACGTTCGACTGGGGGGTGGTCTCGCCGTGGCGATGCCTCATGGATATGAGGTTACTCAGAATTCGCTGCGCCGGTACCTCGTCGCGCAGCGTGACTGGGCCGACCGGGCGGACCCGCCGGTCAGCGGGCCGGCGCGACCGCGCGCAGGAGCCGGCCCTCCTCGTAGGCCGACGCGGGCGCGGGCAGCACCCCCGCACGTCCGCTGAGCAGCACGGTGAGGGTGCCCTGCGCCGGGGCGCCGGGGTCGGGCCGGGCCCCGATGCGGCGCAGCGCCTGGGCGGCGACCGCACCGGCGGAGCCGTGCAGGACGAGGCGCGGGGCGCCGGGGCGCTGCACGGCCGCGCGGATGCGCTCGGCGACCAGCTCGTAGTGGGTGCAGCCCAGGACCACGGTCGTCACCCCGTCGGGGGTGAGCTCCGCCGCGGCGTCGACCGCGGCGTCGATCGCCGCCTCGTCCGCGTGCTCGACGGCGTCGGCGAGCCCCGGGCACGGGACCTCCGTGACGCCGGCGTCGCCGCCGAACTCCTCGATGAGCCCGCGCTGGTAGGCGCTGCCCGTGGTGGCGGGTGTCGCCCAGATGGCCACGGGCCCGCCCCCGGCCGCGGCGGGCTTGATCGCCGGTACGGTGCCGATGACGGGCAGCACCGGTTCGAACCGGGCGCGCAGCGCGGGCAGCGCGTGGACGGTGGCGGTGTTGCAGCCGACGATGAGCGCGTCCGGGCGGTGCGCGGCGGCGGCCTCGGCCACGGCGAGGGCCCGCCGGGTCAGGTCCTCGGGGGTGCGCGGGCCCCAGGGCATGCCGTCGGGGTCCAGGGAGAGGATGAGATCGGCGTCCGGCCGCAGGCGCCGTACCGCGGCGGTGGCCGCGAGCAGACCGATTCCGGAGTCCATGAGCGCGATCTTCACCCGGCAACCATAGTCGATGAGCCGCCGCGGACCGGGGTCGTGGGGCAGACTGCGCTCGTGAGCGCCGATGTGTGGACCTCCGTCGTGACCGTCGTATCCGCCCTCTCCCTCGCCGCCTGGCTGTGGCTGCTGTTCGCCCGGGGGTTCTTCTGGCGCACGGACGTCAGACTCCCCGCGCGGGAGGAGCCCGGTGCCTGGCCCCCGGTGTGCGTCGTCGTCCCCGCGCGCGACGAGGCGGCGGTCCTGCCCGCGAGCCTGCCCTCGCTGCTGGCGCAGGACTATCCGGGGCGGGCCGAGGTGTTCCTGATCGACGACGGCAGTACGGACGGCACGGGAGCGCTGGCCTGCGAGCTGGCCCGGCGGCACGCGGGGCTGCCGCTGACCGTGGCCTCGCCCGGGGAACCGCCCGCCGGCTGGACGGGCAAGCTGTGGGCGGTGCGGCACGGGATGGGTCTGGCACGCGCGCGTGGGCCCGAGTACCTGCTGCTGACGGACGCGGACATCGCGCACGCCCCGGACAGTCTGCGCTCGCTGGTGTCGGCGGCCGGGGCGGGCGGTTTCGACGTCGTGTCCCAGATGGCCCGGCTCCGGGTGGAGAGCGGGTGGGAGCGGCTGGTGGTGCCGGCCTTCGTGTACTTCTTCGCCCAGCTGTATCCGTTCCGGTGGATCGGCGGTGGGCGCGCCGCGAAGCGGGCGACGCGGACGGCGGCGGCCGCGGGCGGCTGCGTGCTCCTGCGCGCGGAGGCCGCCGAGCGGGCCCGGATCCCCGACGCGATCCGGGACGCGGTCATCGACGACGTGGCCCTGGCCCGGGCGGTCAGGGGCGTGGGCGGCCGGGTCTGGCTGGGGCTGGCGGACGGGGTGGACAGCGTGCGTCCGTATCCCCGGCTGCACGACCTGTGGGGGATGGTCGCGCGCAGCGCGTACGCCCAGCTGCGGCACAACCCTCTGGTGCTGGCCGGGACGGTCGTCGGTCTCGCGCTGGTGTACCTGGTGCCGCCGGTGTCGGTGGTGGTGGGCGCGGTGACGGCGAGTGCGGCGACCGGCGTGTCCGGGGCCGCCGCCTGGCTGGTGATGGCGGGCACGTACACGCCGATGCTGCGCTACTACCGGCAGCCGCTGTGGCTGGCTCCGCTGCTGCCGTTCACCGCGTTCCTGTACCTGCTGATGACGGTCGACTCGGCGGTGCGGCACTACCGGGGACGCGGCGCGGCCTGGAAGGGCCGCACCTACGCGCGTCCCGGCGTCGTCCCCGAGGAGGGCTGAGCACCGGGCGGGGCGCCGCCGGTCACTTCCGGCCGGGGGTCCAGTTCATGCCCCAGCCGTAGGCGTGGTCGACGGTGCGCTGCGGGCTCACCCCGCGTTCGGGCACCAGGTAGCGGGCCTCGCGCTGGACCACGAGGTCGCTCCCGGTGTTGGTGATCAGGGCGAGGGCGCACACCGTCGAGGGCACGGTGCACTCGTCCAGCGAGAAGTCGACCGGCGCGCCGTACTGCGGCTCGAGGGTGACGGTGGCGTGCAGGTCGGCGAAGGAGCGGGCGCCCTGGTAGATGGTCACGAAGACGAGGATGCGCCGGAAGTACCGCTGGTGGTCGAGGCTGATGGTGAGGTTCTCGCCGGCCGCCACGGCGCCGGTGCGGTCGTCGCCGTCGAGGTGGATGAACGGCGGCTGGTGCAGGGCGCCGAAGGCGTTGCCGAGCGCCTGGACGACGCCTTTGCTGCCGTCGCTCAGTTCGTACAGGCAGCACAGGTCGAGGTCGAGGTCGTCGTGCGTGGCGACCGAGCGGCCCAGCTTGCGGGCCCAGCCGGAGAACTGCTTGCGCGTCTGCCAGTTGAGGTTGACGCGCATGGCGCCGGAGGTGCCGCCCTGCTTGGTCAGCGAGACGGACGGCGCCGCCTTGGTGAGCGTGACCTTGGTCAGCCGGACCGGCGCGGCGGCCGGCTGTCCGACGGGCGGAGCGGGAGAGGCGGGCGGAGCGGAGTGGGCGGGCGGGGCCGCGGGTGCTGCGGCTGCCGGCGGGGGCGGCGGCGCGACCGGCGGCGCGGGCGGGGGTGCCGGTGCGGGTGGGGTCGCCGGCGGAGCTGCGGCCGGGGCCGCCTGCTGCGGCTCGTCCACGGAGATGCCGTAGTCCGTGGCCAGACCCTCGAGTCCGGTGTCGTACCCCTGGCCGACGGCGCGGAACTTCCAGGCACCCTGGCGGCGGTAGAACTCGCCGAGCACGAAGGCCGTCTCGACGGTCGCTCCCGGGTTGTCGAAGCGGGCCACCACGGTGTTCTGCGCCGCGTCGCGGACCTCGATGCAGAGATCGGGCACCTGCCCGAACCGCCCGCCGTCCGAGGACGCGGCGAGGATCACGGTCTCGATCGCGGGCTCCACGCGCGCGAGGTCGACGAGCAGGCTGTCGGTCACCCGCCCGCCCGCGTCCTGCTTCCCCTCGTGCCGGACCGCGCCGGAGGAGTGCGAGGGCTGGTTGTAGAAGACGAAGTCCCCGTCGGAACGGACTTTTCCGTTCACCAGGAGGAGGGCGGAGGCGTCCGCGTCGGGCACGCCGGGGCCGGACCGCCAGCCCAGTTCCACCCGCAGCGCCGTCGTGGGCACCGGGGTGTTCGATCCTTTCGACATTGACATGTCCGCCCCCATCACGTGTCACCTGGCCGGGCCGCGTCCCGGCGCGTCGTCGAGTTCCTGCCACCCAACCTATTCCCCCGGGCGCCCGTCTCTCGCGAGGAGCACCCCGGAACGCGCGGTCAACCGCCGGTAACCCGCCCGGAACTCGGCCTTTACCTCAAAAATGCACGATGTGACGCCCTATTTTCCCAAGTTCGCTCGCATTGAGGGCTCCAGGTCACCGAGGACACGGAAAACAACCTTCTTATCGGTCTCCCCAACCAGCACATCGTGGGCTTAACTTATGGCCATGACCTCCCCCCGCTCCACTTATGGCGGCGGCTACTACTCCGCCTCCTTCCCGGACACCCCGATCTACGACTCGCTCGTGGCCGAACGGGGCACACCGCAGATCGCCCCGATCCGGGTCCCCGCCGCGTACGACATGCCGAGCAGCAGCCACCTGCCCGCGCTGCCGTCCGCCCTGCCCGCGCTCCCGGCGGGCCCCTCGCAGCCCTCCTACGGCTATCCGCAGCAGGCCCCGCAGCCCGCCCCGCTGCAGCAGGCCCCCGCCGCGTACATCCCGCAGCAGGCGGGCGTGCCGCGCGGCTACCCCGGGCCCCAGCAGCCGCAGCAGGCCCGGCCGGCCCCGCCCGGCCCCGCGGGGTACGAGGCGATGCGCCCGGCGGCTCCCCGTCCGGCCCCCGCGCCGTACCAGGACCCGTACGGCCAGCAGCAGTACCGGGGTTACTGAGCCCTCCCCGGAGTCGTCGGTGCCGCCTGGCACCATGACCCCATGGGGAACGCTCGGCTTCAGTCGGTTCACATCCATCCGGTCAAGGCGTTCCGGAGTCTGCCACTCCGGGAGGTCGTGGTGGAGCCCTGGGGGCCGGCCGGAGACCGACGCTGGATGCTGGTCGACGACGGGGGAAAGGTCGTCACACAACGCGGCCGGCCACACCTCGCCCTGGCCACCGCCGAGTTGCTGCCCGGCGGCGGCGTCCGGCTGTCCGCGCCCGGGACGCGGCCGCTCACGGTGCCGGTGCCGCGCGGGGTGGGCACGGTTGCGGTCCGGCTCTTCCGGGACAAGGTCGAGGTGGTCCCCGCGGACGACGAGGCGGCCCACGCCTGGTGCAGCGCCCTGCTCGGGGCGGACGTACGGCTGGCGCACCTGGACGATCCCGCCACGCGCCGGCCCGTGGACCCGCGGTACGGGCGGCCGGGCGAAACCGTTTCCCTCGCCGACGGCTTCCCGCTGCTGCTCACGACTACGGCGTCGCTCGACGCCCTCAACTCCCTGATCGCGCGGGGTGGCCACGCGGACGAGGGTCCCGTGCCGATGAACAGGTTCCGGCCGAACCTGGTCGTCTCCGGCACCGAGCCGTGGGCGGAGGACGGCTGGTCGCGCGTCGCCGTCGGGGAGGTCTCCTTCCGCGTCGCCAAACCGTGCGGGCGCTGCGTCGTGACGACCACCGACCGCGACACCGCCCGGCGCGGCGCGGAGCCGCTGCACAGCCTCGGGCGTCACCGGCGCGTCGACGGCGGGCTGGTCTTCGGACAGAACCTGGTCCCGCTCGGCCGCGGCACCGTCCGGGTGGGCGACCCGGTGCGGATCCTCGACCGGCCCGACTGACTGAACGACCCGCCTGACCCGCCTGACTCGACCGACCCGCCTGACTCGACTGACTGGAACAACGCAGACGACGTGCCCCCAACGGCTCGAAAGGGCCGGCACCACCGGCCCTGCGATCATTTCCGGACACCGGTCGGCGGCCGGGAATTCGGTGGGTGGTCCGCTCGTTGGGCGGTTCGTGGGGGATGCGTGAGGAACCGACCGGGGGTGGCGGGAAGCGGGAGGGGGTGCGGACGTGCGGGCGATCGCGGGGCTCTGGCGCTGGCGGCGCAACCCGCTGTGCCGTGCGACCGATCTGGCCGAGGCGTGGGCGGCGCTGGCCGGTCTGCTGCTGATCCTCTCCGTGGCGCCGCTGGCCGGTGTCCTCGTGGGCGGTGTCGCGCAGGACGCGCTGCAGCAGTCGGTGCGCGCTCAGCACGAGTCCCGGCACCGGGTGACGGCCTCCGTCGTCCGTCTCCTGGACCGTTCGCCGGTCGTGGCCGACCCGGAGGGCGCCGCGGGCGGTGACCCGCGCAGCCGGGTCCTCGCCGACTGGACCGCGCCGGACGGCACGCGGCACGAAGGGCCGTTGCTGGTGGGGCTCGACGACCCGGGCGCCGGGGACCGGTTCGCGATCTGGACGGACGAGCAGGGCCGTGCGGTGGCCCGTCCGCTCGACCCCGAGACCGCGACCGCGCACGCGGTTCTGGCCGGTTTCGGCACCGCGGCCACAACGGCGCTCCTGGTCGAGGCAGGCCGGCGGATCGCGCTGTGGCGCATGGTCCGCCGCCGGTACGCCCGTTGGGAACGGGAGTGGGAGCGGGCGGGCCCGGACTGGGGCAGGACCGGCGCGGGCAGCTGACCGGCTTCCGCCTCCGGTCAACCCACCACCTGTGCGCACGCTACGGTGGACCGGCCGAACACCGATCGGCGACGACCCGCGTACGACGAGGTGGGGGCAGAGCAACACCATGGCACAGGGCACGGTCCAGGTGACGCACACCGGCACCTCGCGGTGGCGGCGCCGCACGGGTGAGTACGCATCGCTCGCCGCAGCCCTGGAGGCCGCGGCGGACGGGGACGTCCTCACCGTCGCCGCCGGGACCTACCGGGAGAACCTCGTCGTCCGCCGGGCGGTGACCCTGCGCGGCCCCGAGGGGGCCCAGGGCTCGGTACGGATCGCGCCCGCCGACGGGGTCCCGCTGACCGTGCGCGCCTCGGCCGTGGTCCAGGACCTGCACGTGGAGGCGCAGGACGCGGCGGCGCCCGCGGTGCTCGTCGAGGACGGCACGCCGGAACTGCTGGGTCTGAGAGTGGTGGCGCGTTCCGCGTCCGGGATAGAGGTGCGCGGCGGCGCGCGGCCGACCGTGCGGCGCTGCGTCGTCGACAATCCGGCCGGTGTCGGCATCGCGGTCCTGGACGGCGGGGGCGGCGTGTTCGAGGAGTGCGAGGTCGTCTCGGCCGGCCAGGCGGGCGTCGCGGTGCGCTCCGGCGCGCACCCCCGTCTCGAACGCTGCCGCGTCCACCACGCCGCGGGGTCCGGACTGACGGCGACGGGCGAGGGCTCCGCGCTGGAGGCCGTCGGCTGCGAGGTCTACGAAGTGCGGGGCAGCGGGGTGCACGTGACCGGCCGGGCCACCGCGCACCTGACCGACTGCGACGTGCACCGCACCACCGGCGACGGGGTCACCCTGGACACGGACGCGGTGCTCACCCTCGCGGACTGCCGCATCCACGACATCCCGGAGAACGCGGTCGACCTGCGTTCCCGTTCGGTCCTCACCCTGACCCGCACCAGCGTGCGCCAGTTCGGGCGCAACGGCCTGTCGGTGTGGGACCCGGGCACCCGGGTGGACGCCAACCAGTGCGAGATCTTCGACAGCACCGGCGACTACCCGGCCGTCTGGGTCAGCGACGGCGCCACCGCCGTGCTCGACTCCTGCCGGGTGCACGACGTGCCGGACGCCCTGTTCGTCCTGGACCGCGGATCGCGCGCGGACGTCGTCGACAGCGACCTCTCCCAGGTCCGCAACACCGCCGTGTCGGTGAGCGACGGCGCCACCGCGCAGCTCGACGACTGCCGCATCCGGGACGCCGCCACCGGCGCGTGGTTCCGCGACCACGGCAGCGGCGGCACCCTGAACAACTGCACCCTGGACGGGAACCGCACCGGCGTGATCGTCACCAAGGGCGCCGACCCCACCATCGAGCGCTGCACGGTCGACTCGCCCTCCGAAGCGGGTGTCTACGTGTCGGCGGGCGGCCGCGGCAGCTTCCTGAACTGCCGGGTGACCGGCAGCGCCGGCTACGGCTTCCACGTGATCGACGGCTGCCGCACGACGCTCAGGAAGTGCCGCACGGAGCGGTGCGCGCGCGGCGGTTACGAGTTCGCGGACGGCGGCCCGGACACGACGCACGACTCCGGTCCGCTCGTCGAGGACTGCACCGGCGACGAGAGCACCGGCCTGACGGCGCCGTCCGCGCCGGAGCCGGTGGTGCAGACGCTGGCGCACTCCCCCGGCCTGCTCGGCTCCATCCCCGGGCAGCGCACCACCGAGCAGGAACCCCTCGTCGCGGCCGCCGCACCGCCGCAGCCGGCGCGCGACTCGAAGGCCGTGCTCGGCGAACTGGACGCGCTGGTCGGCCTGGACAGCGTCAAGCGCGAGGTGCGGGCCCTGACGGACATGATCGAGGTGGGCCGGCGCCGGCAGCAGGCGGGCCTGAAGGCCGCTTCGGTCAAGCGGCACCTGGTCTTCACCGGCTCCCCCGGCACCGGCAAGACGACGGTCGCCCGGCTGTACGGCGAGATACTCGCCTCCCTCGGGGTGCTGGACAAGGGGCACCTCGTCGAGGTCTCCCGGGTGGACCTGGTGGGCGAGCACATCGGCTCCACGGCCATCCGCACCCAGGAGGCGTTCCAACGGGCGCACGGCGGCGTGCTGTTCATCGACGAGGCGTACGCTCTCTCCCCCGAGGACGCGGGCCGCGACTTCGGCAAGGAGGCCATCGACACGCTGGTCAAGCTGATGGAGGACCAGCGGGACGCGGTCGTCGTGATCGTCGCGGGCTACACCGCCGAGATGGAGCGCTTCCTGTCCGTCAACCCGGGGGTGGCGTCCCGGTTCTCCCGGACCATCACCTTCGGCGACTACGGCCCGGAGGAGCTGCTGCGGATCGTGGAGCAGCAGGCCGACGAACACGAGTACCGGCTGGCGCCGGGCACGGCCGGGGCGCTGGCCGAGTACTTCACCGCGCTCCCCAAGGGCCCGGCCTTCGGCAACGGCCGCACGGCCCGCCAGACCTTCGAGGCGATGGTCGAGCGCCACGCGAGCCGGGTCGCCCAGCTGGCCGACTCCAGCACGGACGACCTGACCCTGCTGTACCCGGACGACCTGCCCGAACTGCCGTGACCGCCCCGGCGCTCCCGGGCCGTCAGCAGTCCCCGACCGTGTCGTCCGCCGCCGGGACGGGTGGCGTCGCGCCGTCGGTGTGGCGGGGCGCCGGGACCTCGGGGCGCAGCCGGGCCAGCAGGCGCGCGCGTTCCTCGGCGAAGACCGGGTCGGCCTGGTAGTCGGAGTGGCCGAGGATGGGCGCCGGCAGCGGGTGGAGTTCGGTGCGGCCGTACGTCAGCGGGTCCTTGAGGGGTGTGCGGTCCACGGCGGGGCCCGCGTCGCCCGGCAGCCGCATCGGGCCGCCGATGGGGTCGGTGCGCCGGTGGAGGTTGCGCCAGCAGTCGACCTCCTCGTGCAGCGAGGCGAGCGCCTCGGGCCCGAAGTGGGCCGGGAACCAGCGGCCGTACAGCCGCTCCAGCGGGGAGCCGTAGGTGAGCAGGGCGACTCTCTTGCGGGCCGCCGGCTCCAGCTGCCAGGACGCCGCGGCGGCGAGGACGCTGCCCTGCGAGTGCCCGGAGATGACCAGCCGCCCACCGGTGGCGCGGGTCCACGTCGCCATCCGCCAGGTGAGGTCCGGCACCGCGCGCTCGGCGTAGCAGGGCGGCGCGAAGGGGTGGGCGGCCCGCGGCCAGAAGGTGCCGACGTCCCACAGGATGCCGATGCTGCGCCGCGCGGAGGGGTCCTTGTAGGCGCGCCTGCCCCACGTGACGAACAGTATGAAGCCGAGGCCGATCAGCCAGGAGCCCAGCGCCTGGGCGGTCTGCGCGGCGCCGTGGACGACGGCGTACGTCCCGCGCGCGGCCTCGGCAGGGACCTGACCGGTCGTCAGGGCGCCCACGAGGGCGCCGGCGCCGAGAAGCAGGGTGGCGGCGGAGACGATGGCGACGAGGACGGGCACGCGGTCGGTGAGGGTGGCCATGGCGCGGGTGAACGCGATGCGGCGGGTGCGTCCGGTGTCGCCGGTCTCCCCGGGGTGGTCGCGCTCCACGGTGTCCCGTTCGGCGCGGGCCAGGCGCAGGGTGTGCCGGGTGAGCGCGGCGCACAGCAGCAGGACGACGACGAGCAGCGGCGGGATGACGGATGCCTGCCAGGTGAGCAGGACGGGCGGACCGTCGATGAGGGCGCCGGTGCCGTCCATCCAGTCCCCCACGCGCTGGGCGACGCCGCCGGACATCACCCCGCCGAGGGCGCAGGCCAGCAGGGCGACGGCCGGGCCGCCGAGGCCGCGGATCGCGGCGCGGGAGTCGGGACGGCTGCGGTGGAGCAGGTGGGCGACCACGGCGAGCACGACGACCAGCAGGCCCTGCGCCAGGGCGAGGGCGCCGAAGGTCGTGTCCCCGGTCAGCCGCCCGGCCGAGGTCCAGCCCGGACGGGTCCAGCCGCCGTACAGCAGGGCGAGGACGAACAGCAGGAGGGCGGCCAGCGGCAGCCGTCGTACGAGGCGCTCGTCGAGTTCCCGGTCGAGGCGGTTCTCGCTGCGCCCCCGGCGGCAGGTCACAGCCACCACGGCGACGGCCCCAGCGACGAGCGCGCCCTGCAGGACCCAGCCGAGCGTGTCGAGCGGCGCGGGTCCGCCCGGCCGCCGGTCGAAGCGGGCGGCGGGGACGCCGACGGCCGCGGCGACGGTCAGCAGGCCCGCTGCGGTGTGCGCCGCGCGCAGCCGGGCCACCAGTCGGCGCCCGTACCAGAATCCGGGCCGGCCGAGGGCCGCGGTGCGGCCGGAGTCCACCTCGGTGTCGCGCTCGCGGCCCATCGGCTGCTGGGACTCGTACGCCCGCCAGGTGCGCAGCGACAGGTACCACAGCAGGCCGGTGAGCGCGGCCGGCACCGCGGCCGCGAGGGCGAGTCTGCGGCCGGGCGGGCTCCACCAGCCGCCGTCCGGACCGGCCGGCGACAGGAAGCCCAGCCAGGAGTGCCGCTCGGCGCACGCACGCGTGCCCGCGCACTGCCAGGCGACGAGGTCGAGCGCGACCTCGCAGGCCGCGGCGACCAGCAGCACCGTCAGGCTGAGGCCCGCGAGCCGCAGCAGCAGCCCGTAGAGCCGGACCGTGCGGATCCGGCCGTCGACCGAGGGCCGCATCCAGTGGGCGAGGTTGACCACCATGAAGGGCAGGAGCAGCAGCCACAGGGCGCGCGTGCCGTTGCCGGACGTGAGGTTGCACCAGACGTAGGCCTCGGGCACCGGCCGGCCCCGGTAGTCCTCGGGGCGCGACTCGGCGTCGGCGTCCTCGGTGCGCCGGTAGACGGCCGCGACGTGGTCGCCGGTGATCCGTACGGTGCGCGGGTCGTCCAGCATCTCCGCGGGCGTGGTGCCGCCGACTCCGTGCACCAGGAGTTCCAGTGCGGTACCGGTCCGCCCGTCCGTTCCCTCTCGTGGTCCCGGGGTCTTCCGTCCGCCCGCTCCGGTCCGCTCCCGGTCTTGCTTCTGCTCCTGCTCCACGTGTCCGCACTCCCCCGTGACGCCCCGTCGGCTCTGTCCGTGCGGGCACAAGGATCTCCGTTCGGCGCCGGTCGTGCACCCCTCGGCACGGAATCTCCCCGAACCGGGTGACCGGTGAGGGCGGGCGGGAGGCCGCCGGAGGGGCGCGGGGAGCGGTGGCGCGGGCGACGGCGGGGCGTGGGAGGATGGACGTCCGCGCACGGGTGCGGGGAGAAGTCCTCATCGGAGCGAGTGCGGCGGCGTGTCGGACGGTGTGCGGCGAAAGGACCGGAGCGTACGTGAGTGAGAATCCGAACCTCCTCGCGGAGCAGCGACGCGCCCTGATCCTCGACGAGGTGCGCCGCCGGGGCGGGGTCCGGGTCAACGAGCTGACCCGCAAGCTCGGTGTGTCGGACATGACGGTCCGCCGCGACCTCGACGCGCTGTCCCGGCAGGGCGTGCTGGAGAAGGTGCACGGCGGAGCGGTTCCGGTGGCCGAGGCCAGCACGCACGAGCCGGGGTTCGAGGCCAAGTCGGGTCTGGAGCCGACCGCCAAGGAGGACATCGCCCGGGCCGCCGCGGAGCTGGTCGCGCCGGGCGCCGCGATCGCGCTGTCGGGCGGTACGACGACGTACGCGCTGGCGCACCGGCTGGTGGACGTGGCGGACCTGACCGTGGTCACCAACTCGGTGCGGGTGGCCGACGTGTTCCATGTGGCCCAGCGCACCTCCGGGGCGCGGCAGGGCACGGCGACGGTGGTGCTCACCGGAGGCGTGCGCACGCCTTCCGACTCCCTGGTGGGCCCGGTCGCCGACCAGTCGATCGCGACGCTCCACTTCGACATGCTGTTCCTCGGTGTGCACGGGATATCGGCCGAGGCCGGCCTGTCCACGCCGAACCTCGCGGAGGCGGAGACGAACCGGCGTCTCGTGCAGTCGGCGCGGCGTGTCGTGGTGGTCGCGGACCACACCAAGTGGGGCGTCGTGGGGCTGAGTTCGTTCGCCGGGCTGGAGCAGGTGGACACGCTGGTGACCGACGCGGGCCTGCCGGCCGGGGCCCGTGCGGAGGTCGCCGAACACCTCGGGCTGGTCGTGGCGGGCGAGCCGGAGGCGGCCTCCGACTGACCCGGTGGGCCGGTGTGCGCCGCGACCGCCACGGCACCGGGTCGTCTTCGCCCCGTGCCCCGCTGACACCCGACGCGCCCCGGGCTATCGTGGCGCCACCCGGCCGATCGTCCGCGCGCCGTCCGTGCGCGCGGCTGCCCGCGAGGGGGTTGTCCATGGCTCGCCGTCTGCGTCCGGTCGGTCTCGACTTCGTCGAGACGGCTCCGGTGCGCCTCGTCTTCGCGCGGGAGCTGGCCGCGCCGCCGGACGCGGTCTTCCGCGCGCTCGCCGAAGATGTGCCGGGGTGGACCGCGTGGTTCTCGGCGGTGACGTCCGCCCGCCCCATCGGTGACGGCGCCGGCCGCGAGATCCGGCTCCGGGGCGGTACGCGCTTCGTGGAGACGGTGCTGGCGGCCGAGCGTCCCGAGGTGTACGCCTATCGCGTCGACGTCACCAACGCGCCGGGTGCGCGGGCCCTGCTGGAGGAGTGGCGGCTGACGCCGACCGCGACCGGCACGCGGCTGCGGTGGACCTTCGCGGCCGACGGCACGGCGCCGTTCCGCTTCGTGCTCGACCGGGCGCGTCCGGGTTTCGGCCGGACCTTCCGCACCTCGGTCACGTCGCTGGACCGGCGCCTGGCGCACGCGTAGGACCGCGGCCCGGGGCCGGTCAGCCGGGCCAGGCGCCCGTGTGCAGCAGGGAGTCGATGGCCGCCGTGTACGGCTCGATGTCGAGGCCCTGTTCGGCGAGCCAGGCGTCCGAGTAGTACTTGTCGAGGTACCGGTCCCCCGGGTCGCACAGCATCGTCACGACGCTGCCCCGCTCCCCCGCGGCCACCATCTCGGCGACGATCTTCAGCGCGCTCCACAGCCCGGTACCGGTGGAGCCGCCCGCCTTGCGGCCGATGACCCGCTCCAGCGAGCGGACGGCCGCGACGCTCGCCGCGTCGGGCACCTTCATCATGCGGTCGATCGCGCCGGGCACGAAGCTCGGCTCCATCCGGGGCCGGCCGATGCCCTCGATCCGGGAACCGCGCTCGCAGGCCACGCCGGGGTCGCCGGTCGTCCAGCCCTCGAAGAAGCAGGAGTTCTCCGGGTCGGCCACGCAGACCCGGGTGTCGTACTGCATGTAGTGCACGTAGCGCGCGAGGGTCGCCGAGGTGCCGCCGGTACCGGCGGTGGCGACGATCCAGGACGGCTCGGGGTACCGCTCCAGCCGCAGCTGGCGGAAGATCGACTCGGCGATGTTGTTGTTGCCGCGCCAGTCGGTGGCGCGTTCGGCGTAGGTGAACTGGTCCATGTAGTGGCCGCCGGTCTCCGCCGCGAGGCGGGCCGACTCCTCGTACATCCGCCGGGAGTCGTCCACGAAGTGGCACCGTCCGCCGTGGAACTCGATGAGCCGGATCTTCTCGGTGCTGGTGGTGCGGGGCATGACGGCGATGAACGGTACGCCGACGAGCTTGGCGAAGTACGCCTCGGAGACGGCCGTCGAGCCGCTGGACGCCTCGATCACCGGGCGGTCCGGCCGGATCCAGCCGTTGCACAGACCGTAGAGGAAGAGGGAGCGGGCGAGCCGGTGCTTGAGGCTGCCCGTCGGGTGGGTCGACTCGTCCTTGAGGTACAGGTCGATGCCCCAGTGTTCCGGGAGCGGGAACAGGAGCAGGTGGGTGTCGGCCGAGCGGTTGGCGTCGGCCTGGACCTTGCGGACGGCCTCTTTCAGCCAGGCGCGGTACGCGGTGTCACTGTGGTCGACGTCGAGGGTGGCGCCGGTGCGGGACTGCCGGATGGTGCTCACGACGGGGCTCCTTACGCTGCGCGCCGACGGCGTGTCGTGCGGCCGACGCCTCGATCATAGACACCTTCCACACGCTTCTCACCTGCATAAACACACCTTTGAGAGCCTCAAAGGCACCCCTGGGTCGCGGAATGCGGCACGGTGGGGGCGCACTCGCCCGAGTGCTCCGGCCGCCCCCGGAAAGGACCGGCGCGCACTGGTGCTCCGCGCGCGGTGCGGGCAGACTGCCAGCGGACGGGACCGGTTCCCGCCGCGGGCGCACACGGGAGCACGGCACACGCCGGTACCGGGCACTCCGCGGTGCACGGTCCGGGAACCGAGGCGCGCGAGGGGGCGACGGCATGGCGGAGCCGGAGTTCAGGGCCACGGGGGTGCGGATCGGCAGGCGGCTGCGCTCACTCACCCGGGCCGGCACGGTGCGGATCAGCGGCGGCAGGGTCGAGTTGCTCACCAGCTACGGCAGCGAGATAGACAGCGCGCCGGTGCAGGCGGTGCGCGCCTCCCGTCCGTGGTTCGGCCCGCAGGACCGGGCGCTGGCCGACCTCAACGGCACGCGGTACCTGCTGACCCTCGGCGAGCGGGACCCCGCCCCGGGCGAACCTGGGCCGCCGGCGGCCCGTCGTTTCATCGAGGCGGTGCGCAGGGCGGCCGGGCAGCACGCGTGAGATGTCCGTAAGTTGCGGTGCCGAACCCCTTGCGTCACGCTGGTCTCACGTCACTCTGGGTTTACCGGCGATAACGCTGCGAACCAGCCCGCCGGCCATGACAGCGGGCGGCGCGTGCCACGTGCGTCCCGCTGGATCCGAACTCCGTGTTCTTCCGGACCTCTATGTCGGGGAGTCGCAGCCGTGATCAGTCACCCAAGCAGACATTGCACGGTGGAGCTGCAAGCCCTGCCGTCGCGGATCGGCCAGGTCCGCAGAATCGTATCTGCGCAATTGCGCTACTGGCATATGGATCTCCTGATCGACCGGGCGGCGCTCGGCGTGACGGAGTTGCTGACCAATGTCCACCTGCATGCCCGGCGCGACAAGACGTGCACCGTGGCGATGGAACTGCTCCTGGACCGGCTCACGGTCTCGGTGCACGACCGCGATCCGCGGCTGCCCGTGGTGGACGACGCCGCGCCGCTCGCCACGTGCGGGCGGGGGCTCGCCATGGTGGCGGCGATGAGCGAGAGCTGGGGCGTCCGGCCGGACGACGAGTCCGGCAAGGTCGTCTGGTTCACGCTCCCGACGACACTCTCGGCCGCCCCGCCCACCGCACCTCCCCTCGCCACCCGGCCGCCGCGCCGTCTGGTCGAGGAGGTGCCGGCCGCCGCCTTCGCGGAGGTCGGGAACGGGGTCGACCTGGGCAGCCCGCAACCCGCTCCCGCCCGGTCGGCCGTTGCCGGCTGACCGGGCGGTGACCCGTCGCCGCCGCGGGCGGTGGTGCGACGGCCGGGCGGCGGGGCGAGGTGCCGCACCGCGCGGTGGCGCACCGGGAGGTGGCGCGCCGGGAGGTGGCGCGCCGCGCGACGGCGCACGCGTGCGGGGCCCGTGCCCCGGGCTCGTGTCGGCGGCGCCGGGCCAGGCGGACCGGGCGAGCCGAGCGGACCGGGCGGACCGGGTGAGCCCCTGAGCCCGCGCCGCCCCACGGCGGCGGTGCTTCGGCCGGCCCCGAAACCGGCCGGCCCCGGGCCGTGGGGCGCGGTGCGCGGTGCGCGGTGCGCGGGGGCGTGCGCGACGCACCCGTACGACAGACGTGCGTCGACGGCGCCGGCGGCGCGCCGGGGCACGGCCGTCGCGGTCATGCCGGGCCGCCCCTGCCCGCCCGGCCGAACTGGTCGTCCAGCACGGACAGCCGGCGCCAGTACTCGTCCTCGTCGATCTCGCCGGAGGCGAAACGGTGGCCGAGTACGGCGATGGGCGAGTTCCCGTCGACGGTGCGCGGCCGGCCGGGGCCGACGCGTCCTCGCCACACGGTGCGGCGCAGCAGCGCGACGCCCGCGCCGATCACCAGGGCCCAGACCAGCGGGAAGAGCAGGATCCAGGGGCCGGGTCCGCCGTCGGCGAAGTGTGCCAGGGTCTGCATGTCGTCCAACTCCTCGGTCGCGATGTCCGGATGTCTCGCTTCCGAGCCTCGCTCCCGAGGCGGGTCCCGGTCGTCGTACGGCCGGCGGCACCCCGCGTACCCCTCGCGGAGTACGCGGGCCGCTCCCGCCCGCTCTCCACGCGCACCGTCACCTGAACTGCTCTCCGCCGACCGGTCGCTGGGCGGCGGGGGCACCCGGTGCGTAGGGTCGGGCGAATGTTGAGACTTGGTATTCCGGTCATCGGTGTGACGGACGTGCCCCGCGCGGTGGCGTTCTGGACGGCGGCGCTCGATCTGGTCGACACCGGCGAGTGGGCGAGCGACACGTGGCGCACCCTGTCCCACGCCGACGGCTCCGGGCGCGCCCTCGGGCTGCTGCGCAGCGAGTCGCCGCCCGAGCCCCGTCCCCGTCTGCACCTGGACCTCTTCACGGACTCCGCCGAGGAGCAGCGGGCGGAGGTGCGGCGGCTGACCGGGCTGGGGGCGCGGGCCGTCGAGTGGGACCTCTACCCGCCCGACCCGGACTTCGTCGTGCTGGCGGACCCGGACGGCAACATCTTCTGCGTCGTCGATCTCAGCCACGCACCGAGCGGAGGCGGGGACACGCCGGGGGCCTGAGCCGGCCGGAACGGGACGACGACGTCCCTACGCCGGTACGCCCAGCGGGTCGTCCAGGACCGGCTGCCAGGCCAGTTCGGCGGCGCCCACCAGGCTGTTGTGGTCCAGGCCGCACGCCAGGATGGGGACGCCGCCGCTCTGGCCCCACAGGCTGCGCCCGGCGACGACCGCGCGCAGCCGTTCCGGGGCGGCCTCCAGCAGCGCGCGGTGGAGGCCGCCGAGGATGATGCGGTCCGGGTTGAGGATGTTCACCAGTCCGGCGAGGCCGAGGCCCAGGCGGTCGACGAGGGTCTCGGTGGCGGTGCGGACGGCCGGGTCGCCGTAGTGGTCGCGGATGAGGTCGTAGGACTGCTGGAGCGGGGGTGCCTCGGGACCCTGCTCGCGTCCGGCCGCGGTGAGGAAGGCCAGCGGGTCGGTCTCCACGTCCAGACAGCCGCGGCCCCCGCAGTGGCAGGGGCGGCCGTCGGGGTTGACGGCGAGGTGGCCGACCTCCAGGGCGAGGCCCGAACTGCCCGTGTGCAGGCGGCCGTCGAGGACCAGGGCGCCGCCGACGCCGCGATGGCCGGTGGCCACGCACAGCAGGTCCCGCGCGCCGCGGCCGGCGCCGTGCCGGTGCTCGGCCAGGGCCGCGAGGTTGATGTCGTTCGCGGCGAACGCGGGTCCCTCGATGCCCGCGGCACGCACCTGCTCCGCGAAGATCCGCCGCACGGGAGCACCGGCGGGCCAGGCCAGGTGCAGCGGGTTCAGGGCCAGGCCCTCGGGCTCCGCGACGGCGGACGGCACGGCGAGTCCCGCGCCGACGCAGCGCCGGCCCGTCTCGGCGAGGAGCGCCGCGCCCGCCTCGACGACGGAGCCGAGCACCTTCGCCGGGTCCTCGTCGACGACCTCGCAGCCGGGCGCGGTGGCGACGATCCGGCCGCCGAGTCCCACCAGGGCCGCGCGGAAGCCGTCGGCGTGGATCTGGGCGGCGAGGGCGACGGGTCCGTCCTCGGCGACGGCGAGGCGGTGCGAGGGGCGGCCCTGGGAGCCGGCCGCGGCACCCGGCCGGGCGTCCACCCGGATCAGGCCGAGCGCCTCCAGTTCGGCGGCGACCGCGCCGGCCGTGGCCCGGGTGACGCCGAGTTCCGCGGTGAGGACGGCCCGGGTGGGGGCGCGTCCGGTGTGCACGAGCTCCAACGCGGGTCCGAGCGCACCGCGCCCCCGGTCCAGCCGCGTCCTCGAGGTGGTCCCTTCCCCCGCCGCCCGGGGGTCCGCCTTGCCACTCATGAGGGGGAGTCTCCCATGGTCCGTGCACGGCGGGCGGCTAGAGGCCGCTGACCCGGAGCGTGATGTTCAGCCGTCCGGCGAGCCCCAACTCCGGCGGTGCGGTGCCCGGGTGGACCTTCGGCACCCCGTGGTACGCGAGGCGCGACGGCCCGCCGAAGACGAACAGGTCGCCGCTGCGCAGCTCGACGTCGGTGTGGGGGCGGGTGCGGGTGCGGGGGTTGCCGAAGCGGAAGAGGCAGGTGTCGCCGAGGCTCAGGGAGACCACGGGCGCGTCGGAACGCTCGTCGGCGTCGCGGTGCATGCCCATGCGGGCGTCGGCGTCGTAGAAGTTGATCAGCGCGATGTCGTAGGGCTCCGCCGGCACCGCCTCCGCGCCGAGCGCGTCGGTCACCGCGCGGCGGGCGAGGTGCCCGAGCCGGGCCGGGAAGGGCTTCACCGGGGCGCCGTCGCCGTCGACGGCGGTGGGCGCGTAGCCGTACGGGTACCAGTGCCGGCCGAGGCAGACCTGCCGGGCGGTCATGGTGCCGCCGCCGGGGGTGCGGACCGTGCGCAGTCCGGCCGGCGGGCGGGCCCACTCACGGCAGGCGTGCAGCAGCTCACTCTGGCGTGCGGGCTCCAGCCAGTCGGGCACGTGGACGGCACCGGGCGCGGTCTCGCCACGGCTCCTGGGGAACAGCTCGGCGTCCATGCCCCCATCCTCCCTCTCCCCGTCTCGCCTCTCCCCGTCGCGCCTCTTCCCGGCTCAGCCCTCCCCGTCTCCCGTCTCCCCCGCGCCGGGTCTCCCGCCCCCCGGATACCGCCCCGGACCGTGCCCCGCTTCGCGCGGCCGGGGGCGGGTCGCCGCTCGGCTAGCCTGGGCACACGATGAACGACCGCGACGACCGCATGAAGACCCCCTGGGGCGAGCACGTACTGACCCGCTTCCCCGAGGACCCGCGCGACCGGCTCCGGGCCTGGGACGCCTCCGACGAGTACCTCCTCGGCCACCTTGCGGAGCGGGAGATCCCGCTGTCCGGCACGGTCGTGGTCGTCGGCGACCGCTGGGGAGCGCTGGTGACGGCGCTGGCGGCGCACCGGCCGGTGCAGATCACCGACTCCCACCTCGCGCAGGAGGCGACGCGCGCCAACCTGGAACGCGCCGGCGTCGAGCCCGGCTCGGTGCGGCTGCTCACCACGCAGGACCAGCCGCCGGAGCGGGTCGACGTGCTGCTGGTACGGGTGCCCAAGAGCCTGGCGCTGCTGGAGGACCAGCTGCTGCGGCTGGCGCCGGCGCTGCACGAGGGCACGGTCGTCGTCGGCACCGGGATGGTGAAGGAGATCCACACCTCGACGCTGCGGCTGTTCGAGCGGATCGTGGGCCCGACGCGGACCTCACTGGCCGTGAAGAAGGCCCGGTTGATCTTCGCGGAGCCCGACCTCGCGCTGCGGCGGCCCGCCAGTCCCTGGCCGCTGGCCTACCGGCTCCCCGACGACGTGGGTCGGCT
The DNA here is from genome assembly GCF_000721235.1 of Streptomyces olivaceus. Lineage (GTDB taxonomy): Bacteria > Actinomycetota > Actinomycetes > Streptomycetales > Streptomycetaceae > Streptomyces > Streptomyces olivaceus. Next base: position 219,047 of record NZ_JOFH01000001.1, read on the forward strand.
GTCCGGCCGTACGGTCGTCAATCACGCCGGTGTGTTCTGCGCCGACCGGCTCGACGTGGGCACCCGGTTCTTCCTCGGGCACCTGCCGGACGCCGGCGCCCGGCGGGTGGTGGACCTGGGGTGCGGCAACGGTGTGGTCGGCACGGCGGTGGCACTGGCCGACCCCGGTGCCGAGGTGCTGTTCACCGACGAGTCGTTCCAGGCGGTGGCCTCGGCGCAGGAGACGTACCGGGTCAACGGGGCGGCGGGGCACGCCGAGTTCCGGGTCGGTGACGGGCTGGCCGGGGTACCGGACGCCAGTGTCGACCTGGTGCTCAACAACCCGCCCTTCCACTCCCACCAGGCGACGACCGATGCCACGGCGTGGCGGATGTTCACCGGGGCGCGGCGCGTGCTGCGCCCCGGTGGTGAGCTGTGGGTCGTGGGCAACCGGCACCTGGAGTACCACGTGAAGCTGCGGCGCCTGTTCGGCAACAGCCGGGTGGTGGCGGGCGACCGGAAGTTCGTGGTGCTGAAGGCGGTCAGGAAGTAGCAGGCGGAACGGCCTGCGCGCTCCGGGCGACCACCCGCAGGACCGTCGCCACCGTCGCGGCCATGGCGTCCCGGCCGGCGGCGAGGTAGCCGCGGGCGTCCACCGCCTCGGGGCGGGCGGTGAGGTGCTCCCTGATCGCGCCGGTCATGGCGATGTTGAGCGCGGTGCCGACGTTGACCTTGGCGATGCCGCCCGCGACCGCGGCGGCGAGTTCGCTGTCCGGGACGCCCGAGGAGCCGTGCAGGACGAGGGGCACGCCCAGCGCTCCGGACAGTTCCCTGAGCAGGTCGTGGTCGAGGGCGGCGGTGCGCGTGGTCATGGCGTGGGAGCTGCCGACGGCGACGGCGAGGGCGTCCACGCCGGAGTCGGCGACATAGGCGCGGGCCTCGGCCGGGTCGGTGCGCGCTCCGGGCGCGTGGGCGTCGAGCGGCGGCGCGCCGTCCTTGCCGCCGACCTCGCCCAGCTCGGCCTCGATCCACAGGCCCTGGGCGTGCGCCCAGTCGGCGGCGGCCCGGGTCGCCGCGAGGTTGTCGGCGTACGGCAGCCGCGCGGCGTCGTACATCACGGAGCTGAACCCGGCGTCCGCGGCCCGGCGCAGCAGGCCGTCGCTCTGGACGTGGTCCAGGTGCAGGGCGACGGGCACGGCCGCCTCCTCGGCGGCGGCGACGGCCGCGCGGGCGAGGGGCAGCAGGCGGCCGCGGCGGTACTTCACGGCGTTCTCGCTGATCTGGAGGACGACGGGTGCGTGCACGGACTCGGCGCCCGCGATCACCGCCTCGACGTGTTCCAGGGTGATGACGTTGAAGGCGGCGACGGCGGAGCGGTCGGCCGCGGCGCGGCCGACCAGGTCGCCGGTGGTGGCGAGGGGCAAGGTCTCTTCCTTCCCGGGCGTCTGAGGGCGGGCGTCAGGGGGCGAGGATCACCGAGCGGGTGAGGTGGCGGGGGCGGTCCGGGTCGAGGCCGCGGGCGGCCGCGACGGCGACGGCGAGCCGCTGGGCGCGGACCAGTTCGGCAAGCGGGTCGAGACCGCCGGGCACCCACATGGCGCCGGTCTCGCGGACCTGCTCGGCCAGCCCTTCGGGGGCCTCGCCGAACATCCAGGTGGCCGTGCCCCCGGTGCTGATGCTGATGGGGCCGTGCCTGTACTCCATCGCCGGGTAGGCCTCGGTCCAGGACAGGGAGGCCTCGCGCATCTTCAGGCCGGCCTCGTTGGCCAGGCCGACGGTCCAGCCGCGGCCGAGGAAGGTGAACTGGGTGCGCTCCACCAGTCCGTCGGGCAGCTCGGTGGAGAGTGCGGTGCGGGCGTCGGCGACGACCGCGTCGGTGTGCAGGCCCAGGTGGGCGCGGAGCAGGGTGAGCGCGGTGGTCGCGAACCGCGTCTGCACGACGGACCGTTCGTCGGCGTAGTCGAGGACGACCATGTCGTCGGCGGCGGCCATGACCGGCGTCTCGGGGTCGGCGGTGAGCGCGACGGTGCGGACCCGGCCCTTCAGCTCCGTGAGCAGCTCCAGTACCTCGGTGGTGGTGCCGGAGCGGGTGAGGGCGACGACCCGGTCGTAGGCGCGGTTCCGCGGGAACTCGGAGGCGGCGAACGCGTCCGTCTCGCCCAGGCCCGCTCCCTCGCGCAGCGCCGCCGCCGACTGGGCCATGAAGTAGGAGGTGCCGCATCCGACGATCGCCACCCGCTCCCCCGCCGCCGGAAGCGCCGCCTTGTGCCCCGCCGCCTCGACGGCGGCGCGGTTCCAGCACTCGGGCTGGCTCTTGAGTTCGTCCTGGACGTGGGTCATGCCGCGTTCTCCCGGTCACTGGGCCGTGTCGGCCAGCCGTCGGACGTGTTCCGCCGGCCAACCGATCTGATTGTTCCTGCAAGATATAGCGAGCTTTCGAGCACAATCAAGCAATCAGGTGAACAGTACGGTGCGCTAGGGTCGGCGAAGATCGAGGAACGGAGGCGCGGATGTCGCGCGACGCCCGCTGGAAGGCGCTGCTGGAGCTGCTCGTGGAGCGCGGCCGGCTGGACGTCGAGGAGGCGGCGACCGAGCTGGAGGTCTCGGCCGCGACCATCCGCCGCGACTTCGACCGGCTCGCCGAACAGCAGATGCTCGTGCGGACGCGCGGTGGCGCGGTCGTCCACGGGGTGTCCTACGAACTGCCGCTGCGTTACAAGACGGCCCGCCGCGTCTCGGAGAAGCAGCGGGTCGCCCACGCGGTCGCCGCCCTGGTGGCGCCCGGCGAGGCGGTGGGGCTGACCGGGGGCACGACGACCACGGAAGTGGCGCGCGCGCTGGCCGTGCGCGCCGACCTGGCCTCCGGAACGCCCGCGCTGACCGTGGTCACCAACGCGCTCAACATCGCCAACGAGCTGGCCGTCCGGCCGCAGTTCAAGATCGTGGTGACCGGCGGGGTGGCCCGGGCGCAGTCCTACGAGCTGATCGGGCCCCTCGCGGACGGTGTGCTCGGCCAGGTGACGCTGGACGTGGCGGTGCTGGGCGTCGTCGCCTTCGACGCGGAACACGGAGCGGCGGCCCACGACGAGGCCGAGGCCGCGATCAACCGGGTGCTGTGCGAGCGCGCCGAGCGGGTGGTCGTGGCCGCGGACTCCAGCAAGCTCGGCCGGCGGGCCTTCGCCCGCATCTGCGCGACCGCGTCGGTGGACACGCTGGTCACGGACACTGCGGTCGATCCGGAGCTGGTGGAGCGGTTCGAGGAGGCGGGGGTCCGGGTCGTCACGGCCTGACGGCGGGCAGCAGGACGCGTACGTCCGCCACGGCGCCGTCGGTGCGACCGGCTGCCGCCGCCACCCGGAACCGTGGCCGGCGGGGCACCCGGCCGGGTCGAGCTCCGGGGCGCCGGGCCCCACGACCCGTCCGCGTAAAGCCCCGTCCCCGTGAAGCCCCCGATCCCGCGCGGACCACGAAGGTCCCGCGCGGACCACGAACACGCCTCGTCGCCACCGCCCGTATCCGTGGCTGTCGGGCACCGGCCCGAGCGGACCCCGGCGTGCCTCCCGCGCGCCCGTCCTCCGTACGGTCCCGCCGACGCGCCGTGCCCGCCGGGCCGGACCAGAATGGTGCGGCGCCGGGGCGCACGGCGCGATCGCGCCCGGCACCCGTCAGCGTCCGCCACGTCGACCGAGCAGGGGCCGATGACCGAGCAGGGGCCGATGACCGAACCGACCGACGCGGCTCCCGAGCCCGCCCCGGACACCGACGGCCCGCGACGTGCGCGGGAGCGGTCCGGTGGCACCGTGCTCGGTGAGCTGCGCGCCGTGGACGGCGCGTTGTACGCCGCGGTGGCCGCCACCTCCACACCGACGCTCGACCGGGCGCTGCGGCGCCTGTCCCGTGCCGCGGACCATTCCAAGATCTCGTTCGGCGTCGCCGGCGTCCTCGCCCTCGGCGGCGCCCGGGCCCGCCGGGCGGCCCTCGCCGGTCTCGGCGCGGCCGCCGTGGCCTCGGCCTCGGCGAACCTGCTGGCCAAGCGGCTGGTGCGCCGGGCGCGGCCGGACCGGGAGGCGGCACGGGTGACGGTGGGCCGGTTGGTGCCCATGCCCACGTCGGCCTCCTTCCCGTCGGGGCACACGGCCTCGGCGGTCGCCTTCGCCACGGCCGTCGGCGTCGTCCTGCCCGCCACCGCCGTCCCGCTCGGCGCGCTGGCGGGCGCCGTGGGCTACGCCCGGGTCCACACCGGCGTGCACTATCCGGGCGACGTGGCCGCCGGCGCCGTCCTGGGCATCGCCAGTGCGGCCGCCGCGCTGGCGGCAGCGGCGGCCGCTCCGGTGCCGGGCGTGCGCTCGGTGTACGCGGCGGCCGGGACGCCGCCCTCAGCGGCACGCGGGGTGAAGCGACGCGGATAGCGGCACCCGGGTGCGCTGCCGGCCCGCGTGCGCGGCACCGGGTGCACTGCCGGCCCGCGCGCGGCCCCGCAGTACACCCCCGTACCGTCCCCGGCAGCGCGGCTGCGGTCTTCTCGGGTCCGGTCGCCCGGACACCCGCCAGCGTTTGCGGGCCCGGCTCGCGGCTGGTCGACTGTCGCGGGGGGAGCCGAAGCCGGTGGCATCGCGCCGGCCCACTCTTCTCGACCCCTCCGGAAGGAGTCCCGGCGTGAGTTCCCCGAAGTCGTCCTCGTCCGCGCAGCACAGCTCCGACGGCAGCCAGCCCTGGCTGCACCAGCAGGGCCGGATCATCCAGGAGTTCGGCACGGTCAAGCAGTTCCCCGTGGCGCTGTCCATGGAGACCCGTCTCTACTCCGGACAGCGGCTCAACAAGGTCCTGGCGGACACCCGCATCCTGCACGACCTGTACAAGAAGTACCACTGGCTCATGCGCGGAGCGACGTTCTACCAACTGCACCTGCTGCTCGACAAGCACGCGGGCGAACAGCTGGAGCTGATCGACACCATCGCCGAGCGCGTCCAGACGCTGGGCGGTGTCGCGGTCGGCGACCCCCGGCACGTCGCCGAGATCACCACCGTGCCGCGTCCGCCGGACGGGGTGGAGGAGGTGCCGTCCATGCTCTCGCGGCTGCTGGAGGCGCACGAGCTGATCCTCACCGAGTGCCACGACGCCGCGGCCCGCACCCAGGAACTCGGTGACGACGGCACCAACGACCTGCTGGTCTCGGAGGTCGTGCGGACCAACGAGCTGCAGGCCTGGTTCGTGGCGGAGCACCTGGTGGACACTCCGCTCGTGCACGCCTGACCCGTCGGACATGGCTCACCTGTCCGAGGACGACGCCGGAGCGGGCCCTCCGCCCCGCGGGCACCGGTGGGCGGCCTTCCGGCAGACGCCGTTCTGGCCGGCCACCGTCCTGATGCTGATCCTCGCCGCCGCGGCGGGGCTCTTCGCGGGCTCGTACACCTACTCGATGGCGAATCCGACGCCCCGGCTGATCCCCACGGCCGTGGTCGGCCAGTACGAGCAGGACCGCGGCCGGGCCTTCCTCGCCGGTCTTGAGAAGGCGCTGGACACGTCGGTGAGGGTGCACCCCTACCGGACCCGGACCGCGGCGCACGAGGCGATCGAACAGCAGGAGGTCTTCGCGGTCTTCGAGCTGCGCGACGACGGGCGGAACGCCGTTCTGGACGTGTCCGGTGCCTCGGGGGCCTCGGTCGCCGAGCTGCTCACCAAGACGGCACCGGCCGTGGGCGAGAAGCTCGGCGTCCACGTCACGGTCCACGACGTCAACCCGTTGCAGGAGGGCGACCCGCGCGGGCTGGCGATCTTCTACGTCTCGCTGGCCGCGGTGATCATCGGCTTCGTCGGGGCGATCCAGCTGAGCGTGCACGCGCGGTCGCTCACCCCGGTCGAACGCATCCTGTTCACGGCGGCCTACGCGCTGCTCGGCGGGTTCGCCATCGCCGCCACCGTGGACTGGCTGCTGGGCGCGCTGGACCTGCCCTTCGCCGAGTCGTGGTCGATCCTGGCGCTCACCATGTTCGTGTCCGGCATGGTCTTCACCATGTTCAACACCCTGTTCGGCCGCTGGGCGATGCTGCCGACCTGGGGCCTGATGGTCATCATCGGCAACCCCTCGTCCGGCGGCGCGGTCTCCTGGCCGCTGCTGCCGTCCCCGCTGGGGCTGATCGGCCGGTGGCTGCCGCCCGGTGGCTCGGTCAACGCCCAGCACACGGCGGTGTACTTCCAGGGTCACCAGCACGTGTTCCCCTTCCTGGTACTGGGCGGGTGGGCATTGCTGTCCTGCACCGTCTTCTGGGTGTGGCGGCACCGGCACCCCGGCGGGCGGGAGAAGAGCGCGGTGACCGCGGAAGAGCCCTGAGCGGGGCGTCGCGGACAGTACGTCTGTTCGGATCGCCGTGCGGCTGCGATCATGAAGCCGGAGTTGCCGCCCCCCGGTTGGAGTGCACATGGCCCTCGACGTCGAAGCGATCCGCGCACAGATACCCGCCCTGAAGTCCGGCTCCGCCCGCTTCGACGCGCCGGGCGGCACCCAGACCCCGCAGCCCGTCATCGACGCCATCGGCGAGGCACTGGCCAACCCGCTGGCCAACCGGGGGCGGACGACCGAGGGCAAACGCAACGCGGACGGCATCGTGTCCGAGGCCCGTGCCGCGCTCGGCGACCTGCTGGCCACCGACCCGCGGGGGATCGTCCTCGGGCGCAGCGCCACCCAGCTCGCCTACGACCTGTCCCGGACGCTCGCCAAGTCGTGGGGCCCCGGGGACGAGGTCGTCGTCACCCGGCTCGACCACGACTCCAACATCCGGCCCTGGGTCCAGGCCGCCGAGGCGGCCGGGGCGAGCGTGCGCACGGCCGACTTCGACCCGGCCACCGGCGAGCTGCGTCCCGAACACGTCGAGGCGGTGCTCTCCCCGCGCACCCGGCTGGTCGCGGTGACGGCCGCCTCGAACCTCGTCGGCGCCATGCCCGACCTGCCGGCCGTCGCCCGTCTGGCGCACGGCGTCGGCGCGCTGGTGCACGTCGACGCGGTGCACTACGCCTCGCACGCCGTGGTCGACCCCGCGGCCCTCGGCGCGGACACCCTGGTGTGCTCGCCGTACAAGTTCCTCGGCCCGCACATGGGGGTGCTGGCGGCGCGGCCGGAGTTCCTGGAGAGCCTGCGCCCCGACAAACTGCTGCCCTCCAGCGACGCCGTCCCCGAGCGGTTCGAGCTGGGCACGCTGCCGTACGAGCTGCTGGCCGGGACGCGTGCCGCGGTGGACTTCCTCGCCGGTCTCGACCCGGAGGCGCGGGGCAGCCGCCGGGACCGGCTCGTCGCCTCCTTCGCCGCGCTGGAGGCCCACGAGGACGCGCTGCGCGGGCGGATCGAGCAGGGGCTGGCCGCGCTCGACGGGATCACCGTGTACTCACGGGCCGCCCGGCGCACGCCGACCCTGCTGTTCACCGTGGCCGGCCTGCGTCCCGCCGAGGTCTACCGGCACCTCGCCGACCACGGGGTCGACGCGCCCGCCGGTACGTTCTACGCCCTGGAGGCCTCGCGCCGCCTGGGTCTGGGCGACGAGGGCGGCGTCCGCGTCGGACTCGCGCCGTACACCGACACGGACGACGTGGACCGCCTGTTGACGGCGCTGGGCACCCTCACCGGCTGACCCGGGGCCCGTCCCGGCCGGCGGAACCGACGGGTTCCGCCGGCCGCCGGGAGGCCTCACCCCAGCGGCACCGTCACCTCGCCGGTGCCGTCCGCGCTCGCGCCGCCCGCGACCCGCACGGTGAACGGGCGGTCGGTGCCGCTCGCGGTGACCCGCAGGACGTCGCCCTCGCGCCGTACCCGGAAGGCCGCCGCCGCGGTGCCCAGCAGATCGGGCACGGTGACCTCGGCCGTCCAGTCCGCCCGGGCGGGCGGGTGGACCAGCAGGGTGGGGGCGTCCAGCCAGTCGCCGTCGGGGCGCCGGTCGTCGCGGGCCAGCGGCAGTACGGCGCCCTCACGGACGTAGAGCGGCAGGCTGTCGTAGCCGTGCCGTTCGGTGCGCCAGACCGGGCCCGTGACGCGTTCGCCGGTCAGGAGGTGGGTCCAGGTGCCTTCCGGGAGGTACACCTCGACCTCGCCGTCCTCGGTGAAGACCGGGGCGACGAGGAGGTCGGGGCCGAGCATGTACTGGCGGTCCAGCGGGCGGCAGCCCGGGTCGTGCGGGTACTCGAGGACCATCGGCCGCATCATGGGCACGCCGGTGCGGTGGGCCTCGGCGGCGACGCCGTAGAGGTAGGGCATCAGTCGGTGCTTGAGGCGGGTGAAGTCGCGGGCCACCCCGACCGCCTCCTCGCCGAACTCCCACGGCACCCGGTAGGACGAGGAACCGTGCAGCCTGCTGTGCGAGGAGAGCAGGCCGAAGGCCAGCCAGCGCTTGAAGACCGCCGCGTCGGGCGTGCCCTCGAAGCCGCCGATGTCGTGGCTCCAGAAGCCGAAGCCGGACAGCGACAGGGACAGGCCGCCGCGCAGGGACTCGGCCATGGCCTCGAAGGACGAGAAGCAGTCGCCGCCCCAGTGCACGGGGTACTGCTGGCCGCCCGCGGTCGCGGAGCGGGCGAAGAGGACGGCCTCGCCCCGACCGCGCTCCTTCTCCAGGAGTTCGAAGACGGTGCGGTTGAACAGGTGGGTGTAGTAGTTGTGCATCCGCTCCGGGTCGGAGCCGTCGTGCCAGACGACGTCGGTGGGGATCCGCTCGCCGAAGTCGGTCTTGAAGCAGTCCACTCCCTGGTCGAGCAGCGGCTTGAGCTTGGCCGCGAACCAGTCGCGGGCGGCCGGGCTGGTGAAGTCGACCAGGCCCATCCCGGCCTGCCACAGGTCCCACTGCCAGATGTCGCCGTTGGCCCGCCGCACCAGGTGCCCGAGGGCGGCGGCCTCCTCGAAGAGCGGGGACTTCTGGCCGATGTAGGGGTTGATCCAGACACTGATCCGCAGCCCCTTGGCCTTGAGCCGGGCGAGCATGCCGTCCGGATCGGGGAAGACGTCCGGGTCCCACCGGAAGTCGCACCACTGGTACTCGCGCATCCAGAAGCAGTCGAAGTGGAAGACCGAGAGCGGGATGTCGCGCTCGGCCATCCCGTCGACGAAGGACGTCACCGTCGTCTCGTCGTACGACGTGGTGAAGGACGTGGTGAGCCACAGGCCGAAGGACCAGGCGGGCGGCAGCGCGGGGCGGCCGGTGAGCGCGGTGTAGCGGGTGAGGACGTCCTTGGGGGTGGGCCCGGCGACGACGTAGTACTCCAGCGTCTGGTCCTCGACGCTGAACTGCACCTGCCCGACGGACTCGGAGCCGACCTCGAAGGAGACCGCGCCGGGGTGGTTGACGAAGACGCCGTAGCCGCGCGAGGAGAGGTAGAACGGGACGTTCTTGTACGCCTGCTCGCTGCTGGTGCCGCCGTCGGCCTGCCACATGTCGACGGCCTGGCCGTTCTTGACGAACGGGGTGAAGCGCTCGCCGAGGCCGTAGACCTGCTCGCCGACGCCGAGCGCCAGCCGGCCGAGCATGTGGTGTGCGCCGTCGTCGGTGGTGGCGAACGCGGTGCCCTTGGCGTTCGCCCGGGTCAGCTCGCGTCCGTCCGCGTCGCGGAAGGTGAGGCCCCACGGGCCCTCGCGGTCCAGGCGCAGGGTGAGGGGGCCGCTGGTCAGCTCGGTGAAGGTGCCCTCCTGGCGCACCTCGCCGGCGCCGTCCGCCGGGTCCGCGAGGGCGAACTCGGGGCCCGCTCGGCGCTTTCCGGCGTGGTGGGTGACGCGGACGCCGATGACGCCCTCGACGGGCGAGAAGCACTCGACCGTGAGGAGCGGCGCGTTGAGCGTGTCCCCCCTCCGCGTCACCTTCTGCACGGCGGCATGGGCAGTGAAGCGCTTCGATTCGGGGCGTACATCGCGTACCTCGGTTGCGTACGAGAGATGCACACCCTCGCGGACGAGCCAGAAGCCGTCGGTGAACTTCATGATCTTCCTCGGGTGCGGCGGTAGCGGTCGGGCGGGGAGCACGGAGGCCGTCTCACAGCGGTTTGATCGTACACAGCACGCTTCCGGGCGCCGAGGGGTCCGACCGGCTGACAACCTCCTGAACTGGCATTATCACAGAAGAGATCGACCTCTTCACCGTGCGCGGTGAACAGACCGGGGCCGCTTTGGTCTAGCGCGGAAGCGGGTCCGTGACGTATTAGTCATCACATCAAACAAAACGGTCCGGCGAAGGAGCCGGACGGTACGACAGCAAGGGCCGCACCCATGTCGAAGCGCTTCACTTCGCTCGCCTTGACAGCACACCCTCCGGCTGCCACGCATCGGGGACGGGAACGCGCACGCCGCGTCGTCGCCCCGTTCGCCGCCGTGTCCGTGCTGGTCGCCGGGGCGGCACTGACCGGCTGCGGACAGCAGCGGGACGCCGACGTGTACACCGTGATGAACTCCTCGACCGACGAGTCCTACCACCGCTGGGACGCGGAGGCGATGGCTCGCTGCGGCAAGCAGCTGGGCATCACGATCGAGCAGCAGAGCGTGCCTGCGGCGCAGGTGATGACGAAGGCCCTGCGCATGGCCTCGTCCAAGTCGCTGCCCGACATCGTGCAGTTCGACGCCTCCGAGATGCCGACGTTCGCCGACGCGGGCGGCCTGGTGGACCTCAGGACCCTGGGGCTGAGCACCGGCGACATCCCCGACGGCATCGTCGACTTCGGCTCGTACAAGGGGACGTACTACGGCGCGGCCCGCTCCGTGAACACGCTGGCCCTCTTCTACAACAAGGACGTGCTCGACCGGGCGGGCGTCGAAGTGCCCACCACCTGGGCCGGGTTGCGGGAGACCGCGAAGCGGCTCACCCAGGGCAAGCAGTACGGGCTGGCACTCAGCGCGGGCGGCGCGGAGGACGGCGTCTTCCAGTTCACGCCCTTCATGTGGTCCAACGGCGGCGACGAGACCGACCTGGACGGTCCGCAGGTGGTCGAGGCCCTGGACTACTGGAAGGGCCTGCTGCAGGACGGCTCGCTCTCGAAGTCGACGGTCAACTGGACGCAGGCGGACGTCAACGACCAGTTCATGGCGGGCAACGCGGCGATGATGATCAACGGCCCCTGGCAGGTGGAGACCCTCAACAGCGACACGTCGCTGCACTGGGGCATCGCGCCGATCCCGGTGCCCGAGGCGGGCGACGACTCGGTGGGACCGCTCGGCGGAGCGGTGCTCACCGTGCCCAACACCGGTGACGAGGCGCGGGAGAAGACGGCCGCCAGGATCGTCGCCTGCCTCGCGAGCGAGAAGGAGCAGCTGACCTACGCGCTCAACAGCTGGATGGTCCCGGCCAACGCCCGGGCCGCCGCGGTCTGGCGCGAGAAAGTGCCCGAACTGGACTCCCTGGCCGACCAGGTGGCGGTCGCCCGGTCCCGGACGGGCAAGCTCGGCGCCGGCTGGTCGAGCGTGTCGCTCGCCCTGCAGAGCGCCTTCCAGTCCGCCCTGACCGGCCAGTCCAGTGAGACCGCCCTGAAGCGCGCCCAGCAGCGGGCCACGAGCGGGAACTGAGGTACGTCCCCATGACCACGCCCATGCCCACGTCCGCCGTCACCGCGCGGACGCCCGCCGAGGCCCCCGAGCCGGCCGCCGCACCGGACCCGGGCCGGATCGCGCGCCGGCGCAGGCTCGCCCAGTGGGGGTTCGTCGCCCCCGCCGTCGTCTTCATGCTGCTGTTCTTCGGCTATCCGCTCGTGCGCAACGTCGTGATGAGCTTCCAGGACTACACGCCGAAGACCTTCTTCACCGGTGAGGCGCCCTTCAACGGCGCCGACAACTGGTCCAACGTGTTCCAGGACGCCCTGTTCGGCAAGGCGCTGTGGCACACGCTCGTGTTCACGGCGGGCTCCCTGCTCGGCCAGTTCTGCATCGGTCTCGCGCTCGCGGTGTTCTTCAGCCGCCGCTTCCCGCTGAACGGGGTGCTGCGCTCGCTGATCCTGCTGCCCTGGCTGGTGCCCATGGTGGTCTCCGGCATCGTCTGGCGGCGCATCCTCGACCAGGACACCGGCGTGCTCAACTCGTTCCTGGACACGCTCGGGATCGCCGGTCACACACCGTGGCTGACCAGCCCCGAGATGGCGCTGGTCTCGGTGATCCTGGTCAACATCTGGATCGGCATCCCGTTCAACATGGTCATCCTGTACGGCGGTCTGCAGGAGATCCCCAAGGAACTGCACGAGGCGGCCGCCCTGGACGGCGCCTCGGCCTGGCGGACCTTCCGCTCGGTCACCCTGCCGATGCTCAAGCCGGTCGTCACGGTGGTCCTGGTGCTCGGCTTCATGTCGACGGTCAAGATCCTCGACCTGATCCTCGCGCTGACCGACGGCGGCCCGGCCGACGCCACCCAGACGCTGGGCACCCTGACGTACCAGAACTCGTTCGTGCAGCTGGACTTCGGCGCGGGCGCCGTCGTCGGCAACGTACTCATCCTGATCTCCGCCGTCTTCGCGGTGTTCTACCTGCGGGCCAACCGCACCGAGGGGAAGTGACGTCCATGGCCTCCCACACTCCCACCGCCTCGCGGCGCCGCTGGGGCTCCACCGTCGCCGGCGTTCTGATCCTGTGCGTGATGCTGTTCCCGCTGTACTGGATGCTCAACACCGCGCTCCAGCCCGACTCGGGGCTGCTCCAGGTCGACCCGGTGCCGGGCGGCCTGGACCTGTCCGGGTTCTCCAAGGCGGTCACCGACCAGGGCGGGCATCTGCTGACCTCGCTGGCGGTCTCGCTCGGCGCGGTCGCCATCTGCCTGGCGGTCTCGGCACCGGCCGCGTACGGGCTCGCCCGGTTCGGACTGCGCGGCTCGCGCACGATCGTCTTCGGCACGCTGATCACCCAGATGGTGCCGGGCATCGTCATCGCCAACGCGCTCTACAACTCCTACGTCGACCTGGGCCTGGTCAACTCCTACTTCGGCCTCATGCTGGCGGACGCCTCGCTGGGCATACCGTTCTCCATCGTGCTGATGCGCTCCTTCATGGTGTCGATCCCGGGCGAGGTGATCGAGGCCGCGCAGATCGACGGGGCCGGGCCCGTGCGGACGTTCGTGCGGGTGGTGCTGCCGATGAGCCGCAACTCGCTGATCACGTCGGGGCTCTTCGCGTTCCTCTTCGCGTGGAGCGACTTCATGTTCGCGCTCACCCTGAACACGACCGACGACGTCAAGCCCATCACTCTGGGTATCTACCAGTACATCGGCGCGCACGTCGGCGACTGGGGCTCGGTGATGGCCGCGTCCGTGCTGTCGGCGGTGCCCGCCGCGATCCTTCTCGTCCTCGCCCAGAAGTACATCGCCGCCGGGATCACCGGCGGTTCCGTCAAGTGAACCCCGTACACCTCGTACAAACGGAGATGAGCAGCACAGTATGAGCGACTACCCCGGCTTCCCGCCCGGCTTCGTCCTCGGCGCCGCGACCGCCTCGTACCAGATCGAGGGCGCGGCCCAGGAGGACGGCCGCGGCCCGTCGATCTGGGACACCTACAGCCACACCCCGGGCCTGGTGGCGAACGGCGACACGGGTGACGTGGCCTGCGACCACTACCACCGCTACCCCGAGGACGTGGCACTGCTGCGCGACCTCGGCGTGCACTCCTACCGCTTCTCGATCGCCTGGCCGCGTATCGTCCCGGACGGTTCGGGCCCGGTGAACCGGAAGGGCCTCGACTTCTACTCCCGCCTGGTCGACGAGCTGCTGACGGCGGGCATCGAGCCGGCCGCCACCCTGTACCACTGGGACCTTCCGCAGGCCCTGGAGGACCGGGGAGGCTGGCGGGTACGGGAGACGGCGGAGCGGTTCGCCGAGTACACGGCCGTGGTCGCCGAGCACCTGGGCGACCGGGTGCCGCGCTGGATCACCCTCAACGAACCGTGGTGCAGCTCCTTCCTCGGCTACTCCGTCGGCCGGCACGCCCCCGGCGCCAAGGAGGGCCGGGGCGCGCTGGCCGCCGCCCACCACCTCCTGGTCGGTCACGGGCTGGCGGTGAAGGCGCTGCGCGCGGCCGGGGTGCGCGAGGTGGGCGTCACGCTCAACCTGGACCGCAACCTGCCGGCCACCGACTCCGCCGCCGACCTGGCCGCGGTGGTGCGCGCCGACACCCAGCACAACCTGGTGTGGACCGAGCCGATCCTCGCGGGCCGCTACCCGGCCGCGGAGGAGGAGACCTGGGGCGAGCTGATCACCGGGGCGGACTTCCGGCAGGACGGCGACCTGGAACTGATCTCCCAGCCGCTGGACTTCCTCGGCGTCAACTACTACCGCCCGATCGTGGTCGCCGACGCCCCGCACCGCGAGAGCGACCCGGCCCGGCGGGTGGCGACGGACAACCGCTACCAGGAGGTCCGTCTCCCCGGCGTCCGGGAGACCGCGATGGGCTGGCCGGTCGTCCCGGACAGCTTCACCGATCTCCTGGTGGCGCTGAAGCAGCAGTACGGCGACGCCCTCCCGCCGGTCCACATCACGGAGAACGGCTCGGCGGAGGACGACGCGCCCGCCGCCGACGGCGCGGTGCACGACACCGACCGCGTGGCCTACCTGCACGACCACCTCACCGCCCTGAAGTCCGCGATCGACGCGGGCGTGGACGTGCGCGGGTACTACGTGTGGTCGCTGCTGGACAACTTCGAGTGGGCGTACGGCTACGACAAGCGCTTCGGCATCGTGCGGGTCGACTACGACACGCAGGAGCGCACGCCGAAGGACAGCTACCGCTGGTACCGGGAGATGATCGCCGCGAACCGCGGCTGAGGGGCCGAGCGGCTGAGCGGAGCCCGGCCCCTTCGCGGGGTCCGGGTTCCGCCCGGTCTCCCGGCGGCCCACGGGCCTTGCCCCGCTTCCGCACCGAGCCTAGCCTGACTTTGTGCCGCAAATAAACAAAGCCCGATCGCACAGCGCCGTGCCGGGCCGACGCGACGACCTCACCCGCCTCCGTGCCGCCCTGACCGCCTTCTTCGCCCTCGACGGCTTCGTGTTCGCCGGGTGGGTGGTCCGGATCCCCGCCATCAAGGAACAGACCGGCGCCTCCGCCAGTGCCCTCGGGCTGGCCCTGCTCGGGGTGTCGGCCGGCGCCGTCGTCACCATGACGCTCACCGGACGGCTGGTCCGGCGCTACGACAGCCACCGCGTCACCGTCGCCTGCGCGGTCCTGCTCTGCCTCAGCATCGCCCTGCCCCCGCTCACCCACTCGGCGCTCGCCCTCGGCGCCGTCCTGCTCGTCTTCGGCAGCGCCTACGGCGGGATCAACGTCGCCTTCAACAGCGCCGCCGTCGACCTGGTGGCCGAGCTGCGGCGCCCCATCATGCCGAGCTTCCACGCCGCGTTCAGCCTCGGCGGCATGGTGGGCGCCGGGCTGGGCGGCCTGGTCGCCGGTTCGCTGTCGCCGACGCGGCACCTGCTCGCGCTCACCGTGACGGGGCTGCTGGTCACCCTCGTCGCCGGCCGCGTTCTGCTGCGCATCGAGCCCCTCGCGCCGGCCGAGCGCGCCGCCGAGGAGGAGGGCGCCGCGGAGAAGGAGGGTGCCGGGCGCCGCCCGGACCGCCGGACCCGTCGCCTCGTCGTCACCTTCGGCCTGATCGCCCTGTGCACGGCCTACGGCGAGGGCGCCATGGCCGACTGGGGCGCCCTGCACCTGGAGCAGGACCTCGACGCGTCCCCGGGCCTGGCGGCGGCGGGGTACTCCTGCTTCGCCCTCGCCATGACCGTCGGCCGGCTGACCGGGACGACGCTGCTCGAACGCCTCGGCCGGACGGCCACGGTGGTGGCGGGCGGCACCACGGCGGTGGCCGGGATGCTGACCGGTGCGCTCGCCCCGTCCGTGTGGGCGGCCCTGTTCGGCTTCGCGATCACCGGGCTCGGGCTCGCCAACATCTTCCCGGTCGCGATCGAGCGGGCCGGTGCGCTGGGCGGACCGAGCGGCGTGGCGACCGCGTCCACCCTGGGCTACGGCGGGATGCTGCTCGGACCGCCCGCGATCGGCTTCATGGCCGACTGGTTCTCGCTGCCCGCCGCGCTCACCAGCGTGGCGGTCCTCGCGGCGGTGGCGGTGCTGGTCGCGGTCGCGACCCGCCGCGCGACGGTTCCCGCCTGAGCCGGCCACCGCCCGACCGGGGTTCCGCCCCGTCCGGAGTTCCGCCCCGTCCCCGACCCGCCCGGGACCCTGTTCTCCCACCCGCCCCGTCCGGCACACTCCCTGCCATGCAGACCACCGCGTACGTCGAGACGCTGGACCGCGAAGGGGCGTTGCTGGCCGCGGCGGCCGAGGCCGCGGGCGGCGACGCCGAGGTGCCGACCTGCCCCGCCTGGCGGGTACGGGACCTGCTGCGGCACACGGGGATGGTGCACCGCTGGGCGACGGCGTTCGTCGCGGAGGGGTACACCGGACCCCGGCCCGGCGGCCCCCTGCCCGACCTGGACGGCGCTCCGCTCCTGGCCTGGTTCCGGGAGGGGCACGGACGGCTCGTCGACACCCTCGCCGGCGCCTCCCCCGACGTACGGTGCTGGCACTTCCTGCCCGCGCCGTCCCCACTGGCCTTCTGGGCGCGGCGGCAGGCTCACGAGACGACCGTGCACCGGCTCGACGCCGAGGCGGCCGCGGGCGGCGTACCCACCGGCATCGGCTCGGACTTCGCGGTGGACGGCATCGACGAGTTGCTGTGCGCCTTCCACACCCGCCCGAAGAGCGCCGTGCGCACCGACGGGCCCCGCACGCTGCGGGTGCGCGCGACGGACGTCCCGGACGCCGTGTGGACCGTACGGCTCTCCGCGCAGCCGCCCGTGACGGAACGGGACGGCACCGGGGGCGCCCACTGCGAGGTGACCGGGCCGGCCGCGGTGCTCTACCCGGCTCTCTGGAACCGCCGCGCGTTCCCGACGGTGCACGGCGACGCCTCGCTCGCGGCCCTGTGGCGCGAGCGGTCGGGCGTCACGTGGCGTTGAGCGGAACCGGTCCGGTGGGTCCTCGTCGGCGCGGGAGCGGAACCCGCCCAGTGGTTCTCGTCGGCGCGGGAGCGGTCCCGGTCCGGTGGGTTCTCGTCGGCACGACGGCGGGGCCCGTCAGCCGAGCCAGCCCGGCCGGACCAGTCCGGACTCGTAGGCGAGCACGACGAGTTGAGCCCGGTCGCGGGCTCCCAGCTTCACCATCGTGCGGCTGACGTGGGTCTTGGCGGTCAGCGGGCTGACGACCAGGCGGCGGGCGATCTCCTCGTTGGACAGGCCGATGCCGACCAGGGCCATCACCTCGCGCTCCCGCTCGGTCAGCCGGGCCAGCTCCGGCAGGGCCGCGGGTTCCTTGGAGCGGGCCGCGAACTCGGCGATCAGGCGCCGGGTCACCCCCGGCGAGAGCAGTGCGTCGCCGTCCACCACCGCCCGCACGGCGCGCAGGAGTTCGTCGGGTTCGGTGTCCTTGACCAGGAAGCCGGAGGCGCCGGAGCGGATCGCCTCGAAGACGTACTCGTCGAGTTCGAACGTGGTGAGCATGACGACCCGCACGTCCCGCAGCCCGTCGTCGCCGGTGATCCGGCGGGTCGCCGCGAGGCCGTCCAGCACGGGCATGCGGATGTCCATCAGGACGACGTCGGGACGCAGTTCGCGGACGGTGCGTACCGCCCGCTCCCCGTCGGCGGCCTCCGCGACCACCTCGATGTCCGGCTGCGCGTCCAGCAGCGCGCGGAAGCCGGCCCGCACCAGTGACTGGTCGTCGGCGAGCAGTACGCGGATCACCGGTCCTCCTCCTCCGGACGCGTACCGTGCCCGACGTCGGCCGGCAGGGTCGCGAGCACCCGGAACCCGCCGTCCGGGCGCGGGCCCGCCTCGATGGTGCCGCCCAGCGCCGCCGCCCGCTCCCGCATCCCCGCCAGCCCGTTGCCGCTGCCGCCCGCGTCGGTCCCCGTCGCCGGTCCGTCGTCGTCGACGCACAGCCGCAGCGTGCCGCCCTCCCGGCCGAGGCGTACGCGCGCGTGCCGGGAACCCGAGTGCCGTACCACGTTGGTGAGCGCCTCCTGGACGATGCGGAACACGGCCAGGCCGGTACCGGGCGACAGGCGCGGCACCTCCCCCTCGACCTCGACGGTCAGACCCGCGGCTGCCGCCTGCTCGACCAGTTCGGGCAGCCGGTCGAGGCCGGGGGCCGGGGCGCGGGGCGCGTCGCCGGGGGTGCGCAGGGTGTCGAGGACCGTGCGCACCTCGCCGAGCGCCTCCTTGCTCTGGGCCTTGATGGTCGTGAGCGCGGTGCGTGCCTGCTCGGGGTCCGTGTCGAGGAGGGCGAGTCCGACGCCCGCCTGCACGTTGATGACGGAGATGCTGTGCGCGAGGACGTCGTGCAACTCCCTGGCGATCCGCAGCCGCTCCTCGTCCGCCCGGCGTCTCGCCGCCCGGATCCGCTCGGCACGCATGCGCGCCCACTGCTCGCGCCGGACCCGGGCCAGCTCGGACAGGGCCGCGATCGCGACCACCCAGGTGGCGATCACGGCCTCCTGCCCCCAGGACGCGGCCGAGTCCCCGGACGGCGGCAGCCACCGGTAGAGCCAGTGCGCGACCAGTGCGTGCCCGGCCCACAGCACGCCCATCGCGGTCCACGCGGCCCGGCGGTGCCCGGCGACGACGGCGCTGAAGCAGGCCACCGCGACGGCCAGGAACACCGGCCCGTAGGGGTATCCGGCGCCCAGGTAGACCAGGGTGGTGACCGCCGTGCCGAACACGACCGGCACCGGGTACCGCTGCCGCCACAGCAGGGCGGCGCCGGTGACGAACAGCAGCGCGTGCGCGAAGGGGTCGGGCGCGGACCGCTCGCCCTCCTGGGCGTGGGCGGCGAAGCCCGTGCCGACCAGGACGAACGCCGTGACCAGCACCGTGGAGCGCCAGGGCCACCGGTGACGGCGCTCCTCGTCGCCCCACCGGTCCCACCGCGGGGGCCCGTGCCGCCGCCACCGGGGCTGCCCTCCCCCGCGCCCACGCTTCGCGTCCATGGCCGCCACGCTAGACGCCGGCTGCCGGTGGCGGCGTCACCCGCGCGTAGTGATCACACGTACTCCCGGGGAAGTACGCCCGCCGCGCCCGTCGGTTCCGCGGGGACCCATCCGGGCCTCGGAGCCTTGGGAGCCTTGGGGCATTGGGGCATTGGGGCCCCGAGGCTCAGGCACCCGCCTCGTCGTCGGCGCGGGCCGGTGCGGTGGCGGGCACCGTGTCCGCGGGAGCGGAGGGCGCCGTGTCCTCGCCGCCCGCGGGACGGCGGTCCATCGCGGCCAGCGCCCGCTGCGCCAGCGGGTGTCCGCGGACCAGCTCGCCCAGCGTCGTCGACCCCTGGGTGATGTCCTTGAACGCCTTCCAGGCGGGCCGGAATCCGGTCAGCGCCGCGTGGAAGAGCCCGGGCCGGCGCTCGAAGACCGCCAGCATCCGCTTGCCGACGCTCATCTCGACACCCAGCCCGGCCTTGATGGCGAAGGCGTAGTTCAGAGCCTGCTTGCGGGCGTCCACGGCGTCGTGGGACTCGGCGATCCGCACCGCCCACTCGCCGGCGAGCCGGCCCGACCGCAGCGCGAAGGAGATGCCCTCGCGGGTCCACGGCTCCAGGAGCCCGGCCGCGTCCCCGCACACCAGGACCCGGCCGCGCGACAGCGGCGAGTCGTCGGCGCGGCAGCGCGTCAGGTGCCCGGAGGAGATGCTCGGCTCGAAGCCGGCGAGCCCGAGCCGGCCGACGAAGTCCTCCAGGTACCGCTTGGTCGCCGCTCCCTCGCCGCGCGCCGAGATCACCCCGACCGTGAGCGTGTCGCCCTTGGGGAACACCCAGCCGTAACTGCCGGGCAGCGGCCCCCAGTCGATGAGCACCCGCCCCTTCCAGTCGTCGGCGACCGTCTCGGGCACCGGGATCTCCGCCTCCAGGCCGAGGTCGACCTGGTCCAGCTTGACCCCGACGTGCGCGCCTATCCGGCTGGCGCTGCCGTCCGCGCCGACGACGGCGCGGGCCAGCACCGTCTCGCCGCCCTGGAGGACGACGGCGACCGTACGCCGGTCCGGCACCGCCGACCCGTGCTGCTCCACACGCGTGACCGTCGCCCCGGTGCGCAGCTCGGCGCCCGCCTTCTGGGCGTGCTCGACGAGCTGCTGGTCGAACTCGGGCCGGTTGATCAGGCCGAACAGCATCTGGCGGGAGCGCCGGGTCCGGGTGAAACGTCCGTTGTTCGAGAAGGTGACGGCGTGTACGCGGTCCCGGAAGGGCAGTTCGAAGCCGGGCGGGAGGGTGTCGCGCGAGGGTCCGATGATGCCGCCGCCACATGTTTTGTAGCGGGGCAGCTCCGCCTTCTCCAGCAACAGCACGCGCCGCCCCGCGACCGCCGCCGCGTAGGCGGCCGAGGCCCCCGCGGGTCCCGCGCCCACCACGACCACGTCCCAGACCTGACGCGCGTCGCCCGCCGAAGAGTTCTCGCTGCTCACGATGGTCTACTGCTCCGATCAAACCGCATGCCGCACCTGACCCCCGCATCCTACGGCGGGCATCGCCGCAGGCCACTGTGGGAGGATCGGCCCATTCATTTCATCCAAGTACTCCTTGGTACAACGTCGCACCCACAAGGAGCGTGCCCATGTCGTCCAATCCGGTCGCCGAGACCGTCGCCTCGCTGATGCCCCGCGCGAAGGAGGAACTCGCCGCGCTGGTGGCCTTCAGGTCGGTGGCCGACTTCGAACAGTTCCCGCGCAGCGAGAGCGTGGGTGCCGCCGAGTGGACGGCGGCGGCCCTGCGCGCCGAGGGTTTCCAGGACGTGGCCCTGCTCGACACCCCGGACGGCACGCAGTCGGTGTACGGGTACCTGCCCGGCCCCGAGGGCGCGAAGACGGTGCTGCTCTACGCCCACTACGACGTGCAGCCGCCGCTGGACGAGGCGGCCTGGGTCAGCCCGCCCTTCGAGCTGACCGAGCGCGACGGCCGCTGGTACGGGCGCGGGGCCGCCGACTGCAAGGGCGGCGTGATCATGCACCTGCTGGCGCTGCGCGCCCTGAAGGCGAACGGCGGCGTGCCGGTGCACGTCAAGGTGATAGCCGAGGGCTCGGAGGAGCAGGGCACGGGCGGTCTGGAGCGGTACGCCGAGGCGCACCCCGAGCTGCTGGCGGCGGACACCGTCGTCATCGGCGACACGGGCAACTTCCGCGTCGGCCTGCCGACGGTGACCGCCACGCTGCGCGGCATGACGATGCTCCGGGTGCGGGTCGACACGCTCGAAGGCAACCTGCATTCCGGCCAGTTCGGCGGCGCGGCACCCGACGCGCTGGCCGCCCTGATCCGCGTACTGGACTCGTTGCGGGCCGAGGACGGCTCGACGACCGTGGACGGGCTGGCGGCGGACAGCGTGTGGGAGGGGCTGGCCTACGACGACGAGCAGTTCCGCCGGGACGCGCGGGTCCTGGACGGCGTGGAGCTGATCGGCTCCGGCACGGTCGCCGACCGCGTCTGGGCGCGGCCGGCCGTCACGGTGCTCGGCATCGACTGCCCGCCGGTCGTGGGCGCCACGCCGTCCGTGCAGGCGAGCGCGCGGGCACTGGTGAGCCTCAGGCTGCCGCCGGGCGTGGACGCGACCGCGGCCACCAAGCTGCTCCGGGCCCACCTGGAGGCTCGGACGCCGTGGGGTGCCCGGGTCGACGTGGAGCAGATCGGCCAGGGCCAGGCGTTCCGCGCCGACACCACCAGCCCGGCCTACCGGGCCATGGCGGACGCGATGGCCGTGGCGTACCCCGGCGAGGAGATGCAGTACGCCGGTCAGGGCGGCTCCATCCCGCTGTGCAACACCCTCGCGGCGCTGTATCCGCAGGCGGAGATCCTGCTCATCGGGCTGAGCGAGCCGGACGCCCAGATCCACGCCGTCAACGAGAGCGTGTCCCCCGAGGAGCTGGAGCGGCTGTCGGTGGCCGAGGCGCACTTCCTGCTCAATTACGCGGCGAGCTGAGCCGGGAGCAGGCGCGGTGGCCGGGCCGGACGCGGTGCCGGGTCGGCTCGGCGCTCGGCCACCGGCCGCCGCACGGCGTCAGCCGACCGGGGTGCCCGCCTCCAGATAGAGCGCGGCACCGCGCTCCCGGGCCCTGAGCGCCCAGCGCAGCCGCTCGTAGCGCACCGGGGGCAGCAGGTCGGCGGCCTCGTCCTCGGTGACGAAGCGCCAGGCGCGCAGCTCGGCCCCGGGCAGCAGGACCCGGCCGGCGCCGGCGGAACCGAGCCGGCCGCCGTCGAAGAGCATCCGCAGCCCTCCGTAGGCGGGGGGCGCGGGCGGCTCCCAGTCGACGACCAGCAGCGCCGGTACGTCGTCGAGGCGGATGCCGGTCTCCTCGGCGACCTCGCGGACGCCGGCCCTGGCCGGTGCCTCGCCGGGTTCGACGACGCCGCCGGGGAACTCCCAGCCGGGCTTGTAGGTGGGGTCGACGAGCAGGACCCGGTCCTGCTCGTCGAAGAGCAGGACGCCGGCGGCGACCGTCTCGCCGGTCGGTTCCGGGGTCTGCACGATTCCGCAGGCCGGCACGGCGCCGGTGCCGACGGCCTCGGCCACCCGCGCCGCGGCCTCGCGCGGGGTGAGGGCACCGGTGTCGACCGGATGCGCGTCGGCGGTGAGCCAGGAGGCGAGGGCCGAACGGTAGGGCTCGAGGTGGTCGTGGGACCACTGCCGGAACCGTATCCCGTCGTCCGGCAGACCGTCGGGTATCTCGCGTCTCGCCATCCGCTCCCGCAGGATCGTTTCGGCCGGAGCCAGCAGGACATGGCGGACATCGATCCGGCGGGCGGCGAGGCCACCGAAGATCTCGTCCCGGTACTCCTGGCGCAGCAGGGTCATCGGCACCACGAGGGTCCCGCCGAGGTCGGCGAGCATCGCGGCCGCCGTGTCGATCACCAGGCGCCGCCAGATCGGCAGGTCCTGGAAGTCGCCCACCTCGGCCAGGCGTTTGGGCGGCAGCAACTGCGCGAGCGCCCCGCCGACGACCTCGGGGTCGAAGAGTGTGCTGTTCGGGATCAGGTCGATCAGTTCCCGTGCGGTGGTGGTCTTTCCCGCACCGAACGCGCCGTTGATCCAGACGACGGTCACAGGTCCCCCTCTTCTGTTGGCCCCCTGTGGCTTGCCCGCTTCACCCTGCCACGGAAACCAGGTCCAGTTGAGGACCTACGACAGCGGCGCCGGCGCCCCCGTGGAAGGGGCACCGGCGCCGTGCGGTCCGGGTGGTGCGGGTGGGACGCGGGGAGGGCTCAGCCGAGCTGTCCGAGGGAGCCCTCGTCCAGGGTCAGGCTGTCGGTGGCGACGGTGTCCTGCACGGTGCTGACGGTGTCCTGCAGGTCCAGACCGAGCGGTAGCTCGCTCGGCGCGGCGTGGGACGGGGTGACGGCCGCGACGACGAAACCGGTGGCGAGGGACGCGAGGGCGAGCATGCTGCGCTTTTTCATGCCCCTTTCAACTACGCGGCGGCCCGGGAGTTACGGGTACGGCCGCGCGAGCCCGCGCCGACCGCGGCCCGGACGCGCGCCGTCCGGAACCCGGACCCGTACCGCCCGCGGCTCAGACGTGCGCCGTCCGGAACCCGGGGCCCGTACCGCCCGCGGCTCAGACGTGCGCCGTCCGGGCGCCCGGCGTCCTCGTGAGGGCCGCCGCGGCCGCCCCGACCAGGCCGGCGTCCGTGCCCGTCTGGGCGGGGACGACCGCGAGGCGCCGGACGAAGGAGAGGGTCGCGTAGTCGGTCAGGGCCTTGCGCAGCGGCGCGAAGAGCACGTCGCCCGCCTTTCCGACACCCCCGCCGACCACGGCGATGTCGATCTCCACGAGGGTCGCGGTCGCGGCGATGCCCGCGGCCAGGGCCTGCGCGGCGCGTTCGAAGGAGGCGACGGCGACGGGGTCGCCGAGACGGGCGGAGGCGGCGACCGCGGCGGCGGAGGCGTCCCCGTCCGGACCCGGCAGCCAGCCGGCCTCCAGGGCCCGGCGGGCGATGTTGGGGCCGCTCGCTATGCGCTCCACGCATCCGCGCGCCCCGCACGGGCAGGGGTCGCCGTCCAGGTCGACGCTGATGTGGCCGATGTGGCCCGCGTTGCCGGTCGGTCCGGGGTGCAGCCTGCCGCCCAGCACCAGACCGCCGCCCACACCCGTGGAGACGACCATGCAGAGCGCGTTGTCGTGCCCGCGGGCGGCGCCGTGCCAGTGCTCGGCCGCCGCGATGGCCACTCCGTCGCCGATCAGCTCCACGGGCAGGTCACCGGCGGCGGCCCGGACCCGCCGGACCAGCGGGTAGTCGCGCCAGCCGGGCACGTTCACCGGGCTGACGGTGCCGGCGGAGGCGTCCACCGGGCCCGCGCTGCCGATGCCGACGGCCGTGGCCCGCCCCCACAGCGGCGACGCGGTCAGCTCCGCGAGCACGGCCTCGACGGCGCCCATCACCGTGTCGCCGTCCTCCCGGGCAGGGGTCGCACGCTGGGCGCGCGCCTGGATGCGGCCGTCGCCGTCCACCAGCGCGCCGGCGATCTTGGTGCCGCCGATGTCCAGCGCTGCCACGAGGTCGGTGTGCATCAGAGTCGGATCTCCCCGTCGGACCGAAAGCGGAAAATGACGTACCCAGGGCGCGCAGCGGACCGCTCCCGCCCAGGGCCTCTCCGACCATTCCCGCCGCCGCCCGGAGGGCGGCCCCGCGGCGTCGGGTGCGTGCTCTCGGCGTGCCGGGCGCCGACCGGTGTACTGGTTGTACGTGGTCGGTGCCCGGGGCGGCGAGAGTGCGTGCACGGCGTCGCGAGGCGGGCGGGAATCGTCGGACAGGCCCTGGGGGACGAGGACCGATAGTGCACCGGACAGTGTCTCCCGCATCTGACAACGTTGTCCAGGCTCTATGCTCGACGCCACATCCTCATACAACCCCATGACCGACACATCCCCCGCGGACAACAGGAGCCGACGCACACCCGTGGACGACATGACAGGACACCGCATCGTGCCCGACACGACCCGCCGCGCGGCCCGCACCCCCGGGAACCGTTACGGAAATCGCCCCACCATGAAGGACGTCGCCGCGCGGGCCGGTGTCGGTCTCAAGACCGTCTCCCGGGTGGTCAACGGGGAGCCGGGGGTCACCCCGGAGACCGAGCGCCGCGTCCAGGAGGCCATCGACGCCCTCGGCTTCCGCCGCAACGACAGCGCCCGGGTGCTCCGCAAGGGCCGCACCGCCAGTATCGGGCTGGTCCTGGAGGATCTCGCCGACCCGTTCTACGGGCCGCTCAGCCGGGCCGTGGAGGAGGTGGCCCGCGCCCACGGCGCCCTGCTGATCAACGGCTCCAGCGCGGAGGACCCGGAGCGCGAGCAGGAACTGGTACTGGCGTTGTGCGCGCGCCGGGTGGACGGCCTGGTGGTGATCCCCGCCGGGGACGACCACCGGTATCTGGAGCCCGAGGTGAAGGCGGGCGTCGCCACGGTGTTCGTGGACCGTCCGGCGGGGCAGATCGACGCGGACGTGGTGGTCTCCGACAACTTCGGCGGCGCACGCGACGGCGTGGCCCACCTGATCGCGCACGGCCACCGCAGGATCGGCTTCATCGGCGACATGCCCCGCATCCACACCGCCGCCGAGCGCCTGCGCGGCTACCGGGCCGCGATGGAGGACGCCGGCATAACGGTGCAGGGCTCCTGGATGTCCCTGGGCGTCACCGACCCGGAGCGGGTGCGCCGGGCCGCCGAGGAGATGCTCGCCGGTCCGCGGCCGGTCACCGCGATCTTCACCGGCAACAACCGGGTGACGGTCACCGTGGTCCGGGTCCTCGCCGAGCACCCGCCGGGCGCCGCCCTCGTGGGCTTCGACGACATCGAGCTGGCCGACCTGCTCCGGCCCGGTGTCACCGTGGTCGCCCAGGACGCCGCCGCCCTCGGCCGCACCGCCGCCGAACGCCTCTTCCGGCAACTGGACGGCACGCTGCTCGCCCCCGAGCGCATCGAACTGCCGACCAGGCTCGTCACCCGGGGCTCGGGCGAGCTGCCTCCGGCGCACTGAGCCGGACCGCGACACATCGGTCCTGCACGGACAGCGGGCACGACACCCGCAGGGGGGACGGCACCGGCGTCGTCGCTCATCCCGGGCCCCGTGCCGGACCGGGCCCCGCCCGTTCCCCCGGTGTCCGGGCGGCCACCGCGCGGACACCCGCCACCCCCACCTTCAGGGAGGAGAACCGTGTCACGACCCTCGGAGCGGGACCGGGGCCCCGAGCGCCCGCCCGGCGAGGACCGGACGCTGGAGGCGCTCGGGCTCGCCGGGGTGCCGCGGGAGGAGCCACTGCTGTACCCGGGCGCGTGGCCCCGGGAGTCCGGGCTGCTGGACGGGGACCGGCTGCTGCCGCTGGCCGGTGCGGTGCACGACGACGGGGGCGGCCGGGTCCCGGTGCTCGCGATCGGCTCGAACGCGAGTCCGGGCCAACTGCGGCACAAGATGGCGGAGTTCGGCATCGGCTCGCCCGTCCCGATGGTCAGGTCGCGGGTCACGGGTCTCGGCATCGGCGTCTCGGCGCACGTGAGCCGCATGGGCTACGTGTCCGCGTCGCCGGTGGCCGCACCCGGCGCCGTACGGGAGCTGTTCGTCCTGTGGCTGGACGCCGAACAGCTCGCGGTCGTCGACGCGAGCGAGGGCGTGCCCGTGGCGGGCGGCAACTTCGACCGCGCCTGGCTGCCCGCGCCCGACGTGCGGGTGGAGCCGGGTGACGGCTCGGTGCTGCCGGGCGCGTACGCGTACGTCAACCGCCACGGTGTCCTGCACGACGGCACCGGGACCGGGGCACCGCGGCGGCATCCGGGAGAGCAGCGGCCCCTGATCGCCGGGTTGCTGCACGGGTCCGCGCGGCTGCGGGCGCTGTTCGGGACGACGCCCGACGAGTTCTGCGCGCGGGCGCGGGCCGACCGGCGGCTGTGCGACCGGGGGACGCGGCTGTTCCTGGAGGAGGAGCGGGTGACGGCGTCCGGCCTGGAACGGTACGTGGGCGGCGGGCCCGACGATCCGTTCGCCGGGGCCCGGCCGCCGTCGGCAGGACCTACTGGGCCGACGCCGTGAGGTCGCCGCGGCGCGGCGCCGAGAAGGACTCCAGGTCGGCGCGGGTCAGGCCGGTCAGCCGGGCGACCTCGCCGATGTCGAGGGCGCCGCAGTCCAGACCGCGCAGCAGGTAACCGCTGAGGGCCTTGGCGGTGGCGGGCTCGTCCATGACGTCGCCGCCGGTGCGGTTCGCGTACCGGGCGAGGCGGGCGGCGGCCTGCTCGAAGCCCTCGCGGTAGAAGGCGAAGACGGCCGCGTAGCGGGTGGGCAGGTGGCCGGGGTGCATGTCCCAGCCCTGGTAGTAGGCGCGGGCGAGCGCACGGCGGGTGAGACCGTAGTGCAGGCGCCAGGCGTCGTGGACCTTCGGCGTCGGACCGACCGGCAGGACGTTGGTGGAGCCGTCCGACACGCGTACGCCGGTGCCGGCGGCGGCGACCTGCATGACCGCCTTGGCGTGATCGGCGGCCGGGTGGTCACTGGCCTGGTGGGCGGCGGAGACGCCGAGGCACGCGCTGTAGTCGAAGGTGCCGTAGTGCAGGCCGGTGGCGCGGCCCTCGGCGGCCTGGATCAGGCGGGCGACGGTGGCGGTGCCGTCGGCGGCGAGGATCGACTGGCTGGTCTCGATCTGGATCTCGAACCCGATCCGGCCGGCCTCCAGACCCCGCGCCTTCTCGAACGCCTCGAGGAGCCGCACCATGGCGGTGACCTGCTCGGGGTACGTCACCTTCGGCAGGGTGAGGACGAGCCCGTCCGGCAGCCCGCCGGCCTCCACCAGGCCGCTGAGGAAGACGTCGAGCGTGCGGATGCCCCGGGCGCGCACCGGAGCCTCCATGCACTTCATACGGATGCCCGTGTACGGGGCCGCCGTGCCCCGCTTGTACGCCTCGGCGGTCAGCCGGGCCGCGCGGGCGGCGGCCTCGTCCTCCTCGGCGTCCGTGCGGCCCCCGTAGCCGTCCTCGAAGTCGATCCGCAGGTCCTCGATCGGCTCGCGCTCCAGCTTGGCGCGTACGCGGGCGTACACCGGCTCCGCGAGGTCGTCGGCGAGACCGAGGACGGCGGCGAGGGACGCGGCGTCGGGGGCGTGTTCGTCGAGGGCGGCGAGAGCGCGGTCGCCCCAGGAGCGGACGGTGTCGGCGGCGTAGGCGTCACCGGGGACGTAGACGGTGTGGACGGGCTGGCGGGTGCCCGGGTCTCCGGGGTAGCGGCGCTCCAACTCCGCGTCCACCGGCGCGAGGGAGGCGCTGATCTCCTCGCCCACCGCGCCCGCGAGGCTGGTCGCCACCTTCTCCTGCTGCCCCATCCCACACCCTCCTGGTATTCGCTTTTCCGCTTTCCGGAATCACTTATCCGTAGAGCGAAGTTATCTGGCGGTCCCTCGCCGGTCAACACCATCCTGCGCACACGCCGAGGCCCCCGCGACGTCCACTGACGGTCGCGGGGGCCTCGGCATGCGGATCGGCCCGGCCGGTCCGGGAAGGTTCAGCCCTTGCGGGTCTTGACTTCCTCGGTGAGCTGGGGGACGACGTCGAAGAGGTCGCCGACGACGCCGTAGTCGACCAGCTCGAAGATCGGGGCCTCGGCGTCCTTGTTGATCGCCACGATCGTCTTGGAGGTCTGCATGCCGGCCCGGTGCTGGATGGCCCCGGAGATGCCGGAGGCGATGTAGAGCTGCGGCGAGACGGACTTGCCGGTCTGGCCGACCTGGTTGGTGTGCGGGTACCAGCCCGCGTCCACCGCGGCGCGCGAGGCGCCGACGGCCGCGCCGAGCGAGTCGGCGAGCGCCTCGATGATCGCGAAGTTCTCGGCGCCGTTGACGCCGCGGCCGCCGGAGACGACGATCGCGGCCTCGGTCAGCTCGGGGCGGCCGGTCGACTCGCGCGGCGTGCGCCCGGTGACCTTCGTGCCGGTGGCGGCGTCGGAGAAGGTGACCGCCAGGGCCTCGACCGCGCCGGCGGCCGGGGCGGGCTCGACGGCGGCGCTGTTGGGCTTGACGGTGATGACCGGAGTGCCCTTGGACACGCGGGACTTGGTGGAGAAGGCGGCGGCGAACACCGACTGGGTGGCCACCGGGCCCTCGTCGCCGGCCTCCAGGTCGACGGCGTCCGTGATGATGCCCGAGCCCAGGCGCAGCGCGAGGCGGGCGGCGATCTCCTTGCCCTCGGCCGAGGAGGGGACGAGGACCGCGGCCGGGGACACCTGCCCGACGGCGGCCTGGAGGGCGTCGACCTTCGGGACGACGAGGTAGTCGGCGTACTCGGCGGCCTCGCTGGTGAGGACCTTCACCGCGCCGTGCTCGGCGAGAGCGGCGGCGGTGTCACCGGCGCCGTTGCCGAGGGCGACGGCGACGGGCTCGCCGACGCGGCGGGCCAGCGTCAGCAGCTCCAGGGTCGGCTTGCGGACGGCACCGTCCACGTGGTCGACGTAGACGAGAACTTCAGCCATGGGACTTCTTCTCTCCTGCTTGCGAAAGATGAGGGGCGGTGGGGGCGGCGGGGCCTCAGACGAACTTCTGGCCCGCGAGGAACTCGGCGAGCTGCTTGCCGCCCTCGCCCTCGTCCTTGACGATCGTGCCCGCGGACCGCGCCGGACGCTCGGCGGCCGACTCCACGACCGTGTAGGCGTTCTCCAGACCGACCTCGTCCTCGTCGATCTCGAGGTCGGACAGGTCCCAGGACTCGACCGGCTTCTTCTTGGCCGCCATGATGCCCTTGAAGGAGGGGTAACGCGCCTCGCCCGACTGGTCGGTGACGGACACGACCGCCGGCAGGGAGGCCTCCAGCTGCTCGGTGGCGGAGTCGCCGTCCCGGCGTCCCTTGACCGTGCCGCCCTCGACGGAGACCTCGGACAGCAGCGTCACCTGCGGCACGCCCAGGCGCTCGGCGAGCAGCGCCGGCACGATGCCCATAGTGCCGTCGGTGGAGGCCATGCCGGAGACGACCAGGTCGTAACCGGCCTTCTCGACCGCCTTGGCCAGGACCAGGGAGGTGCCGATCGCATCGGTGCCGTGCAGGTCGTCGTCCTCGACGTGGATCGCCTTGTCCGCACCCATGGACAGCGCCTTGCGCAGGGCGTCCTTGGCGTCCTCGGGGCCCACCGTCAGGACGGTGATCTCCACGTCGTCGTCGGAATTCTCGGAGATCTGCAGCGCCTGTTCGACGGCGTACTCGTCCAACTCGGAGAGCAGACCGTCCACGTCGTCCCGGTCGACGGTCAGGTCATCGGCGAAGTGCCGGTCGCCAGTGGCGTCGGGCACGTACTTCACAGTGACAACGATCCTCAAGCTCACGCCGGCTCTCCTACTGCGTCGACATTTCTGTGCTGCCTCTTGCAGGCAGCATAGGCGCCCCAAGCGGCCGATCCCGGTCGGGGCGACCTGCGTTCCGCACCGGAATATTACTCGTCAGTACACCCAGTTCCTGCCCGCTGAGCAAGCGCTTTGAACTGTGACCTTCGCAACGCAGCGTAACCGGAACCCGACGCCCCCGCAGCGGTGGCCCGGGCGGTGGTCAGTCGCGCAGGCCGTTGTACCGGCCCTGGTGGTAGAGGAGAGGGCTACCCATGCCCGCACAGTCGCCGACGAGCAGTTGGGCGAGCACGATGCGGTGGTCCCCGGCGGGCACCCGGCCGACGACGCGGCACACCAGCCAGGCGAGGACGCCGTCCAGCACGGGCACCCCGTGCGGGCCCTCGCGCCAGGCGGTGGGGGCGGCGAAGCGGTCCGCGCCGCTGCGGGCGAACGTGGTCGCCAGCTCCTCCTGGTGGTCGCCGAGCAGATGCACTCCGACGTACTCGGAGGCGGACACGGCGGGCCAGCTGGAGGATCCGGTGCCGATGCCGAAGGAGAGCAGCGGCGGGGCGGCGGAGACGGAGGCGAGGGACGTGGCCGTGAAACCGGCCGGACCGTGATCACCGCGCGCGGTGATCACGGCGACCCCCGCGGCGTGCTGACGGAAGACGGACCGCAGCAGGGCGTCGGCGGCGGTCCGGGAGGCGGCGAGATCGGGCGTGGCCGTCATAACGGGATGTCCTTCTGCGTCGTGATCGGACCCCGGGACCGCTTGCGGGGCGTACGGGCGGGCGATGGCGCGTGGCGCACGGTGCAGGCAGCCGTTCCAGTCAACCGCCTGCCGGACCTCGGGAGCTGTGGAGGACGCCTCATCCGCGGTGTGGCAGTGGTCACACGGCCTCCCCGAGCGCCGCGATCACGTCCGCCCGGCGCGGCGGGCCCGTGGCACGCCGTACCACGCGGCCCGCGGCGTCGAGCACGAGCACCGTCGGGGTCTTCCGGACGTCGAGGGTGCGGACGAGTTCCAGGCGGGCCTCGGCGTCGATCTCGACATGGGCGACGCCGGGGACCATGCCGGCCACCTCGCCCAGGACCCTGCGGGTGGCCCGGCAGGGGGCGCAGAAGGCGCTGGAGAACTGGACGAGCGTCGCGCGGGCGCCGAGTTCCGCGCCGAGGTCGGCCGCGCCGAGCCGTGAACCGGGAGTCCCCGGCCGCCCCTCACCCTGCCCGCGCACCCGCGCGCCTCCCGTCCCGCCGCCACCGCGGCACTCGCCGGGCGTGCGTAAGCACGCGCCCGGGTCGGTCGTCTTTGGATGCAGCGCCCGCGGTACGCCGAAGATTCCCACCGCACCGGCGTTTTTCGGCCATGATTCCGCCGGCCGAGTGATGAGGATCTCGCCACGGCCGGGCACCAAGGCTGGTACACCGGCCGTTCTTGGGGCACGATCTGCGACAAGCCGTAAACCTACGGCTGCGTAACTTTCGACTGGGAGCCCCCCTTCCCAGGCTGACAAGGAAGGGTCCGACCCGCCCATGGCAGAACTCGTCTACCGTCCGGTCATCGGTCTCGCCCGCACCCTGTTCAAGGCGTGGGATCTCAAGATCGATTGCCAGGGTTCGGAGCACATCCCGCGCGAGGGCGGCGCCGTGCTGGTGAGCAACCACATCAGCTACCTGGACTTCGTTTTCGACGGCCTGGCGGCCCTGCCGCAGAAGCGGCTGGTGCGCTTCATGGCGAAGGAGTCGGTCTTCCGGCACCGCATCTCGGGTCCGCTGATGCGCGGCATGAAGCACATCCCGGTGGACCGCAAGCAGGGTGAGGCCGCCTACGCGCACGCCCTGGACTCGCTGAGGTCGGGAGAGGTGGTCGGCGTCTTCCCGGAGGCGACCATCTCGGAGTCCTTCACGCTGAAGGGCTTCAAGTCGGGTGCGGCGCGGCTGGCCCAGGAGGCCAACGTACCGCTGGTGCCGATGGCGCTGTGGGGCACCCAGCGGCTGTGGACCAAGGGCCACCCGCGCAACTTCAAGCGCAGTCACACCCCCATCACCATCCGGGTCGGCGAGGCGATCGAGGCTTCCCGCGAGCAGTACGCGGGCGCCATCACCCGCCGGCTGCGCGAGCGGGTGCAGGAGCTGCTGGAGGCGGCGCAGCGCGCGTATCCGGTACGCCCGAAGGGAGCCGAGGACACCTGGTGGATGCCGGCCCACCTCGGCGGCACGGCTCCGACGCCGGAACAGGTGCGCGCGGCCCAGGCACACTGAGAACCGCGCGCAGCCGGGAGGGTGCGGGCGCGAGGGGCGGGCCCCTCGGCGCGCCGTCTCCTCCTTGTCAGCGCGCCATCTCCTCCTTGAGCGCCGCCACGAACGCGTCGACGTCGTCCTCGGTGGTGTCGAAGGCGCACATCCAGCGCACGTCACCGGCGGTCTCGTCCCAGAAGTAGAAGCGGAACCGCTTCTGCAGACGCTCGCTCACCTCGTGCGGCAGGCGTGCGAAAACGGCGTTGGCCTGTACCGGGTAGAGGATCTCCACGCCGTGCACGGCGCGCACGCCCTCGGCCAGACGCCGGGCCATCTCGTTGGAGTGGCGGGCGTTGCGCAGCCACAGGTCCTTGGCGAGCAGCGCCTCCAACTGCACGGACACGAAGCGCATCTTGGAGGCGAGCTGCATGGACAGCTTGCGCAGGTGCTTCATGCGGCGCACCGCGTCCTGGTCGAGGACGACGACCGCCTCTCCGTACAGGGCGCCGTTCTTGGTGCCGCCCAGGGAGAGCAGGTCGACGCCGACCGCGTTGGTGAACGTGCGCATGGGCACGTCCAGGGAGGCGGCGGCGTTGGCTATCCGGGAACCGTCCAGGTGCACCCGCATGCCGTGGGCGTGGGCGTGCTCGCAGATCGCGCGGATCTCGTCCGGGGTGTAGAGGGTGCCGAGTTCGGTGCTCTGGGTGATCGAGACGACCTGCGGCATCGCGCGGTGCTCGTCGTCCCAGCCGTACGCCTGCCGGTCGATCAGGTCGGGCGTGAGCTTGCCGTCCGGGGTGGGGACGGTGAGCAGCTTGAGGCCGCCCACCCGCTCGGGGGCGCCGCCCTCGTCGACGTTGATGTGCGCGCTCTCGGCGCAGATCACCGCGCCCCAGCGGTCGGTGACCGCCTGGAGCGCCACGACGTTGGCACCGGTGCCGTTGAACACCGGGAACGCCTCGGCGCTCGCGCCGAAGTGGCTGCGGATCACGCGCTGGAGGTTCTCGGTGTACTCGTCCTCGCCGTAGGCGATCTGGTGCCCGCCGTTGGCCAGGGCCAGCGCGGCGAGCACCTCCGGGTGGGCGCCGGCGTAGTTGTCGCTGGCGAAACCGCGGACCTCGGGGTCGTGGTGGCGACGCGCGTCGGTCTTCGGTGGGTTCACGGCTTCTCGGTCAGCCACAGACGGTTTCCGTTCACTTCTGCGGCGGGCTTGTCCCAGACTCCGGCGACGGCCTCGGCGAGGTCACGCACGTCCGTGAAGCCCGCGAACTTCGCGTTGGGGCGCTCGGCGCGCATCGCGTCGTGCACCAACGCCTTGACCACCAGGATCGCAGCCGCCGATGCGGGCCCCTGCTCACCCCCGGCCTTGCGGAAGTAGTCCGCCATCGCGAGCGTCCACGCCTCGGCGGCTGCCTTGGCGGCCGAGTAGGCGGCGTTGCCCGCGGTGGGCCTGCTCGCGCCGGCGGCGCTGACCAGGACGTAGCGGCCGCGGTCGCTGCGCTGGAGCGCCTCGTGGAAGGCGAGGGAGGTGTGCTGCACGGTGCGGATGAGCAGCTTCTCCAGCAGGTCCCAGTCGCCGAGGTCGGTCTTGGTGAAGGTCTGGCTGCCGCGCCAGCCGCCGACGAGGTGGACCATGCCGTCGACCCGGCCGAACTCCTCCTCGGTGCGGTCGGCCCAGGCCCGGGTGGAGTCGAGGTCGAGCAGGTCGACGGTCTCGCCGGTGACGGTGGCTCCGCCGTGGGCGTAGCGCGCCGCGTCCACCGACTCGGCCAGCCGCTCCGGGTCGTTGTCCGCGCCGACCACGGTCGCGCCCGCCTCGGCGAGCCGCAGCAGCGCCGCCCGTCCGGCGGGTCCGCCCGCCCCCGCCACCGCGATCACCGCGCCGTCCAGCGCCCCGTTCCCCATGGTCCTCGCCTCCCGGGCCGGCCGGCTCCGCTGAGCCGGCTGAGCCTGTGTCTGTCGCGCGTGTACCTGTCGTGCGCGTGTCTGTGGTGCTCGTGCCTGTTGTGCGTGTGCCTGTTGTGCGTGGGTGTGCGGGCCGCCGCCTTCGCTCACGCGGCGGCCCGCTCGGGGCGGTCCGCCGTGATGCCGCGAGTTCCGGCGATGACCTTCTTCAGCTTCTTGGACAGGGCCTCGTAGAACATGCTCAGCGGAAACTCGTCCGGAAGCACGTCGTCGACGAGTTTGCGCGGCGGCAGGGTCAGGTCCAGGGCGTCGGGGCCCTTGGCCCACTTCGAGCCGGGGTGCGGGGCGAGGTAGGTGGAGACCAGCTCGTAGCCGGCGAACCAGTGGACGATCTTCGGGCGGTCGATGCCGTCGCGGTAGAGCTTCTCGATCTCGGCGCACAGCTGGTTGGTGACCTGCGGGGCGCGCTCCCAGTCGATGTGGAGCTTGTTGTCGGTCCAGCGGACGACGTCGTGCTTGTGCAGGTAGGCGAAGAGGAGCTGGCCGCCGAGGCCGTCGTAGTTGCGCACCCGCTCGCCGGTGACCGGGAAGCGGAACATGCGGTCGAAGAGCACCGCGTACTGCACGTCGCGGGCCTGCGGGACGCCGTCGGCCGCCAGCTTCACGGCCTCCCTGAACGCGGTGAGGTCGCAGCGCAGCTCCTCCAGGCCGTACATCCAGAACGGCTGGCGCTGCTTGATCATGAAGGGGTCGAACGGCAGGTCGCCGTGGCTGTGGGTGCGGTCGTGGACCATGTCCCACAGCACGAAGGCCTCCTCGCAGCGCTTCTGGTCGTCGACCATGGCGGCGACGTCCTCGGGCAGCTCGACGCCGAGGACGTCCACGGCGGCCTCCGTGACGCTGCGGAAGCGCGCGGCCTCGCGGTCGCAGAAGATGCCGCCCCAGGAGAAGCGTTCGGGCGCCTCGCGCACGGCGATCGTCTCCGGGAAGAGGACGGCGGAGTTGGTGTCGTAGCCCGCGGTGAAGTCCTCGAAGGTGATGCCGCAGAACAGCGGGTTGTCGTAGCGGGTGCGCTCCAGTTCGGCCAGCCAGTCGGGCCAGACCATGCGCAGCACGACCGCTTCGAGGTTGCGGTCGGGGTTGCCGTTCTGCGTGTACATCGGGAAGACGACCAGGTGCTGGAGGCCGTCCGCGCGGTGGGCGGCGGGCTGGAAGGCCAGCAGCGAGTCGAGGAAGTCGGGGACCTCGAAGCCGCCGTCGGCCCAGCGGCCGAGGTCGGTCACCAGTGCCTCGTGGTACGCGCGGTCGTGCGGGAGGAGCGGTGACAGCTCGCGCACGGCCTCGGCGACCCGGCGCACGGCCTCCTCGGCGACGGTGCGCCCGGGGGCGTCCTCGGCGGCGAAGTCGATCGACCCGTCCTTGGACTGCCACGGCCGGATCTGCTCCACGGCAACCTTGAGGACGGGCCACGCCGGGTGCTCCACCACCCTGCTCACAGGAGGAACGTTTCCCTCCACACCCACCTGCACAAGAATTTCCGTCATGTCCCACCCTCCACGGGAGAAGCTTCCGTCGTCACACCGTAGGCATATAGGGTTCCTCCAATCAAGGGACTCCTCCGTAAATTATCCTGCCCCACCCCACCCTTCGCCGCATTTTTTCCTGCCGAGCACCGGATTCGTATACCCGGGGCCACACGGGGGAAACGGTCCCGCAGGGCCGTTGGGCTGCCGCCCTGCCCACGCCGACGTCGACGGAAGCGAGTCGAGCCTTGAACTTCCTCACCATCGGTCACCGCGGAGCGATGGGTCTCGAACCCGAGAACACCCTGCGTTCCTTCGTCGCCGCCGAGCAGGCCGGCCTCGACGTCGTCGAACTGGACCTGCACCTGAGCAAGGACGGCGCGCTCGTCGTCATGCACGACGCGGCCGTGGACCGCACCACCGACGGCACGGGCGCGATCGCCGACAAGACCATCGAGGAGCTGCGCACGCTGGACGCGGGCCGCGGGGAGCGGGTCCCGGTCTTCGAGGAGGTGCTCGACGCCGTCTCGGTGCCGCTGCAGGCCGAGATCAAGGACGCGGCGGCGGCGCGGACGCTGGCCGAGGTCATGCTCCGCCGGGACCTGGTCGAGCGGGTGGAGGTGATCTCGTTCCACGACGAGGCCGTCGTCGAGATCGCCCGGCTGGTGCCGGGGGTGCGCACCGCGCTGGTCGCGCAGTACTACGGCACGGAGGTGGTGGACCGGGCCGTGGCGGCCGGCGCCGGGACCCTGTGCCTCGACATCAACCGGGTCACACTGGAGATCGTCCAGCGGGCCCGCAAGGCGGGGCTCAGGGTCTTCTGCTGGACCGTGAACACCCAGGACCAGCTGCGGCTGGTGCGCGCCCTCGGTCTCGACGGCGCCACGACCGACTACCCGGAGATCAAACGCACCGGCCGCTTCACCGCCTGAGTCGCGGTCCGGGGCTCAGGTCAGCGGCTTGACCAGCAGCTCGAACCGGAGGTCGTCCCGCTGCGGGATGCCGAAGCGCTCGTCGCCGTACGGGAAGGGGGTCGTCTCTCCCGTACGGCGGTAGCCGCGGCGTTCGTACCAGGCGATGAGGTCCTCGCGCACGGAGATCACGGTCATGTGCATCTCCGTCGCGCCCCACGTCTCGCGGGCCCGCCGTTCGGCCTCCGCGATGATCGCCTTGCCCAGGCCCGCGCCCTGGAGCGCCGGGCTGACCGCGAACATCCCGAAGTAGGCGTGCGCACCACGGTGCTCCAGCTGGCAGCAGGCCACCAGCCGGCCGTCCCGCTCCACGGCCAGCAGCCGGCTGTCCGGCGCCTCGACGACCTCCAGCACTCCCTGCGGGTCCGTGCGCTGCCCCTGGAGGATGTCCGCCTCGGTGGTCCACCCGGCCCGGCTGGAGTCCCCGCGGTAGGCGGACTCTATGAGCGCGACGATCCCGTCCACGTCGGCGTCGGTGGCGTCGCGGTAGGTCAGGGGACTGGTGGCGGTGTCCATGGGAGCGTCTCCGGTGGGTTCTCGGGCGCGGGCACCGACGAGCTTAACGGCGGGGTCCACCCCCTAAGGTCGGGAGGCATGGTGCACGTACTCAGCAGCCGGATCCTGCTCCGCCCCACCGACCCCGACCGCTCCCGCGCCTTCTACGGCGAGCAGCTCGGCCTCGCCGTGCACCGGGAGTTCGGCACCGGGCCCGAGCGGGG
The DNA here is from genome assembly GCF_000721235.1 of Streptomyces olivaceus. Taxonomy (GTDB): domain Bacteria; phylum Actinomycetota; class Actinomycetes; order Streptomycetales; family Streptomycetaceae; genus Streptomyces; species Streptomyces olivaceus. The sequence continues at coordinate 256,680 of NZ_JOFH01000001.1, forward strand.
CACCGTCTACTTCCTCGGCGGCGGGTTCCTGGAGGTCTCCGGCCGCTCCGAGACCCCGCCCTCCCCCGCGCTCCAGGTGTGGCTCCAGGTCGAGGACGCGGCGGCGGCCCACGAGGAGCTGCGGGCCAAGGGCGTCGAGATCGTCCGGCCGCCGGTCCAGGAGCCGTGGGGCCTGGTCGAGATGTGGATCGCGGACCCGGACGGTACGCGGATCGTGCTGGTGGAGGTGCCCGCGGAGCATCCGCTGCGCTACCGGCCGGGGATCTGAGCCGCCGCGGATCCGAGTCGCCGGGTTCCGCGCCGGACGGCTTCGCTCCGCCGGGCCTTCCACGGACACCTTGGCCGGACGGCATCCTCCCGACGGGCCTTCCGTCGGGCAGCCCGCCGGACGGCACCCTCCCGCCGGGCCTCCGGCCAGCCGGCCGGACGGCGTTCTCCCTCCGGGCCCCGCCGGGCCTTCCGTCGGACAGTCGGCCGGACGGCGTCCTCCCACCGCTCCCCCACGCCGGACCACTCCTCCCGCCGGGCCCCACCGGGCCGGATGGCCGCCTCCCGCACCCGGCCTTAGCGTGCTGGAGGGGGACGGACGGTCTGCGGCCCGGCGGAAGGACGCCCCACGATGAAGCTCCACGAACCGGTGCCAGGCGGCCCCTGCTGGGCGGAGCTGGGGACCACCGACCTGGGCGCGGCCCGGCGGTTCTACACCAAGCTGTTCGGCTGGCGTCCCGAGACGGATCCGCGGCAGCAGGCCGGCGGTTACACGATCGCGCGCTTGGACGGTAGGGCGGTCGCCGCCCTGACCCCGCTGTACCAGCGCGAGCAGCCCGTCGCGTGGAACGTGTCGTTCGCCGTCGGCGACGCGGACGCGGCCGTGCGGCAGGTGGCGGCGGCCGGCGGTGCGGTGACGCAGGGCCCGACGGACGTCTTCGAGTCGGGCCGCTTCGCGGTGGCCGTCGATCCCACGGGGGCGCTGTTCCAGCTGTGGCAGCCGGGCACCTTCCCCGGGGCGGGGCTGTTCAACGCGCCCGGCTCCCTGGGCTGGGTCGAGCTGCTGACCCGTGAGCCCGGCCGGGCCGCCGACTTCTACACCACGGTGTTCGGCTGGAGCGTCGACGTCGCGGCGCGCTCTCCGCGGTGGGGAATCGGCGGGGCGGACTTCGGCGGCATGGTGACGATGGACGAGAAGTTCCCGCACGAGGTACCGGCGCACTGGCTGCCGTACTTCGCGGTGGCGGACGTGAACACCGCCGCGGTGGACACGACCGACGGCGGCGGGACCGTGCTCATGGAGCCCACCTCCGTCCCCGACGGGCCGCGCCTCGCGGTCCTGCGCGACCCGCAGGGCGCGATGTTCGGCGTGTACCGGGCGGACGGGGAGCGCTGAGGCACTGACCCGCCCGGGGCCCGCGTGGTGCCGTCCGGGCGGCCGGGCGGCGGGCGCCGTCAGTCGAGCAGTTCACCCAGCCGGGTGGCGGCGGCTGCGACGGTGGCCCCCAGGTCGTGGAGGGCCGTCTGCTCGAAGACCGAGATGCCGATGCTGGTCGTCGCTTCGCCGCCGCGGCCGGGCACGGCGGCGGAGATGCCGGTGACGGCCGGGATCACCTCCCCCATGGTCACGGCGTACCCCTGCGCGCGGGCCTCGGCGACCTCGGGGCGCTCGCCCTCACGCCGCGGGCCGTGGGCGAGCAGGGCGAGGCCGCCGGAGCCCTGCTCGATGGAGTGGGTCTGCCCCGGGCGGAAGGAGACGTGGACGCGGGCGCCGCGCGGCTCCACGACCATGAGCGCCCGCATCTCGGCGGCGCCCTCGCGGACCATGAGGTGCGCGGTGGCGCGGGTCGCCTCGGCCAGGTCGTCCAGGACCGGGCGGGCCAGGGCGCGGAGGTCCTGCTGGACGGGTTCGGCGAGGGTGACCAGGCCCGTGCCCAGGACGATGCGGCGCTGATGGTCGCGCCGGCAGAGCTGGTGGGCCTCCAGGGTCCGCACCAGGCGGTGGGCGACCGTGCGGTGCACGCCGACGGCGTCGGCCACCTCGCTGACGGTCAGACCGCGCGGGTGCTCGGAGAGGACTCCGAGGATCAGCAGCCCGTGGTGGAGCGTCTTGGACATCCCGGCGTCGAGCTCGGGGACCGACCGGGTCGGTACTGGTGGGTTCACGGATCCATCCCTTGACGGGTTTCAGCCACGCTGCCTATGCTCCCATTATTCGCACAGTGAGTGCGATTATCGCACAGTACTTTGATGTGCGGCAACCCCCTCCCGCCCGCTCGGGACAGCGGTCGGCCGGGGACCACGAGCCGAAGGGACGCCCGCATGGACTCCAGCGCGCCCGCGTTTCCGGCCGGTGCACCACTGGCCGAAATTCACCACCTGTACGCCCTGCAGAGCCACCTCATCGACGGCGGCCGCGCCGCGGAGTGGGCCGCGACCTTCACCGCGGACGGCACCTTCGACTCCCCCACCTACCCGGAGCCCGTGGCCGGGACGGCCGCCCTCACCGCGTTCGCCGAGCGGTTCGCCGCCGGCTGCGTTGCCGACGGCGTGGTCCGCCGGCACGTGGTCTCGAACGTGGCCGTGACGGGCACCGACGGGGAGGGAACGGTGCGGGTGGCGGCGTACCTGCAGATCGTCGCGACCCCGCCCGGCGGGTCCCCGGGCACCGAGCGGTTCACCACCCTCACCGACCGGGTGGTGCGCGACGGCGACGGCTGGCGGATCGCCGCCCGGACCGTACGCCGCGACGACACCCCCGGCGCCTGAGCGATCCCCTCCCGCCGCCCGCCCGGCGGACCCTCGCCGCAGCGGCACCTCACGACGGCGGCACTTCAACGACGAAGGAACGGAACCACCATGAGCGACACCGCATACCCGCCGGCCACCGGCGCCGAAGGTCCCGGCCGGGTCGTCGGCCGGCGGCCCGCCGCCGTCTACCCCGAACTGGCGGGCAGCACCGCCGTCGTCACCGGCGCCGCCCGCGGCATGGGCGCCGTCTTCAGCGAGGGCCTGGCGCTGCGCGGAGTGAACGTCGTCGCCGCCGACATCGACCTCGACGCGGTGAAGGCGACCGCCGAGACCATCAACGCCGGGCAGGACGCGCTGCCCGACGGCGGCACCCGGGGCCGGGTCGTGCCGGCCGCGGTGGACGTGGTGGACCCGGCCGGGCACGAGGAGCTGGCGCGGCTGGCGCACGCAGAGTTCGGCCGCCTGGACCACTGGGTCAACAACGCCGGCGTCTTCCCTCACGCCTTCGTGGGCGACATCTCGCCGGAGCAGATCGACGCCGTACTGAAGGTGAACGTGCAGGGCGTGCTGTTCGGTTCGCAGGCCGCCGCCCGGCACATGCGGCCCGGCGGCGCCATCGTGAACATGTCGTCGGTGTCGGCGGTCCGGGTGCGCAAGGGCCGGGGCGCGTACTGCGCCTCCAAGGCGTCGGTCGCCCACCTCACCGAGTCGCTCGCCGTGGAACTCGGCGACGAGGGCCTGCGGGTCAACTCCATCGCGCCCGGCTACATCGACACCGAGATGACCCGGTGGGTGCAGGAGGACCCGGCGGCCCTGCGGCACGCGCTGGACAGCGTGCCGCTGCACCGGCTGGGCTCGCCGCAGGAGGTCCTCGGCGTGCTGCTGTTCCTGCTCTCCGACAGCGCGCGCTACGTGACCGGGCACAGCATCGCCGTCGACGGCGGCTCGCGTCATGTCTGACGCCCGCCGGGAGGACTCCGCGTCCGGGGTCCACCAGGAGTCGGTGCGCTACCCCTCCGTCGTGGTCGTCACCGGAGCCGCCGCCGGCATGGGCGCCGAGCACGCCCGCGCCCTGGCCCGGCGCGGCGCCCACGTCCACCTCGCCGACGTGGCCGACACGGCACCCGTCGTACGGGACATCACCGAGGCGGGCGGCCGGGCCACCGGACACGCCCTGGACGTCACCGACCCCGACGGCTGGCGCGCGCTCGTGGAAGCCGTCCGGGAGTCCGACGGCCGTCTCGACGGACTGGTCAACAACGCCGGCGTCTCGCGGCGGCTGCGGTTCATGGACACCACCGAGGAGGTGTGGGACCGGGTCCTCAGGATCAACCTCCACGGCCCGTTCCACGGCATCCGCGCCTGCGCGCCGCTGATGCGCGACAGCGGTGGCGGGGCGGTCGTCAACATCTCCTCGGTCTCCGGGCAGATCGGCTACTTCTCGCCGTCCTACTCGGCGAGCAAGTGGGGCCTGACCGGGCTGTCGAAGTCCGCCGCGGGTGAGCTGGCCGCCTGGGGCATCCGGGTCAACTCGCTGCATCCGGGGCTGGTCGGCACGGGTCTGCTCGCCGGTTCGGACGCCTTCGTGGAGTCGGCCAGGCGCAGCATCCCGGCGGGGCGTCTCGGTGAGGTCGGCGAGGTGACGGACGCGGTGCTGTTCCTGCTGTCCGACCGCAGCTCCTACATGACCGGCACCGAGGTCACCCTCGACGGCGGGCTGGTCTCCAACGGGCTGTACCACCGCATTCTCGACGACGCCGAAGGAGCCCTGTGATGACCGACCTCGACGCACTCGACGTGATCGTGGTGGGCGGCGGCGGCGCCGGTCTGGCCGCCGCGGTCGCCGCCGCCGAACAGGGCGCCCGGGTGCTGCTCTTCGAGTCCGAACGCGAACTGGGCGGCTCCACGCAGCTCTCCGCGGGCCTGTTCACCGCGGCCGGCACCGGCGTGCAGCGCGGCCTCGGCATCGAGGACACCGCCGAGCGGCACTTCCAGCACTACATGGACCTCAACCAGTGGCAGCTCAAGCCCGGTCTGATCAGGGCGTTCTGCGCGGCGGCCGGTCCCACCCTGGAGTGGATGCTGGGCCTCGGCCTGGACGTCCCGGCCGCCGTGTCGCCCGACGCGCACACCCCGGGCCTGTGCCGGGCCGGAGTGGAGGACGTGTGGCGCGGTCACGTACCGCGCGACCAGGGGTACGGCCTGGTGCAGGTCCTGGACCGGGCCCGGCGCGAACGCGGCGTCGAGGCGGTGCTCAACACCCGTGTCGAGCGGCTGCTGTTCGAGGAGGGCCGGGTCGCGGGCGTGGTCGCCGACGGCATCGAGGTCCGGGCCGGCGCGGTCGTCGTCGCCAGCGGCGGCTTCGCCCAGGACCCCGGGCTGCTCGACCGGTACTACCCCGAGGCGCACGAGGCGGGCGACTCGCTGTTCGTGGTGGCGGCGCCCGGCAGCCGCGGCGACCACTTCGCCTTCGCCGAGCAGACCGGTGCCTCGCTCACCGGGCACGGCTGGGGTTTGATGCTGCCGACCGCGTACTTCCAGCGGTACCACCACTGGCAGGCCGGGTTCCCGCCGAAGTCCCGCGTGTACGTCAACGGGAGCGGCCGGCGCTTCATGGACGAGGACGCCTCCTACGCGGTCTCCACCGGCATCATCCTGGCCCAGGACGGCCCGGTGTGGGCGGTGTTCGACGAGAAGGCCCGGCTGGGCCTGCCCACCGGGTACGCGGACTGGACGCCCGAGCGGGTCGCCGAGGAGGTGCGCGCCGGGCGGACGCTGAGCGCCGCCACCCTCACCGAGCTGGCCGCCGCCATGGACGTACCGTCCGACGCGCTGTCCGCCACCGTCACCCGGTGGAACGCGCGGCTCGCGGCGAGCGGCGCGGACCCCGACTTCCTGCGCGAGGACTCCCTCGCCGCGAAGGGGTCGCCGCAGCCGCCCGCGCCGATCGCCGCCGGGCCGTACTACGCGGCGCGGGTGCTGCCGGCGGAGCTGGTGTGCACGCACACCGGCCTGGAGATCGACCACGACGCGGCCGTACTGGACCGCACCGGAACCCCCGTACCCGGGCTGTTCGCCGCCGGCGAGGCCGGCGGCGGTGTGCTCGGCATGCGCTACGTCGGCGGCGGCAACGCCGTCGCCAACGCCCTCACCATGGGGCGCGTCGCCGGCCGCAACGCGGCCCGCTGACCCTCTCACCTCCCCTCTCCCCCTCTTCCCCTCAGGAGCCGTCATGGGAGCGCACCTCGACGCCGAGGACACCGCAGCCCTGGGCAGCAGAGTCACCCGGAAGGTCACGTACCGGATCTTCCCGATCGTGGGCCTGTTGTATGTGTTCAACTACATGGACCGGTCCAACATCAGTTACGCCCAGCTCGGGATGGAGCAGGAACTGGGCATCACGACGGCCACGTTCGGCGCCGTCGCGGCGATCTTCTTCCTCGCCTACGTGGTGCTGGAGATCCCCAGCAACATGATGCTGAAGAAGGTCGGGGCACGGCTGTGGCTGGCCCGGATCGCCATCAGCTGGGGTCTGGTGACCGTCGTCACCGGGTTCGTGGAGAGCGTCACCCACCTGTACGTCGCGCGGATCGCGCTGGGCATCGCGGAGGCCGGGCTCTTCCCGGGTCTGCTGCTGTACCTGACGTTCTGGTACCGGGGCCGGGAGCGCGGCCGGGCCATCGCGATGATGGCGCTCGCGCAGCCCATCGCCATGGTCCTCGGCTCCCTCACCGGCGGCTGGATCCTCGACCACGTGCACTGGGCCGACATGAGCGGCTGGCGCTGGGTGTTCATCCTCCAGGGCGCGCCCGCGATCCTGATCGGCCTGGTCACGCTGGTGTGGCTGCCGGACCGGCCGTCGGACGCCCGGTTCCTGACGCCGGCCGAGAGCCGCTGGCTCGAGTCGGAGATCGACAAGGAGTACGCGGACGGGCCCGCGCACAAGGAGACGGTCCGCGACCAGCTGCGGGCGCTGAAGAACCGCAAGGTGCTCTACCTGGCCTTCGCCAACTTCTTCGCGGCGTGCGGCCTGTACGGCTTCACCTTCTTCGTGCCGAAGATCGTCCAGCAGCTCGACCCGTCGTACTCGGCCACCAACATCGGTGTGCTCGGCACCATCCCGTACCTGGTGGGCGCGGTCGGCATGCTGCTGGTGGCACGCAACTCCGACCGCACGGGGGAGCGCCGCTTCCACGTCATCGGCCTGATGCTGCTCGCCGCGGTCGGCCTGTTCGGCACCATCGTCTTCCGCCACGACCCGGTACCGGCGATGATCTGCCTGTCGCTGGTGGCGATCGGCGTGCTCGGCTACATGGCTCCGTACTGGGCACTGGCGGCGCGGGTGCTGCCGCGCGGGCAGACCGCGGTGGGGCTGGCCGGCATCAACTCGATCGCCGCGCTGGGCGGTTTCTTCAGCCCGTACATCATCGGCAAGAACGCCACCGCCGACGACGTCACGGTCGGCCTGTACTTCCCCATCGTCTGCCTCGTGGTCTGCGCCGTGATGCTCGCCTTCCTGAAGGTGCCGCGCGACCGGCAGCCCGCCGAGTCCCCCGCCAGGGCCACCACGGCGGGCGTCTGACCAGCTCGTCCGCCGACTCACCCGCCGACGCAAGGAACCACACCTCATGCCCTACTACCGCAGTGTCGGGGACGTCCCGCCCAAACGGCACACCCAGCACCGGGACGCCGAAGGCCGCCTGCGCTTCGAGGAGCTGATGGGCGAGGAGGGCTTCTCCTCCGACTCCTCGCTGCTCTACCACCGCGAGATCCCCTCGGCGATCACCGACTCCCGCACCTGGGGCCTCACCGGCCAGGACACCACCGCCAACCACCCGCTCAAGCCGCGCCACCTGAGGCTCCACGGCCTCTTCCGCGGTGACGCCTGGCGCGACACCGACGCCGTGACGGGCCGGCGGCTGCTGCTCGGCAACGGCGACGTGCGCCTCTCCTACGTCGTCGCCGGTACCGCCTCGCCGCTCTACCGCAACGGCCTCGGCGACGAGTGCGTGTACGTCGAGGCAGGCACGGCGAGAGTCGAGACCGTGTTCGGCGCGCTGACCGCGCGCGCCGGTGACTACGTGCTGCTGCCCCGGGCCACCACCCACCGCTGGCTGCCCGAGGGCGACGAGCCGCTGCGCCTGTACTGTGTGGAGGCCAACTCGCACATCTCCCCCGCCCGCCGCTACCTCTCACGCCACGGGCAGCTCCTCGAACACGCCCCGTTCTGCGAGCGGGACCTGCACGGGCCCGGCGGACCGCTGCTGGCCGAGGGCACCGACATCGACGTGTACGTCAAGCACCGCGGCCCGCGCGGCGAGGTGCTCGGCACGGTGTTCACGCAGGCCACCCACCCGTTCGACGTGGTCGGCTGGGACGGCTGCCTGTACCCCTACACCTTCAGCGTCCACGACTTCGAGCCGATCACCGGCCGGGTGCACCAGCCGCCGCCCGCCCACCAGGTCTTCGAGGGCGACAACTTCGTCATCTGCAACTTCGTGCCGCGCAAGGTGGACTACCACCCGCTGGCCATCCCGGTGCCGTACTACCACTCCAACGTCGACAGCGACGAGGTGATGTTCTACTGCGGCGGCGACTACGAGGCCCGCAAGGGCTCCGGCATCGGGCAGGGCTCGGTCTCGCTGCACCCCGGCGGACACGCGCACGGACCGCAGCCCGGCGCCTACGAGCGGTCCGTCGGCGCCGAGTTCTTCGACGAACTGGCGGTCATGGTCGACACGTTCAGGCCGCTGGAGCTGGGCGAGGGCGCGCTCGCCGCGGAGGACGCGGGCTACGCCTGGACCTGGGCGGGGCGGGGGCCGGCCGCGTGAGCGCGCTGCTGGCCGGGCTCGTCGACGACGCGGGTCTGTTCCCGCCGACCGCGCTGCCGCCCGCCGAGGCGGTGGCACGGCACCGTCGCGACCGGGCCGCCGCCCATCCGATGCACACCCTGCGGTTCCTCGTCCCGGTGGGCCGGCTGGAGGAGATCCGGGGCGAACTGCGGCCGGACGACCGGCTGGTGCTCGGGCTGATCGCCGACGCGTCGGTTCCGGGCGACCCCGCCGAGCGGCTGCGGTCCGCGCTGGCGACGGTGGCCGCCGACGACCGGCTGGAGACCGCCCTGATCGAGGCGCCGCTCGCCGTGTTCGGTGCCGATCCGGCGACGGCGGCCCCCGCCGTGCTCGCCGCCACCGCGGACGCCGGCGTGCCCGTGTTCCTGGAACCGGCGGCGCCGTCCGGCATCGACGCCCTGCTCACCGCGGTGGCGGGCGCCCCGGGGGTCGGCGCGAAGCTGCGCTGCGGCGGCGTACGGGCCGAGCTGTTCCCCTCCCCCGCCGAGGCCGCGCACTTCGTCCTCGCCTGCGCCCGGGCCGGGGTGCCCTTCAAGGCGACCGCCGGGCTCCACCGCGCCGTACGGCACCAGGACCCGGAGACCGGCTTCACCCACCACGGCTACCTCAACCTCCTGCTGGCCGCCGCCCGTTCCGCCGCCGGTCCCACCGCTGCGGCGCTCGTGCCGGACGCGCTGGAGACGACGTCGCCCGACACCCTCGTACGCGAGCTGACCGCCCTGTCCGCCCCGGCTGCGGCCGCGGCCCGCGCGCTGTTCACCTCCTACGGCTCCTGCTCCACCGCCACACCGGTGTCCGAGGCCCGCACCCTCCTCGGCACCGCCTGAAAGGACAGTTCCACGATGACCTCCGCAAGCTGGGTCCCGGTGCCCGAGGGCTCCCCGTTCACCCCGCACACGCTCCCCTACGGCGTCTTCGCCCCCGAGGACGGCGCCCCCAGGGTCGGCGTCGCCATCGGCGACCACGTCCTCGACCTGGCTCGCGCGCTCGGCGACGACGACACCTTCGCCCGGCCCTCGCTCAACACCTTCCTCGCCCAGGGCCGGGCCCGCTGGCAGGAGGTGCGGGCCCGGGTCACCGAGCTGCTCACCGACTCCGCGCACCGCGCGGCGGTGGAGCCCGCGCTGCACCGCGCCGACCGCGTAGGGCTGCTGATGCCGTTCGAACCGGCCGACTACGTCGACTTCTACGCCTCCGAGCACCACGCGGCGAACATCGGCCGGATGCTGCGCCCGGGCCAGGAGCCGCTGACCCCGCAGTGGAAGCACCTCCCCATCGGCTACCACGGCCGCTCCGGCACACTGGTCGTCTCGGGCACGGACGTCGTCCGCCCCTGGGGCCAGACCCGCCCCGACGGCGGCGCACCGCCGTTCCGCCCGTCCGCCCGGCTGGACATCGAGGCGGAGGTCGGCTTCGTCGTCGGCACCCCGTCCGCGCGGGGCACCCGGGTCGGCGTCGGGGACTTCGCCGACCACGTCTTCGGGGTGTGCCTGGTCAACGACTGGAGCGCGCGGGACCTGCAGGCCTGGGAGTACGTGCCGCTCGGCCCGTTCCTCGCCAAGTCGTTCGCGACGTCCGTGTCGCCGTGGATCGTGCCGCTGGACGCCCTGGAGGCGGCCCGCACCGCCCCGCCCGAGCGCACCGAGGAGCTGCGGCCCTACCTCCGGGACGGCGAGGACTGGGGTCTGGACCTCGCCCTGGAGGTACGGCTCAACGGGGAGGTGGTCTCCCGGCCGTCGTTCACCTCGATGTACTGGACGCCGGCCCAGATGCTGGCGCACCTGACCGTCAACGGCGCCTCGCTGCGCACCGGTGACTTCTACGCCTCGGGCACGGTCAGCGGCCCGGACGCGCACGAACGCGGCTGCCTGATGGAACTGACCTGGAACGGTCAGGAGCCCGTGACGCTGTCCGACGGCTCCACCCGCACCTTCCTCCAGGACGGCGACGAGGTCGTCATCTCGGCGACCGCGCCGGGTCCCGACGGCTCGCGCATCGGCTTCGGAGAGGTCCGCGGCCGGATCGTCGCGGGAGGCGACGGCTCATGAACAAGGTCATCGCCAGTGCGCGTGAGGCCGTGGCCGACATCGGCGACGGCGCGTCGCTCGCCGTCGGCGGCTTCGGTCTGTGCGGCATCCCCGCGGTGCTGCTCGAAGCCCTGCACCAGAGCGGGGTCAGTGGTCTGTCCGTGGTGTCCAACAACTGCGGCACCGACGGACACGGCCTCGGCGTCCTGCTCTCCGACGGCCGGATCAGCCGGGTCACGGCCTCCTACGTGGGCGAGAACAAGGAGTTCGCCCGCCAGTACCTGGGCGGCGAGCTGGAGGTGGAGCTGATTCCGCAGGGCACGCTGTCGGAGCGGCTGCGCGCCGGGGGCTGCGGCATACCCGCGTTCTACACCCCGGCCGGCGTCGGCAGCCAGGTCGCGGACGGCGGCCTGCCGTGGAAGTACACGGCGGACGGCGGCGTGGAGGTGGCGTCGCCGAGGAAGGAGCAGCGCGCGTTCCGTGGCCGCACGTACGTGCTGGAGGAGTCGGTGACCACGGACTTCGCCCTGGTCCGGGCGGTGCGCGGCGACCGGTACGGCAACCTCGTCTTCCAGCGCTCCGCCCGCAATTTCAACCCGCTCGCGGCCATGGCCGGCAAGGTCGCGGTCGCCGAGGTCGAGGAACTGGTGGACGGCGCCCTCCACCCGGACGAGGTGCATCTGCCCGGCGTCTTCGTGCAGCGGGTCGTCCCGCTCACCGCGGGGCAGGCCGCGGACAAGTCCATCGAGAAGGCGACGGTGCGCTGATGCCCTGGAACCGTGACGACATGGCCGCCCGCGCGGCGGCCGAGCTGACCGACGGCTCCTACGTCAACCTGGGCATCGGTCTGCCCACGCTGGTGCCCGGCCACCTTCCGGCCGGCGTCGACGTCGTCCTCCACTCGGAGAACGGCATCCTCGGCGTCGGGCCGTATCCCACGCCCGACGAGGTCGACCCCGACCTGATCAACGCGGGCAAGGAGACGGTCACCACGGCGCCGGGTGCGTCGTTCTTCGACTCGGCGCTCTCCTTCGGCATGATCCGCGGCGGCCACCTGGACACCGCGATCCTCGGGGGCCTGCAGGTCTCCACGCGCGGCGACCTCGCCAACTGGACCGTGCCCGGCAAAATGATCAAGGGCATGGGCGGGGCGATGGACCTGGTGCACGGGGCCCGGCGGGTCATCGTGCTGATGGATCACACCGCCAAGGACGGCAGCCCCAAGATCGTGCGCGACTGCACGCTGCCGCTGACCGGCACGGCGTGCGTCGACCGGGTCATCACCGACCTCGGCGTCTTCGACATCACGCCGCCCGCGCTGACGGTGGCCGAACTCGCCCCCGGCGTCACCCTCGACCAGGTGCGCGCGGCCACCGACGCCGAGGTCGTCGCCTCGCCCGGACGGCTTCCCGCGGCCGCGGCCGGGGCCGGCAGGGGCTGAACCTCAGACCCGCAGCGCGTCCAGGCGGCCCTCCAACTGGCCCAGCAGTCCCGCCAGGAGCGCCGCCAGCTCGCCCTGGCTTGCGCCCTCCACTCCGGACAGTACGGCGGCCTCGTAGGCGAGCTGGTCGGGCAGCAGGCCGTCGACGAGGTCGCGTCCGGTGTCCGTGAGGCGGACGTGGGCGACGCGGCGGTCGCGGGTGTCGCCGCGCCGCTCCACGAGGCTCCGCTCGCTGAGCTGCTTGAGGCGCTTGGTGACGGCGGCGCCGGAGGAGAACGTCTCGCGGGCCAGTTCGCCGGGGGTCAGCTCGTGCCCGGTCCGCCGCAGCGCGCCGAGCAGGTCGAACTCGGCGCGGCTGAGGCCGGCCCGGCGCAGCGGTGCGTCCTCGGCCTGCTGGAGGAGGGCGGCGCAGCGGTTGATGCGGCCGATGATCTCCATCGGCCCGGTGTCGAGGTCCGGGTGGACGGCACGCCACTGCCGCACGACGGAGGCGACGGTGTCCCCGCCCGGCCCGCCGCTCCCCGCTCCGGCTCTTCCGTCTCCGACTCCACCGATCCCGGCTCCCCCGGCTCCGGCTCCCCTGCCGCCGGCTTCCCCGTCGCCCTCGGTCGCCGAGCCCCCGTCGGTTGCGGTCATCGCCGTACGTCCTCCGCTCTCGTGGCCGTGTCCCGGTCCCGACGCGCTGGCTGGCGTCGCACCGCCTCGGCGAGCGTACGGTGTCCGGACTGCTCGGCGAGCACGACCCTCTCCTGGGGCAGTGCGCGCCCCCACCATTCGCCGGCCGCCCCGTCGGCGGTGGCCCGCAGCTCGGTCAGCGCGGCCGCGAGGCCCCGCCGGGCGGCCTCCAGGGCGGCGGGGGCGGGGTCGGCTTCCGCGAGGAGGCGCGCGGCGCGCTCGCGGGCCAGGTCGGCGGCGGTCACCGCCTGCTCGACGCGGTCCCCGGCGCGCCGGTTGGTGACGGCGACGGCGGCCAGGAAGCCGACCAGGGCGCCGACGAGGGTGTCCACCACTCGCTCCGTGATCAGCCGGCCGGGCTGCTGGTAGCCGGCGAACTCGGTGATGAGCAGGGCCATCGGCGTCACGCAGACGCTGCCGAGCCAGTAGTTGCGGGTGATGAGTGCCTCGGCCCCGAAGTTGAGGGCGAGGCAGAACAGGACGAGAAGCACCTGCCCGAGGTGGGCGAGCGGGACGAGTGCCGCGAACAGCAGCACCCCCGCGACGTTGCCGACCACACGCTGCACGGCCCGGCTCCAGGTCAGGGTCAGGTTGGCCTGGTAGAGCGCGGCGGCGGTGACCAGCGCCCAGTAGGGACGGCCGATGCCGAGGGCGAGGGAGGCGTAGCCGGCCAGCGCGCAGCCGAGGGCGGTGCGGACGGCGATGGGGGCCAGGGGGCCGAGGCGGCGCCGCAGGGGTGCGGGACGGGCGGTGAGTTCGGCGTCGGCGCCGAGGAGTTCGTCGGCGTCCGCCGGGGCGTCGCCGGTACGGGGGATGCGGCCGGTGCCGCGCAGGGCGCGGGCCCACGCGCGCAGCCGCTCCGGGTCGGTGTCGGCGGGGGCGGCCAGCGCGACCTCGGCGCGCACGACGAGGTGTTCCAGGGCGCGCCGGGTGGTGGCGCGGATCCCGGTCGCGGGCAGGGACAGCAGCGTCTGCCAGGCGGACTGCACGGCGGCGTACCCGGCGGCGCGGGCGGCGTCGTGACCGTCGCCGGTGCCGCGGGTGGCGGCGTACGCGGCGGCGGCGTTCAGAGCCTGGGCGGTGGCCCGGCGCTCCGGGCCGTGCGGGCGGACGAGCGCGGGCGCCATGCCGACGAGCCAGGCCCAGGCGCCCGCGGCGGCGGCCAGCGCCAGGTGTCCCGGTATCCGGTCGGGGGTCTGCGGGACGAAGAGGACGGCGGAGCTGACGAAGGTGAGGATCACGTTGCCCGGCGGACCGACGCGGGTGGCGTCGCACAGGGCCTTCTGCACGGCCGCCAGCAGCGCGCCGACGGTGACCAGGACGACGGCGTTCCGGGTGAGCGAGGCGGTGCCCAGGGCGACGGCGACACCGCCCAGCATGCCGAGGACCACCCCGGCCAGGGTGCGGGCGCGGGCGGCGTAGGGGCGGTTGTGGGCGTAGAGCGCGCACAGGGACCCCGCCATCGTGTACATCGCCAGGTCGAGCCTGCCGAGCGCCAGCAGGAGGAGGTTGGGCGGGGCGACGGCGGCGACCGAGCTGAGGGCGGGCTTGAACCAGATCTCGGAGGGCCGGCGCAGGCGGAGCACGCCGGCGAGGGACAGACGCCGGCCCAGCGAGGTGCCGGAAGCGGGGTTCGTGCTGCTCATGAGATTTAGCTTAACAGGTGTTTTACTCATGAATTATAGAGCCGGCCGCTGGCACCTCGGCGCCTCCCCGCTTCCGACCGGCGGCGATCCGTCGCGCTCCCCCCGAATACCCCCGTGTGCGTCCTTGCGCTCGCGTGCGCGCCGCATGCGACGGGCAGGCCTTGACCGACCGTGGACCACCGAACGGGGAGGTGCGTGTGCACGGACCGGCGTCGCCCGCCTGGCTGCTGGTCGCGCTCTGCGCGGCGACCGGCGCGTACTGCCTGCTGCGGATGCGCAGCGGTGTCGAGGACCAGCGCCGCGCCGCGGGCGGCGAGGCCGTCATGGGGTTCGGCATGGCCGCCATGGCCGTGCCCGCGGCGGTGTTCACCCCACCGGCCTGGGCGTGGGCCGGCGGTGCGGTGGTGTTCGGGGCCGCCGGGCTGCGCGGCCTGTGGGCGGCCCGGGCGGGGCGCCGTCATCTCCACCACCTCGTGGAGGCCGGCGCCATGGTCTACATGGCCGCGGTGATGGCCGCCTCCCCCGCGGCCGGTTCCGCCGCCCACACCCACGGGCACGGCACGTCCGGCACGCCGGTGCTGACCGGGGCGCTGCTGCTCTACTTCGCGGGATACGTGCTGCTGACCGGCGTGCGGCTGATACCCGGCGTGGCGGTCGCCGGGGGCGGTGCGGGCGGCGACGGCGCCGCGACGGCCGGGTGGGGCGACCGTCCGGAGCTGGCGCGGGCCTGCCGGCTGGCCATGGCGATCGGGATGCTGGCCATGCTGCCGGCCATGTGACACGGCCGGCCGGGGAGTCCGGGCTGCCCGGTGTACGCCGTGCGCAATCGTTGCCTGCGTCACTTTGCGCGGCGGGCCGTACTGCCGGCGGCACGGCGCTCATAGGCTGCACCCATGATTCTCCCCGCGGCACTGCTGCTGCTCGGCGCCCTGACGGCCGTGCTCGCCCCGAGGCTGCTCGCCCGGGCGGACTGGCCGGACCGCGAACCCGTGGTCGCGCTGTGGGCCTGGCAGTGCGCGGTGGCGGCCGTACTCGTGTGCTGCGCGCTGTCGATGACGTTCAGCGCGGCGGCGGCGTGGCACGCGGTGGGCGGCCCCGTCTTCGCGACGGCGCCCGGCCCGGTGGTCGAGGCCTACGCGCTCGGCACGTCCGGCCTCTGGGCCGGCACCACCGCCGTCACCCTGGCCTGCGCCGGGCTGTGGAGCGCCGCGATGCTGGCCAGGGAGATCGTGCGGGCGCGGGCCAGGCGCCGGCTGCGCCGGGCGGAACTGCTGCACCGGGCGCCGCTGCTGCCCGGCGAGACGCCCGGCCCGGACCGGCTCGTCGTCCTGGAGGGCGAGCGGCCGGACGCCTGGTGGCTGCCCGGAACGCCCCCGCAGCTGGTGGTCACGACCGCCGCGCTGCGCCGCCTCAGGGGCCGTCAGCTGGACGCGGTCCTCGCCCACGAGAAGGGGCACGCGCGGGCACGGCACGACTGGCTGCTGCACTGCTCCGCCGCGCTGGCGGACGGGTTCCCTCAGGTTCCGGTCTTCGCCGCGTTCCGCGACGAGATGCACCGCCTGGTCGAACTCGCCGCCGACGACGTCGCCTCCCGGCGCTTCGGACGGCTGACCACCGCCCTGGCCCTGGTCGAACTCAACGAGGAGCGGGGCGTGTTCGGCCCCTGTCCGGTCTCGCACGGGCAAGTGCCCCAGCGGGTGAACCGGTTGCTCACCGATCCGGACCGCCTGCCCGCCTCCCGCCGGCTGCGGCTGACGGCGGCGGCCGCCCTGGTCCCGGTGGTACCGGTCCTCGTGGCCCTCGCACCGGGGCTGCGGGCGCTGGGTTAGGACGGTCCCGGTCGGCGCCGGCGCCGGACGCGGATCCCGAACTGGCCCCGGAGCCACCGGGTCGGCGAGTATCGCAGCATGCAGACGCCGCCGGTCGACTCCCCGCCCGCCCCGCCGCAGCCACGCGCCGCCGTCCGTCTCGCCCGGGCGTCGGCGGTGTGCTCCGCGCTGCTGCTGACACTGGTGGCCGCCGAGTGGGGCCCGCTGATCCGCCTGGACGACGGCATCGCGTCCACCACGCACCGCTGGGCCGTCGACCAACCCGGCGTGACCCACGCGATGCGCGTCCTCACCGACTGGGTGTGGGACACCTGGACGATGCGCCTGCTGTGCGCGGTCGCCGTGCTGTGGCTGTGGTGGCGACGCGGGGACCGGTGGACCGCGGTGTGGCTGGGAGCGACCTGCCTGGCGGGCAGCCTCCTGCAGCAGGTCCTGAAGGCTTTGGTGGACCGCCCTCGCCCGGTATGGCCCGACCCCGTGGACTCGGCGCACTACGCCGCCTTCCCCTCGGGACACGCCATGACCGCGACGTTCGTGTGCGGCCTGCTGGTCTGGCTGCTCCACCACCTCGGCGCCGCTCGCGGCCTGCGCCGGACCGCCCTGACCGTGGCGGTGGTCTCCGTGGCGGGCGTCGGCGTGACCCGGGTGTGGCTCGGCGTCCACTGGGCCACGGACGTCCTCGGCGGCTGGCTCCTGGGCACGCTGCTCGTGGCCCTGGCGGTCCTGGTGCACCGGCGCCGGCATCCGTGAACGCCCGCCGTCCGGGCGGACGACCGGAAGCCGACGACCCGACCCGGGATCCGCCCATGGCCGCCGTTCTCTTCGACTTCTCCGGGACCCTGTTCCGGATCGAATCCACCGACGCCTGGCTGCGGGCGACCCTCGACGGTGCCGGGATCGCCCTGCCCGCCCCGGAGTTCGCCCGTACGGCACGGGCCCTGCACGCGGCGGGAGCGCTGCCGGGCGGCGCGCCGCCGCTGCGGGTACCCGGGGAACTCGCCGGGGTGTGGGAGGTCCGGGACGAGAGTTCCGCGCTTCACCGGGCCGCCTACACCGGTCTGTCCCGGCAGGTGCCGCTGCCCGGACCCGGTCTGCACGACGCGCTGTACGAGCGGCACATGGCGCCGGACGCGTGGCGCCCCTACCCGGACGCCGCCGAGGTGCTGGAGACGCTGCGCGGGCGCGGGGTGGCGGTGGGCGTGGTCAGCAACATCGGCTGGGACCTGCGGCCGGTCTTCCGCGCGCACGGGCTCGACCGGTACGTGGACACGTACGTCCTGTCCTACGAGCACGGCATCCGCAAGCCGGACGCGCGGCTGTTCTCCGCGGCCTGCGACGCGCTGGGCGCCGAGCCGGTCGAGACCCTGATGGTCGGTGACGACCGGGGCGCCGACGGCGGCGCGGCCGCTCTCGGCTGCCCGGTGCACTTCGTGGACCACCTGCCGGTCGCCGAACGCCCCGCCGGACTGCGGCCCGTGCTGGACCTGGTGCCCTGACCGGCGCCGCAGCGGTTCGCGGGCCACGGCTTCGTGGTGCTCATGGCGCGACTTCGTAGCCCGAGGCAACTGCCGGGGCGATCCGGCCGTCTCGGACGATCCCCCGTGTCGCCCGAGACGGCTTTGCGGTGACCATGTCACCTGTGGTGTTGTGTCATTTCGCCTGGTGGGTGGGGTGCCGCCCGCGCGTAGCGTCGGGTTGTGTGGGTGTTCCGCAGGGTTGCGGGTGGGGGTTCGTCTCCCATCCGTCTCCCAGGTCTCCCCTGACGGCAGCACGCGCCCCCAGTCCGTCGACTGGGGGCGCGTTCGCGTCGGCGGCCACAAAGGGGGGCACCCATCTTGCGGCCGGCCGACACGTCTCATCCTCCTTGACCCTGCATCCGGTAAACGGCATGGAGGGCCAGGTGGCAGTTCACCCAAAGGAGCGAATACCCGTTCGAATCTTGCACGCCATGGAGCACTGACGCCACCCCAAGCTGACACCCGGGGCGACACCCTTCCATGATCCAAGAATGCCTCAGATTTGCTGCTGACTTATGATCATGATCGGTAAAGCGTTGCTCGGGTGCCAGCCGATCAGCCGCAGTGGATCCTCGACGCCCGCCGGACTGTCGGTGACCGCATTCGCGTGCGTCGGCGCCGGCTCGAGATGACCCAGGAGTCGCTCGCCCACGCGGCAGGCATCGACCGCAGCACCGTTCAGCGCATGGAAGGCGGTGGGGAGATGAAGCTCTCGCACCTGCTTCACGTCGCCTCTGCTCTGCGGGTGCACGTAGCTGACCTCCTGCACGGCTGAGGGCGGTAGCCAACCGCGCCGTGACCTTGGCTACCTAATCGAATCAAAGTCAACAGCATGTCGTGACCTTGAGGGAAGGGTGCGGCCGGCACGCGTCTGCGCTCGTGCCGTACACGGGGCATGAAACGATCACCGCAGGTCAAGCCCTGGCCAAACGTTCCGCCCGGTAACCCCTACGCGCCGCCCTCGGCGAGCCGGCGGAACGCAACCCGGCTTATCGCCACCCACGCCCGGTATAGCTCCCCGGCGATCGTGCAGGTGCGGTCCACGTCGGCGCAGGTGCTGCAGGCGATGGCGTGCCGGGTGTAGGCGGCCCAGGCTTCCTGCGGGGGCGTGAGGCCGGTGTGGGCGGCGACTAACCGCGGCCTACCGGCGGCGGGCGGGGGGTCTCTACGCTCGTCCACGTCGACGGCTCCTTCGTCGGCCAGCCCCGGGGTCGGTCGCACGGCCGCCGGGGCACCTGCGTGCAATTGCAGGGTAGCGACACTTGTATCGCCCTGTCTCGACACGTAGCGATACGTAGCCCAAGGTGCTGATCTGTAGGGGCTTGCCTAGCGTCGAGATCATGGCCACGAATCCGGACGCCGAGATCGACCACGAGGGGCCCGTCACTCCGTACCGGCAGCTCGCCGAGATCCTCAAGGCCCGGATCGCGCGCGGCGACTGGGCGGAAGGCAGGCCAATGGCGTCGGAGAACAGCCTGGTCCAGCAGTACGGGCTGGCCCGGACGACCGTGCGCCGGGCGATCGCCGCACTCGCCGAGGAGCGGGTCGTGTGGACGGTGCAGGGGCGCGGCACCTACGTCGGCCAGCCGCCCGACGGGTCGTAGCCCGTTGTCGGACCGTCGCCGTAGGATCGACGCCATGCCTGCCTCCCCTTCACCGCGCTCTGGGCTGCGGTCTGCCGAGGAGCTGAACGCGGCGATCCGCGCCCTGTTCACGCACAGGGATGCCCGGCTGTCGGATGCGGAGCGGGCGGAGTACCGGGCGCTGCTGGACGAGCTGGAGCAGGTCCAGCGCGGAGACGTGACCACGGCGGCTGAACTACTAGTGATCTACTAGCTGATCCCAGATTGGTAGATCACCGCGACGCGACCTCCTAAGCACCTCCTAATCGAGGAGGTCTCGGCGTCTCCACGTAGGATCCCCGGGTGCCCCACACTTTCGATGATCTCGTAACCCTGGAGCGGCTGGCCGAGGAAGCCCGCGCCGCCTACACCGCCAACCCCGGCGACGGCACCCGCGCGGCCTGGCTGGCCGCCGCCGACGCGTTCCAGGCCGCCGTCGTCGAACACGCGGCAGCCGAAGGCACCAGCCGGTACGAGGTGGAGATGGCGGCGAAGAAGACCGTCCGGCACCCCGAACCCGAGGCGGCTTAGAGGTCCCGTTCGCGGTGGTCTGGGGAGGTGAGCGCGTCTACCTCGCTCCTCCAGTCCGCGCCATAGCAGCGAGGGCAAGGTGGGGTGACCATCGCCAGCTTGCACTCCTCGCTGCTGAAGAGTCGTTGCGCGCCGCAGATGCCGCACCAGTGCGAGTGCACCAGGCGTGGATCGTCGCACCCGTCGCCAGGTTGTCCCGCCAACACGCCTCCCTATGCAGCAGACCCCGCCTGCGTGACCAGACGGGGCCTTCAGCCACAACAAACCCGACTTGCTAGTCGGATCGATGCCGCCAGCCTACGCCGGGCCGCCGACAGTGCCGGGGCGCCGCGTCGACAACACGTACACGCCCGGCTGTATGCGCACCTCACGTGACACAGGCAGCAGGTAAGTGGGGATCTGATTCCCGTGGCGCCGCATGATCTGACGGCGCGCGCGGGCACGGGACGGGAACGGTCTCACGTTCATGGCGGCAGCATTCCAGAAGATCACGAATGCTCTGGCCACTCCGTCAGCACCCTGCCCGTCTCCTCATCCGCGAGGGTGACCCGGGCGCCCGGCCGGCTGCCGTGCTCGCCGATCCACGACGTGAACTTCCGGCGGGCCGTCGCCTCGCTCCCCCACCAGCCCTGGAGCAGCGGCTCCCCGTCGGTTTTGACGGTCACCCGGTAGCGGCCGGCGGTCATGCGAGCCGGATTCCGCGCGACTGGTGCGGCTCGCGGCGTATGGCGCCCTTCGCCTCCAGTTCCCGCAGCTGGTAGTGCACGGACGACGGCCGCAGGTTCACCGCGGCGGCGATCTCGGCGACGGTCGGGGCGTCACCCTCGTCGGTGATCGCAAGGCGGATGTGGCGGAGGATCTCCTCCTGGCGTGGGGTGAGGTAGTCGACGCGGTGCCTGCTCATACCCCCAGTAGAACCCGTGTTCGAATATTGGGGCAAGCTGAGACCGTGACCGACCTGCCGCCCGACCTGCCGCGACTCCGCACCCTGGAAACCTGGCTCGCCCTCACCCTCGACCAGGTGCGGGCCGCCATCGATGCAGCCGAGCAGCGGGAGACCGAGCGGCAGCGCGGCCAGGAAGCACGGCCCACGCCGCCCGACTGGCTCCTCGAACTCGGACTCAACCGCGACTCGCCGCCCGTCCAGGTGCACGCTGGCGACTGCTGGAACAAGGGCAAGCGCACCCGCGGCATCAGCCTCGACGAAGCCCGGCACGCCATCAGCGACGGCATCAAACCGTGCGGCGCGTGCCGGCCCGACACCGCGCTCGGGTTCCTGGAGAGCTAGGCCGACTTCTTCGGCTTCCGGGCCGTCTTCTTCGCCGCGGTCTTCTTGGTCGGCTGCTTCTTCGCGGCCCGCTTCTTCGGCATCTCGTGCACGTCCGCTTGCCCTGCGTCCTCGCCGCGGGACTCCTTCGCCTTCGACACCGACTGCTGCAGGGCGGCCATGAGGTCGACGAGCTGCCCCGACTCGGCGGCCAGCTCCGGTGCGGCCGGCGGCTCGCGGTGCTCGCGCTTCGCCTCGATCAGCTCGGCGACGGCCTCGGTGTACGTGTCGCGGAACTCCGGGCTGTCGAGGTCGTCGCGGGCCATGGTGTCCATCAGTGCGAGGGCGCCCTCGATCTCTTCCTCGGACAGTTCCACCGGCGGCGGGAGTAGCGAGGACGGGTCGCGGATCTCGTCCGGCCAGCGCATGGCGTGCAGGACGATCGCCTCGCCGCGGACCCGGAGCAGGCCGAGGCGCTCGCGGCCCGACCAGGCGTAGCGGGCGACCGCCACGCGGCTGCTGCGCTCCAGTGCCTGGCGCAGCAGCTTGTACGGCTTCGCGGCGACCTGCCCGTCCGGTGCCAGGTAGTAGCCGTCGCCGATCCGGATCGGGTCGATCGCCTCCCACGGCATGAAGGCCGTGATTTCGATGGCCTTCGCCGTCGGCAGGGGCAGATCCCGCAGCTCCTCGTCGGAGATCGGCACCACGTTGTCGCGAGAGATCTCATAGCCCTTGCCGATCTCGTCCGAGGACACCTCGCGGTCCTCCAACTCGCACACCTTCCGGGTCCGCACCCTGGCCATGTCCTCCAGGTGCACCCGGTGGAAGTGGATGCTGCGGTCCTCGGTTGCACTGACGACGTGGATGGGCACGGTGACCAGGCCGAAGCTGATGGCGCCGGACCAGATGGTGCGGGGCATGACGAACCTCCAAGGCAGCCCCGAGCAGCATCAGACTAGGCGATTAGGCGCAAAAGCGGCGCATGGGGTGAGGGAGACGTGGAACTCCGACTCCCGACCCCACAGGAACGGAGCCACCAATGATCGTCAAGAAGCTGCACGACACGGGCGTCAAAAGCGAGCACGCCTACCTCGCCGCGTTCGCGTCCATCGGCCTCACCGTCGCCGCCTGGGCCGCCAGTCTCAAAGCCGAACCCGTCGGCGGCGTCGCCCGCGCCGACCGCTGGGGCCTCTTCGTCGGCGAATGGGCGCCCACCTTCTTCGGCCTCGGCCTCGCCCTCTCCCACTACGAGCAGCAGGACGGCAGCCTCACCCACATCCACGAGAGCTGAGCCAGCCGGCCCCCGGCACCGTGGCAGCGCCCGCCTCTGACGGAAGGGGCGGGCGCTTCCTCCGGAACCACTGTCAGTGCCACCGGGCAAGATGCGTCCCATGACCGCAACGATGCAGAGCTTCGGCTTCACCTGGACCGCCCCCGACGGCACCCGACGGGCCTCAGCCGTCGCCTACGACCGGGTATCCGCCGACCGGCAGCGCCGCGAGCTGGAGACCGCCGGAGCCCGCGACATCAACGAGGTGACCGTCAAGCCCGGGGAACTGCCGAAGCTGGAGGGATGAACGCGCGCCCTACGGTGCGGGCTCGTAGTCGACGGTCTCCTGCCCGCACCCGCCGGCCAGCTCGGCGAGCGCCTCCCGCTCCGGCTCGTCGACGCTCAAGCCCCAGCGGAGTTTCGTGCCCACCCAGTCGGCGAGGTACGTGCAGCGGGCGTCCGCGAGAGGCGGCAGCCAGTCCGCCGGGTCCTGATCGGATTTGCTGCGGTTGGTGCGGGCAGTCACGGCCACCAGGGACCGTTCGGCGTCGAGGTCGTTGGCGTACTGCTCCCGCCGTTCCGCCGACCACGCGCTTGCACCCGAGTCCCACGCCTCGGCGAGCGGCACCATGTGGTCGATGTCCAAACCACCCGGGGCGGTCACCGTCACGCCGTCGTAGTACGAGAACCACTCCCCCGCCGTCACCTTGCAGCCCGAACCGACCGTGGCCGGCACCCGCGACTCGGCGATCAGCACCTCCATGCGCGTGTTGCAGCTGTCCTTGTCGGCGTCGACCCAGTGCTTGAAGGCGCTGCGGGTGTAGCCGTCGCGGGATTCGTCGGCCACCGGTAGGGCGGCGACCGCGTCAGCGATCGGCAGCGCCTCCGCAGGTGCGGCGGCAGCAGGAGCAGCGAGAGGCAGGGCGAGGAGAGCGGCAGCAAGCAGGCCGCGTGCGGTGATCATGCGTCGGTGATATCGGAACACGCCATCCCCAGCGGCAGGTTCAACGACACGTCACCCAAGTGCAGGCACTCATCAGACCGGCGAGCGACCACCAGAGACCCCGCCGCGACGGGGGATGCGCGACGGGGTCAAAGCCAGTCTGGCACGTGAGGCTGACGCTCAGCGCGTCAACGCTGCGACAGCCCTCAGGTCGTCGGAGTCGAAGACGACGGCCGTGTCTACGTCGAGGTCCACCACGTCAGGCGACCCAGGCGTTCCGGCGGCTTCGAGGATGTCGCCGGCGTCGACGACGATCGGGCGGGTGGAGAGCCCAGCCTGGGCCGTGAACCACTCGCCCACCAGATCTATGACGTCCGTGAGGGCTGCCGCCGGGAAGTACTCGACGCCTCGCGTGGACACCCATCCCTTCCTGTCGAGCCCGGCGAGGACGAACGTCTCCAGCGCCCTCGCCATACCGAGGGGTAGTCCCTGGATCCGAAGATGCTGTGCCTTCAGGCCGTCCTCGGCGTGCTGTCGCAGCCGGTTGTAGCCCTTGCCGGAGCTGATGCCGGGCTTCACGGTCTCCTTGCCGGTGGTGACGTCGAGCCCGCTCACGACGTAGTAGACGTCGTGGGGTGGGACGGCGCCGCCGTACATCCCGCGCGGGCATTCGGGGCACCCTCGCTTCATCTTGTTCGGGATGAGGCCGAACTCGTGCCCGGCGAAGCAGACCGCCCGGTGGGCACGGGACTTGGCTATCCACTGTGACTCAAGCACCGTGATCCCGAGATCCTTGGCCTGCTCCAGGAACTCCTGGAACTGGGCCAGCCTTCCGCAATCGCCACAGAAGTCCGAACGGATGGCGTCGCGTCCATCCGGACTGTCGACGTAGAACGTGTGCAGGTGGCCGCGACGGCATCTGACTTCGGCGGCGTTGCGATACCTCTTCACCACGGTAGATCGAGTCTCTCGGAGAACCTGCTCGATCTTGGCGAACCCTTCCGCTGCCCTGGCAGCCACCCGACAGTCGGGGCACAGGATGTCGACCGGCTCGCCGCGCCAACTCCTCGCGTCACGCCCAGACAACTGGGAGCGGTGCCCCTTCGGGCACGTCGCCGCGAACACGACATGCCCTTCCCCGGACTCGTCCTGCTCGTCGGTGGCCGTGAGCTCTACGCCTTGAGCTTCAGCTGCAGACTCCAGGATGGCCAGGCACTCGGCGACCCAATCTGCCTTGCGGCACTTCGTACACCAGGGCTCACTAGGGCTTATCGAGGGAGGCCTGCTCCCAGATACGAGGTCCCACGCGCGCACGCTGAACTCGTGCCCGACACCGCATCTGACCTCGGCCCAGCCGATCAAGCCGCGCTCCGCACACAGCGTCCACCCCTGCCGCTGGCACGCCTGACGGAAGAGGTCCATCAGCGCGTCGATGTGGACGGCCGCCTCCGGGACCATGTCCCAGAACTTCGACGGGTTGTCCGTCATGTGCACCCCTCCTCTTCGTCATGCCGACGGAGCGCCTGCGAGATGGCTCCAACGCTCGGGTTCTTGCCCCTGTTGGCTCCCTCGGCGATGCGAAGGTGGGGCTGAATCTGCCGGATGGTGAAGCCTCGGTCGCGCAGGGCGGCGGCCTGGACGGTGAGCGTCTCGGTCATGACGGGCTTGCGGCCTCCGATGCGCCCGCGCTTACGGGCGGACTCCAGGCCGTCTTTGGTCTTCTTGACGATGTCGCGCCTGCGGTCCTCGGCGAGCGCTAGGGCGAGGTCGAGGATCAGTGAACGTTCCTTGTGCTCGCCGGCAGCGATGCCTTCGAGCACCTTGACGGCGATACCGCGTTCGAAGAGGTCGTTGAGAACGATCAGCCCTTCGAGGAGGTTGCGGCCGAGCCGGTCGACTTCCTGAACGCAGAGCATGTCGCCGTCGCGCAGGTACTCGATGGCTACCGAAAGGGCGGGGCGCTCTTCGGCGGCGAGCTTGCCGCTGATTTTCTCCTCGAAGACCTTGATGCAGATCGGGTCGAGGGCGTCGTGCTGCCGCTCGGTGTTCTGCTTGTCGGTGCTCACCCGGACGAGCCCAACTAGGGCCATAGAACCTCTCCTTCGTTCATCTAACGGGCCTCCATAGTAGATGAACGAAGCGAGTAGATGAACGGGTTTCTGAACAACTGGTACTTGGAGTTTGCGACTTGCCGCCTGATCGTCTTCAGATTCACGTCTCGACCGATTGATGAACAGCCACCTGGAGGCCTTGCTGACAGCCGACTCCAGATTCGGCAGACTCGCGACGCCGGAACGCGACGAAGGGTGGGCATGATGGAGCGACGGTATGACCAGCTACAGGCTCGGGCGCTGAACAACCTGGACGACACCTATGCCGGCGACGCCGGGTCCGAGGACCAGGTGGCCATGCTGGCAAGGGCCCAGGTGCATGCTCTCCTGACAGTCGGCGCCGCGCTCAAGGATCTGGCGGACGCGATCCGCGAGAGCCGCTGAGCACGACACCGTGGCCCCGCTCCTCGATGGGAGCGGGGCCACGGTTGTGCATGATATCGAGGAGCCAGCCCGCAACCACAAGCCCACGCTCGCTCCAATGGCGGGGCTGGCGCACACTGCGGGGCTATGGGACACCATCCCGAGACACGACCCTGGGGGAGTAAGTGAGAGCACCGGAAGGGATGGACGACGCCGAGTGGCAGTGGATCCGCATCCGGCACCCGTGGACGCACCGCTTCTTCATTCACTGGCCCGACGCCACGCCAGCAAGCCACCAGAACATCCGCGTCTATGACCGTCAGGGCCTCGACTATGCACGGCTCGTCTGGAAGGTCTGCCACACCTGCCGCAGGGGCGTGATCTCCAAGATCTCACTCTCGCCTGAGGTTCAACGGCAGGGGCTCGGAGCCATCCTGATCGACCGTGCGCTGCGAGACGGGCCTACCTATGACTGGACGACGAGCCCTCAATCACCGGAAGGCAAGACGTTCTTCGCTGTGATGGCGGTCCGTACTGGGGCCTCATTCACAGGCGGGGCGAAGACCTGCGAGCACATCAACGGTGTGCGCGCGGGACGAACGCATCCTGTACTGGATCGACACCTGCAGCGGACAGCGCCCAGGGTGCCCAGCTGGCCGTAACTCCAGCACTTTAGGGAACGTTATGCGCTACCTCTGCGACTCACACGGTGGGTACGCGCCGGTCGTCCCACCGGTAGCGACCCTTGCCCGTCGCCCAGTTCAGCCCGTGGATCCCTACCGGTGGCAGGATCTGCGGGACGCCGGCCGCGTCTTGGCGGGGCCGGTGGAAGCGGGTTACGTACATGACGCCCGCGGTGCTGTTCCGGCAGTACTGCCCGGCCGGGACGTGGCACTTGGGGCACGCTGCGCCGGCGCAGGCGTTCCAGGCCTGGCGTAGGGCCGCCTCAACGGCGCCGGGTTCGTGGCTCGTTGTCTTCTTCGCGACCAGGGTGAAGTACTCCATCGGCCGATGATGGCAGTCGGCCATTCGCCCCGGCAGACAGACGGGGCCTCTCGCACCTGAAAGCGGGAGCACGGCTATCGCCGGCAAGCCCCCCCCTGTCACGGTTCGGCGACTCGTGTGCACATTTTCATCACATGTGCTCTACGGTGTCGTCACGCAACCTAGGGGGGTTCCATGTCGTTCAATCAGCCGCCGTCTGCCCAGCCGCCGTTGCCGGGGCAGCCTCCGATGCCGCCCGGCCCGCAGCGGGGAGGACCGAAGTGGGCGCGGAAGCGGATCCTGATCCCGGCCGCGGTCCTCACCCTGCTGATCGGTGTCGGTATCGGCTCCGCAGGTGCTGGCGAGGAGAAGACGAGCGCCGAGGCGAAGCCGCAGCCGACCGTGACCGTCACCGAGTCCGCTGCCGCGGCGAAGCCGGCGAAGCCGGCGAAGGACGACGCGAAGCCGGCGCCGACCGTCACGGTGACGAAGACGGTGAAGCCGAAGGCAGAGGAGAAGCCCGCCGAGAAGGAGGAGGCGCCGTCGGGTGAGGTGGTGTTCAAGGCGTGGGGGTCGGGCCCGGCCGGGGTCGACATCAACTACGGCTCGGACTCCGACAGTCGCTCCGGTAAGGGTCTGCCGTTCGAGGAGACGCTGAAGCTCGATGGTGACGCCCTCTACTACCACGTGTCGGCGCAGCTGATGGGTAGCGGCGATATCAACTGCTCGGTGACGGTCGGCGGCGAGACGAAGAAGGGCCACGCGGAGGGCGACTACAACATCTGCACAGCCCAGCTGAACAGTGGCCTGCTGGGCGGCTGGGACTGACCCGGAAACGTCGAAGGCGCCCCGCCCTCCGTGATGGAGGGCGGGGCGCTGTCATGCTGGCTGCTCGTCGGGAAGGTCGGGGTAGACCGGTTCCTGGAACGGCTGGGTGGCGGGTTCGGGGATGGGCTGCGGGTCGATGCGGCCCATCCTCTCGAGGCTGCCGGCGTCGGCGGCGCCCGGGTCGGGTCGGGGCTGCAACGGAATCGGGTCCGGGTCGGACATGGTCAGACTCCAGTTCGGTTGTACTCGTCGACCAGAGGATGCGCAGGCTCAGGGTCGATGCCGGCGCGGAGCATCTGGCGTGCCCACCGGTCGGTGGTCCAGGCGAAGGCGCTGACGACGCGTTCCAGGCGGGACATCTTGCCGCGTAGCTGCCCGTTCTCTTCGTCGACGCGGCGGACGGTGGCTTCGAGGACGGCGAGGTTGGCGGCCTGCTGTGCGGGGGCGGCGTTGGCTCGGGCCGCGGCTTCGGTGGCTGCGGCTGTGGCCTGGCCGGCGCGGACGGTGGCGCGGGAGACGAACCAGCCTCCGCCTCCGAGGACGCTTCCGGCGGCCGTGATGATTCCCGCCCATTCGCCGACGTTCATGCGGCCTTGCCTCTCCGGGGCCGCGGAGCTGGGGGGACCGAGTATTCGGGCACCGTGGCCGCCCACATGATGACCCCGACGTGCGAGGTCAGATACCAGATGGCGACGAAGCCGCCGCGTGAGTAGTCGCCGGTGATGACGGCGACGGTGTAGGCGAGGGCCCACACGGTGGGGGGAGCGAGTGCGGCGAGGAAGCCGAGCCAGTCCCGGCCAACTTTGACGAGTGCTGCGGCGAGGGTGCCGATGCCGCAGCCGATCCACAGCCACGCCCAGTGGCGAAGGCTGCACACGCTGGTGAGCAGGGTGAGGCCGTGGTCGCCGGGAGGGTCGACGAGGAACGAGATGCCCCAGCAGGTTTGTCCGACGCCGAGGATGGCGAGGAATGCGCCGCGGCGGCCCAGCTTCTTCTGTAGCCGCCGGGCCGCACGGCATCCCATCAGACCGTCCGTGTCGGCTCGGCCGCGGCTGGCGTGCTCGGGGTGGACGGTGCGACCTGGCCGCGGGTGAGGAGGGCGAGTCCGGCGAGGACGACGGCGTTGAGGGCGCCGATCTTCTCGGTGGACAGGTCGAGGCCGTAGGCGGCGAGGAGTGCGGCGACGGCGGCGACGAGGCCGGTGAACGCGGCCGGTGCGATCGGCCGGGTGATCGCGGCGGTGGCGGCGGCGAACACGGCGCTGATGACGGCGACGATCGCGCCGGCCTGTTCCGCGGACAGGCCGAACCCGAACGTGACGAGCAGGCTGAGGCCCGCGGACACGCCGGCGATGATGAGGGCAGGCTCTCTGCCGAAGATCTTCATGGTTGCTCCTGGTAGGGGTCGGGTGGGTCAGAGGGCCCAGAGGTGGGCCTTGAGCTCGGCCCGCTTGAGCACGAGGGGGCCGGTGCCGTAGTGGGCGACCTGGAACTTGACGCGGCGGTCCTTGCCGATGACGCCGACGGCGGGGATGTAGCTGTAGGTGCCGCCGCTGGAGCCGATGACCTCGGTCGGCGGGAACGCCTTCACGGTCCGGCCCGCGGCGATGCTGTCTTCGACGAGGCGGATCTGGAGCTCGTCGCCGCGGGCCAGGTCGTCGGTGTAGACGTAGAGGACGCCGTTGTAGTGGGCGCTGGTGGCGAAGGTCTGCCCGCCGTCGTAGTGCTGCTTGAGGTCGTCGACCCATTCGGTGTCGAACGCGATGGTCTTCCAGGTGTCGGGCTGGAGGGTCATCGGCTTCGTCATGCCGAGGCTCGTGTAGGCGGGCACGTCGGCCTCCTTCGTGGGCGTGGTGTCGGGGGCGGTGCCGGCGGCGCGGGCGAGGATCGCCGCCATCGGCAGGGCGCCCGGATCCCCGTGCTGGTTTTCGGCGACGTGCTGGTGCCCGCAGTGGCCCTTGAAGGAGGACCACTTGGCGTTGCTCATGCGGACGCCGTTGGCGCCGTAGCTGCTGGGGTAGGGCTTGAAGGTGAGGCCGCTCGACAGCGGGATGCCGTGCTGCTCGTGCGCCCACCGGGCGAATGCGGCCAGGTCGCGGATCGCCCAGTCCGGCAGCTCCGGGGTGTACAGGTGCGGGGTGCTGCCCCACTTCTTGTGGGCGGCCGGGTCGCAGGTGCCGACGATCTCCACCTGCACCGCGTTGAGGGTGTTCGTCTCCACGCCGCCCGGCTGGTTGACGAGGGCGCGGGCGGACGTGTCGAAGTCGAAGTGCTGGTACCAGACGAGCTGCTGGGCCGAGAAGTCCGGCTTGGCGGTGAAGTTCGGCGCCGAGCCGCCGCCGCCGTAGGTCGGGAGGCTGGTGCCCTCGGTGGTGTGCCACACCACGACGTTCGACTCCATCGCCGAACCCGGGTACTTCGAGCCGTACCAGTAGGTGGTGCTGGCGCCGGGATAGCGCTGAGGACCGGTGCGAGCCACGGGCCCCCCTCTCATGCGGAAGCCCCCGACACTGCGGGGGCGGACTGGATACTCGGGCTGGTCAGAGGCTGGTGAAGCAGCCGTTGAAGCCGACCCACACAGGCAGGTCGGACGGCCTGGAGATGCCATACAGGCGAATCCAGCCGGCGGTGGTGACGTCCATCTTCAGGGAGATGCGGCTGGAGCCGATGTCGGAGCAGGGCACGGTGATGGTCCGCAGGGAGGCGGGTCGGGCCGTGGTGGGCAGGGCGGTGGTGTTGAGTTCGAAGTAGCCGGGGATCGTCGTCGGGTAGCTCGACCTGCTGATGCCGCCCCGGAACATGATCGAGTCTTCGCCGAACAAGTTGACGACCCGGTACTGGAAGGTCCCCTGGCTGTTGCCGTTCTGGGTCCAGCCGGATGCGAGCGGCACGGTGGTCCAGGCCCGGTTGCCGACGGCGACGACGACCCACACGCTGTCGACGCGGAGTTCGAGGCGGCCCACGTCCTCCAGCCAGGTCAGCATGCCGTCGACGGGCGTGTAGTCGCCGACGAGAGTCGCGCCGCGTTCGGACGCGGAAGCGAACCGGAGCACGCCGCGGGGGATGACGCCTGCTGCGAGCGCTGCGATGGCGTCCGGGATGGAGGGGGCATCGGTCATCTGCCAAAGGCTGATGCCCTGCCCCCAGCCGTCAGGTTTGGGCACGCGCCCCTCCTAGATGGTGTAGCTGACGCCGTCGAGGGCGATCCACGACGGCAGGGGTGATGAAGCGTCGTAGGTGCGGATGACGCCCGTCGGGGTGATCTCGACGCGGGCGACGGCGGGGTTGGTGTTCTGGTCCCTGGCTGCGGCCCATCCGATCTCTACGCCGGGTCGTATGGCTGCGGGCAGCGTGAGAAGGGTGGAGGCGTTGGCGATCGTGCCGGATGTGGGTCCGATGCGTCCGCGGAGCCAGATGCGGCGGCCTTCCCGCAGGTAGGCGGCGTTGTAGCCGTGGCCCGGGTTGGTGTACCCGGAGGCGAGCGTGAGTAGCGTCCACACGGATTCGGTGGTGGCGTTACGCCCCCAGGTGATCCAGTTTCCTGCACTGTTTTGGCTGATGACGATGGTGTTTCCGACGGCGAGCAGGCGGCATGTTTCCATGCAGCGCACTGCCGGAATACCGGCGACGGCGACGGTGCCGTCCGCGTTGACGGCGGTGACGGTGGCGAGTCGCCAGTCGGAGCCGCGGACGGACGGGGCGGACTCCCCCGCCCTGGTGGCCTGCTGTTTGAGTGCCCAGGCGAGGTCGCGGTGCACTGCCAGGGCGGGTTTCTCCGGCATCAGGCGTCCTCCTTCGCTGCGATCGTGGAGATCGGCAGGTCCCCCTCCTCGGACAGGGGTACGGTGAACGCGGCGACCTGGTGCAACTCTCTGGTGCCGTCCTCGTGGGTGACGCGGATGACGTCCCCCGGCTCCAAAGCCGGGTTGGGCAGCGAGCTGATGTCGCCGGTGGCGTTGGGGGTCTTGGCCTGCCGCAGCTTGAGGATGGCGGCCTGCTGGCAGGCGTTCTCCGACGTGAGGGTGCTGGAGGAGTAGAAGTCGGGGCGGCGCCCGAACGGGCCACCCCAGTACGTTGGGGAGCCGGGGTCGTCGTCGACGGCCAGCCACGACACCGGCGGGATGTTCTCCGACGTGTTCTCGCCCCGCGCCAAGATCCCGTTGTGGACCTTCTCGCTGCTCATGGCCCGGTTGCCTTTGATGTAGACGCCGCCCTCGACGGCCTCCACCGCCCACACCGGTTCCGTCTCCAGCAGGTCCGGCAGGGTAGCGATCACGAACACTCCGTCCGCGTTCGCGTACACCTCAGCGCCGGCCGCAGCGGCGATCTCCTGGGCGCCGGCCCACGGGTCGGCCTCGACGTCGAAGGTGCGGGTGCCGATGATGGTGTCGTCGATGAGGCTGATGATGTCGGCGTCGGGGAGGCTGCGCTGGATGAGGGCGGTGACCGCGCCGACTACGGTGCCGGTGGCCGTCCACGGTTCGGTGAGTTTGTCGTCGGCGACGCACCCGGACAGGTCGACGCCCTGCAGGTTGACCGGGCCTTCGTTGACGTCGCCGTCGACGGAGTCGAGGCGGAACACGCCCAGCGGCACCAGCTCCGGGGCGTCGGGGTTGCCGTAGTCGACGCCGCGGGAGATGCGGAGCCGGGCGCCGTAGGTGGCGAGTTGGTCGGTTGGCGTCCTCGGGATGACGGAGGGGTCGGCGACGGTGACGGTGCAGGTGCGGCGGATGGCCTGTCCGCGGTCGACCGTGACCGACCCGCCCGTGTGCTCCAGGTCGACGACCTCCCCGGTTGTCAGGAACAGCTGCACGCTGGTGGCGACGCGGTGCGATTCGGCGAGCCGTGCGAGAAAGCGGTCCGAGACGGGGTACATGCGGTCACCCCGTTCGGCGGTCGAGCAGCAGATCCTCGCTGGTGGCGTACACGGGCAGCAGGTCGGCGCAGGTGGCGAACTCGGCGACCACGTCCTGCCAGGTGCGGCCTGCCGCTCCGTTGACGCCGGTAGTGACGGGCATGTCCTGCTCGGTCAGCGGGAGCGTCCAGGCCCGCCACTGCTCCTGGGCGAGCCGGGTGACGCGGTCCTCGGAGACGTTGGCGACGGCGATGTACATGTCGGCGACGCCCATGCCGGGCGCGGCCTGCCACAGCAGGGTGTTGCCGGAGTCCAGCAATAGGTGGAGGGCTGCCCGTTCGGCGTCGGTGCGGGTCCAGATGGCAAGGTCGCCCTCCAAGCCCTGCCTTCTACCGCTCAGCACAACCTTGTTGCGTCGCCCGCGGACCACATGCACGGCCTGCTCGATGGGCCGCTCCCAGCCCGGGGCCGTCTGGACCACGACCAAGCAGTTCCGTTGCGGATTCCCCGGGTCCTTGATCCAGGCCGTGTTGATGTCGGCCAAGGTGAGGAGTACCGGATCCGTAGAGCGCGTGGATGCGATCACACCTGGGCTGCTGTACAGCTCGATGCGGTAGTAGACCTGGACGCCGAGCGGTGCTTCGTGGTCCTCCAGGATCATGGCGTCGCTGGTGATGGGCTGCTGGTCGATGAGCCCCGACGGGCCTCGGACCAGGGCCCGTAGGCCGTCCGGGGTGATCCGGTACACGCTGTACAGGTATCCGTCGGGCAGTTCCCGCAGCGTCAGCTGGATGTAGCCGTCTGTCGGGACTGCCGTCACGGAGCTGAGTGGCAGAACCTGCCACAGGGCGACCGCGTCCACCCACAGCACCGACGCTGCAGCCCCCGCAGCGGCGACCACCTCCACGGCCGCCTGCGCAGTACCGGCCGGGGCCACCGCATCCGATGTCAGCTGATACCAGCTGCCCGCCGGGAGCGCGTAGGCGAGGCCGGTGCTGGTGCCGAGGTCGCCGCCGCCGCCGTCGTACCAGTGGGTGCGGACCCGGACCGACGTCCAGGATCCGGCGCCTTGCCGGACGATGATCCGCGCCCGCCAGTTCACGCCCTCCGTGACCGGGGCCAGCGGAGACCGGATGGTCGATGTGGTTGCGGTCGGCGTGGTGGCGGCCAGCGCGTAGTTCCCGGCCCAGCCTGCGGCGCCCCACGGTGTGGTACGGGCCAGGGTTGCGGCGCCTGCGGTGACCGTCCATCCGCCGATGCCCTGCTCGAAGCTGCTGCTCGCGTAGGGCAGGACGGTGCCGGTGACGAGCGGAATGAGGGCTCGGACGACGACGGTCTCCAGGCGCAGCACCTGCCCTGCGGCGGCACCGTCAATGCCCGCAGCGAACCCGCAACTGGCGGCGCCCGCAGGGGCGACGGCCGACAGAAGCTGCCGGTAGAAGCCGGTGCCCGGAGCCGCAAGCGCCGCCCGCGTCGCCTGGATCTGGTTGCCGTTGCTGTCGAAGAACCGCAGCTCGATCCAGCAGGCCGACGCCATCGTCGGCGGCTGCAGATAGGCGTAGCAGAGGTACTCGGCGCCTGGGGTGACCGTCGGCCGGTCCACGGAGCCGACCGCGGCATTGCCTGCTGCGCTGGCGGTGACGGCGAGGGTGTGGCCGCCCGCGTAGTACCAGTCGACGGCCCAGGACACGACCGGCACCTGCCGGGAGATCGTCGCGTTGACTTCCGGTGTCCAGCCGGACGCGTCCAGCTCGGTGGATTCGGTTCCGAAGCCGAACAGGTTGCCCGTCGTGCGGACAGGCAAACCCAGGTACACGTTCTCGAAGTAGGACACAACGCCCGCGGCGGCCGGCGTCATCATCGACAGCACTACCTGCGCCTTCGCTGCCCCGACGGGGGCGGTTCCGGCGACGCTGATGCGGTGCCATGCTGCGGCGGCGGCCATGGTGACCAGCGACCACGTGATGCTGATCTCCGCTCCGGCCGCGGTGAGCCAGCGGATGCCGATGCGTTCGGGGACGGTGGCTCCGGAAGCGTCGGCGAACGCCTGATAGGTGACGCCAGGGATGATGGTGTAGGAGGAGACGGTGCGGACCTGTGCCTCGCCTGCTGCGAGAGATCGGACGAGGAGGCAGCCGTCTCCGTTTCGGCCGCCTGCCCCCTTCGCGGGCAGGCAGTTCGACTTGGTCGTCCAGCCGGAGATGTTCGGATCGACCATCTCGGTGGTCGGGCTGAGGAGGTTCCCGGGGATCGCCAAGGTGGGCCTCCTCAGTTCGCTTTGATGACCTGGATGAGCTGCTGCTGGGAGTCGAGGACGCGGACGTCGATGAAGTCGGCGAGCGCCCGGTCCTGGGTGTGGATTTCGACGGTGACGGGGTTGTCTCCGCCGCCCCGGGCCAGGTCATTGAACTGGCGCCCGGTGAGCACCGGCTCGGGCCGCCCCGTGCCGTTGTAGGCGAGGTTGAAGCCGGGCTGGAGCATGCCGCCGTTGTCGTACTTGCCGGGCTGGAAGCCGTACCAGGAGGTGAACAGGCTGTCCTTGTAGGAGCGGGCCCGGGGGCCGACGACGACACCATCGCCGCCCCTCGACTCGACGTTGGTTTTGCCGAGGGTGCCTGCGGTGTGGCCCACACCGGCATTCGTGATGCCGATCTTGAAGGGGCTGTTGCCGTGGTACACCCACCCGGGCGGGGCTGTGCGGCCGGAGAACGCCATCGTCGCCCACCTGCGGTGTGGCTTCTGGCCGCGGATGACGGACTCGATCGCCGACATGAGGCCCGAGCAGTCCCAGCTGGGATTCCCGTTGCCCGCCCACTGGTAGGGCAAGCCGTTCTGGGTCTTCACCCACTTCAGGGCGGCTTGGATGCGGGGGCCGCCGATGCCGCCGCCGCCCTTCTTGTCCGCCTCCTTCGAGTACCCGAACAGCGCGTCAATGATCTTGTCGGGGACTTTGCGGATCATCTGGCCGAAGCCGGTGTCCATGCCGGGGAACCGCTTCAGCAGCGGGTCCACGACATGTTTCACCCCGGCGCGGGCAGAGTTCTCGAGGCCGTCCTTCAGCCACGACGCCCCCGCCTTGATCGCATTCCAGGCCTTCGATCCGGCGCCGACCGCCGACGATGCAGCATCCTTGATCCAGCCGAAGATGCCGCCGTCCGCGAAGCGCTGCATCGGGTAGGTGCCGCCGGACGCGTACTTCAGGGACCGGTCCGTCGGCGTCATCGGGTTGCCGCCGAACACGGGGGCGAGGGCCGCCTTCACGCCCTGCGTGCCCTGCGATTTGGCGACCGAGTTCATGGTGTTGACGAAGCCGGAGCCGACAGCCCTGGTGAACTCTGGCCGCATGATGGCCTCGCCGCCGGAGAGGGCGAGGCCGCCGCCGGTCGGCGAGTAGAAGGTGTGCACGTCACGGCCAGGCGTATAGCCGGGCATGACGCCGCCGGAAGCGAACTTGAACCAGGGCAGCTTCTTCGCACCGAAGGCGCCCGCGATCTTGTTCCAGACGCCGCGGATGCCGTTGTTATACACGGTGTCGACGACGAACTGGACAGGATCCTTCGCATAGCCGCGGATCTTGTTGAAGGCGTTCTTGATGCCGACCGCGGCCGACGCGAACGCCTCAACCATGTTGCTCTTCAACGTCCGACCCCACCCGGGGATGGTCTTGGTGAAGAAGTCCCGGATCGGCCAGATCACCGACGACTTCAGGTTTCGCCACGCGTTGAGGGCGCCGACCGACACGTCCACCCACGCCTTGACGAACCTGCTCTTCAGCGTGTTCGCCCAGCCCGGGATCGTCTTCGTGAAGTAGTCACGGATCGGGTAGATCACCCACGTCTTGACGAGGACCCAGCCGGCCTTGAAAACGGCGGGCAGCGTCCTCGTCCAGAAGGTCGCGAACGGGCCCGCCAACCAGTCCTTCACGACCTTCGCGCCCAACTGAATGGCCAGCCACACGGCCTTGACCGCATCCCGGAACCACTCGCACTTCGTGTACAGCAGCACGATCACCGCGACGACCGCGGCGACCGCGATCACGATCCAGCCCCACGGCCCGGCCGCCGTCACCAAGTTGAAGGCGGCCATCGCGGCAGACGCCAGCGTCATAGCGCCCCGCCACAGGACGAGGCCGAGCCGCCACGCAGTCATCGCGACGACAATCCCGTAGATGCCCTGGATGACCCACGGGGCCTTATCGGCGATCCAGCCGATACCCGCAGCCGTCTGCTCCACAGCGGACAGCACCAGCCTCTGCACCGGAATGAGCGCCTGAGCCACCGACACAGCCGCCCCCGCCAACTCCCGCAGTGCAGCCCCCAGCCGTGGCCCCATCTCCGCGCTGTAGTCCAGAAACCGCTCAAACTCCGGGCTGCCCTTGAGGCCCGTGCCCCAGGTCGCGAAGCGGCCCGTCAGGTCCTGCATCCGCGATGAGATCGAATCCATGTGCGGCAGGAAGGCCTGCACCACCCCGGCCATGCCCTTGAAGACCCGGCCGAAGGACACACCCAAGCCCTCGATCGCCGGATCCACCGAGCCCTGCAAGTCCTGCTTGAAGCCCTTCCACCAGGGCGACTTGAAGCCCCGCGACACCCGGTCCTGTAGACGGCCGATCGCGCCCGCCGCCGCCAGCACAAACGGCGTCAATCCCGGCAAGCTATTCTTCAGCCCGTTGATCGCCCGCGTGAACAGCGGCATCACCGCAGGCTGCAAGCTGCGTGACCACGCCGAGAACGCGTCCTTCAACCCGAGGACCGCGTCATACGTTTCCCTGGCCGCCGGCGTCAGCTTCGCCAACTCGGCCTGGTACTTGGCCTGCGCGATGGCAGCCTGATCAACGCCCCCGGCCGCCGAAAGCGACGCGGAGGCGATCTGGCGCTGGGCAGAGGCGATCGAGTCGGCGGCCGACTGCTGCGCCTGCGCCAACTGGTCCTGGGCGCGGGCCACCGAGCGGGCCCCGTCTTCCTGGGTGCGGGCGACGTTGCGCTGCGCCTCAGCAACCTTGCCCTGGGCGTCGGCGATGTCCCGCTGGGCCTGCACCTGCTGGCGGGCCGCCTCCTGCCGGGCCTTGGTCAGAGTCTTCTGCTGGTCGGTGACGCGCTTCTCGGCGTCCTGAAGACGCTCCTGTGCATCCCGGACTCGTTCGGATCCGTCGACCCCGGCAGCGTCGGCGGCCTTCTTCTCCGCCGCCAGATCCTTCGTCTCGGACCGCTGGTCCTTGAGTCGCTGCACGGCCTGGTCGTAGGCGAGCTGGGCGCGCTGCCGGTCCAGCTCCGAAGCGTTGGCGCCCGCCGCCTGCACGGCGCGAAGCTTCTGCTCCGCCTCCTGCACCGACAGCGTGGCGTCCCGCTCCGACAGCTTCGCGTTGGCGAGCCGGGACTCCATGTCGGCGAGTTCCTGAGCCGCCGCCGCGCGGGCATCGGTCAGATCCTCCTGGGCCCGGATCGCGTCCCGCTGCGCGTCCGCCAGGGACTCCTCAGCCGTCGCGACCTGTTCGGCGGCCTGCCGCTGCCGGTCCGCAGCCTGCTGCACCGCATCGGACAGTGCCCGCTTCGCCTGCGCGACCTGGCCGGCGGCCCGCTCGTTGGCCTCCGCCGCGGTCCGTACCGCGTCGCCGACGGACTGCTCGGCCTGCCGGATCTGCCGTGCGGCGTTGCGGTGCGCGGTCGCCAAAGACTGCTGGGCGCCCGCCATCTGCATGGCCTTCTGGGCGCCCTGCGCGGACGCCTGCCCGCCCTGCAGTGACGCCTGCGTCGCCGCATCCTGGGCGGCCTTCTGCGCCTGCATCACCTTGCTCATCTGCATGAACGCAGGCACAGCCACCAGCGCGATCGAACCGATACCGACCGCGGCGGCCGTCGCCGCAGCCGCGATCGCGCCCAAACCGGCCGCCGCCACCGGCAGCACAGGCAGCAGCGCCGGACCGAGCGCGACCGCCGCACCGATCAGCAACTGCATGCCATTCACGCGGACGTTGACGCTCGCCGTCTGCCCGTCCAACCGGTTGACGGCCGCCTGGACCGTCGCAAGCTGGGCGTAGGCAGACGCCGCATCCGCCCGCACGTTGACCTCGGCCCGCCGCCCACGAAGGCGGTCCAGGCGCACACCAATGTTGTAGAGCGCCGCGTCTGCGGCACCTGTGTCCGCATCCACCCGGGCCTGGGCGCGCTGCCCCGAAATGCGGAACAAACGGTCGCGGATCTCAGCGAGCTGAGCCTGCGCCGTCGCGGCATCAATGTCGATGCCGATCCGCTTGTCCTTGAGTTCCGTCAGCTTGGCGCGCAGCCGGGCGATCTCGACGTCGACGCGAGACGAGTCGGCCGTGATGTTGATGTTGGGAAGGGATTCCTCGGCCGCCTGAATCTGCGCCCGGAGACGCTGGCCAAACGCGCCGTCCGTCTCTACGCGAATCCGCAGAGGATCAGCAGACACTTCGTCGATCTGCTCCCGCAGCAGCCGCAACTGTGCGATCGCCCGCGCCGTGTCAGCCCTGACCGCGACGTCCGGATGGGCGGCCCCTATCCGGCGCAGCCGCTCCTCGATGTCCGCAGCCTGAGCGCGGGCCGTCTCAGCGTCGATATCGATGCCGATGGTCTTGCCGGCCAGCGACTCCAGCTTGGCCCGCAGCCGGGCCAGGTCCGCGTCGACGCCGGTGTCGTTCAGACCGACGTTGAGCTTGGGC
Organism: Streptomyces olivaceus; assembly: GCF_000721235.1. Classification (GTDB taxonomy): domain Bacteria; phylum Actinomycetota; class Actinomycetes; order Streptomycetales; family Streptomycetaceae; genus Streptomyces; species Streptomyces olivaceus. The sequence goes on from NZ_JOFH01000001.1 coordinate 295,858, forward strand.
ATGCTGCGGAACGCGGCCTCCAGCCGGGCCCGCAGCGACCGGGCGAACGCCCCACCCGTCTCCTCGCCACCCCGAGCCGCCGAAGGCCGGGCGGCCCGCGCCCCGTTCTGGACACCGTCACGAACCGCCGGAGCGATCCGGGCGGCAAGCTGCTGGCCGATGATCCGGCCGACCTCGTCGCCGATCTGTGACGCCGTAGGCACCAGCGCCGACCGGAGCCGGCGGTGGATACCGCGCGCATTGGGCAGAACATCGACTTCGACGGAGCCGACGGAGATAGCAGGCACCAGGAGCCTCCTCCCGGCGCCCTATGCGGCGCCCCCTTGCAGCAGCTCAAACAGGGTGTTCGCGGACTTGTTGGTGAGCTGCGCCTTCTTCCGCGGCCCCGCGCCCGGCCGGCGCATCGCCTCGGGCGGATCCGGTCGCTTCGACTTCTTGTCGACGTTCAGGCAGATCAGCGTCCACTCCATGTGGCGGACCGCATCCACGGCGGAGGCCAGCAACTGCTCCTGCTGTGACCAGGGGGCCTTCTCCGGCTCGCCCTTGTCGGCCTGCTCGGCGAGCTGCTGCGGCGTGAGCCCGTTGCGGAGGGCGGTCATGGTGTGCGATTCGGGTGGCAGGTGCTCGATGAAGACGCGCAGCCACCGCCACGAACGCCTGCCGGTGAGGACGTCCGCGATGTCGTAGTGCCGCTCGATGAGGTCGGCTTCTACCGCCTCCGGGTGGGCCTGCCAGATCGCGATCGTCCCCTGGACTTTCCCAGGGACTCCCCCGACTTGGCGCTGGCGTCCTCGACGAACGCGTTCCACTCCTCGAGCGTCGGGTCGATGTCGAGGTAGAACTCGTAGTCGTCCGGGTGGAGGATCTTCTGCGCGAAGGTGTCGATCTGCCCCTGGTTGAGGGCGCGTGTCCAGGAGGCCCGCCACATCGACGGCGGCACCACCTGCACGTCCTCGCCGCACAGGTCAGCGGTGACGTAGCCGTCGGCTTCGATCTCCTGCGCTTCGGCAGCCGACACTTCAACGTCATCGGTCTCCGGCTCCACGTCCGGCTCGACCGCCCGCCGGGTGGCGGGGCGGGATGCGGCACGGGCCGCAGTGCGCGGCTTCCTGCTGGTGCTCTTGCTCGTGGTGGCCACGGCGCGGGCTCCTTCATGTCAGGGCGCGGGCAAGGATGGTGGTGAAGGTGGGCGGGCCGGGCCCGCGCCGACGGTGATCGGCCCGCCCACCAGCTCAGGACCCGGTGTACGCCTCGGTCTCAGGCACCCGGTCGAAGTGATAGACCGTGTTCCCGGCGAGGTCCGGGTAGGCGGTGATCGTCCACTCGTAGCCGGCGACCTCAGACTGCTGGTGATTTACGTCCGACCGCTCCGTGATCTCCCCCTCCGGCACGTAGAAGCCGCGCTGGAAGTTGTCGCCGTCGAGGACGATGAACCAGAACGCCCTGCGGTCCGGCTCCGGGGACGCGGTCTCCGCGAACGACGTGAGACCGTCGACCGGGGTCAGGTCCGCCGAGTCGAGTCGGTACTGCAGGGCCTGCACGGTCGTCCGTCCGGTCTCCCACACCGTCAGCCCGAACGTCCGCAGCGAGCTGGTGATGGTGGTGCGGATCGGCGCCGTGTACCCCCACGGCGTGAACGACTCCGAGTCCTCCTCGAAGCCCTGCACCAGACCGTCGTCGCTGATGGCGCCGAGCGGCAGCCACGGGCCCACCGGCTGAATCGCCGGATCCCCGGGCGACGACGTGCCCAGCGGCGCCGTCCAGCCGGCCCCGTTCGCGCCGACCTCCAGCAGATCCGCAGCGCGGGTGATGTTGACCATGATGTCTCCAGACATGCGTGAAGCCCGCGCACGGGCGGGTGGTGAAAGGGGCCTGGCGCGGGCCGAACAGCCGGTCAGGAAACCGGGTGACAGAAGATCTCGAAGGTGCCGCCGACGCGGCGCAGGGCGGTGTTCTCGTAGGGCCGGGCGGCGGGCAGGGTGACGACATCGGCGCGGCCGATGGTCAGCGTGCTGGTGGTCGAGCCACGCAGCTCCCGCTCCACCCAAGCGACGGTCTCGCGGGCCAGGTCGAACGCCGCCTGGCGGGTGGCCGCGTACACGTCGATGTCGACGAGCATCCGCGCCAGCCGGCTGGCCGCAAGGTCACCGCCCGGGACCTGCGTGATCTGGATCGTCGGCAGCTCGTCCAACAGGCTGTTGTCCAACTCGTCGCGGACCACAGCGGCGGGCCAGCGGGCCTGAGCCCGAGGAATCAGTTCGCCCTCGATGTCAACGACGACGATCACTGGTTCCGCCCACCGATCTGCGCGGCCCGCAGCAGCACGTGGTGGGCGGTGACTTTCTCGGTGCCGTACTCCACCCAGCGGGCGTAGTAGGCGGTGTTGCGAACGTAGCCGACAGCGCGGTCTCGGCGTCGGCCGCCGCGCCTCGTGCTGTCCGTCTCCCACGACTCCTTGTAGTGCCCCGGGTCAGGACTGTTCTGGTCGACCGGGGAGAGGGCGACGGCGACGCTCTTGATGACCTCCGCGCGGCGCAGCATCTCCGCTTCCATGCCGGGCATGCGCAGCATCTGCCCGATGCCCTTCCGCTTCGGCTTGAACCTGGCAGCCACCAGTACCTCCCTCGGTCAGCCGGTGACGCGGTCGGCGGCGAACTGGATGACGCCGCGGGTGCCGGTGAACGGGGACCGTCCCCAGTCGCCGGGTTCGCCAGTGATGTCGCAGTCGACACCGCGGATCCGGGCCTTGTCCGTAGTGCGCAGCGGCATGCCGGGCTGGTCGGCGGGCGCGTACACGGTCCAGCCGACGATGACCGTGTCCCGCTCCTGCTGCTCCGGGCCGCCCACCTGCGGCGTCTCCGCACGCGGCGTCACCACACAGCCCGGTAGGTCGAACGACTCATCGGGCCCAGGCAGCGGCTGGCCACGAGGATCCCGGCCTGGCGACTGGCCGGTGCGGACGATCCGCACGGTCTCCCCGAACGGGTACGGCGCCGGCATCAGGAGTACCCCCAGCCCGGTTCGAACTCGTCGGCGAAGCCCATGTCGTCGATCGGCCACGTTGGCGACGGATCAGCCGTCTCCGGAGTCGGATCGATCGTGAACGCCCCACCCCGGCCCGCCAGCGACTTCAGCGCCGACTTGTCGGCCTTCGTCAGGTACAGGCCGCCAGACCCCTGGGGGCGCTGCACCGACATCGGGCCGATCGTCTCGTAGCTCACCTGCTGCGGGTTGACGTAGGCGCGGCCCGCCACCGACAGGACGACCGCCTCCGCACCCTCAGGGAGCGGTTTCACGACCGTCTGACACAGCGACGCCGCCGTCGAGAGCAGCAGGTCAGCGCGCGCACCGTCGATCTCACCCATGCCCAGGTATAGGCCGAGCTGCTCGGCGGTCGGAGGGACGAATGCCATAACACCCTCCTCAAGCCAGAGACTCCACAGCCGAACACCACGCCGCCAGATCGGCGGCAGGATCCAGTTCGGCAGACCGGGCCCGCGCCCGCTTCGACGCCAGCCGGAACTCGGCAGGCTGCATCAACTTCCGCAGCACCGCCTCGTAGCCGTCGACATCGTTCCGGTCCACGAAGATCCCGGCCTCACCGAGGGACTCGCACAGCCCCGGGGTGGGGTGCGCGACGACCGGGATACCGGAGGCCAACGCCTCGCAGCCGGCACGGCCCCACGACTCGTAGGACGACGGCATCAGCAGCACCCGAGTGCGGGCATACACCCGATCTCGCATGTCCTCGCCGCGGACGTGGTCGACGACCTCGACGTTGGGCAAGTCCGGGAGGATCTGCTCCCCGTAGGCGCCCCGCACTGCCAGGAACTGCTGATCCGGCATCCGCTCGGCGAGGGCTCGAAGAACCTTGCCGCCCTTCTCCGGGTTGCAGTTGATCAGCGTGATGGCCTTGCCGGGCTTCGTCGCATACTCGGCGGCGAACACCGGAGGCCGCACGATCAGCGACTCGGCCGGGCGGACGGCCTTCGGGTACTCGGCGAAGAACAGCTCCGCCTCACGGGCCATCCACCGGCTGTTGTAGACCGCCAGTGCCGTCCCGCCCGCCGCAGCATCGCGGAAGGTGGGCCGGTGCGTGTTGTGGCAGACCACCACCAGCGGCTTGCCGTAGCCGCGGGCCAACGACGCCGTCGACGGCACCGTCTCCAGATGCGCCACCAGCACATCCGCCCGGCGCACCGCAGTCGGAAAGTCCAGCCGCGACTCCAACGGGACGACATGGATGCCGCGGTACTCGTACTCCTGGTGGGCCTTGCCGTAGCGGGACAGCCACACCTGCACATCGTGGCCACGCTCCACCAGCGGACGCAGCATCGACACAAGCATGTGCTCGGCGCCCGCATTGTGCTCCGGCGGCATCGCATGGAAGCGGGCCACGACCTTCAGGGGCTTGGCTGCCCCGCCCGGCGCGGAAGCCGAGACAGCCCTGCTCATCAGGCGCTACCGGACGGCGTGCCCGTGTACTTGACGAACGCGTCGACGTCACCGAGGACGAAGCCGTAGTACGCCTCCGCCAGGATCAGCACCAGGTTCTCCTGGAACGCCGAGTGGACGCCGCCCTCCTCGTCGACGTAGGTGGCCTGGTCGGAGATCCGCACCGTGATGTCCATGCCCACGCCGTAGGCGGCCTGCGACCAGTCGCCGCCAATCGCCCGCAGCCCCGAGTCCACCGATGCCGACTGCCGGCGCTGCTTGCCCGACACGGACCGCGAGTAGGCGAGCGGCTCACCGATCAGCGTGCCCGCCGCCGCCATGTTCGTGCCCGGCGTCTGCGTGTCCACGAGGATCGGACGGCCCGTGGTGTCCGTCGCCAGCAGCAGCGACGGCTTCAGCCGGTGGTCCGCCACGGTGCCGGTGTAGTCCCAGTCGGAGTCGACGACCTCGGCCATGCCGTTGACGAAGTCGGCCCAGATGCCGCCCTGCGCCTGGGTGGCCGTGCCCAGCGCCACCGAGTTGGTGGTGGCGGCGAGGTACTCGGTGAACGGGCCTGCCGCGCCCTTCATGGTCTTGCCGTGGATCGTCGCGTGGTCGAAGGCGCGGGCGAACGCGGTCGGCAGATCCTTCTGCAGCTGGTCGTACAGGCCGCCCGCGTTGGTCTTCGCGACCTCCATGGCGACCGGGATGAGCACGGCGACCTTCTTCGCCTGCATCTGCTTGACGTCCACGCCGCCGGTCGACAGGGGCTTCTTGGCCGCCTGGCCGACCCAGTCGGCGACCGGGACGTCCATCGGGATCGGCACCGAAGTGGTGGCGTCCAGGGCGAGCGGCGCCGGGCGTGCCAGCTGCATGACCGCGGACGCTTCGACGGACTTCTCGAAGATCGGCGCGGTGATCGTGCGGGGCAGGAGCGCGCCGTCCACGTTGGACAGCGTCAGGGGGGCGGTGACCGCCATGATGTCTCTTCTCCCGAAGCTACGTGAGCTTCGAACTCAGCCACCCGGCGAACTCGTCGCGAGGGTTGGGGGCCTGCTTCTTGTTGGCACCGGATGCCTGTGTGCGGTCCGGTGCGGGTCGCCGCGGGCCCTCCGGGGGCTGGGTCTTCGCCCAGTGCGGCTTGCGCTCCAACAGCGCCTGGAGATCCGCCTCGATGGCGGACTCGTTGATGTCGCCCGAGTCGTCGATGTACGAGTCCAGATCGAGCTCGCCGAACGCGTCAGCCGGATCGGCGAACGCCGCCCGGCCCTCGGTGGCCGTGCCGGCGAGCGCCTGCACCTGGCTGCGGACCAGTCGCTGCCGGGTCTTCGCGATCTGATCCTGCGCGGCAGTGAGCTGCTCGTTGAGGCGTTCGGACTCGGAGAGTTCCGCGTCCTTGCGCTTCTGCAGCTCGGCGAGCAGAGGCTCCTGCTCCTTCAGGCGCTTGCGGAGGTTCGCGGCCTCTGAGTTCGCCTTCCGGATCTTCGCCTCGGCCTGCTTCCGGTCGAACGGCTTCTCCTCGCTGCTGGTGTCCGCCTCCTGGGCGGTCTCCTGCTGCTCGGTGCCGCTCTCCTCGGTGGCCGTCTCGTCGACGGTCTCCTCAGTGCCGGAGTCGGTCTGCTGCTCGGTCGTCTCGGTCTCTTCGGGCATGACGAATCGGCCCTCCAGGGGCTGTCGAAAAGGGGAAGGCCGCCACCAGGGCGACCCGTTGATCAGTGAGATCCGGGAAGCGGATACTCGTCGTGCTCCGCCAGCGCACGCCTGAACAGGCGCAACTGGTCTCCCGGATGACCTTGCGCGTACTCGCGATAGATCTCATCCCAGCGAGCCGCATGCGGCGACAACTGGAAGCGCTGGCCGCGGAAGACCGGCAGGATTCCGCAGTGGCAGTTGTTGTGGAACTTCACCACCGACGCGTCACCTGAGAACCGGTCATTCGCATCCCGACCTGCGGTTTCTGCCGTGGCATAGACCGACCCGCGGGATGCCATGAGCTTGCAGAAGGAGCAGGCGCCGAGCGCTGCCACCCGGGCATACGCCACAGCCTGCCGATCCTGCCGGACCGCCTGCCGGACCGTCTCCCGGCCCACATCAGCCACAAGACGCTGTGTGGCCATGTCTGCTTTTACGAACGCGGCCTCCAGTCGAACATCGAGGGGTTCCAGCTGTGCGGGCGTCGCCACGTCGGCGTCCCGGTCCCACACGTCCTTCGTGGCCCAGCGCATCGACGCATCCACCTGCTCGCCCGGCGGCGGATCAGCCAACCGTGCCGTGAACCCACCCGGCACATCAGCGTCTGCGCGCTGCCCGTCGTAAAAGTCCGCGGCAAGAGCCGCCGACACCTCCGCATACTGGCCCACCACAACGGCCACCGCCTCAATCCACGGCGGCACCGTCGCCTGCAACCGGCGCGGATTGATCAGCCGCCGCAGCGTTCGCAAATCCCGCAACAGCAGCGCTGTCAGGCCCTGCTGTGCAGACCGCCAACGCGCCGCGCCAGGCGAACTATCCGAGGTCGTCGACGCCAACGTCGGCCTCCGACGGCTCCGTACTCGCCGTAGACGAGCCAGACCGAATCTCAGCGAAACGGTCCAGCAGTGCGCTGCTGGCCGCCCGGCCGACGCCGCGGCGCCGGTCCGCAGCGATCCGCTGCCGCTGCGGCTCCGTGAACCCAGCCATCTCCAGGGTGACGTCGGAGTCCGCGGGCAGTACCCCGGCCTGCACCAGCTTGACCGTGGCGTCCACCTGGGCCGCTACCGTCGGTGTCGCAGGGTTCCGCCACACCGTCTCGATGCGGCGGGTCTTGTCCGGGGGTTCGCCGTCTCGGATCCACAGGGCGAGCCGCATGGCCTGCTGCCACCCGGCGCCGAACCGGCGGATACGCCGTTCGGCCTTCTTGACCTGCCGGTTGTCGGCGAAGCGGATCGCGTCCGCGGAGGCGGGGTTGTCGCTGCTGTAGCCGAGGACGTGCGGGGCCACCGACATCTGCGACGCCATGATCCTGGCGTACAGATCGATGATCTTCGTCATGCCGGTCGGATCGTGCGCAGCGAACTGGCCGACGTCCGGCACGTTGCCGTCCTCGTCCCGCTCCAACGCGAGCACACGACCGATGTACGTCTCCCAGGCGCTCTTAGCCGTACCGTCCGCGTCCTGAAACGCCGACTCCGACGCGCCCAGAATGTAGCGCTGCGGGGCGCCGAAGAACTCGGCAGCCACCTCCATACCCATCAGCCGGCGGCACGCCGCATCCGTGATCGACATAACCTCAGGAGTGATCTCCGACTTGCCGACCCGGTCTGCGGTCCGCTGCCGGTTCGCCAGACGCACGACCGGCACGACGCCGAGCCCGTGCATGTCCCGGTCGACGACCTCCCAGCCGCCAGACGCCGACGGCAGACACATCACCGTCTGATCCGGCAGATACAAGACCAGCATCCGCTCCTCAGGACCCGCCTCGATGTACGAGTCGGCGGCGCACTCTCGGAGCGCAGCCGTACCCATGCGCATGCGGGCATCCCACATCAGCGTCATGTCCAACGGCGACTCGGCGGTGATCAACGGCGGGCACTCGTCCGTTCCGCAACCACCCGACCCGACCGCCAGATACTCCCGGCCGTACACGAACGCGTCCAGGTGAGCCAGCGACGACTCGTCGAACAGGTCATTCGCCTCGGCGATCTCCGTCAGCTCACTGGAATTCGAGCCATCTGCCCACCGGAACGCCTCCAAGTCCAGGCGCTCCTCCAGCGACTCCACACCCACCCGCGGCCAGCCAATCACCGTATGCAGCCCTTTGAGCTGCGGCGGGATGGAGATGCCGAGGTCGCGGATCAGTTGCTCGCCGTTGAAGTAGGCGTCCCGGAGTTGCAGCGCGTACCGGTCCCGCAGCATGTCAGCCCGCAGCAGGTTGATCAGCGCCTGCTCCTCGTCCGAGAGATACACCAGCGGCAACTCAGGAATGGACAGGGTCATCGCAGCACCACAACCCTCCCCTTGCCCGTAGCCTTCGAGCGCTTGGCCCACGCGGGCGAGTTCATGACCATGCGACGCAGCATCCGGGCCCCGATCGCGCACACCACAAGGTCGATCTTTCGCGCCGACTCACGGTGCTCCTTGCCGATCGTGTAACCCCATGCGTTCGTCCGGCGTCGGGCGTTCGCGACGTGCTGTCGCAGAACCTTGTGTCCGTCATGCGGCACCTGCCGTTCCAAAACGTCCCGGTAGAAGCGGTCCACGGCCTCCGTGAACACCTGCTGGCGCCGACGGTCACCCATGTCCCACATCACCGCGTGCTGCCCATGCCCAGACGGCACTGCCTTCAGCTTCAGCCGCTTCCCATACCGCTGAGCCCACGCGTCGACATAGCCATCCCAGTAGCGTTCTCCATCCGCATCGTCATATCCAGCGCCAGGGTCCGCGAAGAACGCCAGCGGCTTGTACCGGGCGAACACCTGGTCCACCACGCCGTCGGCCTCCTCTCGCGGCACCCGATAGGGCACGTCCGATGGCCAGTTCGCCGGCCGCTGCCAGACCCCCAAAGTCCTCACGAACCCGTCTGACATCCGGCAGCCGACCAAGCCCGTAGCGTCGTCTGACTTGGAGCCATCGAAGAACAGGACGATCCCGTCGCCCTCTTCCAAAGCGAGGCCCTCATGCGGATTGGCATCCCATTCGTATGGCGCCAAGTAGGCGTCCTCGGCCGCCGCGATCTGGTTGAACCAGAACCGGCGCGACCTGCTGGGCGGGTTACGGATGTCGAGGATCGACGCCTTGAGCCGGTCCACGTCCAGCCACACCGAATCCCCGCGGACCGCCTTCAGCGTCGGCACGATCCACGCCTCGGTCAGCTTGGCCTCGGCCGGAGCCTCCAGCGAGTCGTAGAACAGTCCGGTGTCCGCCGCGCGCCCGGCCTCCGCCGACTCGAACGCCTCCCGGGTCCGCTCGGCGACGCTGTCCTCGCCGGGCTCGTAGGCGTTCGTGTTCGCCAGCGTCCGCGCTTGGCCATCCGCCGACTTGGTGGCGTTACGCTCGATTACCGCCGCCATCTCGTGCCCCTGATTCGACTCCACCCAGTGGTGCGTCTCCCCCAGCGAAACGAACGTCGGTCGGCCACCTTCCAGAGCACGCGGCGAGGACGTGACCGCCTCGATCCGGGCCCGTCCCTTGTCGGCGTAGATGATCTCCTTGCCGAGGTCGATCCGGAACTCCTCGAGGGCCCGCTTAGTGAAGATGCTCGGGAAGAGCGTCATCGTGTTCCGCGTCTGGTCCTGCGACACCGCCGCGATCTGCACCCAGGCCGCCGGATGCTGCGTGCCGAGCGGCTGCCCCGCCCGGACACCCCACTCGTTGCCCTCGTCCGCAACCCCAGCGAGCCGGCACGGGCCGACGAACTCGAACGCCGACCACGTGGCGATCAGTGGGTCCTTGCCCCAGCCCTTCAGCCGCTGGATCACGCCGTCCCGCCAAAGGAACCGGTTCGTCTCCGGGTCCATCGCGTACCACCACAAGGTCAGGCGAGCTTGCTCGGGCGTGTACTGCCAGGCCTTCCCGACGTAGTGCTGCAGGTATGTCTTGGTCCAGGCGAGGCACTGCCAGCCCAGCGTGTACTCGGGCAGGATGAACTTTCCATCTGGGCCGCGCTTCCACGTCGGGCCGAGCGTGAAGGGTTCGACGACGTCGGGGACCTGCTCCTCAGCCTCCATCGCCGCGAATGTCGCGCAGCGGGGAGCGCCGCTTCAGCTCGTTGCGCAGAAGGCATGCCTCAATGTCGCCCCGATCCGGCCGATCGAAGAAGCCCCGCAGCCGAACCACAGCGAAGTCCCGGAGGCCCTCGATTCGCCTCAGCGAACCGGCGTACAGACACTGCTGTTGCGGGATGTCGTGAAGTCGGGCCCAGGCCTGCGCCTCGTCCTGGCTGCCCGCGCAGACGACGTACTTGACCACGTCAGCCCCCTGCGATGTCACGGTACGAGTCCAGCGGGCTCACCGACGCCAACTGAGGGCCAGCGGGCTTCTTCCGCTCCAGCTCCATACGAGCCCGGCGGCGATCGCCCTCGGTCGTCAGCAGCGACGACATCACCGAGTTCAGTGCGGCTACCAGCTGGCCGTTCGGCCCGCGCTCTGACTGCAGCACCTTCGACATCAGGTCGGCTGCATACCGGGCGACCGCCCAGTCCGACGGCTCGTAGAACGCGGCCTGCCCCGACTCTCTGAGCGAGAGGTACCAGTCCGCGGCGATCGGATGCCACAGCGGGTCTGCGCCGGGCAGGTCCGGCAGGTCGCTGGGGGCTCCAGAGGGGGCTTGGATCAGTTCGGGCCCGTCGTCCTTGTTGCGGCGACGACGTTCCTCGGAACGCTTCGGGATAGGTCCGTGTGCGCCCATGACGACCTCCAGGGTCAATGCACGCCACCAGGGCGCACGAAGGGCTGGAAACAACGACGCTCGCAGGGACGCCGCCAGGGCGTCAGAGCGAGGCGATCAAACCGGCCGCGTCAGGCAGCTCGGCAAGCTCAAGAGGGGTACCAGGAACCCGGTCACCCACGATCATGTAGCGGCGATCCGAGTACACCTCGACCGCCAACTCCCCGCGGCGGATCCGCCGGCCGTGCGACACCGCACCCCGGAACCACAAGTGCAGGCCTCGGCCGGAACGGCCGCGTTCCATGTACGTCGCAGGCAGCCGATCCAGGATGGCCTGCGCCCACGGCAACACCCGACCGCCCTCGACAGCGTGGTCCAGGTCTACAACGACGATCCCGTCGCCGGCCGTCAGCACGAAGCCAACACCCTCACCAGCCGACGCCCTCGCCGCCGCCGAGTAGTTCGACCACGACGACGGGTCATCCACCGAAGCGAAGCGGCCGTCGCCCCGCAGCGGCACCTTCCGCGACGAGTACCGAACCCACCGCGCCTTCGTCCGCAACTCGACCGGCACCCGCGCCACCTGCTCCGACACCACCCGCTGCCGCTCCAGACGGTGACGCTCGCGGTACGCGGCCTGCCTGCACGCCGACGAGCAGAACCGCGCATCAGCCCGAGCCGTCAACGGCATCGGACCCACGCAGCGCTCGCACTCAGTGCGGCAGGTCGTCGAGGTCATGACCCCAGTCTAGCGCCACCGCGTTACGGCTACAGGCTCTCCACCTGCACCGTTACCGTTCCGTGCCGCACATGCGGCACGCCCCGCCGACAGGCCGGCCTGCATCACCGCAGGTCAGGGACCTAGGGAACCCGTACAGATCCAGGCGAGCTACACGGCCCCGATCCGGAATGATCACCGGGAGGGGTGATCACCCCCAGGTTGGATCATGGTTGGCGTGATCTTGAAACGCCCTTTTTGATCATGAGATTTGGAGGCTTGGTGATCTTGCCATCCTTGATCCACAGGGCTCTGATCGGCTCGCATCGATCTTGGTCCTGTCGCCGTTCGCGATCACCATCACGACGCTGACGATCACCGTGACCGCGTCACCACGCCTCACCCCGTGGCCGCCTGCCCTACCCCGTCGGCCGCGCCCTGGTGGGCTGGCACCGTCCGGTGGGCAGCCGGCTACCGGAGCGCGTGCTCCCGGCCGTCGAGGGAGTGGTGCACCAGCAGCCAGCCGACCGACCCGCCGGCCTGGAGGGCTGGTCTGGTCTCCGGTCCGCACACGCACTCGGCGGTGCTGGTGTCGTGGTCGGCCTGGTCGCCGATCGGGGTGACGTGGAGTGTGGTCACCGTCGTCGGCCGACGTTGCGCCGGTCGCCCGGCCAGACCCCGGTGCGTTCGAAGTGGAGGCGGGCGCAGTACGCCTTGGCTCGCGGACCAAGGTACTTCGCCAGCTGACGTGAACACCTTCGGTGATCACCGGCCGTGTTCCATCTGATCTTGGCCGAGCCTGCGCCGGTGGCCCAGTACTGCTTCAGCTGGGCGGCGTTGCCGCGCCGGCCGCGTCCTTTGGATGCCACAGGTCATCACTCCTTCTGCGGCGCGGGCTCCTCTGGTTCGTCTACCCGTTCGATGCGGCGGACTTGTGTGGCGGGGATGGCGATGGCGACCCGGTTCGACTGGATGAGGTCCCGGTCTTTGAAGAGGGCCCAGCCGTCGACGAACTCGACGGTGAGGTTGGGATCTTCGATGAGGGTGTCGTCGCCGTGCCGTTCGGAGTGGATGACGAGGTAGGCGGGCACGCTGCTCACCTCATCCCGGGGTGCGGTTCGTCTGGCCGTCGTCGTCCGGGCCGAGGGTTGGCGCGCTGGGCGGCGTTGCCTTCACGTGACGACTTCTGATCATGGCAGGGGCCGCAGACGCCTTGTAGATCCTCGGGCCCGTTCCTGTCGGCCTTGGCCTCGATGTGATCGCAGAACCGACTGGGTCGGACCCCACACAGGACGCAGACCCGATCCCGTTCCAGGATCCGTGCGCGGATCTTGTCCCATCCGCGGGGCAGCCGGCTCTTGCGGTCCGACCCTTCCCACCCGCCGCTCATTGCGGCTGGCGGCAGTCGTCGATGTGCTGCTTGCCGAGGGTTTGGAAGGCGAGGCTGCAGCACCAGTCGCGCCGGGGCTTGGCGCTCACCGGGTCTCCGTTGAGTTCGACGACGAGTTCCTGCTTGGTGGCGGGCGCGGCGAGGTATCCGCTGGTGTCGTTGGCGGGGATGTCGATGGTGTCTTCGAAGACGAGGACGGCGCGGGCGCCGGTGCGCGCGGCGAGGTAGTCGTCCATCAGGTCGCGTCGGAGGGCTTCGAATCCGTCCCCGTTGGCGGGCACCTGGTCGACGACGAGCAGGAACGGCGGCCGGTCGTCGCTGCTGCCTTCGGGGAGTTCGAGGATCTGCAGGCGGGCCATCAGTCGGTCACCGCCTGGGGCTCGTCGACGAGGACGATGCTGAGGACGTTGCCGCTGGGGACGTAGGCGACCACGCGGCCGTTGGCGTCGTGGAAGCGGTAGTCGTCTCCGTCGATGCTCTTGTCGACCTTGGCGGCGTGGACGATCTCTTCGTCGCCAGTCATGTAGTTGATCGTGTACTGGGCCATGGCGCGGGCTCCTGCGGGGTGGTGGTCAGGTGAAGTCGTTGGTGCTGAACTCGTGTCCGTCGCTGACGAACCAGCCGTGATCGGCGCGGAATACCCCGAGGTCGGGCTGGGGTTCCATGTGGCTTCGCAGTTGTTGCCGGTCGTGGATGAGGCGGAGCAGGTCGGCGAGGCTGTGGGCGCTGCCGTACTCGTCAGTGATCACGCCGCTCATGGCGAGCTTCATCCACTCGGTGAACCCGTTGAGGGGGCCCCAGTCGGGTTGGGCTTGGAAGCTGAACCGCCAGCCTGCCGACGCCTTGCCGAGGTGGATGTGTTCGCTGGCGGAGCAGTGTTCGCAGGCGGTGGGGCAGGGCTCGGTTTGGACGTAGTAGTTGGTACCCATTCGGCGCGGGCTCCTGTGGGGTCAGGGTTTCCAGCGGGGTCCGCGTAGTGCGGCGGGCACGTCGCTGGTGGTGATGGGTTTGATGCCGAGGACGTGGGCGAGGCCTCTGATTCCGGTCTGTGCGGGCGCGGTCTGCATGCGGGTGCAGGGTTCGCTGGGCTGCGGCCGGTCGAGTCCGGTGAGGGTCTCGTAGGTGAGCCCGTGGGCGTGGGCTAGGTCGAGGAGTTCGGGGCAGTCGTTGAGGTTGTCGATGTTGGGGAGTCCCCAGTCGTCCAGCCCGCAGCCTTCGCAGGCTGCCGCGTAGGTGACGCTGTCTGCCTGCCCGGGGTCGAGCCGGTGCCGGGCGAGGATGCGCCGGTCGGCTTCGCAGCGGCGCAGGATGGCGGCCACGGCCTGCACGGGCGCGGGCGTGTCGTCGCGAGCTTCGACGCCGTACTGGGCGACGTTGAGCTGCATGCCGTCGGGGGTCTGGGTGACGCTGGTGACGATGCCGGTGATGGCGGGCCCGCCACTGTGGGGTTCGAAGACGACGCGGCGGCACTCCAGCTCCGCCTGGGCGGCGGCTTCCACGGTGTCGACTTGCTGGGTGATCCAGGCGTAGAGATCCATGGCGCGGGCTCCGGGTGGGGTCAAAGATCGGTCAGTTCCGGCGCCGATCGGCTTCGGTCAGCAGGTGGTTGCCGACGATGGCTAGCGCCATGAGGAACACGGCGATCCCGGTGCCGACGGCGAGTTCGGCGAGTTGATCGGCAAGGCCAGCGAGGAGTACGAGCGTGAGCGGGATCAGTGCGAGCACGCACCACCCGGCGAAGCGGCGGATCACGACGTCGCCTCCGCTCCGGCCTCGTCCTTCGGTGTCCCGAAGAAGGCGTCCATGAGGTCGCCCCACGTCTCGGCGGCTTTGTCGGCGATCTGCTGGCCGCTGGCCTTCTTCACGTAGCAGCTGATCGCTTCGGCCTGCTGGCGGACTTCGGGCGGGACGGCGTGCAGGACACCGTTCAGGCAGGTGTCGCTGTTGCCGTGCAGCTCTTCGTGCTGCTGCATGGCGATGATCAGATTCCATGCCCAGAGGGGCAGGTCAGGGACAGGGGAAGCCATGAGCGCGGGCCTTCCGTGGGGTCAGACGTTGACGGCCCGTCGCACGCCTTCTTCCAGCGTGATCGTGGGCGTGTAGTGGTCGAGCATCCGGGAGGGGTCGGATACGCGGTGGTGGACGCCTTGCGGGGCGTCGTGCCGGTGCTTGAGCGCCGGCCGGTAGCCCGCTTCGGCGCACATGATCCGGGCGAGGTCGTTGAAGCTGGTCGCCCTGCCCCAGCCGAGGTTGACGGGGCCGGTGACGTCGGCGTCGAGGAGGGCGAGGGTGGCGCCGACAAGGTCATCCACGTGGATCCAGTCGCGGGTGGAGTCGCCGGAACCCCAGATCTCGAACGGGTCCTGATGCTCGCGGGCCCGCCGGGCGAACGCCGGAAACGGGTAGCAGTTGTCCTGATCCTCGCCGTACCCGGAGAACGGGCGCGGCACGAGGATGCGGCAGCCCTCCGTCTCCGCATACCTGACGAGCTTCTCCCCGGTCAGCTTCGCCCAGCCGTAGGTGGCGTCGGGCTGCTCAGGCCGGTCCAGGTCGATGTCCTCTTCGTACAGCTTCCGCACGTCGCCGGGCTGCTGAAGCTCCACCGGGTAAGCGGCGCTGCTGGAGAAGTAGACGGCTCGCGGGGTGCCGGTGCGGACCAGCCACCGCATGTACCAGGAGTCCAACGCCAGGTTGGTGGCGACACCGAGCGGAGAGCCGTCGATGGACGCCCGGCCGCCGACGATCGCCGCACAGTGGATCGCGAGATCCATGTGGGTGTCGTCATAGCGGAAGAAGTCCAACGCATCCCCCGACTCCACGCCCGGCGTGGGCCGCAGGTCGAGGGCGAACACGTCATCGCCACGAGCTGCCAGCGCCTGGTGCAGGTGGCGACCGACGAAACCGGACGCGCCGGTCAGCAGGACTCGCAAGGCTCAGTCCAGATCGCCGTAGGTGGAGGGATCCTCAGCGCGCGAGAGCCGCCGGAAGGCTTCCCTGGCGTCAGCCAGCGAGGACCACGTCCCGGCGAGCTTGACGTAGTCCTCGGATGTCGTGGTGGTCTCGTCCGCCAGCAGTGCGTAGAGGCGGATGGTGCCGCCGCCTTCGTCGTTCGCCGTGACCTTGAAGAAGTGGTCGAGGTTGATGTAGTTGCCGGTCTCGTCCTCAGCCCACAGCGCCATGGCGTCGGCTCCTTCCCACGATGATCTGCGACCAGTCCAGGCCGAGGTGTGTAGTGATCTCGAAGTACGGTTCGATGAGGGTCCGGTAACCGTCTTCGTCCCATGCCCAGGCGTGGCAGTCGCCATGATGGGCGGCCGTCTCGTGCCGGGGCGACGAGGCAACGATCCACTTCGCGTTGCGGGCGACCCACTTGACGGTGCCGTGCGGATCGGTGAGATGCTCCAGCACCTCGGTTAGCACGGCGAGTTCACCCCACCGGGGAACGTCGCGGGCGTTGAACACGTCACGCCGTTCGGCGGTGACGCCTCGCTCCGCCCAGGCGGCTTCGTTGCTGGGCTGGAAGTCGTAGCCCCAGGACGGAATGTCCTTGATGAGGCTGAGGAGTCCTCCGTCACCGCAGCCGAGGTCGACGACGGAGGCGGGCGCGATACCTCGAATGAGCCGGGCGCATCGCTTGAGGCGGGCTCGGTGGTCGGGCTGCTCGAGGTGGGGCGCACGTTCGCGGCCGCGGTGGAAGTCGAGGGTGGCCACATACGGGGTGTCGCCGTCGAACAGTTTCCATTCGGTCACGACGCCACCTTCACGGCCCGGTAGACGCCCCACGGCAGCCCGCTGTCGACGGCCTCCAGTCCGATCTCGGCGCACGCGTCGGCCTGCTGCTGCCGGGACCAGGTGGTGACGCCGATCCACGAGTCGGCTTCGGCCGGCTGGCCGGAGACAGGCCAGTCGAGGATCAGGATGCCGCCGAGCTTGGTCGCCGCGCGAAGCCGGCTGATGATGTGCAGGCAGTCCGTGTAGCTGTGGTGGATGAGGACGGCCAGCGCGTACACGGCGTCCATGCGGCGGCGGCCGAGGTGCGAGGCCATACCGTCGGCGTCCGCTTGCACGGTGGTGACGTCCGGGGTGCGTTCAGTGATCCGGTCGAGCATCCGTTGTGACGAGTCGACAGCCGTGACCTCGTAGCCGAGTGCGGCCATCGGGATGGCGACCCGCCCATCACCGCAGCCGAAGTCCATGACCTTCGCCCCGTCGGGGACGACGCCGGCGAGCATGTCGGCCTGCACCTTCCCGGACTCCCAGTACGCCTCTTCGGAGACCTGCCGCAGCGGGTGGATCGCGGTCGGGTCGGCTCGGTCCCACGCTTGGATGACGGCTTCGGCGGTCACGATGCCTCCTCGACGAGCTTCCGCAGCTTGGCCAGGTCGGCTTCCAACCCGCCGGCATCGCGGTACTCGTAGTAGGCGGCCGTGTCGGCGGACACCTGCTGCTCGCTGTTGCACTCCTCGTACACGGCATCCAGCTCGGCCTTCGACGCGGCCGGGTGCAGGTGCTCGATCACCATGTCGTCGAGGTAGGTGATCCGCTGCATGCCACGGCCCCATTCGACCCACACCAGGTCTACACAGAGATGCACCATGGCCGGGGGCGCCATGTAGCCAAGGGCGGTGACGATGTCGCTGGTCATGGCGACGGCGGTGGCCATCTTCTCGCCCTGCAGCAGGTCGTTGCCGTAGACGATGCCGGGCCCACCGGACAGGCACTCCCGGATGCGGGCATCCCACGGCATCGCCGCCGGGCGCGGGCGGTGGTCGTCGCCCATGAACGCCAGGAACCGGTAGGAGCCGGCTGCCTTCACGGCCTGCTGGTTGAGGGTGCCGACGAGGCGCCGCCGCTTGCTGAACGTGAACCGCGCCCGCCCGTCCGCCTTGTAGGCGGCAGCCTGCTTCTTGTACGCGGCCAGCTCGGGGTCGTCGGTGTCGACGGCGAACAGGACGTGCGCGGTAGCGCCGGTCTCGTCCCACGCGGCCATGATCTCGGGCACGGTGTGGGGTCGGCCTCGGGTCGGGATGATGACGAGCAGGTCGTCGGCCATGGCGCGGGCGCTTCCTAGTAGACGGTGAGTGTTCCGGCCCGGTAGACCGGGGTTTCGAGCCCGGCAGCCCAGGTGAGCCACACCCGGTACTCGCCCGGGTCCAGGCTCGTGACCCCGCCGTTGGGGCCGAGCAGGATGCGGGCGTGCGGGCTGGCCCACTCCCCCGTCCACCAGTCCTCGGCGGCCGGGTTGCCTGCGGCCGAGGTGGGCTGGAACGCGAACTGCGGCGGCGCGGCGGGGCTGATCGTGCTGCCGCCGGCGGCGCTGACGGCGGTGACCCGCACGTATTCGGTGCTCGATGCGGCTATCTCCACGGCGCGCTCACCACCCATCCGCTGTGTGGCCGTCCGAGCTGGAAGTCGATGTCGTTGCGGTCGGTGCCGCCAGCGGTGGCGGTGGCGTCTGTATCGAGGCTGCCGGCGCCGGTGGCGTGGTAGATGGCGGAGGAGTTGGCGGTCACGTCGGTGTCGGCGCTGCCCGCTCCGGTTCCGGTGGCTGCCCGCCCGGGTGTGGCGGTGGCTGTGGTGGTCATGGTGCCGGTGCCGGTGGCGGTTACGACGGCGCCGTCGGCGAGGGTGTTGACGTTGTCGTAGGCGGCGTGGTCGGTGGTTCCGGCGTCGCGGTAGGCGTACAGGTCAACAGCGCACGTGTCGACGGCTGCGGTGATCCAGGCAGGGGTGGCGAGCGTCCGGCGGTTGGTCCACGTGCTGCCGTTCGTGCTGGTGTCCCAGTACACGTTGGTGCCGTCTTCACGGAGCCGCAGCCACAGATGATCCGTCGCCGAATAGGTGAGCTCGACAGCCGCAGCGTCGTAGTAGTCGACGTTCGACTGCAACCTGAGCTTGCTGGTGACCGCGTTGTACTTGAAGCCGATGCTCGTGCCCTCAACAGCCGAAGTGATCAAGAAGTTTGCGGACACGTCCGTGCCCGTCGACGCTGCGGGCCGGGTGACCAGCTTCAGGTAGATGGAGGCGCCGGCGAGGGTCCAGGCCCGCCCCGTCTGGTAGCCGGCATAGACGCCAGCAGCGCAGGGAACGCGGGCTTGGCCGCCGGTCTCGGTCGCGCCGCCGTAGGAGTTGCCCCAGTTGGCGCCGATGACGCCGTCGTTGAAGGTGTCGACGAGGGTGGTGAGGAGCGCCATCAGGGTCTCCTCACGACGCGGAGAACGTCCACGCCCCGGCGGCGACCTTGAACTCGTCGCCGGCGGCGACGGTCTTGGAAGCGTCGAACGGGCCGTAGGACCAGCGGACCGGGCTCCCGGCCGAGTCCCAGATTTCCCAGCCGACGACCGTGCAGGCGGGCATGCCGGTGAAGATCAGGTCCGCACTGTTGGAGACGGCGCCGTTGACGGCGGCAGCCACGGAGATGTTCTTGCGGGCGTAGGAACCGCCGGTGACCTCGGTACCTGCGGCGGAGTCGCTGCCTGCCGCGGTGACCAGCGCCATCTTCAGGGGAACGACGGGCCCTTCCACGTCTACCCCAAACAGCCAGTCGACGGTGCGGTTCTCGGCCGTGTTCGAAAGGTTGTCTGCGATGGCGACTGCCCTCCTCGGGCGGGGGCGCCGCGCGGCGCGTGGTTGGGGTGCCCCGCCGCCTGGACGGGGGGCATCGGGCGGCGGGACGTGGTTGTTGTCCGCCCGGCCACCCCACGTGGACCGGGCGGACGTGGTGGGCCGAGCGCAGGGGCGCTGCAAGGCCCAACCCTGCGGGAGCCGTCACGCAGGGAGCATCAGGCGGCGTGGGCGTGGGGGCCGCGACTGTTGGCGGCGGGGTCGGCGGGCCGGTGTTTGGCGCCGCCTTCTGCTGCTCGTCGGATGGTGGGGAGGTGGAAGTACTGGCCTGCTTCGCCGTCGAGGATGGGTTCGATCTTGCCTCGGGTGACCCATACGCGGATGGTTCCGGGCTTCACCTCGGCAACCTTGGCGGCTTCCCAGAGATCACCGATGTCGTCGTTGCCTTCGACCTGCGCGAAGTGGATCTCGTCCAGCGGCGGGTTGGGGTAGGCGACCACAACACCTCCCCCGGATACGAGAAGGCCCCCGCCGGGGTGTTCACGGCGGGGGCTCCAGAAGCGTGTGGTGACTCGTGTTCCACGATCAAGGATCACGATTACAGATCCCAAGACTGTCCGTCAAGTACCGGCCACGTCCAGGCGGGATCGTGTCTGTCCATGGCAACGCTACGGCGTCCACGCCTGACCCTTGTGCTCGAGATGCCCGGCAAACGGCTGGGCGAGGCGGCACAGGGTCTCTTCCGCCGCGCCGAGTCCGCCGTAGTGGTCGACTTCGGTGTCCCCTTCGGCGGCGTCGAGTGTCCGGTCCATGAGGTCGACGATGCCGAGCTTGGCGTCCAGGTCGGCGAGTACGGCGTCTGGGTCGTGGGTGGCGACGTGGTTGCCGATCTCGGCGTCGATGGTGTCGCCGATATATGACCCGGCTTCGGTGACGAGCGGCGTCCACAGCTCGCGGCGGGCGGGTACGTCGTTGGGGAAGGTCTGCACGGCGGCCACGTGGTCGCTGCCTGGCTGGTAGCGCCAGTCTCCGGTTCCAGCCTGTTCGGCTGCGGCCTCAGCGATGGCCCGCTGTTCGGCGTACCGGGCGCGGAGGAAGTCGGCGATGTCGCTCACGGTGTCTCCCGGGTGGCTGCGATGGCGCGGAATTCGAGGGTGTCGGCTTCAACATCGATGGCGGCCCCGGCGGTGTGGAGGTCGCAGTCGGGGTCGTCGGCGAGGTTCCGGCAGGACGTGGCGATGGCCCGCAGCAGGATCGTGACGGCTTCGCACGGCAGGTACGGCTGCCCGTCGTTGGCGGTCACGATCGGCATGCTGTCCGCCGCATGCGGCAGCGGGGCAGTCACGGACGAACCTCGTACACCTCGGCCACGGCGCCGTCGTAGTCCCTCACCTCGAACCGATCGGTCGCCACAGCCACTCCACCGCCGTACCGGATCAGGGCATCCACGCTGCTTTCGACACCCGCCTGCGGCATGTCGGCACGGTCGTACCAGCGGCCGTTCTCCCGCTCGGGCAGGAACCCCTCCGGCAGATCGGGCGCGGGACGGATGACGATGTAGTCCGGTTCGTTCACGCTGCCACCTCTGTCTGCTCCCGCTGCTGCTGCTCGGTGACAGCATCCTGTGCGGCCCGGAGTTCCCGCCATTCCCCCAGGGTTTCCCACCGGGCCCCGCAGCCTGCGCATCGGACGCGGTGGCTGGCGGCGGTCGCGGTCAACGGCGTCCCGCACGACTGGTCGTCGACACGTACCGGGCACACACCGATCTTGACGCGGCCGGGCCGCCGGTCACCGTCGACGATCGCCTTGCACTCGGCGTGCAGCCGCCGCAGGTCGTCGATGTCCTGGCCGACCTCCTCGTAGCTGGAGCACGCCCACAGGAGGTTGTTGGCCAGGAAGCCGATCAGCAGCGGCACCGACTGCGCCGGGGAGCCACGCCACGGGGCGACGGTCCAGCCGAGCGCGGCCCGCCACGCATCCTCGATCGCCGACAAGCGAGCGGCCACACCACCAGGACCGACAAGGGCGAGGACTTCCAGCCGGGGCGGGATCGGCGGCGTCTTCGACCCGGTGCCACCGGATCCGCCGGGCCGGCGCGCACCCCGCATCAACATCGCCGTGCTGTCGAGCCGGCGGAACAGGGCGGGCAGTTCGGCTATCCGCTGGCTCGTCGCGTCCTCGCAGGGGCGGCAGGCCCAGCGGCCGGTCTCGTTGACCCAAAGCTGACGGCCACAGTTCGGGGCGGTACAGACCGGCCAGTCATATCCGTCGAGGCCATTGGTGGGGTTGTCGTGCACGGCAGGCTCCTCATGGTGCGGGAAGCAGGGTGACGCTTGAGCCAATAGTGCACGATCCGGTTGACACACTGGTCCGTTGGCACAGTCGGACATGCGTGAGGGCCCGCACTGGTCTGGTGCGGGCCCTCGGCGGGGCGGTCACTTCTCGGCGGGTAGTGGCCTGCCGCATCGGGCGCAGCGGGTGTGCCCGTCTTGGCGGATGTGGCCTGCGGTGCGTTCGTTGCCGTAGGCGTCGACGCATCTGTCGATCAGCACGGTCATGGTTCTCACTCCTCGGTGGCGGGGTGGGCCCCTACCAGGGGCATGGGGTTGGGGCGGGCGGCGCACGCCCGGCAGTAGGCGAGGGTGTTTCCGTCGTCGACGGGGGTACCGCGCTTGCGGCACAGGGTGGCGACAGCGGGGCCGTCGCCGATGAGCCGGGCGGAGTGCCTGACCCGACCGCCGGGGAGGGCGACGTGCAGCGGGTACCGGGGCTCGCCGTGACTGGCCATGGTCGGGGTCCTCACTTCTCGGTGTCCGGTGCGGCGGGCGCGATCAACCCGGCGACCTTGGCGGTTTCCCGGAGCCCGTCGAGGCGCGCTGCACGCCGCAGGATCTCGGTCGCGGTCTGCGTCAGGCGGTACGCCTCCCCGCTCAGGGTCCGGCCGGCGGCGACATCCTGTGCGAGTTGGCTGTACGCCTGGGCTAGGCGCTCCGCGTCGTGGACTACGGCGGCGGCTTCGGCGCTGATTTGGTTGGTCACGACACGGCGGGTCAGATCATCGATCATGGTGTCCTCGTTTCTGGTCTGCGTGCATGATGCCGATGGCGGCGATGTCGCCCCGGCTGAGCTGGTAGCGGCATCCGTCGGCCTCGGTGGTGATCCCGCCGGGACTCGCTTCGGTGATCTCGTAGACGCACTTCCGGTTCCTGCGCATCCCGGCGCGCGGGAACCGCACCCGGTCGCCTGCCGCGTACTGCTGGCCGCCGGCCTCGAAGGCGGCCTCGGTGCGGGGTTCGGTGTCGGTCATGGCTGTCCGCCGTATCGCACCTTGTCGGCGGCAGAGTCGATGGCGTCGTTCCATCCGGCAACGTAGCGCTCGGACCACCCCTTGGGCGTCTCGGTGATCTTCTCGGCGAAGATCTCGCGTGCGGCCTGCTTTCGGGTGTCGGTGACCGCCTTCGCCGCCGCTTCCTTCTCGACGCGGTCGAGGAGCTCGTCGAGGTATTCCCCGCCGAGGTGGGCGTCGTCGGCGTAGTTGTACAGCTCGTCTCGGGCGTTCATCAGTCCTCGTCTCGGGCTTCGTTGATGATGGCCTGCGCCTCGGCCAGGGTCATGGCGTGCTGGTCGCCGGGTTGGGCGATGACGATGCGCGGGTTGTTCTCGTCGGTCCAGTCGACGTCGTAGCGGCGGTCCACGGTCACGGGTCAGTCCTCGTCTCGGTCGAAGTGTGCGCGGTCGTAGCGGGCTGCTTCGGCGGGGGTTTCGTCCCACCAGTCGGCGGGAGGCCCCGGCTCGACCAGCGGGGCAGGCGGCTGGGCGGTCACGTCGGGAACACCTCCGGGTGGGCGGCCTTCCAGTCCAGCCAGTGCGGCATCGGCTCGTCGCCGATGGTGTGGCAGAGGTCCATGACCTGTTCCAGCGAGAGCGGGCCGGGGTGCTTCGTGTACTCGTGTTCGGTGCCCCGGGTCTTGGGACTGGACGGCACGTAGGTGGGCCCGTTCTGCCAGGTGACGACGCGGTATCCCCAGTCGTCGGTGCCGTACTTGATGAAGACGCGGGTGACGACTCGGCCTTCGACGTCGAGGGGCCGCTTGAGCATCCGCTGCCGTTCGCGGTCGCCGAGGAAGTAGTGGATGTACTCGTCGATGTAGGACCGCAGCATCGCCGCTTCGGCGCCGGTGGGCCGTTCGGCGCTGCCCCAGCTGTAGCGGCTGGTGTCGACGTCGATGTAGGCGGCGATGTACTTCCACTCCGGGTTGAAGCTGGTGACGACGGGGATGCGGAGCTTGGTCAGCGGGTCGTGTTCGGCGGCATCGGTGCCGAACGGCCAGGCTGCGATGGTCACGACGTCCTCCTGGGCGTCTCTTCGCGGGCGGCGATGAGCGCCTCGCGGTGGTTCTCCATCGCCGCCTCCCGGTCGAGGGCTCGCTTCGACGAGGAGTCGATGACGTAGCCGCCGAGGAGCATGCCCCGGTGTCGCTTGTCGGGGCTGGCGTCGAAGATGACGGTGTCGTAGTAGTCGGCGGCGATCCGGATCGTGGAGACGGTGAGCTGCTTGTCTCCGTGGAAGACGGGCCGCTGGGCGACGATCGTGGGAGCGCTCATCGCTCCTCCTTCGTGATCAGGGTTGGGATGTTGGCCCACCGCACGGTGAGCCCAGGATTGCGGGCGGTGGGGGCCTTGGAGGCCCTCGGCCCGGCTGCGGGTGGTTACAGGAGGCCTTCGGGGTCGGCGAATCGGGCGGTGGTGCGCGCCCAGTGGTGCCGGGCGTCGTGCCCGTCGGAGATCAGGACCGCGTTGCGGAGCGCCGCGATGAACTGCGCCCGCCGCAGACCGTCGAACCCGAACTCGGTGACCGCCTGTTCGCGGATGAGTCGCACGTCGTGCGGGGTGACCAGGTCGTCGGTGGGCAGCTCGGACAGGTACAGAGCCTGACCGGCGGGGGTGAGCGTCGTGTCGACCCAGTCGGGGTTGAGGTCGGGGTTCACGGCGGGCTCCTTCGCGGGGTGGTGGGCGGGGGTCAGCGGCGGGCGCGGCGGGCGGCCCAGCGGGCGGTTTCGGTGACGGCCATGACGGCGACCGCAACAACCGCAGCGACCTGCACCTCCCCAGTGCGGGCCCAGGCGGCAACCTCGGTGATGAAACCCATGACGACTCCTTCGTGGTCAGGCGGCGAGGGCGAGTCGGGCGGCGGCGAGCTTGAACGCGAGCCGGCGGGGCCGGTAGGCGGCGGCGATGAGGGCGACGGCGGCGGGCGTGTACCGGGTGCAGTCCCGCATCCGCCGGCCGCGGTGGATGCGGCCCGGGATGCCGGCGACCCCCAGCTTGGCGGCGACTTTGCGCAACGTGCCGACCATGCTGCGGGCGTCGCGCGGGGCGAGTCCCTGGGCGATGGCGTGCGAGGCGAGGGTGCCGGTTCCGCGGCGGTTGATGCGGGCGGCGGCGCGGGTGGTGCGGGCGCGGGCTTTCAGCGTCTGCCTGCGGATGCGGTTCGAGCGGATCATCGTGCGGTCTCCCCCTTCACCGAGCGTGATCGCAATTAGCTAGCGATCATGTGTTGCGCTGGCGACACCTCAGACAGTACCCATGAGGCATAGGCACCGCAAGTCCCTTGCGCTAGATTGATGCCATGACGCCGACCCCCGCCGACGAGCCGCCCACCCTCGAAGAGATCACCGCAGCCGGCACCCGCCGACAGCGCGACGCCGACCGCCTCAAGAAGTCCAGCGACGACCTCCGGGAACTCGTCCTCACAGCTCTCCGTGAAGGCCACCTCAAGCCCACCGAGGTCGCCAAAGCCTCCGGCTGGACCGGCGCCCACGTCCGCAAGATGGCGCGAGACGCGGGCATCGAGGCCGACGAGCGCTACGCAGAACGGGCAGCACGACTCAAGAAGGCTCAGAACGAGGAGCAGCCGTGACCGCTAGCGTTCCTGAGTGGCTGCGCGACCAACTTGCGAAACGCCAGGCCGAACTCAGCGGGCTGGCTGACACACCCGACAACGCCCAAGAAAGGGTCACCATCGACTGGATGATGGAACGGGTGGCAGTCATTGATCAGTCGTCCTCACCCTGTCTGCACTCCACCGCTTCAGGTAGCCCGGACTCCCAGACTTGCCGTCATCCTGCCGCCGTCGAGGTGCGCAGCAGCGTCACAGGCGAACTCTTAGCTCGCCTCTGCCCCGACTGCGACAGCCAACTTCCCGCGTAACGCTCCGCCCGCAGCCGACTCCCGGCAGACTGCCGTCATGGCGATCCGGGTGAGCGTCCAGGCGGCGACGGAGGACGAGTGCGTCGAGGGCCTCGCCCGCCTCGTGGATGCCGGGTTTCTGCCGGTGATGCTGCCCCGCTACCTCACCGACGGCCGCTGGATGGCGCGGGCGGTGCCGGCACCAACGACGAAGGCCCCGGCCGCGGGTGGCGGTCGGGGCCCTGTCGTTTCGGGTTGATCAGGTGGCCATGTCCCGGTACTCGTCGGCCATGTCGCCCAGCCCCGCGAGGCACAGTGCCGCGCACTGCAGGAGTACCTCACGGCGTTGGGACTGCTCGTCGGCGGCTTCGGAGATCAGGCGGGCGGCGGATTTGAGGTCGTGGTGTCCGACGATCCCGGCCACCTCCAGATGGGCGGCGACCGCACCCAACTGGGCGATGAACCCGGCCGCGGTGGTGGCGGGGGCGGGTTCGTGGGCGAGGTAGGCGACGGTGTGCGCATGCTGCTGGACGAGACCGTCGACAGTGAACGCGGCGGGCATGGGGGTCACCGGCCCGCGTTGTCGATGAGCCACCGGCCGTATGCGCGGTCGGCGTCGGCGTGGATGCCTGTCCGGTCGCTTCCGGCGGCGACGGCGGCTTCTACGGCGGGCTGCACGGTGCCGCGGTAGAAGTCGCCGGTGCGCTCGCCGGCCCGCTCCTTCTTGTTCAAGTCGACGAGGGCGGCGACCGCCTTGCGTTCGAGCTGCTGCCTGCTGGCCATGGGTCTCCTACTGGTAGGCGGGTCCGTCGTATTCGACGGCGGTGATCTGGGCGGACGGGTTCTCCTGCTGGGTGCGGAGGACGTCGGTGACGAGACTGTCGATGCTGTTCGTGGAGTTGAACGACAGCAACTTGCCGGTGCGCCGGTCGTACAGCCGGTAGTGCAGGTTGGTGTGCGTCTGACGGCGGACGGGCAGGGGCTTGCCGTTCCAGGTGTCGGGCATGGTCAGTTCCACTCCCAGGTCTCGTTGGCGGTGTGGGCGCGGCGGGCGGATGCGGCGAGGAGCGTGGCGAGCTGCGCCCATTCCCGGTCCATGGCCCGGCTGTTGGCGGCCTTGGCGAGGAGGGCGGCGACCCGTCCGGCCTGCTGCGGCGGGGTGTGGACGGGCGTGTACAGCTTGCCGTCGAAGAGGTAGGCGACCTCCCGCCACTCGCTGCTGGTGAGTGCGTGGGCGAGGTGCTGGCCGAGGTTGGCGATGGTCGTCGCGGACCTGGTGGACGGCACGCCGTGGCTGATGCTGACGCCCATCAGAGGCCCTTCCTTGCGGCCTTCCGGAACCTCTTCGGCAACTGCTCCTCGGCGTCGATGACGGCCTGGTTGAGGCGCTGGTACTCGGGCGTTTCGTGGGTGATTCCGGCGGCGGCTTCACGGGCGGTGCTCTCGGCGAGGGCGGCCGACGCCTTGTGGTAGTCGGCGATCAGACGGTTCTCTTCGGCGTACACGTCGAGTTCTTCACGGGTGGGCTTGGACATGATGGGTCTCCTACTTGTTGTGGGTGTGGGCGTGTCGGGTGGCGCGGTCGAAGGCGGCGAGCACGGGTGCGGCGGTTCGCTGCTGGGCGTTCCAGCTGGGGATCGTCTCGGCCGCGGGGAACTGGTCTTGGATGGCGTCGAGGAGGGCCACGCACGCGTCGTGCGCGGCATCCCGGTCGCCGCGGGATTCGAGGCGGATCGCTTGGATGGGGCAGACGGCGCCCGCTTCGTCGCGGACGGCGTCCCGGCACCAGCCCGCGGTCTCGATCCGAACGCGGGCCCGGTGGAGGAGGTCGGCGACGGGCGTCCGGTACGGGGACGGCGAGGCGGCCGGTGCGGGCAGGGGTGCTTCGGTGATGTGCGGAACCTGCCCGGCGCCGGGCAGGTGCGCGGTGTTGACCTCGAACTCGACCGCGGCTTCGTCGAGGCGGGCGGTCATGGCGGCGCCGGTCAGGGCGAGTCGGGCGTCCAGGTCGAGGACTGGCGGCGCCTGCCGGGTTGCGGGCGCGCGGGTGGTCGTGGGCATGATGGGGATCTCTCCGTCGATCTTCTGGTGGGCGGGTGAGACCGGGGCGCCCCTGGTCGCTGCCAGGCATTCGAGGGGCGCCCCGGGCGGAGCTACAGGTCTTCGCCGAAGCGGACGGTCATGGTGGCCTCGTGGAGTTCGGCAGCCTCGCTGCCGTCGGTGGCGCGGGTGTTGAAGCGGGCCGTGACCTCGCGGATGATCCGGTCCGTGGTGGCGCGGTCGCCGCGCCGCTTCGCCGCCACGTAGTCCTGCACGGACTGGTGCTTGTACTCGGTGGGCATTGCGGTCACTCCCCCGTTCCGAAGGGGACGCGCGCGTCGGCCTGACCCAGTTCGATGATCTCGTCGCCGGTGGCCTGCCCGGCGTCGTAGCGACTGGTGACGTCGGCTGTGATGCGGTCGGCCGCTGCTCGGTCGCCGCGCTGCTTGGCGTCGACCAGGTCACGGACGGACTGGTGGGTGTACTGCACGGTGATCTCCTTCGGGTTGGGGTGGGTCAGATGCGCCAGCCGCCGAGGCGGCGACGCGTCTTCGGGTTGGACGTCTGCGCGGCCTGCTTCTCCAGACCCCGCAACTCGGCCTCGTCCAAGATCCCCTCGTAGTTGTCCGAGCCCATCGGGCCCGCAACCTGCGGGGCCGGGTCGGCGATGTTCCGCATGCCGCGCGGCGGCGCGTCGAACACCGGGCCGCGGGTCTGGCACAGCGTCACCGCGCTGTACCCGGACTCCGTGCACGGGCTCCCCGTGAACGGAAGCCGGGACGTGAACCGGTACTCGCCGTACAGGTGCGCGTCCTCGTAGGGCGCGGCCCGCCGGCTGATGTCGTACACGACGTAGTACGACTTCCCAAGCTCCACATCGCGGGCGAACTTCTTCGCCTGGCTGGCACTCCACGACTTCGACATAGATGATCTCCGTTTCCGGTATGGGATGGTTTGCTCTCGCTGCTCAGGACTGCTCAGCGGGAGAAAGTGCAGGTCGGGTCTGCTCAGCCGCCTGATCAGGCGCTGCTCAGAGCAGACGCTGAGCAGGTCGTGAGCAGCAGCCTGAGCAGCTGTGACCTGCGGGTTTGTGGCCTGATCAGGGCTGAGCAGGCCCTGATCAGGGGTACATACTTCGCATAGCGGTCACAGCAGGTGGCGGAGCCGATCACGCTTGAAGCCGCGCGGATTCTTCTCCTCGCCGATCGGACCCAGCGTGATCGGCGACCCAGCACCCGCCTGCTTCATCAGGGCCTTGAACGCGACGGCATCCATGTCGCCGTAGGCATCCGGGTCGTACTCCTGCAGCGCGGCAAGAAGCGGCTCGGTGATCATCCGGTCGACGTCCGCCTTCTCCATCACGTCGACCGCATCCTCGACCGCAGCCCGTGCCGGCCCGTCCGTCAGCTCCGAGCCGGCGGGCGGCTCTGCGTCGCACAGGCGCAGCAGTTGCTCCCAGGTGAGAAGCTTGACGGGCGCCGGCTTCTTGATCTGGTCGTCCTTGTCGTACTCGGGCTCGCAGTACTCGGGGAGGTCGACGTTCTTCATCGCGTCGAGGCTGTCCTGGTCGGGCTCGACCAGGCCGGCGTCGCACCTCTCCTGCGCCAGCTTGCGCAGCGTGGCGGAGGGCGTCTCGTGGACGGCGTACTCGATCGGCTCGTCCGGTCGGCCGGGCACGCCCTGGATGTAGACGTGGCCAGCGTCCTTAGGGTCGGTGTCGGTGGCGGGAGACAGCTTGTGTGGCATCCAGCCCTCGGCGACTGCCCCGTCTCCGAAGACGGCGCGGGTGTCGCCGACCTTGCAGGGCCCGACCGCCTTGAAGGCGATCATCTGGGCGATGTTCTCGCCGAGGTACAGCTTGGTGCCGCCCTGCGAAGCGATGATCAGCGTGACGGCCTCCTTGCGGCCGACCAGCAGCAGATCGAAGGCCAGCTTCTTCGCCAGCTCGGATCCCTTGGGGAACTCGTCGAAGATGATCGTGAAGTGCGGGTGCTCCTTACTGACCTTCCACTTCTTGCCCATGCCGAGCTTCGCCCGCAGCCGGGCGCGACCCTTGGACAGCATCAGGAAGAACAGCAGGACTGCTTCGATCTGCTCGTGGCTGCGCCCGGTGACCCGGACGGCGTCGTGGAGGTCCTCCAGACCGTCGCCGTGGGGGTCGAGGTCGATGGTGATGTTGTCGTAGCAGGCGGTGGTGATCTCACCGATGGCCTGCAGCAGGCCGGTCTTGCCGCCGCCTGACGCCGCAACGACGAGCCCCATGACCCCAGCGAACGCGGCGTCGAGGGGTTCGCCGCCCACAGAGGATCCGAGACGGCTCTTGCCCGTGATGGAGATCGACTTGGGGGCGCGATGGGGCAGCCCGGGGGCGGTGGCGAACGGGTCTCCCTCGACGAGGCGCAGGACCGCGCACGCCCGTCGCTCCAGGATGGGCTGGGGCCGGACACCGTTGGCTTTCAGGTCGAAGCGGGTCTCGAGGTCCCCGCTCTTCGCGATGATCGCTTCGGGGGTGCCTTCGCCGACGCGGACGACGCACTGCCAGCCCCACGGCTGCCGCTGCACATCGGCGACCTCGACGATCGGCACGTTCTCGGCGCGGGCGGCGAGGAGGACGCATTCAGCGAGCTGCTGCGGCGTGGACACGTTCCTGAGCGGGAACGGCTTGGCGCCTTCGTCGAGCTGCTCGACGTTCATGACGACGTGCGATCCGACGCTCATCGCTCCCCCGGCCTGCGTCGGGTCCGCCAGGAACGTGGCGGGCAGGCTGACCGGGGCCTGACCGAAAGGGGCCCCCACCTCCTTGGCCTCTTCGACGTGCGGGCGGGCCAGGAACCACCAGCCGAAGCCGCCGGCCGGGATCGACAGCAGCAGGAGGGCGGGTTCGGCGGCGATGCCGTGCAGGTAGCCGTAGCCTCCCGCGAGGACGGCGGCTACGCGGGTGGCCTTCTTCGTCCAGCGGGCACGGTCCAGTTCCCGGTTGGTGGGCGGCATGACGGCGACCGCGGGTCCTTCCGCAGCGCGGGTTTCGACGCGGGCCTGGAGCGCGGCGAGCTCGCCCTTGAGCCGCTCGATCTGGGGGCTGGTCTCCTCGCCCTGCCGGGCGGCGTCGATGCGGGCCTGTGCGAGGCGGCTGTTGACTCGGCCGACCTGGCGCAGGAGTTCGTCATCTTGGCGCTGCGCCTGGCGACGCTTGCTGTCGACGACCTGTTCGGCGAGCTTCTGGTCGTCGATGTCGGCGGTGGCGAACCAGCCGGCGAGGCGCTGCCGGACGTTCTGCTTCTGCTCACCGTAGGCGGCCTTGGCCTGCAGCTTCACGGTGTCAATCCGCCGCTTACGGGGGATGGTGGGCGGGTTGACGGGCATGGGCGGGATCTGCTCGAAGGGTTCGGTCTCGGTGGCCACAAGCTGTCCTTTCCTGGGTCGGGGGCGGGGCCCCGGGTTGGGGCCCCGCCGGGGTGTGGTCAGCCGAGGTTGCCGAGCATGGTGCCCAGCGATCCGACGAGCGAGTTCGTGAGCTGGCTGCCCATGGCGCCGACGACGGTCCCGGACAGGGCGATCCCGAGCAGGCCACCGAGGACCGCGTCGCCAGCCTTGAGGCCACTGTGCTTGACCTTGACGAACACGATGATCGCCAGGATGAGGATGGTGACGACGCCGACTCCGATGGCGCCTCCGCCGGCCTGGGTCTGGTACTGCTGCTGGGTTCCGGCGGGCATCTGCTGCTGCGGGTTGACGAGCTGACTGCCGCTGCCGCTGTCGGGGGTGAGGCCGTTGGTGATGCCGTCGCCGCTGCCGGGCTCGGTGTCCGCCTTGAACCCGGCGACGGTGGCGACGTGCGTGTCGGTGGCGTGGTGGCCGTAGCCGCCCATGCCGGTGATCCGCATCGTCCGCCCATCGGGCAGGGTGACGGGGGCGGTCACCGCCCGCTCGACCACGTGCTCGGAGACAGCGGCGGAAGCCGGGGCGGGGGCGGCCATCGTGATGGTGGCGGCGCCGCCGAGGACGGCGACCGCGGCACTGCCCGACACGGCGACACGACGAAGGGTGCTGGTCATTTCGATCTTCTCCAGGAGGTGGGTTAGTTGGCGTTCGGGCGAGTGCTCTTGACTGAGTTCTGAGCTGTGATGGCGGCCTGCTTCCGGGCGGCTCCGACGTACCTCGGGGTGTCGCCAGGACGGCGTGTCGCGCGCGTCTTCAGGACCCGATTCGGACCGGGGGGCATTTGAGCAGCACGCTGCGCGTTTGTGGTCTTGCTGAGGGTGCTCACGGGGGTGCCAGTGAGGGCTGACTGGACGCGCTTCTCGGCCTTGCTGCGGGCGGTGATGGACTCGATGGACTCGCCCGGCTCGCAGCCCTGAATGTTCCGGTAGGCGCGCGCCCAGACCTTCT
This sequence comes from Streptomyces olivaceus, assembly GCF_000721235.1. Classification (GTDB taxonomy): domain Bacteria; phylum Actinomycetota; class Actinomycetes; order Streptomycetales; family Streptomycetaceae; genus Streptomyces; species Streptomyces olivaceus. Next base: position 327,946 of record NZ_JOFH01000001.1, read on the forward strand.
CGGTCACGGTCACTTCGCCGACCGCGGCAGCGATCTTCTCGGCCTCGTCCCACACCTCGGGAAACTCCTCCGCGCGGGCACCGGCAAGGATCTCGGCCGCCTCCGCCGCAGCCTCTTCGGCGGCCTTCTTCTCGGCGGCCCGCCGCTTCTCCTCCGCGGCCTTCTCGGCGGCGATCCGCTTGGCCTCCTTCTCGGCCGCCTTCCGCTCTCCGCGGGTGGGCACGCCGTCGCGCTTGCGGATGCGGCCGTGCTCGTGGAGGTCCCACATGCCGGGGCCGGCGACGGATGCGAGGGCGGTGCCGAACGCGGTGGCTGCGTCGAACGCGCCGAGGCCGTGGACGGCGTTGATGGTGGCGGCGGTGAGGGCGCCGGCCCAGGCGACGAGCCGGTAGTGCCACTGCGGGCGGCCGTCGGTGACGGCGGCTGCGGCGCCGACGAGAGCGACGAGGGCGATGACCTCGATGAAGATCGGGGCGACGAGGAGGTACTTGGCGTTCGGGTCCCAGAACGCGGCCATCTGCACGGGCAGGGCGACGGTGGCGCACAGGGCGTAGAAGCCGAGGGCGACGCGGCGCCACCGCTTGCTGGACTTGGCGACGACCGCCGCCTTGTCGGTCTCTGTCTGCTGCTGCTCGGCGTCCTCGCGGGCGGCGCGCTCGCGGGCCCGGTCGGCGTCGTCGCGGCGCCGCTGGTGTTCGGCGATCCGCGCCTCCGAGGCGGCCTGCTCCTCGGCGGCTTTGCGTTCGGCACGGTCGTTGGCGAGGCGGGCCTTGCGGGCGTCCTCCTCCGCCTTGGCGCGGATGGCTTCGGCTTCGGCCTCGGCCTTGATCCGCCGCTCTTCCTTGGCGGCTTCGGCGGCGACGCGCCGTTCCTCAGCCTCGGCCCACGCCCTGGCGCGCGCTACCTCAACGTCGGCGGCTGTGGGCTCGGGGTTGGCCGGCTCGGGTTCGGGGTTGCGCTGCTCCTCGGCGGGCTCCGGCTCTGTGGCGACGGGCTGCCAGTCCCCCAGTACTTGCAGGGCCGGCGGCCGGGCGTGGCCGTTCACCTTCGGCGGGCTGGCAGTCATGACGGTCGAAGTCCTTTCGATCAGCGGGGGTTGCGGCGGCGGGTGGAGCGGTAGCCGAACGGGCCGGGCAGGTCATAGCTGGTGGTGGTCTGGCCGGTGTTGGACCAGGTGCGCTTGGGCCCGCCCCGGGGTCCGACGGTGATCGACCAGGACCGGCGGTTCAGGTTGATGCGAACCCCGGGCAGGATCCGGAAGCTCTTACGGAACGTGACCGGCACAGCGATCACGCCTCCCGCTTGACGGGCGCGCAGTCCGGGCAGTTCGGGTCGTCGCAGAGGGTGATACGTCCGCAGCCGATGGCCTCGGACACCCGGTTGGCGGCCCGGCTGCCGCGCTCCCCGGCCACGGTGAGGCCGATCTGCTGCAGCCGACGCGCGATCCCCTCGCGCGGGTCCATCTGGTTGGTCTTCTTGGTCTTCTTGGGCATGTGATGCCTCTCGGATCGGTGATCGGATGCTGGTGCGTGCCCTGGGCCCGATTCGCTCGGGCACCGTCGCGGCTTGGCCGGGGCTGGGGTGCCGGGGCGCGGTGAGGGTTTCCGCGCCCCGGCGGTCTAGGACTGCTTTCGGCATCCGCAACGGCACGGCAAGCAGCAGCAGGTGGCTGGAGGCTTCTCGGCTTCCGTCTCGGCCAGCGCCCTCCGGGCGATCCCGGTCGCCACGAACAGGGCGCCGACGATGGCGATCGCTACCGGCAGGGCACCCATCAGGTGGCCCCGGCGATGAGGTGGCTCGCCTGCCGAGCGGATTCCACGAACTGGATGCTCATCCACCGCTGGTCGACTCCGGGCCCGGTGAGGTACCAACCGTCGATACCGTCGATGACGGTGTAGTCGAGGCACCAGCCGGTGCCGGTCTCCCAGCGGGTCCCGGCGGAGGTGGTCGACCAGGTGATGCCGTTGATGGTCTGCCAGGCTTCGGTCATCGCACTTCCTTCCGGGTCAGGCGGCGGCGGGCTCGTTGAATCCGTCGAGTTCGGCGAGCAGGTCGGGGTCGGCGGCGAGCCGGATCGTCGCCACCCGCGCCCGGTCACCGCGCGCCACGGCGGCGGCGTAGTCGGCGAACAGGTCCGAGATCGACATGACGTGCAGGTCGGCCACGAGGGTGACGGCGCGGAGCCGGCTGCCGGTCGCGGTGTGGGCGTCGTCGGCAGAAGACAGGTACGGAGACATAGCGGTGGCCCTCTCAGGGTCGGTAGTGCGGGGGTGGGGTGGGTTACAGCTGGTCGGGCTGCAGGTCGAAGAAGAGGACCGCGGCGGCCCCGTAGTGCTGGGCCTGCTGCCCGTACAGGCGCCGGAACACCTCGTGACGGGAGGCCCCGGCGGGCAGAGTGATGACGCCGGTGTCGCCGACGGTGCCGCGGTCGGTCTGCAGGGTCAGGACCCAATGCCAGTCGGTGGTCTGGTCGGAAGCGGACATGCCTGAACTCCTCGGCGTGCAGTGGGGTGGGATTGGGGGCCGCGAGGGCGGGACGGGGGTGAACACCGCCCCCGCGGCGGAACCGGGTTGCTACTTGGGCCGGTTGGAGGACTGCCGGTTGGCTTCCTTCACCTTCTGGCGCATCGCTTCACGCTCGGCATCCGTCACGGGGTCACCCCCTGCGGGTGCGGGCGCGGCGGGTGGATCGGCAGCGGCTCCTTCGCCCTCTCGTGCTCGTCGCTCACGACTCGGCCCTCACGACGAGCAGCCGGTCGGACGACAGATCCATGACCACCGTCGCCGGGGTACCGGAGGCGGTCAGCTCGGCGGCCTTCTCCTCCGCCGGCCACGACCCACGCGGGTTTCCCGCCGGGAAGTCCGCCAGGATCTCGCGGGCGCTCACGACGCCTCCACCAGGTGCAGCATTCCCGTGGCAGTCAAGGCGCGGACCGTGTCGGCCATCGTGTCCTGCACCAGGGCCAGACTCTCAAACTCGGCGCCCGTCATCGGGCGGTCCAGCGTGGTCAGCTCCCGGTAGCGGGCGGCGGCCACCTCGTAGCGGGTGACGGCGCGCTGCACATCCCGGGTGATCACGGAGGCCATCACGCACCGCCGATCAGCTTGAGCTGGCCGGCCTTGGCGAGAACCGACCGCGCGGCGGCCATGACGTCCTCGGCGTCGGCCAGTGACCGGGCCTGCAGGTCGGTCATCCGACCGGACGCGGCGACACCCGCCAGCTGCGCGGCATGCTCGGCGGCCGTCTCGTACTCGGCGACCGCCTGAACCAGCGGGAAGTGCGGCAGGGCCTTGGCCAGCGCGGCGGCGGCCTTCGGCGACAGCGGGGCGGTACCCATGTTCTCGGCGCGCTCGGGCGCCGGTACGATCTGCGTAGCCACAGGGTCTCCTTCACAGAACCTGGTGGTTAGGGCCGGTGCGTGCGCGATGTAGGAGTCGCAAGCGCCCGGCCCGTCTTGTGTTGTGTGCCGTCCGCGGACTGGGTCCGGTAGGAGTGGACGACAAGCACCAGCCTGCTCAAGCCGCGACTTGAGGGCCGATGTGAAAGACCGTAGAGGGCCCGCCGGGGCGAGTCAAGCACCCAACGAAAGTTCTCCATACGAGCCTTGAGGACCCGTCGGATCACCCGTACCCTCACGTCATGGCCGACTCCCCCGACACCCCATTCGCCCCCTACGACGAGCAACTGCGCGCGATCACAGACCTCCCCGAACGGTGGAAGGCCTACGTCGACCGGGCGAAGTACCTGGAGCGGGAACTGGAGTCGTTCCGCAAACGCCAACGCCAGGAGATCGCCACCGGACTCAAGGCGCAGGGCAAGACGTGGAAGGAAGTCGGAGAAATCATGGGGGGCGTCACGTACCAACGCGCCCACCAATTCGGCAGAAGCGAATGACCGGATCTTCATGAAGCCAAGTCTCCGCGCGCGGACACACCCACACCATGAAGATCCCATGCAGCACCATGCAGTGACCTGAAGCGGAACATGCAGCCACATGCAGAACCGCCACACGAGGGCCCACAAACGCGGCCAAGGAGCCGATAGTGGCAGACGTCCACCAGTGGACCGGGGAGAAAGCCGCCCGGCTCCAAGACGCATTCGAAATGACCCAGGAAGAGTTCGCCGGAAAGCTCGGCGTCTCGGTACGCAGCGTCGCCTCATGGCGCGCCAACCCGAGCATGGTGCCGCAGCCGGAAACGCAACGCATCCTGGACACGACCTTGGGATTGGCAGGTGATGCGGTGCGCCGGCGGTTCATTCACCTGGCGCGGGCAGCGGCTCCCCAGCCGGCAGCGCAGGCGTTGCGGGTGGCGATCGCCGTCGTCCGCCGCGGCGGCAACGTGCTGCTCGTGTGCAGGCAGGACGGCGACGACATCACCTGGCAATTCCCGGCCGGAATCGTCAAGCCCGGCGGGAACGCGCCGAAAGTGGCGGTGCGGGAAACGCTGGACGAGACCGGCGTCCACTGCATGGTCCGCGAACACCTGGGCGAACGCCTGCATCCGGTGACGCGCGCATTCTGCGACTACTTCATTTGCGACTACGTGCACGGTGAGGCAGTCAATGGGGATGCCTCCGAGAACGTTGCCGTGGCTTGGGCTCCGATAGCGGGGCTCTCTCGTTTCATCCCCACCGACCGGATCTATCCGCCGATCTTGACCGCCTTGGAGGCGACCGTATGACCGAGACCATCACCGACAAGCCGGGCATTTCTGCCGCGATCATCGTCCGGGACGGCCGGGTGCTGATGGTGCGCCGCGCCGTGAAGGAGGGCGAGCTGATGTGGCAGTTCCCCGCGGGTGGCATCGAGGCCGGCGAGTCGCCGGAGGAGGCGGCGGTGCGGGAGACGCTGGAGGAGACGGCGCTCACGGTGAAGGCGGTGCGGCTGCTGGGGCAGCGGGTGCATCCGAAGACGGGCCGGGAGATGTCGTACACGGCGTGCGATGTCGTGGATGGCGAGGCTCGGGTGGCGGACGACGAGGAGCTGGACGCGGTCGCCTGGGTCACCCATGGCGAGATCGCCGACTACGTGCCCTACGGCCTGTTCGAGCCCGTCCAGGAGTACCTGGATGACGTCCTGCCGCACTGAGCTGCCACGATCACAAGTTGCACGGCGCTAAGTGAGGGTTCCGCTTGAACTGATCACTCACGGCAGGGGAGTCTTTCCCCCGGGGACGCGAAAGGCCGGGCGGTCATCACCCGCCCGGCCATTTCGACCAGCGAGTTCACGGCTCGCTGACCACCAACCCACCCACCTCAGGAAGGCAAGTTGCATGGCGACAGTAACGCCTCCATCTAATTCATTCAACGCGGAACTCATCCGCACCCGACTCCTGCATGATCCACTCTCTGACCTGTTCGCCGAGTATGGCGTGGAGGTGGTGGAGTTGGAGGCGGACTCGGGGTTCACGGGCGGCTCCTTCGTCCGCGGGGATGATTCCGTGCTGTTCGTGCGTCCGGCGGGCAGGCCGGTCGTCGAGTGGGAGATCACGGCGCGCGCCTTGTTGGGCCGGGTGTTGCGGGTGCCGTTGCCGCCGATGCCGGAGCCGTTCGAAGTGACTGAGGTGTAGGCGGCGCGGCGCGTCGTGGGCCCCGGTTGGCGTAGTGCGGCCGGGGTTCACTCGTGTGCCTGGATTGACGCTGTCACCTGCGGGTCTGGTGGTGGTCTTGCGGGTATGGACTGGGTGGGCTTCACTCGGTCGGATGTTGTTTGTGCGGGGCGCGCGGACGGCTGTCGGTGGGTGCTGCTTGACTGGCGGTCAGCTACGAGTTGGGGGTTCGCAATGACGACGGTGATCCATAAGACGCCGCAGGAGTTACGCGAGCAGAGGAGCAGCCTGCTGGCCGAGGTCCGCATGTCCTACGAGCAGTTGCGGGACCGGGCTGAGATGTACAGCTTGTCGATGGATGAGCTGGACGTGTGGCACACCATCGAGGGCATCGACTACCTTCTCGACGGTGACCGAGGAGACGTCGAGGCTCGACAAGTTAGCGGCCGAGTTCGCTGATGATCTGACTGGCTTGGTGCGGGGTGTTCTCGGCGAGGACACCCCGCCTTTTACTGCCCTCAACATGGGGACGCGTGTTCGGGTGTCGCCGATAACGGATGACGAGACGGAACTCCGGATTCCCGTCTCGATCAACGGCGAGCCGGTGCTGAGCCTCCGGGCCCGCTACTTCTGCTGCTGGGACGGCAGCAGCACCTTCCTGGCGACCGACCAGGCAGACATTCACCTCCACTACGCGGACATCCCGGATCCGCTGATCCGCTTCGAGTACGTGCGGACGAGCAAGGAGCCTCCGGGCGCGCACATTCAGGTGCACGCGCACCGGGACGAGGTGGCGTTCCTGTTGCGTCTGGCGGATTCGGGCCGTCCGAAGCAGGGCTTCAAGCGGCGGAAGCTGCCGCGGCTGTCGGCGATACACCTGCCGGTGGGCGGGCATCGGATGCGGCCGGCGCTGGAGGATGTGCTGCTGTTCTTGAAGCGGGAGTTCGCGATCGATACGGAGCCGGGGTGGCGGTCGGTGATCGAGGGTCGGCTGCGGACGTGGCGTCAGATCCAGTTGATGACTGCGGTGCGCGATGCGCCGGAGGTTGCGGCGCGGGCGTTGGAGGCGATGGGGTACAAGATCGGGCGGCCTCTTCCGACGCAGCGGGGTCCGCTGGATGACGCGCCGGGCGACGCGAAGCTGTACTGGCCGTAACCGTTGGCCAGTTGGAGGCCCCGCCCGATATCGGGCGGGGCCTTCCTGTTGTTGATCTGTGCTCCCGCCCACATCTCCCCCAAGCCGCTTGCTGTACCGACCGGTATCCCTCGACTCTGCTGTCCCGGTCTGCCGCTGCTTGGGAGTTGTTGTGATCGCTTGCCCGTCCGTCAAGTGTTTGTCACCGAATGTTGCGGATCTTCCGCACTACTGGGCGTCCCTGCCCGCCGACTCGCCGCTGAAAGGCCGGTACGCGCCGCCGGAGGTGCCGCAGGCCTCGTACTGGCTGCCGTTGGCGGCGGTCGCGGTGGGGGTGCTGCTGCTGGTCGGCGGAAGCCTCGCCGGGCTCCTCGTCGTCGCAGGCGCCGGCGCGTGGGGTGCGCTCGCGTGGCGGTCGGCGCAGCAGGTCGAGGCGAAGCGGACGGCGTGGGAGTCGTCGCACGTATGCCTGGCCTGCACCGGAACCTTCTGAACACGACGAAGCCCCCGCCACCTCCTGCACGGAGGGGCGGGGGCTTCGTCAGTGGCCGGCCTGGGGCGGCGCGCCGTCGGTGCATATGGCTGCCTGGCGCAGGCGGTTGATCTCCGCCCGCAGTAGGTGCGCGCCGAGCGCGTCTCGGGCATCGACGGCCCAGCTACCCGCCTCGTCGACGATCACCGTGCCGCTGGCCGGCTCGCCCTCCGCAGGCTGGTGGTGCATGGCGTCGCCGCTGACTTCCCAGACGTCGAGGGTGTCGTCGATGCGGGTGAGGATGTCGTCGCCGCGCATCACGCCTCCGTCGCGGTGTTGAGGCCGTGGAGGGCGGTGCGGAGTCCGGCGGCGAGTCCGTTGTGCGGGCTGATCCGCAGCTCGTCCCGGACGCCGCCGCGCTCCTCGGTGACGCGGTCGGCGCGCTCCGCCTTGTCGACCTGGTCGGCCAGCCATGCCCGGTACCTGTCGAGGCGGCCGAGTTCGGGCTGGAGTTCGGCGAGGACCGCGCGGGCTACGGCACGCCGGGCGGACAGCGGCAGCCACTCCCCCGCCTCCCGCAGCGCAGGCTGGACCGCGTTGAAGGCGCGCGCCTCGAGCTGCGTCCACGGCGGGGCGGGCGGCGGCTCGGGCTGTCCGTGGCCGGGGCAGTGGACGGGGTTCATGCCGGGCTGCGGTTCCCAGTCGTGCGGCGGATGCGGCTGGCGGAGGGTGGCGGTGGAGCAGGGCAGGCTGGTCGGGAGGTCGGTCATGCTGCGGCTTCTCTCTGCTGGTCGGGGATGTGGATTTGGTGGATGCCGATTTCGCCGACGGCCAGGGCGATGGCGACGGCTTGGGCTCGGTCGGTGGCGCCGAGCCGGCGGTAGGCGGCTGACAGGATTTCGGCGACGGAGTGGACGGTGACGCCGCGCCAGGCGGCGATGGTGCTGTTGGGGTTGCCGTTCGCGGCGAGGGTGAGGACTTCCCGCTGCCGGGCGGTCAGCTGCCTCACGGCACTCTCCGCGGCCGGTGCTGGGTGTGGACTTTGCCGCGGGTGTCCAACATTCCGTCGGCGTGGGCGAGGAGGAGTAGGGCGCGGCGGAGGACGTCGCGGGGCCGGTCTCCGCGGCGGCCGTAGGCGGCGAGGATCGCAGCCGAGGTGTCGTCGGGCTGCCAGTGCAGCGGTCGGCGGGGCATGGTGGCCTCCAGATCGGGGTGCGGGTGGGGGCGTGCTGGTTCGGCACGCCCCTTCGCCGTCGGTCAGTCGAGAGCGATGATGTGGTCGCCCTCGACGCAGTGCGAGGCGATGCATCGGCCGGCCTTCGCGCGGGGTAGCGCGTCCAGGTGCTGCGCGCGGATCAGGTTGTGGCGGGCGTCGGCGAGGGCGTTGTGGGCGCCGTCCGGCTGCTCGGGCAGCGCCGGATCGCCGAGCCGTGCGGCTTCCTGCTTCAGGTCGTTGGTCCACATCGGGACGCCGTCGGGCAGGTCGATCATCCGGCCGAAGAGCTGCGCCAGGGCGACGTGGTCGTAGGCCCCGTACCAGGCCCACAGCTGGACGTCCGGGCCTGCGGCGCGCACGAAGTCGGTGACGAGACGGGCGATCTGCGCGCGGGGGCGGACGTCGGGGTGGTCGAGGTCGAGGCGGTCCGTGCCGCGGACGCCGGGCGGGTTCTTCCGGATCGGGAGGGACGGCCAGACGTTGTCGCGGAGCCACGGGTGCTGGCGGACGGCGGACTGGTCGAACTCGGAGCTGACGGCGTACAGTTCGGCGCCGTCTTCGCGGACCATGCCGATGCTGATGAGGTCGATGGTGGTGCCGTTCTCGTGGAACTCGGTGTCGTAGTAGATCCGCATGGTCACTTCTCCGTGGTCTGTTCGGCGGGCGGGAGGGTGTCGTTGAGGGCGAGGTCCAGGCCTTCCCAGGTCGGGCCTTGGGATGCGGGTGCTTCGGTGCGGGCGCGTTCTCGGAGGCCGCGTACCCGGGCGATCGCGGTCTCGGCGCGGTCGGCGCGCTGCCGCTGCTGCTCGTACTCATCGGGAGTGGGGGCGCAGTCGCCGCGCCCGCATGCCGGGCAGTAGCCAGGCGCCTCGGCCGCTGCCGGGGCGGGTCCGGCGGCGGTCCTGATGCGGGCCGCGAGTTCGGTGTGGTTGGCGGTCCAGGGGGCGCCTGCGTGGATGACGGCGGCGAGGTGGTGGACGCGGACGAGCGCGGCCTCGGCGCGTTCCAGGTCGGGCACGATCGCCTGTACGTGCCGCTTGTTGCCCGCGGCCACGTGCTCCAGCGTCTTGATCCGGCGGTGCGCAGCGTCGAGTTGGTCGTAGAGGGCGTCCAACTGGTCGCTGGTGAGGTCGTCGAGGGGGATGCGGTCGGTCATGCTGCGCTCCGGTGGTCGGGGTCGGTGTTGAGGAGGGCCGTGTCGCTGGCGGCGGCGTCGTGGAGGCGTTCATGGAGATCGGCTCGCCGGTCACCCGCGTCCTGGGCCGACGCGGCGCCCCATAGGAGGAAGGCGGCGCCGACGAGACCGGGCACGGCGTACCACGGGTGCCAGGTGGCGGCGATGGCGGCGCTGAGGGTGGAGATGCCGGCGGCGAGGTGGCAGGCGGCAGCCGTCCGCCGAGCCGGGGTCACGGGGTGCCGTTGATCTGGCGGGCCACGGCGAGGGCGGCGTCCGGGATGGCGATGCGCCCTTCGTCGAGCGCGGCGGCCTGCCACTCCAGCCAGTCGGCGAGGGCGAGGCCGACGGCGGGGTCCATGGTCGCGGCGTAGTCGCCGACGGGCGCTGACACGTAGGCGGGCGGGCGTCGGCCACCTCGGAGGAGGGGCTTCACGCCGACGGCCCAGAGGGTGGTGAATGTGGAGTCGGGCTGGTCGGGGAAGTGGCGGCTGGCCTTCCAGGCGGTGTTGCCGCTGTCGTCGGCGGCTGCGGTGGCGAGTTGGCGGATCTTGTCGGCGGCGGCGCGGAGTTCGTCGGCGGGGGTCATGGGGTGCCTTCCGGGTGGGGCCCCGGCCGGTCGGGCCGGGGCGGTGGGTTCAGGCGGCGTGGTCGTAGCCGGGTGGGCGGCGTGCGTAGCGGCGTGCTGTGTGGCCTCTCAGGGCCCAGGAGGGGCGCGGACGACGCCCGGGACGCACGAGCCGCCGGGAGGCCGCCCAGAGGCCGCACAGGGCCGCGTGGACGGTGAGCAGCACGACGGCCAGGAGCAGGGCGACGGCGACCGCGCCGACGAGCAGCCACACGCCTGCCGCGGCGAGCAGCGTCCACAGCGCGTCCAGCGCCTCGGCGACGATCACGACGCCCCGCCCCGCCGCGCCCCGGCGGCGGTGGCGCGCTTGCAGCCCCGGCAGTCCACCGGCATGTGGCTCATCGGAGTACCGCCGCGCCCCACGCGCTCCCCGCAGGCAGTCCAGAACCGCTGCTTGTCGTTGACGACGAAGCGCGCGGTGGCGTGCACCCGGCGGTCGCCGGGGCGCTTGTGGCGTCCGGGCCATTCCGTGGTGGTCGCCCACTCCGGAGGCGCGACGGGCGGAGCGGACAGTGCCTTCGCCATGCGTCGGCACTTGGCGAGCTTCTCCTCCTCGGTCTCCGGCCGCGCCCACTCCGGCGTCTCGGTGGCTGCCGTCTCGTCGGCCATGCGGCGCAGCGCGGCGCGAACGTCGGTGCCGGTGCGGAACGTGCCGTTGGCAACCGGGTACATGGCGACGGTGTCGGACCAGTGGAAGCCATGTTCGTCGGTGTGCGCGGTGCGCTCGTGCTGCGCGGCCCGGATGCACAGGCGAGCCGCGTCCTCGCCGGGGCCGTGGTACTGCGCGGAGCACGTCGCGGCGGGCGCCGTGTCGGTGTCGTGGCCGGTGGCCGCGGGCAGCACGGCCGCGAGGCGCAGCAGGCTGCACGACTCACCCCGCTCGATCCGGTCGGCGTCCGTCTCCAGCGTCGCCGCCGCGTCGTCGGCCCATTCGCCGCTGTAGGTGCCGCGGACGAACGAGGCGCAGGCGCGGACGAGCGCGGCCGGGTCGACGGGCGCGGTGCTCGTGCGGGACGCGTCGTAGGCGGCCAGCAGCTCCTCCGGCGACCCGTAGCCGAGCGGCGGGACACGGGTGCCGTCGATCGCCGCCAGCAGCTGCTCGCGCACGGCGGTCGGGTCGGTAGGCGGGGCCGGGACGGCAGCGGGGCACTGGTCAGCCGGGTGCGACTGCCGCATCGTCTTCGCCGCCGACCAGTGATGCTGATCGCACGCCTCCGTCACTCCGTCCTCGACGACGAGCCCGCACGGGGCCTTCGGGCAGGGGCAGGCGGCTTCGATGTCGGCGGACATGCCGCGGAACGACCGGCCGATGTGCTGGCCGGTGGTGGTGGGTTCGGTCATCGGGTTCCTCCTGGTGGGTGGGTAGGGTTCGGGCACCGGCCGCCCGCGCACTTCGACTGCGCAGGCGGCCGGCTTGCTACTCGGTCGGGTTGGCCAGCTCCAGCAGCACCGCGGCGTGGCAGTGGTCGGGCTGGCCGTCGGCGGGGAGCGGGCACCAGCACATGAGGTCCCGGCCCGCCAGTTCGGTACGCGCGGCCTCGGCGAGGCTCGGCTTCAGGACGAGCCAGTCACGGAACATCGCCACGGCCTGCTCGCGGGTGGCGTCCTGCACGAGGTGCGAGGTGGTGGTGCCGTCGGGGTGCCGGAAGCCGTGCCACTGGCCGGACGTCTTGCCGAGGCGTCCCTCTCGCTCCCACTCCGAGCCGTCCAGGGCGGGCATGCGGATCTGGGTGCAGGGGTTGCCCCAGCGGGTGCCGCGGCCGACGTAGACGGCGCCGTCGGGCTTGCGCCAGCCCTTCGTGCGGCGGCGCTGGACCCGCCGGGGCCCGGCCTGCTGCTGGTCGGTGGGGTGGTCGGTCATGGTCGCTCCTGGTGGTGTGGGTGTCGGATTATGTGCGGTTTCGACGCCACCGGTCCTCAAGCGGAACCGGCAGGCAGCATCGGGTCGTCACGCCGCGTGTAGGGCTGCGGGACGGGGCCCGGCGAGTGAAACCAGGTGACGGGGACCGCGTCGGGCGTGGTCTCGGCGGCGGCCGTGACCGTCCATCCGCCGTCCGGACGCCGGGTGAACAGGGCGTGGCCGCAGTCGAGCCAGTAGTAGGCGTTCCGCAGATCCGCAGTGGTGTCATCGAGCAGGTTGGGCTGCCCGCAGACGCGCCGGTAGTACTGGTCGAGCGCCTCAAGGGCCTGCCGCTTGTCGCCGGTGAGGGCGATCGCAGCACCGGTCTCACCGAGGGAGGCGACGAGGACGCCGTCGAAGCAGTCCTCCATGTCGTTCGGGCCGGGGGTGAAGACGCGGCCCGGGGTGAGGGCGTCGTGGGTGGTGTTGGTCATCGGGGTCTCCTGGGCGGGTAGGGTCCGGCGGAGACCCGGGCGCGGTTCGAGCGCGCCCGGGTCGCCGCGTTCACGGGATGGGGTGGGTCGCCGCGAGGCAGGCCGCGACGATCACGACGGTGGGCGTCGAGCCGGGGAACTCGATGACCGCGCCGTTCGGGCAGTCCGGGCCGGAGTCGTCGGACTCGTTGGTCACGGCCCAAACGGCGCCGGACGGGTGCCGCAGGATGCTCAGCGGCATGTCCTCGTCGGCGATCCATCCGGCCGCCTCCAGTGCCTCCAGGACGTCGAGGCGGCCGTACCAATCCCCGGACGCGGGCGGGGTGATGATCAGGTGCAGGTCGGTCATTGCTTCTCCTTCGGGTTGGCTGGTCACAGCGACCAGAGGCTGGGCTGGTGGTCGGTGAGGTCGAGTTCGGTCTGTCCGGGTACGTGGTGGTCGGGTGGTGGCGCGGCCCGCACGGTGGCCGACGGGCGGGCGGTAGGGGCGAGTCGGCGGGCGCAGACGGGGCCGAGGCCGGTGGGTGACGGGCGGCGTAGGCGCCGGCCGCACGCCGCGCAGCGGGACATCAGGCCGCCTCGGCGAGATCCGCGACGTCTTCGTGCCGGGTGAGTTCCTCCCCGGTGATCGCTTCGACGAGGGCGCAGACGAGGACTTCGGCGGCGTTCGGGGTAACGGCATTGCCGTATTGACGCACTTTCTCCCGCTTGTTGCCAAGAACGACGTAACTGTCCGCGAAGGACATCGCGCGGCCGATCTCGTGCGGCTCGAGCATCCGGAACAGCACGTCGTCGATGTCGACCTCACCCCGGACGAGGGCGTACCGGTCGCGGGTCGTCAGCGCGCCGATCGGCTCGTTCACGGACCGCGGGGCGCCGTTGCCGTAGTACGGGACGAGCATGTGCTCCCAGGTGAGGAGCGACTGGTGCCCGGCCGTCGTCATCGTCCGGAACGGCTCATCGACGGGCGTGCACATCTGCGCGGCGTTCCCGCGCGGGGTGTTGTTCCGCATGACCATCGCAGGCATGGCCGGAGCGACGAGACCATGGTGGTTCCCGGACGCCGTGACCGTGGCGAGGGACTCGCCGACGGACCGGGCCACGCTGCCGCCACCGCGGAGCTCGGCGATGAACGGCAGCCACGCCAGCCCCGTCTCATTCCGGGTCGTCATGGCCCGCAGCGGGGCGTGCGCCGACGCGGCGCTCTTCCCGTCCCGGCCCTCCACGGGGACCATCAGCGGCGGCACCATCAGCGCGTCGTTCTCGCGGGTGGTCCGCGCGGCCATCGGCTCCCCGACGGACACGGCCGCGTCCCGCCAGGTACCGCCGGCCGGGACCATCATCGGCACCGGGCGGGCGAACTTCTTCAACCCGGCCTCGATCCGCTTCAGGGTCTTGTCCGCGAGCGGCTTGGCCCGGTCCCCGATCCGCTGCCCAGGGATGGACCAGTCGATCGCCGCAGCGGCCGGCAGGGCCTCCGGCTCCACGACCTGGTTGCGGCAGGAGGTGTTCGGGCACCGGTAGACGTACTGCTGCCGGTAGCGGCCCATGTCCCGCTTCGGGTCCTTGAACACCTGCATCGCCTGCACGAACGCGTCGCATCCCGAGCACCAGGCTCGCGGGCGCAACCACTTGTCCCAGTCCGGCGTCCGGCCCAGGCTCTCGTGCCAGTAGCCGACGTACAGGCGGTCACGGGACTGCGGCGCCGCGTGCACCGACCTGGGGTTCGCGTGCATCGAGTTGAGAGCGATGATCCGGGAGCGGTAGCCGAGCTTGTGGATCTCGCCGATCCACCGGTCCCACTGATCCCAGGCACGCACGTCGGTGACGTTCTCGACGATGCCCGCCTTCACCAGCCCGCCGCGCTCCTGCACGCCCCGCAGGTACAGCGGGACCTCCTCCATCAGCGCGCGGGACTCCTCCTCGGCGGACGGCTCGTCGTCGTCCTCGGCGAGCGCGAGCAGGTCCAGGAGGCTGCCCTGCATGGCGCCGGCGAAGTCCCGCTTCTTCCCCTTCGCCACCGACCAGTTCGTGCACTCGGGCGACGCCCAGAAGATGTCGGTGACGGGCCAGTCCCACACCGGGGCCTTCCGGATGTCGCCCTGGTAGTGCGACGTGGTCGGGAAGTTCTCGGCGTGCGACTCGATCGCGAGCTTCCAGTGGTTCGCGGCGCGCTCCACCCGGACACCGGGGACGGCGTGGACGCCCTGGCTGCTGCCTCCGGCTCCGCAGAACCAGTCCATGACGGTGAGTGCGTCGTTGTCGTGCTGAGACATCATGCGGCGTCCTTCCGGTAAGTGGTGGTGCTGGTGTTGCCGTCGATGACTCGGAGCAGGGGCCGATGGGGTCCGCGGGTTTCGAAGCCGACGAGGGCGGCTTCGAGTTCGGCGCGGTGTGCGGCCTGCTCCTCCGGGGTCCAGGAGGGCCGCGAAGGGGCCTCTCGCGGCCTTTCGGGGCGCGAGCGCCCGAACGTGCCCGTAGGGACGGCTTCGGCCATCAGGCGCTCGTAGGGGGTCATGCGGCGGTCGCCTCGGCTTCCTGGTAGCGGCGGGCGTGGACGGTGCGGCGGGCGCGGCCGTCCTCGTGACACGGGGTGGCCAGCCCGACCTGGCACTGCGGGCAGCAGGCCGTGGCCTGAGCCCAGTCCGACACCCGCTGCGGGTGCGGCTGACTGAGGACCGTGTTCCGGGTACGGACCCGGCACGGCCGATGCGCGGCGGCCCCACAGTGCGGGCACGGCACGGACCGGGCCGGGTGCTGCTTCGCACGGAGGACGTGGCGCAGGGACTCCGGCATCTGGGCGGCAGGCTGGCGAGTGGTCATCGACGGCCCCCGTTCACGGCACGGGCGATCAGCAGGGCGTGGTTGCCGTCACACCAGGTGCAGGTGTCGCCGCCGCGGTCCTCGGAGCCGAGCATGGCCTGGCAGCCCAGCCAGTCGGCCACCTGCTCCATGACCTCGGGGTCCTGCGGCGCGTCGGGCTGGGTACGCAGCCGCTGGGCCGCGTTGCTGAACTCGATCTCGGGCTTCACTGGTTCTCCTCTGGCGGGCAGTTGCCGCAGTCGCACGGCTGGTCGGGGAAGTGCTCGGTGTTGCGGTAGTGGCGGACGGCCGCATCCCAGGCGGCCTTCGGGTAGCTCCACTCCGGTGGTGGACCCGGCGGCGAACTTCCCGTTGGCCAGGCGCCCGGACGGTGACCTGGCGGGCTCGGGGCCGCCGCCGGCTTGGCGGGCTCGGTGCGGCGTGCGCGGCCGATGTCGATCTGCGCCCGCATCAGCGCCCGAAGCTCAGCCCGGCCGCCGGCACGGACCGCCCGCATGTCCTCAACCTGGATGCCGTCGTCGTCCGGGATCTGCGCGTCACTCACGACGCCTCCTCGACGCCGGGACCTTCGTCCGTCTGGCTGCCGAGGATGCGGGCCGAGGCCGCCTTGCGGCGTTCAATCTCGGCCTGCTCGTCACGGCCAGACCGTGCCGAGTGGGGAGCGCGTTCCCGACCGCTGTCCATCCGGCAGGGCCTGCCTATCGGTGCTCCGCACGCGGGGCACTCGATGCCCAGCGGGCCCGGACGTCTTACGACGGCCACCTCGTCCGGGATCTCCCGGCCGACGCCGGCCAGGAGCTCAGCGACAGGACGGCGCTTCATCACCTGACCGTCCGCTGCACGAGTGCGCTGACCACGGAGGGCCGCCAGGTAGGCCTGGACGTCGTCCGGGTCGGCGTCCGGCACCTCGGCGGGCAGGCCAGGCCCCTGAATGTCGGAGGCGCGGTCGTCCCGGGTGCGTCGGATCTCCGCAATGATCTCGGCGGGGCTGACGAACGGCTGCTTGCGGGCTACGGCGGCGGCGGCGGCACGGGCATCGGCGAGGGCGAAGTCGGCGAGGACGTCGTGCCAGGCATCCGGGGTGTACTCGTCGAACTTCTGCTGGGGGCAGAGGGCTCGCACGTAGCGGGCGAGCACTACAGCTTCGTCGGGGGTCACTGATCCTCCTGCATGCGGGACTTGGCGCGCTGCATGGCGCGGTCGAAGAGGTCGTTGGTTTCCTGCTGCTGACGGGGGACGGGGCCGCTCTGCCCGACTGCGGTGGGCAAGTACGCGATTCCGTTCTGCTCCTCGGGGGCCTCGAGGGTTCGCCAGCCCTGCACCCAGGCGGAGGCCCCGGCCGGTACGCCTTTGAGGCGGGCGGAGTTAACGGCGAAGGCGACCATCGCGGCGACGCCGACGCGGTTGATGGCTTGCCGCGTGTACTCCCAGCCGGACTCTCGGAGGTCCCAGCCGACGCCTGCGAGGCCCGCGTTGGCGATGCCCCGCTTCAGTTCGGCGAGGGGGTCGGGGAGGCCGTCCGCTCGCGGCTCGCTAGCAGCACCAGTACTTCCGTAGGAAGTACTGGGGTATGGAGTGGCAGCGGCATGGATACCCGTGACGGAAGCGTCACGCCGTGACAACCCGCTCTGACCTGCACTGCTGTCGGAACTTTGAGATTTTTCCGAAGCACTTTCACTTTTTTTGGAGGACGAATCGAAGGTAAAGTCCTTCGATTCGTCGGCGTTTCCATCGCCTTTTCGGTCGCTGGGACGCCCCCCGCGGGCGCCCTCGCGGTGCTTCGACTGGCGGTCGCGGGCCTTCTTCCGCTCGGCCTCGGCGCGGGCGCGGGAGGTGTTGCGGCCGTCGTCGAGGAAGTTGTGGAAGACATAGTCGCCGGGCGCCGGGGCGGGGCATCCGTCGGGGCAGTTGTGGCCGTGCTCGTGCCACAGGCCGGCCTTGACGAGCTTGGCCGCCTGCGGCTTGGTGCCGTACAGCTCGGCGACGACGCCAGGCACGATGCCGTCGGTCAGGTGCTGTGCGGCGTAGGAGCCGCAGCGCAGCCACAGACCGAGCGCAGCGTTCCCAGCCTTGATCAGCTTCGGGTGGGAGTGCGCCTTGTCGTCGATCCTGAACCAGGGCATCAGTTCTCCCTGGAGGTTTCGGTGTGGTCCATCAGGCGGCACCGCCCAGCGGCTGCGCGGCGATCTCCAGAACGGAGAGGTGCCGCGGAAGGCAGGTGGCGAGGTCGGTGTCCTGGTAGGCGCCTGCTGCGGCTGCGGCGGCGAGGACGTCGTTGAGGTAGAAGTCGCCGTCGGCGACCACGCGGTTGTAGTGGTTCATGAACGCGCTTCGCTCTTCGGCCTCGGGCCACCGGTTGGCACCCGCGCGGAAGCTGCGCGACCAAAGGTCGACAGCACGGTGCCGGAATGCATCGACGCCGGTGTACTCAAGTTCGTTCGGGCGCAGTCCGTGGTGCAGCTCCGAGGAGTGGTGGGAGCCGGCGAGGAGTGCGGCGCGCCTGATGCGGTCCAGCGAGACGCCGCCATCCGCGAGGTCGTCGACCTGGTTCTGGACGACCCTGAGCAGGAACGTGTCCGGTGGCTCAATGTACGTGGATAGCCCGTCGAGCTCGGTCCAGGCGTCGCACCACTCGATGACGACGTCGGCACGTTCCTGGTCGGTGGCCCCGGCCATCGCATCCTGGATGGTTGAGACGCCTGTGGATCCGCCGAAGATGGCCGCCCTGATCACCTGCTCGGGGTCTGTCCATTCGCTACATGCCTCAAGTTCCATGAGGCTGCGCGCGAACTGGGCGCGCAGTTCGCCCGAGGGCTCCGCTTCCAGATCAGATGCCCACGCGCGGGCCCAGCGGTCGACGGCCGCCTGTCCGATCAGGCTGAGCGAGCCGGGGGCCTTCTTCGTTGACGGGGTGACGATCTCTTGCGCGCGCTCATGGAGTTCCTTGACCATGCGCCAGCCGATTCCGCAGGCGTAGCGAAAGGTGTTGTCGATCCTGACCGTGGGGTTGGTCATGGCCTTCTCGACGATGTCGGGCCAGACTTCCTGCGGCAGGCCGGCCGCATAGAAGGCGTCGAGGCTGCCCTTCCAACTGTCGGGCAGTTCGACGCGCTCGGTTTTCCAGCCGTTCTCTCGAGTCCATCCGCTCCAGGTCTTCCTGAAGGACTCGCGGTACTCGTTCTTCGGCGCCTGCAGCTGGCGGAGATCCTCCGCCGCCTGCTTCATGGCGTCAGCCCAGCGGAGGGCGTCGTCGCTGACGTTGGCTACGACGGCGGAGTCGACGGTTGCGCTGCTCTTGCCGCTGTTGCACGGCTCGCAGCTGGCGACGAGGTTGTCGGGCGTGTCGGTGCCGCCGAGCGCGACGGGGGTGACGTGATCGACGCGCAGCGGGACGTCCGGGGCGGACGTGCCGCAGTAGCGGCAGGTGTGGTTGTCCCTGCGGAGGATCTCGTAGCGGAGTCGCTTGGAGACGGCCATTGAGTGGTGTCCTTTGATCGTTTTGCGCTGGTCGTTCTGAGGGCGCAAAGGGGTAGACGGGGGGCTCGACTTGACGCCTCCGTGTACGTACACGACCTTACCGGTCGTGTACGTACACGGCAACGCCCTATCTGGCGCTCGTGTACACACACGCGCTACGCTCGGACCATGGCCCCGAAGGAGACCCACACGACCGCCCGTCCCGTCCGTATCCCGCAGAAGGACTGGGATGACTTCGGCGTGCTCGTGGGAGAACGGGAGCGGTCCCGCCTGGTCCGCGAATTCATCGCCTGGTACCTGCGCCGGCCGAAGGCGACGCTCCCCAAGCGGCCAGACGCGTCCCCGCGGCCTGACGTGACCCTCCGACGGGACGACGACACCACCGTGGTCTTCGAAGCGAAGTACAACCGGAACGCCTGACATCCCCGCCTCCTTTCGTTCGTCCTCCGGGCCCCGCCGCGTGGCGGGGCCTTTGTCGTGGGCTATGCGGCGGCTGGCCGCTTGCGGTCGCGCCTCTGTCCGGTGCGCCATTCCTGGACGACCTGCCGGACGGTGGAGATGGCGACTTCGTCGTTGAGCCGGTCGACGATCTGCTCGGGGCTGTGGCCGCACCAGGCGAGGTGCTCGATCTCCTCGCGGCGGAGCTGGGCACGCTCGAAGAAGTTGAGTTCGCGCAGGGTCTCGGCCGGGTCGTAGGCGGGGTCGTCCAGCGCTTCGTCGTCCCAGTAGGCGGTGCCCACCCAGCCTTTGGAGGCGGCCCGGCTGCGGGTGCGTTCGGCGATGTGGGGGGCGATGCCGTGGTCTTCGGGCTTGAGGCCGTCGAGTTCGGTGTAGAGCTTGGTGACGTAGTCGGCGACCCAGCGGCGGACGGTTGTGGTCTCTGTCTGGTTTTGCAGGTAGACGATGAACTGTTTGTGGCGGGAGCAGCGGTGGGCGAGTTCGGTTGCGGTCCAGCCGTCGGCGGCGAGCGCGCGCAGCCGGCGGACGGTGCCGAGGCCGGAGGTTTGGCTGCCGGATCCGGGGAGGTCGGTGTTGGTGGCCTTGAGGGCGAGTACGCGCGTTTCGGTGGAGCGGTGGATGGTGCCTTCGTCGCCGTCGCGGACGATGCGGTAGAGCACGTTCTCGCTGATGAGGGCGTCGGCCATGATTTGGCGGTCGGGCATGCCGGCGTCGCGGAGGCGGGCGATGTGTCGGGCGGCCCGGTGGGTGGTGGTGAGGAGGCCGCGTCCGGTGGCGCGGAGGTAGCGTCCGCGACGGACTTCGGCGGTGACGGCGGTGGTGCACGGGCGGCATTTGCATCCGCGGCGGTAGCGGCGGGGGTCTCCGTGGTCGAAGGCTTCGGCGGGGATGGCGGGGCGGCCCATTACTTCTCCTTCCGGGGCGGGGTGTCGGTGTTCCAGGTGGTGCGGCAGGTGTTGAGGAGCTGGTTGTCGGTGCCGGGCTGGGTGTCTTCCGCGGGCCGGGTGTCGGCGAGGAGTTCGCGGGCGGCGGTGATGCGGTCGTGGGCGTCGGCGAGGCGGTCGAGGGTGCGCCAGGTGAGGCGTCCTATGAGCCACCAGGCGGCGGCGAGGACCACGCCGGGCCCGAAGGTGTCGATCTGGGTGTCGAGCCAGGTGTAGGCGTCGATGGCGGCGGCCAGCTGGTCGACGGTCACGACGCCTCCCCGAGGTCGAAGGTGAGCTGTTCCTCCCGGGCTGTGGGGAGCTCGACGACGTCGGTCTTCGGCAGGGGCTGGGCGAGCATGTCGGCGAGGGCGTCGAACTCGGCCATGGCGTCGCGGACGTTGTCGCGGAGTTCGTCGAGGATCTCCATCGGGTTCCGGAACTCCGTCTCCGGCTGCTCCGGGATCTCACGCGTCGGCCAGGTGGTGGGCTTGGCGTTGGCGGGCCGGCTAGCTGGGATGGTGACGATGACGGTGTCCACATCGGTGCCGGACTCCTTGAACGCGCCGCCAGCGACCGCTTCGACGGTGCCGCCGCGGGCTTCGACGAGTGATCGAAACTTGGCGGTCTTCCGGCCCTGGAACGTGACCGCCCACGACATGACCGACACGAGCAGCCCGTCGGGCTTGAGGAAGCGCAGGGCGTGTTCGATGTGCTGCATGTCGGCGCCCTTGGTGAACGGCGGGTTCATGACGATGCGGTCGTAGCAGGGCTGGGCGGGGACGGTGAGGAAGTCGGCGACGGTCAGGGTGCGGGCGACGCCGGTGTCGGTGAGGACGGCGGCGTATCCGGGGTCGCGTTCGATGCAGTCGACGACCGCGCCCGCGGTGGTGGCTGCGGTGGCGATGGCGCCGGAGCCGGCCGACGGTTCGAGTACTTCCATGCCCGGCTTGATCGCGGCGAGGTCGATGAGGCGCTGTACGACGGCACTCGGGGTGGGAAAGTACTGGGCGCTCTGCCGCTTCTCCCGCAGCGTTACGACCTGCCCCGACTCCAGGACGGGGGCGAGCGCCTGGGCGGCGTCGACGGGGAAGACGTGGGCCTGCTCGTTGGTCGTCCACCGGCCACCGACCGCCTCGAGGACTTCGTTGACCCGCTGGTACAGCTTCGGGTCCATGCGCGGGCCGGTGAGGACCAGGTGCGTGCCGTCGATGGCGGTCCGCTCCCGCAGCGCGGTGAGGATGTCGTCGGTGAGCTTCACGCTGCGGCCCTCCTGGCGGCGGCCTGGCGGGCGGCGCGACGCTGGGCGGCTATGCGGCGGCCCTTGTGGGTGAGGGTCCAGACCCCGATTCGGTGTCCGTGGGTGCTGGCCTGGGTGGAGGGCACAGTGCGTCCGGTGTGCTGGATGATTCCGCCGCGGCTGAGCGCGTTGATGGCGGCGCCGAGGAAGCCGTGGCCCAACTCGGGCAGCACGTCACGCAGGTCGTTGCAGGAGAAGTCGTTGTGGCGCTGGCCGAAGTGGAAGACGGCCTGCTCGACGAGGAACTGGTCCCAGGAGGACTGGTCGTAGATCTCCTCGAGGAGGAAGTCCTTCTCGGCGGAGGCGAGTCGTTCAGCGGGTGTGAGCTTGCGGGCCATAGTGGGCTCCCTCGGTGTGTGGTGTGCTGGATGGTGGGGCTGCCGCAGGTTCGGGCCGCGGCAGCCCCAGCGGGTCCGGTTAGCAGACGGTGTCGGCGAGCTGTGCCTGGACGGCGGCGAGCACGTCGTCGTCCGCCGTCCAGAAGCCGAGGGCGCCCTTGGCGGGTACGGGCTCGGGCAGGGCGATCACGTCGGCGAGGGTCCAGTGGTAGAGGCCGGGCTGGGCCCAGTAGCTGCAGCAGACCTGGTTGCCGTTGTCGTAGTGGCAGCCGGTGATCGTGGCGACGGCGACGATCGCGGAGTACACGTCGAGGTGCTCGCCGTACACCTGCGCGTGGCGGTCGGGCTGGGCTCCGGCGTGGATGAGGATGCGGGCGCCCTCGTACTTCGCGGGCAGCCTCCACGAGCGGTTCTCGACCCGCTTCGTTCCGTGGGCGATCGCGCCCGCCCACGGCTGGCGGATGGTCAATGCCTTCATCAGGTGGTTTCCTTGTCGGGTGATGGGGCCGCCCGCGATACGCCCGCGGGCGGCCCTGTTGCGTGTGCGGGCTACTGCTGGGCGGGCGCCGTGGCCGGCTTGTCGGTGTTGCCGCCGGTCAGCTCGTCGGCGGACACGCGGGGCGCCGGGAACTCGTCCTCGGCGGTGACCTCGCCGCGCTGGATCGACTTGTAGATGACCAGGAGCTGGGCGACGTCGTGCTCGGTCCACTTCGTCGACGGCCGGTCGAATCGGTTCTCGATGCGGTCGGCGGTGACGCCGATGCCCTCGAAGACCTTGATGGCGTCCGCGATGCGCTGAGCGAGGGGCTTGCCGCCGCCGTCCCGCAACGTCTGGTTGCACAGTTCCTTGGCCTCTTCGACGAACCAGGGCGGGAGGATCGCGAAGATCGCCTCGCGGACGCGGCGGGCACCGTTGTTGGCGTTCGTCTCATAGATGTCGCGCATGTCGGTGAGCTGCTTCGGCCCGTTCTTCGTGTCGCGGCGGTGCGGAACGATGAACGTTGAGCTGTTGCGGGAGTTGGTCTGGACGTCCCAGGCGAAGGCCTGCATCTCGGACTGGCCGTACTCGTCGTCGCGGCGCATCTCGACGAGGCCGTACTGGACGTTGCCCCAGACGCGGGCCAGTTCGCGGGCGAGGTGGACGGAGGCGCCGGTGACGGTGGAGCCGCCGCGGGAGTAGCGGAAGAAGGCCCGCTCGGCGAGGCCCTGCTGCTTGCAGGACTCGCGCATTTCGGCGACGGCGGCCTGGATGTTGCGGGGGCACTGCTGGGCGACGACGACCGCGGCCTGGACCTCGGCGGCGGCGCGGGACTGTTCGACGGCGGTGCCCTGACCGATGCGGGCCGGCGCCGTGGTGGACGGGACGGGGATGGGCTGGTTCACGCGTACTCCTCTTGGTCGCGCCGCTCGGCCCAGGCGGGCAGCGGCAGGTAGGTGATGCGGTCGTTGAAGCCGGGCCAGCTGCCGGTGCGCTCGCATTCGGCGTAAATCCGCAGGGCGCGCTCGTTGCGGGCGCCGCCGAGGGCGAGGGCGGGGAAGTCGAGCTCGACGAGGTGCACCAGGTAGGGCGCGGTTTTCGCCTGGAACACGAAGATGAACGCGGGCTCCTGGTCGCCGTGGAGGCCGGCGGTCTTGACGCCGTCGAGGTAGAAGGCGGCCTGTGCGTGGTAGCCACGGTCGTAGACGGCTTTGGCGAGGGCTGCTTCGTCTACGGCTTTGGCGGTCTTGTAGTCGACGACGACGAGGCGGCCGTTCTCCTGTCGGGTGGGCATCCAGTCGGGTCGGCAGCGGCAGCGGACTCCGGTGCGGCGGTCTGTCCAGTAGATCGACTGCTCTGCCACTCCCCTGCCGGGCGTGAATAGCGGCCCGGCGATGGGGTGCTGGCGGATGGCGTCGGCCATCGCCTGGACCATGTCGTGGTCCTTGGTGAGCAGCGGCACCTTGCCCGCCAGGTAGGCGTCGTCGCGCTGGATTTGGGCGTCCTTCTTCCGCCAGTCCGGGAAGTCGATGACCTCCAGTTCGGGCCCCTCCCCCAGCACGTAGAGGTGGGCGGCGTGCCCGAGGTCGAAGTCCTTCTTCGGCGGGGTGGGGTGGTCGCGGTCGTACTTGAACTGGGCGGGGCAGCCGGGCGCGAGGAGGGCACGCAGCCCGGACGAGGAGATCGACGTGCGGTCGGCGTGGTACTCCTCGGCGGACAGTCCGTCGATGACCTTCGGCGCCTCGACCTCGACGGCGGCGGTCACGCGACACCGTCCAGGGGCATGGGGCGGGCGCACGGCTCGCACAGGCCGTCGGGCGTGAACGGTCCGTCGGTGCCCCAGCAGCGCTTGCAGGTGATCGGCGTGGGCTGGAGTCCGGCGATCCGCTGGAGGGTGGCGATGCCTTCCTCGTCGTACTTGGCGAGGGCGATGGCGGCGCCGTAGTCGGGGAAGGTGGCGGTGAGTTTGGCCTGGTGGACCATGTCGGCGCGGTCGATGAGGCTGATCAGGTCTGCGGTCCAGTCGCCGGCTGGGTAGCCGCCGCGCCCGTAGTGGGAGAGGACGTGGGCGGCGACTTCGGCGGGAATGCTGGGGTTTGTGGTGCTCATCTGGTGCTCCTGAGGGTGTGCGGGGTGGTGGCGGCCCGTCCCGACGGGGGGAGGTGCGGGACGGGCCGCCTGGGATGCCGCGGAGCGTGGGGGTCGCCCAGCGCGGCGGGTATGGGGTTGTGGAGGCGGGTCAGGTGGCGACGAGGAGGCCGCGGGTCTTCTCCATCAGCCGGTCGTAGTAGCCGGTGAGGTCGAAGCCGGGGTCGCCGCGGAGTGCGTCGGCGCTGCGCGTCCAGTCCGCGAAGTCAGCGACCTCACAGGCGGCAGTCACGGCCTCCTCCTTGGTGGTGAAGGCGGCCATGGCGTAGCCGGAGTGGTGTCCGAGCCGCCAGGGGTGGGTCGTGTCGTCACCGGGGCCGCGGAGTTCGGCGGGCTGCTCGTAGACGTGCAGGCCGGGCACGGGCTCGATAGCGAGGACGAGGACGGGCGTCGCGCCGGCGCGGGCGATCACCTCATGGGTTGCGGCATTCAAGGGGTCCTCCGTGATCTACTGGTGTCGGACCCCCGAGCGGTGCAAGCGCTCGGGGTTCTTTCTTGGGCGCCGCCCGCGCCGGCCGGTGTCTTCCGGCGGGGCGGCGGGTCAGGCGGCCGGGTAGGTCGGCCAGGGCTGCGGCACGTCGATGAGGGCGATCTCCTGCGTCTCGTCGTTGCTGGTGTCGCGGTGCGGCACCGGCGAGACGTAGGGCAGGACGACGGTCGGCGAGTAGGGCCGGACGAGGTCGGTGGGGACTTCGCGGATGCGGGGCCGGGCGTTGATGACGGCGCGGCGGAGGCGTTCCTGTTCGGCCTTGGCGCGGATCGTGGTCCGGCGGAGTTCCGCGTTCGCTTCCTTGATCGCCTCGTTCTCGGCGCGGAGTTCGGCGATGGCCATGGCGTCCTGGCAGCCGCGGATCAGCGCCGTGTGGAGCTGCTGCTCACGCTCTTCGACGGCCCCGGTGAGGACGGTGTTGTCGTCTTCGATGCGGCGGGTGTGGGCGAGGAGCTTCTGGTACGGCTGGCTGTGCTTGCCGCCCGCGATGACGGTGAGGGTGCTCACTGGTGCCCCTTTCGCTGGAGGTATTCGACGAGGCCGAGGATCAGAAGCGGCATGATCAGGACGAAGGGGGCGGCTATCGCGATCACGACGCCTCCGCGGGCAGGGGCAGGTCGGTGACCGTTCGGCTCCTGGGCTGCGGCATGGCCACCACGTCGGCCGGGCCATCGCCCGGCCCGCACTGCGGGGAGTTGCCGGCGAGGCAGATCCGTTCGACCTGCCGCATCGCCGCGGAGGCCTTCTCGTCCCACTCCACGCGCCGCTGCTCGCGGAGCTCGCGCATGTTGTCGCCGACGTATTGGAACGGTGAGCCGGGGTTGCCGGGCCAGCGGTCGCCGGTGTCCGGGTCGAAGTGCATGTTGCGGTAGTCCAGCCACATCTGGTGGTGGACCGGGCAGACGTCCTTGGGTGGGCTGACGTTGAACCGCTCGTCCGGCGGGTACATGCGGTTGTCGGCGCGGTGCTGCTGCTGGCGCCATGCGGCGGCTTCCCACGTGCGCCACTGCCGCTTGAGGTGCTCGGGCACCGGGGCGCCGATGAACGTGTCGGGAGCGGTGTTCACGGCTTCTCCAGGAAAGTGCGGTCGATGTAGCCGGCGGCTTCGGTCTCCCGGAAGCTGGCGGCGGTGCGGAGTTCGTGGCCGCGTTCGCGTTCGGCGGTGATCGCGGCTTCCAGGGCGGCTTCGCGGGCCACGAGTTCGTCGATGGCGGCCTGCGGGTCGACGGGCGCGGTCATGCTGCGGCCTGTCGGAGGACGTGCCGGTAGAGGGCGGCGGTCGCGGGGCGCGGGGTGGGGATGAGCGGCCCGTGCCACGCGTACAGGTCGGGCAGCGAGACCAGCGGCGGCAGGAAGATGACGCTCCCCCGCTCGGTCGCCCCCATCCACGGTTCGCCGGTCTCGTTCCAGTCGCCGGACCACTGCCATTCGACGCCGGTCACGTCGGTGTGGGTGACGGCCAGGTCGAAGCAGACACCGTCATGCAGGTAGGTGGTCATGCCGTGGTCTCCTGCTCGTGGGTGCGGAGCCACTGGCGGCGGTGGTTGTAGCGGACGTGGACCTTCTCGATCTCGGTGACGTACTCGGTCGGCGTCCACGGCTTCAGGCCGCGGGCCCGCCGCGCCATCTCCGCTTCGATGCGGGCGAGGGCGTCCTGTTCGAGGTCGGCGAGCGGTCGGGGCTCGATGACGGTCGCCATGTCAGGCCACCTCGCGGAGTCGGCGGGCCCGGTTGTCGGCGGCGGCTTGGGCGGCGACGGTGGCGAGTTTGTCGACGGCGTGCTGGGCGGTGAGGGGCAGGGCGATGGAGATGGGGCCGAGGAGGATGAAGGCGTGCCCGTCGTGGACTTCGAAGGCGACCTCGTCGGGGTTGGTGCCGAGGATGATCGTCTGGTTGAGGATGCTGGTGTCGCTCACGCCGCCGCCTCCTCGAACGCGCCCTTGACCATGGCGTTGTGGGTGTCGGCGGCGGTGTTGTAGCAGCCCATGCAGAGGAAGCTGACGGGCATCTCCTCGTCGGGGCTGTGCCAGGGCTGGGCGGGCGGCTGGAAGCGGAACAGGCGACGGTTGTGGCCGCAGTCGGGGCACTTGCCGTAGCGGCTGCTGCCGACGATCAGCGCTTCTTCCTGGCGCCGCAGCTCGGTCTCGTGGTCGCGGTAGGTGATGCCGCAGCGGGAGCAGTCGCCGGGGTGAAAGAGCGAGCCGCCAGGGGCGACGATCGGGAAGCGGTGCTTGCAGAGGGAGATCTTCACGGCGTTGCCTCCACGGGGTAGTTGTCGGGCAGGGGGTCGATGCCGCGGATGTCGACGGGGCCGACCAGTCCGTCGACGTGGACGACGGTCAGGCCGTGCTGCACGTCGACCGCGGCGGTGCGGGTGCGGGTGGTGCGGGGGCGTTCCGCCTGCGTCTCCGGGAAGGCGCGGACCGGCGTGCCGACGGCGTACAGGCGGTTGAAGGTCTCGGCGTCCATCACGACGCCTCCTGGGCTCGGCGGCGAAGCTGGACGGCGATGTCGCGGCACAGTCCCTGCTCGACCGAGCCAGCCCCGTAGCGGGCGACCAGATCGGCGGCAGCCGTGAACGCGGCAGCCGTGGCACGGTCGCGTTCGGCGCGGACCGCGGCCAACTCGGCGAGGAGCTCGCGGGTTCCGTCGGCCGGGCCGTGGGCCGAGCAGCAGGCGAACCCGATGTTCGGGTGGCCCTCGTACACGGCGACCGCTGCGGCGATCTCAGCTTCGCGCTGCGGCGACAGGCGGGCGGTCATGACGCCTCCCCGTTGTTGAGTCGGCGGGCGTCGGTGGCGGCGCCGCGCATGACGCGGGCCCGGTAGCCGTGCTGGTCTGTCTCGGCGTCAGCCAGACCGTCGAAGAAAGCGGCGGCCTCCTCGAAGGCGGCGGTTCGGGCCTCGGCGGTCAGCTCGTCGATGGCGTCGCGGTAGTGGGCGGTGCCGATGAAAGCCCGGACGGCGCCCCGGTCCAGCTTCGAGGCGAGCGTCCCGATGGCGTCGGCCTGGAGGGCGTGCTGCTTACTGCCGGTGGAGTAGTACTCGCTGGCCTTCTTCACCAGCCAGTCGACGGTCTCGACCTTGGCCTCGGCGAGGATCTGGGCACGGTAGGCGTCGACCAACTTCTGTGCGCTGGTCTCGTCGCCACCCCGGCGGGACGCCAGCCCCGACACGATCGCCTCGGCGGGCGTGCGGGTGGCCTTGCACCAGCGGCAGGCGAGCCCGTTCCCCCAGTCGTGACCGGGCGGGTTCGTCGGGCACGTGGCAGCCTGCTCGGCCGCCATCTCAGCCGCGAGAGCCTCCGCCCACACCTCCTCCGACACCGGGTCGACGTGGGTCAGCGCGATGTAGGCGCCCTCCCCCTCCACCCAGACCACCGGGTCACCGGACGCGGACAGTTGGGCTGCGGTGCGGGTGCGGGTCACGAGGCGGGTACCCGTGCCGTCCTCCGGACGGCAGCCCGGGTAGGCGAACACCAGAGTGCCGACCGGGTGCAGGGCGTTCCACTGCTCGGCATTCACGACGCCACCTCGGTTCCCTCGGCCGCCTGGTCGGCGAGCTTCTCCAGGTGCTCGGCTGCGGCGTCCAAGCCGTGCGTGTAGCCGTTGAGGTACTCGCGGGAGTACTCGCCGTCCGACGGGCGACTCTCCATGCCCTCGACGGCCGTCGACGCCTCGGAGAAGACGCTGGACCGGTAGGCGCGCGGCTGGGCGAACGGGTCGTCCGCGTGCGGCATCGCCTGGTTGTAGAGCCACTGGGCTCCCAGCGCGTCCGCGCCGGGGTCGGTCGAGTCGAAGATGAACGACGACAGCGAACGGCCAGCCGCCGCCAGGGCGTTCTCCAACTCGGCGATGCGGGCCGCCTGCCGCTTCTCCACCGTCTCCGCCTCGTGCTGCGGGGTGAAGACCTGGGTGCCGTACTTGGTGGCGGTGGCGCACGGCCAGCCCGTGACGACGCCGTCCTCCCAGCAGACCGCGCACAGCCACGAGTTCGGCACGCCGCAGTCGTCGAAGACGGGAACGTGGAAGCGGGCCGGGAGCTTCGCGTTCTCCTCCAGGGAGAAGCCGGCGAGGATCTCGTAGTGCGGGTGGTCGGGGGCCTGGAGGAGCGTGGCGCGCTGGGCGCAGCCCTCGTGCTCCACCGGCTCCCCGGCCGCGACGTTGCCACGGCAGGTGCCGCACGCGGACGGGTCAGCGGAGGTGCTGCCCTTGGCGAGGAACTCGGAGCGGGCCTTGACCCAGAACGGGTCGAGATCGGAGACGGTCATCGGCCGTTCTCCTTCCGATACGTGGAACCGGTGATGCCACCCGGAGTCATGCCGATACCGGTTCCGCTCGCCATGAAGCTGCCCGCGGACTGGTAGCCGCGTCCGGTGCGACTGGGGGCGTTGGAGCGGAGCTTCTCCGTCCACTCGCCCCAACTGACGTGCACGTGCGTGCCCGCCACGAGCGCCGCGTGCAGAGCGGCGGAGTACGGCAGCAGGTAGTCGTGGCGGCCGTGGGCGTACTTCAGGTCGTTGCACAGGCTGCAGTGGCAGCCCATGCCGTCTTTGCCGGACAGTTCGTCGTCGAACGGGGAGAAGTCCAGCGGAGTCTGGGATGATCGAGGCACGTGAAGCCCCTTTCGTTGCGTGCTCTGGATGGGGTGGAGCGTGAGGTCGTCGCGGGCTTAGCGGGTCGCGGCGGCCTCTTTGCGTTGCCGGTCAGGCGGCAGCGCGGGCGGTGCTGAGCGGCTTGGCGTACTTGTTCGGCACGCGCTCGCCCTGGGCCTGCACCCAGCGGATGTGGTCGGCCGTCATGCGCGGCGACTTGCCGACGTAGGTGTGGGGGATTCGGCCGGCCTGGATGTTCTCGACCACCCAGTTCTCGGTCTTGCCGAGGAGTTCGGCGGCCCGCGCCGGCGTGAACGCGGTCAGTTCCAGCTCGGCGGGGCTCGGGCCGGAGGCCAGTCGCTCAACAGCTGCGGTGAGCTGGGTCAGGTGCAGGATCAGGGTCTCGTCGGTGGGGGGATCCAGATCGTTCTTGATCACGGGGTGTCTCCTTGTGGGTTATGGCGGCGATTGGCACGGCGAGACGCTCGGCGTAGCGGTGGAGGGTTTCGGCTCCTGCTCCTTGTTGGTCGCGTTCGACCTTGGAGAGGAAGCCGACGTCTCGGCCGATGTCTTTGGCGAGCTGCTGAAGGCTGATCCCCCGTGCCTCGCGGATTGCCTTCATTGCGGCTCCGTTCGGTCTCACACCCGCAACGTAGACCCAATGAAGGCTGGAAGGCAAGCCGTTGCGCTGGATTCGTTGGGTGTAGTTCGGGATTGCTTGGGTGTGAGTGGCCGTGTTGGGTGTCGAACCCATGGCCATAGGAGTTCGGTGAGCAAGGGCGCACTCACGGCGCGCGAGCGCAACGAAGGGCCAACGAGGCAACAAAAATGCGCCCCCATCACCGATCAATCCTGGTCAATTGGGGGAATCGATGGGTGCGTGTTGCCAACCGGTGCGGCATGATGAAGGCCATGACAGAGGACCGGACCACCTGGCAGTGGGGCAAGCTCGGAGCAGCCATCAAGGCAGCCCGCGAAGCGCGCGGCCTCCGCCAGATCGACCTCGCCGAACGCGCCGGCGTCAGCGAGGGCACCGTCCAGAACCTCGAAGGCGGCGAACCGCGTTCGCGCATGCCGCAGAGCCTCGCCAAAGTCGAGCCCCACATCGGATGGGCGGCCGGCTCGGGCCTCGCCGTCCTCCGCGGCGGCGAACCGACCCTTGTCCCGGTCGTTCACGAAGCCACCGCCACGCTCGGACGCGGCAATGATCCGTTGCGGGAGAAGCTGCCGCTGCGGGTCGTCGACGAGTTGGAGAGCGACGACCCGCTGATCGACTCGCAGGTGATCCAACTGCCCGGCATTCCGGGCGCCCGCATGACGGTAGTGGTGCACGGCAGTCGGGATGCGACGCCGGAGCAGATCCAGGAGGCACTGCTCGCCTGGCGGCGCGCCGAGGCGAACCTGCACCGCCTGCCGGACGACCCCGACGAACCACGGGCAGCGAACGGGCAGTAACTATCTGCACAGTTCGTTGCGCACGATCCCTCCACATTTCACTCTCTGGTGTGGTCTCATATCCGGACACCACAAAGGGGGGCACCCGTGGTGGTCTTGGGGGACCTATGAATGTGCGGGTTCTGCGCGTGTCAGAGATGCCGTTCAACGTGGACGTCTGGGTTGACGACCGGGACAACGGCACCTTCGTCATCTACATCGACCGTGACCTGATCACGGACCGCGGCGCGGGGGCGCTGCAGCAGATGCTGGGCACCACCATCGCCGGCTGGCGGCGGTTGGATGATTCACACGTCTACGCCACACTTCGAGCCGTCACCGGCTAACCAACAGCTCGGCGAGGTGCACGATGGCGTATGGGGAAAAGCGCAGCTACGACAAGAAGGCCCGCAAGTGGCGGTACCGCGGGCGGTACAAGAAGCCTGACGGGACGTGGGGGTCCGTCAGCAAGGACGACGAGGGGCAGCCGTTTCACACTGAGCGGGCTGCGGAGGAATACGCGCACGGTCTGGAAACCGACGTGCGCCGCAAGACGTACCTGGACCCGAAGAACAGCCGGATCACTGTTCAGGAGTGGTCGGAGCTGTGGATCGAGTCGGTGGAGCTCGCCAACCGCAGCGACAAGACGTACCGGCAGCGCCTCCGGTCGGTGATCGTCCCGAGGTGGGGGAAGCTCGCCATGGGCGACGTCACCACCGTCGCCGTCAAGACCTGGGAGCAGCAGCTGCGCAAGCAGTACAAGCCCCGGTACGTCAAGTCGGTCATGTCGGTGCTGCGTGTCATGTTCGATGACGCGGTCGCCTCCAAAGTCCGTGCCGACAACCCCGTGCCCACGCTGCAGTCGCGGAGGCGCGGCAAGTTCAAGGGGAAGCAGGAGCACGACGAAGTCGTCATCGCGACCCCGCGCCAGGCGCTGCTGCTGGCGCGGAATGCGAAGGCGATGCGCGGCGTCGTCGGCTACACGCTGGTCCTGACCGTCGCCTACTGCGGCCTGCGGATCTCCGAGGTCGCCGGTCTGCGCCGGGAGCACCTCGTCCTCGACGACCACGGCCAGGGATGCCGTCTCCTGGTGCAGGAGCAGAGCCAGTACGTGGACGGCGAGAAGCAGCAGGTGCCGCCGAAGTACGGGTCGACGGGCAGCATCATCCTGCCGCCGTTCCTCGCCGGCCTGCTGCGGCAGGTGCTGGCATCCCATGACAAGGAGTGGGTGTTCCCCAGTCCGACGGGCAAGAAGATGGACACCGGGGCCTACTTCTACGCTGACATCTGGCGGCGCTGGGTCGACGGCCATCAGGCGGTACCCGACCGGCTGGGAAGGCCGGCGAGGCTCCCGAGCATGCAGGCCGTCGCCGGGATCCGGGACATCGTGCCGCACGGGCTGCGGCACAGCATGAAGGTGTGGCTGGACGAGCTGAAGCATCCGCGGGTGGCGGTGGAGGAGCGGATGCGGCACGTCCTGCCGGGCGTGGAGGGCACGTACTCGCACACGACGCTGGCGATGGAGTTGGACATCGCCGCGGATCTGCAGAAGCTGTGGGAGACAGCGCTGGGGGTGAGGGACCACCATCGGGAGTGGGAGGCTCCTCGGCCTCGCCGGAAGCGGCAGCAGGGGTTGAAGTTGATCTCCCAGGAATCTCCCACGGCCTTGCCGGTCGATGTTGCCGAGGTCGAGGCTGAGGGTGGTGAGGTCGCGTGAGGGGTCCTCTGCCTTGGGGTTTCGGCTCTTCCGCGACTTCGTAGCCCGAGGCAACTGCCGGGGCGATCCGGCCGTCTCGGACGATCCCCCGTGTCGCCCGAGACGGACGGTGAACGAACCGGAACCCTGCGACCCGGCCCGTCTGCGCCGAGTATAGTTGGCTGCCAGCCAGTCAACGCAGGAGTACAGCATGTCCCCGCGCAGCGCCTCGGTCAATGAAGAATTGCGGCGGCGTTCGAAGGAGCGGCTCCTGCACGCGGCCGTGGAGCTGGTGGGCGAGCGCGGCTACGAGGCGACCACGCTGGGCGACATCGCCGACCGGGCGGGCTCGGCGCGCGGACTGGTCTCGTACTACTTCCCCGGCAAGCGCCAGTTGGTGCAGTCCGCGGTGCACCGGCTGATGCACCGCACCCTGGAGGAGGCGCTGGAGCGCGAGCCGCGCACGGCCGAGGGGCCGGAGCGGATGGCACGGGCCATCGACGCGATCCTGGGACTGGCCCGGGACCGGCCGGTGCTCATGCGCCAGCACATGGCGGGCCTGCTGCAGGTTGAGGTGGGCTTCGTGCCGTGCCCGGAGCAGCGGCGGCTCGCGCAGCTGCTCCGGGACACCGTGGCCCGGCACGGCTCCCAGGACGTCGACCGCGACTACCCGATGCTGCGGGCGCAGCTGATGGGCGCCGTCTTCGCGGCCCTGATGCCCGGAGCGCCGATGCCGCTGTCCCAGCTGCGCACCGAGCTGTTCGAGCGCTACCGGCTGGCCCGGGAGCTGGGTGTCCCGCCGGACGCGGGGGCGCCCGGCGGGACGACGACGGACCTGTCGAGGTTCTTCGCGACGGGCGTGCCCGCCGCGGAGGACCCGGCCGGTCCGGCGCGACGGCAGGCTCAGTCGAAGTAGTCCGGCTGTGTCTGCGTGTTCAGCTCCTGCAGGCGGACCCGCTCGGCCGGGTCGGTGCGCCGGTCGCTGAGCTTGAGGACGTCGAAGCCCTTGGCGATGTCGTTCGAGTAGATGTAGCCGTTGTAGTAGTACGCCGACCACGAACCGCCCGTCGTCATCGCGTCGGTGGTCAGGGGACCCCGCTCGAAGTAGGCGATCTCCTTGGGCCGCGAGGAGTCGGTGAACTCCCAGACGGAGACGCCGCCCTGGTACCAGGCCTGGACCATGATGTCCTTGCCCTTGACCGGGATCAGCGAGCCGTTGTGGGCGACGCAGTTCTCGGTGTCCGCCTGGTGGCGCGGGATCTTGAAGTAGCTGCGGAAGACCAGCTTGCGGTGGTCGCCCCGGCCGACGATGTCGTAGATGCCGTCGGCGCCGCGGTCCGGGCCGATCTCCGCGTTGCAGGTGGCGGCGCCGCCGCCGCCCAACTCGTCGGTGAACACGACCTTGTTCGCCTTCTGGTTGAAGGTCGCCGAGTGCCAGAACGCGAAGTTCTCGTTGTCCTGGACACGGTCGATGACCTTCGGACGCTCGGGGTCCTTGATGGAGAACAGGATGCCGTCGCCCATGCAGGCGCCCGCCGCGAGGTCCTCCGACGGCAGGACGGTGATGTCGTGGCAGCCCGTGGTCTTGGACACGCCCGGGTTGGTGGGCCCGCCCGGGTTGCCGCCGCCGTCGGACCCCTCACCGGGGAACAGCACCGGGAAGCCGACCAGGGCCGCCCGCTCGGGCGCCTTGCGCGGCACCTTGATGACGGAGATGCCGTCGTGCGGGGGCTGGCAGTCGGGGTAGGAGGCGTCGGGCGAGTACGACGAGACGTAGATGTAGACGTTCTTGCCCTCGGGCACCAGCGTGTGGGTGTGCGAGCCGCAGGCGGTCTCGACGGCGGCGACGTACTTCGGGTTCCGCTTGTCGGTGATGTCGAAGACCTTCATGCCCTCCCAGGATGACTTCTCCGTCGCGGGCTGCGTGGTGCTGTTGCAACTGCTGTCGCTGCGCGAGGAGTCGGTCGAGAGGAACAGCAGGTTCCCGGAGACCGAGATGTCGTTCTGCGAGCCGGGGCACAGCACCTGGGCGACGGTCTTCGGCTTCTTCGGGTTCTTGATGTCGAAGACGCGGAAGCCGTCGTAGTTGCCGGCGAAGGCGTACCGGCCCTGGAAGGCCAGGTCCGAGTTGGTGCCGGGCAGCGAGTCCTTGGGGATGTTGGTCAGGTGCTCGATGTTGTCGGAGTGGACTATCTCGTCCTGGCCGGGTATCTCGCCGCTCCGGATGGCGTCGCGCACCTCGGCCTGCGCGCTCTTCGACACCTCCTTCGACGTGGCCGTGCCGTCCCCGGGATCGGGGGTGGCGACGGCCGGGCCGGCGGTGAGCAGCGCGGCGAGCAGGCCGGCGGCGGCAGCCCCGACTCCCAGGCGTCTGCGCCGCGTTCGCGGGTCGTTCAACAGGGTCACTGCTTCCTCCCTACGTCCGTTCCCGTCCGGAACGGTTCACGCACCCCCGCAGTATCGTCTTCGCCATGCTCATACCAACAGGGGGCAACAAACACGCAATGAAGTTTTTCGATCAGTGGCGCACGGAAGCGTGCTAGGACGGTCATCGCACCCACCAGGTGTTCCGCACCCCTCCTCTGGAGGGAGCGCCCCGACCCACAGGAGGTTGTCGTGCCCTTTCGCCCCGCGATGTCCGCCGCGTCGCTCGCCACGGCGGCGCTGACCGCCCTGGCCGTGCTGGGCCTGACGGCCTGCGACTCGGAGCCGGACACCGGGTCGGCCGCCGCGGCCGGGCCCTCGGTGATCGCCCCCGGCAAGCCGGGCGAGGACAACCGGACGCTGTCCGCCCAGGACGCCGAGGAGCACCGCGCCGACGACGACTCGCCCAACTCCGCGGACGTCGCCTACGCGCGCATGATGATCCAGCACCACGCCCAGGCGCTGGAGATGACCGGACTCGTCCCGGAGCAGGCCGAGTCGGGCCGGGTCAAGAAGCTGTCCGAACGCATCTCGGCGGCGCAGGGGCCGGAGATCGAGGCGATGAAGGGCTGGCTGAAGAACCACGGCGAGAAGGAGACGGGCGGCGGACACGACCACGCCGCGATGCCGGGGATGGCCACCGAGGCCCAGTTGGACAAGCTGCGCGCGGCACGCGGGAAGGCCTTCGACCAGTTGTTCCTGACGCTGATGATCACTCACCACGAGGGCGCGATCGCCATGGCCACGGACGTGAAGTCGCAGGGCAACAACGTGCAGGTGGAGGAGATGGCGGACGACGTGGTCGCCCAGCAGACGAGCGAGATCTCACGGATGCGCGAGATGCTCTGACGGGGGGGGCGGGCCAAGGCTCAGCGGCGGGCGCGGCGCGGCGCCAGGAACCCCTCGTCGCGTGCCTGGCCGATCAGCCTGAGGGACTTGCGCCGGCTGTGCCCGGTCACGCGCATCACCGCGAGGACCGGATCGCCGCCCTCCTCCCGGGCCGCCCGGTACTCCTGCGCGACGAGCCGGCACACCTCCGCCCCGCGCGGCCACGCGGGACGGGCCCGCCGTGCCCCGCCCGGACCGCCGCCGGGAGCCTCCACACAGGCCTGGAAGAGCGGGTTCTCCAGCCACTCGCCGAGCACGGCCAGGTCGTCGAGGGACATCGGCGGCTGGGCCCGCACGTCCTCGATCCGCACGTCCCGCCCGGACAGGACGGCGAGCGCCTCCACCCGGGCGCCGTCGGCGAAGGCGAGCCGGACGTCGAACCACGCGGCGGTGGCGCCGCCCTCCCGCACCAGCCAGGTCTGCCGCACGGACATGTCACCGTCACCCGGACAACGATCGGAAAGCTGAAGAGAACGATCAAAGAAGGGCGTTTCGAGCATCTACGCAACGTAACCGAATGATCACACTCCATACAAAACGAACACGCACCCGGTCGCGCTCCGACCGCGAACGCTCCTCGTTCACCGGTGGCCACGAGTGGCACGTCGGATCCGAGTGGCCGGCCACGTCCGCGTGACGTGTCAGGTCCGCCCACCCCGAGCGCGGACCTGTCCGGACTGCTCCCGCTGGTACTCCGTGTAGGCGTCCCGCAGCGCCGCACCGGGCCAGCCGGGCGGGAGCAGTTCCGCCGGCAGCACCGGGTCGGCCAGCAGGTGGCGTACGACGGCCGCGAAGGCGGCGAGGCGGTCGGCGGGCCGCCGGGCCCGGTCCACCTGGACGAGCAGGGAGCGCGCCGCGGCCGACCAGGCCTCCAGGGGCCACAGGCCCGCGGCCAGGTCGCGGGCCGGGCGGTCGGGGCGGGAGACGAGGCGCTCGGCCACCCGGTCGAGGTCGCCGGGCAGCGGGCGGCGCAGGTTGGCGGGGCGCAGCCACACACCCTCGCGGAGCTCGGCGAGACGCAGGCCGGTCAGCCGGGTGCGCAGCTCCGCGCGCTCGGCGGGCCCTCGTCCGGTCGCGGTGACCACGAGCGTCTCCCAGTCGCCTTCCCACACGCGCGTGTGCGGACTCACGGCCTCGTCCTGCCGCCGCTGGCGCTCCAGCAGGCGTTCGCTGAGGCGGTAGCCCGTACCGGTGCGCACGAGATCCCCGGCGGACGTCATCCGGCTGAGCGCCGCACGCAGGGTGGAGCCGCCGACACCGAAGCCCTCCACGAGCCGCACCAGGTCCCGGACCGGCAGTTCCGCCGGGTGGGTGCCGAGCAGCAGGCTCAGCACGACCGACCGCGCGGACAACGGGCGCGGCGCGGGTGCGGGGTCCGTAGAACCGTTCATCCGCGCGAGCGCGTGTCGTCCGTCCACATGAGCACGCACTCTACGCGCGCCCGCGGTGTTGCACTGTTGCTGCGACCGCAGACAGAGTGCAACACTCGGGTCATGACGACACTCGCGCGGGAGCCGTACGAGCGGGCCACGGGCCGCCCCGAGGGGTACGCCACGCACGACGTCACCAATCAGCCCCCTCCCCTGGCTCCCTACGACGCCTGCGACGACACCGCCCTCCTGGAGGGCGTGCGGCGCGAGGGCGCCGGGTGGGCCGAGGAGGGTCTGCGGCGGCTCGGCCGGCGGGCCGGGAGCGTGGAGGCGCAGGAGTGGGGCGACCTGGCCAACCGCCACGAGCCCGAGCTGCGCACGCACGACCGGTACGGGAACCGGGTCGACGAGGTCGAGTACCACCCGAGCTGGCACCGCCTGATGCGGGTGGCGGTCGGCGAGGGGCTGGCGGGCGCCCCCTGGGCGGACGGGCGGCCCGGCGCCCACGTCGCGCGCACGGCCGGCAGCCTGGTCTGGGGCCATACGGAGGCCGGCCACGGGTGTCCGACGTCGATGACGTACGCGGCCGTCCCGGCACTGCGCGCCGCCCCGGCGCTGGCCGAGGTCTACGAGCCCCTGCTGACGGCGCGGGAGTACGACCCGGGGCTGCGGCCGCCCGCGGAGAAGCGCGGCCTGCTGGCCGGCATGGGGATGACCGAGAAGCAGGGCGGCTCGGACGTCCGGACCAACTCCACGGCCGCCACCCCGACCGCGGAACCCGGTGTGTACACCCTGCGCGGGCACAAGTGGTTCACGTCGGCGCCGATGTGCGACGTCTTCCTGGTCCTGGCCCAGGCGCCCGAGGGGCTCTCCTGCTTCCTGGTGCCGCGTGTACTGCCCGACGGCACCCGCAACACGTTCCGCGTCCAGCGGCTGAAGGACAAGCTCGGCAACCGGTCCAACGCCTCGTCCGAGCCCGAGTTCGACGGCACCGTCGCCTGGCTGGTGGGACCCGAGGGGCGGGGCGTCAAGACGATCATCGAGATGGTCAACTGCACCCGGCTGGACTGCGTGATGTCCTCGGCGACGCTGATGCGCAAGACGCTGGTCGAGGCCGGTCACCACGTGCGGCACCGCAGCGCGTTCGGCGCCCGGCTCCTCGACCAGCCACTGATGCGCAACGTCCTGGCCGACCTGGCGCTGGAGTCCGAGGCCGCGACGACGCTCACCCTGCGGCTCGCCGGAGCGGCGGACCGCGCGGTGCGCGGGGACGCCGGCGAGGCGGCCTTCCGGCGGATCGCCACCGCCGTCGGCAAGTACTGGGTGACCAAGCGGGGACCGGCGTTCACCGCGGAGGCCCTGGAGTGCCTGGGCGGCAACGGCTACGTGGAGGAGTCTGGCATGCCCCGCCACTACCGCGAGGCTCCGCTGCTGTCGATCTGGGAGGGCTCGGGCAACGTGAACGCCCTCGACGTGCTGCGGGCCCTGGGGCGCTCCCCCGCCGCCGGACACGCCCTGTTCGAGGAGCTCGCGCTCGCCCGCGGCGCGGACCCCCGGCTGGACGCCGCCGTGGCCCGGCTGCGGACCGGTCTCACCGGGGCCTCCGAGTCCGGTGCCCGCCGGCTGGTGGAGCTGATGGCGCTCGCCCTGCAGGCCTCCCTCCTGGTCCGGCACGCCCCGCCCGCCGTCGCCGACGCCTTCTGCGCGACCCGGCTCGGCGGCGACTGGGGTCACTCCTTCGGCACGCTGCCGGACACGGCCGACCTCGGCGGCATCCTGGCACGGGCGCTGCCGGCGACCGGCTGACGAGGGGACGGCCGTAGGGGTCCGTCGGGCCGCGGCCGGAACCGTCTCTTCGCCCCTCGACGAATCGCCTTCCGTCGCCCCTCGCCGCCCCTCGCCCGCCTCCGCGCCACCATCCCTCGACGATCTCCGCATCACCGGTGTGACCTGCGACGACGCCTGCTCCGGAGGTGACTGTCAGTGCCCGGGTGCAGACTGTCCGGTGCCCGAGACAAAGGTGTCCGGGACGAAGGCGTCGACGAGGACGCCACGGAGGTGATCGGCATGACCGAGGTACTGCTCGCCGTGGGCACCCGCAAGGGCCTGTTCATCGGGCGCCGGCGGGGTGGCACCTGGGAGTTCGACGAGAATCCCTACTTCAACGCCCAGGCCGTCTACTCGGTCGCCCTGGACACCCGCGCGGACACTCCGCGGCTGCTGGCCGCAGGGGACAGCGCGCACTGGGGCCCGTCGGTGTTCCACTCCGACGACCTGGGCCGCACCTGGACCGAACCGGGCGCGCCCGCCGTCAGGTTCCCCAAGGACACCGGCGCCTCGCTGGAGCGGGTGTGGCAGCTGCACCCGGCCGCCGCCGAGCCCGACGTCATCTACGCGGGCACGGAACCGGCCGCGTTGTACCGCTCGGAGGACCGCGGCGAGAGCTTCGAGCTGGTCCGCCCCCTGTGGGAGCATCCCACGCGCTCCCGGTGGGTCCCCGGCGGCGGTGGCGAGGGGCTGCACACCGTCCTCACCGACGGACGGGACCCGGAGTCGGTCACGGTCGCCGTGTCCACCGCGGGCGTGTTCCGCACCTCCGACGGCGGGGAGAGCTGGAGCCCGTCCAACTCCGGTGTCTCGGCCGTCTTCCTGCCGGACCCGGACCCCGAGTTCGGCCAGTGCGTGCACAAGGTCGCACGGGACGCGGCCACCCCGGACCGGCTGTACCTGCAGAACCACTGGGGTGTGTACCGCAGCGACGACGCGGGCGCGCACTGGAAGGACATCGGCGAGGGCCTGCCCTCGACCTTCGGCTTCGCCGTGGCCGCCCACCCGCACCGCGGCGACACGGCGTACGTCTTCCCGATCAACGCCGACGCCGACCGGGTCCCGGCGGACCGCCGGTGCCGGGTCTTCCGCACCGCGGACGCGGGGCGGAGCTGGGAGCCGCTCTCGGCGGGCCTGCCCCGGGAGGACCACTACGGGACGGTGCTGCGCGACGCGCTGTCCACGGACGACGCGGAGCGGGCGGGTGTCTACTTCGGCAACCGCAACGGCGAGGTGTTCGCGTCGTCCGACGACGGCGACAGCTGGCAGCAACTGGCCTCGCACCTCCCGGACGTACTGTGCGTGCGGGCCGCGGTCGTCGCGTGACAGGTGCGCCACCACCACGCCGACCTGCCGAGTGACCAGTGACACACAGGCCCCGCACCGACTCCTATTGCACAGGCATTGCAATAGCTTATTGGATGCGTGTGCCGTGGTTCTGGAGCAACAGGCAGGAAGGTACGCCCACATGCCGGTCACCCCCACCCGTCGCAGTGTGCTCGCCGCGGCGGTCGCGACAGGCGCCGGTCTCCTGACCGGCTGCTCGTCCGCGAACTCCGGTTCCTCCTCGCCGAAGAAGGGCGGGACGCTGAGTGCGGCCTTTCCCGGCGCGGGCGTCAAGGAGACGATGGACCCGCACGCGCAGCGGCAGTTCGTCGACATCGCCCGGCACAAGGCCGTCTTCGACAAGCTCGTCGAGCTGGACTCGACGCTGCGGCCGGTGCCGAGGCTGGCCCGCTCCTGGTCCAGCGACGACGAGGCGCGGGTGTGGCGCTTCGAACTGCGCGAGGCC
This sequence comes from Streptomyces olivaceus, assembly GCF_000721235.1. Taxonomy (GTDB): domain Bacteria; phylum Actinomycetota; class Actinomycetes; order Streptomycetales; family Streptomycetaceae; genus Streptomyces; species Streptomyces olivaceus. Next base: position 368,915 of record NZ_JOFH01000001.1, read on the forward strand.
AGGTTCCACGACGGGCACGTCCTCGACGCCGACGACGTGCTGTACAGCCTGTCCCGCATCCTCGATCCCGACGCCGCCGACCACCTGGCGAAGAACTCCCTCTCCCACGTCGACCTCGCCAACTGCCGGAAGGTGGGCAGGCGCGGGGTGGAGATCGCGCTCACCCGGCCCAACGCCGAGCTGCCCAGCCAGCTGGCGATGACCGGCACGCCGGTGGTGCGGGACGGCTGGGACGACCCGTCCAAGCCCGTCGGCACCGGCCCGTTCCGGTTCGCCTCGTTCACCGCCGGGCTCGGTTTCACCGGCCGCCGCTTCGACGACCACTGGAACGGGGCTCCGCACCTGGACGAAGTACGCATCCTGTCCGCCGAGAGCGAGGCTCGCGCCGCCGCCGTACGCAGCGGCGAGGTGCACTTCGCGCACGAGATGACCCCCACCTTCGCCCGCACGGTCGCCCACGACGGCCGGGTGCGGGTGGTGGCGACGAAGCGCAGCGGGGTGCAGGGCTTCGCCCTGAAGACGGACCGGGCGCCGTTCGACGACCCGGACGCGGCGCTGGCCGTCAAGCTCCTCGTGGACCGGAAGCGGCTGGTGGACGTGGTCTGCGCGGGGCGGGCGGAGATCGGCAACGACCTCTACGGCAAGGGCTACACGTACTACCCGGACGGCCTGGAGCAGCGCGAGCAGGACGTGGCGGGGGCCCGGCGGCTGCTCAGGCGCACCGGGCTGTACAACAAGAAGGTCACCTTCTACACCTCCACCGCAGCCGACGGCTTCGCGCAGGCCGCCCACCTGTTCACCGAGCAGGCCGGCGAGGCGGGCCTGAAGGTGGAGGTCGTCAACGGGCCCCCGGAGTCCTACTTCACGGACGCGCTGAGCAAGGGCACCGTCACCAACCACCGCTGCGGCGCCATGACGATACCCACATACATCGGCGAACGGCTGCTCTCCGACGCCCCGCAGAACCAGACCGCCTGGAAGCACGAGGACTTCGACGACGACTTCACCGCCGCGCGCGCCGAGGTGGACGACGAGAAGCGCACCGCGCGGTACCGGTCGGTGCAGACGACGCTGCGCGACCGGGGCGGCCTCGTGCTGTGGGGGCACCCCGAGTGGCTGAACGCCGTCTCCCGCACCGCCCACGGGGTGAAGGAGGCCCCGCCCAACACCGTGGACTGGGCCAGGTTCGACACGGTGTGGCTGGACTGAGTACCAAGTGCTGCACTACACCCTGCGGCGGTGCGGGTGGACGCTCGTCCAGCTGGCCGTGCTCAGCCTCGTCGTCTTCCTGCTGACGGACCTGCTGCCGGGGGACGCCGCGACCGTCGACTTCAACGAGCAGGCCGGCCTCGACCAGGTCGCCCAGCTGCGGGAGCAGATGGGCCTGGACCGGCCGCTCGTCGAGCGGTTCGCCGACTGGGCGCACGGTCTGCTCACCGGTGACCTCGGCACGTCGCTGGTCGGCGGTGGTCCGGTGCGCGACGTGCTGTCGTCCTCGGTCCCGGTGACGGCCGCCCTGGCCGTGGTCACCCTCGTGCTGCTGGTGCCGCTGGCCGTCGCGGTCGGCCTGCTGACCGGTCTGCGGGCGGGCAGCCGCACCGACCGGACGGTCTCCGCGGTGACGCTGACGCTGACCTCCGTGCCGGACTTCGTCCTGGCGCTGCTGCTGGTCGGGGTCTTCGCGCTGCGCCTCGGCTGGCTGCCGTCGACCTGGGTGGGCGCGGACGACGTGTGGTGGCAGCGGCCGGAGCTGTTCGTGCTGCCGGTGGCGGTGCTGCTGGCGCGCACCGTGTGCGTACTGTCCCGGCAGATCCGGGCCGGTACGGTGACCGCCCTGCACGCCGGCTACACGGTGCAGGCCCGTCGGCTCGGCGTGCCGCCCGCCCGCCTGGTGCTGCGGCACGTCCTGCCGAACGCGGCGGTGCCCGGCGTTCAGGAACTGGCCCGCACCGGTGATCAGTTGCTGGGCGGCGTGCTCGTCGTCGAGGCCGTCTTCGCCGTGCCCGGCACCGCGACCGCGCTGGTGGAGGCCGTGCAGAACCGGGACGTGCCCACCGTGCAGGGGCTGACTTTGACGCTGGCCGCGGTCGCGTGCCTGCTCAACCTGGCGGCGGACCTCGTCAGCCACCGTCTGGCTCCCCGCACGGAGGTACTGCGATGAGCACCGTCCGACGTGTCCGGCGCAGGGCGACGGGGGCGCTGCTCCTGGTGCCGCCGGTCGCCGCCGCCGTCGTCGGCCCGCTCGTGACGGACGCCCGCATCCCCTCCGACGGCATGCCCTACGCCCTGGGTGACGGGCATCCGCTCGGCACGGACGCCTTGGGCCGGGACGTGCTGACGCTGGTGCTGCGCGGCGGGGCGAGCGCGCTGGGCGTGGCGTGCGCCGCGGTGGCGCTGGCCGTCGCCGTGGGCGGTGTGCTCGGTCTGGCCGCGGCGGTCTCCCGCAGCCGGTGGCTGGACGACCTGCTGATGCGGCCGGTGGAACTGCTGCTGCCGCTCCCCTCCCTGCTGGTGATCAGCGTGGTCGGGGTGGGCTGGCGCGGGCATCCGGTCGCGGTGGCACTGGCGGTGGCCGCCCTCAACGTCCCCGCCGTGGCCCGGCTGTTGCGCGCGGCGGCCCTGGACGCGGCCGGCGGGCCCGTCGCCGAGGCGATGCGGCTGCAGGGCGAGTCCTGGGCGCGCGTCCTGTTCGGACACGTCGGCCGGGCCGTCCTGCCGGTCGCCGCCGCCGACGCGGGCACGCGGGTGGGCACGGCGGTCTTCACGGTGGCGGCCGCGAACTTCCTCGGCCTCGGTCTGGACCCGACCTCGCCGGACTGGGGCGTGGTGATCGCCGCGAGCCGGGAGGCGCTGTTCGTGCAGCCGTGGGCGGTGCTGGCGCCGACGCTGCTGCTGGTGATGTTCACCGTGGGCGCCAATCTGCTGGCGGACGGCCTGCTGGCGGACGCGAACACGACCGGCGGGGGCGGGAAGAGGCCCGGCAGGCGCGCGAACCCGACCGGTGACGACGCGAGGGCCACCGGGAAGAGCACGGAGGAGGCGGTGGGGAAGAGGGCCGGGAAGAAGAAGGCCGGGGAAGGGGCCGGGGAAGGGGCCGGGGAGAAGGGCACCACGCGGCAGGGCACCGGGACGGAGGCGGCGACGTGGAACCGGTGATCGAGGTCGGCGGCCTGACCGCCCGCGCGGACGGCGCCCTGCTCCTGGACGGCGTGGACCTCACCGTCCGGGCCGGCGGGGTGACGGCCCTCGTGGGCCCGTCGGGCAGCGGCAAGACCACCCTCGCACTGGCCCTGCTGGGCGAGGCCGCCCCCGGCGTGCGGCTGCGCGGTTCGGTGCGGGTCGCCGGTGTCGACGTGGTGGGCGAGGAGGGACCGACGGGGGCCGCCCGGGACGTCCGTGGCCGCGTCGTCTCGTACATGCCCCAGCACCCGGCCCACGCGCTCAACCCCGCCCGGCGGATCGGTTCGGTCCTCACCGAACTCGCCCGCCTGCACCGGCCGGACGGCACGGACGACTCCGGCGGCACGGGCCGGGCGGGCGGCACGGGCGGCACGGGCGGCGGCCGGTCCGCCGCCGGCAGGGAGCACGCGGCCGGGGCGTTGCGCGCCGCCGGGCTGCCGGACGACCCCGGCTTCCGGCGCCGTTTCCCGCACCAGTTCTCCGGCGGCCAGCGGCAGCGCGTGGCGCTCGCCCAGGTGCTGGCGTGCGGCCCGAGCGTCCTCGTGCTCGACGAGCCCAGCACCGGTCTGGACACGGTGGCGCGGCTGCGGCTCGCGGACCGGCTGACCCGGCTGGCCGCGGACGGGTACGCGCTCCTGCTGCTCAGCCACGACCACGACCTGGTGCGCGCGGTGGCCGCCCGTACGGTGACCCTGGACCGCGGCCGGGTGACCGCCGCGGGACCCACGCCCGAAGTGCTCCCGGCCCCGGCGGCTCCGCCCCCGCCCGTGGCGGCGACCGCGCCCGTACGGCCGGCCGGGGCCGTGCTGGAGGCGCGGGGACTGACGGCGTGGCTGCACGCCGGACGCCGCGGTGAGGTCCTGCGCGACGTGGCGGTGCGGGTGCCGGAAGGGGGCTGCACGGCGGTGGTCGGCCCCTCGGGCAGCGGCAAGACCGTCCTGGCCCGCTGCCTCGCCGGGCTGCACGAACGCCACCGGGGACACCTCGCGTTCCGGGGCGAGCCGCTGCCCGTGCTGCGCCGCCGCACCGCCCGGCAGATCCGGGGTGTCCAGTACGTCTGGCAGGAGGTGCGGGGCTCCTTCGACGAGCGGCGCACCGTCCTGGAACAGGTCGCCCGGACCGCCGTACGCCTGCGCGGGCTCACGCCACGGGAGGCCGAGCGGCAGGCCCGGGCGGTGTGGGAGCGGCTCGGGCTGTCGGCCGAGCACACGGCGCGGCACGCCGCCGCACTGTCCGGCGGCGAACTGCAACGGGCTGCGCTGTCACGGGCGTTGCTCGCCGATCCCGACGTACTGATCTGCGACGAGATCACGACGGCGCTCGACTCCGTCAGCACGGAGCTGGTGACCGCCGAGATCACCCGCCTGCGCGAGGAGAGCGACACGGCCGTGCTGTGGATCGGCCACGACCTGGCGCTCGTCGAGCGGCTCGCCGACGACCTCGTCGTCCTCGACTCCGGCGGCGTCGTGGACAGCGGCGACAGCCGTACGGTCCTCGGCGCCCCGCGCTCCGAGACCACCCGCCTGCTGCTGCGGTCGCGGCACCTGGGCACCGCCGGCCCGGCCGCCTTGGAACCCGTCCCACCCGGCGTCCAGCGAAAGGAACACCTCCAGCCATGACCACGACCACCTCCACCCCGTCCGACTGGCAGCAGTGGCAGACGAGTTGGGACCGCCAGCAGGAGTGGTACATGCCGGACCGGGAGGAACGCTTCCGGGTCATGACCGACGCGGTGGAGGCCGTGGCGGGCCGCACCCCGCTCGTGCTCGACCTGGCCTGCGGCACCGCCAGCATCTCCGACCGGGTGCTGCGGGCGCTCCCCGGCGCCCGCACCGTCTGCGTAGACATCGACCCGGCCCTGCTGACCATCGCCCGCGGGCACTTCGCCGGGGACGAGCGGGTCACCTTCGCCGAGGCCGACCTCACCGACCCGGACTGGACCGCGCGGCTGCCCCACGCGTCGTTCGACGCCGTGGTGACCGCCACCGCCCTGCACTGGCTGGACACCGAACCGCTGCGCCGCCTCTACGGCACCCTGGCCGGTCTGCTGCGCGAGGGCGGCGTGTTCCTCAACGCCGACCACATGGAGGACGAGTCGGCGCCCCGTCTCAACGCCGCCATGAACGCCCTACTCACGGCGCGCCAGGAGGGACAGCGGCGTGAGGGCGCCCTCGACTGGTCCGACTGGTGGACCCTGGTCGCCGACGACCCGGCCCTCGCCGAACCGGCGGCCCGCCGCTTCGCGCTCCTGGGCGACCCGCGCGAGCCCCGGCCCGCCGGCGCGCGGCCCGGCCGCCCCACCACCACCCGGTGGCACCTCGACGCCCTGCGCGAACAGGGCTTCACCGAGGCACGCCAGGTCTGGTGCTCGGCGAGCGACGCACTGGTGGCGGCGCTGCGCTGAGCCCGTCGGCACGGAGGAGGCGCCGGGACACTCCCTGGCCGCGGCCGGACGGCACCCCGTAGGGTGGAGGACGCAGCTGGTTCGTCCCGTCAGCCGGACGGGACGTCGCAAGAGGGAACCCGGTGGGAATCCGGGACTGCCCCGCAGCGGTGAGCGGGAACGACCGCCGTCATACGCACTGGGTCCGACACACGGGGCCCGGGAAGCGACGGCCAGTAGGTGTCCTCCTCGGTGCACGACCCGTACGAGTCGGTACGGGTCGAGCCCTCCGACGAGAGCGTGCCCGCGAGTCCGAAGACCTGCCAACTGCCCGCGCGCGGAACGGTCCGTGCGCGGACATCCCGGTGACCTCGTGGGCGGGTCGGCGTACACATCGGACGGACGGCCGTGCGCCGTCGCCGTCCGGTCTGTCCCCTTCGCGCTTCTCGTCCCGTCGCCGGGATCTCAGGGATTCGTCTCGCGAAGGAGATCTCCGTGACAAGCAAGTCCGCGGCCGCGGCGGCCGGGGCCACCGTGTACGGCTACCCCCGCCAGGGACCGAACCGGGAACTGAAGAGGGCGATCGAGGGCTACTGGAAGGGCCGCGTCGACGCCGGCGCCCTCCGCGCCACCGCTCGCGAACTGCGCCGTGCGAACTGGGCGCAGCTCGCCGAGGCGGGCATCGACGAGGTCCCCACCGGCGACTTCTCGCTCTACGACCACGTCCTGGACACCACCGTTATGGTCGGTGCGATTCCCGCCCGGCACCGGGCGGCCTTCGACGCCGACGTGCTGGCCGGCTACTTCGCGATGGCGCGCGGGACGCAGGAGGTGGCGCCGCTGGAGATGACGAAGTGGTTCGACACCAACTACCACTACCTGGTGCCCGAGCTGGGCCCGGACACCGCCTTCTCCGCCGACTCCGCCCAGCAGGTCGCCGAGCTGGCGGAGGCCCTCTCCCACGGCCACACTCCCCGCCCGGTCCTGGTCGGGCCCGTCACCTACCTCCTGCTCGCCAAGCCCGCCCCCGGGGTGGACGCCGGGTTCGACCCGCTCACCCTCCTGGACCGGCTGCTCCCGGTGTACGCGGAGGTGCTCGCGGACCTGCGCGCGGCCGGCGCCGGATGGGTGCAGCTCGACGAGCCCGCCCTCGTCCAGGACCGCACCCCGGCCGAACTGAATGCGGCCGGGCGCGCCTACCGGGACCTCGGTGCCCTCACCGACCGGCCGAAGCTGCTCGTCGCCTCCTACTTCGACGAGCTGGGCGAGGCCCTGCCGGTCCTCGCCAAGGCGCCCGTGGAGGGGCTGGCCCTGGACTTCACCGAGGCCGCCGCCGCCAACCTGGACGCGCTCGCCGCCGTCGGCGGCCTGCCCGGCAAGCGGCTGGTCGCGGGCGTCGTCAACGGCCGCAACATCTGGGTCAACGACCTCGGCACGTCGCTCTCCACGCTCGGCACCCTGCTCGGCCTGGCCGACCGGGTCGACGTGTCCGCCTCCTGCTCGCTGCTGCACGTGCCCCTGGACGCGTCCGCCGAACGGGACGTCGACCCGCAGATCCTGCGCTGGCTCGCCTTCGCGCAGCAGAAAACCTCCGAGACGGTCACGCTCGCCAAGGGCCTCGCCCGGGGCACCGGGGCCATCGCCGCGGAACTCGCCGCCAACCGGGCCGCCCTCGCCTCGCGGGCGAACTCCCCCATCACGCGCGACCCGGCCGTCCGCGCCCGCGCCGCCGCCGTCACCGACTCCGACGCCCGCCGCTCCCAGCCCTACGGCGAACGGACCGCGGCCCAGCGCTCCCGGCTCGGCCTCCCCCTCCTGCCGACCACCACCATCGGCTCGTTCCCGCAGACCGGCGACCTGCGCACGGCCCGGGCCGACCTGCGCGCGGGCCGGATCGGCGCCGCCGGCTACGAGGACCGCATCCGGGCGGAGATCCAGGAGGTGGTCTCGTTCCAGGAGAAGACCGGGATCGACGTCCTCGTGCACGGCGAGCCCGAACGCAACGACATGGTCCAGTACTTCGCCGAACGGCTCACCGGCTACCTCGCCACCCGGCACGGCTGGGTCCAGTCCTACGGCACCCGCTACGTCCGCCCGCCGATCCTGGCCGGCGACATCTCCCGCCCCGAGCCGATGACGGTCCGCTGGACGACGTACGCCCAGTCGCTCACGGAGCGGCCGGTCAAGGGGATGCTGACCGGCCCGGTCACCATGCTCGCCTGGTCCTTCGTCCGCGACGACCAGCCCCGGGCCGACACCGCCCGCCAGGTGGCCCTCGCCCTGCGCGACGAGGTGGCCGACCTGGAGACCGCCGGCACGGGCGTCATCCAGGTCGACGAGCCGGCGCTCCGCGAGACGCTGCCCCTGCGTGCCGCCGGACGGGCCGGATACCTGGCGTGGGCCACGGAGGCCTTCCGTCTGACCACCGCCGGCGTCCGCCCGGACACCCAGATCCACACCCACATGTGCTACGCGGAGTTCGGCGACATCGTGCGGGCCATCGACGACCTCGACGCCGACGTCATCAGCCTGGAGGCGGCCCGCTCGCACATGCAGGTCGCCCGGGAACTGGCCGCCCACGGCTACCCGCGCGAGGCCGGGCCCGGCGTCTACGACATCCACTCGCCGCGGGTGCCGGACGCCGGTGAGGTGGCGGCCCTCCTGCGCGAGGGGCTGAAGGCCATCCCCGCCGAACGGCTGTGGGTCAACCCCGACTGCGGCCTGAAGACCCGCGCCTGGCCCGAGACCCGGGCCTCGCTGGAGCACCTGGTGACGGCCGCCCGCACGGTCCGTGCGGAGTTGTCCGGTTCCTGAGCCGCAGGGTCGCCGGGGCAGGGCACACGAGCGTGCCCTGCCCCGGCGTACGGCGAGGTGCCGGGCCGGCGGGAGGCGACGGCGGGCCGCTACGGCAGGCGCCAGTCCACCGGTGCGGCGCCCTGCTGGGCGAGGAAGTCGTTGGCGCGGCTGAAGGGGCGCGAGCCGAAGAAGCCCCGGTCCGCCGAACGCGGGGAGGGGTGGGCCGACTCGATCACCGGGAAGCGGTCGAGGTGGGGGCGCAGGTTGCGGGCGTCCCGGCCCCACAGGATGGAGACCAGGGGCGTACCGCGCTCGGCGAGCGCGCGGATCGCCCGCTCGGTGACCTCTTCCCAGCCCTTGTCGCGGTGCGAGCCGGGGCTGTTGGGCCGCGTCGTCAGCGCTCTGTTCAGCAGCAGCACGCCCTGCCGCGTCCACGGGGTGAGGTCGCCGTTGGACGGGCGGGCCAGGCCGAGGTCGCTCTGCAGCTCCTGGAAGATGTTGATCAGGCTGCCGGGCAGCCGGCGCACCTCGGGGGCGACGGCGAAGCTCAGGCCGATCGCCATCCCGGGTGTGGGGTAGGGGTCCTGCCCCACGATGAGGACGCGCACGTCGTCGAACGGCTGCTGGAAGGCGCGCAGGACGTTCGGTCCCTCGGGCAGGTAGGTCCGGCCGGCCGCGAGTTCGGACCGCAGGAAGCCGCCCATGGAGGCGACGCGTTCCGCCACCGGTTCCAGGGCCTTCGCCCAGCCGGGCTCGACGAGTTCATGGAGAGGTCGTGGTGCCACGGGCAGCCACTCTACTGGCGTATCGCGGGAGCGGGTGACACGAACGGACCGCACCGTCGCGTTCCCGGGGGCCGTCTGAGAGAGTGTCGCGCTACCAGACGGCGACGAGAGAGGCACGTCGAGTCCAGTGAGCCATCCACTTCGCCGGCCCGGCACCTCCGCACACGCGGTGAAGCTGCCGTGAGCGCCGGGTTCCTTGCCGTGGACTCCGGCGGCTCCGGGCTGCGCGTGGTCGTCGGCACCGCCGGTGACGGCGGGAGCGGCCCGCTCGGCCGGCGGGCGTCGGGTGAGCCCGTTCGCACGGGGGCCCGCGGCATCGATCCCGGTCATCTCCTGGCGCAACTGCTCCCCATGGCCGCGGCGTTGACCGGCGAGACGGGTGTGACCCGGCTCGACACCGTCGTCGTCGGAGCCGCCGGGATGGCCACCCTCGGCGACGCACTGCGAGCCGAACTGCCGGGCGCGCTCGCCCGGGAGCTGGGCACGCGGCGGGTCGCGCTGGCCGCCGACGCCGTGACCGCCTACGTCGGCGCCCTGGGCCCGCGTTCCGGAGCGGTGGTGGCCGCGGGCACCGGTCTGATCGCGACCGGCACCGACCTGATCCGCTGGCGCCGGGCGGACGGCTGGGGCCATCTGCTGGGCGACTGCGGCAGCGGCGCGTGGATCGGTCGGGCCGGTCTCGAGGCGGCGCTGCGGGCCCACGACGGGCGGGAGGGCGGCTCGGCCCCGCTGCTCGCCCTGGCCGAGGAGCGGTTCGGGCCGGCGTCGGGGCTCCCGGGGCGGGTGTATCCGCGCTCGGACCGCCCCGCCGTGCTCGCCTCCTTCGCGCCCGACGTGGCCGCCTGCGCCGCCGGCGATCCCGTGGCCGCCGGGGTGCTGCGGACCGCCGCCCGGCACATCGCCGACTCGGCCGCCGCGGTCTGCCCCCGCGACGGCGAGCCCCGCGTCGCGGTCACCGGGGGCCTGCTGAAGCTGGGCGGCCCCCTCGTCGTACCGCTGGAGGAGGAGCTGGCGGAGCGGCTGCCGCGGGCGCGGCGGGTGGCCGCGGAGGGCGACCCGCTGGATGGCGCGGTCCGGATCGCGATCGGCCTGGCGACCGGATCACTCGCCCTTCCGGAGGACGACAGGATGCTGTGGGTGACGTCCACGCCGGGCGGCCGGTGACCAGCCCGTGATCGGCCGGTTGTCGGCGGTGGTCGGCCGGTAACCGATCCGCCGGGGAGGTGAATCGTGCCGATGTCGGCCGTTCCGTACGTCACTCATCAGACAAAACCGGACGGATAACGCTCAGCCGCACCCTCCCCGAACAGGGAAACCCCGGAAACCAGTAACATGCGGCGCCATGAGCTCCCCCACTGGGCCCGCGTCCGGCCTGCCCGTACGAATGCCGCGCCCCCGCCAGCCCGGACGGCACCGCCGTCCCGAACCCCTGGTGGCTCCCGAGGGCGCGCCGGCGCTCGTCCTCGCGGTGCCGGGGGCGCCCACCAACGCCACCCGGAGCCTCGCCGACGAGGTCATCAGCATCGCCCGTTCCGAGCTGCCCGGCCTCGACGCCCGGATCGGCCACCTCGACGGGGACGACGACGAGTTCCCCTCGCTGTCGGCCGTGCTCGTGCGGGCCGCCGAGGAGCGCACCGCCCGCTTCGAGCAGGCGCGCGCCGCCGGTCTGGACGTGAAGGAGCCCGACGGCCCCGTCGCCGTCGTCGTGCCGCTGCTCGCCGGTCCCGACAACGCGCTGCTGCGCCGGATCCGGCAGTCCGTCATGGACAGCAAGATCGCGGCCGAGCTGACCGACGTGCTCGGACCGCACCCGCTGCTGGCCGAGGCGCTGCACGTGCGGCTCTCCGAGGCCGGGCTGGCCCGCGCCGACCGCGCCCGCCTGTTCACCGTGGCGACCGCCGCGGACGGCATCATCCTGGCCTCCGTGGGCGGTGACGAGGCGGTGCAGGCGGCCGGGATCACCGGCATGCTGCTCGCCGCCCGCCTCGCCGTGCCGGTGATCGCGGCGGCGCTGGACGAGGAGGGCTCGATCGCGTCCGTGGCCGAGCAGCTGCGGGGCTCGGGCTCCCAGCAGCTGGCACTCGCTCCGTATCTGATCGGGCCGGAGATCGAGGCGTCGGTGCTGGAGGAGGCGGCCAAGGAGGCGGGCTGCTCCACCGCCGAGCCGCTCGGCCCGTATCCGGCGATCGGCAAGCTGGCGCTGGCCAAGTACACGACGGCGCTCGGCATCTCGCCGCAGCAGGCGCAGGGGACGCAGGGGGCGTCGGTGCGGTGACCCTGGCGGGGCCCGAGGGTCCCGGGGTTCCGTTGGTTGAGGGGCGCCGTGGGTTACCGGGGCGCCCTGCGTCGGGGTGGGCCGGGGGTGGGGTGCGTTGCCCGGCGTTGCGGGGTGCCGCTGCGCCCACCCGTGCCGCCCCAGCGGCACGACTGCCCGCAGCGGGGGGGCCGCGGTTCGGTTACCTGGTGAAGGTGACGCAGGAGGCTGCCGGTACGGCCAGGGAGCCGGTGGGGCGGGGGATGCCGGTGGTGGGGTCGAGGGTGAACCAGGTCACGTCGCCGGAGCGCTCGTTGGCCGCGTAGAGGAAGCCCCGCGACTCGGTGATGTCGCGGGGCCAGTGTCCGCCGCACGGCACCGTCGCGGTCAGCCGCAGTCCGTCCGGCTCGACGGCGAACACGGACAGGACGTCCTCGCCGCGGGTCGCGGTCCACACGAAGCGGCCGTCGGGCGAGACCACGATGCCGGACGGGTGGGCGTCGCCCGCCGGGGCCGCCGGGAGCACCGGTACCTCGGTGAGCGGCCGCAGGGCGCCGTCGGCGGCGTCCCAGTGGCAGACGGTGACGGTGGGCGCGAGTTCGTTGACGACGTAGGCGCGGGTGCCGTCCGGGTGGAAGGCCAGGTGCCGCGGGCCCGAACCGGGGCGCAGCGCGGTCTCCCGGTGTACGGCAGGGACACCGTTCACCAGGGTGCAGACCCGCACCGAGTCGGTGCCGAGGTCCACGCTGACGGCCCACCGTCCGCTCGGATCACTCTGCACCTGATGGGCGTGCGGGCCCTGCTGCCGCTGGGCGTGCGGGCCGGAGCCGGTGTGCCGGAGGACGCCGGACGCGGACCGCGCGAGGGTGCCGTCGGCGCGGACCGGCACGGCGGAGACGGTGCCGGAGCCGTAGTTGGCGGTCAGCAGGTGGCCGTCGTACAGGCCGAGGTGGGTCGGTCCGTCGCCGCCGACGGGGACGGGGCGGCCGAGGGGCTCGGGCTTGTCCCCGCCCACCCCGTAGGCGGCCACGGCGCCCTCGGTGGTCTCGCTGACGGCGTAGAGGGTGTCGCCGTCGGGCGACAGGGCCAGGTAGGACGGGTCGGACAGGCGGTCGGTGCCGCTCACGACCGTGAGGGCGCCGCTGTGCGGGTCGACGTCCGCCGTCAGGATCCCGGGGCCGCCCGCCGCCGTGAACGACCCGATGAATGCCCGCCGCTGCCGCCTGCCGCCGTCCGCCACCGCTGGTTGCCCCTCTCGTCCCGCGTCTCGCCCGTCTCGCCCCGCGTCGTTCCGCGCCGTCCCTGGCATCGCCGGGTGCCGGCCCGGTGGACCGCCCGGAGCGACGGTAGCAGTCGATCACTCGGGGGCTGGGCCGAGCGAGTGGCCCGGGAGCAGCGGGAGCAATCCGGCTCAGGCGCCGACCGGACGCGAGCCGGAGGGCGTGCGCAGGGGCGCGGCGAGCTCGGCCAGCGCGTGTTCCAACCCGTGCAGGTGGGCGAGCGCCGGTTCGGCGGCCCGCGGGCCGGCCGCGCGGGCGGGGACGGCGCCGCCGCCGGTGAGCGCCTCCACCGCGCTCTCCACCCGCCAGCAGGCCGCGGTCAGCCGCGCGTCGTGCGACGCCTCCGGGTCGGCGGCGACGGCGACCAGGCCCCGGATCTCCCGGGCGCAGTCGTCGAGCAGGCCCAGCACCCGGCGGGCCCGCCGCCTGCGGCCGTACATCGGGTTCAGGGGATGCACGAGCGGCGCGACCGACAGCCGTACCCGGACCAGGAGTTGCTCCAGCTCAGCCACCCGCGGGCCCGGATCGGCGCCCTCGGTCCCGGCGAGGCGCGCGGCGGCCTCGGAGGTGCAGGCGTGCACGCAGCGCAGCGCGCGCTGGATCCAGGCGTCGGTGACGGCGTGCGTGGTGACGGGCAGGACGACGAGCACGGCGAGTGCGGCGCCGAGCGCCCCGACGCCGGTCTCGGCGAGCCGCAGGGCGAGCAGGCCGGGGCTGAGCACGTCCAGGAGGCCGTAGAGCAGCTCGGCGAGCAGGGTGACGCAGAGCATCATCCAGGTGTACGAGACGGCCGCGGTGTAGAAGATGCCGAAGACGCACGCGGCGGCGACGACCGCGGTGGGAACGGCGGCCCCGGCCAGCGGGACGGCGACGAGGAGGCCCAGGCCGATGCCGACGACCGTACCGAGGACCCGGCGGAATCCGCGGACCAGGGTCTCGCCCCGTGAGGCGGTGTTGACGAACACCCACCAGGCGGCGCCGACGGCCCAGTACCAGCGTTCGCCGGACACCAGCTGGCCCACGACCAGGGCGAAGCCGGCCCCCGCGGTGGCCTGGACGGCCTGGCGGGTGGTGATCCGGGCGAGCCCGCTGCCCGCGGGCGGTGCGGGAACGGCGGGGGCGGGCCGGCGGCGCTCGTAGCACCACAGGCCGAAGCGCACCGCGGCGGCGGCGGCCACCGACAGCAGGACCGCGGCGTACATCTCGGGGAGCCGCTCGGGGGTCGCGCGCAGGAACTGGGCGATGAAGAAGGTCATGAAGGCGAACACGCCGAGGCTGTGCCCCCGCGGGCCCCAGCGGCGCGCGTACACGCCCGCACCGACGACGGCGAGGAAGCCGAGGTCACGGGCGACGGGGTGGCCGTGCAGCGCGGCGGCGGCGGTGAGCACGGGGAGCCCGGCGACCGGCAGCAGCGCGGTGGTGACGGCCTGGCCGCGCACGGTGGCGTCGGTGACGGTGAACAGCGCGAGCAGGGCCGCGAGCCCGCCGGTGATCGCGCCCACCAGGGAAGTCCCGGCCAGCCCGCAGACCACGACGGCCAGCCCGATGCCGAGGACGGCCCGCGCGGCGAACCTCAGGCGCGACCGTCCAGGATCCGGGCTCACGAACACCTTCTTCAGCACTGACTACCGCCCCCTCGTTCACGCATGGCACTGAATTTCGCCGCGTCTCACCGACCGGCACGAGAAAGGCGCCGCGGGGTCCGCAGCGCCATCGACTCGCCTATGGGAGCATCTTCGCCGCCAGTGGCTCAACAGGGCGCTGTGACTGTGGGCCATTGGTACAGTTTTCACCGCCCTCACGTGGCCGGTGAAGGGCCAATGGCCGACGAAGGGAGCCGGGGCGCCATGGCGGTCGACGAGCTCGACACCCGCATCCTGCGGCTGCTCCTTGAGCAGCCGCGCACCAGCGTGCGCGAGTACGCCCGTCTCCTCGGGGTCGCCCGCGGCACGCTCCAGGCCCGGCTGGACCGGCTGGAGCGGGAGGGCGTGATCACCGGCACGGCTCCCTCCCTCTCCCCCGCCGCGCTGGGCCACCCGGTACTGGCCTTCGTGCACATCGAGGTCACGCAGGGGCACCTGGACGAGGTGGGCGAGGCGCTGGCCGGCGTGCCGGAGATCGTGGAGGCCTTCTCCATCACCGGCGGAGGCGACCTGCTCACCCGGGTCGTGGCCCGGGACAACGCGCACCTTGAGGACGTCGTCCAGAAGCTGATCAGTCTGCCGGGCGTGGTCCGCACCCGCAGCGAGGTGGTCCTGCGGGAGCGGGTGCCGAACCGGCTGCTCCCCCTCGTGGAGTCGATCGGGCGTTCGGTCCGCAGGTGATCCTTGGCATGCTGGACGCCATGAGCACGCTCGGCGGCATCTCGGTCATCTTCGATCTCGACGGAACGCTCGTGGACAGCGAGCCCCACTACTACGAGGCAGGTCGGCTCACCCTCGCCGAGTACGGCGTCCCCGACTTCAGCTGGGCCGACCACGAGGCGTACGTGGGCATCAGCACCCAGGAGACGGTCACCGACTGGAAGCGGCGGTACGCCCTGAGGGCGCCGGTGGAGGAACTGCTCGCGGTCAAGAACCGGCACTATCTGGAGCTGGCCCGCACCTCGGCCCGCGCGTACCCCCGGATGCAGGAGTTCGTCGAGCGGCTGGCGGGCGAGGGCGTTCCGCTGGCGGTGGCGTCGGGGTCGTCGGCCGAGGCCATCTCGACGATCCTCGAACGCACCGGCCTGGCGGCGCAGTTGCGCACGGTCGTCTCGGCCGACGAGGTCGAGCGGGGCAAGCCCGCTCCCGACGTCTTCCTGGAGGCCGCCCGCCGGCTCGGGGCGGACCCGGCCGACTGCGTGGTGCTGGAGGACGCCGCTCCGGGGGCCGCCGCCGCGCACGCCGCGGGGATGCGGTGCATCGCGATCCCGTACGTGGCGGCGCAGGCCGACGCCCCGGAGTTCACCACCGCGGAGCTGCTGGTGCGAGGCGGACAGGAGGAGTTCACCGCGCGGGCGGCGTACGACTGGCTGGCGCGGACGGCCCGGGCCGACTGAAGGGCGGGGGAAGGTCGACTGATCAGTGGAGCCGGGCCGACTGAATGATGAGGCCGGGCCGACCGACCCGGGGGGGGCCGACCGAGCCGGGGCGGGCCGACCGACCGCCGTACCGGACGAATTTTTACCGAACGAGGTGATCAGAGCGCCGTCCGCGTCCGTACCCCCTGGTGTCCGAGCATGTCATCGCCCCAGGAGGCACGATGCGCATCACGCGCACCACGGCAGGGACCGCCTTCGTGGCCGGTGCCCTGGTCCTCACCCTCACCGCGCTCGCCTACCCGACCATGCTCGGGATGCAGAACTCGGGCAGTGACCAGGCCCGGGTCGTCACGAACACGCGGTACGGGCCGCTCACCGAGCAGGACCGGGACTTCGTGGTGAAGGTGCGTGCCGCGGGCCTGTGGGAGCACCCGCTGGGGCTGATGGCCATCGAGCGGGGAACGACACCGGAGATGAAGGAGGCCGGTGAGCACCTGGTCGTCGGCCACTCCCGGCTGGACGCGACCTGCCGCAAGATCGCGCCCGAGCTGGGCATCACCCTGCCCAACCTGGCCTCGCCCCAGCAGCAGCAGTTCGTGTCGACCGTGAACGGGACCACGGGCAAGCAGTTCGACACCACGGCGGTCAACATCATGCGGATCACGCACGGCCAGATCTTCCCGGCCATCGCCAACATCCGCGCCAACACCAAGAACTCCCTGGTGCGGCAGCTGGCCGACCAGGCCAACGACACCGTCCTCGACCACATCACCGTGCTGGAGAAGACCGGGCTGGTCAATTTCGACCAGGTCAACTTCCAGCAGACGGCTCCGCCGAACCTGCCCCAGGTGCAGCTCACGCCCCCGGCTCCGCAGCCGGGCGAGCCGGTGCTCTCGCTGACCGCGCCGCCCGGGCTGGACGTCAACACCTCGACGCCGACACCGACTCCGGCCGCCGACTGACGCGCGAGGGCACGGGGCCGCGGGGCGGCAGGGTGACGCGGGGCGGCAGGGGTGCGGGCACGGGGCCGCGGCGGACCGCGGTCCGGCGCCGGGCCGCGGGATCAGTGCCGGCGGGACCTGCCGCCGCGCCCGCCGCCGCCCCTGCCCTTGCCGCCGCCCCCTCCGCTTCCGCCCCTGCGGTTGCCGCCTGTGCCCGACCGCGCGCCCCCGGTCTGCTTCCCGGGCGCCGGTTTGCGCCTGGCCCCGGCCCCCTCGGTGCGCCCGCCCTTGGAACGCGGCGGTTCCGGCTGCCGGCCCCGGGTGCTGTTGACGGTGCGCCCCCGGACGATGCCGATCAGGTCCTCGACACGGTCCGTGTGCGCGTCCTCCCGCCAGGACAGTGCCACGCCGGACTGCGGGGCGTCCGTGACCGTCCGGTGGGTGAGGTCCTTGCGGTGGTTCAGCCGGGCGAGCGACAGCGGGACGAGCAGGACGCCGATGCCGGCCGCCACCAGTTCGACGGCGTCCGCGGTGGTGGCCGGACGCTCCGACGCGGGGCGGCCCGGGAGGCGCTCGGTCCAGCCGAGGACGTCGTCCAGGGGATGCAGGACGATCTCGTCGGCCAGGTCCTCGACACTCACCTCGTCGGCCGCGGTGACGAGGTGGTCCTTGGGGACCACGACGACCGTCGTCTCGGTGTAGAGCGGGATGGCGCTCAGAACGGTGCGGTCGACGGGCAGTCGCACCAGCCCGGCGTCGGCGTCGCCGCCCAGCAGAGTCTCACCCGCCCGGGCGGCGGGGACCTGGGTCGGGGAGAGCGGGACGTCCGGCAGCCGCTCGTTCCAGATGCGCACCCATTTGTCGGGCGTCACCCCCGGGACGTACGCGAGCCGGAACGGAGGGTGGTCCTGCGAGCCTGTCACCCGGCCAGGTTACCGGGCGTGGTCGGGACCGCTCACCCGCTCGATACCCTTGCTCCATGACGTCGCACCAGAACACCCAGTCCATGAAGCCCGCGACCGCGGCGAAGAAGCTGGGTGTGTACCTCGAGGCCACACCCGCCGAGTTCCGGGAGGGCGTCGTCACACGCGCCGAGCTGAACGCGCTCCAGACCGACCCGCCCGCGTGGCTGCGCGATCTGCGGCGCGACGGCCCGCACCCGCGCCCGGTCGTGGCGGCCAGGCTCGGCGTCTCCATCGCCGGGCTGCACCGGGGCGGGGTCGCCGAGCCGCTCACCACGGAGCAGATCGACGCGCTCAGGCAGGAGCGCCCCGAGTGGCTGGAGCGGGAGCAGGCCGTGCAGGCCGACGTCCGCAAGGAGGCGGCCCGGGTGCAGCAGCTGCACACCGAACGCGCGGAGCGGGCCACCCGCGCGGAGCGCGACTGACCCAGGGGGCGTCCGGGCGGTCACTCCTGCGCCTTCTGCTCCCTCGCGGTCCACGCGTACTGCAGCCAGTCCGACACCACGACCGCGCTGAGCCCCGCGGCGAGCAGCCGTCCGGCCCGGGGGGCGACGGCGTAGGTGCCGACCAGGCCGCCGGCCACCCAGGCGGAGGTGCAGAAGGGGCAGGAGACCAGATCGCCGACGGCGCGGCGCAGGCCCGTGCCGCGCGGGGCGTCCATCACCTCGCTGCCCTCGCCCTCGCCCTCGCGGCGGGTGAACGGCGCCCGCAGGAAGCTGGTGACCTTGTCCTTGGTCAGCAGCCGGGAGGCCTTGAACGTCGCCACGCCCAGCAGGGCGACGTCCCAGGGCGGCACGGTGTCGGGCAGACGCAGCCCGCGCCGCAGCGCCGTGGCCGCGAACACGCCGGCTCCGGTCGCGAAGGTCGCCGCGAGCGCCGCGTATCCGCCGAGCGGGTTGTCCTCCCCGCCGCCGTAGCGCTGATCGACGTCCGTCATGGCTTGCCTCCTCGGATGGCCCTCGCTGGGGACCGGGCCCGGGTGCCCTGTTCGCGCCGTCCGCAACGCGCCGGGGGCGCCGCTCGGCCGGGCGGTTCGCCGAAGAGCTCGGCGCCGCCTCCCCGCGCCACCTCCCCGCGCCACCTCCCTGCGCCGCCTTCTGCACCGCTTCCGGCCGTGCCCGGGTGCTCCTCCCCTCCGGCCCTCCGGTGGGAGAACGGGCGCCGTCCCCGGGTCGCGGCGCGGTCCTCAGCGCCGGCCGTGCGCAGTGCGGACGGCGTCGGTCACGCGGGTCAGGGCGTCGTCCGTGAACAGCGCGCGTCCGGCGGCGATCCGCTCCCGGCGCCGCGGGCCCGGCGCGGTGAGCCCTCGCAACGCGTCGAGCAGCGCGGACTCGTCCTCGGCGAGGTCCGACAGGCCCAGCTCGGCCATCCGCCGGACACCGTCCGCGCCGTGGCCGGGGATGGGACGGTGCCCCACGACGGGCAGCCCGGCCGCGAGCGCCTGTACAGCGGTCTGGCCTGCGGCGTTGTCGACCAGGGCGTGTGCGGCCTGCAGCAGTCCCGGCATGTCCCTCACCCAGCCCAGCGCGAGGACGCCCCGGGCGCGGGCCAGCGTGCGGCGCAGCCGCCGGTTGCCCCCGCAGAGCACGACGGGCAGGAAACCGTGTCCGGCGAGGAGCCGGACGGTGGCTGCCAGACGGGAGCCAACCCCCCAGGCCCCGGCGGACAGCACGACCGCCGGCCGTCCGGGACCGAGCCGGTCGAAGAGCTCCCGCCACCGGGCCGCTCCGGGGGCGTCGGTGAGGAACTGCGGGGGCACGACCGGGCCGCAGGTCCCCGCGGGCGTGCCGGTGCCCTCGCGCACCGCGCGCGCGGCGTCCTCGGTGAGGCACAGGCAGTGGTCGTTGCCGGGGTGGAGCCACTGCCGGTGGACCTCGAAGTCGATCACGAGGACGACGCCGGGCACCGGGAGCAGGCCGCGGGCCCGCAGATGCCCGGTCAGTTGAGCGCCGAGGTGGAACACGGGCACGACGACGTCGGCGTCCGTGCGCCGGACCAGTTCGAGCAGCCGCCCGCCGGCCAGCCGGGCCAGGGGCGTGCCGCCGGGCCTGCGCCCGGGGCCCGGGCGCAGGAAGAGGCGGTACAGGGCCGCGTAGGCCCAGGGGAAGTGGCGCACGGACCCCCGGTAGAAGCGCCGCAGGGCACCGCCGAGGCCGTACGGCAGCAGTTCCAGGATGTCGACGATCAGGGCGTCGCCGCCCCGATCCCGGGCCCGGCGGGCCAGTTCGGCGGCGACCGCGTCGTGGCCCGCGCCCATGCTCGCGCTGACCACCAGCAGACGTCCGACGTCTCCGGGGACCTGCCGGGGAGCCACCCGGCGGGGAGCGGACGGGGCGGCTTCCGGACCGGCTGACGAGCTGCGGGAACGCACGGCGGTTCAGGTTGCCCGCCCGAAGGTCCTCAAACCATCACATAAGGGTGCGTTTCGGGCGCTCCGCCCGGGATACTCCGTGACCGCCCGTCCGGCCGGACGCCGGAGCCCGACCGCGCGGTCGGCCGCTCCCGGTGCCCGCCCCGAGCCAAGGTGGTCTCCATGGCCCATGCGTTCTCCCGCCCCCGGTCCGCTGCCGGGCCGCAGGTCGTCGCTCCCGACGCGGACCGTGCGAGGTCCCGCCGGCCGCCCGGCGGGGCCCGGGACACACGGACCCGCACGGCGCTGGTGACGGGGGCGTCCTCCGGCATCGGCGCGGCCGTGGCCCGCCGCCTGGAGGAGGAGGGAGGCTGGCGGCTGGTGCTGACCGGACGCGACCCGGTGCGGCTGCGCGAGGTCGCCCAGGACACGCGGGCCACGGCGTTCGCCGCGGACCTCACCCTGCCCGGTGCCGACCGGCAGCTCACCGATTTCACGCTGGCCACGACCGGCCGGGTCGACCTCCTGGTGGCCGGGGCCGGGGTCGGCTGGGCCGGGGAGTTCCTGGACATGCCGCCGCGCGCGGTCGACGAGGTGCTCGACGTCAACGTGCTGGCGACGTTGCGGCTGGTGCGATCGGTGCTGCCGGGGATGGTGCGGGCGGGTTCGGGACGGGTGGTCCTCATCGGCTCGCTGGCGGGCAGCGTCGCGGTGCGCGACGAGGCCGTCTACTCCGCCGCCAAGGCCGCCGTCGGCACCTTCGCGGACGCGCTGCGCTACGAACTGCGGGGCACCGGCGTGGGGGTCACCCATGTGGTGCCGGGAGTCGTCGACACCCCGTTCTTCGAGCGCCGCGGTGCTCCCTACAAACGGTCCAGGCCGCGCCCGGTGCCTCCCGAGCGGGTGGCCGAGGCGGTACGGGTCGCGGTGGCGCGGGGCCGCGACGAGGTGTACGTGCCCTCGTGGCTGCGCCTTCCGTGCCGGGTGCGGGGCGCGGCTCCCGGGCTGTACCGGCGGCTGGCCGCGCGGTTCGGATGACCGGGAGCGCGCGGGGGTGAGCGTCCTCACCGTTGTCCTGGCCCTGTTCGCGGCGCTGTCCAACGCGGCGGCGTCGGTGCTGCAGCGCAGGGCCGCCGCGCAGGACGAGGACCGTGCGGGCGCCCGCCACACGGCACTGCATTCCCTGCTGCGGCTGACGCGGGACCGGTACTGGGTGGGCGGCGCGGCACTGCTGGCGCTGACGACGGCGCTGCAGGCAGCGGCCCTCGCGGTGGGCAGTCTCGCCGTCGTCCAGCCGCTGATGGCCACGGAGCTGCTGTTCACCCTGATGGTCGGCAGCCTCGTCTTCCACCATTCGCCCGATCGCCGGACCTGGCTGTCCTTCGCGGCCCTGGCGGTGGGGCTCGCGCTGTTCCTGGGGTCCGCGACCCCCGCCCCCGGCCGCGGCACGGCCGAGGAGGGACGGTGGATCTGGGCCGGACTGGGTCTGCTCGTCCTGGTGACGGCCCTCGCCGCCGTCGGCAGCCTCCTGCGGGGCGCCCCGCGGGCCGCGCTGTTCGGCTCGGCGTCCGCGGTGGGGTTCGGCGGTACGGCCGCGCTGCTGAAGGAGGTCACCGGGCGGCTGCCGCAGGGGGTGGGCGCGGTACTGGCCCAGTGGCCGCCGTACGCCACCGCGGTGGTCGGGGTGGCCAGCTTCCTGCTGCTGCAGAGCGCGCTGCGGGCGGGCACGCTCGCGGCCTCGCAGCCCGCACTGACCCTCGGCGACGCGCTGACCAGCGTAGCCCTGGGCTGGGGCCTGTTCGGCGAGGAGATCGCCCTCGGCGTGCGGGTGCTGCCCGAGCTGGTCGGGGTGGCGCTGATCGGCCTCGGCAGTGTCGGGCTGGCCCGCGCGCCGTCGGTCCACGGCGCGTGGGACACGGCTCCGGCGGCGCGGGACGGGCCCGGGCGGCGGGCCGGGAAACGGCGACGGGGCGAACGGGACGAGTCGTGAGAGGCGCCGGCGGGGCGCCGGGCGGACCGACGGGAGATACACGGATGCGTCAGGGATCCCGGGCCGGACGGGCGGTGTACGCCGCCGCACCGGTCGTCGTCGCCGCGCTGGCCCACATCGGTCCGGCGGCGACCTGGCTGCCGGAGCTGCGCCGCCGCCGGTTCCCGGGGCTGGCGGGCCAGGGCGACGCCGGGCACGTCGCCCTCACCTTCGACGACGGCCCCGACCCGGTGTCCACGCCGCGTGTACTCGACGCACTGGACGGGCTCGGGGTGCGGGCGACGTTCTTCTTCCTGGGCGAGAACGTGGCCCGGTGGCCGGCGGTCGCGGGGGACGCGGTCCGCAGGGGGCACGAGCTCGCCGTCCACGGCTGGTCCCACGGCCGCCCCTGGCTGCCGTCGCCGGGCCGGGACGTACGCGAGGTGCTGCGCGCCGCCCACGTCGTGGGCGAGGTCGCCGGGCAGGCCCCGCGCTGGTACCGCCCGCCCTACGGCATCCTCACCGCCGGCCGCTGGGCGGCCGCCCGCCGGGCCGGACTGCGCCCGGTGCTGTGGACGGCGTGGGGCAGGGACTGGCGCGAGGACGCCACGCCCGCCTCGGTCCGGGCGACCGTCGCGGCCTCTCTGCGCGGCGGCGGCACGATTCTGCTGCACGACACCGACCACACCTCCGCCCCGGGCAGCTGGCGGGCCACGCTCGGCGCCCTGCCCGGCATCGTGCGCGACTGCCACGAGGCGGGACTCGATGTCGGCCCGCTGGGCAGGCACGGGATGACGGACCCGGGCACGGGCACGGGCGCCGACGCGTCGGGCGGTGGGGGTGCGGGTGCCTCCAGGGGTGCGGCGGGCACGAGGAGGTCCGGCGGGGCGGACACGGCGGGCGGGCGGCACGGGCCGGGCGGGTGCGGTGACGAACGGGGACGGCGAGCGGTACGCGACGGGGCAGACCCGCCGTGATCCGGCACGCGGCGGGCGGAGCCGGACGGAGCCGGTCCGGTGCCCCCCGGCGGCCCCGGCGGCCCGGCCGTTTCCAGGACCGGCGCGCGGAGAGCCGTAGCGTCATGAACGACAGCGAGGGTCAGCGCACCATGTCACCGGATCTGTCGTCTCCTCCCTGGGCGTTGCGCGAGTACGCCGTGCTCGCCGACGGCGAGCGGGGCGCGGTCCTGGACCCCCGGGGCCGGATCGTGTGGCTGTGCGCCCCGCGGTGGCACGACGACGCCGTGTTCTCCGCGCTCGTCGGCGGCGCCGGGCACTTCGCCGTGGAACCGGCGGATCCCTGGCACGTCTGGGGCGGTTCCTACGAGGAGGGCACGCTGATCCGGGTCAGCCGGTGGGTGACCGCCGACTGCGTGGTCGAGTGCCGGGAGGCCCTGGCCCTGCCGGCCCGCCCGGACCGGCTCGTGCTGCTGCGCCGGATGCGCGTGGTGCGGGGGGAGGCGCGGCTCCGTCTCGACCTGGACCCCCGGCCCGGTTTCGGCAGCGGCCGGATGCACGCGCCGCGGCTGGAGGACGGAGTCTGGACGGCCGGGACGCAGGAGCTGCGACTGCGGCTGGCCGGGGCGCCGGAGGCGGTCTGGCACGCGGAGGCGGGATTGCGCGGCGGCTTCGTACTGCGGGAGGGCGATGCGCACGACCTGGTGCTGGAACTGGCCCGGCAGCGGCAGACGGACCCGCTGGACGCGGACGCGCTGTGGGCGGCCACGGAGCGGGAGTGGCGGCAGGCGGTCCCGGACTGCTCCCGGCTGGCCGCGCCGCGCGACGCCCGGCACGCGTACGCGGTGCTGCGCGGCCTGACCAGCAGTTCCGGCGGAATGGTGGCCGCGGCCACCACCTCCCTGCCGGAGCGGGCCAACAGCGGGCGCAACTATGACTACCGCTACGCCTGGCTGCGCGACCAGTGCTACGCCGGTCTCGCGGTCGCCGCGCACGGGCCTCACCCTCTGGTCGACGACGCCGTGCGTTTCGTCGCGGAGCGCATCCTCGCGGACGGCGACGGGGTACGGCCCGCGTACACCGTCGACGGACGACCGGTCGGCCGGGAGCGTTCCCTGCGGCTGCCGGGCTATCCCGGCGGCATCGACCATGTCGGCAACGACGCGGGGGCCCAGTTCCAGCTGGACACCTTCGGCGAGGCGCTGCAGTTGTTCGCCGCGGCCGCCGCGCACGACCGGCTGACCGGGGAGGCGGAACGCGCCGCCGGGCTCTGCGTGGACGTCGTGGAGCGGCAGTGGCTGAAACCGGAGGCCGGTCTGTGGGAGCTGGAGAACCGGTGGTGGACGCACTCGCGGCTGAGCGTGGTGTGCGGTCTGCGGCGGATGGCCGAGGTGTTGCCGGGGGCGTCCGGCCGCCGGTGCGCCGGGCTCGGCGACGCGGTACTGCGCGAGACCCGGCGCCGCTGCCTGGACGCCGACGGGCGCTGGCGGCGGGCCGCCGACGACGACGGCCCGGAGGCGGCGCTGCTGGTGCCGATGGCCCGGGGCTGCGGGTTCGGCGACGACGAGGGTGCCGCCACCCGCGCGTACATCGAGTCCAGGCTGGCGGAGGACGGGTACCTGTACCGCTTCGAACACCCGGGGCGGCGGCTTGGTGAGGCCGAGGGCGCGTTCCTGCTCTGCGGGTTCACCATGGCCCTGGCGACGCACCGGGTCGGTGCGTTCCGCTGGTTCGAACGCACCCGGGCCGCCTACGGCCCGCCCGGACTGTTCGCCGAGGAGTACGACGTGCGCCAGCGGCAGCTGCGCGGCAACCTCCCCCAGGCCTTCGTGCACGCCCTGAATGCTGGAGTGCGCGGTCCGCCTGGCCGGCGAGTCGGCCCTGCCGTGACCCCGGCCTGACGGGAGGGCGATGCCGGACAGGTGTGGTCGGTGCCGTCCGGCACCCGCCCCGACAGTCCGCCCCGACAGCCCGCCCGGACGGCGGGCCGTCGGCGGACCGCGGGTGCGGCCGGTCGCGATGGCGGCGCCTTCCCGCGAGGCCGACGCGGCCGGCCGGCCCGACCGTACGCTCTCAGGCAGCCGCCGCCCCCGCCAGGTCGCGGTGGATGGGAGCCGCACCGCCCGTCAGGGGGACGCCCGTGCCGCCGCGGCGGGCGGCGACGATCTCCGCCGCGATGGACAGCGCCGTCTCCTCGGGGGTGCGGGCGCCGAGGTCGAGGCCGATCGGTGAACGCAGCCGGGACAGCTCGTGCTCGGTCAGACCCGCGTCGCGCAGCCTGCGGGTGCGGTCGGCGTGGGTGCGGCGCGAGCCCATCGCCCCGACGAACGCGACCGGCATCCGCAGCGCCTCCGTGAGCAGTGGCACGTCGAACTTGGCGTCGTGGGTGAGCACGCACAGCACCGTGCGCCGGTCGGTCCCGGTCTCCCGCAGGTAGCGGTGCGGCCAGTCGACGACGACCTCGTCGGCCTCGGGGAAGCGGGCCCGCGTCGCGAAGACGGGCCGGGCGTCGCACACCGTGACATGGTGGCCGAGGAACTTGCCGGCCCGGACCAGTGCCGCGGCGAAGTCGACGGCGCCGAAGACGATCATGCGGGGCGGCGGCACGCTGGACTCGACGAGCAGGGTGAGCCCGCCGGGGCAGTGCGACCCGTCCTCCGACACGCCGATCGTGCCGGTGCGGCCCGCGTCCAGCAGCGCCCCGGCCTCGGCCACCGCCGTGCGGTCCAGGTCAGGATGACCGCCGAGACCGCCCTCGTGCGAACCGTCGGGGTGCACGAGCAGCGCCCGGCCCAGGAGTTCGGGCGGGCCCTCGACGATCCGGGCCAGGGCCGCGGTGCCGCCCCGGGCGGCGCTCGACACCGCCGCCCGGAACACCTCGCGCGCCGACGCGTCGGCGCCGACCGGCGTGACCATCACATCGATGATCCCGCCACAGGTCAGCCCCACCGCGAAGGCGTCCTCGTCGCTGTAGCCGAACCGTTCGCGCACCGTCTCGCCGCTGCGCAGGGCGTCGGAGCACAGCTCGTACACCGCGCCCTCGACACAGCCGCCGGAGACCGAGCCGATCACCGTGCCGCCGCTGTCGACGGCGAGCGCGGCACCGGGGCCGCGCGGGGCGCTGCCCCCGACGGAGACGACGGTGGCGACGGCGAACTCCCGGCCCTCGGCGAGCCAGCGGTCCAGCTCTTCGGCGATGTCAAGCATCCGCGGCTCCCCCGCCCGCGCTCGCCGCCGACAGCACCCGGTCCGGCCGGATGGGCAGGTGGCGGTGGCGCACGCCGGTGGCGTGCCGTACGGCGTTGGCGACGGCCGCCGCCGCGCCCACGACGCCGATCTCACCGACGCCCTTGATGCCGACCGGGTCGTCGGGGTCGAGGTCGTCCACCCAGTCCGCCTGGACGTCGCCCACGTCGGCGTTGGTGGCCACGTGGTAGCCGGCGAGGTCGGGGGCGTAGAGCCCGCCGCTCGTCCGGTCCCGTACGGCCTCCTCGTGCAGGGCCATGGAGATGCCCCAGACCATGCCGCCGACGAGCTGGTTGCGGGCGGTGAGCGGGTTGACGATCCGGCCCGCCGCGAAGATGCCGAGCATGCGCCGCACCCGTACCTCGCCGGTGGCGGTGTCCACGGCGACCTCGGCGAACTGCGCCCCGAAGGAGTGCCGTTCCTTCTGGGCGAGGGTGCCGAGGGCGGCGGTGGTGTCGGACCGCACGGTGATGCCCTCCGGCGGGACGGTCACGCCCAGGGCGAGCCGCTCGCGCAGTTCACCGGCTGCCTCCGTGACCGCCCAGGCCCAGGAACGGGTGCCCATCGAACCGCCCGCGATCATGGCGGGGCCGAAGTCGCTGTCCCCGATCCTGACCCGCACCCGGTCGGGCGCGACCTCCAGCGCGTCGGCGGCGACGAGCGTGAGGGCCGTACGGGCGCCGGTGCCGATGTCCGCCGCGGAGATCCGCACGGTGAAGGTGCCGTCCGCCTGCGCGGTCACGGTGGCCGTGGAGGGACCCGCGCCCGAGTGGAAGGAGGCGGCGGCCGTGCCCGTGCCCAGCAGCCAGCGCCCGTCGCGGCGCACCCCGGGACGCGGGTCGCGCCCGGCCCAGCCGAACCGCCGGGCCCCCTCGCGGAAGCAGGCGTCCAGGTTGCGGGTGCTGAACGGCAGGCCGGAGACGGGGCCGACCTCGGGCTCGTTGCGCAGGCGCAGTTCGACCGGGTCGACGCCGAGGCGCTCGGCGAGTTCGTCGAGGGCCGACTCGATCGCGAAGGACCCCGGGGCCTCGCCCGGTGCGCGCATGAACGTCGGGGACGGCACGTCGAGCGGTACGACGTGGTTCGCCGTGTAGTGGGCGTCCGCGTCGTACATCACCCGGGCCACGCCCGCGCTGGGCTCGACGAACTCGTAGACGCTGGACGTCCGGCTCAGCGAGCGGTGCTCCAGGGCGAGCAGCCGGCCGTCGGGGTCGGAGCCGAGCCTGACGCGCTGCGTGGTGGGGCTGCGGTAGCCGGCCAGGGAGAACATCTGACGCCGTGTCATCACCACGCGCACCGGTCGCTGCAGCTCGGTCGCGGCCATCACGGCGGCGACCTGGTGGGCGCGCAGGCCCTTGCTGCCGAAGCCGCCGCCGATGTGTTCGGAGCGCACCCGCACCGCGGACGCGTCGAGGGAGAACATGCTGGCCAGCTCGCCCTGGATCCAGGTGGTTCCCTGGTTGGAGTCGACGACCTCCAGGCGGCCTCCGTCCCACAGGGCCGTGGCGGCGTGCGGCTCCATCATGCTGTGGTGCTCTTCGGGAGTGGTGTACTCCGCGTCGACCACGGCGGCGGAGGCCGCGAGGCCGGCGGCCAGGTCGCCCTTGCCGGTCTCGGCGGGCATGACCCCGCCCGCCGGGTGGGCGTCGGGGTGGTCCGCGGTGAGCTCGGTGTCGTGGGGTTCCTCGTCGTACGCGACGACGAGAGCCTCGGCGGCCTCCCGGGCCTGCTCGGGCGTCTCGGCGACGACGAGGGCGACGGGCCAGCCCACGTGGGGCACCCGGTCCTGCTGGAAGACGGCGGCGGTGGGGTCCGGCGTCATACCCATCAGACCGGCGTAGTCGGTGACGAGGCGCGGGGCGTTGCCGTGGTGCAGGACGGCGAGCACGCCCGGCATGGCGAGGACGGGATCGGTCTCGACCGCGCGGACGCGGCCGCGGGCCACGGTGGAGAGCACCAGCCAGCCGTGCGCGAGGTCGGCGAAGGGGATCTCACCGGCGTAGCGGGCGGCTCCGGTGACCTTGTCGCGGCCCTCGACGCGGGTGTGCGCGGTGCCGACGACGCCGCTGAGCCTCGTGCGGCCGGACGTGGCGGTGGTCATCGGGCGGCCTCCTCGGCGAGTTCGGTGAGTACGGCCACCGCGAGGTTGCGCATGAGGGTCACCTTGTATCCGTTGTCGGGCAGCGGCCTGACGGCCGCGAGTTCGGCGTCCGCGGCGGCGGCGAAGGTGTCGCCGTCGGCCGGTGCGCCGGTGAGCACGGCCTCGGCCGCGTGGGCCCGCCAGGGCCGCGAGGCGACCGCGCCGAGGGCCAGCCGCGCCTCGCGCACGACGCCGTCCTCGATGTCGAGCGCGGCGGCGACCGAGCCGATCGCGAAGGCGTACGAGGCACGCTCGCGCACCTTGCGGTAGCGGGAGCGGGCGGCGACCGGGGCGGGCGGCAGCGTGACGCCCGTGATGAGCGCGCCGGGCGGCAGGGCGGTCTCCCGGTGCGGGGTGTCGCCCACGGGCAGGTAGAAGTCGGCCAGCGGCAGTTCGCCCGGGCCGTCCAGGGTCTCGTAGCCCACGACGGCGTCGAAGGCCGCGAGGGCCACGCCCATGTCCGAGGGGTGCGTGGCCACGCAGTGGTCGGTGGCGCCGAGGATCGCGTGGTTGTGGTGCTCGCCGGTGACGGCGGAGCAACCGCTGCCCGGAGCGCGCTTGTTGCAGGGCCTGCTCAGGTCGGTGAAGTAGCCGCAGCGGGTGCGCTGGAGCAGGTTGCCGCCGACGGTGGCCATGTTGCGCAACTGTCCGGAGGCGCCGGCCAGGACCGCCTGGGTGAGCGCGGGGTAGCGGCGGCGCACGCCGGGGTGGGCGGCGAGGTCGCTGTTGGTGACGGTGGCGCCGACGCGCAGGCCGCCGTCCGCGGTCTCCTCGATGGTGTCCAGGGGCAGTTCACGGACGTCGACGAGGCGCGCGGGGCGCTCGACGCCGGTCTTCATGAGGTCGACGAGGTTGGTGCCACCGCCGAGGAAGCGGGCGTCCGGGTCGGCGGCGAGCAGCGCCACCGCGCCGGAGACGTCGTCGGCGCGCTGGTATCCGAACTCCCTCATGCCGCCGCCTCCTTCACGGACTCGACCGGGGCGTCCTCGTTCTGGGCGGCGGCCTCGTGGGCCTCGGCGGCGCGCGTGACGGCCTGGACGATGGAGACGTAGGCGCCGCAGCGGCACAGGTTGCCGCTCATCCGCTCCCGGATCTCGTCCGGTGTCAGGGGTGGCGGTCCGGCCTCGGGCCGTACGTCGTCGGTGGCGGCGCTGGGCCAGCCGGCCGCGTGCTCCTCGATGACGGCGATCGCCGAGCAGATCTGGCCGGGGGTGCAGTACCCGCACTGGTAGCCGTCGAGGTCGAGGAAGGCCTGCTGGACGGGGTGCAGCCGGTCGCCCTCGGCCATGCCCTCGATGGTGGTGATCTCGCGTCCCTCGGCGGCGACGGCGAGGTTCAGACAGGACACGGCGCGGCGTCCGTCCACCAGGACGGTACAGGCGCCGCACTGTCCCTGGTCGCAGCCCTTCTTCGTGCCGGTGAGATCGAGGCGCTCGCGCAGGGCGTCGAGCAGGGTGGTGCGGTGGTCGACGGTCAGCTGGTGCTTCTCGCCGTTGATGTTCAGGGTGACAGCGCTGGACGTCGAGGAGGGTGCTGGGGCCATGATCAGCCTTCTCTGGTGTCTGGTGACAGCTTCTACGGTGTCCGGTGACGGGAAAACGGGCTGTGGTGACCGGGAAAACGGGCCGTGGGCAGGGGGTTCGTCCGTGTCATGGACGTGGGTCCGACCACGTCACGCACGCGGGCTCGACCACCGGCTGGTTCCGCCGGCCGCGTTCGCGGCTAAAGTGGACAAGTAACCGGACAGCTGTCCGCTCACTCGAAAACGTAACGGACAGCTGTCCGGTTAGCAAGAACGGGATTCGGCCACGGACCCGGGAGGAGGACTGGTGCCCCAGCCGAAGAAGGACAAGCCGGACGCGCCCCTGCGTTCGGACGCCCAGCGCAACCGCGAGCGGATCCTGCGCGTGGCCACGGAGGAGCTGACGCGCTGCGCGAACGTCCCGATGAGCACGATCGCCAAGAAGGCGGGGGTCGGCCAGGGCACGTTCTACCGCAACTTCCCGCACCGCGAGGCGCTCGTCCTGGAGATCTACCGCTACGAGATGCAGCAGGCGGCGGACGCCGCCCCCGAACTGCTGGCCACCCGGGAACCCGACCGGGCGCTGCGGGAGTGGATGGACCGCATCGCCCGGTTCGCCCTGACCAAGGCCGGTCTGGCGGACGCCATCCGGCTGGTCACCAGCGCGCCCGGCAGCCCGGCCAAACCGGAGCCCGGCCCCATCATGAAGGCGACCGAACTCCTGCTGCGGGTGAACGAGGAGGCCGGCACCATCCGCCCCGGCGTGTCCGCGGACGACTTCTTTCTGGCCATCGGCGGCCTCTGGCAGGTCGACGCCAGCGAGGACTGGCAGCCCAGGGTCACGCGGTTGTTCGATCTCGTCATGGACGGGCTGCGGGCGGGAGCGCCAGACCGCCGGTGACCGCGCCCCGGAAGCGGTAGCGCCGCTCGGGGCGTCCGGCCGCGCCGTACCGCAGGGAGACGTCCGCGGCGCCGACGGTGTGGAAGTACTCCAGGTAGCGCCGGGCGCTGACACGGGAGACGCCGGTGAGCGCCGCGCACTCGCTCGCGGACAGGGTGCCGTCGGTCTCGCGCAAGGTGCGTCCGACCAGTTCGGCGGTCTCCACGCTCATGCCCTTGGGCAGTGCCGGAGCCGCGGCCGCGGGCGCCGCCTTGGCCAGCGCCCGGTCGACGTCGGCCTGGCTGCGCACCACCGTGCCGAGCAGCCGGCCCCGCTCGGCGGCGTAGCGCTCCAGCCGTACCCGCAGGTCGTCGAATTCGAAGGGTTTGAGCAGGTAGTCGACCACACCGTGCCGGACCGCCCCGCGCACCGCGTCCGCCTCACGGGCCGCGCTGACGACCATGACGTCGCAGTCGTGGCCCGCGGCGCGCAGCCGGGGGATCACGTCCAGGCCGAAGACGTCGGGCAGGTAGAGGTCGAGCAGGACGAGGTCGGGGCGGAGTGCGGCCACGGCGGCGAGCGCCTCCTCCCCGGTACCGGCGACCCCGACGACCCGGAAGGGTTCGACCCGTCCCACGAAGGCGCGGTGGACGCGGGCCACCATGAAGTCGTCGTCCACGACGAGCACACGGATCGCGCCACCGCCACCGGGCCCGGGGGTCGCCTCCGGCTCCGTGTCCGTCATGGTGCCGCTCCTTCCGCCACCGCGTCGGTGAGGTGGCTGACGGTCATGCGTGCGGTGAACATGGCACCCTCCGGGGTGTTGGCCACCGAGATCTCGCCGCCGTGACGCTCGCAGACCAGCCGGGTCAGTGCCAGGCCGATACCGCGCTCGCCCTGCCGGGCGGCCTTGGTGGTGAAGCCGTGCGAGAAGACCTCGCGGGCCAGTTCGGGCGCCACGCCGGGCCCGGAGTCACGGACCACGATCTCGACGCTGGCGGCGTCCTGCCGCAGCTCGACCTCGACCCACGCCTCGTGCTCGGCGCCGGGCGCCGCGGCGGCGTCCACGGCGTTGTCGACGAGGTTGCCGAGCACGGTCGCCACGTCGGCGGCGTCCTCGGGGGCCAGTCGGTCGAGCGCCGTGCGGTCCGAGACGCGCAGGGCGACCCGGCGCTCGGCGGCGAGGGACGACTTCGCCGTGATCAGCGCGGCGACGGCGGTGTCGCGGACCCGGCGGCTGAGGGTGACGTCCAGGGACTGGCGGCGCTGGTTGAGCGCGCGGATGTAGCGCACGACCTCGTCCTGCTCGCCTATCTGGATGAGCCCGGAGATGGTGTGCAGTTGGTTGGCGAACTCGTGGGCCTGGGCGCGCAGCAGCTCGGAGGTACTGCGGAAGGAGCCGATCTCCCTTTCCAGGCGGGCGAGTTCGGTACGGTCGCGCAGGGTGGTGACCGAACCGAGCGGGTGGCCGTCCTTGGTGACCGTCATGCGGTTCATGACCAGGACCCGCCCGTGGCGGACGACGACCTCGTCACGCGGCTCCGCCGCTTCGGCGGTGGCACCGGCGAGGACGTCGCGGAGCCGTCCGTCGATGCCGAGGGCGTCCAGGCTCTGGCCGACACAGTCGGCGGGCAGGTCGAGCAGGCGCCGGCCCATCTCGTTGACCAGGGTGAGCCGGTGCTGCGGATCGAGGGCGACGACGCCCTCGGCGATGCCGTAGAGCATGGCCTCCCGGTGCTCGGCGAGTCCGGCGATCTCGCGGGGCTCCAGACCGAGGGTCTGCCGTTTGACGCGCCGGGCCAGCAGCCAGGAGCCGGCCACGCCGAGACCGCTGGCGATGCCGAGGTAGGCGAGGAGGTAGGAGGACGCGCCGCTCAGGCGCTGCCAGACCGTCGGGTCGGCCTCACCGACCATCACCGTGCCGAGGTGGCGGCCGAGGGTCTGTCGGGTGGCGCCGAGCACCGGGACCTGGGCGACGAGTTCCCGGCTGCCCTGCACCGTCAACGGCCCCGACCAGCCGCTCGTGACGCCGGCGCCCTCGCCTCGCGGCAGCCGGGCGCCGATCAGCGTGGGGTCGGTGGAGCTCACGACGCGGCCGCCCGCGTCGGCGACGGTGACGGAGGTGACGCCGGACTGGGTCTGCGTGGAGTTGACCAGGGGGGCGAGGGCTTCCTGCGGGACGGGGCGCACGAGCTGGCTGCGGACGAGGGGCGTGGCGGCCAGCTGCTCGGCCAGGGCGGTGACCCGGCGGCCCTCGACGCGGTCGAAGGTGGCCCGGGACTGGGCGAGCGAGACGGCGGCGACCGCGAGCAGGACGACCACGACGATGGCGAGCTGGAGGACCAGCATCTCGCCCGCGAGGGTCTGACGGCGGAAGGTGGGGGCCACGGCGGACTCGATCTCGGTTCACGGAGGGGCGGGGCGGGCGGGGCGAAGCGCCGGGTCCGGACGGGGGCGCCGGGTCGCCATGATGGCCCTCACCTGCGGCGAAGGAAAGGGATGTGCCTTCTTCGCAATGAACCGGCGACCCGTCGGCGACCTGCCCGCGCCGTACCGGCACGCCTCCCGCGACCTCCGCCACCGCGCCTCCGGCCGTCTCCGGCACCGCGCCCGCGCCGGCCCGCCACCACGGCGACCGCGCTCCGGTGACCGCTCTCCGGCGACCGCAATGAACACAACATCCCTTGGTTCCGGAAGGAAGACAGGCGGCGGACTCGCGGGCACCATGTGGCCCACGTCACCCTCCCCCACAGGGCTCCCCGTACCGCTCTACCCGACCGACAGGTGGTGTCATTCGTGCGCCTGCGCACCCCCCTTGCCCTGCTCGGGGCCGCCGTGCTCGTGCTGGCGGGACCGCCGTTGCTGTCCTCCGGCGACGACTCCGACTCCGGCACCCAGATCCCGGGCCTGCGCTTCATGGTTCCCAACACGCCCGGCGGCGGCTACGACATCACCGCCCGTACGGCCGCGAAGAACGCCGAGGACGCCGGTCTCACGCACAACATCGAGGTGTTCAACCTGCCCGGCGCGGGCGGCACCGTGGGCCTGAGCCGGCTCGTGAGCGAGCACGGCAACGGCAAGCTCGCCATGTCCATGGGCCTGGGCGTCGTCGGCGCCGTCCGCTCCAACCACGCGCCCAAGACCCTCGCCGACACCACGCCGATCGCGCGGCTCACCGAGGAGCAGGACGTCGTCGTGGTCGCCAAGGACTCGCCGTACAAGACGATCGACGAGCTGATCGGCGCCTGGAAGAAGGACCCGGGCAAGATCCCGGTGGGCGGCGGCTCGTCGCCGGGCGGTCCGGACCACCTCGCGCCGATGCTGATGGCGCAGGCCGCGGGGATCGCCCCGAAGTCGGTCAACTACATCCCCTTCGACGGCGGCGGCGAGCTGCTCGCGTCGATCCTCGGCAACAAGGTCGGCTTCGGCGTCTCCGGCGTCGGCGAGTACCTGGACCAGATCAAGGCCGGTGAGCTGAGGGTGCTCGCGGTGACCGGACCGGAGCGGGTGGACGACCTCCAGGAGGCACCCACGCTCAAGGAGTCCGGGTACGACGTGAACTTCACCAACTGGCGCGGCATCGTCGCCCCGCCCGGCCTGTCCGAGGCGCAGCGCAACAAGCTCACGCGCCTGTTCGAGGAACTGCACGACTCGTCCGAATGGAAGAAGTCCATGGACCAGAACGGCTGGGACGACGCGTTCCTGACCGGTGAGAAGTTCGGCGACTTCCTGGACGCCCAGGACGAGCGTGTGGTGTCGGTGCTGAAGGAGCTGGGACTGTGACGACACCGACCGGCTCCTCCTCCGCCCCGGACCCCGCACCGGACTCCGCACCGGACTCCACGGAGGGCTCCGGCGCGGGCCCCACCGCCGACTCCGCTCCGGCGTCTCCGGGCGGGAGGCGCTCGTGGCTGCGCGAGCACTCCGAACTCGGCGTGTGCGTGCTGCTGCTGGTACTCGGTGTGCTGGTGCTGACCGACGCGCTCACCATGGACGTCGACATCACCCAGCGCGGCCCGGTCGGTCCCAAGACCGTGCCGGTCGTCGTCGGCATCGGCCTGCTGGTGGTCGCGGCGCTGCTCGCCGTGGACGTGCTGCGCGGCGGGCGCGGCGAGGCGGAGGGCGGAGAGGACGTCGACCTCTCCGAACCGGCCGACTGGCGCACCGTGCTGCTGCTCTCCGGGATCTTCCTCGGCGCCGCGGTCCTCATCGAGCCGGCCGGTTTCCCGGTCGCCGGGGCGCTGCTGTTCTGGGGTGCCGCGTTCGCCCTCGGCAGCCGCCGGGTGGACCGCGATCCGCTGATCGCCGCGGTGCTGTCCCTGTTCACCTACGTCCTCTTCGACAAGCTGCTCGGCGTGCCGCTGCCCGGCGGTCCGCTGATGGGAGTGCTCTGACATGAACGCCCTCAACTCCCTCATGGACGGGTTCGGGACGGCCCTGACCCCGGTCAACCTGCTGTGGGCGGCCCTCGGCGTACTGCTCGGCACGGCCATCGGCGTACTGCCGGGCATCGGCCCGGCGATGGCGGTGGCGCTGCTGCTGCCGGTGACGTACGGGCTGGATCCGGTCGCCGCGTTCATCATGTTCGCGGGCATCTACTACGGCGCGATGTTCGGCGGTTCGACCACCTCCATCCTGCTGAACACCCCCGGCGAGAGCGCCGCGGTGGTCGCGGCCATGGAGGGCAACCCCATGGCCAAGGCGGGGCGCGGCGCGCAGGCCCTGGCGGCAGCGGCGATCGGGCACTTCGCGGGCGGCATGATCGGCACGACCCTGCTGGTGGCGCTGGCTCCGACGGTCGCCGACCTGGCGGTGGACATCGGCGCTCCGGACTACTTCGCCATCATGGTGCTGGCCTTCATCGCCGTGACGTCGGTGCTGGGTTCGTCCCGGGTCAGAGGCCTGGCCTCGCTGCTGATCGGCCTGACGATCGGCCTGGTGGGCCTGGACCAGATGACGGGCCAGCAGCGGCTGACCTTCGGTTCGCTGCAACTCGCCGACGGCGTGGACGTGGTGATCGTGGCGGTCGGTCTGTTCGCGATCGGGGAGGCGCTGTGGGTGGCGGCGCACCTGCGGCGCGGCGGGGCCGAGCCGATTCCGGTGGGCCGGCCCTGGCTCGGCCGCGCCGATGTGAAGCGGACGTGGAAGTCGTGGCTGCGGGGCCCGTTCATCGGCTTCCCGTTCGGCGCGATCCCGGCCGGCGGCGCGGAGATCCCGACCTTCCTGTCGTACGTCACGGAGAAGCGGCTGTCCAAGCACAAGGACGAGTGGGGCAAGGGCGCCATCGAGGGGGTGGCCGGTCCCGAGTCGGCGGCGTCGGCCTCGGCCGCGGGCACGCTGGTGTCGATGCTGACCCTGGGGCTGCCGACGACGGCGGTCGCCGCGGTCATGCTGGCCGCCTTCCAGCAGTACGGCATCCAGCCGGGACCGCTGCTCTTCGAACGCGAACCCGAGCTGGTCTGGGGCCTGATCGCGTCGCTCTTCGTCGGCATGGTGCTGCTGCTCGCGCTGAACCTGCCGCTGGCACCGGTGTGGGCCAAGCTGCTGCGCATCCCGCGCCCGTACCTCTACGCCGGGATCATGTTCTTCGCGGCGGTCGGCGCCTACGCCGTCGGCGGCGAGGTCGTCGACCTGGTGATCCTGCTCGTCATCGGCCTCATCGGCTTCGGCATGCGGCGTTACGGCCTGCCCATCCTGCCGGCCGTGATCGGTGTGATCCTCGGCCCGAACGCCGAGCAACAGCTGCGCCGCGCCCTGCAGATCAGCGACGGCAGCGTGTCGGGCCTGGTCGACACGCCGTTCTCGGTGACGGTGTACGCGGTGATCGCGCTGCTGCTCGCCTGGCCGCTGCTCAAGCGCCTGGTGGTGCGGGGCCGTTCGCGTACCGACGCCTGACACCCGGCTCCCGACCCCGTGGAGCCGGCAGCGGGCCGAGGAGGACGTCCTCCTCGGCCCGCTGCCGTCCGGCGCCCGGAGGGCGCTTCGCCCGTTCTCGGTTCCTCAGTGCAGCTTCTCCCCCCGCGCCAGCATGGCGACGAACTTCTCGATACGGGCGGCCCGCGTCCCCGGCTTCTTGGCGTCCTCGACCCGGTACAGGATCGCGTAGCGGTTGCGGCTGTCCAGGGTCTCGAAGAAGGCCGCCGCCCCGGGCTCGGCGTCCAGGGCGGCCCGGAGGTCGTCGGGCACGGTCGCCCTGCTCTGCGACGCGTAGGCGGCGTCCCAGCGGCCGTCGGCCCTGGCCCTGTCGACCTCGCGCTGCCCCGCCGGCCGCATCCGGCCGCTGGCGATCAGCGCGACGGCCTTCTCCCGGTTCACCTTCGACCACTTGCTGCCGGACCGGCGCGGGGTGAAGCGCTGCAGCCAGTGCCGCTCGTCCAGCTTCTTCTTCTGCCCGTCGATCCAGCCGTAGCACAGGGCCGACTCCAACGCGTGCGCGTAGTCGACACCGTCCGTGCCGGAGCCGGCTCGGGGAATCCGGAACCAGACCCCCGCGGCGTCCCCGTGATGCTCCTCCAGCCACGTCTCCCACTCGCCCTGCGTGGCGAAGAACAGAACAGGATCCGTCGACTTCCGCGCTCCCTCGGCCATGCTGGGCATGGAATCCCACTCCGGGAGACGGGTCAACCACCGCTTCAGCCCAGGAAGCTCAACCGGACCCGGCGGTCGGGGTTGTCCCGGTTGGTGTCCACCAGGCACACCGACTGCCAGGTGCCCAGTTCCAGGCGGCCGCCTACCACCGGCAGCGTCGCGTGCGGGGGTACGAAGGCCGGCAGGACGTGGTCGCGGCCGTGACCGGGGCTGCCGTGGCGGTGCTGCCAGCGGTCGTCGGCGGGGAGCAGGGTGTGCAGGGCGGACAGCAGGTCGTCGTCGCTGCCGGCACCGGTCTCGATGATCGCGATTCCGGCGGTGGCGTGCGGCACGAAGACGTTGAGCAGGCCGTCGCGGCCGGCCGCCGCCTCGCGCAGGAAGGACTCGCAGTCGCCGGTGATGTCGGCGACCCGCTCCGCCGAGCCGGTGGCGAGGCTGAGGACTCGGGTGGTGAAGGCATCTGGCATGCGTCCATCCTGGCACTCGGGGCGGACCGGGGCGTCTCCTGGCACCGGGGGAAGATCGGGGCGCCCCGCGCCGTTAGTAGAAGCGTGAACTACACACGCGAGGTCGAGGTCGTCGTCATCGGTGCGGGTCAGGCGGGACTGGCCGCGGCCTACCATCTGCGGCGCACGGGGTTCGAGCCGGAGCGCGACTTCGTGGTGCTCGACCACTCCCCCGGGCCCGGCGGCGCCTGGCAGTTCCGGTGGCCGTCGC
This sequence comes from Streptomyces olivaceus, assembly GCF_000721235.1. GTDB lineage: Bacteria > Actinomycetota > Actinomycetes > Streptomycetales > Streptomycetaceae > Streptomyces > Streptomyces olivaceus. Next base: position 406,886 of record NZ_JOFH01000001.1, read on the forward strand.
TGACGTACGGCAAGGTGCACGGGATGCACGCGCTGCCGGGCATGGAGCTGACCGGCGCGGATCCGGCACGGCCGTCAGCCGAGGTGGTGAGCGGGTACTTCGCGGACTACGAGCGGACCTTCGGCCTGCGGGTACGGCGGCCGGTCGACGTCAGCGCGGTGCGCGAGGGGACCGGCGGCCGGCTCGTCGTCGAGACGTCGGCGGGGGTCTGGTCCACGCGGGCCCTGATCAACGCGACCGGCACCTGGGACCGTCCGTTCTGGCCCCGCTACCCGGGGCAGGAGACCTTCCGGGGCCGGCAGCTGCACACGGCCCGGTACGCGGGTCCCGAGGAGTTCACCGGGCAGCGCGTGGTGGTGGTCGGCGGGGGCGCGTCGGGGACCCAGCACCTTCTGGAGATCGCCCCTTACGCCGCGTCCACCACCTGGGTGACCCGGCGGCCACCGGTCTTCCGCGAGGGCCCCTTCGACGAGGACGCGGGCCGGGCTGCGGTGGCGCTGGTGGAGGAACGGGTGCGGCAGGGCCTGCCGCCCAGGAGCGTGGTCTCGGTGACCGGGCTGCCGCTGAACGACGCGGTCCGGGCCGGGCTGGAGTCGGGCGTGCTGGACCGGCGGCCGATGTTCGACCGGGTGGTGCCCGAGGGAGTGGAGTGGAACGACGGGCGGCGGGTGGCCGCCGACGTCATCCTGTGGGCGACCGGATTCCGGGCCGCGATCGACCACCTGAGGCCGATGCGGCTGCGTGAGGCGGGTGGCGGCATCCGGCTGGAGGGGACGCGCGCGGTCGCCGACCCGCGGATCCACCTCGTCGGCTACGGGCCCTCGGCCAGCACCATCGGCGCCAACCGCGCCGGACGCGCGGCCGTGCGGGACATCAGACGGCTGCTGGCCGAACCGGCACCCGTCGCCGCGTGACGCTCCGCCCGGTCACTTGGACTGGGGCTCTTTCGAGGCGCTCTCCCGGGTTCGGCCGAACTCCGCGACGTTGCGCTGGTGTTCGGCGTAGTCGGCGGTGAAGCGGGTGTCGCCGGGCTTGACCGTGACGAAGTACAGCCAGTCCCCGGGCGTCGGGTTGATCGCGGCCTGCATCGCCTCCTCGCCCGGGTTGGCGATGGGCGTGGGCGGCAGCCCCATGCGCTGGTACGAGTTGTAGGGACTGTCGATCTTCGTGTCCTTGGTGGTGGTCGTCAGGGTGGAGCGGTTCAGGGCGTAGTTGATGGTGGAGTCCATCTGGAGCGGCATGCCGCGCTCCAGCCGGTTGAAGACGACGCGGGCCACCTTGCCCATGTCCTCCTTGGTGGCGGCCTCGGCCTGCACGATGCTGGCGATGGTGACCGCCTGGTAGACGTTCAGCGCGTTGCGCTGGGCGCCGGCGGCGACGGGCGCGCCGGTGAACTTCTTGTTCGCCGTGTCGACCATGGCCGTCAGGAGCTTCTCCGGGGTGGGCTGGTCCCCGAGCGGGTAGGTCGCCGGGTAGAGATAGCCCTCGGGGTTGCCCTCGGCGTCGTTGGGCAGCTTGAGGTGGGCCTTGGCCAGGGACTTCTTGGTGGTGCCCGCGGGCAGGGCGAGGGCCTCGTCGACGGCCTCGTAGACCTGGGCCGAGCGCCGGCCCTCCGGGATCACCAGGGACGTGGGGCGGGAGGTCCCCTCGTCGTCCGACATCAGCAACGGCACCGCCACGGCGGCACCGGCGACGACGGCGCCGGTCGCGATCAGGGCGATGCGGCCCCGACGGGTCAGTCGGATCGCCCTTCTGGGGCCTCTGGTGTTCCTGGTGCTTCTCGCGCCTCTCGCGCTCCGCGGCGGTGTGTTGATGTGCATGCGGGCACGTTAACCCCCATTTACCTGCAAATCCGGCATATCGTCATCTTGTCGGCTCCAGTCGGGCGTCCCTGCGCACCAGTGCCGCATATTTCCCGTCCAGTGCCAGCAGCTCCTCGTGCGTGCCCTGTTCGGCCGGCCGGCCGGAGTCGAGGACCACGATCCGGTCGGCGTCCCGGACGGTGGACAGCCGGTGGGCGATGGTGACCGTGGTGCGGTTGGCGGACAGCGCGTCGATGGCATCCTGCACCGCGGCCTCGGTACGGGTGTCCAGGGCGCTGGTCGCCTCGTCCAGGACCAGGACGGGCGGGTCTCGCAGGATCGTGCGGGCGAGGGCCAGACGCTGCTTCTCACCGCCGGAGAAGCGGTGGCCGCGCTCGCCGACCACCGTGTCGTAGCCGTCGGGCAGGGCCGCGATGTGGTCGTGGATCTGGGCCGCCCGCGCCGCCGCCTCCAGCTCCGCGTCGGTGGCGTCCGGCTTGGCGAAGCGCAGGTTGTCGGCGACGGAGGCGTGGAAGAGGTACGTCTCCTGGGAGACCACGCCGACCGCGCGGGCGAGGGTGTCGAAGTCGAGGTCGCGCACGTCGACCCCGTCGAGGGTGACCCGGCCGCCCGTGACGTCGTACAGCCGGGGCACCAGGTGGCCGAGCGTGGACTTGCCGGCGCCGGTCGGTCCGACGACGGCGAGACTGCTGCCCGCGGGGACGGTGATGTCGATGCCGTCGAGGACGGGACCACCCTTGCCGTCGTAGCGGAACTCGACACCCTCGAAGCGGACCTCGCCCTTGACGTGGTCGAGGCGGACGGGGTCCTTCCGCTCGCTGATGTCGACCGGCAGGTCGAGGTATTCGAAGATGCGCTGGAAGAGGGCGAGCGACGTCTGGATCTGGACGCCGGTCGACAGCAGGCTCACCGTCGGCCGGAACAGGCCCTGCTGGAGCGAGACGAAGGCGACGACGGTACCGAGGGACGTGCCGGCGCCGCCGAGCTGCAGGGCGATGCCCGCGGTCCAGTAGATGACGGCCGGCATGGCCGCCATGACGATCGTGATGACGGCCATCCGCCAACGGCCCGCCATGTTCGACCTCACTTCCAGGTCGACCAGCTCCTCGGACTCGTCCGCGAAGGCGCGGGTGAGCGAGTCGGAGCGGCCCATGGTGCGGCCGAGCAGGATGCCGCTGACGGAGAGCGACTCGGTGACCGTGGCGGCCATGGCGGCCATCTGCTTCTGGCGCCGGGTGGTGATCTTGCGGCGTTCCCTGCCGACACGGCGGCTGATCCACACGAAGACCGGCAGGAGGAGCAGCGAGACGACGGTCAGCCGCCAGTCGAGGACGACCATCGCGACGACGGTGGCGACCACGCTGGTGAGGTTGGAGACCAGGGAGGTCGCGGTCGAGGTGACGGTGGCCTGCATGCCGCCGATGTCGTTGGCGATGCGGGACTGGACCTCACCGGTGCGGGTGCGGGTGAAGAAGGCGAGGGACATCTGCTGGAGCCGGCCGTAGACGGCGGTGCGCAGATCGTGCATGACGCGCTGGCCGACGGTGGTGGAGATCAGCGTCTGCAGCACACCGAAGACGCTGGTGAGGACGGCGCCGAGGATCATGCCGAGGGCGAGCAGACTCAGCAGGCCGGTCCGCCCCTCGGGGAGGGCGACGTCGAGGATCTCCTTCAGCAGGAAGGGGGTGGCGACCGACACGAGGGACGCGGCGCCGACCAGGAGGCCGACGACCGCGAGGCGGCCGCGGTAGGGGCGGAACAGCTTCAGGATGCGGCGCACCTGCCGGGGCTGTTCCCCGGCCTCGGCGGGCGCGGTCCAGACGGAAGCGCGATCGGGTTGCATGAGCTCCTTCGGAGGACGACACGGACGGAACGGCGGTGTCCGCGGACGGCGGGCAGCCGGCGGCGGGCCTCGCGGCCGGCCCGGCCGTCGGCCTGTGGGCTGCCGGTCGGCAGCCCACAGGCCGACGGATCTTCGGGGACCACGTGGACCACGTGGACCACGGGCCATTGTTACCTATACTCACAATGAATGTCATCCTGATATTGTTCCCGCATGACCGCCCCCGATCCCGACGGCCTGCTCGCCGAGCAGTTGCTGCGGCTCACCCGCAGGGTGCACCGCATCCAGAAGCGCCACCTCGAGCACCGCGACCTCGGCATCACACCGGCCCAGTCACGGTTGCTGCGCACCCTGGCGCACTACGAATCGCCGCCCCGGATGGCCGACCTGGCCGAGCGTCTCGAGGTCGTCCCCCGGGCGGTGACGACCCTGGTCGACGGGCTGGAGACGGCCGGGAAGGTGCGCCGCGTCCCCGATCCGGCCAACCGCCGGGTCACGCGGATAGAACTGACCGACGACGGGCGCGCGGACCTGCGCGAACTGCACGGCGCCCGCAGATCGGCCGCGGAGGAGATCCTGGCCCCGCTGTCGGAGGAGCAGCGCACGGCGCTCGGCGGGCTGTTGGACACCCTGATCGACGGTCCGGACACGGGGCGGGGCCGGCGGACGACCTGACGGAGCGCCGGACGGACTGATGGACGACCGGCTGACTGACGGACAGACTGACTGACGGCCTGACGGAGGGCCTGATCGGGTGCCCGGCCAAGTGCCCGACCGGTGGGACGTCCGGAACGTCCGCGGCCGGCTCAGGCCTTCAGATCCGCCTTGTCCCCCATGACCACCACCGGGTGCCGGTCCGGGTCCAGCGTGCGCAGCAGGTACTCCATGCCCGGCTTGGGCACGCTGACGCAGGCCGACGTACCGCTGCCGTGGTCCATGTGCAGCCAGATCGAGCCGCCCTTGGACGTGCCCTCGGGGCGGGTCGGGTCGTTCGGCGCGGTGCCCTTGACGCGGTTGTAGTCGATGGCGATGACGTAGTCGAAGTCGTGCCAGTGCGTCTTGGCCCACGAGCGCGGTGCCGCGAAGGCGGCGGACTCGGTGTACGGCAGGCCCGCTGCGGGGTCGGGGTCCGGGAGCACGCCGCCCGCGTCGGTAAGCGTGAACACGCCCACGGGGCTGCGCTGGTCGTCCTCGTGGTGGTCGGTGGTCCACCCCTTCTTGCCGTTGTGCGCGGCCCAACTGCGGGCGCGGTGCCAGGCGGAGCCCTGCTTGGTGTAGAGCACAACCGTGGAGTCGGCGGAGTCCTTGCCGTCGCCGTAGACCGCGACGACCTGGGTCGAGTCGGCGGGGATGCGCTCGTGGAGCCGGTCGCCGACGTTGGGGATCCGCGTCGGGTCGGCCGGGGCGGTGCTGCGGGCCGCCTTGCCCGCCGAGCCCGCCGGTTCGCCCGCCCCGGCGTCCGAGCCGTCCCCCGACCCGCCGCAGCCGGACAGTGCCGTCACCGTCAGCAGGGACCCAAGGGCCGCCGCCGCGACCACCGAACGCCGTACTCCACCGCTTCCCATCCGTCCATGGTCGCACCTCGGCACGGCGTCCTCGGCGGCGGTTCGGCGCAGGCAGCCGGAATCTGGCCCCACCGCGGAAAACCGCTTGATTTTGGGCGTACCGCGACGCGAACCTGTCACGGTTTGCAGTCTCCTGATGCCGTGTTGCGACGGCACCCCTGACACGAGCCGCTGGGACGCCATGCAGATCCAAGACCTTCCGTATCCCGACCCGGGTGTGCCGGACGCACGCTCGGGCCCCCGATTCCTCTGGTGGCTGTTCCGCAACCAACTGGGCGGGCAGCTGAAGTCGCTGGCCTGGGGTCTGCTGCACTTCGCCGCCGTCTCCGCCCTGCCCTTCTGCGTCGGCCTCGCCGTTCAGGCCGTCGTCGACCGCTCCGGCGACCGGCTCGCCCTCGCGGGTGTCCTCCTGGTGCTCTGCGGTGCCGGCAGCGCACTCGGTGACACCTTCTTGCACCGCACCGCCGTCACCAACTGGATCACCGCCGCCGCCCGTGTCCAGCAACTGCTGGCACGCAAGACCGCGGTGCTCGGCTCGGCGCTCACCCAGCGCGTCGCGGCAGGCGAGGTCGTGGCCGTGTCCACCGGTGACGTCGAGAAGATCGGCTGGTTCGTGGAGGCCGTCTCCCGCTTCACCGCCGCGGCGGTGACCGTGGTGCTGGTCTGCGTGGCCCTGGTGGTCTACCAGCCGGCACTCGGCGTCGTCGTGCTCGTGGGCCTGCCGGTGGTGGCCCTCGCCGTACTGCCCCTCCTCCCCCGGGCCACCCGGCGGGCCGACGTCCAGCGCGAGAAGGCGGGCCGTGCCACCGAACTCGCCTCGGACACCGTCGCCGGACTGCGCGTGCTGCGCGGCATCGGCGGAGAGGAACTCTTCCTCGACCGCTACCGCAGCGCCTCCCAGGAGGTGCGGCACGCCGCCGTACGCAGTGCCCGCATGTGGTCGCTGATCTCCGCGATCCAAGTACTGCTGCCGGGCCTGCTCCTGATCTCGGTGGTCCTGCACGGCGTCAGCCTGGCCCGCGACGGCCACATCGGCGTCGGCGAACTCGTCACCGTCTACAGCTCGGTCATGATCCTCACCTACCCGCTGCGGCACTTCGAGGAGATCGCCATGGCGTACTCCTTCTCGCGGCCGTCGGCCAAGCGGGCCGCGCGGGTGCTGGCACTGGAGCGGGCCACGGACACCGCGGGCTCGCGGGCCGCCGAGACTCCCACCGGGGATCTGTGCGACCCGGCCACCGGTCTCCTGGCGCCGGCGGGCCGGCTGACCGCCGTGGTCTGCGGCGACCCGGACGCGGCCGGGCGCCTGGCGGAACGGCTCGGCGGGCACCCCTCGCAGGAAGGCACGTCGGCCCGGCTCGGCGGAGTGCCGCTGGACGAGTTGCCGCTGAGGTCCGCGCGTACCACCGTCCTGGTCCAGGACAAGGACCCGGTGCTGCTCTCCGGCACCTTGCGTGAGCTGCTCGACGTGCCCGCGTCCGGTGCGGTCCGCGCCGAGGAGGCACTGGCCGCCGCCCAGTGCGGGGACGTGCTGGCGGCACTCGCGCAGGTCTCGGTCGGCGCCGAGGACCCGATGGACGCCCGCATCACCGAGCGGGGCCGGTCGCTGTCGGGCGGCCAGCGACAGCGGCTGGCGCTTGCCCGCTCCCTGGTCACCGACCCGGAGGCACTCGTCCTGGACGAGCCGACCTCGGCCGTGGACTCGCACACCGAGGCGCGGATCGCGGAGGGCGTACGCAGGCTGCGCCAGGGGCGCACCACGGTGGTCCTCACCTCCTCGCCCCTGCTGCTGGACCGCGCGGACCGGATCGTCTTCCTGGACGACGGCGCGGTGGCCGCCGTCGGTGTCCACCGGGAACTGCTGGGCACCGATTCCCGGTACCGGGCGGTGGTCACCCGGGAGACGGACGAGGAGTCCACGGCACGTCCTGGCGGGGAACCGGCCGTGGACGGACCGGAGACCGTCACGGAGGAGACCGTCACGGAGAGGACTGGCCCGGAGAAGACACCGCCGGAGAAGACCGTGCCGGGGGCGCCCGTGCCGCACGAGGCCGTACCCGGCGCGGACGTGCCGCACAGGGCCGGCCCCGGCGCGCCCACGCCGCGGAAGACCGGGCCGAAGCAGACCGTGCCGGGCGCGGCCTTGCGGGAAGAGGCCGCGCACGGCGGTGTCATCGGTGACGACGACGTACTGCACCGACTGGAAGAGATCGAGGAGACGGCATGATCGGCGTCGCGCCACCGTCGTACGACCCGGCGGCCCCGACCACGGCCAGCACCCTGCCCGTCGGCGCGCCCGCGACCGTACGCGCCTACGCGGGGGAACTGCTGCGCCGGCACCGGCTCGCGTTCCTCCTCCTCGTCACCGTGAACACCGTCGCCGTGATCGCCTCGATGGTGGGCCCCTACCTGCTCGGCGGACTCGTGGAACGGGTCTCGGACGACAGCCGCGAGCTGCATCTCGGCTTCACGGCCACCCTCTTCGTCCTCGCACTCGTCGTACAGGCCGCGTTCGTGCGCGAGGTGCGGCTGCGCGGGGCCGTCCTCGGCGAGCGGATGCTGGCCGACCTGCGCGAGGACTTCCTGGTGCGGTCGGTCGGCCTGCCACCCGGCGTACTGGAACGCGCCGGCACCGGCGATCTGCTCTCCCGGATCACCACGGACATCGATCGCCTCGCCAACGCCATGCGCGAGGCCGTGCCCCAGCTGGCGATCGGTGCCGTGTGGGTGGTGCTGCTGCTCGGCGGTCTCGTGATCACGGCGCCGCCGCTGGCACCGGCCGTGATCATCGCGGTACCGCTGCTGGTGATCGGCTGCCGCTGGTACTTCCGGCGGGCGCCGGCCGCCTACCGTTCCGAGGCCGCGGGGTACGCCGCGGTGGCCGCCGCCCTCGCCGAGACCGTGGACGCGGGACGTACGGTCGAGTCGCACCGTCTCGACGACCGCCGCATCGAGCTGTCGGAGCGCCGGGTCAAGGAGTGGACGGCCTGGGAGCGCTACACGCTCTGGCTGCGCTCGGTTCTCTTCCCGGTCATCAACGCAACCCATGTGACCGTGCTGGCCTCCGTCCTGCTCGTGGGCGGGGTGTTCGTCCTGCAGGGCTGGATCGGGGTCGGCCAGCTGACCACGGCCGCGCTGATCGCGCAGATGCTCGTCGACCCGGTCGGCATCATCCTGCGCTGGTACGACGAGCTGCAGGTGGCGCAGGTCTCCCTGGCCCGGCTGGTGGGCGTGCGGGACATCGAGCCGGACGCCGGTGACCCGTCGCTGGCACCCGAGGGCCGGCACGTGCACGCCGACCGCGTGCACTTCGGCTACCTCGAGGGCGTGGACGTCCTGCGCAAGGTCTCGCTGGAGGTCGCCCCCGGCACGCGGCTCGCGCTGGTCGGCCCCTCCGGCGCGGGCAAGTCCACGCTGGGCAGGCTGCTGGCCGGGATCTACGGCCCCCGCGACGGCCGGATCACCCTGGGCGGCGCGGAACTGTCCCGGATGTCCGCGGAACGGGTCCGCTCGCACGTCGCCCTCGTCAACCAGGAGCACCACGTCTTCGTGGGCTCGCTGCGCGACAACCTCCGCCTCGCCAGGGCCGGGGCCACCGACGCCGAGCTGTGGGCGGCGCTGGGGGCGGTCGACGCCGACGACTGGTCCCGCTCGCTCGACGAGGGACTGGACACCGAGGTCGGTTCGGGCGGCTTCGCGCTCACGCCGGCGCAGGCGCAGCAGATCGCGCTGGCCCGTCTGGTGCTGGCCGACCCGCACACCCTGGTGCTGGACGAGGCGACGTCCCTGCTCGACCCGAGGGCCGCCCGGCACCTCGAACGCTCCCTGGCCCGGGTCCTGGACGGCCGCACGGTGGTGGCGATCGCCCATCGCCTGCACACCGCCCACGACGCGGACGTCATCGCCGTAGTGGAGAACGGCCGGATCAGCGAGCTGGGCAGCCACGACGACCTCGTCGCGGCCGGGGGCGCCTACGCGGCCCTGTGGCGGTCCTGGCACGGGTGAGCGCGTGGCGTGCAGGGTGCGGGGAGAGCGCGGTGCGCCGCCAGGAGGGAGCGGGGAACGCCGCACGGGGGCACACGCCCCGGTCGGGCCGGTGGCGTGCGGCGAGCCCTGAGCGACGCGGGCGGCGGGTAGCCGGACCGGGTCTGTGCCGTTGCGGGTTCCCGAACCGGGGTGGAAGGCTGGGAGGAGGCACCGGCTCGAGGTGAGCCCGGGAACCGTGCGGTTCCGCGGCGGGCGAGTGCCGTGCCGCGTGCGGCGGCGCCCCGCCGTGGCCCACGGCGAGAAGGGGCCGGCCCCCGCCCCATGGAGGTATCCGTGAACAGCTCCGACGGATGGGGAGACGACGTCTACCAGCCCGACGGATCCGAGCAGCGGGAGGACACCGGGCTGCTCGACGGCGAGGACACCCTTGAGGACGACGGCGTCGACGATCCCCTCGACCGGGGCTGGTCCCCGCCCGAACGCCCCTGGGCGGTGGAGCACACCGGCGTCACGGCCGCCGAACGCCACGAGGGCGAGACGCTCGACCAGCGGCTCGCCGAGGAGCGGCCGGACCTGCTCGCGCCCGACGGCGACGGGCTCGGCGACGTGGACGGCACCGACGGGGAACTGCTGGACAACGAGGTCGGCGCGGACCGCTCGGGCCGGCTCGTCGCGCCCGACGAGGGGGCGCACGAGGACGACGAGCCGACGCTGGTCGCCCTGGACGTGGGCATCGACGGAGCGGCGGCCTCCGCCGAGGAGGCCGCGATGCACGTCGTCGACGAGGACTCCATGCCCGGATGACACCACCCGCGGCGGCCGAGCCGCCCCGCCACCACGAACCGAGCCGTACGAGGAGCAGCCATGCAGCAGGACAAGCATCCCGACTACCGGCCCGTCGTCTTCCGTGACCGCAGTGCCGGGTACGCCTTCCTGACCCGCTCCACCGCGACCAGCGACCAGACCATCGCCTGGGACGACGGGGAGACCTACCCGGTGGTGGAAGTGGAGATCTCCTCGGAGAGCCACCCCTTCTACACGGGCAGGGCCAGGACGGTGGACTCCGAGGGGCGCGTCGCCCGCTTCGAGCGCCGCTACGGCCAGGGCGGCGACGAAGGCGCCGGCGGGACCGGCTGAGCGTCCAGGGCCTCGCGGGCCCTGCGCACGAGCCCGCGGGCCCTCCGGACGAGTCAGATGAAGTTGAGCGCCGCCGCGCCGCCCACTCCCCCGAGCAGCATGAACACCGGCATCAGCACCTTGAGCTCCACCCAGCTGCCCGCCCGGAACCGCATGGCCTTCGGCGGGCCGATGGGGTACCAGCGCTTGCGGCCCACCGGTATCGGCCAGAGCACGGGGCAGCCGGAGACGGTCAGCGCGTCCCCGATGTCGTGCACCAGCGCGCCGAGCACGATGGGCAGCCCCAGCCAGAGGTACTCCTGGCCCGGCGCGGTGAACAGCCAGTCGGAGCCGCCGTCCGGCTTGTCGAGTATTCCGGCGATGATCCAGGCGCTGGTGCCGGCCAGCAGCCAGACCAGCACGTCGCTGCTGGAGCCGCGGGTGGCCCGCCAGAGCAGGCCTTCGATGGCCAGCACCATGTGCACGAAGAGGATCGCCAGGACGGCCCAGCGGCCGCCGGTGATGGCCAGGACCGATGTGCCCCCGCCGATCAGTACCGCCCACAGCCACGTGTGCGTCAGCGTGCGGTGCCCGCCGGAGCGGCGCGGGTCGCCTGGCTTCCTGGTCGCCTTGTAGACCGCGTACGACAGCTTGTCGACGATCTCGCACAGCCCCCGTGAGACGGGACCGAAGGCCCGGGAGATCGTCGCCGCCTTGTGGTCGAGGTCCGGGGCGAGCGCCGCCCCGGCACAGATCAGGGCTCCGGCGAGCAGCACCGGCCAGGGCATCGGTTGTCCCGCGGCGGCCGTCGCCGCGCCGACGCCCAGCCACGCCGCGGCGCCCGACAGCGAGTGCGCTGGTCCCATCATCGTCGTTGCCCGCCCCATTCCTCGTGTGCCGCTGTGCAGTTGTCCGGATCCGCTGATGCGTCGTCGGCGACCCAGCGTAGCGTTCGTGATCTTCACACGGACAGCCGATTCCCCCATAGCGGCAGGGGACAGGCAAGATGGGGGTGTGACCCTCATCGATCAGCTGCCGCGGACCGCCGACCCCGACGCCCTGTACGAAGCCTTCGAGGCGTGGGCCCGGGAACGCGGTCTGACGCTCTACTCCCATCAGGAGGAGGCGCTGATCGAGGTGGTCTCCGGGGCGAACGTGATCGTGTCGACGCCCACCGGATCCGGCAAGAGCATGATCGCGGCGGGTGCCCATTTCGCCGCCCTGGCCCGGGACGAGGTCACCTTCTACACGGCACCGATCAAGGCGCTGGTGTCGGAGAAGTTCTTCGAGCTGTGCAAGATCTTCGGGACTGAGAACGTCGGCATGTTGACCGGCGACGCCTCCGTGAACGCCGACGCCCCCGTCATCTGCTGCACCGCCGAGGTCCTGGCCTCGATCGCGTTGCGTGACGGCAAGAACGCGGACATCGGCCAGGTCGTCATGGACGAGTTCCACTTCTACGCCGAGCCGGACCGCGGCTGGGCGTGGCAGATTCCCCTGTTGGAACTGCCCCAGGCCCAGTTCGTCCTGATGTCGGCGACCCTTGGCGACGTCTCCTTCTTCGAGGGCGACCTCGCCCGCCGGACCGGCCGTCCCACCTCGGTGGTCCGCTCGGCCACCCGTCCGGTGCCGCTCTCCTACGAGTACCGCTACACCCCGCTCACCGAGACCCTGACCGATCTCCTGACGGCCCGTCAGGCACCGGTCTACATCGTGCACTTCACTCAGGCGCAGGCCGTGGAGCGGGCCCAGGCGCTGATGAGCATCAACATGTGCACGCGCGAGGAGAAGGAACGGATCGCCGAGCTGATCGGCAACTTCCGCTTCACCACCAAGTTCGGCCGCAACCTGTCCCGATACGTCCGGCACGGCATCGGGGTCCACCACGCCGGCATGCTGCCGAAGTACCGGCGGCTGGTGGAGAAGCTCGCGCAGGCGGGCCTGCTGAAGGTGATCTGTGGGACGGACACGCTCGGTGTGGGCGTCAATGTGCCGATCCGGACCGTGCTGTTCACGGCGCTGACCAAGTACGACGGCAACCGGGTGCGCACGCTGCGGGCCCGGGAGTTCCACCAGATCGCCGGCCGGGCGGGCCGCGCCGGGTTCGACACGGAGGGCTTCGTCGTCGCTCAGGCGCCCGAGCACGTCATCGAGAACGAGAAGGCTCTGTCGAAGGCCGGTGACGACCCGAAGAAGCGGCGGAAGGTCGTCCGCAAGAAGGCGCCCGAGGGCTTCGTGGCCTGGTCGGAGAACACGTTCGAGAAGCTCATCGGTTCCGAGCCGGAGCCGCTGACGTCCCGCTTCCGGGTCACGCACACCATGCTGTTGTCGGTGATCGCCCGTCCCGGCGACGCCTTCGCCGCCATGCGGCACCTGCTGGAGGACAATCACGAGCCGCGCAGGCAGCAGCTCCGGCACATCCGCCGGGCGATCGCCATCTACCGCTCGCTGCTGGACGGCGGCATCGTCGAGAAGCTGGACCATCCGGACGCCGAGGGCCGCATCGTGCGTCTCACGGTCGATCTCCAGCAGGACTTCGCGCTGAACCAGCCGCTGTCCACGTTCGCCCTGGCCGCCTTCGAGCTGCTGGATCCGGAGTCGCCGTCGTACGCGCTGGACATGGTGTCCGTCGTCGAGTCCACGCTGGACGACCCGCGTCAGATCCTCGCCGCCCAGCAGAACAAGGCCCGCGGCGAGGCCGTGGCCGCGATGAAGGCCGACGGGGTCGAGTACGAGGAGCGCATGGAGCGCCTCCAGGACGTCACGTACCCCAAGCCCCTGGAGGAACTGCTCTTCCACGCCTACGACACGTACCGCAGGAGCCACCCGTGGGTCGGCGACCACCCGCTGTCGCCCAAGTCGGTCGTTCGTGACATGTACGAGCGGGCGCTGACCTTCACCGAGCTGGTCTCCCACTACGAACTGGCCCGCACCGAGGGCATCGTGCTGCGCTACCTGGCGAGCGCCTTCAAGGCTCTCGACCACACGGTCCCGGACGATCTGAAGTCTGAGGACCTGCAGGACCTGATCGAGTGGCTCGGCGAGATGGTGCGCCAGGTCGACTCCAGCCTGCTCGACGAGTGGGAGCAGCTCGCCAACCCGGAGGTGATGACCGCCGAGGAGGCGCAGGAGAGGGCCGACCAGGTGCGGCCGGTCACCGCCAATGCCCGCGCCTTCCGGGTACTGGTCCGCAACGCCATGTTCCGCCGGGTCGAGCTCGCGGCCCTCGACCATGTCGGTGAGCTGGGCGAAATGGACTCCGAGGCCGGTTGGGACGCCGACGCCTGGGGCGAGGCCATGGACAAGTACTGGGACGAGCACGACGACCTGGGCACCGGCCCCGACGCCCGCGGACCCAAGCTCCTGATCATCGAGGAGGAGCCGCAGAACGCCCTGTGGCGGGTGCGGCAGATCTTCGACGACCCGAACGACGACCACGACTGGGGCGTCAGCGCGGAGGTCGACCTGACGGCCTCCGACGCGGAGGGCCGGGCGGTCGTCCGCGTCACCGACGTCGGCCAGCTGTGAGCACAGTGAGCACAGGAGAACCCCACCGATGACCAATCCCGCCGAAAGCCTCGTCGCGCTGCTCGACCTGGAGCAGATCGAGGTCAACATCTTCCGTGGCCGCAGCCCCGAGGAGTCGCTGCAGCGGGTCTTCGGCGGCCAGGTGGCCGGCCAGGCACTGGTCGCCGCGGGCCGCACCACCGACGGCGACCGCCCGGTGCACTCGCTGCACGCGTACTTTCTGCGTCCGGGGCGCCCGGGCGTGCCGATCGTGTACCAGGTCGAGCGGGACCGGGACGGGCGGTCGTTCACGACGCGACGGGTCACCGCGGTGCAGCAGGGGCGCACGATCTTCACGCTCACCGCCTCCTTTCACAGACCTGAACAGGGAAGTTTCGAGCACCAGCTGCCGCCGGCCCGCAAGGTCCCGGACCCCGAGTCCCTGCCGACGGTCGCCGACGAGGTGCGCGAGCACCTGGGGGCGATGCCGGAGCAACTCGAACGGATGGCCCGGCGCCAGCCCTTCGACATCCGCTACGTCGACCGGCTGCGCTGGAACGCGGAGGACGTCCAGGACGCCGAGCCCCGCAGTGCCGTGTGGATGCGCGCCGTCGGGCCGCTCGGCGACGACCCGCTCGTGCACACCTGCGCCCTGACGTACGCCAGTGACATGACGCTTCTGGACGCCGTGCGCATCCCGGTGGAGCCCCTGTGGGGGCCGCGGGGGTTCGACATGGCGTCGCTGGACCACGCCATGTGGTTCCACCGGCCGTTCCGCGCGGACGAGTGGTTCCTGTACGACCAGGAGTCTCCGATCGCGACCGGCGGACGCGGACTGGCCCGCGGGCGGATCTACGACACGGAGGGACGCATGCTGGTGTCCGTCGTCCAGGAAGGGCTCTTCCGAGCCCTGTAGGTCAGGTGCCTGCGCGCCGCAGCCGGCCGAGCAGATCGCGGAACCGTCCCGTGGCCGCCGCCTCGTGTCGCGGCCGGGGCCTCTGGTGTCCCGGCCCGTCGCACCCGTTCCGCGCGTCCTGCGGCTCCGGGGCGAACCCGCGCCGGGCGGGAGCGGCCCGGGAGACCGTGCATGGCACCGGACTCTGCCGGCGGGCGGCTTCCACCTCGTTGGCCAAGTCGGCGCGGAGCCAGTCGATCTCGTCCGGGTCCGCCGCCGTCATGATCTCCTCGGCGAGCTGGGCGGCCGGCGAGCCGGGAGATCCCGACAGTTGCCGCACGGGCCGGAACGCGCGCAGCCGGGAACGATCGTAGGGATCGGTGACCACGTCCGAGACCTCGGCGGCGTCCAGCAGGGACGCCACGGCCGCAGCCCGGGCCCACGGTCCGTCGGCCTGGCGGAGCAGGCACCCGAGGTCCCTTCCCCGCCAGTTGCGGGCACGCAGGTCCAGTCCCTCGTCCAGCTGGCCCCGCAGCCCCTCGGGTGTGCGGCCCCTGAGCAGTGCGGTGTTCCGCTCGTCGGCTGCGAACTGGCGCAGTTCGTCGGCCAGGTACAGCCAGACGACCGTGCGATAACGATTGACGTAGAAGCGCACGGGCACCACCAGGCCCAACCGGGCGAGGCGGGTGAACCGGGTTTTGGTCACCTTCATGAGCTCCGCGCCCTCCGTGGTCCCGACGGCCCGGACCGCGTCCCGGAGCTCCCGGGGAAAGCCCGCCCCCGCCCGGATGCGCTCGACCTCGTCATGGGTGACGCGCCGGCCGCCTCGCTCGTCGTCGGGCACGGTGCGGATGCGGCCGAGGTGTACGGCGAGGTCGAACTCACTGCGCCTGAGGCCCAGCTCCCGGGCCGCGCGGCTCGACGCGTAGAAAGTGTGGCGGTCGGTGCCGGTCGGGACGGCGGATGACGTCTCTTCCTGCATGGCAGTGCTGCCGGTCATGTGTGGTCTCCCCCGTGGAGTCGGTGGTGGGCGCCGTTCGCACCCGCCTGACACAGAACCGTAGCCGCGGTCGCGACATCCGTGGCGCGCCTGTGGACAACTCTGCGACCAACCCCGACGGAGCAGTGAAACCGCAGGTCAAGGCCCCGTGGGCGATATTCGTCCCGGCTGTCGCGCGTCGATGTCGAGATGCTCACCGACCCTGTTGACGAGCAGCGTCATCTCGTAGGCGATCTGTCCGATGTCGACTTCCGCACCGCTGAGCACGCACAGGCAACTGCCCGACCCCGCCGCGGTGACGAACAGGACGGCCTCGTCGAATTCGACCATCGTCTGCCGCACCCGGCCCGCGCCGAAGTGCCGGCCGGACCCCTTGGCCAGGCTGTGCAGCCCGGACGAGACCGCGGCGAGGTGTTCGGCGTCCTCCCTGCGCAGACCCGTACTGGCTCCGGTCACCAACCCGTCGTTGGACAGAATTAACGCGTGCCGTACGTGTTCGACGCGTGCGGTCAGGTCGTCCAACAGCCAGCCGAGTCCCTTGTTCTGCGCCATGATCCGATCTCCCCGTGTCGTCCCCGTGCGCATTCCTTCCCCCTGTTGCCGGGGGATCCCCCCGCCAGCCTTCCCCACACCACTGCTCCGGGCAAGCAGGATGGGGGCATGGCACAGAAGATGACCGATGAGGAATGGCGGGCGTTCGTCTCGGACGGCACCCGCACCGCGAAGCTGTCGACCGTCAGGGCTGACGGCAGCCCGCACGTGGCACCGATCTGGTTCCTGCTGGACGGGGACGACGTGGTGTTCAACACCGGCAGAGAAACCGTGAAAGGGCGCAATCTGACCCGTGACGGCCGAGTCGCGCTGTGCGTGGACGACGACCGGCCGCCCTTCGACTTCGTCGTCCTGCAGGGACGGGCCAGGATTTCGGAGGACCTCGGCGAGCTCCGGCACTGGGCCGCCCGCCTCGGCGCCCGGTACATGGGTGAGGCCCGCGCCGAGGAGTTCGGGACGCGCAACGGTGTTCCGGGCGAGCTCCTGGTCCGCGTCACCGTCGACAGGGTTCTGGCGCAGAAGGCCGTGGCGGACTGAGATCCGCGCGGCGGCCGGGCCGGTCCTCGCCCGGTCCCGGGCGTCGTGCGGCTCCACCGGCGGTTGGGGAATCATGCGCAGCATGAGCAGAGACCACGCACACGTGCAGGAGTTCTTCGGTGCCCGCGCGGCCGACTGGGACAGCCGGTTCCCCGACGACGGCCCCGCGTACGCGGCCGCGGTCGCGGAACTGGGACTGCGAGAGGGCGATCGGGTACTCGACGCCGGCTGCGGCACGGGCCGCGCCCTGCCCCCGTTGCGTGCGGCCGTGGGCCCGCCGGGGCTGGTCCTGGGGGCGGACGTGACGCCCGGCATGCTCCAAGCCGCCGCAAGGGCCGGAAGGGACCGTGAGGGGCGGTTGCTGCTGACCGACGTCGCCGCCCTGCCGCTGCGCTCGCGGTCGCTCGACGCCGTGTTCGCGGCGGGCCTGATCGCGCACCTGCCCGACCCGGCCGGGAACCTGCGGGAGTTGGCACGCGTCGTGCGTCCGGGCGGCGTGCTGGCCCTGTTCCATCCGATCGGCAGGCGGGCCCTGGCCACGCGGCAGGGGCGGCGGGTCACGCCGGACGACCTCCGCGCGGAGCCCAACCTCCGACCGTTGCTCGCCGGTGCGGGGTGGCGCATGGCGTCATACGTCGACGAGGACGACCGCTTCCTGGCCCTCGCCGTTCGCGGCGCCTGACCTCGGGGGCGGCGAGCAGCGTCGTCGCCCCGGCAGCCGTCCCCTGCACGGGGTGCCCCTCGTCGGGGAGCCCCGAGCTTCTTCTCCGTCGGTTCACTCCACAGACGGGGTGTCGATACGGCGGACGGGACAGCCCTGCACGCCGGGGACCGGTCGGGTGCCCAGCTCGTCCAGCCGGTAGCCGCTCGGGTACCCCTTGATCTCCCGGTTCTGCCGGGCATGGTGGGGAGCACGCCTGGGCGGCATGAGCCGGACCGCCCGCCCGCGCAGCCGCACCGCCCGGCGCACCAGCGCGCGGGTGACGGGACTCGGCGGCGTGTACCTGAAGGCCCGCAGGAGCTGGTCGTCGAGCAGGGCGAGGGTGCCGGTGCGAAGGAGGGGCGCGAGGGGGCGCGGGTACCAGGAGGCGATGAGGGCGAGGGTGGCGTCGGACACCTGTCGTCCGCCTCGGTCCCAGGCGAAGTGGGTCTTCTCGTAGGCGTCGAGACAGGCTTCGAACTCCTCGTAGTCACCGGGGAGGTCCTTGATGCCCATGTGCCGCCCGAGCCTGCGGTAGTGGACGGCAGATGCGACGGTCTCGTGCCGCGACAGTCTGCGCCACGCGTAGGAGTCGATCCAGCGTTTGGGAGTCACGACGAAGGTGCACAGGACGTACCGCATGTCGTCGTTGCCGATGTCGTAGCTGCGGTGCATCCGGTTGATGCGCCGGATCGCCGTGCGGCCCTGCGCGCTGTCGAAGCCGTGCTCGACCACTGCGTCCAGGAGCAGGGCCGTGTCGTCGTACCGCTTCTGCGGCCGTTCCGTGAACTCGGCCGTTTCGGCGAGCAGTCGGCCGATGCTCGGCACGGCGTACGTCCGGTAGAGCGCCAGCTCCAGTGCCCGCGCGAAGTCCCAGGGGAACTCGTAGGCCGAGGACAGCCGGTAGATCTCCGAGGCGTCCTCGTAGGGATCAAGGCGCCGGATCCGCGCCAGCCGTTCGAAGCGTTCCACCCTGACCGCCCCCTTCTGCCGCCAGAACCTCAACTCTACGTTGAGTAGCAGAATATGCACGATGCGCCATGATCGGCGGTCAGGGGGAGGTGATCCGCTTGCTGGGCAGGATCCGTGAGGCTCGGGACGGGCCGTGCGCCGCCCGGCGCACGAACGCGACCACGGGAACAGAGACCGGGCCGGGGCAGGCAAGCTCGTTCACGCCGAACGACAGAACCTCCGGCGACACGCGCAGGAACGGGACGAGTCGCCACGGGATGTCGTCCGGGCGCTCCTCGGACTGCCCGCGGCCTGATCGTCCACGCCTCGGTCACAGGTGGTCGATTCGCCCCCGTCCAGCCGGAAAACTGCAGCTCGGGTGCGTCCGGGAGTCGTGACAAGGACTTCCCGGGAGCACTAGGGTGCGCGCCATTGGACGAACCGATGGGGAGGCTGGGATGGCCGGGACGGACGAGGACGCCGTCGCCGCGGACGATGCGCTCTACGTGCTCACGGCGGTGCTGCTGACGCCGGCGAAGTTCCCGAGCGTGCTGGGCGACGACTACGCGGAGGCGTGCACCGCGCTCGGTCTTCCTCCGCTGGCCGACGGCTACGGGCTGGTGCTGGGCCAGGACGGCGACGGCGCGCGGTGGACGGTCGTCGTCGACGACGTCTCACTGGTCGCCGTCGCCGTGGCGTCCTGGGACTGCGGGATGGAGTACGACCTGTCTCCGGAGGAGCGCACGGTCGTCGCCGCGCTGCCGGGCTGGCCCCTCGCGGTCGCCGTGGCGGCACCCGGCGTGCCGGCGCCGCACGACCCCGGGCCCGAGTCCGCCGACCAGCCCGCGCTCTGCCCTCCCGACACCACGGTGTGGGGGCCGGCGCAGCGGCGCCTGGGGGCCGACGAGATCGCACTGCAGTGGGCCCAGTGGCGGGAGCAGATCGACGACGAGGACTTCCCGTCGCCAGGCGGGGGCGCGCCGACGGGTGGACCTTCCGAGGCTTCCGCGGACTCCGAGGACGGCGCACGCGTCGAGCAGGACTCAACGGCCGACGCCACGGGCGCCGGCCGTACGGACGCCGGCATCCCGGAGGCCGCGGGCGGCGCGGCCGGGTCGGGAGACACGGAGCCGACCGGACACGGTGGCGTCCGGCGCGTACTCGCGGAGGCCCGCGCCTATGTCGACTCGCCTCCGCCGCTCGGCCGGGTCCGGTCGTCGTTCGCACCGGGTGACGCGCGGACGCTGCGTGCCGACGGTCCCGGCTGGTCGCTCGTGGCCCGGACCGACGACATCGCCTTCATACTGCTCGACGAGGAACCGGGCGAGGTACTGCCCGTGGGACGCGGGCCGTCGCTTCCCGGACTCCTCGAAGCCCTCGACAAGATGGCCGTACGGCCGAGCTGACCGGGAGGCCCCGGGACGCCCTGCGACCGGCAGCCGGGGACGCCGCGCCCGTCAGCGCCCTATCTCCTTGCGCGTGACTCGGCGCAGCCTGCGCCGCTGGCCGGGGTCCAGCGTGAGGTACGCGGCGGCCGGGACTCCCAGGACTATCAGCAGCGCGGCCCACCAGGGCAGCCAGATCAGCAGGATGAGCCCGGCCGCCACGCCTCCTGCCGCGACCTTGGCGTTCTTCGACATGATGTCGCTCCCTTCGCGGCCTCTGCCGCTCTCTGTCCTGAAAACGGGCCCGAGTTCCCGTCAGTTCCGTACCGCCACCCTGAAGCACCCCTGAGACCGGACCCTTAGGCGCCCCTGAGAGGCCCTCGCCGTCCCCTCCTCGTGCCGCGTGCCCCGTGACCCGCGCCCCCTGTCTCCTGTTCCGCGGGGAGCACCTCCATCCATAGAGTGACCTATACCACATTGCACTTGCCCTTGATGTCCGTGCGAATTCTGTACAATCAGCCGCCGCATCCTGCCTAGTCAAATTTGAGGAATACATCATCGCCCTGCAGACCGCTCCTCCGGCAACACCTTCCGAGAACTCCGCGCTCGTCGGCTGCTGCGCCTCCTTCCTGCCCGGTGATCCCGCCCGCACCGGCAGAGTCGCGTTCTGGCGGCCGGACGGCGACACGCCCGGAGCCCTCCCGTCGGCACCCGGCGAACGCCCGGCGTTCGCGGACCTGACGGTCGTGCTGCCGGACGGCGACGGCGTGACGAGGGCGAGTGTGCCCGCGGTGCTCCTGCCGGTACAGGCGGCACTGCCCGTCCTCACCCGCGCGCGTGCCGCCGCGGACAGCCACCGCGCGCCGGAGTTCTGGGGCGCCGTCGCTGTCGAGGCCCTGCATCTCGCGGCCCGCGGACTCCTGTTGCCAGGTCTGTCCGCGGCGGGCCACGACGCCTGGCGCGTGGGTCCGCTGGACGCGTCGGCGGCCGAGCGGGTCCGTCATCTCGCTGCCGCCATGCCACCGGAGGCTCACGCGGTCCCGGCCGACGTCGCCGGGCCTTCCCGGCTGCCCGATCCGGAACGGCTCGTGCGTGACTTCCTGGACGCGGTCGCCGACACGCTGCCCCGTTCCCCCGCCGCCGAACTCGTGACGGTCGGACCCGCGTACGCCTCCCGCGAGCCGCGGCGGATGCCCGAGCTGAGCGAATGGGCGGCCGATGTCGCCGCGGCGCACGACACGGGCGTCCGGCTCTCCCTGCGTGTCGAGGTGCAGGGTCTGTCGGCCTCCGCTGCCGAGAAGACCCGGCCCGCCTTCCGGGTGGTGCCCCAGGTCCACGGGGTCAGCGATCCCACGCTCGTCGCGGACACCTCCGAGGTGTGGGCCGGCACTGTGGGCGACGGTTTCGGCACGCGTGCGCGGAGGGATGCCCTGCTCGCCCTGCGCCGTGCCGCGCGGGCCTGGCCCGCCCTCGCACCACTGCTGTCGGCCACCGTGCCGGACGCCGTCGAACTCGCCGACGAGGAGGTCACCGAGTTGCTCGGGACCGGTTCCCGGGCGCTCGCCGGCGCGAGAGTCGACGTGCACTGGCCGAGGGAGTTGGCCCGCGACCTGAGCGCCCGCGCGGAGGTCGGCCCGCCCGACGGTGCCCCGGGTGGCCGTACGGACACGTCCGGGGCCCGGCTGCTGTCCGCCGACGCGCTGCTCGCCTTCAACTGGACGTTCGCTCTGGGCGACCGGGGGCTCACGCGCGAGGAACTGGATCTGCTGGCCGAGGCGAACCGTCCCGTGGTGCGCCTGCGGGACCGGTGGGTGCTCATCGACCCCGACGAGGCGCGGCGCGCCCGGGCACGCACGGACCACAAGGTCGCACCGGTCGACGCGCTCGCCGCCGTCCTGACGGGCTCCACGGAGGTCGACGGAGACCGCGTGGAGGTACGTCCCACCGGATGGCTGGCGGAGTTGCGGGAGAGACTCGCCGACCCGGAGACGCAGGACACCGTCGAGCAGCCCTCGGCTCTCGACGCCACCCTGCGCGACTATCAGCGCCGTGGGCTCAACTGGCTGGTCCGCATGACGTCGTTGGGCCTGGGCTGCTGTCTGGCCGACGACATGGGTCTCGGCAAGACCATCACCCTGATCGCCCTCCATCTGCACCGGCAGACCGACGCGGGCGCCGCCGGACCCACCCTGGTGGTCTGCCCGACCTCCTTGATGGGCAACTGGCAACGGGAGATCGAGCGGTTCGCGCCCGGCACGCCCGTGCGCCGCTTCCACGGCACGCGGCGCGACCTGGAAGGCCTCGTGGACGGCGAGTTCGTGCTGACCACCTACGGCACCATGCGGTTGGACACCGGCCGGCTCTCCGCCGTTTCCTGGGGCATGGTGGTGGCGGACGAGGCCCAGCATGTGAAGAACCCGTACTCGCAGACCGCGCGGCAGCTGCGTTCCATCGGCGCCCGCGCGCGCGTGGCGCTCACCGGCACCCCGGTGGAGAACAACCTCTCGGAACTGTGGGCCGTCCTCGACTGGGCCACACCGGGGCTGCTGGGCAGGCTCGGCACCTTTCGCCGGGACTACGCCCGGGCCGTCGAGGGCGGCCAGGACCCGGCGGCGGCGGAGCGCCTGGCCCGGCTCGTACGGCCCTTCCTGCTCCGTCGCCGCAAGTCGGACCCCGGAATCGCGCCGGAGCTGCCGCCGAAGACGGAGACCGACCATGCCGTGTCCCTCACCGCGGAACAGACGGGCCTGTACGAGGCGGTGGTGCGCGAGGCACTGACGGAGATCGCCGGGGCGGACAGCATGGCCCGGCGCGGCCTGATCGTGAAACTGCTGACGAGCCTGAAGCAGATCTGCAACCACCCCGCGCAGTTCCTCAAGGAGGAGCGGCCGAGGATCACCGGGCGCTCGGGGAAGCTGGAACTGCTGGACGAGTTGCTCGACACGATCCTCAGCGAGGGCGCGAGCACGCTGGTCTTCACGCAGTACGTGCAGATGGCGCGGCTCCTGGAGCAGCACCTCGCCGCGCGCGGTGTGACGTCGCTGTTCCTGCACGGCGGCACATCGGTCACGGCGCGGGAGTCACTGGTGCGGCGTTTCCAGGACGGCGAGGCCCCGGTCTTCCTGCTGTCGTTGAAGGCGGCCGGCACCGGACTGAACCTCACGCGCGCGGAGCACGTCGTGCACTACGACCGCTGGTGGAACCCCGCCGTGGAGGCACAGGCCACCGACCGTGCCCACCGCATCGGCCAGACCCGGCCCGTGCAGGTGCACCGGCTGGTGACCGAGGGGACCGTCGAGGACCGCATCGCCGCGCTGCTGCACCGCAAGAAGGAACTCGCCGACGCGGTACTGGGCGCGGGCGAGGCAGCGCTCACCGAACTGACAGACGCGGAACTGGCCGACCTGGTGGAACTGCGAGGGGGTACGCGATGACCCGGTACGAGGACACGGAGCGGACGTTCGCCGCCCTGCCGCCCGCGCAGGGGCGGGGCTTCGCCCGGACATGGTGGGGACGGGCCTGGCTGCGGGCCCTGGAGGACGCCGCGATGGACGCGTCCCAGGTGAAGACGGGACGGCGGCTGGCACGGGCGGGAGCGGTCGGGGCCGTGTCGGTCCGGCCCGGGCGCATCACCTCGGTCGTCCAGGACCGGGACGGCACCGCGCATCGGGCCGACGTCCTGCTGGAGCGGCTCTCCGACGCACAGTGGGATCACTTCGTCGACATGGCGATTGAACGGTCCGGGCATGTCGCGGCACTGCTGGACCGCGACATGCCGCCGCACCTCGTGGAGGATGCCGCGACCGCCGGCATCGACCTCCTGCCGGGCCTGGGCGACCTGGAACCGCGGTGCGAGTGCGGTGCCTGGGACCACTGCGGGCACACCGCCGCGCTCTGCTACCAGGTCGCCGGACTGCTGGACCAGGACCCGTTCGTCCTGCTGCTGATGCGAGGCCGCGCGGAGGACGCCGTACTCGACGCCCTCCAGACGCGCGGCACCGCGCCCGCCGCGGACGGCGTGTCCCGGCCAGAAGGGGTGGACGCCGCCGAGGCGTACGCGGCGGGGCACGTACTGCCTCCGCCGCCCGCACCGCCCGTCCTCGGCGACGGCCCGGGCGTGCCGCCGTCGCTGGACTCCGAGACGGCGCCCCCGCCCGGTGTCGACCCGTCCGCCGTGGCCTTTGTGGCCTCCCGCGCGGCGGCGGAGGCGCACCGCCTGCTCGCCGAAGCGCTGCGCGAAGGACACGACCGGCAGCCCGTGGACACGGAACCGACCCGGGCGCAGGACGCCGCACGTCTGGCCGCGGGCGGCCCGGGGCCGGACGTCCTGGACCGGCTGGCGAAGGGATCGGGGCGCACCAGGGAGGCGCTGACCGCCTCCGCCCGGGCGTGGCGGCTCGGAGGTCGAAGCGCCCTGTCCGTGCTGGAGGACGAGTGGCCGGTGGAGGGCGACACGCTGGCACGCGCGCGTGCGGCGCTGCACTCGGCCTGGGACGAGGACGAGCGCCCGTCACTGCAGGCACACGGCAACCGGTGGACCGTTGTCGGTGCACCGCGGCAGTTGCGACTGGACCGCGAGGGGCGCTGGTGGCCGTACCGCGAGGACGGCGGGCGCTGGGTCCCGGCGGGCGGACCGGCACGGGATCCGGCGACGGCCCTGGCTTGCATGGCGCTTGCCACGGGGGACGAGCTCTGACGTCTGCCCCGGGCCCCGGACGGACGCGAGGGGGAGGCCGCGCGGACGGGCTCCGGCCCGCCTCCGTACAGGAGGAGGGCCGGAGCGAGCCGCGCGGAGTGTCTCAGCGGGCGCGGAGCAGGTGGTCCATGGCGAGCTGGTCGAGGTGCTCGAAGGCCATGCCGCGCGCGGCGGCCGCGTCCGCGTCGAAGGCCTCGTAGGCGCTGGTGTCGGCGAGCAGGGCCGCGAGGCCGTCCTCGGCGGTCGGCCGGGCCAGCTCGTCCAGCCGGGACGCGGCCAGTGCCTCCTGCACCTCGGGATCGGCGCGGAAGGCGGCCGCCCGGTCCTTGAGGATCAGGTAGTTGCGCATGCAGCCGGCCGCCGACGCCCACACGCCGTCGAGGTCCTCGGTGCGCGGCGGCTTGAAGTCGAAGTGCCGCGGACCCGCGTAGCCGGCCCTCTCCAGCAGGTCGACGAGCCAGAACGCGGCCCGCAGGTCGCCCGCGCCGAACCGGAGGTCCTGGTCGTACTTGATGCCCGACTGGCCGTTGAGGTCGATGTGGAAGAGCTTGCCCGCCCACAGCGCCTGCGCGATGCCGTGGGGGAAGTTGAGACCGGCCATCTGCTCGTGGCCGACTTCCGGGTTCACGCCGTACAGCTCCGGCCGCTCAAGGCGCTCGATGAACGCCAGCGCGTGGCCGACCGTGGGCAGGAGGATGTCACCGCGCGGCTCGTTCGGCTTCGGTTCGATCGCGAACTTCAGGTCGTAGCCCTGCTCGGTGACGTACTCGCCCAGCAGGTCGAAGGCCTCCTTCATCCGCTCCAGGGCGTCCCGCACGTCCTTGGCCCCGCCGGACTCCGCACCTTCCCGGCCGCCCCAGGCGACGTACACGCTCGCACCCAGCTCGACCGCGAGATCGATGTTGCGGATCGTCTTGCGCAGCGCGAAGCGGCGCACGTCGCGGTCGTTGGCCGTGAAGCCGCCGTCTTTGAACACCGGGTGCGTGAACAGGTTCGTCGTCGCCATCGGCACCTTCATGCCGGTGGCGTCGAGCGCCTGCCGAAGCCGCTTGACGTGCGCCTCGCGTTCCGTGTCGCTCGCCCCGAAGGGGATCAGGTCGTCGTCGTGGAACGTGATGCCGTACGCGCCCAGCTCGGACAGACGCTGTACGGACTCCGCCGGGTCCAGGGCCCGCCGGGTCGCATCACCGAACGGATCACGGCCCTGCCAGCCGACCGTCCACAAACCGAAGGTGAACCTGTCCTCGGGGGTGGGCTGGTAGTTCATTCCGCGGCTCCTCACTCGCTGCCGGTCACTCGCTGCCGACTATTTCGTCATGGCGCTTTACAAATTAGTATGCACACACGGTCCTGGGAAGGGACAAGGTGTCCCCGAAGGAATGAAGGCCGGGTCCCAGGACCCGCGGAAGAGGGAGTAGCCCGATGCCAGCAGCCGAAGGTCCGCTCGTCGTCGGCGTGGACACGTCCACCCAGTCCACCAAGGCGCTGGTCGTCGACGCGGCCACCGGCCGGATCGTCGCAAGCGGGCAGGCGCCCCACACCGTCTCCTCCGGGGCGGGGCGCGAGAGCGATCCGCGCCAGTGGTGGGACGCGCTGGGCGAGGCACTGCACCAGTGCGGTGACGCCGCACGCGAGGCCGCCGCGGTGTCGATCGGCGGACAGCAGCACGGTCTGGTCACGCTGGACGCCCGGGGCGAACCGGTGCGCCCGGCCCTGCTGTGGAACGACGTGCGCTCGGCCCCGCAGGCCCGTCGCCTGATCGACGAGCTGGGCGGGCCCAAGTCCTGGGCCGAGCGCACGGGCAGCGTGCCCAGCGCGTCCTTCACGGTCACCAAGTGGTCCTGGCTGGCCGAGAACGAACCGGACGCCGTCCGCGCGACGAAGGCGGTACGTCTCCCCCACGACTACCTCACCGAGCGGCTCACCGGTGAGGGGACCACCGACCGCGGCGACGCGTCCGGCACCGGCTGGTGGGCGGCCGGCCCCGAGACCTACGACGAGGAGACCCTCGCGCGCGTGGGACTCGATCCGGCTCTGCTGCCCCGCGTGGTACGGCCCTCGGAGGTGGCCGGCACCGTGCGCGACGGCCACGGCCTGCCGTTCTCCAAGGGCACCCTGGTGGCCGCGGGCACCGGGGACAACGCGGCCGCCGCGCTGGGACTCGGGCTGTCTCCCGGCGTACCGGTGATGAGCCTCGGCACGTCCGGCACCGTGTACGCCGTGTCGCAGCGCCGGCCCGCCGACCCCACAGGAACCGTGGCGGGCTTCGCCGACGCACGCGGCGACTGGCTGCCTCTGGCCTGCACCCTGAACTGCACCCTCGCCGTCGACCGCGTGGCGACGCTGCTGAATCTGGACCGCGAAGCCGTCGAACCCGGCACCGGGGTGACGCTCCTGCCCTTCCTGGACGGCGAACGCACGCCGAACCTCCCCCACTCCTCGGGCCTCCTGTACGGGCTGCGCCACGACACGACCGCCGGCCAGCTGCTCCAGGCCGCCTACGACGGCGCCGTCCACTCGCTGCTCGGCGCCCTCGACCTGGCTCTCGACGCCGACGCCGATCCGTCCGCGCCGCTGCTGCTGATCGGCGGCGGGGCGCGCGGTGCGGCCTGGCAGCAGACCGTACGACGGCTGTCCGGGCGCCCCGTCCAGATACCGGAGGCGCGGGAACTGGTCGCGCTCGGCGCGGCGGCCCAGGCAGCGGGTCTGCTGACCGGCGAGGACGCCGCCGCGGTGGCACGGCGCTGGAACACGGCCGCCGGGCCGGTGCTCGACGCCGTGGAACGGGACGACGCGACGCTGTCCCGGATCACCGGGGTACTCTCCGACGCGGCGCCCCTGCTGGAGCGAAACCCGGACTCCCGCTGACGACACGCCGGTACGAGCGGTGCCACCGGCGAGCGTCCGCGGACCGTTCACGGCTGGCACCGCCCACCGCCCTCGGAACCCGTCCGGCGCGCCCCGGCGGCCGTCGTGCGCGGGGCGGGTCCAGGCGGGTCCGGACGGCCGCCGTGCACCGACGACCGCTCGGCCCGGAGCGCCGGGTTCCCCGGCGCTCCGGGCCGAGCGGTCGGGCACGGACGGACGAGCGACCGGCCAAGGCCCTCCTGCAGAGGGCCGACAGAGGACAGAGGGACGAGCGACCAAGGAATGGCTGACGCATGACCGCACCCCCGCACGAAGGCCACTCGGCCCGCCCCGGGCGCGCGCTGCCCGACACCCAGCGGGGAATGCGCCGCCGGAACCTCGCCCGGGTGATGCACACCGTCAGCGCCGAGGGTCCGCTGTCCCGGGCTGCCGTGGCCTCCCGGATCGGGCTGACGCGCGCGGCAGTGTCGACGCTGGTGGACGAGCTCATCCGCTCGGGCCTGCTGGAGGAACTGGGCCCGGCGGAGCGTCCCGGCCGGGTCGGGCGGCCGGGGTCCGCGCTCGCCGTCAGCGCACGGGGTCCGGCGGGAATCGGCGCGGAGATCGGCGTGGACCACCTCGCGGTCTGCGCGGTCGACCTGCGCGGCCGGGTACGGGCACGTGCCGTGCGGTACGGCAGCAACCGGGACGGCTCACTGGAACCGGTGCTCGAACGGCTCACCGGTCTGGTACGGCAGGTCGTCGCCGAGGCGGAGGGCGAGGGGTTGTGGCCGGCCGGACTCGCGGTGGCGGTGCCGGGCCTCGTGGCACGGGACGCCCGCACCGTTGTACGCGCCCCGAACCTGGACTGGCAGGACGCCGACCTCGGCGCCCTGCTGCCCGCCGACCTGCCGCTGACCGTGGACAACGAGGCCAACTTCGGAGCGCTGGCCGAGCTGTGGCTCGGTGACGGCACTCCGCGGGACTTCCTGCATGTCTCGGCCGAGATCGGCATCGGCGCGGCCGTGGTCTTCGACGGCCGGCTGCTGCGCGGTACCCGGGGGTTCGCCGGCGAGCTGGGTCATGTGCCGGTCCGCCCGGAGGGACCGGCGTGCGCCTGCGGCGGGCGCGGCTGCCTGGAGCAGTACGCGGGTGAGAAGGCGCTGCTGCGCGCCGCGGGTGTGGAACCCGGCGAGGACCGCGTCGGGCTGCTCGCGGGGCGGGCGGCGGAGGGCGACGAGAACGTACGGCGAGCGCTGAGCGAGGCGGGCACGGCACTCGGCATCGCGCTGACCGGCGCGGTCAACCTCCTGGACCCCCAGAGCGTGGTGCTGGGCGGCGCGCTGGCCGGACTCGCACCCTGGCTGCTGCCGTCGCTGCGCGAGGAACTCGCCGGCCGCACGGCCGGACCTGTCTGCCCGGTCGCCGTGTCGGAGCTGGGCCCGCAGGGACCGTTGCTCGGAGCCGCGCACTCAGTGGTGCGAGCCGTGCTGGACGACCCGTCGGTGGCGGCGGGGCGGGCCTGAACGGGTTCACGCCACTCAGCACTTTCACTGGCCACTTCACTGGGCACTTCACTCGCCACTTTCACTCGAACGAGTGGGCGCGGTGTCCACAAGGCGGTGGCTGTCCACGGAACGGCGCGGCGTTCTTCTGCGCAATCTCCGCTCGCCGTACGGTGATTCAGGCGAACGCACCCCGCACGCAGGGCGGCGGATGTCCGCGGCAACGTGACTTCGTCTCGGTCCCCGCCCCGTTCCTCACCCCAGCCGGTTCGAACGGCTGAACACCGTCCCCCCACAGGGCCCGAGGGCCCCTCCGACGAAAGGGCAGTCTCCATGGAAAGGGAAAGAACAGCACCGGCTGCGACCAGGCGGCGGCTCCTGATGGGCGCCGCGCTCGCCGCCGTCCCGTACACCTTGCTCTCCAGCACCCGGGCCACGGCCCGGCCCCGCGCCGTCGACTACCCCGCCGCCGAGTGGCAGGCGGCGAGCGCGTCCAACTACAGCCGGTCGAGCCGGCCCGGCTCCTATCCCGTCGACCACGTGGTCATTCACGTCACGCAGGAGACGTACGCCGACACTCTTGCCATCTTCCGCGACCCCGAGAAGCAGGTTTCGGCGCACTACGTCGTCCGCTCCTCGGACGGGCATGTGGCGCAGTGCGTGCGTGAGGCGGACATCGCCTGGCACGCGGGCAACTGGGACTACAACACCCGCAGCATCGGCATCGAGCACGAGGGGTGGGTGGACCGGCCCGAGTACTTCACGGACGCGATGTACGAGCAGTCGGCCCGGCTCACGGCGGCGATCTGCACCGACTACGGCATTCCCAAGGACCGCTCGCACATCATCGCGCACCACGAGGTGCCGGGCAGCGACCACACCGACCCGGGGCCCCTCTGGGACTGGGCCCGCTACATCGAACT
Organism: Streptomyces olivaceus; assembly: GCF_000721235.1. Lineage (GTDB taxonomy): Bacteria > Actinomycetota > Actinomycetes > Streptomycetales > Streptomycetaceae > Streptomyces > Streptomyces olivaceus. Next base: position 436,718 of record NZ_JOFH01000001.1, read on the forward strand.
GGTCAACTCGGCCTGACCGAGCGGAACGCCGCCTCCGTGGGATCCGGCCGGTCGGAGTGCTTGTCGGCGCCGGTCCGCGGAGTGACGATGTCCACGTCCGAGTCCCGTCCAGTGTTGTCCGGGGAGGCCGAGTTGAGTGACGCATGGCTGGCTCTGGAGCCGGGAGCCGACCCGGTCGAGCGCGCCCGGACACTGCGGCGGGCCCACGAGACGTTCACCGAGGCGGGGACCGTGCCGCGACCCGTGCGTCCGGTGGTCGCGGAGTCGTGGCGCCGGTCCGTGCGGGCGGGTGTCGGTCCGGACGGCACGGCGAGCGTCGATCTCATGGACGGCGACCTGGGAACCTACCGGGCCGAGCATCCGCTGGCGCGGGTGATGCCACTGTTCCGGGAGTTGCTGGGCACGTTCGCGTCCGACGGCGAACACCTGCTCGCGGTGTGCGACGCCCACGGCAGACTGCTGTGGGTCGAGGGGCATCCGGCCACTCGGCGCCGGGCGGACCGGATGAACTTCGTGCCGGGAGCCCGGTGGGCGGAGTCCGCGGTCGGAACGAACGCCCCGGGCACGGCGGTGGCCGTCGGCCGTCCGGTCCAGGTCTTCTCGGCCGAGCACTTCATACGCCGGGTCCAGCCGTGGACATGCGCGGCGGCCCCGGTGCACGACCCGCGCACCGGACGTGTGCTGGGCGCCGTCGACATCACCGGCGGGGACGGTCTGGCACATCCGCACAGCCTGGGGTTCGTGCAGGCGGTGGCGCGGGCCGCCGAGTCGCAGCTGGCACTGCTCGCACCGGAGCAGGCCGGGGGCGGAGCCGCCGAGCTGACCGCGATGGGCCGTGACGAGGCACTGCTGGCCGCCGACGGCCGCCGCGTCCGGCTCAGCCGCCGGCACAGCGAGATCGTCGTGCTGCTGGCCCACCATCCCGAGGGCCTGACCGGCGACGAGTTGCTGTGCGCGCTGTACGAGGACGAGACGGTACCGCCGGTGACCCTGCGTGCCGAGTTGGCGCGGCTGCGTGGGATCCTCGGCCCCGGCCGTCTCGCGTCCCGGCCGTACCGGCTCACGTTGCCCGTGGAGTCCGACGCCGCCGTCGTGGAGCGCCGGCTCAGGTCGGGTGCGGTCACAGCAGCCGCGGCGGCCTACGCCGGTCCGCTGCTGCCCTGCTCCCGGGCCCCGGCGGTGGACCGGATCAGGCGCCGGCTCACCGACGGACTGCGCGCCGCGCTGGTCGCCGGCCGTGATCCCGACCTGCTGGCCGACTGGGCACACGCGCCGTGGGGCGAGGACGACCTCGACGTCTGGCGTGCACTCGCCGCGCTCCGCCCCACGGCGGCGATCCGCGCCCGGCTCGCCGCCCTGGAGCGCGAACTGGCGGCGCCGCACGGGCGGTGACGGGCGGCGGGGCCCCGGAGCAGGGCAGCAGCGGACCGGGAGGCCGGCCAACCGCTCGCACCCGGGCGGCGTCCGCGCTCGAACGTGCGCGTCACCGGGCAGCGTCCGCGAACCAACACGCAACGTGTTCGCAACGTCCCGCTTCCTAGCCTGCCGTCAGAGCTGTCCAACGGCGGGCAGCACTCGACGAGGGAGGCATCCAGGATGACCCGTTACGCGGCGCCCGGCACCGAGGGCGCGATCGTCTCCTACGAGTCGCGGTACGACCACTTCATCGGGGGCGAGTACGTGCCGCCGGCGCGCGGGCAGTACTTCGAGAACCCGTCACCGGTGAACGGGCAGCCGTTCACGGAGGTCGCGCGAGGTACGGCGGACGACGTGGAGCGGGCGCTCGACGCCGCCCACGAGGCGGCCCCGGGCTGGGCAAGGACCTCGGTGACCGAGCGTGCCGGCATCCTGCTGAAGATCGCCGACCGGATGGAGGCGAACCTGGAGCGCCTGGCGGTCGCCGAGAGCTGGGAGAACGGCAAGCCGGTGCGCGAGACGCTGGCGGCCGACATCCCGCTCGCCGTCGACCACTTCCGCTACTTCGCCGGCGCGATCCGCGCCCAGGAGGGTTCGCTCGGCGAGGTCGACGACGACACCGTGGCCTACCACTTCCACGAGCCGCTGGGCGTCGTGGCCCAGATCATCCCGTGGAACTTCCCGATCCTGATGGCGACCTGGAAACTGGCCCCCGCCCTCGCCGCCGGCAACGCGGTGGTCCTGAAACCCGCCGAGCAGACTCCCGCCTCGATCCACTACTGGCTGAGCCTGGTCGCGGACCTGCTGCCGGCCGGCGTCCTGAACATCGTGAACGGCTTCGGTGTGGAGGCGGGCAAGCCACTCGCGTCCAGCCCCCGGGTGGCGAAGGTGGCCTTCACCGGGGAGACCACGACCGGGCGGCTGATCATGCAGTACGCCTCGGAGAACATCAAGCCGGTCACGCTCGAGCTGGGCGGCAAGTCGCCCAACCTCTTCTTCGACGACGTCTGGGCACGGGACGACGACTTCCGAGACAAGGCGCTCGAGGGCTTCACCATGTTCGCCCTCAACCAGGGCGAGGTCTGCACGTGCCCGTCCCGGGCGCTCGTCCAGCGCGGCATCTACGCCGAGTTCATGGAGGCCGCCGTGGCCCGCACCGAGCTGATCGTGCCGGGCCACCCGCTGGACACCGACACGATGATCGGCGCCCAGGCCTCCAACGACCAGCTGGAGAAGATCCTCTCCTACCTCGACATCGGCCGCCAGGAGGGCGCGAAGGTCCTCACCGGCGGTGAACGCATCCAGCACGAGGGTGAGTTGAAGGGCGGGTACTACGTCCAGCCGACGATCTTCGAGGGCCACAACCGCATGCGGATCTTCCAGGAGGAGATCTTCGGACCGGTCGTCTCCGTCACGTCCTTCGACGACTTCGACGACGCGCTCAAAACGGCGAACGACACTCTGTACGGACTGGGTGCCGGGGTGTGGACCCGCGACATGAACACCGCCTATCGCGCGGGCCGCGCGATCCAGGCGGGACGCGTGTGGACCAACTGCTACCACGCCTACCCGGCACACGCCGCCTTCGGCGGCTACAAACAGTCGGGCATCGGCCGGGAGAACCACAAGATGATGCTGGAGCACTACCAGCAGACCAAGAACATTCTCTGCTCGTACAGCCCTCAGAAGCTTGGCTTCTTTTAGAGCCTGAAGTTGGTTGCCCGGAGGCCGCGTTGGCTTCCGGGCAGCTCGACAAGGGAACCACCATCCGTAGCTGAGACAAGACGTCATGCCACCGCCCGGCCTTCAGTTGATAGGCCGAGCCCTCCGACGGGTGAGCACGAGGCCCCTGCGGTCAACTGGGAGCACCGTCAGGTCGTGGCGAGGGGTTGCACGGCCTTGTGCCGAGGCCGGGAACGGGGTTCCACGGAGCGGCGCAACGGCTGCTGTCTTCGCGGGCTCGAGCTGGACCTCGCAGGGGCAGGTATTCAGCGACTTCGCGCTTTCCGGTCAGTAGAGGTTGGCCGACCCTGCACTCCGGCCGCCGACCTGGTCGAGCCAGTCGAGGATCACCTTGAGCGCCAAGCCCTGATTTCCGATCTGGCAGTGGTTCTGGGCCTGCTCCGTCTCCGTGAACACGCGCGCGGTGACCGAGCGGGCGGCGGGCAGCGTCAGTATCTGGTCGCCGAGCATGTGCAGCGGCACGTAGTGGTCCGCGGCTCCAGCCAGCAGCAGGACGTCCTGGGTGACGAGGTGCGAGACTTCGTCGGTGCGGTATGTGTTCCAGGCCCGGAACAGGGAGCTTGCTGTGTCGACGCCCATGACGCGCCTGCCCTGTTGGACGAACCAGTCCAGCAGCAGGTCACTCCTGCTCCCCTCCTTGACGGCAGCGTCGAGCACTGGGGCGGGAAGGCTGTCGAAGTCCGCCGTGAGCGCCCCCAGCCCCACGGACTCGAGGAGTGCGCGGGAGGCCTCGAAGAGGTCGGTGAGGATGTCCCAGGCGATGACCCGGGCGACCCGGGGCTCGTGTGCGGCCGCGCGCATCACCAGGCAGCCGCCGAGGGAGAAGCCCGCGAGGGTGACGTCGGAGAGCCCGAAGTGGTCCAGAACGGCGGCCACCGGCAGATGCCAGTCCGGGGTCATCGCAGTGCCCGCGTCCAGCACGGTGCCCTGGCCGGGCCCGTCGAAGATCACGGTGTCCAGCCCGGAGTCACGCAGGGCAAGGGCGGCGGGCAGCCATTCCGCGATGTAGCTGTCGTACCCACCGAAGACGACGATGGTGCCGCGCGGCCGCGCCGGGGTGAAACGGTAGGCCGTGAGCCGCGTCGTCCCGTAGGGGACTGAGTGCCGGTCGGTGGCGGTAACGCCGTTCCCCGCCTCGGCGTTGTCGAGGAAGCGCCGCTGGGCGGGCGCAAACCGCGGATCGTCGGGGCGAAGGAAGAACTGGGCCGCGCGGGCGTAGTAGGCGGCGGGCAGCCGGCGGCCGGCCGCCAGTGCCCCGTCGCTGAATTCCAGCATCACTCGTGTCCAGTCGGCATAGTCGGAGACGCGCGCCGCCACCGTCCGCAGCTCCTCCAGCATGCGTTCCTCGTTCGCCCAGCCGTAGAACCGGTTGAGCTGGAAGTTGAGGGAGATGTCCGGGTGCAGGGAGTAGTACCCCACCGGGAATCGTTCGATGATCTCCTGATCGCTCACCATCATCTGCCTGCCTTTGTCGCGAGATGCTTCCGTGAACGATCCTTGCGGGCCCGGCCCGCCCGGGCGGAGGCTCCGGAGTGCCACAAGGCGGCTTTCTCGCGTCAGCGTCAGGACCGGTCGGCTGACGTCACAACAGCGGAGTCCCTGCGCCAGCGGCGCAGCGCGGCACGGAGAGCGCGGGTGTCACCGAAGCCCAGCCGGGCCGCGACCTCCTTCCGGCTCATGCCCCGGGCCAGCAGGACGGTGGCGCGGTCGCGGCGCACCGTGTCGACGAGGTCCCGCCAGGTGGTGCCCTCCTGCGCAAGGCGGCGGTGCAGGCTGCGCGGGCTCAGTGCCAGCGCCCTCGCCACCGTCTGAAGCGACAGGCCGCCGCCGGCCAGCTGGGCCGTGACGACCTGCCGAAGCCTGGCCGTCCAGGGGGAGGAACGCGCCTGGGCCGCGATGACGTCGGCTGCGTGCTGCCGCAGGACCTCGCCGAGCCGCGCATCGGCGTCCGGCAGCGGCAGCGACAGATCCGCGGACGCGAGCGTCATGGTGGTGGTGGCGGCCCCGAAGTCGAGGCGCTGCGCGCCGAATCGGACGGCCAGCTCGCGGTGATGCGCCGGAGCGTCGGAGGTCAGAGAGACGTGCAGCGGACGTATCTCCCGCCCGGCCACGTACCGCGCCCGGAACAGCACCGTCGCCAGCGCGTACTGGCTGGCCATCGCGTCGACATCGGGATCGCCCGACCGGATCTGGTAGGTGACCGTCCCCCTACCTCCCGTGCCGCCGGTCAGGCGGATCTCGTTCGGTGCCGTGTTCACAAGGGCCGAGTACTGCTCCGTGACCGTGAAGACCTCAGCCAGCGTCGGGGCGTTCGCGACCAGGTAGTCCATCAACCGGAGCCGGCCGAAACGCCAGTGACCGGCCGCCTTCACTCCGAGACACGGATCATCGGTCGCGCCCAGCCCCAGTCGCCAGAGTCTGCTGAGGTGGTCCGTGGGAACGCGCGTGTCGTCGGTTGTCACCTGCCCGGCAGAACCGGCGCGGCGGACGAGAGCGACACCGTCACCGCCCTCCCCCTCCAGACCAGCGGCCAGCAGACGCAGCGCGGACACATGCGCGGTCGGCCCCCGCTTCCCGGCCGGCTCTCCTGGCCTCGTCAACCCCTCCGGAGGGCAGCGCTTCGCATCGAGCTTACGCATGGAACCCATCGTACGAGCACGGCGGACTTCGATACGGCGGCGGCGACGCTGTCCCTGGGCAGGCTCGGCATCTCCCCTCCGCTCGCAGCGGCCGGCGCCGAGATCACCAACGGGTCGTATATCGCGCTCCCGTTACCGCTCCTGCGGCTCCGCAATAGGGGCCGGGCCCCGGCGACACAGAGCCTCAGTGCGGGTACTGAGGCTCGTCAGAGACCGTCACGGCTGTCTGGTGGCACCGCGAGACTGGGCGACGAGCCGGGTCTCGATGTTCTGCAGAGCCGCGATCAAGGTGTCGACCTCGCCGGCGTCGGTGACCGTTCCGTCGAGCAGGCGGGCCCAAGTGTCACGTAGCCGCTCCAGGTTCTCGGCTGCCTTTGGGGTGGGGTACAGGCGTACTCGCCGGGCGTCGTGCTGATCGGCGTCGCGCCGCAACAGCCCCTTCTTCTCCAGACCACGAACGGCTCTGCTGACGTTGCTGGAGATCATCTGGGTCGCGTCGGCCGCCGCGCTCACCGTGGTGCCCGGGTGGCGGTCGACGTACCGCATCACGGCTCCTTCGAGCGGTGTCCCTGATTCAGCGTTGACCTCTTTGGCTGCGTTGACGTGGCGCCCCACCGCCAGGATCAGGTCGGCGAGCTCGAAGAGCCGCGCCCTTTGCTTCTCTTCCACCCTGTCAGCATAGCTTACCTATCCTTCGATATATATCTTTTGACATGCAGTTCCTGAGCGCATAGATTGCCTACAGCTGATTGCTGTCTCAACTGCCTCCGCCAGGGAAGTACGGAGAGCCACGGCGCCCCACACCGCGCGGCGCCTGGCAGCTGCGCCGCTTGGCCGAAGCCTTGGGCAGGCGGTACCCGCGCCCGGCGCATCGCGCGGCAATCAGTTCTCAAGCGGCGGCCCGGGAGAAAGTGCCGGCACGTGTGATGCGGGCCATGGGCGGGAGCCCGGGTCGGCCCGTCCTGACAGTGAGGAGCAGGCATGAGTACAGGTGGCGAGAAGAGGGCATTGATCATCGGTGCGTCGCGCGGGCTCGGCTACGCGCTGACCACGGAGTTCCTTGACCGTGGCTGGCAGGTCACCGCGACGGAGCGCAAGCCCTCCGCGTTGCGCGAGCTGGCCGAGTCGGCCGGGGGCCGGCTGACCGTGGAGACCGTCGACATCGCGGTTCCCGCGCAGGTCACGGCGCTGCATGAGCGTCTGGGAGGTTCGCGTATCGACCTGCTGTTCGTCAACGCCGGAACGAACTACACCACCGATCCCTCGGCGACGTTCACGGATGTGTCCACCGACGACTTCATCCGTGTCATGGTGACCAACGCTCTGAGCCCGATGCGCGTCATCGAGACCCTTGAGGACCTGGTCCCTCCGAGCGGCACCATCGGGGTGATGTCATCGGGCCAGGGCAGCGTCACCGACAACACCAACGGCGGCTTCGAGGTCTACCGGGCGAGTAAGTCCGCGCTGAACCAGCTCATGCGCAGCTTCGCCGCACGGCACGCCGATGACCCGCGCACCCTGCTGCTGATGGCTCCGGGCTGGGTCAAGACCGATCTGGGCGGTCCCGGCGCACGCCTGAACCTCGATGACTCGATCCCCGGAGTGGCCGACACGATCGAGGCGCAGACGGGAAGGGGCGGATTGCACTACCTGGACCGCCAGAACCGGAGCGTCAACTGGTGACGAGCACGGTACCCGCCTCCGACCTGCTCGCTGACGCCCGGGAGAGCCCCGCCATGAAGACCATCGCCATCGAAGAGCACTGGAACAGCGCCGATATCCGTAAGGCACTCGACCGCCTCGCGCTCGGGGCGCGCGATGAGAGCGTCGCCTTCAACGCCAGGGGCGACACCCAGGTGCGGCTCGAGGACATCGGCCAGGGCCGCATCGAGGCCATGGACGCCGCGGGAATCGACCTCTCGATCCTTTCGGTCGTCACCCCCGCCACTCAGCCACTGCCCGCACCGGAGGCCATCGCGCTCGCACGGGAAGCCAACGACGAGGCCACCGACGCCGTCCGCGCGCACCCCGACCGCTTCCGCGCCTTCGCGACCCTGCCCACCAGCGCCCCGCAGGCCGCCGCCGCGGAACTCGAACGGTGCGCCACCAAGCTGGGCCACGTCGGCGCCATGGTCCACGGCCGGGCCGGCAGCCGCACGCTGGACGATCCCGCATACGACGACCTGCTGGCCACCGCGGCCCGCTTGCGCCAGCCCATCTTCATCCACCCGCAGATTGTCTCCAACGCACTGCGTGACGCCGCCTACCGCGGCCTGGACCCGCAGGTTGAGCTGGGCCTGGCGACCTTCGGCTGGGGCTGGCACATGGACACCGGTCTGGCCGCGCTGCGCCTCATTCTCAGCGGCGCCTTCGACCGCCACCCCGATCTCCAGCTGGTTCTCGGGCACTGGGGTGAAATGCTGCTGTTCTGGATGGACCGCGCCGACAGCCTCTCAGGCGTCGCCCCGCACCTCGAACGTCGAGTGGCCGACTACATCAAGACCAACATCCACATAACCAGCAGCGGCATGCTGCAGAAGCGCCTGCTGCGCCACACCCTCGACTTCACCGCCGTCGACCAGGTGCTGTTCTCCACCGACTATCCCTTCCACCGCCCCGACGCGGCAGGGGTCGGGCACTTCTTCGAGGCCATCCCCGACCCCAGAGACCGTGCCAAGATCGCCTCCGGCAATGCGGAAGCACTCTTCGACCTGGCGAAGGCCATCACTTGAACCGATCACCGCCCCCGTTGTCTTCTCCGCGGTCTTGCAAGAGGGCCGCTGGCCTCCGGGGCTGGCATGACTGTTCCCGACGAAGGTGATCAACGACGAGGCTCAGATCCCCTTCGGCCTGGGCGCGGGCGAACACGTCCGCGACAGGTCGTGCCGCAGATGGATCGTCGTAGCCACCAGCGGATCGACGAACACCAGTTGGTGGCGGGTGCCGGCAGCCGCGGCCAGGTTCCGGACTCCTTCTCGTGCAGCATGGCGTCGGCCTTCCAGGCTGCCCTGCCACGGCACGGCCAGCTCCTCGTCCAGACGAGCAGGATTCGGTCCGGACGCCGGAAAGTGCCGATTCGTCGGTGCCTGCCCATTCCCACAGGCGTTGAAGGCGAACGCCACGCTGCCCGGACCGCCGGAGACTCGATGCGCCGTCCGTGGTGCTGCCTCGGCTACCGCACCGTCCTCAAGTCGCTCTCTGTCAGTTCCCCCGTCGGCCCACGACGAGGCGGCCGACAGGGGAAACCACCACCTGCACATCCTCAAAGCCGCCATCCCGCAGTTCTGCGGCGAGTTCCTCGGCAGTGCAGACAGGGGGGACACCACGGGATTCGGCGACGAGCGCGGCGAGGGCTGAATGCAGCTGTGCTTCCGGCGTGTCCTGCGCCGACGGTGTCAGTTCTTGCACCAAGAGCAACCCCCCGGGAACCAACGCACGCCGCACTGCGGCCAGGGTGCTCGCGCGAGCATCACGGGGGAAGAACGCTTGAGCCCAGTAGGCGACCTCACAGACCGCCTCGTCAGAGAGATCACGGGCATCCGCGCACCGGACCTCCAAGCGGGAGGCCACACCGGCCGCTTCGGCCCGCGTGCGCAGTTCCTGGACGACGTCGTCGGCCCGTTCGACGCCAACCGCGCGCAACTGGGTGAATATCGTCAGGGTGGTCAGCAGGGCTCCGCCGACGCCGCTGCCGACGTCCAGCAGCGTGCCGCCTGCGGCCAGCCGGTCGCGGTATTCCGGCACTGCGTTGTAGGCCATCGAGAAGATGGCCCGCGAGGCTGCGGTGGGCAGCATGCCCCAGTTGCGGGCGACGATCAGTGCGTCTTGCTCCCAGTGGTCCCGTGCGTCCGGCGAGAAGGCCGAGCGGATGCGGTTGCGAGCCGCGGCGAGGTCGTCGATCGTGTCGTCGAGCCGTACCCCGGCGGGACTGCGGTGCAGCGCCGCGAACTCCGTGGTGAGTACGTAGGCAGGTGAGGGACCCTCCAGGCTGCGAACTACCTCAGCGGCCAGGAACACTTCGATGACCCGGCGCGCGCGCTCGGTGGAGACGCCGCTGTTTTCGGCCAGCGCCTCGACGGTCGTGGGCTCCTTCAGTATGTCCAACCATCCGCTCGCCGACGCCGCGTACAGCAGCTCAGCCACCTGCCCGCCGTCGGCCCACTGCCGCAGCCGCTCGCGCGCGCCCAACGCCGCCTGGAGGTCTGCGACTTCCACCTGCTCATCGTTCATCGTGATCCATTCGTTTCGTCGGTCTCCTACCCGGCATCGGACGACTCGGAGGCGCGCCCCCGGGCGCCCTCCGGGCGGCGATCCCTGTCGGGTGCGGGTTCATGGTGGGCATGACCGTATGCCGGCCGAACGGCCGGATCACTGCCGCACTCTGAATTTCTGTGTTCCCTTCGGAGAGCGGCTCGCGCGGCGGCACGGACACGCCTTGCCGGTGCGCGAGGTAGTAGCCCGCACGACTCTACCCAGCAGGCACATACGGCCCAGGTCAGTAAACTGCCTCCCGTTCACAGCGCCGCGGCAGCGGAAGCGAGCCGGTCCTCGGCGATCTGCCGGGCGGCCTGCCGCGGGGTCACGCCAGTCGAACGGGCCAGGTCGAGGACGTGGCTGACGGTGTCGCCGATGCCCTCCACCCGCTTGTGAGCCTTCTCGTGGCCGCAGTTCTCCGATTCCCGGCTGAGCGCGTAGACGATGCCGCCGGCACTGGCAACGTAGTCGGGTACCCAGACGACGCCGCGCCCCGCGAGAGCATCGGCGACGGACTCCTCGGTGAGCTGATTGTTGGCCGGTCCGACGACCAGAGGGGCGGACAGCCGGGGCACGGACTCTTCGCTGAGCAGGCCGCCGACGGCCGCCGGGACAAAGATGTCGGCGGGTGCGGACAGCGCCTGATCGGGCTCGACCCATCCGTAACCGCTCGCCAGAGCCGCGTCCTTTCGCGACTGGTCCACGTCCGACACCACGACGTGAGCGCCTTCGGCAGCCAGGCCGTCAGCGATGCCGCCGCCAACCGATCCGAATCCGCTGATGACGACCCTCCGGCCGACGCAGGAGGCGTCGCCGAACACGTGCCGGGCACCGGCACGCAGCGCGGCCAGCACGCCGGTGGCGGTGGGACCACCGGAATCTCCGGTCCCGCCGTGCCCCTCGGGCGCGCAGTACGCGTGCGGCGAGAATCGCTTCAGGACCACCATGTCGTCCGGGCCGGTGCCGATGTCGGGACCGGTCCGGTACGAACCCTCCCAGGAGGCGATCAGCTCGCCCAGGTCCTCAAGCGCGGCCTCGCGCAGGTGCGGGGTGAGTTCGGTGTCCTTGCCGAGGACGATCACGCTCTTGCCCCCGCCGAAGTCCAGACCGGCCACTGCGGCCTTGTACGTCATGGCCTCCGACAGGCGCAGCGCATCCGCCAGCCCGTCCTGCCAGGTCTCGTAACGGCGTAGCCGGCACCCGCCGACCGCCGGGCCCAGAACCCGGGAGTGGACAGAGACGATCAGTGGCAGCCCCGAGCGGCTTCCGCGACGTACGACGACCTCTTCATGCACAAATGCTTGCCCCATACCCCTGAGGCTAGAATGATGCACGGAACTTCTGATCCCGTGCCGAACTAAATTCGGCCTCTCGGTCGTGGAGGTAGTCATGGACGAAGTTGATTCGGCGATCGTGCGTCATCTGCAGATGGATGGTCGGCTGTCCAATCGTGCGCTCGCCGAGAAGCTCGGCATCGCACCGTCCACCTGCCTCGAACGCACCAGGCTCCTGCACAAGCGCGGCATCATCCAGGGGTACAAGGCCCAAGTCTCCCTGCGCGCACTCAACCGCCCGGTCCAAGCCATGGTGTCCACCCAGATCCGGCCGCTGCGCCGGGACGTCGTCGCCGCCTTCGAACAGTCGGTGACGCAACTGCCGGAGGTTGTCTCGGTCTACACGATGGCCGGCAGCGACGACTTCCTGGTCCACGTCACAGCCCAGGACATCGACCATCTGCACGCCTTCCTCCTGGACCAGTTCACCAACCGCCGTGAGATCGCCGGCTTCCGCACCGCGATCATCTACCAGCACCTCACCAACCCGGTGCTCGACCCTCTGCCTCCCACGGCAGAGCAGCAACGCGCCTGAGACTCCCGCCGCTCAGCGAGGCGCCCGCGTCGACCTGCGTCTCCTTGGATCACGGCTGACGATCGATGGGGGTGGGTTTCGTAGTCGCAGGCCAGACGGCGGCGCATTTCTCAGCCGCCGCACCGGCCCGCTGTGCCGGAAGCGGTCGATGCGGAGGAAGGGCGTGTTTCCCGGCATGAGCGCGGGGCGGTGTGCAGGGGATTTGCACCTTCCGTAGCGGCATGTGGTCCGGTGGACTTACGCGCCGGGTGTCGGCCGCCTGAGGAAAGGTCCCTGCTCATGCATTCGTCGTTCGTGCCGCCCCGTCAGGTCAGGATCGGTGACGCGGCCGCCTTCGCCGGCACCACGCCGCGGGCGATTCGCCACTACCACGAGATCGGTCTGCTCCCCGAGCCCGAGCGGGGCGGCGACGACCGCCGCCGTTATGGGTACGAGGACATGATCCGACTGCTGTGGATTCGCAAGATGGCCGACGCCGGGATCGCTCTGGACGACATCCGTGACGCCTTCACCACCGGCATCGCTTCCGCCGGCACGGACTGCGAAGACGGTATCGCGGTCATCCTGGATCGGTTGGAGGAAAGCCTCGCCGACCAGGAGGCGGAATTGCGGCGGCAGCGGAACGCCGTGCAGCGGATGCGCACCGAAGGCAGCCGGATGGGGCTGCTCTCCGACTTCGTCACCGAACGCCTCAAGAGGCTGCCTGAGGGCTCCCTGCGCCAGGCGGATCTGGACACCCTGTTGGTCACCGAGCGGATCTTCGGCCCGCTCGGCGCAGCCGTCCAGGCCACGCGCTTCATCGTCCTGGCCAGGCATCCCACGCTGCGGATGGATTCTGACCGCGTCGATGACGCCGAGGAAGCACTCGACGACAGCGTCGCCGTCGACGATCCACGGGTCGCTCAAGTGGCCGCCGAGCGGCACGCTTTCGAACGCGCCCTGCACACCGTCATCGAGGAATCCGGCCTGGACGAGGAGGACGATGCCCTCTTCGACGCCTGGGACACTCTGCACCCCGAGGACGGCGACGACGAGGCCGGTCTCAGCCCTAACAGGCGGGAGGCCGGCTCCATGAGCGCGGGCGAAGCGATCGGCAAGATGCCCTACCACTTTTCCCCAGCCCGCCTGCGCTGTATGCAACTTGCCCTAGAACTGTCCGTCCAGGACTCACCCGGCACCTGAAGGACGGCCCTCGCGGCGGGTTGTGCCGTGCGCGTGCCACCGCAGGTGCGCCCGGGTCGAGGGCCCCGGCCGGCCGAACGCCTGGCTGAGCCAGTACGTCCAGTAGGTGCCGGCATCGTCCGAGGAACGCATGACCGTGGTGGTTGTCCGAAGCGCCCGACTCCGTACGTGCCCGCGCAGCCGCACCGCGCGGAGGAGGCGGAAGACCGGAAGCGCGGGAGTCGTCGATCGGCTTCGGCATATGGCGGAACGGGAGGAGTGAAACCCGGTCGTGGCCGGGTGAGCAGTGCGGGCAAGGGGCATTGCTGTGACGTTCGTGCAGTACATCAGCACTATGGAGGTCATCATGTCCAAGCGTCTACTGACTGCAGGGCTGCTCGCGGCCGGCCTGGTTGTGGCCGGGGCGAGCGCCGCAGCCGCCGGTGATCACGGCAACGAGCAGGGCGGTGCCTTCGGCGGCGGCTACTCGCAGGATGCCTACGTCGGCGTGTTCGCCAACGCCGGCGGGCCCAACGGCGCGTCCTACCTCGAAAACGGTGCTGCTCACGCCGACGGCGGCTTCTTCGCCCACCGGTAGGCAAACGGTCGGCTGTCGTCTCCGCAGAGGAGACCAGCCGGCGCCGCAGGAGTACCGGCCGAAACCCGTGTCCGGTGGGCGCCGATTCCTCCCGGTGCGGGGCGGGACGAGTGCCGGGCGTGCGCGGGCACTTTCGTGATGAAGGCGCCCGCGTTTCCTCTTCCAGCAGGCACGCCGGCCCCGCACCGCAGATTGATCAGAGCACAGCGGTGTTGTGGGGCTCATCGCGCCTGGTGCCCCGCGAGCGTGTGCAGGACGTCGGCGACCGGGGTGGGGTCCAGGGGGCCGACATGCGACGCCCCGGGGAAATCGTGCACGCGGAAGCTGTTGCCGGGGGTGGACGCGTCGGCTTCCGCGATCATTCTGTCCTGGAGCGCGGTGGCGATCGTACGGTCCCTGCCGAACCGCAGGTACGTGCGGGGAACGCGTCCCCAGGTGCCGGCCCGGCCGACCGCTCGGCCCGCATAGGCGGCGACGGGCTCGTCGGTCTGCATGCCGGCCAGCATCCGGCGGAAGTCGGTGTCGGGGTAGTCCGCACAGATCATCTCCTTCAGGAGGGCCAACTCGCCGCTGACACCCGTACGGAAGTTCAGCCGCAACACCCCGAGCCGGTCCGGGTCACCCACCGTCAGCTCCACCGGGCTGACGGCGTCCGCGTTCTCGGGTGCCGCCGTGCAGGCGTCCGCGGTGGGCAGGACGCGGCTGGGGCAGAAGGCAGCCATGTAGCAGATGTGGTGAAGCAGGTGCGGTACGGCGTCGCCGACCCGGCTGACCGACACGCCACCCAGACTGTGCCCGACCAGCACCACCGGTCCGTTCCGTGCGGCCCGCCGCACGATGCCCGTGACGCGCGCCTCGTAGTCGTCCAGCCCGAGGCCCTTCAGCGGGGAGGGCTCGACCGCCATCGCTGCGAGATCCTGCCGCTGGTACGACTCCGCCACGAAAGCCTCCGCGCCGTGCCCCGGCTGGTCCACCATGACGACGCGGTGGCCGCGCAGCACCAGCTCGCGGGCGATCGGCGTCCAGAACGCGCCGGCGCTGTGGGTCCCGTGCACCAGCACGTAGGTCGCGAGCCCGCGACGGGGGGCCGCCGCGGCCGGCGAGGCGACGAGCCCGGCGGCCGACGCCACTCCCCCCACCGCGAGTCCCAGCCCCCGCAGCGCCGTCCGCCGGGTGACACCTGTTCGTTCTCTGTTCGTGTCATCCATCATGAACACAACGCTATGAACGGCCCGTTCGGCCCACCAGCGGTCCAGCACCCCCACAGAGGTGGACCCAGAACCACCCCCGCCGTGCGGCTCGCGGGTTGCCCGGAGGCGCTGCCGCACTCCGGGCAACCCGCGAGCAAGTCACCGCCCGATGGCCGGTGGCAGGACCTCTCAGGTGTGGCTCCAGCTTTGGCTGCCGCCGTTCGAGCAGGAGGAGAGCTGGATCAGGGTGCCGTTGGCGGTGCCGCCCGAGACGGTGTCGAGGCAGAGACCGGACTGGACGCCGACGACGGATCCGTTGGAGTCGAGGCGCCATTTCTGGTTGTCGCCGCCCCAGCAGCTGTAGATCTGGACCCTGGTGCCGTTGCCGGTGCCGCCGGCGTCCAGGCACTTGTCGCCGTAGACCCTGAACTCACCGGCCTCGGTGTACGTCCACTGCTGGTTGGTCCCGCCGTGACAGTCCCACAGCTGGAGTTGGGTGCCATCGGCGGTGCTGGTGCCGGGCACGTCCAGGCAGCGGCCCGAACCGACGCCCTTGATCTGCCCGGATTCCGCGGGGGGCTCGGTGGAGTCGCCGCCGTTCAGTGCGTTGAGGACGGCGGTGTAGGCGGACTTCTTGCTGCCGTCGTTGTTGAACAGCAGCGGCGTCTGCTCCGATCGCCAGGAGTCGCTGTCGCGCACGCCCCAGACGGTGACGCCCAGGCAGCGCTCGACGGCCAGGCAGTCGTTGATCACGTTGCTGTAGGTCGCGGCCGGGGCTCCCTGGATGTCGAGTTCGGTGACGGCGACGTCGACACCGAGCGCGGCGAAACTCTGCAGGGTGGTGCGGAAGTTGCTGTTGTAGGGGCTGCCGCTGTTGAAGTGCGACTGGAAGCCGACGCAGTCGATCGGTACGCCGCGCTGCTTGAAGTCCCGCACCATGTTGTACATGGCCTGGGTCTTCGCCCAGGTCCAGTCCTCGACGTTGTAGTCGTTGTAGCAGAGTTTGGCCGCCGGGTCGGCGGCACGTGCGGTGCGGAAGGCGACCTCGATCCAGTCGTTCCCGGTGCGCTGCAGGTTGGAGTCCCTTCGCGCGCCCGAACTGCCGTCGGCGAAGGCCTCGTTCACGACGTCCCACTGGGAGATCTTGCCCTTGTAGTGGGCCATCACGCCGTTGATGTGGTCGATCATCGCCTGGCGCAGGGTGCTGCCGCTGAGGCTCTGCATCCAACCGGGCTGCTGGGAGTGCCAGGCCAGGGTGTGGCCGCGCACCTCCTTGCCGTTCTGCACCGCCCAGTTGTAGACGCGGTCGGCGCCGGAGAAGTTGAACTGGCCTCGCTGCGGTTCGGTGGCGTCGATCTTCATCTCGTTCTCGGCCGTCACCGAGTTGAACTCACGGCTCGCGATCGACGTGTACGCCGAGTCGCCCAGCTTGCCCGAGGCGATGGCGGTGCCGAAGTAGCGGCCGCTCTGCGCCGCCGCGGCGCCGAGGGTGCTCTCGGCCGCGTGGGCGGAGGGCGGCGCCACGAGTGCGGTGGCCGTTCCGAGGACGCCGACGACCAGCGCCAGCAGCAGACCGCGCGCCTTTCGGCGTATATCGGGTCTGGGAAGGGTGCGGGAGCCCATGACAGTGCCTCCAAGGCAGGGGTCACGAAGGGACTGGAGCGCGGGAGAACGCGTCGTCCCGCGCGGGGAGAGCCAACGTGCGTGTGCGAACCTCACCGGAACGCACAGGGTGGCGCGGGTGCTTCGGTGCGCAGATCTGCCCGCGCGGCTGTGCGTCGAGCTGCCGTGCAGCACAACGCACGCGGGGGTCAACCATGTTCGGCATACCGGACTGTTGCCGGTTTCTCAGCAGGGATGATCGACGCACCGATGAGGCGTCGTCAATACTTTTCACAAGCACGTTTCGGGGTTTGGCTCGAAAGTTTCATACACGCACGGACCGGCTACGGGCTCGACCAGGAGGCTTCCGACTTTTGGCTCACGGCAGCACGGCAGTATTGCGCGATTCGAAACTTTCGAGGCCGTGACGGGATCTGAAGTCCGTCAGCGGCCGGGGGGCGCGGTCGAAGCGCGTACCACGAGTTCGGTGGCGAGCTCGATGTGGTGGGACTCGGTCTTCTCCCCGTTGGCGAGCCGGAGGGCGGTGCGCAGGGCGGCGCCGCCCATCTCCCGCAGCGGCTGGCGCACGGTGGTCAGCGGCGGTGAGGCCATCTGCGCGAGGCTCGTGTCGTCGAAGCCCACGACGCTCAGGTCTTCCGGGACGCGCAGACCGCGGACACGTGCGGCCTCCACGGCGCCGACGGCGATCTCGTCGTTGCCCGCGAAGATCGCCGTCGGTGGCTCCGGCAGGTCCAGCAGCGCCGCGGCTCCGAGCGCCCCGGTCTCGTAGGTGAATTCTCCCGGCCGGACGTGCGCCTCGGGCACCTGGAACCCTTCCGCCTCCATGGCGGCGCGGTAGCCGTGCATGCGCGCCTGGTTGCACACGGCCATGGCGGGGCCGCCGAGATAGGCGATACGGCGGTGCCCCAGGGAGAGCAGGTGCCGGGTCGCGGCCAGGCCGCCGGCGAAGTTGGTGGCCCCGACACTGTTGACCCGGCTGTCCGGCAGGTGCAACGGGTCCAGCACCACCAGCGGCAGCCCCGACCGGGCCAGTTCGTTCAGGTGCGCCGCGGTGTACACGCTGGTGACCGCGATGACGGCGCGACGCCCGGCCGAGACCAGGTCCCGGGCCCAGTGCGGGGCGCCGGACGCCCTGCTGATCACGACCGAGGCCCCCAGCTCGGCGGCGGAGTCGATGATGCCTTCCAGGGTCTCGGCCACGTAGGACTTCAGTCCGCCCTTGAACTGCACCTCGATGGTCGGGCCGGCGGCGGCCTCGGTGTGGCGGAACACCGGAGCGAGGTAGTCGTGCCGGTGCAGCAGTTCCTGCACCCGTGTGCGGGTCTGCGGCGCCACGTCCCCGCGACCGTTGACCACTTTGGACACGGTCGCGACGGAGACTCCGGCCTCCTGGGCGATGTCCGCCAAAGTGGTGCGCCTCGCGTTCGGTCGCATCGGTTCCTCCCACGTGTGCCTCCACCGGAGTGGTGAGCCGCCGGCCGGGCCGGCAACGCATCCCGGCTCTCAGCTTCTGCCCTCCACCCTCTGCGATCAACCAATCCTTTTCGAAAACTTTCGACGCTTGCCACTCAGCGCTTCACACGGTCGTCGAGGCCTGGACCATGGCATTTATCGCCTGTACAAGGCCGCTCATGCAGATGCCTTGACAGGGCATCAGCGCCAAACCTAATTTGCACGCACAGAGCACGGAGAAGGCTGTTTCGAAAATCTTTCACCATGACTCACGAGAAGCCGGCGGCTCTCGAGTGCGGAGAAAAGACATGGCGCTCTCCCGACGTTCCCTCCTCGGCCTGGCCGCCGCTGTACCGGCCTCCGCGGCGCTGGCCGCCTGCGGCTCGTCCGGACCCGGCAAGAGCGGTGGCGGGGCCACGTACTGGTACCTGAACGGCCAACCGCAGGAAGGCGTCCGGGCCGGCGCGGTGGACGCGTACAACAAGGCCCATCCCGACGACGGGATCGAGGACACCACCTTCCAGAACGACGCGTACAAAACGAAGATCAAGACCGCCATAGGCGCCGGACAGGCGCCCACCATCATCTGGGGGTGGGGCGGTGGGACACTGCGCACCTACGCGAAAGCGGGCCAGGTCGAGGACCTCACGTCGTGGTTCGAGGAGCACTCCGACATCAAGAAGTCGCTCCTTGCGACCTCTTTCGACCCGGCGACCGTCGACGGCAAGATCTACGCGATGCCGTGCGAGAACGTGCAGCCGGTCGTCCTCTACTACAACAAGAAGGTCTTCGACCAGGTCGGGGTGGAACCGCCCGAGTCCTGGGACGACATCATGGCGCTGGTGCCCGAGTTCAACGCGAAGGGCATAGCGCCGTTCTCCCTCGGTGGCCAGTCCCGGTGGACCAACATGATGTGGTTGGAGTTCCTGTTCGACCGCATCGGCGGACCCGAGGTGTTCCAGGCCGTCATCGAGGGCGAGAAGAACGCCTGGTCCCACCCGGACGCCATCGCCGCGCTGACCAAAGTGCAGGAACTGGTCGAGGCGGACGGGTTCATCAAGGGCTTCTCCTCCATCACCGCGGACTCCAACGCCGACCAGGCACTGCTGTACACCGGCAAGGCCGCGATGATGCTGCACGGCTCGTGGTCGTACGGCATCCAGCAGGCCGACGGCGGGGACTTCGTCGCCGGCGGCGGGCTGGGGTACATGAACTTCCCGCCCGTCGACGGGGGCAAGGGCGATCCGAGCAACACGGTCGGCAACCCGGCCCAGTACCTGTCCATCTCCTCGAAGGCCACCACCGAGGAGAAGAAGATCGCCAAGGACTTCTTCGCGACCGGCGTCCTCCAGGACGCCGAGGTCAAGGCGTGGATCGACAACGGCTCGGTGCCGGTCCGGCTCGGCACGGAGAAACTGCTGGCCGCCTCCAAGAGCGCCGACTTCCTCGAGGTCAACTACGGCATTGCCAGCAAGGCCGGGACGTTCGTGCAGTCCTGGGACCAGGCGCTCAGTCCCACGGCCGCCGAGACCCTGCTGGACAACATCGTCAAGCTATTCCAACTCTCCATCTCACCAAAGCAGTTCGCCGGCGCCCTCAACGCGGTCATCGGCAAATGAGCTCACTCACCGGCCATCCGCCCCGTCGCCCGCCGCGCAGCATCCTGCCGTGGCTGGCAACACCGGCGCTGGTGGTCTTCGTCGGTTTCGCGGTGATTCCGCTCGTCGGTGTCTTCGCGCTGAGCTTCACCACCTGGGACGGGATCGGCACCATCCACCCGTCCGGGCTGACCAGTTGGCGTGCGGTGCTCACCGACCCCGGGCTGCCGCACGCCCTCTGGGTGACGTTCCTGGTGATGGCCGTGTCCTGGGCCGTGCAGACACCGCTGAGCATTCTGCTCGGCACGTTCCTGGCGGGCCGCCAGCGCTACCGTGCGGTGCTGGGCGTGATCTACTTCGTGCCCCTGATGCTCAGCTCCGCGGCGATCGCCATCGCGTACAAGGCATTGCTGGACCCCAACTTCGGGCTCGGGGCGGGGCTGGGGCTGCAACTGCTCAGCCAGGACTGGCTGGGGCGGCCCGGGCTCGCCTTCGGAGTCGTCGTCTTCGTCGTCTCCTGGCAGTTCGTCCCGTTCCACTCCCTGATCTACCAGGGTGGTGTCCAGCAGATTCCGCACTCCCTCTACGAGGCGGCGCAGTTGGACGGCGCCGGACGCATCCGGCAGTTCTTCAGCATCACGCTGCCCCAGCTGAGGTACACCATCATCACCTCGTCCACACTGATGGTGGTGGGGTCGCTGACCTTCTTCGACCTCATCTTCGTCCTGACCGAGGGCGGACCGGGTGACGCCACCCGGGTCCTCGCACTGGACATGTACAAACGGGGCTTCCAGGCCAGCCTGATGGGCCCGGCCAGCGTCATCGCGGTCATCCTCGTCCTGCTGGGTCTCGCCCTCGCCCTGCTGCTGCGCCGGCTCGGAGGCCGGGACGCCGGGGCGAGCCAACTCGAGGGGGCCTGAGGTGACCGCCACGCTGCCCGAGGCACGACGACCGCCCGGGACCACCGGCCGCGAGCGGCCACGCCGCTCCTCCCGGCCGGCCCGCCGACGCAACTGGGCCGGCGGCCTGGCCGGATGGATCTGGCTCGTCGTCGTGGCCGTGCCCCTGTACTGGACCCTCATCACCAGCCTCAAGGCCCAGAGCCGCTACTACGGGAGCAACCCGCTGGTGCCGTCGGGCGATCCGACACTGGACAACTACCGGCTGGTCATCGAGTCCGACTTCCTCCGCTACTTCATGAACAGCGTGTTGGTCACCGCCGGCGCCGTGGTCCCGGCGGTCCTGTTCTCCTTCATGGCGGCCTACGCGATCGTCCGAGGGTGGCGCATGCGGGTCCTGCGCGCGATGAACGGGCTCTTCCTCATGGGTCTGGCCATCCCGCTGCAGGCGACCGTGATCCCCGTCTACCTGATCATCATCAAACTGCATCTGTACGACACCCTGCTGGCGCTGATCCTCCCGTCGATCGCCTTCGCCATCCCGCTGTCGGTACTGGTGCTCGCCAACTTCGTCCGCGACGTCCCCAAGGAACTGTTCGACTCGATGCGGGTCGACGGCGCCACCGAATGGACGACGCTGTGGCGGCTGGCGGCGCCGCTCACCCGGCCGGCCATCCTCACCGTGACCATCTTCAACGCACTGACCATCTGGAACGGGTTCCTGCTGCCCCTGGTGCTCACCCAGAGCCCGGAGCGCCGCACCCTGCCGCTCGCGCTGTGGACCTTCCAGGGCCAGTACAGCGTCAACGTTCCCGCCGTGCTCGCCGCAGTCGTCCTCACCACACTGCCCGTCCTGGTCCTGTACGCGTTCGGCCGCCGCCAGTTGCTGAGCGGTCTGACCGCTGGATTCAGCCGTTGACCGACGCGGCCGACGGCGGATCCCGGCTTGCCGGGACCCCTTCGCCCTGGGAGGAAAGTGACCGCCAACGTGGCTGAAGAGAAGACCCCCGCAGTCCCTGTCTGGAATGACCGCGCTGTTTCCGTGTCGGAGCGGGTCGATGCCCTGGTCGGGGCGATGACTCTGCGGGAGAAGATCGCGCAGTTGTACGGCGTGTGGGTGGGTGCGTCCGACGAGGGTGGGGATGTTGCCCCTCACCAGCACGACATGGAGGAGGCCGTCGATCTGGATGTGCTCCTGCCGGCCGGGCTGGGTCAGCTGACCCGGCCTTTCGGTACGGCTCCGGTCGATCCGGCGTTGGGTGCGCTGTCGTTGATGCGCAGTCAGGCCCGGATCGCCGCGGAGAACCGGTTCGGTATTCCCGCTCTGGCGCACGAGGAGTGTCTGGCGGGGTTCGCCGCGTGGGGCGCGACCGCCTACCCCGTCCCGCTCTCCTGGGGTGCCACGTTCGATCCGCATCTGGTGCGGCGGATGGCTGCGACCATCGGCCGTGACATGCGGGCCGTCGGCGTGCATCAGGGGCTCGCGCCCGTCCTTGACGTGGTGCGCGACGCCCGCTGGGGCCGGGTGGAGGAGACCATCGGCGAGGACCCCTACCTCGTCGGGACCATCGGCACCGCCTACGTGCAGGGCCTGGAGTCCGCCGGGATCGTGGCGACCCTGAAGCACTTCGTCGGCTACTCGGCCTCCCGCGCCGGACGCAACCTCGCCCCCTCCTCGGTGGGTCCGCGTGAGCGCGCCGACGTCCTGCTGCCGCCCTTCGAGATGGCCGTCCGGGAGGGCGGCGCCCGCTCGGTCATGCACGCCTACACCGACCTCGACGGCATCCCCGCCGCCGCCGACGAAGACCTCCTGACCGGCCTGCTGCGCGACACGTGGGGATTCGACGGCACCGTCGTCGCCGACTACTTCGGCATCGCCTTCCTCACCACCCTGCACGCCATAGCCGGCGACTGGGCAGACGCCGCCGGGGCCGCGCTGCGGGCGGGCGTCGACGTCGAACTGCCCACCGTCAAGACGTTCGGCACTCCCCTGGAGGAGGCCGTCACCGACGGCCGCGTCCCCGAAACGCTCATCGACCGCGCCCTGCGCCGGGTCCTGACCCAGAAAACAGCCCTCGGACTCCTCGATGCGGACTGGACCCCGCTCCCGCCCGCCCTGACCGGCGCCGACCTCGACACCCCCGACACCCTGCGCGGCAGCATCGACCTCGACGGCCCCGCCAACCGCGCACTGGCCCGCACCCTCGCCGAGGAAGCCGTCGTGCTGCTCAGCAACGACGGCATTCTTCCCCTCACCGCGCCCCGCCGCATCGCCCTGCTCGGCCCCAACGCCGACGAACCCACCGCCGTACTGGGCTGCTACTCCTTCCCCCAGCACATCGGCGTGCACCACCCCTACAGCCCCCTCGGCATCGAACTGCCCACTCTGCGCGACACCCTGACCGCCGAGTTCCCCGACACCCGGTTCACCACCGCCCCCGGCACCGGCATCGACGACGGCGACACCTCCGGCATCCCCGAAGCCGTCCGAGCAGCCCGGGACGCCGACATCGCCGTCGTGGTACTCGGCGACCGGGCCGGCCTGTTCGGACGCGGCACCAGCGGCGAAGGCTGCGACGCCGAGTCACTGGCCCTGCCCGGCGCCCAGCAGCAGCTCCTCGACGCCCTCCTCGACACCGGCACCCCACTCGTCACCGTCCTGCTCGCCGGCCGCCCCTACGCACTGGGCCGCGCCGCCGACGAGTCCGCCGCCGTCGTCCAGGCCTTCTTCCCCGGCGAAGAAGGCACCCACGCCATCGCCGGAATCCTCGCCGGACGCCTCAACCCCTCCGGGCGCCTCCCCGTCAGCGTCCCCCGCATACCCGGAGCCCAGCCCACCACCTACCTCGGCCCACGTCTCGCCCACGTGAACAACGTCTCCAGCATCGACCCCACCCCCGCCTTCCCCTTCGGCCACGGCCTCACCTACACCACCTTCCACTGGACCGACCTCGCCGTCGACCACCACGAAGCACCCACCGACGGCGCCTTCACCATCGCCCTCACCATCCGCAACACCGGCCGGCGCCCCGGCACCGAAACCGTCCAGCTCTACCTCCACGACCCCGTCGCCTCCGTCGTTCAGCCGGTACAGCGCCTCATCGGCTACACCCGCCTCACCCTCGACCCCGGCCAGGCCCAACGCCTCCACGTCACCGTCCCCGCCGACCTCGCCTCCTTCACCGGACGCGACGGACAACGCATCACCGAACCAGGCACCCTCGAACTACGCCTCGCCTCCTCCAGCACCCAACCCCACCTCACCGCCGGCGTCACCCTCACCGGCCCCCAACGCCACGTCGACCACACACGACACCTCCACGCCGAGTTCGTGGTCGGGCAGGAGCCGGTCGCCCGAGCATGACCCCGGGCCGTCCCGGACGCGGACTCAGTGGGAGTCGCGGGGGACCTCGTGCCCGCGGCTCCCGCGCAGGAACCCGAAGTCGGCGCCCCGGTCGGCCTGTTCCACGTTCTGTGTGTACAGCCAGGTGTAGCCGCCGGTGTACCGCTCGGCGGGGGCCCGCCACGTCTGCCGGCGTCGGGTCAGCTCGGCGTCGTCCACGTCCAGGCTCAGGGTGCGGTTCGGGACGTCGAGGACGACGGGGTCCCCGTCGCGCACCAGGGCGAGGGGTCCGCCGACGGCGGCCTCGGGCGCCACGTGCAGGACCACCGTCCCGTACCCGGTGCCACTCATCCGGCCGTCGCAGACGCGCACCATGTCCTTGACGCCGGCCTTCAACAGCTTGGCCGGAAGCGGCACGTTGGACACCTCGGGCATGCCGGGGTAACCCCTGGGACCGGCGTTGCGGATGACGATGACGGTGTTCTCGTCGATGTCGAGGTCGGGATCGTCGGCCACCACGTGATAGGCCTCCGGGGAGTCGAAGACGCGCGCGGGACCGCGGTGGGTGAGCAGATGCGGTGACGCGGCCGACTGCTTGATCACGGCACCGTCGGGGCACAGGTTCCCGCGGAGTACGGCGATACCGGTGCCGGCCGGCTGGAAGGGGGCGTCGAGGCGGGTGATGACGTCGGAGTCGACGCGTTCGGCGTGCTCGGTGTTCTCGGCGACGGTGCGTCCGGTGACCGTGATCCGGTCGCCGTGCAGCAGCTCCGCGCCGAGCAGTTCGGCCAGTACGGCGGGCAGGCCGCCCGCGTAGCAGAAGTCCTCCATCAGGTAGGTGCCGCTGGGCATCAGGTTGACCAGCGTCGGCACCGCGCGGGCCAAGTCGTCGAAGTCGCGCAGGTTCAACTCGACGCCGACGCGACCGGCGAGTGCGGTGAGATGGATGATGGCGTTCGTGGAGCCGCCGATGGCCGCGTTGACCCGGACGGCGTCCTCGAACGCCTCCCGGGTCAGGATCCGCGAGGGGCGCAGCTCCTCCTCCACCATCCCCACGATGCGCTGCCCGGCCGCCTGCGCGGTCTCCATCCGCCGGGAGTCGACCGCGGGCCAGGCCGCCGAGCCCGGCAGCTGCATACCCAGCGCCTCGGCCACGCAGGCCATCGTCGAGGCGGTCCCCATCGTCATGCAGTGCCCGTTGGAGCGGGCCATGCAGCCTTCCGCGAAGAAGCACTCCTCCTCGGTCATCCGCCCGGTCTTCAGGTCTTCCTCGAACTTCCACACGTGGGTGCCTGAACCCACGTCCTGGCCCCGGTACTTGCCGTTGAGCATCGGCCCGCCGGTGACCATGACGGCGGGCAGGTCGACGCTGGCGGCGCCCATGAGCATGGCGGGGGTCGTCTTGTCGCAGCCTGACAGCAGCACGACACCGTCGAGCGGGTTGGCCCGGATCAGCTCCTCGACCTCCATGGCCATCAGGTTGCGGTACAGCATGGCGGTGGGACGCATCAGGGTCTCGCCGGTGGCCATCGTGGGGAACTGCAGCGGCAGACCGCCCGCCTGCCACACACCGCGTTTGACGGCTTCGGCGACGCGGGTGAGATGGGTGTTGCACGGGGCGAGTTCGGAGGCGCTGGTCGCGATGCCGATGACCGGACGCCCGTCGAACACCTCGTGCCCGAGACCCTGGTTGCGCATCCAGGAGCGGTACAGCATCCCGCTGCGGCCCTGTGCGCCGAACCAGGCCTGGCTGCGTCGGTTCGTCCTCTGACCGTCGGTCATGCACTCACTCCCGTGGCTGTGGCGTCGTCCGCTTCGCGATGGGGCGTTGCCGGGTGAGGCCCCGCGGGCCGTACCCTGGGACACAATCATTAAATGATTCGATGAATGGCGTCCAGGGGGCGAGCGAAGACCGTGGTGCACTTCCCGACCACGCATCAGCGCGTGGTCGACGAGCTCGGACAACGCATCGTGGCGGGTGCGTGGGAGCCCGGTGATGCGTTGCCGGTCGAGGACGTGCTCGCGGCCGGGATCGGCGTCAGCCGGGGGATATTGCGGGAAGCGGTCAAGGCACTGGTGGCCAAGGGAATGCTGCGCGTACGTCCGCGCACCGGCACGCGTGTGCTGCCCCCGGAGCACTGGAACCACCTGGACCGCGACGTGCTGCGCTGGAAGCAGGCCCGGGACGCGACGGCTCTGCTGCGCGACACGGGTGAAATGCGCCGGATCGTCGAGCCCGAGGCGGCCCGGCTCGCCGCCCACCGGGCCGGCCCCGACGACGTACGCGTCCTGTACGACTCGCTGGCGGCCATGGAGGCCGCGGCGGCGGCCCCCGGGCGCAGCGGTTACGTCGAGGCGGACATCGCCTTCCACCGGGCCCTGCTCGACGCCAGCGGCAACCGTCTCCTCGGCTCGCTGGGCCGGGCCGTGGACATCGCGCTGGAACACAGCTTCGTCGTCAGCACGCGGACCCCCGGCGCGGTGGAGGCGTCGTTGCCCCGTCACCGTGCCGTCGTGCAAGCCGTCGAGGCAGGTGATCCCGTGGCCGCGGCGGCCGCCGTACTGTCCGTCATCGAAGCCGCCGAACAGGAGATCGCCCAGTCGCCCGGATCGCCCGGCGACACCGGGCACGGGACCGTGTGACAGCAGCCGGGCCGGACGGTCGTGGGCGCCGCGTCACGGCGCATGCCGCGGGGGCCGTGTTCCGCCGTCGGACACGACAGTCCGCCGCTCTGCGGCCCCGGCCAT
The DNA here is from genome assembly GCF_000721235.1 of Streptomyces olivaceus. Classification (GTDB taxonomy): domain Bacteria; phylum Actinomycetota; class Actinomycetes; order Streptomycetales; family Streptomycetaceae; genus Streptomyces; species Streptomyces olivaceus. Next base: position 463,251 of record NZ_JOFH01000001.1, read on the forward strand.
CCCGTAGGCGACGTTCGCCGACGCGACGGCGGTCGCCCCGGTGGAAGGGTCGGTGTCCGGCCGTACCGGCCGACGGACCGCACCGCCCGGCGCCCACCGCGAAGGCGGCACCGATGAAGAGGACGAACATGCCGAACACAGCCGTTTTCCACACCGCTGACGACGCCCCTGCCCCATGGGCGGACCGCATCGGTAGGTGGCTGATGGCCTTCGACGCCGTCGCGACGCTCGGGGCGTTGGCACGAGGCATCCAGATCATGACCGACGTGTCCGACGAACGCCTGCTGACGGAGGCCTGGCGGACCTTCGCGTACGTCCTGTTCGCGGGGCTGTGGGCGCTCATCGCCGTCGCACCGCGCGGTCAACGAGGGCTGTGGGAACTGCTGCTGCTCCACAAGACGGCGGTCACGGTGTTCGCTCTCGCGGTCGGTCACGTGCCCGAATCGTCGCAGACCGCCTTGGTCGACGGATTCCTCGTCGTGTCCACCGCGGCGGCCTACGTACTGTGCCGCGGCTGGCAGGCATGGCGCCCCGCGGCGCCCGCACCCGTGGGCGGCGCACCCGTACCGGCACGGACGGACGCCTCCGCCACGCACGCGTGACCGCGGGAGGGGCCCGGGAGGGGCAGGGGTGGGCGGCCGAGACCGTCCGCCCCTGCCCTTTCCTGCGCCGCCCTGCCTACGGAGCGGCGCGCCACGCTCGGCAGCCGTCGTGACCGGCCCGCACGTCCGCCGTCCCGGGCGGAGGATCAGGCGACCGGGAACACCCTGCGCACGACGCGTTCGGCGGCCCGTCCGTCGTCGTACGGGCAGAAGCGCTCGCGGAACGCACCGCGCAGCTCCGCCGCCTCCGGTTCCTCCGCCCCGCCGCCGGTGATCAGGTGCGCCAGCTCGGGCAGTGTCCTGGCGACGGCCCCGGGCGGGGTGGCGAGCAGGTCGAAGTAGGTGCCGCGCTGCTGCCGGTAGTGCTCCCAGTCCGGAACGTAGAGCACGATGGGACGGTCCGGAAGGACCGCGAAGTCGAACATCAGGGACGAGTAGTCGGTCACCAGGAGGTCGGCGGCCAGGCACAGTTCCTCGACCGACGGGTACGCCGACACGTCCAGGACCCGGGCGCCCTGCCCGTCGGGCAGGGGCTCGGCGCCGGCCTCCAGGTAGTGCCGGCGGACGAGCAGGGTGTACCCGGGGCCGAGCTCGCGGGTGAGTTCGGCGAGCTCCTGCGCCTGCCGGGGCGACGTGTCGCCGTCCCGGTGCGTCGGCGCCCACAGGACCGTCCTGCCGCCGGCGGGCGCACCCACCGCCTCACGGGCGGCCGCGCGGTCCGCCGGCCCGGCGGCGGCCAGACGGTCGTTGCGGGGGTAGCCCGTTTCCAGCACCTCGTACCGTCCGGGGTAGGCGCCGGTGAACGCGGTGGTGGTGTGCGGGTTCGGGGAGACGAGGTAGTCCCAGCGGCCGACGTGCTCCAGGAGCCGCTCGAAGTCCATGTCCGCCGCGCTGGGCCTGCCCCGCAGGTCGAGGCCCATGTGCTTGAGCGGCGTGCCGTGCTGGGTCTGCACGTGCACCGAACCCTCGCGCTTGGTCGTCGCGTGCGGGAAGTTGACGTTGTTCACCAGGTACTTGGCGGTCGCCATCACCTTGAGGTACCGCAGCGTGTTCGCGGCGACCCAGTCCACGCCCTCGGGCATCCGCGCCCCGGCGGCCTTGTCGGCCACGACCCACACGCCCCGCACGGACGGCGCCAGCTCTTTCGCCCGTTCGTAGATGGCAGCCGGGTTGCAGGCGTATCCGCGGTACCAGTAGGCGGCGTACACGGCCAGGTTCTCGTTCATCGGCAGCCGCAGGAGGGCCCGGTAGAGGCCGCGGCGCCCGAGTCCCAGCACACCGCGCACGGCACGCTTCGACGAGGCCGGCGCCCGGCCTGCCGACGTGCGCAGCCGGTTCGCGTCGTCCATGCGGTGGAACGCCCCCCGCGCGCCCCGCGCCACGCACCGGAACTGCAGTCCGCGCGCCCCGCCCGGGAACGAGTAGCCGTCCGGCCTGCGGTCGCGGAAGTGCCGGGTCAGGCGTCGGAAGAACTCCTTCCGCAGGTCGCCGGGGACCAGGCCGGGCGTCCGGTAGACCGTGATGCCGTGCAGCACCGTGCGGTCGAAGACCCGCTGCCGCATCCGGGGCGACACGTCGTCCCGGTGCCCGTCGAGGAAGTCGAATATGCGTTCGTACTGAGCGAAGGCGTCCAGGTGCTTCGGGGAGCTGCTGTGGGTGATGGCGCCTTCGCGCTCGCGCCGGTAGTAGTAGCAGGGCCGGTCCAGATAGCTGATCCGCTCGGCCGCCAGCAGCAGCGGATAGGTGACGGATATGTCCTCGTAGTACCCCGCGCCGAAGGCGACGTCCAGGCCGAGCAGGTGGTCGCGGCGCACCACCTTGTTCCACACGGACATGATCATGTTCAGCAGTTGCGGCTTCTCGGCCAGCGTGAAGGTCTCCGGCGGCGGGGGATCCGCGATCTGCTTCCGCCAGGTGTTCGGCTCCACGCGTCCGTCCGGATACCCGCGGACGAAGTCCGTCACCAGGACGTCGGGGCGCACCTGGGCCAGCCGCTCCGCGACCGCGGCCACCGCCCCGTCCGTCAGCCGGTCGTCGCCGTCCACGAACCAGACGTATTCCCCCGTCGCCAGCTCGAGGCCGGCCTTGCGCGCACCTCCCAGGCCCCGGTTCTCGGCCAGGTGCACCACCCGCAGGCGCTCGTCCCGCTCCGCGTAGGAGTCCAGTATCCCGGCGCACCCGTCCGGCGACGCGTCGTCGACGGCTATGAGCTCGAGGTCCGCGCCGTCCTGCGCGAGCAGGGAGTCCAGGCACTCGGGCAACAGAGCCTCAACCCCGTGCACTGGGACGATGATGCTGATTCGAAGATCCATGCTGGCAATCCATGCGGGTAGGGGGCGGTCGGAGCAGACGGTGGTGGCGCCGGAGGACCCGGACGGCGACGGGACGGGAACCATGGTTCCCGTCGGAGTGCGGGCACGCACAGACTACGGAACATCCGTGCGACCGAGAGCCGTCGCCCCGCTCCGGGCCGGACGGGCGGGGCGGCCCAGGCGGACGGGGACGCCGGGAGAGTAGAGGACGCTGACCGGGTCGCCGAGGGGCTCCGGCACCCCGGCGCGCGCCACCAGGTCCTCGTCGCAGGTGACGATCTCGGCGCGGTGCAGGGGCCAGCGGGGGTGGTGGTTGGGCAGGTACGCCGAACCGCCGAAGAACGCGTTGTGCATCCCCCAGCGCGCGGTGAGGAAGTGCTCCAGGTCGCTCGGCTCGTGTATGCGCTCGCCCGGCCGCACGGTGATGCGGCTGCGGGCGCCCCGCGGGCCGGGCCAGCGACGGGAGCTGGTGTAGGTCACCGTCTCACCGACGGACCGGACGGACATGCGGGACCACAGGTAGGGCAGCCGGAAACCGGCGCGGCCCATCAGCACCGGTATCAGGCGGGAGGCGTCCATCGACCTGAAGACCACTCCGCGCCGCCCGTGGGAGTCCACGCTGTACAGGCGGACGTTGGTCTCCGGGAAGGAGCCGAAGTACGGGACCCCGGGAAGCCGCAGCCATCCGACCCGGTGCATCCGGAAGGCGACGAGTCCGACGTACGTCAGCCCGTCGTGCGTGTCGGGCACGGTGCCGTGCGGCATGAGACCGGCCACGGCCGCGGGCTCGACGGCCCAGTGGATGAAGGCGAGGTCGAGCCACTCCTGGGTGAGCAGCGGCATCGGGATCGCCGCGGGGGCGTCGGGAGTGATGGCGCTGGGCTTCTGCACGGGCCAAGGATGACAGAGGGGTCCGACAGTCGGCCGGTCGGTGCCCCGTGCATACCCCGGTCCTCACCGGTCGCACCGCCCTCGCGGCCCGGGTGCGCCGTAGTATCGGACGATCTCCTGGGGAAGGCGGGCGGGCATGGGCAGGCAGCGTCCCGGTACGCCGACGCTGGAGGAGGTGGCCGCCCTCGCCGGTGTGGGACGGGGCACCGTGTCGAGGGTCGTCAACAACGCGGCCGGGGTGCGGGACTCGACGCGCCGGGCGGTGCGGCAGGCCATCGCCGAGCTGGGGTACGTTCCCAATCTCGCGGCCCGGTCACTGGCGGGGCATCGTGCGGACGCCGTCGCTCTGGTGATGACGGAGCCCGACTGGCGGCTGTTCGGTGAGCCCTTCTTCACGGAGGTGGTCCACGCCGTCGGTGACGCCCTCACCGACACACCGGTGCAGTTGCTGCTCACCCTGGTCCGCACGGACACCGAGCGGCAGCGCTTCGTGGAGTACGCGCGCGGCGGCCGCGTCGACGGCGTGCTGCTGATGTCGGTGCACGCCGAGGACGCCCTGCCGGACATGCTCGCCAAGGCCGGGCTGCCCACGGTCATGCTGGGACGCCGTTCCGGCGACGAGACGATCACCTACGTCGACGCCGACAACACCGCCGGTGCGCGCGGCGCGGTCGCCCACCTGCTGGACGCCGGCCGGACCACGATCGGCGCGGTCAGCGGTCCGCTCGACATGTACGTCGCCCAGTGCCGGCTGCGCGGATACCGGGAGGCCCTCGAAGGGGCGGGAGTGACCCCCGCGTCCTCGCTCGTCGTCGAGGGGAGCGACTTCACGGAGCAGAGCGGGCGCCGGGCCATGGCCGACCTGATCTCCAGGAGGCCGGAACTCGACGCGGTCTTCGCGGCGTCGGACACGCTGGCCGCCGGTGCGCTCGACGCGCTGCGCGCGGCGGGACGACGGGTGCCGCGGGACGTCGCGGTGATCGGCTTCGACGACGTGCATCCGGCGCGGCCCACGGAGCCGCCGCTGACGACGGTCCGCCAGCCGCTGGGAGAGATCGGACGCACGATGGTGCGGCTCCTGCTGGAGGAGATGGAGGACTCCCCCGCCGGCGGGCGCAGCGTCGTCCTCCCCACGGAACTGGTGGTCCGGGACTCCGCCTGACCGCGGCACCCCACAGCCCGCGCCCCACCTCCCGCACATTTCCCCTCCCCCACCTGGCGCTTCGCAATTTCCTCGACGACTCCGGCGCGCGCAGTCTTGTCAGGAGCATGAACCGCTTCTACAGTCCCCAGACAACCGGTTAGTGGGAGCGCTCCCATCAGTGGGGAGTTGGGAGCGCTCCCGCCCGGCCCCCTCCTTCGCCCCCTCTTCCCCCCGCACCCTCCCGGAGAGGCCCCCATGCGAACGCCACGGCGCCAAGTCCGTTCCCGCCGCGCCCTCCTGAGCGCACTGATCGCCGGCCAGGCGGTCGTCGCGTCACTCGTCACCGCGGCTGTACCGGCCCAGGCGGACACCACGATCTGCGAACCCTTCGGCACGACGACGGTCCAGGGACGGTACGTCGTCCAGAACAACCGCTGGGGATCCGACGCCGCCCAGTGCGTCACCGCCACCGACACCGGCTTCCGCGTCACCCGGGCCGACGGCTCGGCGCCGACCAGCGGGGCCCCGAAGTCCTATCCGTCCGTCTTCAACGGCTGCCACTACACGGTCTGTTCGCCGGGCACCAACCTGCCGGCGCGGCTCGACACCGTGTCCCGGGCCCCCTCCGGCATCTCGTACGGCTTCGTGGACGACGCCACCTACAACGCCTCGTACGACATCTGGCTCGATCCGGATCCACGCACCGACGGGGTGAACCGGACCGAGATCATGATCTGGTTCAACCGGGTGGGCCCCATCCAGCCCATCGGTTCCCCCGTCGGTTCGGCGACCGTCGGCGGCCGCGGCTGGGAGGTGTGGAGCGGCGGCAACGGCTCCAACGACGTGCTGTCGTTCGTGGCGCCGTCGGCGATCAGCGGCTGGGACTTCGACGTGATGGACTTCGTCCGGGCCACCGTCGCGCGCGGGCTCGCCGAGGAGGACTGGTACCTGACGAGCGTCCAGGCCGGCTTCGAGCCGTGGGAGAACGGCGCCGGGCTGGCCGTCACCTCCTTCTCCTCCGCGGTCGAGACCGGGGGCACCGCGGCGTAGCGGCCGCGCTCCGGACCCACCGCCTCCCGCCCGGCCCTCCCGCCCCCTCGCCCGTCCGGTCCACGCACCCCGGGCGGGCGGGGGTTCCACCTCCGCGAGCACGCCGCGCCCCCCGCTCCTCCTCCTACTCCCGCGCTCCCTCCCTTACTCGCCCACTCGCTCGCACGACAGCGGCACCACCGGACAAGAGGACACCAACCCCGAGACTGGAGACCCCCTATGGCTCGACGCATGGCTCCACGCGGCAGATACCTGTCGCTGGCAGCGGTACTGGCCACCCTGCTCGGCACCCTCGGCGTGACCTTCCTGCTGGGGCAGGGACGGGCCGAGGCACACGGCGTTGCGATGACGCCGGGCTCCCGGACCTACCTGTGCCAGCTGGACGCCAAGACCGGCACGGGCGCCCTCGACCCGACCAACCCGGCCTGTCAGGCCGCCCTCGACGAGAGCGGGGCGAACGCGCTGTACAACTGGTTCGCCGTCCTCGACTCCAACGCGGGCGGGCGCGGCGCCGGTTACGTGCCGGACGGCACCCTGTGCAGCGCCGGCGACCGGTCCCCGTACGACTTCTCCGCCTACAACGCGGCCCGCGCCGACTGGCCGCGCACGCATCTGACGTCGGGTGCGACGATCCCGGTGGAGTACAGCAACTGGGCGGCCCACCCGGGCGACTTCAAGGTGTACCTGACCAAGCCGGGCTGGTCTCCCACGTCCGAGCTGGGCTGGGACGACCTGGACCTGATCCAGACGGTGACCGACCCGCCCCAGCAGGGCTCGCCGGGCACCGACGGGGGCCACTACTACTGGGACCTCGCGCTGCCCTCGGGGCGCTCGGGCGACGCGCTGATCTTCATGCAGTGGGTGCGTTCGGACAGCCAGGAGAACTTCTTCTCCTGCTCCGACGTCGTCTTCGACGGCGGCAACGGCGAGGTCACCGGCATCGGCGGTTCGGGCAGCACCCCGAGCCCGGACCCGACCGACCCGACGACTCCGCCGCCCACCCACTCCGGTTCCTGCATGGCCGTCTACTCCGTGGAGAGCTCCTGGGGCGGTGGCTTCCAGGGCTCCGTCGAGGTGATGAACCACGGCACCGAACCGCTGAGCGGCTGGGCCGTGCAGTGGCGGCCGGGTGACGGGACCACGCTGGACGCGGTGTGGAACGGCTCGCTGACCAGCGGCACCGACGGTTCGGTGACGGTACGCAACGTGGACCACAACCGGGTGGTCCCGCCGGACGGCACTGCGACCTTCGGCTTCACCGCCAAGTCGTCGGGCAACGACTTCCCGGCGGACTCGATCGGCTGCGTGACGGCCTGACCCGTCCGCACCACGTCCGGAAACGGGTCGGCGGGGCCCCGGGAGGAGCCCCGCCGACCTCACGTACCGGTTACAACTCGCTCAACCTCTGGTTGCGGGACGATGATCGCGCGACGATGGGCCCATGACTCTGGCCCAGCACGCCTTTGAGCGGCTGCAAGGCTGGCCCGACCTCTTTGCGGGTCCGGCCAGTTGCGGAACCGGACGGGCGCTGTGCTCCGTCCGCGACGAGATCATCCACTTCCACTCGGACCGGGACGTGGACCTGCACCTCACCCACCGGGCCATCCAGCGCTTCCAGTACGACCTCGGGGGCTCCACGGCCATCCGCCTGGTCCCCGGGTCCCGCTGGGTCACCGTGCACCTGGACTGCGACGCCGACGTCGACCTGCTGCTGAGCCTGGTGAGCATCGCGCTCAAGGCCCACCAGTCCCGGGCCACCGCCGGCCCGCCCTCCGGGTGCAACTTCCACCGGGTGACCGTGCTGCCCCGTGCCACGGCCGGCGAGGCCTGACGGCACGGAGGGCGCGTGTGCCCGGGGCGGTTCGACGCCCCGTCAGGGCCCGGTGCGCCGGATGCCCGCGGCGGCGAGTACCGCGCCGAGCACGCACAGGGCACCGGTGACTAGGACGGCCAGGTGCACGCCGTTCATAAATGCCTGCCCGCTGCCCTCCACCACGGCGGCCCGCAGCCCGGCCGGCAGGTCGGCGGAGACGGGCGCCACGCCCATCGCGACCGCGTCCCGGGCCTCCCGGAGGCCCTGGGCCACGGGCTGCGGCACGCCCGCACCGGTCAGCTCGCCGGCGAGGGTGGCACCGACCCTGGCGCTGATCAGGGAGACCAGCACGGACGTGCCGAGCGCGCCGCCGATCTGCAGTGTGGTCGCCTGGAGGCCGCCGGCCACACCGGCGTCCCGGACGGGGGCATTGCCGACGATGGCGTCGGAGGAGGCGGCCATCACCATGCCGACGCCGAGGCCGAGCGCGACGAACGGCGGCCACATCGCGGCGTAGGAGGAGTCGGTCTGCCAGGTGAGCATGCCGAAGCAGGAGGCGGCCTGGAGCAGCATGCCCAGGGGCATCGTCAGCCGCGGGCCGTAACGCTGGGTCAGCGCGGCTCCCAGCGGGGAGGCGACCAGCGAGGCGAGGCTGAGCGGAAGCGTCCGCACGCCCGCCTCTACCGGCGTGAAGCCCCGCACGTTCTGGAGGTACAGCATGACGAAGAAGATCGTGCCGAGCATCACGAAGAAGTTGAGCGCGGTGACGACGGCGCCGATCGTCAGCGCGCGGCTGCGGAAGAGGCGCATCGGCAGGAGCGGGTGGGCGACGCGGGTCTCGTAGCGGCCGAACGCGAGCAGCAGGACGAGTCCGGCGGCGACGGCGCCCAGGGTGCCGGCGGAGGTCCAGCCCCAGGTCTCGCCCTTGACGATGCCGAAGACCACGGCCAGCAGGCCGAGGGCGAGCAGCAGGAGACCGGGGACGTCGAACCGTTCCCCGCCGGTGGCGTTGCGGCTCTCCGGGAGGACGAGGGCGCCGAAGGCGACGGCGGCGACGCCGATGGGGGCGTTGACGTAGAAGACGGACTCCCAGTCGACGTGTTCCACGAGGAGACCGCCGACGATGGGACCGAGAGCGGTCGCGACGGCCGAGACCATGGCCCAGATGCCGACGGCCATGCCGAACTTCTTGGGCGGGAACGCGGCGCGGAGCAGGCCGAGGGTGTTGGGCATCAGCAGTCCGCCGAAGGCGCCCTGGAGGGCGCGGAAGGCGACCACGCCCTCGATCGACCCGGCCAGTCCGATGGCGACGGAGGCAAGGGTGAAGCCGACGACGCCGGCCAGGTAGTAGGTGCGCCGGCCGAACCGGTCTCCGAGCTTGCCGCCCAGGACGAGGGTGGCGGCGAGCGCGAGCAGGTAGGCGTTGGTGACCCACTGGAGCTGGGCGGTCGACGCCTGCAGGTCGCGGCCTATCTCGGGGTTGGCGATGGCGACGACGGAGCCGTCGAGCTGGACCATGAACAGGCCGAAGGCGACGGCGAAGAGGGTCAGCCAGGGGTGGGAGCGCAGGCGGCCCGCCGCCGACGGGGCGGCTGCGGAGTGGGGCGGTGGCGTGGGTGTGGACCCGGACGTGCCGGGGTGGTCCACGGACGTGGAGGAGGGCATGGAGGGGCTTCGCTTCCGGATTCGCGGTGACGGGGAGGGTGGCGGGCGGCCGGCACGAGCGTCCGTGGCTGCCCGCCGAACGACCGGTCCGCGGACGGCCGGGGGCGGCCGGGGGCGGTCGAGGAACGGCCGGGGCGGCGCGGGGACGGTCAGGGGCGGCGCGGGGACGGTCAGCGGGTGGGGCGGAGGTGCCGCGTCAGCGCGTCGAGGGCGTCCAGGGCGGAGCCGAGCGCGCCCTGCTGTCCCTCGGTGAGGGGGGTCAGGGCCTGTCGGATGAGCGCGGTCTCCAGTTCCCGCACCTCGGTCAGCCGCTCACGGGCCACGGCCGTGAGGTGGAGGTGGGCGACGCGCTTGTCGGCACTGTCCCGCCTGCGCTCCAGGTCGCCCTGCTCGGTGAGCTGGGAGACCAGGGCGCTGACGTTGTTCGGCTTCATCAGCAGGGCCTCGGCGGCCTCGCGCACCGTGGCGCCCTCGTGCTGCGCGACGTACCGCAGCAGGGCGAGCTGGGCCTCCGGGGGCTTGGGGTGCGGGTACCGCGCGGCGACCTGCCGGTCCAGCGCCCGGTGCAGCGCGGGAAGGCACGCCGCGAGCCCGGAGGCGACGCGGTCGATGTCCCGGCGAGGGGTGCTGGAGTCGGCCACCCCGGAACAATAGGTATGGTCAGATAGGTATGTCAAAAGAGGTAATGGCCGGGGGTCCGCCCCGGCCCCCTCCTCGCCCCCTCCCCCGCAACGCACTCGCAACCTTCCCCGTGCTGGCATGGGTGGCATGGGTGACACATACGAGGAGATTCCCCACGTCGAACTGACCGCCGGGGCGGCCGCACTGCTGCGGCGGCTCCGCGAGGCACACGGGCCGCTGATGTTCCACCAGTCCGGCGGCTGCTGCGACGGCAGCGCCCCCATGTGCTATCCGGCCGGGGAGTTCCGCACCGGCGCCTCGGACGTCCTGCTCGGCGAACTGGCCGTCGAGGGGGTCGGGGAGCCGGTGGAGTTCTGGATGTCGCGCAGTCAGTACGAGGCGTGGGCGCACACCCGGCTGATCGTGGACGTCGTCGCGGGCCGGGGCAGCGGCTTCTCGCTGGAGGCCCCCGAGGGGGTGCGTTTCCTCATCCGCTCCCGCGTGATCGGGACCTGACGGCACCGGACCCGACGGCACCGGTCACGGTCTGAAGCCGCTGACGATGTCCGCCGTGGCCGTCAGACCGTCGTTGATGGTCGGGGCGAGGCTCGTGCTCGCCAGGCAGAAGCCGAGCAACAGGCACACCAGTGCGTGCGAGATCTTGAGCCCGCCGTTGCGCAGGAAGATCACCGCCAGGACCAGCAGCAACAGCACCACAGAGATGGAAACGGCCATGGTCAACCTCCTCCGCCACGTCCACTTCGCGGCGTTCGGCCGCAAGTGTGGCGTAGCGGAGGGTTCGTCCGGGCGGCTGACCTGTCCTCCGAACGAGTGGTGTTCCGCGGGCCGCCTCCTACCGCTTGCCGCGGGCGTCGAGGAATGCCTCAAGACCGGCGAGGTCGTCGGTGTTGAGGTGGTCGACACCGGCGTCGAGCAGTTCTCCCCACACGGCGTCCCGCGCGGGGCCCGCCACGTCGGGGGTGGCCCAGAAGCGCACCCGCTGTCCGCGGGCGTGGGCCGCGCCGACGATGCCCCGCAGCTTGCGCCGCTCGGCGGCCGGGAAGGTTCCGACGCCCTGCCAGGTGAAGTTGAGCGTCCAGTTGTCGCTGATCAGCGGAGCGAAGGAGGCCGGTGCCGTGGTGCCGAGGTCGGTGAGGCGGCCGTCGTAGAAGGCCAGGCGGGTGCGCTGGGCCTCCATCGGCGGGCGGGCCGCGCGGTCGCCGGAGACCACCGCGGTGACGGCGCCGGGGCGGACGCGGCCGTGGGCGTAGGAGGTGAACAGGTGCCGGTAGGGGCGCAGTCGGCGGTCGAGTTCGAGGTACGTCGACGATCCCTCGGTCTTGATGTCGATCAGGAGTTGTAGCGAGCCGCGGTCGCGGCGGTACACCCGGCCGTGGCCGGCCCGGACGCGGGCGGCGAGCGGGTCGAGGTAGAGGGCCTCCAGGGTGCGGGCCGGGTCGAGGTCCTCGGGGTCGTGGGCGACGAGGAGTTGGCCGTCGACCAGGTAGATGTCGGCCTCGACGCTGCCGAAGCGGTGGTCGAGCGCGTCGAGGAGGGGGCGCGCGTGCTCGTAGTCGTTGTGGGCGTGGGCGCGCCACAACGGGCGCGGGCCGGGCCTGCCTTCGCCCGCCGGGGCGCTGCCGCTGTGCCTGTTGCCGGCCGCCAGTGCGGTGCCGGCGGGCAGGACGACCGCGCCCGCGAGGGCGGTGCCGAGGGTGCTGAGGGCTCTGCGTCGGGTGGTGAGGGCCATGCTCTGCCTCCCTGGAGGTGCCGTACGGGACGCCTGTGAGTATGGGGTCCCGGTGCCTTCGGGGAGCAGAGCCGTGCGGGGAGTTGGCCCGACCGCCGCCGGTCGTTCACTTCCGCGGACGGGCGGCGGTGTTCCCCCGCGACGCTCCCCCGCGACGAGCGGAAGGCAAAGTGCCCGCCCTCCCGGAAGGAGGACGGGCACCGCTCCGGTACGAGGACGGGGCGTCAGGGTGCGGGCAGGTCGACCAGGGCGGCCAGCGCCTCCCGGTGGGCGCCGGCCGTTCCGTAGGCGATCGAGTCGGCCTTGGCCCTCTTCAGGTACAGGTGGACCGGGTGCTCCCACGTCATGCCGATGCCGCCGTGCAGTTGCAGTGCCTCCTCGGCCGCGTGGACGGCGACCCGGGCCGCGTGGGCCTGGGCGACGGCGACGGCGATGTCCGTGTCCGCGCCGGTCGCGAGGGCGTCGGCCGCGTTGCGGGCGGCGGCGCGCAGTCCGGCGATCTCCAGCCACAGCCGGGCGAGCCGGTGCTTGAGCGCCTGGAAGCCGCCGACCCGGCGGTTGAACTGCCTGCGTTCCTTGAGGTGACGGACCGTCTCGGTCAGCAGCCAGTCGGCGAGGCCCAGTTGCTCGGACGCGAGCAGCCCGGCACCGGTCCGCAGGGCCCGCCGCACGGCGGGCGCCGCCTCGCCGAGGCGGCGCCCGGTCACGCCGTCGAGGGCCACCCGGGCCACCGGCCGGGTCAGGTCCAGGGAGACCTGCGGCACGACGGTGGCGTCGGCGGTCCGCACCGCGTACAGGCCCCCGTCGTCCGCGGGCACGAGCAGTACGTCGGCGGCGGACGCGTCGGCGATGCCGGTCAGTTCCCCGTGCAGGGTGCCGTCTTCGAGCCGTACGGACGCGAACGCGCCGCCGGGCGCGACGTGGAGTCCGACGGCCAGGGCGGCCACGGTGGCGGCGGACGCCAGTTCGCCGAGCAGGTCGTCGGCGCCGCAGGCGAGCAGTGCCTCGGTGGCGACGACGGCACTCGTCAGATACGGCACGGGTGCGACCGCGCGCCCCAACTCCTCCAGGACGACCGCGGTTTCGCGGTGGGAGGCGCCCTGCCCGCCCAGTTCCTCGGGTATGAGCAGGCCCGCGAGTCCCATCGCGTCCGAGAGCGCCTTCCAGAGCGGGACGTCGTGCACGGCGGCCGACTCGCTGCGGGCGATGACGCCGGCGGGGTCGCAGTGGTCGGTGAGCAGGTCCCGCACGGCCGCGCGCAGCGCCTCTTCCTCCTCCGAGTGGAGCAGGGCGGGTTCCGGCTGTGCGCTCATCGGGCGAGGTCCTTCCATGCGACGTCCTTGTCGGTGCGCGGCTCGGCGGGCAGGCCCAGGACGCGCTCGGCGACGATGTTCAGCAGGACTTCGCTGGTCCCGCCCTCGATGCTGTTGCCCTTGGAGCGCAGGTAGCGGTATCCGGCGTCGCGGCCGGTGAAGTCGACCAGTTCCGGGCGGCGCATGGTCCAGTCGTCGTACAGCAGGCCCTCCTCGCCGAGGAGTTCCACCTCCAGGCCGCTGATCTCCTGGTTCAGGCGGGCGAAGGTCAGCTTCATGCCCGCGCCCTCGGGCCCCGGCTGGCCGGCCGCGAGTTGCTGGCGCAGGCGGACGCCGGTGAGCCGGGCGACCTCGGCCTCGACCCACAGGCCCAGCAGGCGCTGATGCGTGTCGTGGGTACGCAGTCCGGGGCGCTCGCGCCAGGTGGCGGCGACCTTGCCGATCATGCCGCCCTCGCGCGGAACCGGGGTGCCGCCGATGGCGACGCGCTCGTTGTTGAGCGTGGTCTGCGCGACCCGCCAGCCGTCGCCGACCTCACCGAGCCGCCGGGAGTCGGGGATGCGGACGTCGGTGAGGAAGACCTCGTTGAACTCGGCCTCGCCGGTGATCTGGCGCAGCGGCCGGACCTCGACGCCCGGGTCGCTCATGTCGCACACGAAGTAGGTGATGCCCCGGTGCTTGGGCACGTCCGGGTCGGTTCGGGCGATGAGGATCGCCCAGCGGGCGAGGTGCGCGCTGGACGTCCACACCTTCTGCCCGTTGACGACCCAGTCGTCGCCGTCCCGGACCGCCCGCGTGCCGAGCGCGGCCAGGTCGGATCCGGCGCCGGGCTCGCTGAAGAGCTGGCACCAGACCTCCTCGCCGGTCCACAGCGGGCGCAGGAGGCGGCGCTTCTGCTCTTCCGTGCCGTACTGGAGGACGGTCGGGGCCGCCATGCCGAGGCCGATGCCTATGCGCCGGGGGTCGTTGCCGGGGGCGCCCGCGGTCTCCAGTTCGGCGTCCACGACGGCTTGCAGGGCGCGTGGTGCGGCGAGGCCGCCGAGGCCCTCCGGGTAGTGCACCCAGGCGAGTCCGGCGTCGAAGCGGGCCCGGAGGAAGTCCAGGCGGTCCGTGTCGGCGGGCGGGTGCGCGGCCAGCAACTCCCGGGTGCGGCGGCGCAGTTCCGCTGCGGTGGTCATGCGGCTGCCTCCTTCGCGGGGACGACGGTCACGCGGCCGGTCGTCCGGCCGTCGGCGACGCGCTGCACGGCGTCCGCCGCCGCGTCGAGCGGCACCCGCTCGCTCACCAGCGGCCTGATCGCGCCACGCGCGGCCAGCTCGGTGAGCTGTTCGTGGCAGTGCCGGACCAGCTCCGGGTTCTTGGTGTTGTACAGGCCCCAGTGCAGGCCGAGGATCCCGTAGTTCTTGACCAGCGCGTGGTTCAGCGCGGGAGTCGGGATGGTGCCGCCGGCGAAGCCGACGACGACGATGCGGCCCTCGAAGGCGACGACCTTGGTGGACTGGGTGTACGCCTCGCCGCCCACCGGGTCGTAGATTACGTCGGCACCGCGGCCGCCGGTGGCCTCCTTGACCGCGGCGACGACGTCCTCTCCGCGCCGGTCGACGACCAGGTCGCAGCCCAGCTCGCGCGCGACGGCCGCCTTGTCCGGGCCGCCCACCACACCGATGACGGTCGCACCGGCGGCCTTGCCGAGCTGCACCGCCGCGCTGCCGACGCCACCGGCCGCGGCGTGCACCAGCAGGGTCTCACCCGCCTCCAGGCGGGCCCGGCGGTGCAGGCCGAACCAGCCCGTCTGGTAGCCGACGTGCAGGGCGGCGGCCTCGGCGTCGTCCAGGGTCTCCGGGGCGGGCAGCAGGGCCCGGGCGTCCGCGAGGGCGTACTCGGCTAGGCCGCCGTGCGGCAGCACCGGGGTGGCGAGGACGCGGCGCCCGTCCTCCGTCTCACCGCAGATCTCGACGCCGGGCGTGAACGGCAGCGGCGGCCTGACCTGGTACTGGCCCCGGCACAGCAGGGCGTCCGGGAAGTTGATGTTCGCGGCGCGGACCCTGAGCAGGACCTGGCCCTCGCCGGGAACCGGCGGCGCCGCGTCCACGAGGCGCATCACCTCGCCCGGCTCGCCGTTCTCGTGCACCTGCCATACCTGCATGCGGGGCCTCCACCGACTGCGTCGTCCGACCGGGTCTTTCGCATACTAAGCGGTCGCTTGTCGTTCGGGGAACAGCGGACGTCCGGGAATCAGCAGGCTCCGGGAAGCAGCCGGGCCCACGGCGCCGTACGTCACCGCGTCACGACCGCCGGGGCCGCGCCCGTACGTGCATCCGCTCACCCTGCGGACCGAAGAGGCTGAGGAACTCCGCAGGGCCCTCCCCCGTCGACCCGAACCAGTGCGGCACCCGGGTGTCGAACTCGGCGGCCTCGCCCGCGGACAGCACCACGTCGTGCTCGCCGAGCACCAGCCGCAGCCGGCCCGAGAGGACGTACAGCCACTCGTACCCCTCGTGGGTGCGCGGGTCCGGCTCCTCCTTGCGCCGGGGCTCCAGCACCTTGAAGGCCTGGAGGCCGCCCGCCTGCCGGGTGAGCGGCCAGTGGGTGCGGCCGTGGCGCACGATCGGCTCGGACCGCACCCGGGGGTCGCCGACGGGCGGGGCGCCGACCAGTTCGTCCAGGGGCACCTGGTGGGCCTGGGCGATCGGCAGCAGCAGTTCGAGGCTCGGCCGGCGCAGCCCGGACTCCAGCCGGGACAGGGTGCTCACCGAGATGCCGGTCGCCTCCGACAGGGCCGCCAGGGTCACCTCGCGCTCCTTGCGGAGCTGGCGGAGCCTGGGTCCGACACCGGCGAGGACATCGTCTGCAGTCATACGGATATTGCAGAATCGGCAACAACATTTGTCAATACCGGTAGACCCGAGCGACCTTCTCCGTGGAGGTGGTCACCATGACCGAGAAGAAGAAGTCCCCGGCCGGAACGTACGACGTGATCGTCGTCGGCGGCGGCGCGGCAGGGCTGTCGGCCGCGCTCGTGCTGGGCCGGGCTCGGCTGCGCACCCTGGTCGTCGACGCCGGTGAACCGCGCAACACGCCCTCGGAGCACATGCAGGGCTACCTGACGCGGGACGGCATGGCGCCCGCCGAGTTCCTGGCACTCGGCCGGGAGGAGATCGCGCGCTACGGGGTGGAGCTGGTCCGCGACCGCGTGACCGACGTGTCGCGGGACGGAGCCGGAGCCGGGGACGCGCCGTTCGCCGTGCGGCTGGCCGGCGGGGAGGGCGCTCGGGCCCGCCGGCTGGTCGTCACCACCGGGCTCAGGGACGAGCTGCCCGCCGTGCCCGGCGTCGCGGAAAGGTTCGGCCGGGACGTGCTGCACTGTCCGTTCTGCCACGGCTGGGAGGTCCGGGACGAGCCCTTCGGCGTCCTCGCCGCCGGTCCGCAGAGCGTGCACCAGGCCCTGATGGTGTCCCGCTGGTCGGCCGACGTGCGGCTCTTCCTGCACACCGTCGCCGAGGAGGAGCTGTCCGACGACGATCTGCGGCGGCTCGCCGCGGCGGGCGTCGGGGTGGTGCCCGGGGAGGTCGCCGGGCTGCGGATCGAGGACGACCGCCTCACCGGGGTCCGGCTGGCGGACGGGGCGACGCACGACCGTACGGTGGTGTTCGTCGCCCCGAAGGCGGTCCCGCAGACCGGTCTGATGGAGCGCCTGGGGGCGGAGTTCCAGGAGACCCCGTTCGGCGCCTACCCCGTGGTCGACCCGACAGGACGCACCACTGTGCCGGGCGTGTGGACCGCGGGCAACGCGATGGGCTTCGCCGAGCAGGTCGTGCACGCGGCGAGCGGCGGCTACCGCGCGGCGACCGCGATCGTCGGCGACCTGCTCATGTCGGACCTGGACACGGCCGTCGCCGAGTGAGGGCGCCCCCGTCCCCGGCCCCTGGGACGACCGCTCGTACGGCGGCCGGCGCACCGTGCTCCGCCCCCCCCGGGCCCCGGGGGGGGCGTACGGCCGAGGACGGCGGGCCGCGCTCGGGCCGGCCCAGGCAAGCCGTGGAGGCCACCACCCATACGGCAGCGAGCGACGCGTCACTCCCGGTCGCCGGTGAGACACCCGGAGCACCTGGAGCACCCGAGGCACCCAAGATCGCCCGAGGCACCCGGAGACCACCCGGCCGGGGGGGGACAGCGAGCCGCGCTCGGGGTCACCCAGGGATCGAGACCCGCCAAAGCCCGTAGCGACCTTCCCTGAGCCTCCGTGGGCCTTTGTGGACCTCCGTGGGCCGCCGTCGGCCGCCGGCCAGGACCCTCCCCCGGGAGCCGCTGCGGTCGCGGGGGTGTGCGGTGGCCGTGTCCGGTGCACCCTGACTGCATGCTGCTTGCCCGGTTGGCCCAGGTGTCCCGGGAGGTCGCCGAGACGTCGGCGCGGTCCCGGAAGACCGCCCTGCTCGCGGAGCTGTTCCGCGAGGCGGAGGCGGCGGACGTGCCGGTCGTCATCCCGTACCTGGCGGGACGCCTCCCGCAGGGCCGGATCGGCGTCGGCTGGAAAGTGCTGGGGCGCCCCGTCCCGCCCGCCGACGCGCCGACCCTGACCGTGCGTGACGTGGACACCCGCCTCACCCGGCTCGGCGCGGTGTCGGGCGCCGGTTCGCAGGCCGAGCGCACCCGGCTGGTCGGGGAGCTGATGGGCGCGGCCACCGAGGACGAGCAGCGCTTCCTGACCGGCCTGCTCACCGGCGAGGTCCGGCAGGGCGCCCTGGACGCGGCCGCCGTCGAGGGCCTGGCCGCGGCGACGGACGCTCCCCCGGCGGACGTACGCCGCGCGGTGATGCTCGCCGGGTCACTGCAGGGCGTCGCCGAGGCCCTGCTGGCGGAGGGCCCCGGGGCCCTGGACCGGTTCCGGCTCACCGTCGGCCGACCCGTGCTGCCGATGCTGGCGCACAGCGCGTCCTCGGTCGCCGAGGCGGTCGGCAGACTGGGGAGCGCGGCCGTCGAGGAGAAGCTGGACGGCATCCGTGTGCAGGTGCACCGCGACGGCGGCACCGTACGGCTCTACACCCGCACCCTGGACGACATCACCGACCGGCTCCCCGAGGTCACGGAGGCGGCCCTGGCGCTGCCCGGTGAGCGGTTCGTGCTGGACGGCGAGGTGATCTCCCTCGACGCGAGCGGCCGCCCCCGCTCCTTCCAGGAGACCGCCGGACGGGTCGGCTCCCGCACCGACGTGGCCACGGCGGCGCGGGCGCTGCCCGTCTCCGTGGTGTTCTTCGACGCGCTCTTCGTCGACGGCCGCGATCTGCTCGACCTGCCGCTGACCGAGCGGCACGCGGAGCTGGCGCGGCTGGTTCCCGAGCCGGCGCGGGTGCGGCGCACGCTGGTGCACGGTCCGGAGGGGACGCGGGAGGCCGAGGAGTTCCTCGCGACGGCACTGGAGCGCGGTCACGAGGGCGTGGTCGTCAAGGGGCTCGACGCCGCCTACAGCGCGGGTCGGCGCGGCGCGTCCTGGCTGAAGGTGAAGCCCGTCCACACCCTGGACCTGGTGGTGCTGGCAGCCG
Source organism: Streptomyces olivaceus (assembly GCF_000721235.1). GTDB lineage: Bacteria > Actinomycetota > Actinomycetes > Streptomycetales > Streptomycetaceae > Streptomyces > Streptomyces olivaceus. The sequence goes on from NZ_JOFH01000001.1 coordinate 481,952, forward strand.
AGTGGGGCCACGGCCGCCGCACCGGCAAGCTCTCCAACCTCCACCTGGGCGCCCGCGCCGCCGACGGCTCCTTCACGATGCTCGGCAAGACCTTCAAGGGCCTGACCGACGCGCTGCTGACCTGGCAGACCGGGCGCCTCGGGCAGCTGGCCGTCGAGGAGCACGGCTGGGGCGTGACCGTACGTCCCGAACTCGTCGTCGAGATCGCCTACGACGGCCTCCAGCGCTCCACCCGCTACCCGGCCGGCGTCACCCTCCGTTTCGCCCGCGTGATCCGCTACCGCGAGGACAAGCGCCCCGAGGAGGCGGACACCGTGGAGGGGCTGCTCGCCGCGCACCCCGGGGTGGCGCGGTGAGGCGCAGCGCGGGCCTGCTGCTGCACCGGCGCGGTCCCGGCGGGGAGCGCCAGGTGCTCCTCGGTCACATGGGCGGGCCGTTCTACGCGCGGCGCGACGCCGGGGCGTGGACCGTTCCCAAGGGGGAGTACGACCCGGCCGAACCGGCGTGGGAGGCGGCCCGGCGCGAGTTCGCGGAGGAGCTGGGGCTGCCGCCGCCCGAGGGCGAGGCCGTCCCGCTGGGCGAGGTGCGGCAGGCGGGCGGGAAGACCGTCACGGTCTGGGCCGTCGAGGCCGACCTCGATCCGGCGGCGGTGGTCCCCGGCACCTTCCGCATGGAGTGGCCGCCGAGGTCGGGGCGGGTCGGGGAGTTCCCGGAGCTGGACCGGGTGGCGTGGTTCGGGCCGGACCGGGCCCGCGAGGTGATCGTGAAGGCGCAGGCCGCGTTTCTCGACCGGCTGGCTGAGCACTCGCACTGACGAGACGAATCGCTCGTGCACAGGTACGAGGAACCACGCGGCCCGCCCGCGTTGCGGCCGCCCGGGCCGCGCGCCAGGGTCGAAGCACATATCGGCACCCCAGGGAGGTCGGCCATGCCCATCGCGACGGTGAACCCGGCGAACGGCGAGACGCTCAGGACGTACGAGGCCATGGGCGAGGAGGAGATCGAGCGCCGGATCGAGCTCGCGGAGGCCACCTTCCGCACGTACCGGACGACAGGTTTCTACGAGCGGGCCGGGCTCATGCGCCGGGCCGCCGACCTCCTGGAGGCCGATCAGAAGGAGATCGGCCGGGTCATCACCACCGAGATGGGCAAGCCGGTCAAGCAGGCCCGCGCGGAGGCGGCCAAGTGCGCGAAGGCGATGCGCTGGTACGCCGACCACGCGGCCGGGCTGCTGGCCGACGAGGAGCCCGCCGAGGCCGACGTGAAGGACTCCGGCGCCTCCCGGGCCCTGGTCCGCTACCGGCCGCTCGGCCCGGTGCTCGCGGTGATGCCGTGGAACTTCCCGCTCTGGCAGGTGATCCGCTTCGCGGCACCCGCGCTGATGGCGGGCAACGTCGGGCTGCTCAAGCACGCCTCGAACGTGCCGCGGACCGCCCTGTACCTGGAGGACCTCTTCCACCGCGCGGGCTTCCCCGAGGGCTGCTTCCAGACCCTCCTCATCGGCTCCGCCGCGGTCGACGACATCCTGCGCGACGAGCGGGTGCGGGCCGCCACCCTCACCGGCAGTGAGCCCGCCGGCCGCGCGGTGGCCTCCACCGCCGGGGAGATGATCAAGAAGACGGTCCTGGAGCTGGGCGGCAGCGACCCGTTCGTCGTCATGCCCTCGGCCGACGTCGACCGGGCCGCCGACGTGGCGGTGACCGCGCGCACGCAGAACGCCGGGCAGTCCTGCATCGCCGCCAAGCGGTTCATCGTGCACACGGACGTCTACGACGCCTTCGCCGCGCGCTTCACCGAGGGCATGAGGGCGCTGCGGGTAGGCGACCCGATGGACGAGGAGACCGAGGTCGGACCGCTCTCCAGCGAGCAGGGGGTGAACGATCTCGTGGAGCTGGTCGACGACGCGGTGCGCGGCGGCGCGACGGTGCTGTGCGGAGGCGAACGCCCGGACGGTCCCGGCTGGTACTACCCGCCGACCGTGCTGGCGGGCGTCACCCGTGAGATGCGCATCCATCGCGAGGAGGCCTTCGGGCCGGTCGCCACGCTCTACCGGGCGGCGGACCTCGACGAGGCGGTGCTGATCGCCAACGACACGGACTTCGGGCTCAGTTCCAACGTCTGGACGCGCGAGGACACCGACGTCGACCGCTTCGTACGGGACCTGGAGGCGGGGGGTGTGTACGTGAACGGGATGACGGCGTCCCATCCGGCCCTCCCGTTCGGCGGGGTCAAGCGGTCGGGCTACGGGCGTGAGCTGTCCGGGCACGGAATCCGCGAGTTCTGCAACATCACGACCGTATGGCACGGAGCGTGAGCCCTGCGCGACTACGATCCCTATTGTGAACCGCGAAGTGACCCTGCCTCTGATCGTCGACGACCGCGGCACGCTCCAGGTCGCCGCGTCCGACGTGAGCAAGCTGCTGCGCACGGTGGGCGGGCGGTGGCTGCGGCTGGTGGAGACCGGCGAGGGGGGCCTGGACGAGGACACGGTCGCGGCCCTCACCATCGAGCTGGCGAAGCTGGCCGACCGCATCGACGTGGCCTGCATCGCCCACAGCAGCGACCGCTCCTCCTGACGCCGAGGGGGGTGTCGTCCGGATCCGGCCGGTTCCAGGCAACGGCGCCTTCCAGACGGCCCCGGCAGGATCCGGACGACACCCCCGGAGCCTCCCCGCCGGCCGCCGCGGTCCCCGGGACGGAGTAACCCCGCGAGAGATCGCCGTGCCGCTGGGTGATCGTGGATGGGCACCCCCGTAACAGGTGCAGCACTTTCCGGCCGGGGGCGTCAACCTTCCGCGAGGCGAAAGCAGGCACGGTTCATGGCGACTTTGTGCAGACCCTCGGTGTCCGTCCCGGAGCACGTGATCACGATGGAGGACACGCTGGAGCTGGCTCGCCGGCGCCACCCCGACCACCCCCAACTGCCGCTCGCCCTCCGGCTGATAGAGAACACCGGGGTCCGCACCCGGCACCTCGTGCAGCCCATCGAGGAGACGCTGAAGCACCCCGGCTTCGAGGACCGCAACAAGCTCTACGAGCGGGAGGCGAAGGCCCGGGTCCCGGCCGTGATCCGGCGGGCCCTGGACGACGCGGAGCTGCTCACCACCGACATCGACGTGATCATCTACGTCTCGTGCACGGGCTTCATGATGCCCTCGCTCACGGCCTGGCTGATCAACGAGATGGGTTTCGAGAGCACCACGCGGCAGATACCCATCGCCCAGCTCGGCTGCGCGGCCGGCGGTGCCGCGGTCAACCGGGCCCACGACTTCTGCACCGCCTACCCCGAGGCCAACGCCCTGATCGTGGCCTGCGAGTTCTGCTCGCTGTGCTACCAGCCCACCGACCTCGGCGTGGGCTCCCTGCTCTCCAACGGACTCTTCGGCGACGGCATCGCCGCCGCGGTGGTCCGCGGCCGGGGCGGCACCGGTGTGTCCCTGGAGCGCAACGGCTCGTACCTGATCCCCGAGACCGCCGAGTGGATCATGTACGACGTGAAGGCGACCGGCTTCCACTTCCTGCTGGACAAGCGGGTACCGGCCACGATGGAGCCGCTGGCTCCGGCACTCAGGGAGATGGCGAGCGGCCACGGCTGGGACGCCTCCGACCTGGACTTCTACATCGTGCACGCGGGCGGCCCCCGCATCCTCGACGACCTCAGCACGTTCCTCCAGGTCGACCCGCACGCGTTCCGCTTCAGCCGGGCCACGCTCACCGAGTACGGCAACATCGCCAGCGCCGTTGTCCTGGACGCGCTGCGCAGGCTCTTCGACGAGGGCGGGGCCGGCGAGGGGGCTCGCGGGCTGCTGGCCGGTTTCGGTCCCGGCATCACCGCGGAGATGTCCCTGGGCCACTGGCAGACCGCGGACGTGCGCCGGGACCTGCGCGAGGACATGGCACGGGAACTGCGACGGAGTGTGAGGCAGGCATGAGGGAAGAGACGATGTCCGAGGCGGCGCCGCCGGTCCGTCCGTGGCCGGCGGCCGACCTGCCGGGCAGCGACTTCGACCCGGTGCTGACCGAGTTGATGCGCGAGGGTCCCCTCACCCGCATCTCGTTGCCCAACGGCGAGGGCTGGGCGTGGCTGGTGACCCGCCACGACGACGTCCGGTTCGTCACCAACGACCCCCGGTTCGGGCGCGAGGCCGTCATGGACCGGCAGGTCACCCGGCTCGCCCCGCACTTCATCCCGGCGCGCGGCGCGGTCGGCTTCCTGGACCCGCCGGACCACACCCGGCTGCGCCGTTCGGTGGCCGCCGCCTTCACGGCGCGGGGCGTGGAACGGGTGCGGGAGCACTCCAGGGAGATGCTGGACGAGCTGGTCGACGCCCTGCTGGCGGCCGGTCCGCCGGCCGACCTCACCGAGGCCGTGCTGAGTCCCTTCCCCATCGCGGTGATCTGCGAGCTGATGGGCGTTCCGGCCTCCGACCGGCAGGCCATGCACACCTGGACCCAGCTGATCCTGTCCTCCTCGCACGGCGCCGAGGTCAGCGAGCGGGCCAAGCAGCAGATGAGCACCTACTTCTCCGACCTCGTCGGGCTCCGCGCGGACAGCACCGGCGAGGACGTCACCTCGCTGCTGGGCGCCGCCGTGGGCCGCGGCGACATCACGATGGCCGAGGCGGTGGGCCTCGCGGTCCTGCTGCAGATCGGCGGCGAGGCGGTCACCAACAACAGCGGGCAGATGTTCCACCTGCTGCTGAGCCGGCCCGAACTCGCCGAGCGGCTGCGCTCCGAGCCGGAGGTCCGCCCCCGGGCCATCGACGAGCTGCTGCGCTGGATTCCCCACCGCAACGCCGTCGGGCTGTCCCGGATCGCCCTGGAGGACGTCGGCATCAGGGGGGTGCGGGTCCGGGCGGGCGACGCGGTCTACGTGTCGTACCTGGCCGCCAACCGCGACCCGGAGGTCTTCTCCGACCCCGACACCGTCGACTTCGACCGCTCCCCCAACCCGCACGTGTCGTTCGGCTTCGGCCCGCACTACTGCCCGGGCGGCATGCTGGCCCGGCTGGAGTCCGAGCTGCTCGTCGACGCGGTCCTGGACCGGGTGCCGGGGCTGAAGCTCGCGGTGGCGCCCGAGGACGTGCCCTTCAAGAAGGGCGCGCTGATCCGCGGGCCCGAGGCCCTGCCGGTGACCTGGTGAGCGGGCTCGCGGCGGCCGCGGAGGGGCTGCTGGTGCCACCGGGGCAGGGCAGGGTCGTGCAGGCGCCGGCCCAGCACGTGACCTTCAAGGTGACGGGCTCGCACTCGCGCGCGGCGTCCACCTTCGAGGTGGTCGTGCCGCCGGGCTTCGACGTCGGCGCCCATGTGCACGCCCGCAGCGAGGAGCTGTTCTACGTGCTGGAGGGCGAGCTGGACGTGCTCGCCTTCGAGCCGCGGCTCCGCACCCCCGACAACTGGCGTACCTGGGAGTCGCCTTCGGGCAACCGGGTGGTCCGCGCGACGCCGGGCACGGTCATCGTCGTACCGCCCGGCTGTCCGCACGCCTTCGCGAACCCTACGGGCGAGCCGGCCAAGATGTTCTTCCAGGCCAGCCCGCCCCCGGACCACGAGCGGTACTTCGAGGAACTGCTGGAGATCCTCGCCGGCGGGGGCCCGCCGGACCACGCGGCCATCGAGGCGCTGCGGGCCCGGTACGACATCGAGCAGCTGACACCGCTCAGGCCCGGCCAGGACGCTTCCGACCGGGCCTAGCGGATCGGCCTGCTAACGGATCGGCACGCCCGCCAGGGTCCGTGCGATCACGAGCCGCTGGATCTCGCTCGTGCCCTCGAAGATGGTGTAGATCGCGGCGTCGCGGTGCATCCGCTCCACCGGGTACTCCCGCGTGTAGCCGTTGCCGCCCAGGATCTGGACCGCCTGGGCGGTCACCTTCTTCGCCGTCTCGCTCGCGAACAGCTTGGACATCGAGCCCTCGGCCGCCGTGAACTGCTTGCCGTTGACCGCCATCCACGAGGCCCGCCACACCAGCAGCCGGGCCGCGTCGATGGACGTGCGCATGTCGGCGAGCTGGAAGGCGACACCCTGGTTGTCGATGATCGGGCGGCCGAACTGCTCGCGGGTGCGGGCGTACTCCAGCGCCTCCTCGTAGGCGGCGCGCGCGGTGCCGACGGCCATCGCGCCGACCGCGGGGCGCGAGGCCTCGAAGGTGGCCATCGCCGCGTTCTTCACGCGCTCGCCGCCGCTCTTGGCCTTCTCCCGGGCGCGGGCCAGGCGGGCGTCCAGCTTCTCCTTGCCGCCGAGGAGGCAGGAGCCGGGTACGCGCACGTTGTCGAGGACGACCTCGGCGGTGTGCGAGGCGCGGATGCCGTGCTTCTTGAACTTCTGGCCCTGCGACAGCCCCGGTGTGCCCGGCGGCACGATGAAGGAGGCGTGGCCCTTGGAGCCCAGCTCCGGGTCGACGACGGCGACGACGACGTGGACGTTGGCGATGCCGCCGTTGGTCGCCCAGGTCTTGGTGCCGTTGAGCACCCACTCGTCCTTGGCCTCGTCGTAGACCGCGCGCGTGCGCATGGAGGCCACGTCGGAGCCCGCGTCGGGCTCGGAGGAGCAGAACGCGGCGACCTTCACGTCGTTGGCGTCGCCGTACATCTGCGGGATCCAGGTGCCGATCTGCTCCTCGGTGCCGTTGGCGAGGACGCCGACGGCGGCGAGGCCGGTGCCGACGATCGACAGGGCGATGCCCGCGTCGCCCCAGAACAGCTCCTCCATGGCCATGGGGATGCCGAGGCCGGTGGGGTCGAAGTACTGCTGGGCGTAGAAGTCGAGGGAGTAGATGCCGACCTTTGCGGCCTCCTGGATGACCGGCCAGGGAGTCTCCTCACGCTCGTCCCATTCGGCGGCCGCGGGGCGGATGACGTCGGCCGCGAAGCCGTGCAGCCAGTCCCGGACCTCCTTCTGTTCGTCGTTGAGCTCCATGGTGAACTCGGCCATGTCCCCTCCAGTGACGCACGTGCATGTTACTAACGGTAACTCGGAGTCTGTTACCGGTCGGTAGGAAAAGTCAACTCCCGAGGCCCGTCACCTCCCGTTCGATGGGCGGTGCCCTGTGAGTGTTAGTTTGCGCAGGCGTCACGGAAACAGCACGGGTGGGGAGAGCACATGGACACCACACAGCGGACCGGCCAGCAGCGGTCCGCCGACCACAGGCGTCGCGAACTGCTCGAGGCCGCCGACCGGGTGGTGCTGCGCGACGGTCCGCACGCCTCGATGAACGCCATCGCCGCCGAGGCCGGCATCACCAAGCCCATTCTCTACCGCCACTTCGGCGACAAGGGCGGACTGTACGCCGCCCTCGCCATGCGGCACACGGACGCCCTCCTCGCCTCGCTGCGCGCCGCGCTGGACGCCCCGGCGGAGCGGCGGCAGCGCGTCGAGGCCACCCTGGACACCTATCTGGCGGCCATCGAGGCCCGCCCGCAGGTCTACCGCTTCCTGATGCATCCGGCGGACGGCGCCGCCACCCCCGGCGACCAGGCCGAGCAGGGCTTCGACGTCGGCAAGCACTCGGCACCGCTGCTGCGCCGCATGGGCGAGGAACTGGCCCAGGTCATCGAGGAGCGCCTCGACGTCGGCCCGGGCACCCAGCAGCTGGCCCGGGTCTGGGGGCACGGCATCGTCGGCATGATGCACGCCGCCGGGGACTGGTGGCTGGGCGAACGCCCCTGCACCCGGGCGGAGTTGGTCGGCAGCCTGGCCGACCTGCTGTGGGGGCGGCTCGCCGCCGCCGGGGACAAGGCGGGCGGCCCCGGCTTCTGACCGCCCTGCGCCCGCGCCGGGCCCCGCTCCTCAGCGGCTCCAGGGGGCCCGCGCCGCCTTCCGCATCAGCCGCCGGTGACGCAGGCCCGACAGGCGCTCCGGGTACACCCGGCCCGCCAGGTGGTCGCACTCGTGCTGCAGGCAGCGCGCGAAGAACCCCGTCCCGCGTACGGTGACGGGCTCCCCGGTCACCGTGACGCCGGTCACGACCGCCTCGTCGTACCGCTCGACGCCGGCCTCCAGACCCGGCAGCGACAGACAGCCCTCGGGGCCGCGCACCACCACCCCGCCGGCCTCCACCGGCCGCGGGTTCACCACGTGCCCGAGGTGCCGCTCGTCCTCGTCGTCCGGGCAGTCGTACACGAAGACGCGCACCCCCTCGCCGACCTGGTTCGCGGCCAGTCCGACGCCGCGGGACGCGTACATGGTCGCGAACAAGTCCTCCACGAGCGCCGCCAGTTCCGGACCGAAGTCCGTCACCTCGGCGCAGGGGGCGTGCAGGACGGGGTCGCCGAGGAGGGCGAGGGGGCGGACGCGCCCGTGGGCGCCCGGGATGGAGCCGTGTCGCATGACCGTCAGAGTAAGGTCCCTGTGTCCCCCGGCGGCACGCGCCCGCCGCCGGAACCGGGTGGCCGGTGCCGCGATTCGGGAGTGCGAATGGATCTCGATAGGCTGAGGTCCACACCACGTGGCCGTCAGGCTTCACAGGCTTCAGGCGCGGCGCGTACGGCAAGGAGGATCGAGAACTGATGGCAGGCAACTCGGACCCGCTCACGCCGCGGGCCAAGATCGCCGTGACCGCGGGCAAGGCGGTCGCTAGGGCGTCCCGCGCCGCCGGACGGGGCAGCGGTTCGGTGATCGGCGGCCGGGTCGCGCTGAAACTCGACCCCGACCTCCTCGCCCGGCTCGCCGGACACCTGGACGTGACCCTGGTCTCGGCGACCAACGGCAAGACCACCACCACCCGGCTCATCGCCGAGGCGCTCAAGGCGGCCGGCCCGGTCGTGTCCAACGCGCTCGGCGCCAACATGCCGGCCGGCATCACCTCCGCCCTGGCGAGCGGCGCGGAGGCCCGTTACGGCGTCATCGAGGTCGACGAGAAGTACCTCGTCGGCGTCGCCCAGGCCACCGACCCCAAGTGCATCGCGCTGCTCAACCTCTCCCGGGACCAGCTCGACCGCGCCGCCGAGACCCGGATGCTCGCGGAGAACTGGCGCGAGGGCCTGGCCGGTTCGAAGGCCGTGATCGTCGCCAACGCCGACGACCCGCTGGTGGTGTGGGCCGCGTCCTCCTCCCCCAACGTCATCTGGGTCGCCGCCGGGCAGATGTGGAAGGACGACGCCTGGTCCTGCCCGTCCTGCGGCGGCGTGATGCAGCGCCCCGGGGACGACTGGTTCTGCGGCGAGTGCGGCTTCCGCCGCCCGACGCCCAGCTGGGCCCTGTCCGGCGACCACGTCCTCGACCCGCACGGCTCCGCCTGGCCGATCCACCTCCAGCTGCCGGGCCGCGCCAACAAGGCCAACGCCGCCTCCTCGGCCGCCGTCACCGCCGTCTTCGGGGTGCCGCCGCAGGTCGCCCTGGAGCGCATGTACCAGGTGCAGGCGGTCGCCGGACGCTACGACGTGGTGCAGTTCCAGGGCCGCGACCTGCGGCTGCTGCTCGCCAAGAACCCCGCCGGCTGGCTGGAGACCTTCTCCCTGATCGACCCGCCGCCGGCCCCGGTGATCCTCTCGGTGAACGCGCGCGGCGCCGACGGCACCGACACCTCCTGGCTGTGGGACGTGGACTACACCCGGCTGACCGGCCACCCGATCTGCGTGGTCGGCGACCGCAAGCTGGACCTCGCGGTGCGCCTGGAGGTCGCGAACCAGCAGTTCCAGGTGTGCGAGGACCTCGACCAGGCCGTGCAGCTGTGCCCGCCGGGACGCATCGAGGTCATCGCGAACTACACCGCCTTCCAGGACCTGCGCCGCCGCGTCGGCAACTGACCGCGAGACTTCAGGGGACTTCCGTGAGCGACAACCAACTGCGCATCGTCTGGATCTACCCGGACCTGCTGAGCACGTACGGCGACCAGGGCAACGCCCTCGTCGTGGAGCGCCGGGCGCGGCAGCGGGGCCTCGACGTGGCCCGGCTCGACGTGCGCAGCGACCAGCCGATCCCGACGTCCGGCGACATCTACCTCATCGGCGGCGGCGAGGACCGGCCGCAGCGGCTGGCGGCCGAGCGGCTGCGGCGCGACGGCGGCCTGAACCGGGCGGTGGAGAACGGCGCGATCGTCTTCTCCGTCTGCGCGGGCTACCAGATCCTGGGCCACGAGTTCATCAACGACCTCGGCCAGCGCGAGCCGGGCCTCGGCCTGCTCGACGTGGTCTCGACGCGCGGCGAGGGCGACCGGTGCGTCGGTGACGTCCTCGGCGACATCGACCCGCGCCTCGGCCTGCCCCCGCTGACCGGCTTCGAGAACCACCAGGGCGTCACCCACGTCGGGCCGCACGCCCGTGCGCTCGCCCAGGTCCGCTTCGGCAACGGCAACGGCACGGGCGACGGCACCGAGGGCGCGTACAACGACACGGTCTTCGGCACGTACATGCACGGTCCGGTGCTGGCCCGCAACCCGCAGATCGCGGACCTGCTGCTGAAGCTGGCCCTGGACGTCAACGCGCTGCCGCCGACCGACGACCGCTGGTACGAGGCACTGCGGGGCGAGCGGATCGCGGCCGCGCAGCAGCCCGCGTGACCTGCTCTCCCCGGCCCGTCTGATGGCCCGTCCGCACAGCTGAGCGGCCTCGTCCAGCAGACGGACGCACGGTTCGGCCCCGCCCCCTCGTACCGCTAGGGTGGCGGGGAATCGAGCCGGACAGCGCGGTCCGGACCCGTGCCACGTTGAGAAGGTAATTCGGGCTATGCGCATTGGTGTGCTCACGTCCGGCGGCGACTGCCCCGGCCTGAACGCCGTCATCCGGTCCGTCGTGCACCGCGCCGTCGTCGACCACGGCGACGAGGTCGTCGGCTTCCGGGACGGCTGGAAGGGCCTCCTGGAGTGCGACTACCTCAAGCTCGACCTGGATGCGGTCAGCGGCATCCTGGCGCGCGGCGGCACCGTACTGGGCTCCTCGCGGGTCCGTCCCGAGCACCTGCGCGACGGCGTGGAGCGCGCCCGGGGCCACGTCGCGGAACTCGGCCTGGACGCGATCATCCCGATCGGCGGCGAGGGCACCCTGAAGGCGGCCCGGCTGCTGTCCGACAACGGCCTGCCGATCGTGGGCGTGCCCAAGACCATCGACAACGACATAGCGGTCACCGACGTGACGTTCGGCTTCGACACCGCCGTGACCGTCGCCACCGAGGCCCTGGACCGGCTGAAGACCACCGCCGAGTCCCACCAGCGGGTGCTGATCGTGGAGGTCATGGGCCGCCACACCGGCTGGATCGCGCTGCACTCGGGCATGGCCGCGGGCGCCCACGCCGTGGTCGTGCCGGAGCGCCCCTTCGACATCGGCGAGCTGACCGCGAAGGTCGGCGAGCGCTTCTCCGCGGGCAAGCGGTTCGCGATCGTGGTGGCCGCCGAGGGCGCCAAGCCGAGGGCCGGGACGATGGACTTCGACGAGGGCGGCAAGGACGTCTACGGCCACGAGCGCTTCGCCGGCATCGCCCGCCAGCTCTCCATCGAGCTGGAGGAGCGGCTCGGCAAGGAGGCGCGCCCGGTGATACTCGGTCACGTCCAGCGCGGCGGTACGCCGACGGCGTACGACCGGGTCCTTGCCACCCGGTTCGGATGGCACGCGGTGGAGGCGGTGCACCGCGGGGAGTTCGGGATGATGACGGCCCTGCGCGGGACGGACATCCGGATGGTGTCGCTGGCGGACGCGGTGGAGTCGCTGAAGACGGTGCCGGACGCGCGGTACGCGGAGGCGGAGTGCGTGCTGTGACCCGCCGGACGCAGCTCGGGGCTTGAGACGGTTCGCGGTCTGCGGGCCGTCGGTGGCCGGCCGCGCAGTTCCCCGCGCCCCTTTGGAGCGCGCTCCGGGCGCCCCCGGTCGTAGGGGGCGTCCGGGGCGGTTCTAGGCTTGGCTCCGGACAAGGGGCGTTCAATCGCTCTCAATCAGCACGAAACAGGAGCCGGCGGATGGATCACAGCGGGCACGGCATGATGACGGATCTGCCGCCGTTCACGCTGGGGCGGGGTCTCGCGTGGTCGGCGGACCCCTTCTTCCTGGTCGCCTGCCTCCTGGGGCTGGCGCTGTACGGCTGGGGCGTCCTGCGGCTGACCCGGCGCGGCGACAAGTGGCCGGTCGGGCGGACCGTGTCCTTCGTCGTCGGTGTGCTGAGCGTCGCGCTGATGATGTGCACCAGGCTCAACGACTACGGCATGGTCATGTTCAGCGTGCACATGGTGCAGCACATGATCATCAGCATGGTGTCGCCGATCCTGCTGCTGCTCGGCGCCCCCATCACGCTGGCGCTGCGCGCCCTGCCCCCCGCGGGCCGCGGCCGCAAGGGTCCGCGGGAGCTGCTGCTGATGCTGCTGCACAGCCGCTACATGCGGATCATCACGCATCCCGCGTTCACCATCCCGCTGTTCATCGCGAGCCTCTACGCGCTGTACTTCACCCCGCTCTTCGACTTCCTGATGGGCTCGTCGGCCGGGCACATCGCGATGATGGTGCACTTCCTCGCCGTCGGCGTGGTGTTCTTCTGGCCGATCATGGGCGTGGACCCGGGACCGCACCGGCCGGGTTACCTGATGCGGATGCTGGAGCTCTTCGCCGGCATGCCGTTCCACGCCTTCTTCGGCATCGCGCTGATGATGGCGTCCGCGCCGATGGTCGGGACGTTCGAGAACCCGCCCGCCTCGCTCGGCATCGACGCGCTCTCCGACCAGAACGCGGCCGGCGGCATCGCCTGGGCCTTCAGCGAGGTCCCGTCCGTGCTGGTGCTGCTGGCCCTGCTGTTCCAGTGGTACGCCTCCGAGGAGCGCCGGGCCCGGCGCAGCGACCGGGCCGCCGAGCGCGACGGGGACAGGGAGCTGGCGGAGTACAACGCCTATTTGGCCTCGCTGAACGCACGCGGCTGACCGCCCGCTCAGCACGGGCCCGGGGCCGTATCTCGCCCTCCCGCACCCTTCGGCGCCGGATCCGGGGCACCATGGAGGGGAGCGGACAACGAGGAGGGTGTTGCGATGCCCGGTTCCACGGACAGTTCGACGAAGACGATGGGGGCCTTCACCATCGGCGGCCTGGTGGCGGTGACGGCCTACACGGTGGCGCTCGGCAGCAACGGCTGGCTGTGGTTCGGCTGGGTCGTGCTGGGCCTGATCACCCTGGCGCTGGTGACCACCCGCAGTGCCTGAGCCCCGTGCGGGGCACCCGGTGACTCACTCGCGGCCGATCCGGCCCGCCGAGTGCACGCCCGGCTGGTACTTCGGCAGCCGGACCGTGATCTTCATGCCCGCGCCGACGGCCGTCTCGATGACGAGGCCGTGGTCGTCTCCGTAGACCTGGCGGAGGCGGTCGTCGACGTTGGAGAGGCCGATGCCGCCCGAGGGGCTGACTTCGCGGGCCAGGATGCGCCGCAGGAGCCCGGGGTCCATGCCGGCTCCGTCGTCCTCGATCACGACGAGGGCCTCCGCGCCCGCGTCCTGCGCGGTGATCTGGATGCGGCAGCGGTCGGCCTTGCCCTCCAGGCCGTGCTTGACGGCGTTCTCGACGAGCGGCTGGAGGCACAGGAAGGGCAGCGCGACGGGCAGCACCTCGGGCGCGACCTGGAGGGTGACGGCGAGGCGGTCGCCGAAGCGGGCGCGCACCAGCGCCAGGTAGTGGTCGATGGCGTGCAGCTCGTCGGCGAGCGTGGTGAAGTCGCCGTGTCGGCGGAACGAGTAGCGGGTGAAGTCGGCGAACTCCAGGAGCAGCTCGCGGGCGCGCTCGGGGTCGGTGCGCACGAAGGACGCGATCACCGCGAGCGAGTTGAAGATGAAGTGCGGGGAGATCTGGGCGCGCAGGGCCTTGATCTCGGCCTCGATCAGCCGGGTGCGGGACTGGTCCAGGTCGGCCAGCTCCAGCTGCACGGAGACCCAGCGGGCGACCTCGCCGGCCGCGCGGACCAGGACGGCGGACTCGCGGGGCGCGCAGGCGACGAGGGCTCCGTGCACCCGGTCGTCGACGGTGAGCGGGGCGACGACGGCCCAGCGCACGGTGCAGTCGGGTGTGTCGCAGGTGAGCCGGAAGGCCTCTCCGCGGCCGGTCTCCAGCGGTCCGGCGAGGCGTTCCATGACCTCGGCGCGGTGGTGGGCGCCCACGCCGTCCCAGACCAGGACCTCCTTGAGGTCGGTCAGGCACAGCGCGTCGGTGCCGAGCAGGGAGCGCAGCTTGCGTGCGGACCGGCCGGCCGTCTCCTCGGTGAGACCGGCCCGCAGCGGGGGCGTGGCCAGGGAGGCGGTGTGCAGGGCCTGGAAGGTGGCGTGCTCGACCGGGGTGCCCAGGCCGCCGAGGTGCTGCGGGCGTGCCGTGCGGCGGCCCAGCCAGAAGCCGGCGGCGAGCAGGGGCAGCAGCGCGACGGCCAGACCGGCCAGAAACCCGCCCAGGGAGCCGCTCACGGCGCCCCCCGCTCGTCCGGCGCCCCCGACGGCCCGCCCTCGGGCGGCCCGCTCCCGGCCTGCGAGCCCCCTGCCGAGCCGCCGCCCTCCCACGGCCCGGCACGACGGGACGACTCCCCCGACGCCCTGCCGTCGGCCGGCGGGACCCTCATGCGGCCGTCACCGCCGCACGCCGCCGCCGGCACCCCAGCCTCCGACGGGCCGCTCCCCGCCTGCCGGCTTCCCGCCCGGTCGCCGTCGCGCCGCCCCGTGGGACGGTGGGATGCCTCCGGTGCGTCCGGTGCCGAGGCCGCCGGGGGCCTTGCCGGGCCCAGACCCGCGCCGTTTCGAAGTGCTCCCGTCAGCGGGCCCTCGGCCCGCGCCCGCTCCGGCTCCGGGGCGCCGGTCCGCGGCTCCGTTCGCGGCCCTCCGCCCCGCGGTCCTTCCGCCCCGGTGCGCGTCGCGGCGCCGCCCGGCTGCAGGCCGTCCCCGCGCAGTTCCTCCGTGCCCAGCTCCTCCGGCAGGTGGAAGCGGGCCAGGATCGCCGCCGTACCGGCCGGTACCCGGCCCGGAGTGGCCAGGGAGACCAGCACCATGGTCAGGAAGCCCAGCGGCACCGACCACAGGGCGGGCCAGGCCAGCAGTGCGTGCAGGGCCCCGCCGCCGCCCGGGAAGCCTCCCATCGTGGCCGCGACGGCGAGCAGCGCCGACCCGCCGCCCACCAGCATCCCGGCCGCCGCGCCGGGCGGCGTCAGCCGCCGCCACCAGATGCCGAGGACGAGCAGCGGGCAGAAGGAGGAGGCCGACACGGCGAAGGCCAGACCGACGGCGTCGGCCACCGGCAGCCCGCCGACCAGCGCGCTCGCGGCCAGCGGTACCGCCATGGCGAGCAGGGTGCCGAGCCGGAAGTGCGGCACCGCGCGGGACGGCAGCACATCCTGGGTGAGCACGCCGGCGACGGCCATGGTCAGCCCCGACGCGGTGGACAGGAACGCGGCGAAGGCGCCGCCCGCGACCAGCGCGCCGAGCAGGTCGCCGCCCACTCCCCCGATCACCCGGTCGGGCAGCAGCAGGACGGCGGCGTCGGCGTCGCCGGTGAGGGTCAGTTCGGGGGCGTAGAGGCGGCCGAGGGCGCCGTAGACGGGCGGCAGCAGGTAGAAGGCGCCGATCAGGCCGAGGACGGCGACGGTGGTGCGGCGCGCGGCGACGCCGGTCGGGCTGGTGTAGAAGCGCACCACGACGTGCGGCAGGCCCATCGTGCCCAGAAAGGTGGCGAGGATCAGGCCGTACGTCGCGTACAGCGGGCGCTCGGTGCGGCTTTCGGCGCGGGAGGGCGACAGGGCGTCGTCGGCGCCTCGTCCGGCGGCCGGGACGGGCGTGTCCGCGGCGAAGGTGAGGCGGGTGCCGGCCTCGATGCGATGGGTGCCCGCGGGCAGGATCAGCCGGGTGCCGTCGCGGGCCCGCCCGTCCACGGTGCCCTCGGCGGTGACGGTCAGCGGTTCCGCCAGCTTGAGGGTGAGGGTGTCGTCGACGCGGACCGAGCGCTGCTCGCGGAAGGCGGCGGGTTCCTCGAAGGCGCGGCCGGGGGCGCCGTCGCCCTGCCAGGCCAGCACCAGGAAGAGGGCGGGGACGAGCAGGGCGGTGAGTTTGAGCCAGTACTGGAAGGCCTGGACGAAGGTGATGCTGCGCATGCCGCCCGCGGCGACGATGGCGGTGACCACGACGGCGACGATCACCCCGCCCAGCCAGTCGGGCGCCCCGCTCAGCACGGTCAGGGTGAGGCCGGCGCCCTGCAGCTGGGGCAGCAGGTAGAGCCAGCCGACGCCGACGACGAAGGCCCCGGCCAGCCGCCGTACGCCCTGGGAGGCGAGCCGGGCCTCGGCGAAGTCGGGCAGCGTGTAGGCGCCCGAGCGGCGCAGCGGGGCGGCGACGAAGAGGAGCAGGACGAGGTAGCCGGCGGTGTAGCCGACCGGGTACCAGAGCATGTCGGGACCCTGGACGAGGACCAGTCCGGCGATGCCGAGGAAGGACGCGGCGGAGAGGTACTCGCCGCTGATGGCGGCGGCGTTCAGGCGGGGGCCGACGGTGCGGGAGGCGACGTAGAAGTCGGAGGTGGTGCGGGAGATGCGCAGGCCGAAGGCGCCGACGAGGACGGTGGCCACGACGACGAGGGCGACGGCGGGTATGGCGTAGCTGGAGTTCACGGCCGGGTCATCGGTCCTCGACGAGGCGCACGAAGTCGCGTTCGTTGCGCTCGGCGCGGCGCACGTACCAGCGGGCCAGGAGGACCAGCGGCGCGTACAGACCGAAGCCGAGGACGGCCCATTCCAGGCGGCGGGCGTCGGGCATCGCCGCGAACAGCAGCGGCAGCGGCCCGACGAGGAGGCCGAGGACCGCGAGCGCGGTGAGACCGGCACGCAGCTGGCTGCGCATCAGGGAGCGGACGTAGGTGTGGCCGAGGGTGGTCTGCTCGTCGATCTCGGTGCGGGGCCGGTAGTAGCCGGAGGCCCGGCGGGTGCGTCTGGGCGGGCCGGTGACGGTGACGCGGCGCTCGGCGGGGTCCTGGGGCACGGCTCACGGCCTCCGCATGAGCAGGTCCCGCAGCTCGCGGGAGTGGCGCCGGCTGACCTGGAGCTCCTCGGTGCCGACCAGGACGCTGACGGTGCCCGCGTCCAGGCGGAGCTCGCCGATGTGGCGCAGGGCGACGAGGTGGCGGCGGTGGATGCGGACGAAGCCGCGGGCGCGCCAGCGTTCCTCCAGGGTGGACAGGGGGATGCGGACGAGGTGGCTGCCCTTCTCGGTGTGGAGGCGGGCGTAGTCGCCCTGTGCCTCGACGTGGGTGATGTCGTCGACGGGGACGAAGCGGGTGACGCCGCCGAGTTCCACGGGGATCTGGTCGGGGTCGGGTTCGTGCACGGGGACGCGCGGGGCGGGTACGGCGGTGGTGCCGCGCTGTTCGGCGGCCCGGCGCACCGCTTCGGCGAGCCGTTCCCTGCGCACCGGTTTGAGGACGTAGTCGACGGCCTTGAGGTCGAATGCCTGGACGGCGAAGTCCTCGTGCGCGGTGACGAACACGACCAGCGGCGGCCGGGCGAACCCGGTCAGCAGCCGGGCGAGGTCCAGTCCGTCGAGGCCGGGCATCTGGATGTCGAGGAAGACGACGTCGATGGCGTCCGGACCGTCGGGGCCCGACTCCAGGGCCCGGTTGATGCGGCGGAGCGCCTCGGTCGCGTCGCTCGCGCCCTCCGCCGTGCCGATGCGGGGATCGGCGTTGAGCAGGTACACGAGCTCCTCGAGCGTGGGGCGTTCGTCGTCGACAGCCAGGGCGCGCAGCATGAAGGTGGAGTGTAGGGGCGATCCGTACGCCTGCACACGCCCCCGACGTGGACGTATCCGCTGGATACAGTGCCGTCATGAACAGCAGGCCCAGTCCGTTCGACGAACTCGACCGGAAGATCGTCACCGCTCTGATGGCGAACGCCAGGACGTCCTTCGCCGAGATCGGCGCGGAGATCGGCCTGTCCGCGACGGCGGTCAAGCGCCGGGTGGACCGGCTGCGCGAGACCGGTGTGATCACCGGGTTCACGGCGACGGTGCGGCCCTCCGCGCTGGGCTGGCGCACGGAGGCGTACGTGGAGGTGTACTGCGAGGGCGCCGCGCCGCCGAGGCGGCTGGCGGAGGTGGTGCGGGGCTATCCGGAGATCACCGCGGCGATGACGGTGACCGGCGGGGCGGACGCGCTGCTGCACGTGCGGGCGCGGGACGTGGAGCACTTCGAGGAGGTGCTGGAGCGGATCCGTGCGGAGCCGTTCATCCGGAAGACGATCAGTGTGATGGTGCTGTCCCACCTGCTCGCGGACGGTTCAGGGGCGGAGGCCGGCCTGCTCGCCCCGGAAGGCGCAGCAGACGTGCGCTGACCGGACGAAGGACGCAGCATTCTTGCGGGAACACGCAGCCTTTGTCGCTTGTCGGGCTCGGCCGTCACTTCTTACCGTGGTGTCAACACCCTGTCACACACCGTGAAAAGCGGAGGTACCCCTCTGTGCCCGAGTCCCGTGTGCCGCGCCGGCGGCGATTCCTGGTCTGCGAACCCAGACACTTCGCCGTGCAGTACGCGATCAACCCGTGGATGAGCACCGGCCGACCGGTCGACGTCGTCCGCGCCCTCGACCAGTGGCAGGCGCTGGTCGACACCTACCGTGCCCACGGCCACACCGTGGACACCGTCGAGCCGGTCCCCGGCCTGCCCGACATGGTCTTCGCCGCCAACTGCGCGGTCGTGGTGGAGGGCCGGGTCCTCGGCTCCGTCTTCCACGCGCCCGAGCGGCGTCCCGAGTCCGTGCCCTTCGAGACGTGGTTCAAGACGGAGGGCTTCGACGTCCACCGTCCCGAGTCGGTCTGCGAGGGCGAGGGCGACCTGGTCCCGGCGGGTCGCTGGGTCCTGGCGGGTTCCGGGTTCCGCACGACGCCCGAGGCGCACCGCGAGGCGCAGGAGTTCTTCGGAGTGCCGGTGGTCTCGCTGACGCTGGTGGACCCGTACTTCTACCACCTGGACACGGCGCTGTTCGTGCTCGACGACGGCAGCGGCGACGACGGCGGCAAGGGGGGCGCGGGCAACATCGCCTACTACCCCGGCGCCTTCTCCCCCGGCAGCCGCGAGGTGCTGGAGCGGCTGTACCCGGACGCGGTCCTGGCCACCCGCGAGGACGCGATGGCGTTCGGGCTGAACTCCGTCTGCGACGGACGGCACGTGTTCCTCGCGCCCGGGGCCCGGCAGCTGGCCGGCCGGCTCGCCGGTCTCGGCTACGAGCCCGTTCCCGTCGACCTGTCCGAGTTCCACAAGGCCGGTGGCGGCATCAAGTGCTGCACCCAGGAGATCAGGGAGACCCGCTCATGACCGCCCCCGCCCGTGCCCGCGGCTCGCAGGAGCTGATCCGCGCGGAGGAGCCCGTCCTCGCGCACAACTACCACCCGCTGCCCGTCGTCGTGGCCCGCGCGGAGGGCGCCTGGGTCGAGGACGTCGAGGGCCGCCGCTACCTCGACATGCTGGCCGGGTACTCGGCGCTCAACTTCGGCCACCGCCACCCGGCGCTGGTCGACGCCGCCCACCGGCAGCTGGACCGGCTGACGCTCACCTCGCGCGCCTTCCACCACGACCGGCTCGCGGGGTTCGCCGAGCGGCTGGCCGCGCTGACCGGCACGGACATGGTGCTGCCGATGAACACCGGCGCGGAGGCGGTGGAGAGCGGCATCAAGGTGGCCCGCAAGTGGGCCTACGACGTGAAGGGCGTCCCCGCCGACCGCGCGACGATCGTGGTCGCGGCGGACAATTTCCACGGCCGTACGACGACGATCGTCGGCTTCTCCACCGACGAGACGGCCCGCGCGGGCTTCGGGCCCTTCACGCCGGGCTTCCGGGTCGTGCCGTACAACGACCTGGCGGCGCTGGAGGAGGCGGTCGACGAGACGACGGCGGCCGTGCTGATCGAGCCGATCCAGGGCGAAGCGGGCGTGCTGATCCCGGACGACGGCTATCTGGCGGGGGTGCGGGAGCTGACCCGCCGGGCCGGATGCCTGTTCGTCGCGGACGAGATCCAGTCCGGGCTCGGGCGCACCGGGCACACCCTGGCCGTCGAGCACGAGTCGGTCGTGCCCGACGTGGTGCTGCTCGGCAAGGCGCTGGGCGGCGGCATCGTGCCGGTGTCGGCGGTGGTCGGCAGCCGGGAGGTGCTGGGCGTGCTCCGTCCGGGCGAGCACGGTTCGACCTTCGGCGGCAACCCGCTGGCCGCCGCGGTCGGCACGGCGGTCGTGGAGCTGCTGGAGACCGGCGAGTTCCAGCGCCGGGCGGCAGAGCTGGGTGGGGTGCTGCGCGAGGGCCTGGCCGCCCTGGTCGGCAGGGGCGTCGTCGGCTTCCGGGCGCGGGGGCTGTGGGCGGGCGTCGACGTGGATCCCGCACTGGGCAGCGGCCGCGAGATCAGCGAGCGGCTGATGCGCGAGGGCGTCCTCGTCAAGGACACCCACGGCTCGACGATCCGGCTGGCCCCGCCGCTGACCGTCACCGGGGAGGAGCTGCGGGGCGCGCTCGGGACGCTGGAGAAGGTCCTGACCTCCTGAGCCGCCCGCCGGAGACGCACCCCGAAGACCGGGACACGCCCGCCGGAGACCGGGAGACGCGCCCCGAAGACCAGGAGCCACCCGCCGGAGACCGGGAGACGCGCCCCGGAGGCCGGGAGAAGGCCTCGGCCTCCCGGCCCGCCCGCCCCGGGGCCGGGAGAGGGGGCGGGCCTCCCTCCCCGCCCGTCGCACGTCACCGAGCGGCTCGGCCCTCGTCGAGCCGCTCGACGTGCGTGACGTTGTCCCGGTCCTCGGCGTCCTCGCTGGGCCCGGCCGCGAACCAGGCGTCGAGGATCTCCCGCAGCAGCGGTGCCGACGTCAGCCGCAGGCTGAGCGCGAGCACGTTGGCGTCGTTCCAGCGGCGGGCGCCGTCCGCGGTGTACGCGTCGGCGCACAGGGCCGCGCGGACGCCGGGGACCTTGTTGGCGGCGATGGACGCGCCGGTGCCGGTCCAGCAGCACACCACGGCCTGGTCGGCCCGCCCCTCGGCGACCTCGCGCGCGGCCCGCTCGGAGCACGCCGCCCACCGCGGGTCGGCGCCGGGGCTCAGCGCGCCGTGGACGCGCACCTCGTGACCGCGTCCGCGCAGCTCGTCGGCGACGAGCCGGGCCACGGGTTCGTCCATGTCTGAGGAGACGGCGATACGCATGCGCGAAGCCTACTCAGCTTCCCGCCCGCCGGGCCGGTCACCTCATCGGCTCAACCACATGACTGAAGTCACGACCATACCGAGCATGATCGGGGGAACGGGTACGAGCTGAAGAGACGTACTACCGAGCAGCGCTCCGCCCCCGGAGCGGCTGCGCGTGGAAAGGGAGGCCGCCACGTCCCCCACCGAGAACGGCCAAGAGACCGACGCCGCGGCGGTGCGCCGCCACCCCGCCCTGTTCCGGGCGATCAAACGTCGGCGGAATCCCCGGCTGCGCCGGTCGGACATCACCGTCACGGACGAGGCCGCGGTCAAGCGAGCCGTCAAGGCGGCCTCTCTCGGCAATGCCATGGAGTGGTTCGACTTCGGCATCTACGCCTATCTCGCGGGCACCATCGGCCGTGTGTTCTTCCCCTCGGGGAGTGACACCGCCCAGTTGCTGTCCTCGTTCGCCACGTTCGCCGTGGCGTTCCTGGTGCGGCCGATCGGCGGCATGGTCTTCGGCCCGATGGGTGACAAGATCGGCCGCAAGAAGGTGCTGGCGCTGACCATGATCCTGATGGCGATCGGCACCGCCGCCATCGGGCTCATCCCGAGCTACGACTCGATCGGCTTCTGGTCGCCGCTGCTGCTGATCCTGTTCCGTCTGCTGCAGGGCTTCTCCACGGGCGGCGAGTACGGCGGCGCGTCGACCTTCATCGCCGAGTACGCGCCCGACAAGCGGCGCGGTTTCTTCGGCAGCTTCCTGGAGCTGGGCACGCTGGCCGGGTACACCGGTGCGGCGAGCCTCGTCACCGCGCTCACCGCGGCGCTGGGCAGCGACACGATGGACGCGTGGGCCTGGCGCATCCCGTTCCTCGTCGCGGCGCCGCTCGGCATCGTGGGTATCTATCTGCGGCTGAAGCTGGACGACACCCCCGCCTTCCTGAAGCTGGAGGACTCCAACGTCCACGTCTCGGAGGCGGCGAACGCGGTGGAGACCACCGCGCGGGGCGACCTGGCCAAGATCTTCCGCACCCACTGGCGGTCGCTGGTGCTGTGCATCGCGCTGGTGGGCGCGTACAACATCACCGACTACATGCTGCTGTCGTACATGCCGACGTATCTGTCGGACGAGCTGGACTACAGCGAGAGCCACGGCCTGATGATCCTGGTGGCCACGATGGTGCTGCTGATGCTGATCATCAACCAGGTCGGCCGGCTCTCCGACCACTTCGGCCGCAAGCCCGTCCTGATGACCGGCATGATCGCGTTCTTCGTCCTGTCCGCCCCGGCCTTCCTGCTGGTGCAGGAGGGCAGTCTGCTCGCCGTCTCGGGCGGCATGCTGATGCTGGGCCTGTCCCTGGTCTGCCTGCTCGGCACGATGTCGGCGGCGCTCCCGGCGATGTTCCCCACCAACGTCCGCTACGGATCCCTGTCGGTCGGCTACAACCTGTCGGCGTCGATCTTCGGCGGCACCACACCGCTGGTCATCACGGCGCTGATCAGCCTGACCGACTCCGACATGATGCCCGCCTACTACGCGATGGCCGCCGCGCTGGTCGGTGTCGTGGCCGTGGCCTGCATGAAGGAGACGGCCCAGAAGCCGCTGGCCGGTTCCCCGCCGTCGGTGCAGACCGACGAGGAGGCGGCGGAGATCGTCGAGGCCCAGGCGCCGACTCCGAAGTTCTGAGGCACGGGCGGCCGGCGGGCCGGGCGGTCCGGGTTCCGGACCACCCGGCCCGCACCTACACTGGCACCCCGGCAGACGCCGGTTGACCAGTGAGAACACGGCGAACGAGCCGTCCCGCCGGGGTGAGGAGCGTCGCCTTGTTCTACTACGTCCTCAAATACGTGCTGCTGGGCCCGCTCCTGCGGGTGGCCTTCCGCCCCCGGATCGAGGGCCTGGACCACGTGCCGGCGTCCGGGGCGGCCATCGTCGCGGGCAACCACCTGTCCTTCGCGGACCACTTCCTGATGCCCGCGGTGCTCCGGCGCCGCATCACCTTCCTCGCCAAGGCGGAGTACTTCACCGGCCCGGGCCTCAAGGGGCGGCTGACCGCGTTCTTCTTCCGCAGCGCCGGGCAGATCCCCGTGGACCGCTCCGGCAAGGAGGCCGGGCAGGCGGCGATCCGCGAGGGCCTCGGAGTGCTGGCCCGGGACGAGTTGCTCGGCATCTATCCGGAGGGCACCCGCTCGCACGACGGCAGGCTGTACAAGGGCAAGGTCGGTGTCGCGGTGATGGCGCTGCGGGCCGGCGTGCCCGTCGTGCCCTGCGCGATGATCGGCACCTTCGAGGCGCAGCCGCCGGGCCGCAAGATCCCGAAGCTGCACCCCGTGGTGATCCGCTTCGGCGAGCCCCTGGACTTCTCCCGCTACGCGGGCATGGAGGGCGAGAAGGCGGTCCTGCGCGCGGTCACCGACGAGATCCTCTACGCGATCCTGTCGCTGTCCGGGCAGGAGTACGTCGACCGGTACGCGGCGGACGTGAAGGCCGAGGAGGCCGCGAAGGCGGACCGGGGCCGCCGCTTCCCCCGGCTGCCGCACCGGTAGCCGGCGCTACCGGAACGCGTCCTCTGCCGTCGGCAGAACACCGTGGCCCCGCGTCCGGGGGACGCCTACGGTCGCCGTATGACACGCGCTGTGGTGATCGGGGCGACGGGGCAGATCGGGCGGGCGGCCGTGGGGGCGCTGGCCCGGGACGGCTGGGAGGTGACGGCGCTCTCGCGGGGCGGCGACCGGGACGCGGGGTGGCCCGGGGACGTGCGGGTGGTGCGGGCCGACCGGGAGGACGACGCGGCACTGTCGGCGGCGGTCGGCGAGGGGTGCGACGTCCTGGTGGACACCGTGGCCTTCGGCGCGGGGCACGCACGGCAGCTGGTGTCGCTGGCCGGACGGGTCGGCTCGGCGGTCGTGATCTCCACTCTGGCCGTCTACGAGGACGACCGGGGCCGCAGCTTCGACACGCAGACCGAGCCCGACGGCTTCCCGCACTACCCGGTGCCGCTGACGGAGGCACAGCGCACCGTCCGGCCCGGTGACACCTCGTACAGTGCCGGGAAGGTGGCGCTGGAGCAGGAACTCCTCGCCGCGGGCGACCGGTTGCCGGCGACGCTGCTGCGCGCGGGCGCGGTGCACGGTCCGTACGGCCGTACCCCGCGCGAGCTGTACTTCGTCAAGCGCAACCTCGACGGCAGGCGCCGGCGGGTCCTCGCGTACGGCGGTGCGAGCCGCTTCCACCCGGCGGGCGTGCACAACATCGCCGAGCTGGTCCGGCTGGCCGCGGCGCGGCCGGGTTCCCGCGTCCTGAACGCGGTGGACCCGGACGCGCCGACGGTGGCCGGGATCGCGGCGGCGATCGACGCCGTGATGGGTGCGGAGACCGAGGACGTCCTGGTGGACGGTCCGCCGCCCACCGGGCCGGTGGGCGACACGCCGTGGTCCGTACCCGCGCCCGTCGTGAGCGACATGAGTGCGGCGGAACATCAGTTGGGCTACCGCCCGGTGGCCCGGTACGCGGAGAACCTGGCGGAGACCGTCGCCTTCATCGAGGAGCGGCTCGCCGGCCGCGACTGGCGGGAGGCCTACCCGGAGATGTTCCGGGCGTACGGCGACCTCTTCGACTACGCGGCGGAGGACGCCTGGTTCGCCGCCCGGCGGGGCTGAGGCGGGCGGAGGGTGCGGCCGTCCGCCCCCTCCGCTCCGGGCGGGGTTACGGCGTGGGCGTGGCGTGCGGGGCGCAGGTCACGTCCTCGGCGTCCAGCTTCCCGGTGAGGAGGTAGCCGTCCACCCGGTCGTTGACACAGGAGTTGACCAGTCCGGTGACCCCGTGCGAACCGGCGTCCCGCTCGGTGATCAGGCGGGAGCCCTTGAACCGCTGGTGCAGTTCGACGGCGCCCGCGTACGGAGTGGCGGCGTCCCGCTCGGACTGGACGATCAGGACGGGCGGAAGTCCCTTGCCCGTCTTCACGTTCAGCGGCGTCTGCTGCTTGGCCGGCCAGGTGGCACAGGGCAGGTTCATCCAGGCGTTGGCCCAGGTCATGAACGGGTGGTCGCGGTGGAGGCGGGTGTTGTCCCGGTCCCAGGTGCGCCAATTCGCGGGCCACTTGGCGTCGGTGCACTCGACGGCCGTGTAGACGGCGTTGCCGTTCTCCGCGGAGGCGTTGCCCGCCGTGTCGGACAGGTCGGGGGCTGCGGCGTCGACGAGGGCCCGGGTGTCGCCGGCGACGTACTTGCTGAAGATCTCGGCGGTCGGCGCCCAGGCGGAGTCGTAGTACGGGGCGCTCTGGAAGAAGGAGATCAGCTCGGCCGGTCCGACGACACCGCCCAGCGGCTCCTTCGCGGCGGCGGCGCGCAGCTTCAGCCACTGGTCCTGCACCTCGGCGCGGGTGTCGCCGAGGTGGTAGGCCGCGTCGTGCTCGGCGACCCAGTCCTGCCAGTCCTTCCAGCGGCCCTCGAAGGCTACGTCCTGGTCCAGGTTGGCCTGGTACCAGATCTTGTCGCGGGAGGGGTTGACGACGCTGTCGACGACCATGCGGCGCACGTGGCCCGGGAAGAGGGTGCCGTAGACGGCGCCGAGGTAGGTGCCGTAGGAGACGCCGAGGTAGTTGAGCTTCTTCTCGCCCAGGGCGGCGCGGATGACGTCGAGGTCGCGCGCCGTGTTCGGCGTGGTCATGTGCGGGAGCATCTCTCCGCTGCGCTCGGAGCAGCCCTCGGCGTACTCCCGGGCCAGCTTCCGCTGGGCGCGCTTGTCGGCCTCGGAGCCGGGCACGGGGTCGGCCTTGGGCGCCTTGACGAACTCCTGCGGGTCGGCGCAGGAGATGGGCGCGGAGTGTCCGACGCCGCGGGGGTCGAAGCCGACGAAGTCGTAGGCCTTGGCGGTCTTGGCCCACACGGCGTTCTCGCCGGTGACGCGGGCCGGGAAGCGCAGCCCGGAGCCGCCGGGTCCGCCGGGGTTGTAGACGAGGGCGCCCTGGCGCTCGCTCCGGGTGCCGGTGCTGCCGACGCGGTCGACGGCGAGCTCGATCTGCTTGCCGTACGGCTTGGCGTAGTCGAGCGGCACCTTCACGTAGCCGCACTGGATGGGCTTCGGCAGGTCCCAGTCGGCGGCGCAGTCCTGCCAGTCGACGCCGGCCCTGGCCGCGCGGGCGGCGGCGACGGCGGCGCCGCGGGCCTCACGGTCCGAGCCGTGCGCGGAGGGGTGGCCTCCGGCCGGGGCGGCGTTCGCGGCGGGTGCCGTGACGGCGCCGGCTATCAGCGTGGCGGTGACCAGTGCGCCGGCCGAGCCGAACGCCGTGGCCCTCCGCCGCAGTCCGTTCTTGCTCAACGTGCCCTCCCCGTACGTGTTCGCGACAAGTACGGGGATCCTCGCGGCTGTGGGATTCCTGAGAACAGGGCTAGTACTACTTCTTTGCCAATCCGATAAACGGAGAGTGGCGTTCGATCGGCGGAATCACGGTGAGGCCCCGGCCGGGCGGAGTCCGTCAGGACGCGTTCGGGCCCCGGTGTTCCGCGGTGATGCCGAAGCGGTGGCGCTCACGCGGCGCCGCGGCGCCGGTGTCGTGCACCGCGGCGACCGAGGTGATGATCTGCCCGTCCGCGTGCTGCCCCTCCACGTGCTCTTGGCCGTCCGCGTGCTCGTGGCCGTCCGCGTGCTCCTGGGCCTCCTCCAGCCGCTCCAGGTCGGCCGCGGAGACGAGGGCGACGAGAGGCTTGCCGTGCCGCGTCACGACGACACGCTCACCGCCGTACACCACCCGGTTGATCAGGTCGGCGAGCTCAGCCCTGGCTTGCGTCACCGGAATCTCGTAGGCCATGCCCCCAGCTTACGGTTTCGGCCGAAACCACTCCCGAGTAACGTACGTCCTGTACATTTTTTACGGAGACCACGGAGTCAGCCGCGGCCGAAGAGTGCTCTGCCACGAGGAGGGGGTCGCCATGACCCGACCGTCCGCCCGTCACGTCCTGCCCGAGTTCACCGAGCGCACGAGTGCCGGGACCCGGACGACGGATCCGTACTCGAAGCTGCTGGAGGAGCGGATCGTCTTCCTCGGCACACCGGTCGACGAGATCTCCGCGAACGACGTGATGGCGCAGTTCATGTACCTGGAGCACCAGGCGCCCGACCGTGACATCGCGCTCTACATCAACTCCCCCGGCGGCTCCTTCACCGCGATGACCGCGATCTACGACACGATGCAGTACGTCGCGTGCGACGTGGAGACGACCTGCCTGGGCCAGGCCGGCGCGTCCGCCGCGGTACTGCTGGCCGCGGGCACACCGGGCAAGCGCTCGATACTGCCGGGCGCGCGGGCCGTGATCCACCAGCCGGCGCTGACCGAGCCGGTGCGGGGGCAGGCCAGTGATCTCGGCATCCAGGCCGACGAACTGACCCGCGTCCGGGCCCGGCTGGAGGAGCTGCTCGCCCGGCACACCGGCCGCGGCCCCGGGCAGGTCCGCGCCGACCTCGAACGGGAGATGATCCTGGACGCCCACCAGGCCGTGGAGTACGGCCTGGTGGACCGGATCGTGCCCAACCGGGGAGCCGCGCAGGCCGCCCCCGCCACCGGGTGAGCGGCGCGTGCTGCCACCGGAGCTGCCGCCCCTGCCCGCCCTGACCCGCGCGGAGTGCGAGCTGATCGACCGGTACCTGGACGCGGTCGACCTGCTCGGGCGCATCAATCCCGCGCAGGACGGTGACACCTACCGGGCGCTGCGGGCCGCCCAGACGCTGGTCGGCAGGGCGGCGGCCCTGCGGGACGCGCTGGAGCTGATGCACCGCCGCGGCGAGACGGACCTGCACTCCGGCACGCTCGCCCGCGCGCTGCGCGTCCTGGACGGCGAGCGGCGCACGGCCCGGGTCGGCCTTCCGCCACCGTCCGGCAGTTGAGGAGCCCGCGGCCGAAACGGACCAAACGGCTTACCGCCCTTCGGCGTAGATACACCTCCGATTTCCGGCTGCCCGAACTTGCGGCCGCGTCGACCGGAACCCCCGGCCGGGACCGCTCCACCACTGGTCCGGGGGCGGCACCGCACTCGACAGGAATTCGAACACGGAGGCTGGAAACCCGAACGGGTGAGTGGTGAGTAACAACACAAAGGGCACGTTCCGTTGGGAATTACCCGGCGGCCGGGACAAGATCCGTGACTGACGACAAGCCCCCGCCGCAGCGGCGGGGCGGTCCGGGCGGACGCCGAGTCCTGCCGCCGCCCGGACG
This sequence comes from Streptomyces olivaceus, assembly GCF_000721235.1. GTDB lineage: Bacteria > Actinomycetota > Actinomycetes > Streptomycetales > Streptomycetaceae > Streptomyces > Streptomyces olivaceus. The sequence continues at coordinate 510,243 of NZ_JOFH01000001.1, forward strand.
ACCGGTCGCGAGGGAAGTGGATCGGCAGGAGTGGAGGACCCGAGCACGACGGGTCGCCGGAACGGTCGTCTCCGCGGGAGACGCACCGGACCGGGCAGCCCTTGGGGTGAAGCCGCACTCGTGCGGCCGGGCAACTTCGCCAGCCCGAATCCGACAGGTCATCCTTCACAGGCGGCTGACGAAGGGTTGCGCATGTCCGCGCTCAATCGTGTCCCGTCCCTGATGGCCCGTGCCGGCACGGCCTCCGCCCTCACTCTCGCCGCCGTGAGCGGTTCCGTCGTGGTCCCCGGTGTCGCCTCCGAGGCGGCGGCCGCGAGCCATGCGTCCAAGGCCCTCAAGATCGCGGCCTCCAAGAAGGGCTCCCCCTACCGTTGGGGTGCCACCGGGCCCCACCGTTTCGACTGCTCCGGCCTGACGCTGTACTCGTTCAAGAAGGCCGGCAAGAAGCTGCCGCGCACCGCGGCCCAGCAGTACAACAAGACCAGCCGCGTCTCGGCCAAGAGCCGCAGGACCGGAGACCTCGTGTTCTTCCACTCGGGCAGCAGCGTCTACCACGTCGGCATCTACGCCGGGAAGAACCGGATCTGGCACGCGCCGAAGACCGGCGCCGTGGTGCGCCTGGAGAGGATCTGGAGCTCGAGCGTCTGGTACGGCCGGGTCAAGTAGCCCGCCCGGCGGGGTGACGGTGTACTGCCACACCGTCACCCCGTCGAGTGCGTCCCGTACTCGCAGGCCGTGGCCGGCTCGGGGGCGGCCGGCCGGCCCGGGGAGGCCCAGGGCAGTTCGACGGAGACGGTCTTGCCGCCCTCCCTCGTGGGCCTGACGCGCAGTCTGCCGCCGCACTCCGCGGTCAGCCAGCGGATGATCACCAGGCCGCGGCCGTTGTCCTGCTGCACGGCCGCGGGCAGCCGCTTGGGAAAGCGCGGGTGGCTGTCCGTGACGCCCAGGCGCAGCCGCTCGTCCCGGTCGAGCACGATGGCGACCGTGAAGGTGGGCGACTGCCCGAACGTGTGCTGCACCGCGTTGGTGGCCAGCTCCGAGACGATGAGCCGCACCGTCTCGGACAGGTCGGTGTCCGCCGGCAGACCCCACTCCACCAGCGTGCCGATCACATAGGTGCGGGCGGCGGCCACCGAGGCCGGATCGCTCGGCAGAGTGACGGATGCTTCCAGAAGGTCTGCCATGGCGATGTCGTCCCTTTCTCACGGGACCGCGGCCCGACATGGAGCGGATGGTTCGAGTACGGTCCCGGACTGGTGCTTCGCCGCCAGATTGCCATCACCCGGCCGGTGAAGGACGGCGATCCACCAAGAGTGCATATATCTGTCGCTCGATGCGGTGAACTCTGCAACGGCAGAGCGTATTTGGGCGACTCACCGGGAGTAAGGAAGTGGCCCATGCAACACGGTCCCGTGGTGCGCCGGCGGAAACTCGGCGCGGAATTACGTGCCCTGCGCACGACGGCGGGCTTCACCAGCGGGGAGGCGGCCCGGCTGGTGGGCTGGCACCAGTCGAAGGTCAGCCGGATCGAGACCGGCACGAGCGGGGCGAAACCCGCCGACGTGCGGTTGCTGCTGGACGCGTACGGCGTCGCCGACGACCAGTTGCGGGACCTGCTGGTGATGCTGGCCCGCCCCGAGGACACCGGCGGCCGGCCCCACTGGTGGCACGCCTACCGCGGGGTGCTGCCCACGGCGTACCGGGACTTCATCGACCTGGAGTCGCAGGCCAGCGCGATGCGCACGCTGGAGACGACGGTGATTCCCGGCCTGCTCCAGACGCCGGAGTACGCCCGCGAGGTGACCCGCGTCGCGGGGGACGGCAGGACGGCGGAACAGTTGGACACCCTGGTGGAGGTCCGGTTGGCCCGCCAGGACGTGCTGCGCGGCGAGCCGCCGCTGGAGCTGAGCGCGGTCCTGGACGAGGCGGTGCTGCGCCGACAGGTGGGAGGGGCGGGGGTGATGGCCCGTCAGCTGGCCCGGCTGAACGAGGCCGCCCGGCTGCCGCACGTCCGGCTGCAGGTCCTGCCGTTTGCCGCCGGGGCACACATCGGTGTCACCGGCCCTTTCGTAATCTTCTCCTTTGCGAGCACTTCTGATCTAGATGTGGTTGTTATCGACCACTTGACGAGTAGCTTGCACCTCGAACGGAAAGAAGACCTAGAGGCCTACACCGAGGCCTTCAACGCCCTTCTGATCCATGCCCTTTCGCCCGAGGACTCGTTGGACTTCATCGCCGCGACCGCGGCAGGCGCGTAAGGAGGCACACCATGTCAGGCTCCATTCCGGAAACCGACCCGACCATCCCCGTCAGTACCGATCTGCCCGGCGTACGGTGGCTGCGCAGCAGTCACAGCACCGGGGCGAACAACTGCGTGGAGACGTCCCGACCGGGGCCCGGCCGCTGGGCCGGACGGCTCGCCGTGCGGGACTCCAAGAACCCGGCCGGTCCGGCTCTGCTCTTCTCCCCCGAGAGCTGGGCGTCCTTCACCGCCGGGGTCGACCGCGGCTGACCCGCGGAAGGTCAGCGACGCACGGCCGTGTCACGCCGACTCATGGTCGCGTCTCGCCGATCACCCGTACAGCCCGTTCGATGTCGCTCCCGGAGAGGTCCGCGCGAGCGGTCAGCCTGAGCCGTGAGACGCCGTCGGGCACGGAAGGAGGACGGAAACACCCCACGGACAGGCCCGCTGTGCGGCAGGCGGCCGCCCACCGCACGGCCTCCTCGGGGGAGTCCGCACGCACCGAGACGACCGCGGCGTCGGGGCGTACCGCCCACAGGCCCGCGGCGGTCAGGCGCGCGTGCAGGTCGGCGGCGACGCCACGGGCCCGCGCCGCGCGTTCGGGCTCGCGACGCAGCAGGGTCAGGGCCGCCAGGGCCGCGCCCGCCGCCGCGGGGGCGAGTCCGGTGTCGAAGACGAACGTCCGGGCCGTGTTGACCAGGTGGTCGATCACCCGGGCGGGGCCGAGCACGGCGCCGCCCTGAGCCCCCAGCGACTTGGACAGCGTCACCGTGGCGACGACGTCGTCGCGGCCCGCGAGCCCTGCCGCGTGCGGGGCGCCGCGACCCCCGGGGCCGAGCACGCCCAGGCCGTGGGCGTCGTCGACGACCAGCCCGGCGCGGCGCTCCCGGCACGCCTCGGCGAGGGCGGTCAGGGGCGCCGCGTCGCCGTCGACCGAGAACACCGTGTCGGAGACGGCGATCGCGGGGCCCTCGTGCGTCGCCAGGGCCTTGCGCATGGCGTCCGGTTCGGCGTGCGCCACGACCTGGGTCGTACCGCGGGCGAGCCGGCAGCCGTCGATCAGCGAGGCGTGGTTCTGCGCGTCGGAGACGACGAGACTGCCGTACGGAGCCAGCGAGGTGACCGCGGCGAGGTTGGCCGCGTAGCCGGAGGAGAGGACGAGGGCGGCCTCGAACCCGCAGAAGTCGGCCAGTTCGCGTTCGAGCGCGGTGTGCAGTTCGGTGGTCCCGGTCACGAGCCGCGACCCGGTCGCGCCGCCGCCCCAGGTCCGCGCGGCCCGGGCGGCACCCTCGGCGACCTCGGGATGCCGGGCCAGTCCGAGGTAGTCGTTGCTCGCCAGGTCCAGGAGCGGCGACTGGGCCGGACGGGGGCGCAGCACCCGTACGAGTCCCGCCCGGCGGCGCGCCCGGGCCTGCTCGTCGATCCAGCCGAACGCCATGACTCGCTCCTCGGGAGTTTTGTAGGCAGTGGACAGACACTAGCGGCCCCGCCACCCCCGCGAGGTGTGGCAATACCCACACGTCGATCTGCCAGTGTTGTACGAAGTCTCCTTGGCCCCCGGTGGCCCCTTAGGACAGGATCGGCTCTCATGGACCTGCTGAACACGCTGGTGGACAAGGGGCTTCGGCGCGTGTCGCCGACCCGCGAGGAGGCGCTCGCCGTCCTCGCCTCTTCCGACGAAGACCTGCTCGACGTGGTGGCCGCGGCCGGCAAGGTGCGCCGTCACTGGTTCGGCCGGCGGGTGAAACTCAACTACCTCGTCAACCTCAAGTCCGGCCTGTGCCCCGAGGACTGCTCCTACTGCTCGCAGCGGCTGGGCTCCAAGGCGGAGATCCTCAAGTACACCTGGCTGCGGCCCGGCCAGGCCACCGCCGCAGCGGCGGCCGGAGTGGCCGGCGGCGCCAAGCGGGTGTGCCTGGTGGCCAGCGGACGCGGTCCGACCGACCGGGATGTGGACCGCGTCTCGGACACCATCAGGGCCATCAAGGAGCAGGACGGGGCCGTCGAGGTGTGCGCCTGCCTGGGGCTGCTCTCCGACGGCCAGGCGGAGCGGCTGCGCGCGGCGGGCGCCGACGCCTACAACCACAACCTCAACACCTCCGAGGCGACGTACGGCGACATCACGACGACGCACACGTACGCCGACCGGGTGGACACGGTGAACAAGGCGCACGCGGCCGGTCTGTCCGCCTGCTCGGGTCTCATCGCGGGCATGGGCGAGAGCGACGGGGACCTGGTCGACGTGGTGTTCGCGCTGCGCGACCTGGACCCCGACTCGGTGCCGGTCAACTTCCTGATCCCGATGGAGGGCACGCCGCTCGCCAAGGAGTGGCACCTGACTCCGCAGCGGTGCCTGCGGATCCTGGCGATGACGCGGTTCGTCTGCCCGGACGCCGAGGTGCGCATCGCGGGCGGGCGGGAGGTCCATCTGCGCACGATGCAGCCGCTCGCCCTGCACCTGGCCAACTCGATCTTCCTCGGCGACTACCTCACCAGCGAGGGCCAGGCGGGCCACGCGGACCTGGAGATGATCGCGGACGCCGGCTTCGAGGTGGAGGGCGCCGCGGAGGTCACCCTGCCGGAGCACCGTGCCGGGGCCCGCGGCGGCGGGTGCGGCTCGCCCACGGGCGCCGACGGCGGTGCTGCCGGGGGCTGCGGCTCGCACGCGGGCGGCGGGGTGTGCGCCCCGGCGCCCGCGGCGCGCGCCGAGGAGCCCCGTACGGACCTGGTGGCGGTACGCCGCCGCGGCGCCGGCACGGACCTCGCGCCCAATGCCTGAGCCCGTGCCGGACGTGGCCGAGTTGCTGGCGCTGGACCGGCGGCACGTCTGGCACCCGTACGGTCCGATGCCCGGCCGGCAGGACCCGCTCGTCGTCGGGTCGGCGAGCGGGGTGCGGCTGCGGCTCGCCGACGGCTCCGGCGAACTGGTCGACGGCATGTCGTCGTGGTGGTCGGCGATCCACGGCTACAACCACCCGGTACTGAACGAGGCGGCGCGCGGGCAGCTGGAGCGGATGAGCCACGTGATGTTCGGCGGGCTCACCCACGAGCCCGCCGTGCGGCTGGCGAAGCTCCTTGTCGACATGTCGCCCGAGGGCCTTGAGCACGTGTTCCTGGCCGACTCCGGATCGGTGTCGGTCGAGGTCGCCGTCAAGATGTGCCTGCAGTACTGGCGTTCGCTGGGCCGCCCGGAGAAGCACCGCCTGCTCACCTGGCGCGGCGGCTACCACGGCGACACCTGGCAGCCCATGTCGGTGTGCGACCCCGAGGGCGGGATGCACGAGCTGTGGTCCGGCGTCCTGCCGCGCCAGGTCTTCGCGGACGCGCCGCCGGCGGAGTACGACGAGGAGTACGCCGACCGGCTGCGGTCGCTGGTCGAGCGGCACGCCGGCGAACTGGCCGCGGTGGTCGTGGAACCGGTGGTGCAGGGCGCGGGCGGGATGCGCTTCCACTCCCCCGCGTATCTGCGCGTGCTGCGGGAGGCGTGCGACGCGCACGGCGTGCTGCTGGTGTTCGACGAGATCGCCACCGGTTTCGGGCGTACGGGCGCGCTGTTCGCGGCGGAGCACGCGGCGGTGACGCCCGACGTGATGTGCGTGGGCAAGGCGCTGACCGGCGGTTACCTGACCATGGCGGCCACGCTGTGCACGTCGCGGGTGGCGGAGGGCATCTCGCGCGGTGAGGTGCCGGTGCTGGCCCACGGTCCGACGTTCATGGGCAATCCGCTGGCGGCGGCCGTGGCGTGCGCGTCCGTCGGGCTGCTGCTCGGCCAGGACTGGCTCGGCGAGGTCGAGCGCGTCGAGGCGGGCCTGCGCGAGGGGCTCGCGCCCGCCGCCGGGCTGCCGGGCGTGCGGGACGTACGGGTGCTCGGCGCGATCGGCGTGGTGCAGCTCGACCACCCCGTGGACATGCGGGCGGCGACGGAGGCGGCCGTGCGCGAGGGCGTGTGGCTGCGCCCGTTCCGCGACCTGGTCTACACCATGCCGCCGTATGTCGCGGACGACGCGGACGTGGCACGGATCGCCCGCGCGGTGTGCGCGGCGGCACGGGAGGGATGACATGCCGGTACTCGTGATCACGGGCACGGGCACGGAGGTCGGCAAGACCGTCGTGACCGCCGCCGTCGCCGCCGCCGCGCTGGCCGCGGGCCGGTCGGTGGCGGTGCTGAAGGCGGCGCAGACCGGCGTCGGTCCGCACGAGGCGGGGGACGCCCTGGAGGTGGCGCGGCTCGCGGGCCCCGTCACGGCGGCCGAAGTGGCGCGCTATCCCGAGCCGTTGGCGCCGGGTAGGGCAGCCCGCCGGGCCGGACGGGCGGCCGTGCGTCCCCGGGAGGTCGCCGAAGCGGCGGAGAAGCTGGCCGTCGAGCACGATCTGGTGCTGGTCGAGGGGGCGGGCGGGCTGCTCGTCCGTTTCGACGCGGCCGGCGGGACGCTGGCGGACGCGGCCGGGCTGCTGGGCGCGCCGGTGCTGCTGGTGGCGTCGGCGGGCCTCGGCACGCTGAACACCACGGAGCTGACGGCGCGTGAACTGCGCTCCCGCGGGCTGGCGCTGCCGGGCGTGGTGATCGGCAGCTGGCCCGACGCACCGGACCTCGCCTCGCGCTGCAACGTCGCGGACCTCCCGGACGTGGCCGGCGCACCCCTGCTGGGTGCCGTGCCCGCCGGTGCGGGCGCCCTGGCGCCGCCGACGTTCCGCTCCGCGGCGCCGAACTGGCTGGCACCGCGCCTGGACGGCACGTGGGACGCGACCGGGTTCACGCTGCACGAGGCGGCGCCCTGACGGACGGAACGGCCCGCCAAGGGTCCCGGCGCCCGTCGGTGCACGGCACCTACGGTCATACGGGAGCGGCGGGTGCCGTCGGCGAGTCCGCGGCACCGGCGAGGGCGCGGCAGCGGTGGGTGTGCGGCCCGGCTACGGGGGACGATGGCCGTAGGCACCCCTCGTGAGGGAGGTCCCATGGCGCTGCGGTCCGGCCGTGCCCCCGGGGTGCCGCGGGACGCCGTGCAGCGAGGCCTTCGACGCGGCGGTGGTCTCGCTCGTACTGTGCAGCGTCCGCGACTTACCGCGGGCGCTCGCGGAGCTGCGGCGGGTGCTGCGGCCGGGGAGCCAGGTGCGGTTCTTCGAGCACGGGCGGGGCGGCGGGCGCGTGATGGCTTCACCCGGCGCGCGCCGGACCGCACGCTGTGGCCCCCGCTGTCCGGCGGCTGCCACGTGTCGCGCGAACCGGGCGCCGCACTGCGGGACGCGGGTTCACGCTCGGGCCCTGCCGGCGGGTGGTGATGCCGCCGGGCGGACCGGCGCTGCCGAGTTCGTACTGCGTGCTCGGCACGGCCTGGCGGCCCGTCTGAGGGCCCGCGCGCTCAGGCACGCCACCGGCGCAGTTCGTCCGCGATCGCGTCGACGCCCGCCTCGCCCTTCTTGACCAGCAGGGCCAGATCCCGCACCCGCTCGGGCGTGGTGGCGACCGGGACGCCGCTCGCGACCAGGTAGGCGTAGGCGACCGCGGAGGCGAACAGGGCGTTGGAGCGCTCCAGCGCCGGGACGTGGATCAGCAGTTGGAGCAGGGCGGCGGCGCGGGCGTGCGGGCTGTCGTAGACGGGGGTGTCGAATATCTCGGCCCGGTGCCGGGCGACGGCCGCGACGAGCGCTCCCCAGTCGGTGACCTGGGGGTCCCCGGGAGTGCGCTGCTCGGCGAGCATCAGCAGCCAGGCGAGGTCGATGGTGAGGTCGTTCATTCCGGAAGCGTGCGACGGCTCAGCGGCGGCCTTCGCCGATCTCCTCGGCGAACACCTGCTCGTACTGCTTCATGAAGTCGGCCGCGGCCTCCACGAAGGTGTGGCCGGCCTCGCCGGTGTCCTTGCGGACCAGTTCCTCGATGTAGCGGTTGACGCTCATCCCCCGTGCCGTGGCCTTCTCGCGGGCGGCCCGGGCGGTGCCCTCGTCCACGCGCACGTTCAGCTGGGCCTTCTGGGTCTTCGCCATACCTGGAAGCTAGCGCCGGAGTGCTAGTCGTGGCAAGGTCCGCAGGTGACGGGCCGGTCCGCATGGCGGAATTGCGCACGGGCGACCGCCCGGCATGGTGGTATCGCCGCATGAGTGATCAGCCGAGTGACGTGCCGGGTGTTCCGCCGGGCGACCTGCCGAAGGACCTGCCCGACGACCTGCTCCTGCGGTCCGCCGGAGCGGCCGACCTGGACGCGGTGCTGGCCTTCTGGAAGGCGGCCGCGGAGGGGACCAGCATCAGCGACGACCGCGAGGGCGTGGAGCGGCTGGTCGCCCGCGACCCCGAGGCGCTGCTGCTGGCCGAGGCGGGCGGGGACCTGGTGGGCACGGTGATCGCCGGCTTCGACGGCTGGCGCTGCCATCTGTACCGGCTGGCGGTGCGCCCGGACCACCGGCGCCGGGGCATCGGCTCGGCCCTGCTCGCGGCGGCCGAGGAGCGGTTCGTACGGCTGGGCGGTCGCCGCGGGGACGCGATGGTACTGCGGCGCAACGAGCGGGCCCAGCATGCCTGGCGGGCCGCCGGGTACGCGCCCGAGGAGCAGTGGCGACGCTGGGTGAAGCCGCTCGCCGAGTGAGCGGGCCGGCCCGAGCGGCCGGAGCGCGTGACCGCCCGAACCGACCGAAAGGCTGAACACCGCCGCATGAGCGATCCCCGGGCAGACGCTTCGTCCCGCGTATCCGGTACTTCCGGCGCTTCCCACGCCCGCGAAGCCTCCCGCGCGCCCCGTCCTCCGTCCGGCGCACGCCCCGGTGTCTCCCCCGGCTCACCAGATCGCGCGCGCCTCGGGGTCCTGGCCGATCATGGACCCGAGGTGACCCGATGACCGAAGTGCTCCTGCTGCTGGCGGCGGTCCTGCTGTCGCTCATGTGCGGCGCCTTCGTCGCGGCCGAGTTCTCGCTGACCACCGTCGAACGCGGCGAGCTGGAGCGGGCGGCGGAGCGCGGCGAGCGGGGCGCGGCCGGCGCGCTGAAGGGCGTACGGAACCTGACCTTCCAACTGTCCGGGGCGCAGCTCGGCATCACGGTCACCAACCTGGTGGTCGGCATGCTGGCCGAACCCTCGGTCGCGGCTCTGATCGCGGGCCCGCTGGAGGACCTGGGGGCATCGCGCTCGACGGCGTCGTCGCTGGCGCTGGTGCTGGGCACGGCCCTGTCGACGGTCTTCCTGATGATCGTCGGCGAGCTGGTGCCGAAGAACTGGGCGATCTCCTCCCCGCTGGCCGTGGCCAAACGGGTCGGCGGTCCGCAGCGCTGGTTCAGCGCGGCCTTCCGGCCCTTCATCGGCCACCTCAACAACACGGCCAACCGGATCGTGCGCCGCTTCGGCGTGGAGCCGGCCGAGGAACTGGCCTCCGCGCGCGGCCCGCAGGAACTGGCGGCCCTGGCGCGGCACTCGGCCAAGGAGGGCGCTCTGGAGCCCGACACGGCCGAGTTGTTCGTGCGGACCCTGAACCTGGCGGACCTGACGGCCCAGAACGTGATGACCCCGCGCGTGCAGGTCGTCGCCCTCGACACCTCCGCCACGTGCGAGGACGTGGCCGACGCGACCCGGGCGACCGGTCTGTCGCGGTTCCCCGTGTACCGGGACAGCCTGGACGCGGTGGTGGGGACCGCCCACGTCAAGGACGTGCTGGCGGTGCCGGCCGAACGGCGGCCCGGGATGCCGGTCACCGAGCTGATGCGCGAACCGCTGCTGGTGCCGGAGTCGCTCACCGTGGACCGGCTGCTCGACCGGCTCTCCGGGCGGCGCACGATGGCCGTGGTGATCGACGAGTACGGCGGGACCGCGGGCGTAGCCACGCTGGAGGACATCGTGGAGGAGGTCGTCGGCGAGGTGCGGGACGAGCACGACCCGCACGAGACGCCCGAGCTGGACCCGGCCGGCACCGACGAACAGGGGCACGCCCTGTACTGGGCGGACGGTTCGGCCCGCGTGGACCGGCTCGCGCGGCTGGGCCTGCGGGTGCCCGAGGGCCCGTACGAGACGGTCGCCGGGCTGGTCGCGGCGGAGCTGGGGCGCATCCCGGACGTGGGCGACACCCTGGACGTCACCGGCTGGCGGCTGGAGGTCGTGGACGCCACCGGACGCCGGGCGGCCCGGGTGCTGCTGCACGCACCGCTCGACGACGTCACCGGCGGGACGGCCGGGACGGGCGGGACGGGCCGCGGGGACCAGCACGGGGAGGCCGGGCGATGACCGCCGTACAGCTGCTGATCGGTCTGGCGACGCTCGTCGTCAACGCGTTCTTCGTGGGCGCGGAGTTCGCGCTCATCTCGGTGCGCCGCAGCCAGGTGGAGCCGTACGCGGACGAGGGCGACCGGCGTGCGAAGCGCGTGCTGTGGGGTCTCGAACACGTGTCGGCGCTGCTGGCGGCGACCCAGCTCGGCATCACCCTGTGCACGCTGGTCCTCGGCATCGTGGCGGAACCGGCGATCGCCCGGCTGCTTGAGCCGGTGTTCCACGCCGTGGGCGTGCCCTCCGGCGCGGGCCACGCGGTGTCCTTCGTGATCGCCCTGGCAGTGGCGACGTACCTGCACATGCTGCTCGGCGAGATGGTGCCGAAGAACATCGCGCTGGCCGAGCCGGTGCGCAGCGCGCTGCTCCTCGGGCCGCCGCTGGTGGCCCTGTCCCGGGCTCTGCGGCCCGTGATCTTCACGATCAACGCCCTCGCCAACGGCCTGCTCAAGCTGCTCCGAGTGGAGGCGAAGGACGAGGTCGCGGCCACCTTCACGGACACGGAGCTGGCGGACATCGTCAAGGACGCGGGCGAGGCCGGGCTGATCGACGACCGGGCCCGGGAGCGGCTGCACGACGCCCTGGAGCTGGGCCGGAGGCCGGTGCGGGACGTGGTGCTGCCGCTGGAGCGCGTCGTCCACGCACGCGTGGGGGTCACTCCGGAGCAGTTGGAGCAGCTGTCCGCCGAGTCGGGGTTCTCCCGCTTCCCGGTGGTGGACGCCGGCCGGCGCATCGTCGGCTACCTGCACGTGAAGGACGCCCTGGACGCCGCGCCGCGCGACGTGGCGTTCCGGCTGCGGGACATGCGGCCCATCGCCCGGGTGCGGGAGCGGACCCCGATGGACGACGTGCTGACCGCGATGCGGCGCAGCCGCACGCACGTGGCGGCCGTCCTCGGGTCCGACGGACGGCTGGCGGGGCTGGTGACGATGGAGGACGTACTGCGGGAGCTGTTCGGGCAGCGGACGTGAGCCGCCGACCACCGTCGCCGGCGGTCTGCGGGGAAGGGCGACCGACCGGCGGGTATGTGTAGGGGCTACCATTTCTGTCGCCATGCAGACGAACCCCACCCACACCAGCCTCGTCGCCCTCGGCGACTCCTTCACCGAGGGCATGTCGGACCGGCTGCCCGACGGCTCCTACCGCGGCTGGGCCGACCTCCTCGCCGCCCGGATGGCGGCCCGCGCCCCGGGCTTCCGGTACGCCAACCTCGCGGTGCGCGGGAAGCTCATCGGGCAGATCGTCGACGAGCAGGTCGACGTGGCGGCGGCCATGGGGGCCGACGTGATCACCCTGGTCGGCGGGCTCAACGACACCCTGCGGCCCAAGTGCGACATGGCCCGGGTGCGGGATCTGCTGACGCAGGCGGTGGAGCGGCTGGCCCCGAGCTGCGAGCAGCTGGTGCTGATGCGCAGCCCCGGCCGCCAGGGACCGGTCCTCGACCGGTTCCGGCCCCGTATGGAGGCCCTGTTCGCGATCATCGACGACCTGGCGGCCCGGCACGGCGCCGTGGTCGTCGACCTGTACGGGGCCCGGTCGCTGGCCGACCCGCGGCTGTGGGACGTGGACCGGCTGCATCTGACGGCCGACGGGCACCGCCGGGTCGCGGAGGCCGTGTGGCAGGCGCTCGGTCACGAGGCCGAGGACCCCGACTGGCACGCGCCGGTTCCGGCGACACCGCCCCCCGGCTGGATCATGCGCCGCGGCGCCGACGTCCGGTTCGCCCGGCAGCACCTGCTGCCCTGGATGGGCCGCAGGCTGACCGGCCGGTCGTCCGGCGACGGCCGGCCGCCCAAGCGCCCGGAGCTGCTGCCGTACGAGGACGCCGCGCCCTGATCCCGGACCGCGCAGGCCGCTCGTAGGTTCCGACGAAGAACCCCCCGGCACCGGCCTGCACGAATCGCCAGTAGAATTCCGCTACGTGACTTCCGCTCCCGCCAAGCCCCGCATCCCGAACGTCCTCGCCGGACGCTACGCCTCCGCCGAGCTCGCCACGCTCTGGTCGCCCGAGCACAAGGTGAAGCTGGAGCGCCGGCTCTGGCTCGCCGTGCTGCGGGCCCAGAAGGACCTCGGCATCGAGGTGCCCGACGCCGCGCTCGCCGACTACGAGCGCGTCCTCGACCAGGTCGACCTGGCCTCGATCGCCGAGCGCGAGAAGGTCACGCGGCACGACGTGAAGGCGCGGATCGAGGAGTTCAACGACCTCGCCGGGCACGAGCACGTGCACAAGGGCATGACCTCCCGCGACCTGACGGAGAACGTGGAGCAGCTGCAGGTCCGGCTGTCGCTGGAGCTGGTGCGCGACCGTTCGGTGGCCGTCCTGGCCCGTCTGGGCAAGCTGGCCGGCGAGTACGCCGAGCTGGTCGTGGCCGGGCGCTCCCACAATGTCGCCGCGCAGGCCACGACGCTGGGCAAGCGGTTCGCCACCGCGGCCGACGAGCTGCTGGTGGCGTACGGCCGGGTCGAGGAGCTGCTCGGCCGCTACCCGCTGCGCGGCATCAAGGGTCCGGTCGGCACCGCGCAGGACATGCTGGACCTGCTCGGCGGCGACGCCGGCAAGCTCGCCGAGCTGGAGCGGCGGATCGCCGGGCACCTGGGCTTCTCGCAGGCGTTCACCTCCGTCGGCCAGGTCTACCCGCGCTCGCTGGACTACGAGGTGGTCACCGCGCTGGTGCAGCTCGCGGCGGCGCCGTCCTCGCTGGCCAAGACGGTCCGCCTGATGGCCGGGCACGAGCTGGTCACCGAGGGCTTCAAGCCCGGCCAGGTCGGCTCCTCCGCGATGCCGCACAAGATGAACACCCGCTCCTGCGAGCGTGTCAACGGCCTGATGGTGATCCTGCGCGGCTACGCGTCGATGACCGGGGAGCTGGCGGGCGACCAGTGGAACGAGGGCGACGTGTCCTGCTCGGTGGTCCGCCGGGTCGCGCTGCCCGACGCGTTCTTCGCGCTGGACGGCCTCCTGGAGACGTTCCTGACCGTCCTCGACGAGTTCGGCGCCTTCCCGGCGGTCGTGGCCCGGGAGCTGGACCGCTACCTGCCGTTCCTGGCCACCACCAAGGTGCTGATGGGCTCGGTGCGGGCCGGGGTGGGCCGCGAGGTCGCGCACGAGGCGATCAAGGAGAACGCGGTGGCCTCCGCGCTGGCGATGCGCGAGCAGGGCGCCGAGCGCAACGAACTCCTCGACAAGCTCGCCGACGACGAGCGCATTCCGCTGGACCGCGCCGCCCTGGACGCGCTGATGGCCGACAAGCTCTCGTTCACCGGCGCGGCGGCCGACCAGGTCGGTGCCGTCGTCGGACGGATCGAGGACATCGTCAAGCGGCACCCGGAGGCCGCGGGCTACACGCCCGGAGCCATCCTCTGACCCGCTTCACCCGGGCCGAGCTGGAGGCCGCCCGCGACCGTCTCGTGCCGGACGTCGTCGCGGACGGTCTCGATGTGCTGTTCTGCGGCATCAACCCCGGCCTGATGACGGCGGTGACCGGCCACCACTTCGCGCGGCCCGGCAACCGGTTCTGGCCGGTGCTCCACCTGTCCGGGTTCACGCCGCGGCTGTTGATCCCCTCGGAGCAGGACGAACTGCCGTCGTACGGGCTCGGGATCACCAACGTCGTGGCGCGGGCCAGCGCGCGGGCGGACGAGCTGACCGCCGAGGAGTACCGGGAGGGCGGGCGGCTGCTGGTCTCCAAGGTCGCGCGTCTGCGGCCGCGTTGGCTCGCCGTGGTCGGTGTCACCGCGTACCGGGCGGCCTTCGACGACCGGCACGCGCGGGTGGGGCCGCAGGAGCGGACGTTCGGCGGCACGCGGGTGTGGGTGCTGCCGAACCCCAGCGGGCTGAACGCCCACTGGACGGCGCAGACGATGGCGGAGGAGTTCGCCCGGCTGCGGGTCGCGGCACGGGCGGACACGGAGGCGTAGGACCGGCGGCCGGCACCCGGTGGCCACCGGTCTTCCGGCGGGCCCCCGGGACCGCGGCGCCGGTCACGGCGGGGCGTTCCGCGCGATCACGGCCAGGAGCTGCACCTCGTCCGTCTCGTCCCGGTCGGCGACGGCCACCGCGACCCAGCGGCCGGTGCCCCGGACCTCCCAGACGTACGCCACGCGCGCGCGTGCGCTCAGGCCGGCCCAGGGCTCGGGTATCTCCTCCCTCTCGGTCCGCAGCAGGACCGTCTGCAGGTTCCACGGGAGGGTCTCGCCCCAGCGCGGCGCCAGGCGTTCGAACAGGGCGTCCCTGGTCTTCTCGTACTGATCCACCGTCGCCGCCCGTTCGCCCGGATCGCCCGTACGCAGGCCGTGGCTCGACTCCAGTACCGCCGTGAAGTGGCCGGGAGCCCCGGTGACCCCGTCCGACGGGCCGTGCTCCGCCGGGAAGGGGCGGTGGCACAGCTCGTCGACGAGGGCGATGTGCCGCGCGATGTCCATGCCCCCAGTAAACCGGCCGCCACTGACAATTGGCTGCCCGTCAGCCCGTCCCCGGCGGTCAGGCGTCCCGGGTGCACAGCCGCCAGGCACCCGCGGCGAGTGCGGCGGCCGCCCACAGCGCGGTCACCGCCAGCCCGCTCCAGGGGCCGAGCGGCCCGTCGGACGTCTGGTGCAGGACGACTTGCCCCGCCTGGTCCGGCAGGAAGCGGGCGGCGCTGCCGGCCGCGTCCCCGATCACGAAGGAGACGACGAGGATGAACGGGATGAGGGTGGACAGGGTGGCCACGCCACTGCGGAACAGGGCGGTGAGACCGGCCGCGAACAGGGCGATGAGCATGAGGTAGATCCCGCACCCCAGGACGCCGCGGGCCTGCTCGCCGGCGGAGAGGCCGGCCGCCGCGCCGCCGAGGACGGCGCGCGCGGTGAACAGGGCGGTGAGCCCGGTGACCAGCCCCACGACGAGGACCGGTACGGCGACGGCCGTCAGCTTGGCCGCGAACCACCGGCCGCGCCGCGGGACGGCGGCCAGCGAGAGCCGGATCGCGTTCCCGTGGTACTCGGCGGAGACGGTCAGGGCACCGAACACGATCGCCGCGATCTGGCCGGGCCACACGCCGGACAGGGACGCGAACAGCGGGTCGGAGCCGGGGTCGGCGGCGCCGGAGCCGGCGGCCAGTGCGGAGAACGCCGTGACGGCCAGGAACACGGCCGGCAGGGTGCCGTACAGCGGGCGCAGAGTGCGGATCTTGAGGGCCTCCGCGCGGAGCACGGGCGTGAACGGCATGTCAGGCCTCCTGGGGCTGTGCGGTGAACTCGGTCTCGGTGGCGGTCAGGTCGAGGTAGGCCTGCTCCAGCGTGCCCGTGTCCGCGGTGAGTTCGAGGACGGGTACGCCCGCGTCGGACAGGAGGCGGCCGACGTCCTCCACGCGCGCGTGGTGCACGGTCCAGTACCCGTCGTCGTGTTCCACGGCCTCGTGGCCGTGCCGGGCGACGGCGGCCCTGAGCGCGGCGGCGTCCGGGGTGCGGACGCGGACGCGCGGCTGCACGCGCGCGTCGATGAAGTCCCGCATCGGCAGGTCGGCGAGCAGCCGGCCCCGGCCGAGGACCACCAGGTGGTCGGCGAAGGAGGCGGTCTCGTTCATCAGATGGCTGGAGACGAGCACCGTGCGCCCCTGGGCCGCGAGCCGGCGCAGCAGTTCGCGGATCCACACGATGCCCTCGGGGTCGAGACCGTTGGCGGGCTCGTCGAGCATCACCGCCTCGGGGTCGCCCAGCAGGGCGGCGGCGATGCCCAGGCGCTGACGCATGCCCAGGGAGTACGTCCCGACCCGGCGGCGGGCCACCGCCGCGATGCCCGTCTCCTCCAGGACCTCGTCGACCCGGCGCGCCGCGATGCGGTTGCTCGCCGCCAGGACGCGCAGGTGGTCCCGCGCGGTGCGCGAACCGTGGGCGGAGTCCGAGTCGAGCAGGGCACCGACGTGGCGCAGCGGCTCGGCGAGGGTGCGGTAGGGGCGGCTCCCGACGGTCGCGGTCCCGGACGTCGGCCGGTCGAGGCCGAGGACGAGCCGCATGGTGGTGGACTTGCCGGCGCCGTTCGGGCCGAGGAAACCGGTGACGCGGCCGGGGCGGACGGTGAAGGTGAGATCGTCCACGGCCCGCCGGGTGCCGTACTCCTTGGTGAGGTTCCGGACGTCGATGCTGGTCATGGGAGCAGCGTGCCCCGGAGTGGGGCGCGGTGGCCTCCCCCGCGCGAGGACGGCGTCTCCCCCGTGCGGGGGAGCCCGGCTGTCGGCGCCGGGTGGCACGATGACGCGATGGTCCGCCTGCTGCGCCCGCTGGCCCGCGGGGCGACGTACACGCGCCTTCTGCACCTGTGGGTGCCGATGGCGGCGCTCAGCGTGTGGCTGTGGGTCCAGCCGGAGCTGCCGTGGGTGCCGCTGCTCGTGCTGGTCCCGGTGGGCCTGGTCCCCGGGGTGCGCGTGGGCGAGGGGGCGCAGGCGCGGCTGCTGCTGACGCCGGGCGAGCCGGAGTCCCAGTGGGCGGCGCGGCCCGCCGCGGCCTGGCGGGACCGGTGGCGGACCGTGCTGTGGCTGCAGCTGCGGATGGTGCTGGGCGGGGTGGCGGCGTGCGGCACGGTGTGGCTGCCGCTCCTGTCGTACGCCCTGGCCGCCCGTGCGGTGGGGCACGGGACCGGGGAGCCGGCCGCCCTGGGCGGTGCGGAACCGCAGTGGCTGTACGCCCTGTTGGCGCCGCTCCCGCTGGTCGTGCTGTACGCGCTGGTGGTCGGGCTGGGCGAGCTGGTGACCGCCGCCGGACGGCGTCTGCTCGGTCCTTCGGCCGCCGAGCGCCTCGCGGCCCTGGAGGAGCGCACCGACCAGCTCCTGGAACGCACCCGCATCGCGCGCGAGCTGCACGACTCCATCGGCCACGCGCTGACCGTGGCCGTCCTGCAGGCGGGCGCCGCCCGCGCGGCGGACAGCCCCGAGTTCACCGACCGGGCCCTGACGGCGATCGAGGAGACCGGCAGGGCGGCACTGGAGGACCTGGAGCGGGTGCTCGGCGTGCTGCGGGAGGCGGGGAGGCCCGCGGGCCCCCGGCCGACGCTCACCGAAGCGGACCGGCTCCTGGAGTCGGCGCGCGCCTCCGGTACCAGGGTCGACGCCGAGGTCACGGGCCCGCTGGAGAGCCTGCCGGGCCCGGTCTCCCGCGAGGGCTACCGCATTCTCCAGGAGGCGCTGACCAATGTGCTGCGGCACGCGGGCGCGGTGCCGGCGCGGGTGCGGGTCGAGGTGTCGGGGGGCGCGCTCGTCCTGGAGGTGCGCAACGCGCTGCCGGCGTCCGGCACCGAGGCCGGCCGCGGCAGCGGACTGCGCGGCATACGCGAGCGGGCGGCGCTGCTGGGCGGGCGGGCTTGCACGGGGCCGGACGGCACCGGGGACTGGCGGGTACGCGTCGAGCTGCCGGCGGGCTGATCTACGCTGGGCCGATGCCGGTCACAGTGCTGCTCGTCGACGACGAACCGCTGGTGCGCGCGGGTCTGCGGGCGGTGCTGGAGGCGCAGCCTGACATCGAGGTGGCCGGGGAGGCCGCGGACGGGGCGGCGGTCGTGCCGCTGGTGCGGCGGTTGCGTCCCGACGTGGTCGCCATGGACGTCCGGATGCCGCTGCTGGACGGGATCGAGGCGACGCGCGCGCTGCTGCGGACGGTGTCGGACCCGCCGAGGATCCTGGTGGTGACGACCTTCGAGAACGACGAGTACGTGTACGAGGCGCTGCGGGCGGGCGCCGACGGGTTCCTGCTCAAGCGCGCCCGGCCGGCCGAGATCGTGCACGCGGTCCGGCTGATCGCCGAGGGCGAGTCCCTGCTGTTCCCCGCCTCGGTGCGGCGGCTGGCCGCCGAGTACGGCGACGGCGGTGGCAACCGCGCGGCCCGCGCGGAGTTGGAACGGGCGCGGCTGACCGACCGGGAGGGCGAGGTGCTCCGGCTGATGGCGCGCGGGCTGTCGAACGCGGAGATCGCCGCCCGGCTCGTGGTCGGCACCGAGACGGTGAAGTCCCACGTGAGCGCGGTGCTGGCGAAGCTGGGGGCGCGGGACCGCACGCAGGCGGTGATCACGGCGTACGAGTCGGGGTTCGTGACGCCCGGGTGAGGCGCCCCTCCGGGCCGGGAAGAGGCCGACCGGCACTCGCCGGGGTGGAGCGGGCCGAGTACGATCCGGGCCACACGCACGAGCTGGGAGGACGGACCTTGGCAGGCCTGACCGGCGGGGATCCGTCGCTGTTGCGGAGGATCAACTCCACTGTGGTGCTGCACGCGTTGCGTGCGACGGACTCGGCGACGCTGACCGAGATCACCCGGGTGACGGGACTGTCCCGGCCGACCGTCGAGGGCGTGGTCGAGGGGCTGATCGAAGCCGGTCTGGTGGTCGAGGCGGCCGCCGACGAGGGCACGGCGCGGCGGCAGGGGCGCCCCGCGCGGCGGTTCCGGTTCCGGGCGGAGGCCGGGCACCTGCTGGGCCTTGAGATCGGCCCGCACCGCGTCGCCGCGCTCCTGTCCGACCTGGACGGCCGGGTGATCGGCGCGCAGGCCAAGGACGTGGGCGAGGGCGCCCCGGCCGACGAGCGGCTGGAGCGGCTGCGCACGGCCGTCGCCGAGCTGCTGCGCAGGGCCGGTGTCGCCCGCGGGTCGCTGCGGGCCGTGGGAGCGGGCACCCCGGGGATCGTCGAGGCGGACGGCACGGTCCGGCTGGGTACCGCGCTGCCCGGGTGGACGGGGCTCGGTCTGGGCGAGCGGCTGAGCCGGTCCTTCAGGTGTCCGGTGCTGGTGGAGAACGACGCGAACGCGGCCGCGGTCGCCGAGCACTGGAAGGGCGCGGCCACCGGGTCCGACGACATGGTGTTCGTGCTGGCCGGGCTGAGCCCGGGGGCCGGGGCACTGATCGGCGGCCGGCTGCACCGGGGGTACGGCGGGGCGGCCGGGGAGATCGGCGCGCTGCATCTGCTGGGCCGGGACGTGACGCCGGAGACGCTGCTGTCCACCACGGACGAGCCGCTGCACCCGCTGGACGAGCAGGCGGTCGCCAAGGTGTTCGCCGAGGCCCGGGAGGGCGACCGGCGGGCCCGTGCGGCCGTGGAGCGGTTCATCCAGCGGCTGGTGCACGACGTGGCGGCGCTGGTGCTGGCCCTGGACCCGGAGCTGGTCGTCGTCGGCGGCTGGGCGGCGGGACTGGACGGCGTACTGGAGCCGTTGCGCCGGGAGCTGGCCCGCTACTGCCTGCGTCCGCCGCGGGTGGCGCTGTCGCTGCTGGGCGAGGCCGCCGTCGCGACGGGGGCGCTGCGGCTGGCCCTCGACCACGTGGAGGAGGAGTTGTTCGCCGTGGAGGGCGCGACGGCACGCCGCTGAGCCGCCGCGCGCGGGGAGCGCACGGGGCCGTGGGTGCGGTGGCGGTGGGTCCGGCGGTCAGGAGGCCCTGGTCTGCGGGCCGTCGTGGATCTCGACGTCGCCCGAGTCGCCGAACGTCAGCCGGCAGGTGTCGGCGCGGTAGGTGGCGACGGAGAGCGCGGCGGTGCGGCCCTCGGCGAGGTAGCGGGTGGTGACGACGAGGACGGGAGCGCCGGGGAGGCGGTCGAACTCCTTCGCGTCGTCGGCGCCGGCCGAACCCAGCTCGACAGCGCTCTCCCGGCGTTCCAGCGTGCCGTGCTGGAGTTCGCGCAGCACGGCACGCGCGCGTGCGGGGCCGGACGGGGCGTCGATGGCGGTGAGGCCGGGCACCGCGGCCGGCGGTACGTAGAGCAGTTCCGCGGCGACGGGCCGGCCCTGGCTCACGCGGGAGCGGCGGACGGTGTGGACGGCCTCGTCGCGGCCGGTCCCCAGGGCGTCGGCGACGGACGCGGGCGGCGCCGCGAGGTCGCAGTCGGCCGGCTCCCAGGCGTCGTCGTCCGTCCCCGGCCAGGCGTGCTGCCCGGTGCCGACGGCCACGCCGACGCGCGGCGGCGCGACGGTCGTGCCCACGCCCCGGCGCCGCTGGAGCCTGCCCTCCAGTTCGAGTTGTTCCAGGGCCTGGCGGAGGGTCGCGCGGGCGACGCCGAAGCGGGCGGCGAGGTCGCGCTCGTTGGGCAGGATCTCGCCCACCGAGAACTCCGAGTCCAGGGCCTCGCTGAGCACGGTCCTGAGGTGCCAGTACTTCGGTTCCGGCACTGATTCCAGCTGCGTGGTCCCCACCCTGTCCTCCGCAATCGCCGTAATCCGGCGGCGTTTTGACGCCCTTGTTTATTAAAGGTTGTTGCAGTTCTCTGCGACCATAAAACGGCCCGGACCCTTGGTCAAGACCAATCCCGCGTCCGGGCACCCCGGACCGCCGTCGCACGGCGGGAGCCGGGGCGGAGGTTGGGGCGGGGCCGCAGGTGGGGCGGTGGCGGTCAGGCCGGGGCGGCCAGGGAGCGCAGCTTGTCGGGGTTGCGGATGATGTACACCGCCTGGACGCGCCCCCCGGACACGTCGAGCTGGAAGACGGAGTCGGGCGTGCCGCCGGACAGGACCAGCAGGGCGGGGCCGCCGTTGATCTCCAGGAGGCGGTGGGTGAGGTCCGGGACGCTCTTGCGCGCGGCGCCCTGGAGGAAGCGGGCCACCTTGTCGGAGCCCTCCAGCTCGCGCAGCGGCGCCCTGGACTTGCCGCCGCTGTCGCCCACCAGCCGGACGTCCGGCGCGAGCAGCTCGAGGAGGGCGGCCAGGTCGCCCCCGGCCGCGGCGGCGAGGAAGCGTTCGGTGAGGTCGCGGCGCTGCGCCGGGTCGACGTCGTAGCGGGGCCGTCGCTCGTCGACGTGCCGGCGGGCGCGCCCGGCGAGCTGGCGCACCGCGGGCTCGCCGCGCTCCAGCATCGCGGCGATCTCCGCGTACGGGTAGCCGAACGCCTCCCTGAGCACGAACACCGCGCGTTCGAGCGGTGACAGCGACTCCAGGACGACGAGCACCGCGAGCGACACCGAGTCGGCGAGGACGGCCTGCTCGGCGGTGTCGGGCCCGGCGTCCCCGAAGTGGGTGACGCAGGGCTCGGGCAGCCAGGGGCCGACGTACGTCTCGCCGCGCGACTTGATCTGGCGCAGCCGGTCGACGGCGAGGCGGGTGGTGACGCGCACCAGGTAGCCGCGGGGTTCGCGGACGGCCGACCGGTCGGCGCCGGACCAGCGCAGCCACGCCTCCTGGACCACGTCCTCCGCGTCGGCCAGGCGGCCCAGCATGCGGTAGGCGACTCCGAGCAGGACGGGGCGGTGCTCCTCGAAGACGTCGGCCGCGATGTCGGTGGTCACCGTTCCATCCCACCGGACGCGTCCGGTGGTGTCCAGGCGGCGTCGCGGCGATGTCGCACACAACCGGCACCGGGGTCTACCCGTCGGTAGCTCTTGCTGACAGTCTGTCTACGCAACCCGACCCCGTCCCTCGTCCGCGCGTCCCCGGCGACGCGCGCACCCGGCAAGGAGCCCCATGTCCGCAACGCTCTCGTTCACGGCCCCCACCGAGCACGGCCCGCAGGACGTCACGCTCGCCTACGCGCGCGTGGGCACCGGCGAGCCACTGCTCCTGCTGCACGGCATAGGCCACCACCGGCAGGCCTGGGACCCCGTGGTGGACATCCTGGCCACCGAACGCGAGGTGATCGCCGTGGACCTGCCCGGTTTCGGCGAGTCCGCCCCGCTGCCGTCGGGGCTGCCGCACGACCTGCCGACGACAGGCGCCGTGCTCGCCGCGTTCTGCGCCGAACTGGACCTGGACCGGCCGCACGTGGCGGGCAACTCGCTGGGCGGCCTGCTGGCCCTCGAACTCGGCCGCACCCGGCTGGCGCGGTCGGTGACCGCCCTCTCCCCGGCCGGCTTCTGGACGCGGGCCGAGCGCCGCTACGCCTTCGGCGTCCTGCAGGGGATGCGCCGCACCGCCCGGAGCCTGCCCCTCCCCCTGGTCGAGCGGCTGTCCCGCACGGCGCTGGGCCGCACCGCCCTCACCAGCACGATCTACGCCCGGCCCGGCCGCCGCTCCCCCGAGGCCGTGGTCGCCGAGACACTGGCCCTCGCGCACGCGGAAGGGTTCGCACAGACGCTGCGGGCCGGACGGAGCGTGCTGTTCACCCACGACGTGCCGGGCATCCCCGTCACCGTCGCCTGGGGAAGCCGGGACCGGCTGCTGCTGCCCCGGCAGGGCGTGCGCGCCAAGCGCGTCGTCCCGGGGGCCCGCCTGGTGCGGCTGCCCGGCTGCGGTCACGTGCCGATGAACGACGACCCGGCCCTGGTGGCCCGTGTCCTCCTGGACGGCAGCCGCCCTCAGGAGGCGAGCGCCGCGAGCACCTCCTTCAGCACGGTCGGGTTGTAGGGCATGCTCGCGTGCGGCGTGTGGTCCTCGGGGTCGATGTCCTGCAGCACGATGTTGTTGACGTAGCGGCCCTCCGTCTCTTCGAGGGCGCAGGAGGTGTACGGGGTGACCACGTCGTCGTACCGGGTGGCGATGACGGTGTGCCGGACGCCCTCCGTGGTCTCGCCCAGGTCGGCCAGTTCGCGCTGGAAGGGGTGGCCGTGCTGGAGCTGCGGCCAGGCCGGCACCACCTCCCCGACGGCGCCCTGCTCCAGGAGTTCGACCGCGCCCGGGATCTGACGGGCGAGGTTCAGCAGCCCCTGCGCGGTGACGCCGTGGTTGCTGGGCGCGATGCCCACGAAGTTGTGCACCTTGGGACCGCCGCCCAGCGCGTTCAGGTAGTAGCGCGGCAGCATGCCGCCCTGCGAGAAGCCGACGAGGTCGACCTGCTGGGCCCCGGTGCGGCGCAGTACCTCGTCGACGAAGTCGGCGAGCTGCCGCGCGGAGTGCTTGATGTCGCCGAGGCCGAAGATCACGGGGTTGCCGTGCTGGCCGTAGTCGACCCGGAAGACCCGGTGGCCGTGCTGCCGCAGCAGCGGGGCGGCCGAGGTCCAGGTGTAGCCGCGGTTGCCGAAGGTGCCGTGCACGAGCACCACGGGGCGCGGATGCTCCTCCGTCGCGGGGACGTTCCAGTCGTCCTCCCCCGCCTGTACGTCGACGGTCGTGATGATCTGGGCGCCGGCGGCCTGTGCGAGACCGGCCAGTCGGTGCGGGGATTCGACGAGGTCCGCGGTGGCGTCCTCGGAGTTGAGCCCCGGGATGCGGGGGCTGAGGCTACTCACGACGATCTCCCTGTCGTTGGGACTGCCGGTCGGGATTGCCGACGGGCCAGGGGGTGTCGTTTGGATCTGGTCGGTTCCAGGCAACGGTGCCTTGTCGCCGACCCGAGCGGGGTCCGGTGCGTGCAGCTGCAAGGCGGAGGAGGGCGACAGGGCGGAGCCCTGGCAACCGACGACAACGCCGCAGATGCGCGTGCCGGACCCCGCGACCCCGACAAGATCCAAACGACACCCCCTAGGTCGGATTCCTCAGTCTGCCGTCCGGTGAATGGCACAACGATCCCTCTCCCGAAGGAAAGAATTACCCCTTTCGAGGTATTAGGGTTCGTCCTTTCGAAGGCGTCCCGGGGCCTTTCGAACTCCTCCGGGGGCCAGTCGAGCCGTGGCGCCGCGCAGCACCCGGGCGTACCAGCCGCGTCCGGCTGGACGGACGGTCCGCCCCGTCAGGGCCCGCTCGGCGCGCTCCAGGACCTGCCCGAACACCGCGTCGTGCACCGGCCGGACGACGACGGGCCAGGCCAGCCAGCGCCATCCGTACGGCCGGACGACCAGCGTGTGACGCAGTAGGCTCCGCCCCTCGCCGAGGCTTTCGACACTGAATTCGTGAAAGCCCTCGAAACCCCGCGGTCCGGTGAACCGGAAACGGATCCACCGTCCCGGCACATAGTGGCTCACCACATAGCTGATCGGGCCGTGGCCGCCGGGCATGCCGACGGCCGGCGGTCCCTGGAAGCGCAGTTCCGGCCAGCCCGGGGGCCACAGGCGGTCGTCCGGGCAGCCGAGCGAGTCGAGCAGGGCGCCGACGCTCTCCGGCGGGGCGGGCAGCGGGCGTTCGTGCACGTTCAGCAGAGCGATCACGGAAGCCAGCCTGCCCGTGCGCCCCCCGGCCGCAACTCCGCCGAACGGGGCGGAAGGCGAAGCACGCCCCGAGCGCGTACCGCCGACCGTGCGCCGTAGTCCGCGCGCCAACGCGCGGGCGGGAAAGGGACGTTGTGCGTGGGGGGTGTGACGGCGTCCGAGCGTAAGGACAGATGAGACGCGGAGCTGCCGGATCCGGCAGCCGCCACGGCTCGCCGCGAGAGGGGGACATGTTCATGGCCACAGGGCCCATGGAGCCGGAGTCCGGTGACGGCGGGGAGAGCTGGCCTGCCGTACCGCCTCAGGAGCTGCCCGGGACGTGGCAGCCGCTGCTGGGGCGGCCCGCGCTGGCGGAGTTGCTCGGCCATCCCCTCGCGGGAGCCGCGCTCACGCACATGCGCCGGCTGCCGCCCGCGGTGGCCGTGCACTCCCTGCGCACGTTCCTGCTGGCCGACGCCTGCGCCCGGGCCGGCGGGACCGCGTACGACCGGGTCGGGCTGCTCGTCGCGACGGCGTTCCACGACGCCGGGCTGGTGGGCCGCGCACGGGTCGGGCGCGGTGGGTTTCCCGCCCGCTCGGCCGAGTTGCTCGACCACTTCCTGGTCGCCCACCGGGTGGGCGCGGCACGGCGCGCGGTCCTGACCCGCGCGGTGCGCGACCACATGCGGCCGCTTCCGGCGCGCGACGCGGGGCCCGAGGCGCGACTGCTGCACTTCGGTGCGTGGCTCGACGTCACCGGGCGCGGCGAGCGGCTCGTACCGGGAGACCGGCGCCGGCTCTCCGAACTGGCGCCCACTCCCTGGTTCGCCGTCTCCTTCTCCGCCCGGGTGGCGGCCTGCGGGCTGCGCCGGGTGCTGCCCGCTCCCCCGGCCGCCCGCCGGTGAGGGCCGGATCCGGGCAGTTCGCTCTTCCCGTCGCGAAAGGAACCGCAGACATGCAAGAGGACCCGCGTGTTTTCGATGTCGCCATCGTCGGTGGCGGCATCGGCGGGACGATGCTGGGGGCCATTCTGGCGCGCCACGGCGTGCGCGTCCTGCTGCTGGAGGGCAGCGGTCACCCCCGCTTCGCCATCGGAGAGTCCACCGTCCCCGAGACCACGTTCGGCCTGCGGGTGCTCGCCCGGCGCTACGGCGTACCGGAGATCGAGCACCTGGCCACCAACGGGGCGCTGCGCCGCCACGTGTCGTCGAACTGCGGGGTCAAGCGGAACTTCAGCTTCGTCTACCACCGGGAGGACGAGCCGACCCGGGCCGACGAGTGCACGCAGTACCCCACCTGGGGACCGCCGCTCGGCCCCGACTCGCACTACTTCCGGCAGGACGTGGACGCCTACATGTTCCACGTCGCCGTCTCCTACGGCGTCACGGCGCACACCCACACCATGGTCGACGACGTGAAGTTCGAGGAGGACGGCGCGACCCTCGTCACCCGCGACCGGGGAAGTTTCCGGGCGTCGTACGTGGTCGACGCCGGCGGGATGCGGGCGGTGCTGCCCGAGCGGCTCGGCCTGCGGCAGGAACCGCCGTACCGCACCCGCTCGCGCACGATCTTCACGCACATGGTCGACGTGCGTCCCTTCGACACCGTGGCGCCGCCGCGCGAACAGCACGGCATGCCCAGCCCGTTCAGCCAGGGCACGCTCCACCACATGTTCCGCGGCGGGTGGTTGTGGGTCATCCCGTTCGACAACCAGTCGACGAGCACGAGCGAACTGTGCAGCGTCGGCCTCAACCTCGACCTCGACCACTACCCGCGCCCGGACGACCTCTCGGCCGAGGAGGAGTTCTGGCAGCACGTGCGCCGGTTCCCCAGTGTGGCGCGGCAGTTCGAGCGGGCGCGGGCGGTACGGCCGTACGTGTCCACCGACCGGACCCAGTTCGCCTCCCAGAAGGTGGTCGGCGACCGCTGGTGCCTGCTGCCGCACGCCAGTGACTTCATCGATCCGCTCTTCTCCAGCGGACTGGCGGTCACCGTGATGGCGCTCAACGCGCTGGGCCACCGGCTGATCGACGCGGTGCGCCAGGACGACTTCGACACCTCCCGGTTCGCCTACCTGGACCACTGGACCAAGCGGATGTTCCGGTTCTACGACGACCTGGTGTCCTGCAGCTACATCTCGTTCGACGACTTCGACCTGTGGAACGCCTGGAACCGGGTGTGGACCATCACCACGCTGTACGGGACCAACGCCCAGAACCAGGCCGCCGTGACCTACGAGAAGACCCACGACCCCGCATGCTTCGACCGGCTCGAACTCCCGCCCTACCGGGGCCTTCAGGGCATCGACAACCCATGGGTGGAGCGGCTGTTCGACCAGTCCAGGGACGCGGTGCTCGCCTACCGGGCGGGTGAGTCGACGAAGGAGCGGACGATCGACCGCATCTACGAGCTGCTGCGCGAGAGCGAGCTGTGCCCGGCGGTGTGGGGCACCCTCGACCCCGAGGACCGCTGCCCCGCCGGGGTGTTCACCCTGTGGCCGCTGATGAAGATCCTGCTGTGGGGCAAGTACCGCTCGCCGAGGCACGTCCGCGGGTCCTACTTCACCGGTGGCGCGCGGATGGTGGGCAGGGAGGCCGTCGAGGCGTACACCACCGAACTGCGCGCCGGCGGCCTGCAGGTGCACCAGACCGTGCGGGACATGTGGTTCAACTGGAACCGGGACTGGGCCCACCGTGCGGCGCCGCGGAAATGACGGGGAAGAATCATTCCTGCCGCCCCGCAGACGCCCACATTCCGGTTTGCCCCTCCGAGGCCTCGGGTAGGAAAACCGCATGGCCGACAAATCAAAAGTCGGCCGCGGTTCTCACTGCTCAATCCGAGAGACAACGGGCTGCAATCCACGATGGTGCGACATTCCACCTGCCAATCGCCCGCTGAATGCTCCTGGGAAGACATCTTCCAGCATCAGGACCGCCTCATGCGGCTGGTTCGGCGAAGACTGCCGAGTTTCCAGGACGCCGAGGACTGCGTTCAGGAGACCATGGCCCGCGCAGCCGCCCACACCACGTTGGACAGGAACCGGCTCGGTGCCTTTCTGACGTCCGTGGCGCTCCGCCTCTGCATCGACTTCTACCGCGACATGGACCGGCGCAGCAGACTTCTGCAGCGCGCGGCGCCCCTGGACGCCTTCGGCACCACCGAGGAGGACGTCTGCGACAAGGACTTCGGCAGATGGCTGCTGGGTCAGGTCCAACATCTCCGCGGCCGGGAGCAGGAGGTCATACTCGCCCGCGCCAAGGGAATTTCCACGGCGGAATTCGCCCGCCTGCACAACATTTCCGTCAAGGCGGCCGAAGCCGCTTTCACCAGAGGTAGAGCACGCCTCAAGAACGCGTGCGCCAAGTCCCTCGAAGGCTGCCTCAAGTAATTCCGCAGCCGCTCCGGACACTCTGTCCCGCAACACTCTCCGACACGAAAGAGAAACGGAAAGGGACCCCACTCATGTCCAACAACAAAAACATCCAGGACATCTTCAAGGACCTTGTCGGCGATATGGCCGACAGCGGCAAGACGGCCTTCGACGACATGCTCAACCGACCGGACAGGCCCGGCTCCTCCGGCAACCCCGTCGACACCCTGGCCGGACTGCCCGCGAACGCACTGGGCGCGCTGACCGGCGCCGTCAACCCCGCGACCGCGCTGGCGGGCGCGGCCAACCCGCTGGCGGCCCTCGCGGGCGGCCTCGGCGGGGCGGGCAACCCGCTGGCGGCGCTGGGCCCGGGCGCGCTGGGCCAGTTGGGGAACATCGCGGGCGCGGCGCAGAACCCGCTGGCCGCGCTCACCGGCGGCGTCGGCGGCAACCCGCTGGCGGCGGTCGCGGGCGCGGCCAACCCCTTGGCGGCGCTCGGCGGGGCCGGGAACCCGCTGGCGGCGCTCGGCGGCGCGGCCAACCCGCTCGCCGCGTTCGGCGGTGCGGCCGGTGCCCTGGGCGGGCTGGGCCAGCTCGCCGGCGGCCTCGGGCAGGCGGCCGGCGGGGTGGGCGACCTGATGTCGCTGCCGACCCAACTGGCCCAGCTGCTCCAGGTGCTGCCCAAGCTCATCGAGGCGCTCCAGGGCCTGCAGAACCTCACCAACCTCCCGGGCCAGGCCGCGCAGCAGGGCCTCGGGGCGCTCCAGGGCCTGACCGGGCAGCAGCAGCCGGGCGGTGGCCAGTCCCAGGGCGGACCGTCCTCGTCGTCGAGCTGACCGGTCGTGCCGCTGTCCCGTGAGGCCCGCTCGCCCGGGCACTTCCGGCGCCGTC
Source organism: Streptomyces olivaceus (assembly GCF_000721235.1). Lineage (GTDB taxonomy): Bacteria > Actinomycetota > Actinomycetes > Streptomycetales > Streptomycetaceae > Streptomyces > Streptomyces olivaceus. The sequence continues at coordinate 538,922 of NZ_JOFH01000001.1, forward strand.
CGGCACCCGGATCCGCAACCGAGGAGGATCACTCACGATGACGTCTGTCGTCGGCGACCGGCTGCGTCTCGTGGTCAAGGTCCTGGGCAGCCTCGTCGCCGACGAGGTGGGGCAGGCCACGCGACTGCGCCGACGCGCGCGACGGGACACGCGGCCCCCGGCGGAGGACTCCGACTCCTCCGCCGGGGCCGACGGGACCCCGGCCGGGGCGGAGCAGCGCCGTGCCAAGGCGGTGCGCCAGGCACTGGAGAGCCTCGGCCCCTTCTACGTCAAGCTGGGGCAGATCCTCTCCACCCGCCCCGACATGGTCCCGCCGTCGATCCGCGAGGAGCTGCAGAACCTGCACGACCAGGTGGACGTGCAGCCGTTCTCGGTGTTCGAGCCGGTGCTGGCGCGGGACCTCGGACCGGACTGGAAGCTGCGCTTCGACGACGTCGAGACCGTCGCCCCGCTCGGGGCGGCCTCGCTCGCGCAGGTGTACCGGGTGTCACTGCCCGGCGGACGTCCGGCCGTGGTGAAGATCCAGCGGCCCGGCATCCGCGAGGGCGTGCTCGCGGACATGGCCCTGATGCGCCGGGCGTCGAAGATCGTGGCCCGCGTGGCACCCCGGTTCAACGAGGTCATCGACATCGAGGCGATGCTCGGTTCCGTCTTCGACGCGATGGAGCCCGAGCTGGACTTCAACGGCGAGGCCCGCAACATGGACGAGGCCCGCGGCCACATCCGGTCCTTCCGCTCGCTGGAGGTGCCCCGGGTCCTGCACTCCAGCCCCCGGGTCCTCGTCCAGTCGCTGGCCGGCGGGAAGTCGGTGCGGCACATCGACCGCGCCCACTTCACCGACGACGAGCGGATCGAGATCGGCAAGGACCTGCTGCGCTTCATGTACCACGGGTACTTCGTGCACCGCTTCTTCCACGCCGACCCGCACGCGGGCAACGTCTTCGCCGCGCCCGGCGGGCCCGCGACCCTGATCGACTGGGGCATGGTCGGCCGCCTGGACCGGCGCACCAGCCTGCAACTGCTCCCGCTGTTCATGACGCTGGCCCAGAACGACGGCGCCGGACTGGCGCAGCACTGGGCGGAGATGGGACGGCTGACTCCGTGGGCCAACATGCCCGCGTTCGCCGCCGACATGGCGGCCTTCGTGCCCAAGGTGTCCCATCTGTCGCTGGAGGACATGAACTTCGGCGTATCGCTCACCACCGTGCTGGCCAAGGCGACCAAACGGGGCATCGGTTCGCCGCCGGCGGTCTCGCTGCTGGGCAAGTCGTTCGCGAACCTGGACGGCTCGGTGCGCTGCCTGGCCCCCGAGATCACCCTGCCCGAGGTGTTCCAGGGCGAGGTGCCGAAGATCCTGTTCGAGCTGGGCCGCGAGTTCCTCGGCCGCAACCAGTTCGCCCGCAACTCGATGGAGTTGCTGCTGGCCGCCGTCACCGGCCCCGAGCAGGCCCGCGGCGTGCTGTCGGACTTCGCCAACCGGCAGTTCGCGCTCAACATCCACGAGCCGCGCACGCCCCCCTCGATGGGCGGCCAGCGTCCCACCCGGCCCTCCGGCGGACTGCTGGCGCTGGGCGCGCTCGCGGTGCTGCTCGGCCGCCGCCGCTCCCCCTGAATCCACGGCCGCGAACACCGGACCGCACCGGACCGGCGTCCGCCGCGTCGCCCCGTACCGACGGCTTCCGCCGACGGCTGCCGCCAACCGCTCCCACCGACCCGGAGGTTGCCCGTGCCCGACACCCCACGGCCCCCGTCCCCGCCCGCACCGGACGCAGCACTGCCGGACGGGCTCTCCCGCGTGGCCCTGTGGACGGCGTCCGCCCACGCCCGGGAGTACGAGCGCGCCGATCCGTACGTCCGCGACCCGTGGGCCGCCGACTTCCTGAGCGCGGCCGGTTTCACCGGAGGCCCTCCGGGCGACGGCCCGCTCCAGCGGCTGCTGCCGGACTGGGCCGTGGTGCGCACCCGGTTCTACGACGAGCACCTGGTGGCCGCGGCCCGCTCGGGCTGCCGCCAGGTGGTGCTGCTCGGCGCGGGTCTCGACACTCGTGCCTTCCGGCTCGACTGGCCCACCGGCACGCACGTCTTCGAGGTCGAGGACCCGGCGCTGCTGGCCTTCAAGGAGCATGTGCTCGGCTGGGCCACGCCCTCGTGCGGGCGGCGCAGCACCGTGGGCGCCGATCCGGCCGGCGCGTGGCGCGAGGAACTGCTCGCCGCGGGACTGGATCCGCGCCGGCCCACCGCGTGGCTGTGCGAGACGCACCTCTACCACCTCCTGCCGCACACGGTGGAGTCCGTCGTCGGCACGGTCACGGAACTCTCCGCGCCCGGCAGCACCTTCGGCGCCGAGTGCGTGAACGCCGAGGCGGCGCCCTCGGCGTTCGTGGCGCCCTTCCTGGAGGCGCTGTCGGCCACCGGGATCTCCTGGCACTGGCAGCTCGCCGACCCGGAGGGCTGGTGGGCGGGGCACGGCTGGGACACCCGGGTCGCCGACCTGTTCACGCTGCCGTACGTCGTCCAGCGGCTCGCGCCGTATCTGCCGATGGTCTCCGAGGCGGCGGCCGGGTGCGTGTTCCTGACGACGTCCGGACTGGCGGACGGGCACCGCTGAGACCGCGGGCCGTACGACGGGGCCGGGGCCCCCGGACGCGATGTCCGGGGGCCCCGGCCGTGCGATGCCGTGTGCCGTGTGCCGTGCCATGCCCTCGTGGACGCTACGGCTGTTCCAGTTCGAGGAGCGACGCGAGCCACAGGTCCGGGAGTTCGTCGGCGGTCGTCAGCGCCTCGTCGTGGATCACCGCGAGGCAGGCGGTGTCGTGCTGGCTCGTCAGCGTGATCAGGCAGCGGATCCCGGCGCCGAGCCCGGACCAGACGACGGACCGGTGGGCGGCGTTGCCCTGGTGGACGAGGGCGGTGCCGAAGTTGACGCTGCTCACCGGCCCGGCCACGGCCCGGCCGTTGACCACGCGGGTGCCGACCCGGGCGCCGATCCCGCGCGGACCGGCCGTCTGCATCACGCGCAGGGACTCGCGCAGCCGGCCGGTGCGCATGCCGTCGCTGCGGGCCACCACCCGGCTCAACGCGTGCCGGGGCGACGGCGCGTCGCAGGGCAGCAGGACGCGGGCGACGACGATCCGGTTGCCCGGCACGCACTCCTCGCCGGGGGCCCGCACCGACATCGGGACGGCGACCGGCAGCGGCGGATGCGCCGCGCCGGTGTTCTTGCGGTGCCAGGTGCCCACCGCGTGGGCGAGCGCGGCGAGGAACACGTCGTTGACGGTGGCGCCGTGCGCCCGGCCGACGGCCCGCAGCCGCGCCACCGGCACGACCGTCTGGCACAGGCCGGTCCGGCCGCTGAGCGGTACGTCGAAGGCGGGCTTGTCGCTGTGGCGGAAGGAGGCCGCGAGAGCGCCGGCGGCACTCGCGAGGCCACGGGCGGTGGGCCGGCCGCCGTGGTAGCCCGGTGGTCCGCCCACGGGGTCGTCGTCGAGGAGGGCCCGGGCGGTGTGCGCGGCCCCGATGCCGTCCTGCAGGGTGTGGTCGGTGCGGTAGCACAGGCTGTGCTCGCCGCCGGGACCGTGCACCAGCCACACGTCCCAGGGCGGCCTGTCGTCCCCGCCCGGCGGGTGGGACAGCATCAGCCGCCCGGCTCCCGAGCCGTCGTCGTCGCCGGGCAGCCACGCCTCGTGCACGTGCCGTTCCACGTCGATCCCCTCGACCCGGGAGAAGGCGCGGCCCTCCCGGTCGATCCGGTAGCGCAACGCCGGGATGCGGTGGGCGCGTTCGGCGACCCGGGCGCGTACCGACGCGAGCGTGGGCACGGGGCCGGAGAAGGCGAACAGGAATCCGGCGGGCAGCGGTTCGCCGCGCATGGCCAGGTGGTAGGCGAGGTCGGCGGTACCCATGGGCACCGGCGTCGGCGGTCCGCCGTCGGTGCCGAGGTGGGGGGCGTGCATCGGGAACCTCTCTGTCGGTCCGCCCGTCCTGCCGGTCCGGTCGGTGACGGGAACGGGCAGGACGGAGGGGCCATCGCTGTCGGTGTAAGAACAATGACTACCGGTAGCGGGGCCCTGGCTGTGGGTGGCGAAACCGTGGCTACCGCGCCGGACGGGCCGATCAGCACGCGTGCCGTGCGACACGGCCGAGCGTGTCGACGTATCCGCGCACCAGGAACCGTCCGGGACCGTCCACGGGCAGGCGCGGGGCCCGGGAGCGGTGCCACGGCAGTGGATCGCCGGGTTCCGGCTCGCCCAGCAGGGCCGCGGCCACGTGTGCGCCGTGCGCCACCGACAGGGCCAGGCCGTGTCCGCAGCAGCCGCCGATGAACCAGACGTCGGGGAAGCCGTGCACCGGTCCGACCACCGGCAGGTCGTCGCCGGTCATGCCGATCCGGCCGGACCACCGGTGGGTGATCCGGACGCGCGCGAGATCGGGGTGCAGGGCGTGCAGCCACCCCTCCAGCCGGGCCCAGGCGCGCTCGCGCAGGGCCTGGAGCCGGGGGGCGGAGAGCCCGGCCGGGACCACCGCGGTCCCGCCGCCCGCGATCAGCCCCCGGTCCGGAAGCAGCCGGAAATACGGCGCGATCGACACCGCGTCGACGACGGCGTGCCCGGCGCGCCCGCCCAGGGCCTCGTACGCGCCGGGGCTCAGCGGTTCGGTGGCGACGGCGTACACCTCCAGCGGAAGGATCGTGCCGACCGGCAGTTCCAGCGCCCGTGCGGCGGAGTTGACGGCCAGCACCGCCTGCCCGGCGTAGAGGCGGCCGTGCGGGAGGACCAGCTCGGGGCCGACCAGGTCGCCGGGGCGCAGGGCTAGCAGCGGACTGCGGCCGTAGAACCGCACACCCTTGTCGGCGCACGCCCGGGCGAGGGCGCAGGTCAGGGCGGCCGGATCGAGGGTGGCGGCGGGGCGGTGCAGCAGCGCGGCCCGGTAGGGCACGGAGACCCGGGCGCGGATGCCGGCCGGGGAGAGGACCGGGACGTCCAGGCCCAGTTCGCGGCCGGTGCGGGCCTGGTGGGCGAGCGCCACCAGGCCCGCGGGCGAGCGGGTGGCCATCAGCTGGTCGCCGGCCCGCAGCCCGCAGGGCACGTCGAGCCGGGCGCACAGGTCGAGGACGTCCCGCACCGCCCGCTCGCCGGCGCGGTGCATCCGGCGCGCGGTGCGCGGGCCGAAGCGGCGCACCGCGCGGTCGAGGGCGGGGCCGGCCCGGGGGCCGAGCAGGCCGGTGCCCCGGCCGCTGGCCCCGGCGGCGGGACGCGCGGCGTCCACGACGGCGATGTCGAGTCCCGGGGCGCGTTCCGCCAGGTGGTAGGCGCACGACAGGCCGGCCAGTCCGGCCCCGACGACGGCAACGTCCGCGGTGGCCACACCCTGCAGCTGGGGCTGGGGCGGCAGTTCCGCCGTGTCCCAGTAGGGCATGCCGGCCGGCTGCCCGGTCATCCGGCGGCGTCCGGCACCGGCCCGGTCAGCGAGCCGAACCGGCGGTCGTGCCACAACAGCGGGCGGCCCGCGCCGACATGGACGGCGGCGACCCGGCCGACGACGAGGTGGTGGTCGCCGTAGCGGCGCACGTCCTCGGTGAGGCACACCGACCAGGCGAGCGATCCGGCCAGCACGGGGACGCCGAGGATCTGCCGGGTGTCGGTGCCGGCGAACCGCTGGGCCGCCGTCGTCGTCGGGGACGCGAACCGGCCCGCCAGGTCCTGCTGTTCCTCGCGCAGCAGGTGCACTGCGAAGGTCCGGCGGGCCCGGACGGCGGCGAGGGTGCGCGAGCCGTCGCGCAGACAGGCCAGGAGCAGCGGCGGACGGGCGGAGAGGGAGGTGACGGCGGAGACCGTCATGCCGAGCGGGCCGTCGTCGCCGCGGGCGGTCACCACGGCCACCCCGGCGGCGAGTTTGGCGTACAGGCCCAGGCAGCGGGCGGCGTCGGGGCCGGGCTCCTCGTGCAGGGCCTCGACGGGCGGGGGCGCCGCGGTCGCCGCCCGGTCAGCCACGAGCCGCAGCCGCGCGTTCATCGATCACCTCCGCGTCCGCCAGCCCCTCCAGCACCCGGGCGATGTTGGTGCGCACCGTCGACTCGGCCACCGGGTCGAGGATCTCGGCCAGTGAGGGGATGCCGAGGTCGAAGGCGGCGGTGAACACGACGAGGGTGCCGCCGCCCCGCGCCTCGCAGCGCCAGCCCCCTTCGAAGGTCTGGAAGTCGCCGCTGAGCTGCTCGAAGGCGACGGAGTACGTCTCGGGCGCGAAGGTGTCGCGCTCCCGCCAGCGCATCAGGCCGCCGCGGAATTCGACCGTCCAGTCCGAGACCGTGGAACCGTCGGGCAGCGGCGGCTCCACCCGCACCTCGCGGAAGACCTCGCTGTACTCGGGGTAGCGGCGGAAGTCGCAGATGCGGTGGTAGACGTCGGCGGGCGCGAGGCCCTCGGCGAGGGCGTGCAGGACCACGTGGCGCATGGTGCGTTCGGTTTCCTTCCGGAGGGTGTGCGTACGCGGGTGCCGGCCGGACACGCAGCCGGGGGGGGCGGTCAGCCGGACATGCGCTCGGCCGTGCTGCGCAGGGCCTCGGCGAGGGTGGTGAGGAACAGGTCGAGAGCGGCATCCTCGACCACGGCCGGCGGGGTGAGCCGCAGGACCCGGGTGGAGTTGAGGGAGTGGTTGACGAGGACGCCGCGGGCGATCATCTCCAGCAGGAGTTCGCCGACGGCCTGTTCCTCGGCGAACTCGATGCCGATCAGCAGCCCCCGGCCGCGCACCTCGCGGACCAGGCCGCCCTCGTAGGGCGCGCACACCTCCCGTACGGCGGCCAGCACCCGCAGGCCGAGCGCCGCGGCGCGGGCCACGGTGTTCTCCTCCTCCATCGCCCGTACGGCGGCCAGTGCGGCGGCGCAGGCGATCGGGGAGGCGCCGAAGGTGGAGGTGTGCAGGTAGGGGTCGCGGCTGAAGGGCGCGTAGGCCTCGGCGGTGGCGGCCATCGCGGCGATCGGTACGACGCCGCCGCTGAGCCCCTTGCCGGCCAGCAGGACGTCCGGGACCACCTCCTCGGCGTCCACGCCCCACCAGGTGCCGAGGCGTCCCATGCCGGTCTGGATCTCGTCGACGACCAGCAGGGCGCCGTACACCCGGCACAGCGCGCGCACCTGGCGGAGGTAGCCGGGGCGGGGGATGCGGACGCCGCCCTCGCCCTGGACGGGTTCGACCACGACGCAGGCCCGGTCGCGGCGGGCGGCCAGCGCCTGTTCGAGGTCGGCCGGGTCGTCGTAGGCGACCTGCGTGACGTCCGGGAGCAGGGGCTGGAACGGTGTCTGGTAGGTGGGGTTGGCGGTGACGCTGAGCGCGCCGAGCGTCTTGCCGTGGAACCCTCGGCGGGTGGTGATCACCGAGGTGCGGCCGTGGGCGCGGGCGAGCTTGAGGGCGGCCTCGGTGGCCTCGGCGCCGGAGTTGACGAAGTGGACGAAGTCGACGCCGGGCGGGGTGTGGGCCGCGAGGGCCTGGGCTGCGCGGGCGGCGACCGGTTCGAGGAAGACGCGGCTGGCCAGCGGGTGGGTGTCGATCTGCCGGTGCACGGCCTCGACGACGGCCGGGTGGCGGTGGCCCAGGATGAAGACGCCGTAGCCGCCGAAGTCGAGGAAGCGGCGGCCGTCGTCGGCGTGGATCCAGGCGCCCTCGGAGCGCACCTCGGCCATGCCGCCCATGACCCGGCCCATGACGGCGCGGCCGGAGCCGATGTGCCTGAGGTAGAGGTCGACGATGTCGGTCCGGTCGGGCGGGGCGCCCTGGGCGCGGTCGTCACTGGCGGCCGGGTCGGCCCGGCCGGGCTGGGGGGCCGGGCTGGGTGCGTCGGTCCGGTCGGGCTCGGCCGTCCGGCTGGGTGCGTCGGTCCGGTCGGGCTCGGCCGTCCGGCTGGGTGAGTCGGTCCGGTCGGGTCCGGCCGTCCACTCGGGCGGGGCGCCCCCGTCTATGTGTCCGGTGGGCTCGCCCGGTGGAGTGGGCGCAGGGGGCGTGGACGGGGTGGACGGGGAGGGAAGGGACATGGTCACGACGCCACCTCGGTCGGCGCGGTCGCGGCGGCCCGGTGCCGGCCGAGCAGGCCGGAGCGCCCCTCGGCCCAGCTCTCCGCGTTGCGCACCAGCGCGGCGCGGATGTCGCCCCGGGTCAGGCGGGTGCCGCAGCCGGCCGTGCCCAGCGAGGTGTCGAAGGGCAGTTCCCGCTGGAAGACCAGCAGCAGTTCCGCGTAGTGCTCAAGGCGGCGGCGGACCGAGGCGGGCAGCGCGGTGCCCTCCAGCATGGGCAGGAGCAGCCGGTGCACCGCCTCGACGGGGATGAGCCGGGGCCGCTGGGGGCGGGGCAGGCCGTGGTGGACGGCGACGTCGGCGCAGACGTCGGCGAACTCCCCCAGCTCGATGGCCTCCTTGCCCGCCGTCAGCCAGTACTCGCCGCTGCCGACGCCGCCCCTGACCAGGTCGCCGACGGCCCGCGCCACGTAGTCCTGGGGCACCATGTCGATCCGGGCGTCGGGCGCTCCGGGCAGGACGGGCACCTGTCCCAGGACCATCGACCCGATCGTCTTGGTCAGCCCCTGCTGGCCGGCGATCCGCCCGGTCGCGGAGTCGCCCATGACGACCGAGGGCCGCACGATGGCGCCCGGTACCCCCGCGTCCCGCATCAGCTGTTCGGCCCGGCTCTTGGAGTCGAGGTAGGCCGCGGCCCCGGGAAAGCGGCGGCGGTCCTCTTCGGTGGGGGTGTTGGCCACGAACGCGGTGCTCATCAGGTACAGCGGGGCGTCGGCCCGGGCCGCCAGGTCGAGCACGGTGTCCGCACCGCGCAGGTTGGTGCCGGTGATGTTCTCCGGCGGGGTGCGCCAGTTGGTCTCGGCGGCGGAGTGCAGCACCACGTCGACCTGGAGGGCCAGTTCGTGCCAGGCCCGGGGGCTCAGGCCGAGCCGCGGGGCGACGAGGTCGCCCTCCAGTTCGCGCACCCGCGGGTCGCGCAGCGGGGTGTTGCGGCGCAGGCACAACAGGTCGTATTCGGCGGACAGTTCGTCGATCAGGGCGCGCCCGAGCACGCCGGAGCCGCCGGTGAGCAGCAGGGTGGGTCGGTCGCGCGGGCCGGTACGTCCGGCGGGCAGGACGGTGAGGCGCGGGTTGTCCGACTGCATGGGTGTGTTCTCCCAACGGGTCTCGGTCACCGGAGAGCGGTGACGGCACGGCAGAAGCGGGGAGGGAGGGGCGGGGAGACGAACGGGGCGGGAG
>NZ_JOFH01000002.1 GCF_000721235.1 Streptomyces olivaceus
CGCCCCGGCCCCTGCCGCCCCGGCCCCCGCCGCCGGGAAGCCGCACCCGGACGCCGCCCGGCGCAGTCAGCGCTCCCGGCAGGCGATCTACGACGCGGCCCTCGCGCTCGTCGGGGAGGTCGGCTACCCCAAGACCACCATCGAGGGCATCGCCGCCCGTGCCGGTGTCGGCAAGCAGACGATCTACCGCTGGTGGTCCTCGAAGGCGGACGTCCTGCTGGAGGCGTTCCTCGATCTCGGCGAGCGGCTCGTGGAGAACGCCGGGGAGGAGGCGTACGCCATCCCGGACACCGGTGACGTCGCCGCGGACCTCAAGTTCACCCTGCGCTCCACCGTCGACGAACTGCGCGACCCGCGGTTCGAGGCCCCCTACCGCGCCCTGGCCGCCGAGGGCGTCGTCAACGAGCAGCTGGGCCGGACCTTCGTCGCCCGGCTCCTGGAGCCGTCGCTCCAGCTGCACGCCGACCGGCTGCGCGCGGCCCAGGAGGCGGGCCAGGTCCGGCAGGGCATCGACCTGCGGATCGCGCTGGAACTCTTCGTCTCCCCGCTCGCCCAGCGCTGGCTCCAGCACACGGGGCCGTACACCCACGCCTACACCGACACCCTCGTCGACTACGCGCTGCACGGGCTCGCGCCCCGGTGACCGGCCGGTGACCGAAGAAGTGATGACCGGAAAAGTCTGGTGAAACACGCCTGACCAGGGAAGTTTGTCCCTTCGCGACCCCGAAGCGCGCAATGGTGCGACGATAGGGCATGCTGGTGCGCACGACGGCGAGGCGAGGAGATCGATGAGCGCGGAGTTCGGCGGTCGGAGCGGTCTGCAGGGCAAAATCTCCTCGTGGCTGCGCGGACGCCGGCCCAAGGAGGCCGCCGGAGACGGTGGCCGGGAGGATCTGCTGCTCGCCGCCGCCGGTGCGGGACTGCCCCTGGCGCCCGCCGCGCACCCCGCCGGATACCGTTGCTCCTGCGATCGCGTGGGCTGTCCCACCCCCGCCCGGCACCCGGTGTCCTTCGCCTGGCAGACCCAGTCCACGACCGACCGTTCGCAGATCGAGCGCTGGGCCCGGCATCAGCCCGAGGCCAACTTCATCACCGCGACCGGCATGGTCAACGACGTCCTGGACGTCCCCCTGGAGGCCGGCCGCGAGGCGCTCGGGCGGCTGCTCGACGCCGGTGTCGAGGTCGGCCCGGTCGCCGAGAGCGACGACGGACGCATGCTGCTGTTCACCCTCACCCGCGGCACCCCCGAGGACGAGGACGAGTGGTGGCCCTGCGAGCTGGACTGCCACCCCGAGACCATGGACGAGCATCCCGGCCTGCGCTGGCACTGCCGCGGCTCCTACGTCCTCGTACCGCCCGCCCGGCTCCCCGGCGAGAACCGGGCGGTGAGCTGGGTGCGCGGCCCCGAGCACCCGCTGCCCGACCCGCTGACCCTGCTGGAGACCCTCACCGACGCCTGCGCCCGGCACGCCGGCGAGGAGAGCGACCACGCGGCCGACGCCTGGCCCCTGCGCCGCTGAGAACACTGAGCCGTTGAGAACCTGAGCCGTCGAGAACTCTGCGCCGCTGAGAACCCTGCGCCGCCGAGAACCTGAGAACTCCGGGCGCCCGGCGGCCGGTTACTCGCCCTTCGCCGACGTCAGCCCCTGCACCCGGCCCAGGACGGAGACCTGTCCGTCACCCGCGCCGTCCGCCGGGTCGAGCGCGACCTCGTTGGAGACGAACTCCATCGTCAGCGACTGCTTGATCTCGCCGTCCGTCAGCGCCAGCACGTCCTTGTTCGGCGTCGGCACGGACGCGCCCCGCGCGGCGGTCTGCTTCTCGAAGTGCCGCGAGGTGAAGAAGACCAGCGCGCCGCCGTCCTTCGTGCGCAGCGCCAGCGGCGCGTAGTCGCCGTTGGTCAGCGGTTCGTCGATGAACTGCGTGACCAGGCCGGGCCGCGTCCCCCGCTTCTCGCGCGACGCGCGCCACGTGCTGGTGTGGACACCGTCCGCGAAGGACTTCCCGCCGTCCTTCAGGTACGCCGCGTAGTCCTTGCTGAGGTCGCCCGGCGCCACGCTCACGTCGGTGGCGTCGGCGGGGACCGCCTCGGCCCAGCCGTCCGCGTCGGTCACGAACTCCGGTACCTTGCCCGGCGCGACCAGCGTCAGGTACGCCGCCTCCCAGGTCCCGTCCAGGCCGTCGCGGGTGAAGGCCAGCAACCAGCGTGCGCCGCCACCCTTGTTGGCCTTGGCGTCGGCGACGAACCAGCGGGGCCAGCCGGCCTTCTTCGGGATCGTGTACTTCGCGTCGGACAGTTCGAGCGGCGCGTGGTCCGGGTTGCCGTCCGGGTGGTTGGTCGCGCCCGCCTTCAGCCGTGCCGAGTCGATGGCGGCCAGCGCTCCGGTGGTGTGGTCGGCGTCCAGGGAGGTGTCGTACGCCTTGTCCGCGGCGTTGTACGCCTCGGTGAACTGCTCCAGCGCCTTCGCGGCCTCGGCGCGGGTGGCCGACGGCAGCACCTCGCGCTCGCCGTGCACCACCACGCATCCGCTCGCCGTCAGCGACAAAGCGGTCACCGAGGCCGCCGCGAGTATCTTCCGGTCAAGTCTGCGGGGCCTTCGAGGGCCGCGATCCCTGCTCATCAGGTTCCTTCACCTTCCCCTTCCCGGAGGCGAACCCTACCGGGGGGACACGGCCGGTGAGCGCCGGGACCGGGGAGAGCGGCCACACCGTGACCTCCGCCGTTCAGGGTTCGCGGCGCGGCAGGACCAGCAGGGCGCCCGTGCGCGGATGCGGCAGGACCTCCACCGGCTGGTCGTAGACCTCGGACAGCAGCTCCTCGGCGAAGACCTCCGCCGGAGGGCCGTCGGCCGCGACCCGGCCCGCGCGCAGGACCGCCACCCGGTCCGCGTACGCCGCCGCCAGCGCCAGGTCGTGCAGGACGACGACCACCGCGTCCCCGGCCCGCGCCCGCTCCCGGCACAGCCGCAGCACGAGTTCCTGGTGGCGCAGGTCCAGTGCCGCGGTCGGCTCGTCGAGCAGCAGCAGGGGAGCGCGCTGGGCGAGGACCCGGGCGAGAGCCACCCGGGCCCGCTCACCGCCGCTGAGCGCGGAGAACGGGCGTCCGGCGAAACCGGTCACCGCCGTGCGGCTCATCGCGTCGGCCACCACCGCGTCGTCCTCGTCCGCCTCGTCGCCGCCCGCCCAGGGCGCCCGGCCCATCCGGACCACCTCCTCGACCGGGAACGGGAAGGACAGCGACGCCGACTGCGGCAGGACCGCCCGGCGCAGGGCCAGTTCGGGCGCCGACCACGCGGACACCGGGCGCCCGTGGACGCGTACGACCCCCTCGGCGGCCGGGACGTCGGCGGCGAGCGCGCCCAACAGGGTCGACTTCCCCGCCCCGTTGGGACCGACAAGGGCGAGCACCTCACCCGCGCGGACCCGGACGTCCACCCCGTCGAGGACCGGCCGCCCGCCGAGGAACACCCGCAGGGCTTCGGCCTCGGCGAGGACCTCGCCGGGGGAGGCCGGGGGCGGCGGCGCGGGCCGGGCCGGTACGAGCGACGCGGCCAGCCGGGCCGGTACGAGGCGGAGTCGCACGTTTCTCATGCCCAGCCTCCCTGCCTGCGCCGGGTGCGGCGCAGCAGCCAGAAGAAGAACGGGCTGCCCAGCAGCGCCGTCAGCACCCCGAGCGGCAGCTCGGCCGGTTCCGCGACCGTGCGGGCGGCCAGGTCGGCCGCGAGCAGGACCAGCGCGCCGAGCAGCGCGCTGCCCGGGATCAGGAACCGGTGCCCGGGACCCGCCGCCATCCGCAGCAGATGCGGCACGACCAGCCCGACGAAGCCGATCACGCCGGCCACGCTCACGGCCGCCGCGGTGAGCAGCGCGATCACCAGCACCAGGACGATCCGCAGCCGCTCCACGTCCACGCCCAGGTGCCGGGCGGGGCGTTCGCCGAGCGCGAGCAGGTCGAGCCGGCGGGCGTACAGCGGGGCCAGTCCGAGGCCGAGCGCCGCGCACGGCAGCACCGCCAGCACCTTCGGCCAGGTCGCCTGCGCGAGCGAGCCCAGCTGCCAGAAGGTGATCTGGTTGACCGCAGCCGTGTCCGCGAAGAACAGGAACAGCCCGATCAGCGCCCCCGCGAAGGCGTTCACCGCGATGCCCGTGAGGATCAGCGTCACGACCTCCGTACGGCCGCCCGAGCGGGACATCGCGTACACCACCAGGACCGTGACCAGGCCGGAGACGAACGCGAAGACGGACACCGTCCAGTTGCCGAGGACGTGCACGCCGAACGCGAGGGCGGCGACCGCGCCGACCGCCGCGCCCGAGGAGACGCCGATGACACCCGGCTCGGCGAGCGGGTTGCCGAACACGCCCTGCATCAGCGCGCCCGCACAGCCCAGCGAGGCGCCGACGAGCAGGGCGAGGACGATCCTGGGGAACCGCACGTTCCACAGCACCGACTCGGCCACCCGGTCCAGTTCGCCGCCGCCGAGCCCGGCCCGGTGCAGCAGCGAGCCGAGCACGTCGCCGACCGGGATCGGATAGGCGCCGGTGCCGGCCGCGACCGGGACGAGGACGAGGAGACCGGCGGCCAGGGCGGCGGTCAGCAGCCAGGCGGTGGTGCGCCGGGCGCGGGGCGGGGCCGGGTCGGTGGGCGCCCGGTGCGGGCGGGCCGGCTTGTCCAGGACGGTCACTTCGGGCCGTCCTCGCCGCTGCCGCCGTACAACTGGGCCACGACCGACTTCAGCACCTGGTCGGTGCGCGGGCCGTAGTTGAGGAGTACGCCGTCCTCGACGGAGACCACGCGGCGGTCCATCCCGGCCGGGGTCTGGGCGACACCGGGGATCTTCACCAGCCCGTCCAGGCCGCCGACCGATTCGAGGCCCTTGCTCATCACGAGGATCGCGTCCGGCGCCGCCTTGACGAGCGCCTCGCTGGTGATGGCCGTGAAGTCCTTGTCGAGCCCGGAGGCGGCCCCGGCGTCCACCGCCCCGGCCGCCTCGATCAGCGAACCGGCGCCGGAGTCCTCGCCGCCGATGAGGTAGACGGAGGCCGAGCCGCGCAGGTACAGGAAGGCGACCCGCGGCCTGTCGCCGTGCGGAACCTCCTTGCGGGCGGCCCCGATCCGCTGCTCCGAACGCCGGGTCAGTTCCTTCCCGGCCGCCGGTACGCCGAGGGCGTCGGCGACGGCTTGGATGCGCGGGCCCACGTCGTCGAGTCCCTTGGCCGCCTCCACGAACAGCACCGGGACCCCGGCGGCGCGGATCTGGTCCACCGCCTCCTCGGGGCCGCTGGTGGTCTCGGCGAGCACCAGGTCGGGGCGGAGCGACAGCACGCTCTCCGCGGAGACGTCGTGGCCCCGGGTGACCACGGGCAGCTTCGCCGCCTGCTCGAAGGTGGCGGTGACGTCCCGGGCGACGACCCGGTCGCCGAGCCCGAGGGTGAAGACGATCTCGCTGAGGCTGCCGGAGAGGGGTACGACTCGGTCGGCCCCCTCGACCGTCACCCGCTCTCCGTCGGCGGAGCGGACGGTCACCGGAAGGTCCGGCTCGGGTGCCCCCGCGAGCGGCTCGACCCGGTTCGCGACGGAATCCCCGGCCGTCGCGGCCCGCGTGCCGCTCTCCGCCCCGGGCGCGGCCTCGGAGGAGCCTCCGCATCCGGTCGCGGCCAGGGAGAGGGCGAGTACGGACAGCAGTACTCCCGCCAGTCGGTTCCGCATGCGTCGCACGGTGGTGTCCCGTCCTTTCCGTCGACTGCAGGTATCAGTCGGCTAGAGCTTAGGTTAGCCTTACCTTCGCCCGCTACCGGCCCCCGATCCGGAGGACTTCGCATGCCCGCCCGCCTTCGCACCCTGGTCGCCGTGGTGTGCGCGGCCGTCCTCGGGGCCCTGCTCCCCGCGACCGCCGCCCACGCCGAGGGCCGGACCGTGCAGGGCGGACGGCTCGACTGGGGCATCAAGTCCTCGTTCCAGAGCTACGTCACCGGCCCCATCGCCAAGGGGAGTTACTCCCTGACCGGGGGAGCGGCCACCGTCGGCGGCAGCACCTTCCGGTTCCACTCGGCGGCCGGCACCTACGACGCCGGCACCGGTGCCTTCCGCGCCGCCTTCTCGGGCGGCGTGCACTTCACCGGCCACCGCACCGACTCCGGCACCGACCAGCTCGACCTCACCCTCAGCCGTCCCACCGTGAGCGTCTCCGGCTCCACCGGCACGCTCTACCTGGACGTCGTCAGCAAGGCGAAGGACACCGGGGCGGTCACGACGTCCCGTCAGGTGCCCTTCGCCGCCCTCTCCCTCGGCGGCATCGACATGAAGGGCGGCGGCGACACCGTGGCCCTGAACAACCTGCCCGCCACCCTCACCGCCGAGGGCGCCCGCTCCTTCGCCGGGTACTACACCGCCGGCACCGCGCTCGACCCGGTCAGCCTGTCCGCGGACGTCCAGCGGGCGGCGCCGCAGCCGTCCGGCACGTCCGGCGCGTCCACCACGGCCCCCGGGGACGACAAGTCGCCGAAGGCCGGAGCGACTTCGGACGGCGCCATCAAGAAGGGCGCCGTCGACTGGGGCGTACGCCGCACCTTCCGCGAGTACGTCACCGGCGACATCGCCGACGGCAAGTGGGACCTGTCCGCCGGGGCGCAGGACGGCGGCGCCCTCTTCCGCTTCCCCGGCGGCGAGGGCACGTACGCGGACGGCGGCCTCACCGCGTCCTTCGACGGCGCGGTGCGCTTCACCGGCGCCCACGGCCTCGACCTCGGCCTGAGCGGCGTACGGGCCGCGGTGAAGGACGGCAGGGGGACGCTGTACGCCGACGTGAGGAGCCCGGACGCCGAGGAGAAGAAGGTGCCCCTGGTCACCTTCGCCGCCGAGGACCTGAAACCGGCCGACGGCCTGGTGAAGGTCACCGAGGCGCCCGCGAAACTCACCGAGCGCGGCGCGAAGGCCTTCGGCGGCATGTACCCGGCGGGCACCGAGATGGATCCGGTCTCCCTGGCCGTCGCCCTCACCGCCGACGCCGAACTGCCCGCCCTGCCCGACCTCGGCAGCACGCCCGCGCCCAGCGCGAGCCCGCAGCCCGAGGAGTCCGCGTCCGACACGTCCGCCGCCCCCGTGGCGAGCGCCGCCGACGACGACTTCCCTGCCCTTCCCGTCTCCCTCGCGGCCGGTGCCCTCCTGCTCGCGGCCGCGGCCCTCGTGGCCGTCGCCCTGCGCAGGCGCCGCGCCCGGCCCGCCGGAACCGCACCGGACGCGGACCAGGGCTGACAACCGCCCCGCGCCAACTCCCTCCCCACTCGAAGGAGAACCGAGCATGCCCGTCAGAGGACGCCGCTCCACCGCACTCGCCGCCGCCGTGGCCACGGCCGCCGCGCTCGGCGCCACCGCCCTCGCCACGCTGGGCGGCGCCGCCCCCGCCGCGGCGGCCGAAACCCCCCTCCAGGACTACGAACTCACCTGGGGCATCAAGCAGTCGTACCGCACCTACGTCGGCATGTTCGGCAGCTTCACCGCCTCCGAGGGCGCCACGCAGGCCGCCGGGAACGGCGCCTTCACCTTCACCGACGGCACCGGAACCTACGACGACACGGCCCACACCGTCGACCTCGGCTTCCAGGGCAAGGTGGTGGCCGCGTCCGCCGCGCACGGCTTCGAGGTCACCCTCACCGACGTGCGCTTCGACAGCGGCGCCGGCGAGATCACCGCCGACGTCACGACGGTCGACACCCTGGGGGGAACGCCCACCAAGAAGGGCGACGACGTCCCGCTCGCCACGGTCGAGGTGACCCGCGAGATGACGGACATGGCCACCACCCTCACCGAGGAGGCGGGCGAGTACCTGGGCAGCGCGGGCTACGCGGGCGCGGCCGGAGACCCCCTCACGGTGGTCGACACCGCACCCCCGGCCACCGACCCCTCGGACGACCCCACCGACCCGTCCACCGACCCCACCGACCCCGACGGCCAGGAGCCGGCCGACCCGGGAGGCGACGAGGAGACCGGCGGAGGGGCCGGAGGAGGGACCGGTGGTGGGACCGGCGGCGGGACCGGCGGAGGCACCACGCCCGGCACCGACCCCGGCACCGCGAATCCGAACGCCTCGGCGGGCACGGGCACTTCCCCCTCGGCCCCCGCCGAAGCGGCGCCCGCCCAGGGCGAGATCGCCGACGGCACCCTCGGCTGGGGCGTGAAGGAGTCCTTCCGCTCCTACGTCGTCGGCCCCATAGCCAAGGGCGCGGTCACCGTCTCCGGCGGTGCCACGCAGGCGGCCGGCAACGGGGCGTTCACCTTCAAGGACGCCACCGGCACCTACGACACGGACGCCGGCAAGCTCACCGCCGCCTTCCAGGGCGCCGTCAACTTCAAGGGCCACGAGTCGGGCGGCACATACGGCCTCGACCTGACGCTGACCAACCTCAAGGCCACCCTCGACGGCGGCGCCGGCAAGCTGAGCGCCGACGTGACCAGCCTCGGCACCCAGACCAAGGGCGTGGTCCTGGCCGACCTCAAGGCCGCGTCCGGCGAACTGGAGGCCGTCGAGAACGTCGTCACGGTCGACGACATCGCCGCTACCCTCACCGAGGCCGGCGCCAAGGCCTTCGGCGACTTCTACACGGCCGGCACCGCGCTGGACACCGTCGACCTGTCGGTGGCGCTGAGCGACGACGCCCAACTCCCCGGCGGCAGCACCGGCGGCAACGGCACCGGCGGCTCCTCCGGCGGCGCCGCGGGCGGCACGGGCACCACCGGCGGCACGGGCGGCACCGCCTCGACCATCGGCGGCACGGGCAGCACCACGGGCGGCTCGATCGGCGGCGGCAGCCTCGCCTCCACCGGCACGGACCTCCCGGCCCCGGCGCTGGGGGCGGCCGCCGGCGTCGCGGTGGCAGCGGGTGCGGGCGCGGTCTGGGCGGCCCGCAAGCGGCGGACGCAGGGACAGCCCGCCGAGTAGCCGGGCAACCGGGCGGCGGGCCGGTGGGGGGGGGGATACCCTCAACCCGCCGCCCTTTAGCGGTGCTTGAATGCCCCCGTGACTGACTACGACGTACTGCGCGTCTTCTGCGCGCCGAACGGCGGATACGGCAACGAACTGGGCGTCGTCCGGGACGGGTCCGTGCTGCCCGAGCCCGCGCGGCGCCAGGAGCTCGCCGCGAAACTGGGCTTCAGCGAGACCGTGTTCGTCGACGACCCCGAGCGCGGTGTCGTCGACATCTACACACCCACCCTGCGCCTGCCCTTCGCCGGGCACCCCTGCGTGGGCACGGCCTGGCTCCTCGACGTGCCCGAACTGGTCACCCCGGCCGGGGTGGTGGGCACCCGCCTCGACGGGGAGTTCACCTGGATCGAGGCCCGCGCGGAGTGGGCGCCTGCGCGCACCCTGCGCCAGTACGCCACCGCCGCCGAGGTCGACGACCTGCCGGTGCCGCCCAAGGGGGAGTGGGTGTACGCGTGGGCCTGGCTGGACGAGTCGGCGGGCCGGGTGCGCGCCCGTGCCTTCCCCGGGCGGGACGACGGCATCGACGAGGACGAGGCGACCGGCGCGGCGGCACTCCTGCTGACCGAGCGCCTGGGCCGCGCGCTCAACATCACGCAGGGCGTCGGGTCGCAGATCCTGACGGCCCCGCAGCCCGGGGGCTGGGTGGAGATCGGCGGGCGGGTACGCCTGGAGCGGTGACGGCGCCGCCCGTCACCGCCCTCCGCGGACCGCCGCTCAGGCCGCCGACAGCGGGAACTCCTCGCCCAGGCCCTGGAAGACCGCCGTGTTGAGCGCGAAGGCGCGCTTGCACTCGGCGACGATCCGCTGCTTCTCCAGGTCGTCGGCGCGGACGCCGTCCAGCAGTTCGCGGTACTCGCGCTTGAAGGCGGCCGGGTTGGCGATCCCCTCGAAGACGTAGAAGCGGACTCCGTCCCCCTTGCGCTCGAACCCCCAGGTCTTCTCGGCCTTCCCGCGGATGATCTGCCCGCCCGACAGGTCGCCGAGGTAGCGCGTGTAGTGGTGCGCGACGTATCCCGCCGGCCACTCCTCGGCGCACTCGCGCACCCGGGCGGCGTACGCCTCCGTCGCGGGGAGCGGGGTCAGTGCCGCGCGCCAGCCGGGGCCGCGCAGGTGCGCCAGGTCCCGCTCCAGGGAGGGGAGGCGCAGCAGCTCGGGCCGGACGAAGGGGCCCGCGACCGGGTCCGACGCCAGGCGTCCCGTGGCGGCTTCCAGGGCTTCGTAGACGAACCACAGCTGTTCGGTGTAGCGCGCGTACGCGTCGACGCCGAGCCGGCCGCCGAGCAGGTCGCTCATGAACGTGGAGGTCTCCGCCTCCACGTGCTGCTCGTGCGACGCCGTGCGGATGAGGGTCGAGAAGGAGTCCATGGGCCCGATTTTCTATGGTTAGGCTTACCTAAGTCAAGAGTCTTTCCGACGTCCTGTCGGTAAAAGCGTACCCACCCGGGCACGAAAAAGCCCGCCCTCCGAGGAGAGCGGGCCCACGGCTCGTACGGGCCGGTCTCAGGGCAGCGTCAGGATCTCCGCGCCCGAGTCCGTCACCACCAGCGTGTGCTCGAACTGGGCCGTCCGCCTGCGGTCCTTCGTCACGACCGTCCAGCCGTCGTCCCACATGTCGTACTCGTGCGTCCCGAGCGTCAGCATCGGCTCGATGGTGAAGGTCATCCCGGGCTGGATGACGGTCGTCGCGTGCGGGCTGTCGTAGTGCGGGATGATCAGCCCCGAGTGGAACGCCGCGTTGACGCCGTGCCCGGTGAAGTCCCGCACCACCCCGTACCCGAACCGCTTCGCGTACGACTCGATGACCCGGCCGATGATGTTGACCTGCCGGCCCGGCCTGACCGCCTTGATCGCGCGGGCCAGCGACTCCCGGGTGCGCTCGACCAGCAGCCGGCTCTCCTCGTCCACCTCGCCGACCAGGTAGGTCGCGTTGTTGTCGCCGTGCACGCCGCCGATGTACGCCGTCACGTCGAGGTTCACGATGTCGCCGTCGCGCAGCACCGTGGAGTCGGGGATGCCGTGGCAGATGACCTCGTTGACCGAACTGCACAGGGACTTGGGGAAACCGCGGTAGCCGAGCGTCGACGGGTAGGCGCCGTGGTCGCACATGTACGCGTGCGCCACCCGGTCGAGCTCGTCCGTCGTCACGCCGGGCGCGATGTGCTTCGCGGCCTCCTCCATCGCCCGCGCCGCGATCCGCCCCGCCACGCGCATCGCCTCGATCGTCTCGGGCGTCTGCACCTCGGGGCCGGTGTACGGCGCGGGTGCGGGCTTCCCGACGTACTCGGGCCGGCGGATGTTCCCGGGCACGGGACGGGCGGGGGACAGCTTCCCCGGTTCAAGCAGTGACTGGCCAGACATGGCAACGAGTCTAACCAGCACGCGTGGGGGAACATGTGGGTGGCGAGAGGAGCAGCTTATGGCCCTGTTCAAGAAGCGCACGGTCGGGAAGCCGGGCGAGTGGTACTACTGCCTGGAACACCAGAAGGTCGAGGAGGGCCCGGACTGCCCGGGCAAGGACCGCTTCGGACCGTACGCCTCCCGCACGGAGGCCGAGCACGCGATGCAGACGGCCCGCGAGCGCAACCTCCAGTGGGAGAACGACCCCAAGTGGCACGACGCCTCCGCCGCGGGGCGCGCCGACGAGGACTGAGACCGGCCCCCTTCCGGCCCCGCCGCCGTCATCGGCCACGGCCCCGCCGCCGTCACCAGCTCGACGGCGGCGGGGCCGTCAGGTGGTCGGCCAGGCGGGAGAGGCGGTCGCGGAAGCGGCGGCGGCCCCGGGGCGGCGGTACCGCGTTCTCCCCGGCCGCCGCGCTGACCAGGTGCTGCACCGTGTCCAGGTCCAGCTCGGCGCCGTCCGGCACGGTCAGCGTCTCGTGCGCCATGGCGGCCAGCTCCCGCTCGCCCGCGTCGCGGGCCGTGCCCAGCGCCAGCACCGTCGCACCGGCCCGGCGGGCGTCGTGCACCCGCTCGAGGAGCCGGGCGCCGGGGTCGTCCGGCGTCACCACGAGCAGCGTCTCCCCGCGCCGGGCCGCCGCAAGCCGCCCGAGCCCGACCGCCAGGTGCGCAGGGTCCGAGAGGCGCGCGTCGTGCCGTACCAGCGTGGGCGCCAGCTCCGGCGTGCCCGACCAGGCGGCCTCGTCCACCAGGTGCGCCGCCAGGTGCCAGGGCTCGTACCCGGCGGTGCCCACGAGCAGCAGCCCGCCCCCGTGCGGCACCACCGACCCCCGCAGCGCCCCCGCGAACGTCCGGGTGGCGCCCAGCCACTCGGTCCCGGCGAGCACTTCCCGCAGCAGCGCGACCCGTACGGCGTCCATGCCGCCGCATCCTGCCGCAACCGGTCCCGCGCGGTCCGGCGTTCGCCCCGGATTCCCCCGACCCGGGGACGCCCCGGCGCGGGCGCGACCCGTGCCGCTGCGGCGG
The DNA here is from genome assembly GCF_000721235.1 of Streptomyces olivaceus. Classification (GTDB taxonomy): domain Bacteria; phylum Actinomycetota; class Actinomycetes; order Streptomycetales; family Streptomycetaceae; genus Streptomyces; species Streptomyces olivaceus. The sequence goes on from NZ_JOFH01000002.1 coordinate 12,405, forward strand.
CCGGAGCGGACGTAGGGTCGGCCCATGACCTCTACCGACAGTGCTGCACAGAAGGCCCCCGCCAAGGACCCCTGGGACCTGCCCGACGTCTCCGGCCTGGTCGTCGGCGTCCTCGGCGGCACCGGCCCGCAGGGCAAGGGCCTCGCGTACCGCCTCGCCAGGGCCGGCCAGCGGGTGATCGTCGGCTCGCGCGCCGCCGAGCGCGCCGAGGCGGCCGCGGCGGAACTCGGGCACGGCGTCGAGGGCGCCGACAACGCCGAGACCGCCCGCCGCAGCGACGTCGTGATCGTCGCCGTGCCGTGGGACGGCCACGGCGAGACCCTCCAGTCGCTGCGCGGGGAACTGGCGGGCAAGCTCGTCGTCGACTGCGTCAACCCGCTCGGCTTCGACAAGAAGGGCGCCTACGCGCTCAAGCCCGAGGAGGGCAGCGCCGCCGAGCAGGCCGCCGCGCTGCTCCCGGACAGCCGGGTCACCGCCGCCTTCCACCACCTCTCCGCGGTTCTCCTCCAGGACCCGGAGATCGCCGAGATCGACACCGACGTCATGGTGCTCGGCGAGGCCCGCGCCGACGTCGAGACCGTGCAGGCGCTGGCCGGACGCATCCCCGGCATGCGCGGCATCTTCGCCGGGCGGCTGCGCAACGCCCACCAGGTCGAGTCCCTGGTCGCCAACATCATCTCCGTCAACCGCCGCTACAAGGCACACGCCGGGCTCCGCGTCACGGACGTATGAGGCGATGGGGGACACTGGTGGGTGCCAGCAGTGTCCCCCGACAGGAGCCCGCCCCATGCCGAGCCTCGCCCGCTACGCCCTGGTCGTCTGCGTCCTCGCCGTCGCCGCCGCCGTCGTCTCCTTCGTGCAGGGCAGTGTGCTGATCGGCGTCGTGTGGGTGCTGCTGTCGGGGCTGTCGTCCAACATGTGCTGGTACTACGTCAAGCGCGGCCGGGACGCGCGGCGCGCCGCGTCGGCGTCCGCCACCGGCTGACGGCGTCCGTCACCAGGCTTCCGGCACCAGGCGTCCGTCGCCGGCTTCCGGCACCAGGCGTCCGTCGCCAGGACTCCGTCACCAGGCGTCCGGCACCGCCTGACGGGAGCCGTCAGCCGCCGACGGTGCACAGCTCGTCGGTCTGCCAGAACCGGTACAGCTCGAAGCCGCAGTACGTGTCGACGTCGCCGATCCCCAGTGCGCGCAGGAGCGCGTCGACCACGTCGAAGAACACGCCGTTGAGCGCCGGGATCCACAGCAGCGCGAAGACGATCAGCAGGCCGAACGGCGCGAGCGGCTCCACCTGCCGCCGCACCCCGTGCGACAGCCACGGCTCGACCACGCCGTAGCCGTCGAGGCCCGGCACCGGCAGGAAGTTCAGGATCGCCGCCGTGACCTGGAGCAGTGCCAGGAAGGCCAGCGCGAGCCGGAAGTCGCGGGGTACGCCGTCCAGCGCGTCCAGCCAGAACGGCGCCGTGCACACGACGGCGAACAGCACGTTCGTCAGCGGGCCCGCCGCCGAGATCAGGCTGTGCCGCCACCGCCCCCTGATCCGTCCGCGCTCGATGAACACGGCGCCGCCGGGCAGCCCGATCCCGCCCATGATCACGAAGAGCACGGGGAGCACGATGCTCAGCAGGGCGTGCGTGTACTTGACCGGGTTCAGCGTGAGGTAGCCCTTGGCGCCGACCGAGATGTCGCCGCTGTGCAGCGCGGTGCGGGCGTGCGCGTACTCGTGCAGGCACAGCGACACGACCCACGCGGCCGTCACGAACAGGAACACCGCGAGCCCCGGCTGCTCGGCGAAGCCGGTCCAGGTGGCCCAGCCCGTGACCGCGGCGACGGCCACGATGCCGAGGAAGACGGGGCTGATCCGCCGGTCACTGGGGCGGGCGGTGGCGGTGGACATGGAACTCCCTGGCTCTCGGAGGCGCGCGGCACCCGGCGGGGCGCGCGACGCGGGACTGCCCGACCGTACCCGGCGCACGGGGAGAACGTCTCCCGGGTGGCGGACGGTTCCGGGGAACGGACGGGGCGGGACGGGGCCGGAAGGCGAAGGGCGGCCCGGGTGGCGCGCCGCGCCGTCAAAACCCCGTGACCGGCCCCGACGGCAGCGGGGACAATGGGTCCGTGCGCTACCGCATCCTCGGCACCACCCAGGTACTCCGTCCCGACGGCACGGCCGTCCCGCTCGGCGGGGCGCGGCTGCGCGCGCTGCTGACCGTGCTCGCCCTCCGTGCGGGCCGCGCCGTCCCGGTCGGACTGCTGGTGGAGGAGGTCTGGGACGGCGACCCGCCCGCGGACGCGCCGGGCGCCCTGCAGGCGCTGGTCGGGCGGCTGCGCCGGGCGGTGGGAGCGCAGGCGGTGGCCTCGTCCGACGGCGGCTACCGGCTCGCCGCGGCCCCGGACGACGTCGACCTGCACCGCTTCGACCGGCTCGCCGGTGAGGGCACCCGCGCCCTCGCCGACGGCGACCCCGCCAAGGCCGCCGACGTGCTCGACGACGCCCTCGCCCTGTGGCGCGCGCCCGCCCTCGCCGACCTGCCCGACCGCGCCGCCGAGGCGGCCCGCTGGGAGACCCGGCACCTGGACGCCCTGCGCGCCCGCCACACCGCCGCCCTGGACCTCGGTGAGGCCGAGCACTCGCTGCCCGAGCTGACCGCGCTGTGCGACGGCCGCCCGCTGGACGAGTCCCTCCAGGCGCTGCGGCTGCGCGCCCTGCGCGACACCGGCCGCACCGCCGAGGCACTGGCCGCCTACGAGGACGTACGCCGCCTGCTCGCCGACCGGCTCGGTGCCGACCCGGGCCCCGAACTGCGCTCCCTGCACGCCGAGCTGCTGGTGCCGGTGGAACTCCCGGCGCCGGGGACGCCCGACCCCGGTGCCCCTTCGGGTGCTGCGGCGTCCGGTGCGTACCCGGGCTCCGCGGGCGGGCCCGACGGCGCCCGCACCCGCCCCGACGGGACACCCGGGCCCGCGACGCCCTCCGGTGCACGCCCGCCCTCCGGCGCCCCGCACCGGACGGGGGCGCCCCCGTCCGGGTCCGGGCACCCGGGGCAGGAGACGCCCCGGACGCCTGCCCGGCCGGCGGAGGGGGCGCAGCCCGGGGCCGCCGGTCCGGCCGGGCTGCTCCACGCCTCCGCGCCCGGGGACACGCTCCCCGCGCTCCCGGACACGCCCCCCGCGCCCGCGGACGCCCCCCGCCCCCGGGGCAACCTCCGGGCCCGGCTGACCTCCTTCGTCGGCAGGGGCGCCGACCTCGAGGCCCTGCGGGCCGACCTGGCGACGTCCCGTCTCGTCACCCTCCTCGGGCCCGGCGGCGCCGGCAAGACCCGGCTGTCGCAGGAGGTCGCCGAGGGCGCCGGGGACGTGGCGCGGGACGGGGTCTGGCTGGCCGAGCTGGCCCCCGTCGACGACCCCGCCGACGTACCGGAGGCCCTCCTGACCGCCCTCGGCGCCCGCGAGACCGTGCTCTACGGTGCCAAGGCCGAGGAGCTGCGGGCCGTCACCGCGGGCGTCGAGCGGCAGGCCGGCGCGCTGGAGCGACTGGTCGAGCACTGCGGACGGCGCCGCATGCTGATCGTCCTCGACAACTGCGAGCACGTCGTCGACGCCGCCGCCCGCCTCACCGAGGAACTCCTCGCCCGCTGCCCCCACCTCACCGTCCTCGCCACCAGCCGCGAACCGCTCGGCGTACCGGGGGAGTCGCTGCGCCCCGTGGAACCGCTGCCCGAGCCCGCCGCGCTGCGGCTGCTCGCGGACCGGGGCGCCGCCGCCCTCCCCGGCTTCCGCGTCGACGCGGACGAGGAGACCGCCGCCGCCTGCGCCGAGATCTGCCGCCGCCTGGACGGCCTGCCGCTGGCCATCGAACTGGCCGCCGCCCGGCTCCGCCTGCTCACCCCGCGCCAGATCGCCGACCGGCTCGACGACCGCTTCCGCCTGCTCACCTCCGGCAGCCGCACCGTCCTGCCCCGCCAGCAGACGCTGCGCGCGGTCGTCGACTGGTCTCGACGAGACCGGCGGCCGGCCCGCCGCCGAGCGCGCGCACCTGACGTACTACCGCGAACTGGCCCGCACCACGGACCCGTTGCTGCGCGGACCCGGGCAACGCGCCGCCATCGAGCGGCTGGAGCGCGAGTACGAGAACCTGCGCACCGCCCTGCGCCATGCCATAGCGGAACGCGACGAACAGGAGGCGCTGAGCCTGTCCCTGTCGCTCGTCTGGTACTGGCAGATGCGCGACCTGCGGGTGGAGGCCCGGAACTGGTTCAGCGAGGTGATGGCCCTCGGCCCGGACCCGTTCGCCGAGCCGGCCCGCCCCGCCCGGCCGGTGTGGGAGCGGTGCACGGCCGCCCCGCCGCCGATGACCGGCGAAGTGCTCGCCGAGGCCCGGCGCGGCGTCCACCTCGCCCACCTCGCCTGCATGGACACCGAGTTGGACGCCTGGCAGAACCCGGCGTCCAGGCGGAAACTGCGCGTGATCGCCGACACGTACGAACCCGGCATGCCCCAGACCTGCACCCCGCCCGGCCTGCTCTGGTTCTTCGCCGTGATGCTCTCCGGCGACATGGAGCGGCTGCGCGTCATCATGGACGCCTCCGTGCGCACCTGCCGCGAGACGCCCGGGTTCGACTGGGAGCTGGCCGGCAGCCTCCAGATGCGGGCCAACTTCCTCGCCAACCGCACCGAGTGGGCCGGGGACGCCACCGGCGACGCCGACGAGGCGCTGGAGATCTACCGCCGCCTCGGCGACGCCTGGGGCACCGCCGAGGCCCTCTCGTCCCGCGCCGAGGCCCGCGAGCGCAAGGGCGAGTTCCGGCTCGCCGCCGACGACTACCGGGCCGCCGCACGGCACGCCGAACGGCTCGGCGCGCACGCCCAGGTGGACGTCCTGGAGGCCCGTCTCGGCAGCGTGCTCCTGGAGGCGGGGGACGCCGAGGAGGGCGAGCGCCTCCTGACCGGCGTGATCGACCGGACCGACGGGAGCGCCCACAACGGCGCGATGCCGGCCGCCCGGCTCTTCCTCGCCGGCTGGCTCGGCATGACCGGCCGGACCGCCGAAGCGGGCGAGCAACTGCGCTTGCTGCGCGAGGACTTCGCCATCTCCCACTTCATCGTCTTCGACGCGTTCATCCTGGCGGCCGAGGCGTGGGTCGCCACGCTGGAGGACCGGCACGAGGAGTGCCTGACCCGGATCCGCAGGGCGCTGGAGCGGGCCGACGACCCGCTGTCCGCGGCCATCGCCCCGCACATGCGCTCCGGATACCTGACCATCGCCGCGATGGCGCTCGCCCGCGTGGACGGCGGGCGCCGGGCCGCGGACGCCGCCCGCTGCATCGGCGCCGCCGACGCGGTGCTGCCGCCGGAGCACGTCTCGATGGGCCTGGAGCGCGACGCGCGCGCCCGTGCCGCCGGACGGGCCCGCGACGCCCTCGGCCCCGAGGCGTACGACACCGCGTACGCCGAGGGCGCCCGGCTCTCCCCCCAGGAGGCCGTCGCCCTCGTCTGACGCCGCGCCCGGCCGGGTCAGGTCTTCGTACGGAACTTGTGGATGGCGATCGGTGCCATCACCGCGGTGATCGCCACCGACCAGCCCAGCGTGATCCACAGGTCGTGCGCGACCGGGCCGCCCACCATCAGTCCGCGCGCCGCGTCGGCGAGCGTGGACAGCGGGTTGTAGTCGGTGAAGGACTGCAGCCAGCCCGGCATCGACTGGGTCGGCGCGAAGATCGACGACCCGAACTGCAGCGGGAACAGCACCATGAAGCCCATCGCCTGCACGGACTGGGCGTTCTTCAGGACGACGCCGAGAGTGAGGAACACCCACATGATCGACGAGGCGAACACCGCGGACAGGCCCACGGCCGCGAACAGCCCCATCCAGTGGTCGATGTCGAAGCCGACCAGGACGGCGACGACCATCAGCACCGCCGTGGCGAACAGCATCCGCGCCATCTCGACGGCGATCTTGGCGAAGAGCACCGAGCCGCGCCCGATCGGCAGCGACCGGAAGCGGTCCATGACACCGGAGTTGAAATCCTGGCTGAAGCCGGTGCCGACGCCCTGGGACAGCGTCATGCTCATCATCGCGATCATGCCGGGGATCACGTACTGCACATAGCCGTCCTGCCCGCCGCCCAGGGCCTGGCCGATCGACCCGCCGAAGACGTACACGAACAGCAGGGTGAAGACGATCGGCATCAGCAGCGCGTCGAACATCGACTCCGGGTCCTGCCGGATCCACAGCAGGTTGCGCCGGACCAGGGCGCCGGTGTGCCGCACGTGCGCGCGCAGCGAGATCCGCGCGTCGGGAGTGAGGGCGGGAGCGGGTGCGGTGGTGGCGGCGCTCATACGGCGACCTCCTCGCGGGTGTCGGCGGGGGCGGGCGCGGGGTCCTGCGGGGCACTGGCGCGGTGGCCGGTGAGGGACAGGAAGACCTCGTCCAGGCTGGGCAGTTCGGTGGTGACGGAGGAGACGGTGATGCCGCGCGCGGTGACCGCGCCGACCACGGCCGTCAGCTGCTCGTCGCTGAGGATCGGCACCAGGACGGCACCGCGCTCGGCGTCCACCGTGGTGTTGGCGAGCCCGGTGATGCCCAGCTCGTCCAGGTAGGCGGCGAGCGGGCGCAGCTGCAGCGGGTCGGCCGGGCGGACCCGCAGGGTGCGTCCGCCGACCTTGGCCTTCAGCTCCTCGATGCCGCCGTTCGCGATGACCTTGCCGCGGTCCACGACGGTCAGCTCGGAGGCGAGCTGCTCGGCCTCCTCCATGTACTGGGTGGTGAGCAGCACGGTGACGCCGTCGCCGACCATGCGCTTGACCTCGGTCCACACCTCGTTCCGGGTGCGCGGGTCCAGGCCGGTGGTGGGCTCGTCCAGGTACAGCACGGCGGGCTGCCCGATCATGGACGCGGCCAGGTCGAGCCGGCGCCGCATGCCGCCGGAGTAGGTGGCGGCGGGGCGCTTGCCGGCCTCGGTGAGGGAGAACCGCTCCAGCAGCTCGCCGGCGCGGGTGCGCGCGTCCCGGCGGGACAGGTCGAGCAGCCGGCCGATCATGTAGAGGTTCTCCCAGCCGGGGAGCTTCTCGTCCACCGAGGCGTACTGCCCGGTCAGTCCTATGACCCGGCGCAGCTGCCGCGGCTGCCGTACGACGTCGTAGCCGGCGACGTACGCCTGGCCGGAGTCGGGGGTGACGAGGGTGGACAGGATGCGCACGAGGGTGGTCTTGCCGGCGCCGTTCGGCCCGAGCACGCCCATCACGGTGCCCTCGCGCACATCCAGGTCGACGCCGTCCAGCGCCTTGGTCTCGCCGTAGTGCTTGACCAGCCCCCGCACGGTGACCGCGCTGTTCGCGGCCCGGGGGATGTCGTCGATTCGCTTCATGCCCCAGACGATGGCAGGGGCCGCCGACAAACGACCGACATCCCGCCGACAGCGGCGACCGGCGGCACCGACATCCCGCCGGCGGGAGTACCCGACCGGCCAAGTACGCGCGCCCCGGCCCCGGATAACCACCGGCCCCGCCGACGGGGGAAGATCGGCGGGGCCGGTGTTGTACCGGGATGGTCTCCTGGAATGTCCTCCTGGACGACGGGCCCCGGACGACGGGCCCCGGACGACGGGCCCCGGACGACGGGCCCCGGACGACGTCCCCTAGTGGACCGCGTGCTCGTCCTGCGGGAACGTTCCGCCGACGACGTCCTCGGCGTACGCCTTCACCGCGTCGCCCATGACCTTGCGCAGGTCGGCGTACTGCTTGACGAACTTCGGCACCCGGCCGCCAGTCAGCCCGAGCATGTCGGTCCACACCAGGACCTGCGCGTCGGTCCCGGACCCCGCACCGATGCCGACGGTCGGGATGTGCAGCGTCCCCGTCACCTCGGCGGCCAGCTCGGCCGGCACCAGCTCCAGGACGACCGCGAAGGCGCCCGCGTCCTGCACCGCCTTGGCGTCGCGCAGCAGCTGCTGGGCCGCCTCCTCGCCCCGGCCCTGCACCCGGTACCCCATGGAGTTGACGGACTGCGGCGTCAGGCCGATGTGCGCCATCACCGGGATGCCGGACTCCACAAGCAGCTCGATCTGCCGGTGCGAGCGCTCGCCGCCCTCCAGCTTGACCGCGCCGACCCCGGCCTCCTTGACCAGCCGGGTCGCCGAGCGCAGCGCCTGCACCGGGCCCTCCTGGTAGGAACCGAAGGGCAGGTCGCCCACGATCAGGGCGCGGCTGGTGCCCCGGACGACGGCGGCCGAGAGCATGGTCATCTCGTCCAGCGTGACGGGCACGGTGGTCTCGTAGCCGAGGTGGCAGTTGCCCGCCGAGTCGCCGACGAGCATGACCGGGATGCCGGCCTCGTCGAAGACGGACGCGGTCGTCGCGTCGTAGGCGGTCAGCATGGGCCACTTCTCGCCGCGCTCCTTGGCGGCGGTGATGTCCCGTACGGTGATGCGGCGGTTGGACTTGCCCCCGTACAGCGCCCTGCTCCCGTCCCCGGGGGTGCGCTGCGGCGTCTGGGCAGCCGAAAGCTGCGTCATGGCAACGGCTCCTTCATGTCATCTCGAGGCACCCTCACGGCGTCCCCGGATCCGTTCCATGGTGGCACTCCGGACGTCCTGTCGGCTAGGGGGTGCTCGGGGAGGGCGGTCATCCCGGTCGAAATATGCTTGTTCCGTTACGGAATCGACCGCCCTGGCGGCGGCCGGAACTCCGCGGGGCGCCTCGCACGTCCTCTGCCCGTACGGCCGTCGGAAGGCGGCAGGATCGGCGCCGATCATCCCCTAAGGTGCTGAGTCACAGGGGGCGACGGTGTGCACAGCAGGTAGTGAGGCAACGGTATGGCGCAGCAGGCGTACATGACGGATACGGACAACGGTGACTCGGATCCCGAGCGCCGGGAGTCCCGGATTCGGCGCCTGTTCGGCCGGGCGGTCAGCGGCTGGCGCGGCGACCGGCGGATCTGGCGCCGGGGCCTGGTCACCGCGGCGGTCGCCCTGCTCCTGGCGGCGATCATGGCCGCTCACGCGCACATCCCGAACGCCATAGGGAATCTGGGCAGCCTCACGGAGACCTTCCTGCCGTGGTTCGGCGTGCTGCTCCCGGTCCTGCTGGTGATCGCCCTGGCCCGCAAGTCGGCGACGGCGCTGATCGCGCTGGTGGTGCCGGTGGCCGTGTGGCTGAACCTCTTCGGGGGCCTGTTCTCCGACAAGACCGGTGGCGGCGGCGATCTCACCGTGGCCACGCACAACGTCAACGCCGACAACGCCGACCCGGCGGGCACCGCCCGCGCGGTGGCCGCCGCCGGCGCGGACGTGCTGGCCCTGGAGGAGCTGAAGGCGTCCGCCGTGCCGACGTACGAGAAGGCCCTGGAGGCGAAGTACCCACACCGCGCGGTCGTCGGCACCGTGGGGCTGTGGAGCAAGTACCCGGTCAGCGACGTGAAGGCCGTCGACATCGAGATGGGCTGGAAGCGGGCGATGCGGGCCACCGTCGCCACCCCGTCCGGACCGGTCGCCGTGTACGTCGCTCACCTGCCCTCCGTACGGGTGAAGCTGGAGGCGGGCTTCACCGCCCGGCAGCGCGACAAGAGCGCCGCCGCGCTCGGGGCGGCCATCGAGCACGAGAAGCTGCCCCGCAAGATCCTCCTCGGCGACCTCAACGGCACCATGAACGACCGCGCGCTCACCGCGATCACCTCGCAGATGCGCTCCCCGCAGGGTGCCGTGGGCGGCGGGTTCGGCTTCAGCTGGCCGGCGGCCTTCCCGATGGCCCGCATCGACCAGATCCTGGTCAGCGGCGTCGAACCGACGACCAGCTGGACCCTCCCGGCGACCGGAAGCGATCACCTGCCGATCGCGGCCCGTGTGAAGGTCGACACAACGGACTCCTAGAGTTCTTCCGAGGAATACCTGCCCCGAGCGTTTTTGTTCCGTACGGGAACATACAGTCGTCCCTCCCGTCCCCTCCCGTACGCACTCCGCTCTCGAAAGGCTCGCTCCTCATGCCCCTGGCCCTGCTCGCCCTTGCCGTGGGCGCCTTCGGCATCGGTACCACCGAGTTCGTGATGATGGGCCTGCTGCCCGACGTCGCGGACGACCTGGGCATCTCCATCCCCACCGCCGGCCACCTCGTCTCCGCCTACGCGCTCGGCGTCGTCGTCGGCGCCCCGCTGCTCGCGGCGGCGACGACCCGGATGTCCCGCCGCGCCGTCCTGATCACGCTGATGGCGCTCTTCGTGGCCGGCAACGCCCTGTCGGCCGTCGCCCCCGGCGAGCTCTCGCTGCTGGCCGCCCGCTTCGTCAGCGGCCTGCCGCACGGCGCCTTCTTCGGCGTCGGCGCGGTCGTCGCCACCGGTCTGGTCGCGCCGGAGCGCAAGGCCCGCTCCGTCTCCCTGATGTTCCTCGGCCTCACGGTCGCCAACATCGTGGGCGTCCCCGCGGCCACCGCCGTGGGCCAGCAGCTCGGCTGGCGGGCCACCTTCCTCGGCGTGAGCGTGATCGGCGTGGCGGCGATAGCGGCGCTGGCCGCCCTGATCCCGCGCGACAGCGCCCCCGCGCCCGCCACCGGCCTGCGCGGCGAACTGGCCGCCCTGCGCTCCCTGCCCGTCTGGCTGGCGCTCGGCACGACGGTCGCCGGGTTCGGCGCCCTCTTCGCCGCGTACAGCTACATCACGCCGATGCTCACGGACGCCGCCGGCTTCGCCGAGACCAGCGTGACGCTGCTGCTCGCGCTGTTCGGCGTCGGCGCCACCGCGGGCAACCTGCTGGGCGGGCGCCTGGCCGACTACTCCCTGCGCGGCACCCTCTTCGGCGGGCTCGCGTCCCTGGTCGTGGTCCTGGCGCTCTTCCCGCTCCTGATGCGCACGCCGGTCACGGCGGCCGTGTCCGTGGCGCTGCTCGGCATGGCGGCCTTCGCCACGGGCTCCCCGCTCCAGCTGATGGTGATGGAGAAGGCCGCCGCCGCCCCCTCCCTCGCCTCCTCGGCCAACCAGGCCGCCTTCAACCTCGCCAACGCCGGCGGCGCCTGGATCGGCGGCCTCGCCCTCGCGGCGGGCCTCGGCACCACCTCCCCGGCGACGGCGGGCGCGGCACTGGCGGTCCTCGGCGTGGCGGTCGCGGCCACGGCCTACGCGATCGACCGCCGCAACGGCAACGCCACCCCGGCGTCCGCCCCCGAACGGCTGGTCGCGGGCCACGTCCCGGAACCCACGAAGCCGGCGGCACACCGGTGAGGGGAGTGTCCGCCCTGGTCTTTCAAAATCGGCTGAAATTGACCGAGATCATTGACTGATGCCGGGGAATTCCGAATTCCCCGGCATCACACCGGTCACGATGCCCACTGCCGCAGCGTGCGCATGCGGCTTTGGATTCTGCGCAACATGCTGGCGAGGCAACACGCGTGACGGTAGAATGCGCGGCGTGACCATGCCCCCCATTGCGCTGGACAACTCCACTTTCATCAGTGCTCAGGAGTTCATCACCGCACAGAATCGTGGCGAGCGAAGCAAAGATCCATTCGCACGGCAATCCTATGTCGAACTCGTCCAGTCGTTGATTCTGCAGCCGGCGGTCCGGGTGATTCATCCCCTTCACCTCAGGCCGACCTCGGGGCAATTCGGTGACGAGCCGTACCTCCTGCGCCGTCTCCTCGATCTCGGCCTGGTCGCGCCGGTGCAGGTCGTTCCGGATTCCGAGCAGCGTCTGGTGGCCGCGGAATCGGACGTACTGAGGACCCTGCAGACGCAGGGCGTGGAGGCGCTGCTCACCTTCCTGCACTCCATGGATGCCTGCGACCGGGAGGCGGAGGCCACGGGCAACGCGGGTCTCCGGCGGAGGATCCTGCAGTGGAACGACTTCCATCAGACGCAGATCCCCCACCACCTGGTGCGGGTGCCGACGGCCGACGGGATCGAACCGGACCGGCTCGGTGAATGGGCCCGGGCGGCCTCCCTCGCCATCGGTGAACTCTTCCGTCCCCTGATGCCGGACACGGTGGAGCCGTCCAACCTGATCGCGGCACTGGCCAGATCCCTCCGCTACCAAGCGCGTGCCACCGTCACCGGCCACGCCTACCAGCCGCACGGCCTCCGTCGTGACTTCGCGGTCACTAGCCAAATCCTGTCCGACGAAATGGACGAGGAGGCGGCGGTGGACGTCATGAAGTCGATTCGCGGCATACACCAGCGGCTGGGCGAGCAGGCGGGCTCTCCCCGTGCACGCCAACTCGAGTTGTTACGCCTCGAACTCCCCCTGGTCGGAGGACGCCTGTGGAACACGGAGGAGGCGGGCGTCCGCACGCAACGGGACTGGATCAACCTGGTCTGCGACCGCATCATGAGCTATCGGCGACAGGCCGGAGCCCTGCGGGAACTCGTCCGGGCCATCAGGACCGAAGAGGACGCCCTTCGCTTCGAACGTGGAATCGACGACATCATCCAGCAATTGAACGAACGTCTCGGACTGAGCACCGCCGAGATCACGCCGCTGGAGCAGCAACTCGCGGAGGGCGTCTCATCCGTAGCTTCCACGGTACCGGGCATGCCGAGAGTGGAAGGTCTCTGGCTCGGCGCCCGAGCCACGCTGAGGAGATACTCCTTCCGCGGCAATCCGGCGCAGAAGTTCATCTACCAGGAATATCTCAGCGCGTGGCGCCGAGCGAGCCACTGACAGCGGCAGAACACTGTGCATTTCACATGAAGCGGCGCTCCGGCTCGAATCTTTCGACATAGTCGAGGGTGGGTGCGAGTGCGGCCACCGTCTCCTCGGACGCAAGGCCCTCGCGCAGTACGTAGGAGACCACGTCGGCCTCGGTCCACCGGGTCAGGAACGTGTCTGCCTCTGCTCCGAGCCGACTGACCACGACGTTCACGAGAGCCTGCCGAAGCGCCCCACCGTGACACACCTTCTCGTTGTTGAGCGGGAAGATCTTCTGCTCCATGTAGTCGGCCCGGAGCGCCGACTGGATCTCCCAGAACCGTGCGTTCTCAAGCGGGTCGGTGTCCAGGAATCCGTGATCGGCGAGGAACTTACGGGTCGACCTGAAAACAAGCGAGTTGAAATCGCGGGTGTACCGCGGTACATCCTTGTCCAGGTTCAGCAGCGTGTAGAGGTGTTCAAGTTCTTCCAGAAAAGAAAAATCCCCCACAGGTAGCCGGAGCAGTTCGAGTGCGTCGGACGGGAGCTCCGAGGGAGAGAGGTTCAGGCCGGTGATCGTGAAGAGAGTGTCTTCGAAGAAGCCGGTGGCGATGTCGGCCAGAAGCACGGTGCGCCCGGTCCGGTCGAGGCGCGAGACCTCTTTGCGCGCGACACCCACCGCCTGCTCCACTGTGGGCCCGGGTAGTCTGTCCGCGATGAAACGCTCGATGTGGTCGGCATGTTCAAAATTCCCTCGCTCGGCGTTGTGAGCGAAGGGCCAGCGATTGATGTCGTGCAGCCAGGAAAGGAGCAGTGTCTCATCCCGCGACAGCCCCCGGTCCTCACTCAGAGAAAGCGCCAGCGAAGTCACCCTCGTCACGTGCTCATAACGGGAGAAGGCGTGTGTTCGCGGGTCACCCCCGTTGGGGTGCACTGTCACGAACCCGGTAATTCCGCGCAAGCGTTTGGCGGCATCGGTCAGCCAGGCCGGCAAAATTTCGGGCGCCACTGTGCTGGCGTTACTCATTTCCGCCCTCTCTGCCGAAACGGCCAAGCCAGGCGCGCTCAGCTGAAATCGATGTGGGTAATAGTTCGATCTGGTATTTGTGCAAGGTAAGGCTGATCATGGACTGCTGCACCTCACCGGCCACCCGGACGCGGCGGCCGGGAAGTATGGAAAGGTCGGAGACATCTTGCCCCAGCCGGTCCGCGATCCACTCCAACGAACGCCGCGACGGCGGTGCGTCGAGAGTCAGGACCCGACAGGCACTTCGCTGGGCCGGCGGGCAGTTGCACGGCAGGCATTGCTTTGCCGCTCCCCGCCGGTCGTCCCACACTCCCAGTGCCTCCCCTCTTCCGGTGGCCAGGGCAATCGCGCAGGACGTGCTGCGGTAGACCGGATAGTCGACGGCCGCGGCGGCGGAGTTTATGTCCTCCCAGACCGCGTCGTCCCACAGTTCGTCGCAGGTGTCGGAAGGTCCTGATAGCAGTCCCGTACCGATGAGTTCCTGCTGATCGATCCCCGCTCCGAGGGACAGGCCGATGGCGACCGAACAACGGTAGCCCGCTTCCTTGAGGGCCTGAACCGTCCGGAGCGCCCAGTCCGCGGAAGGTACACACTTCCGTGTGATGGGTCGCCAGTAGTGGGCCATCGTGATGTTCTCACTGTCGCGACAGCTTCTTGCTGCGCGGAAAGTCTGCTCCGGCGCGAGGACCGGGCCCTTCTCCGTCCGTACATCCAGTGTGGTGCGGTGGAAAGACTGGGAGGAGAAAAGGATCATGTCGATGTCCAGACTGCCGAGATCCTCCACGAGGGATCGAGGCATATGCCCTTTGGACACCACCACTAGCGGTCGATTCACGCGCGCATGTGCCAGTTCACGCGCGAATGAGCGCAGGTAGGTCACGTTTTCGGGTGCGAGCAGCATATCTGTGTAGTTACCCAGGCAGACCGGCGTGAAATCCCTGGTCGCGTCCATGTCGCCACGTGTTTCCGCAAGGTACCTGCATAACATGTCCACCGCCTCGCCGGGGCTGACCCGTGGCTCGGGCTTCCTGGCCTTCAGTCCGATGGGGCCAAGATAGCAGTATGCGCAATTCGCAGGACAGCCGATGATCGGGTCCACGCTTATCCACGTGTCATGTTCCGCGATGATCGGAACATGCTGCTGGGGGACCTTTTTCGTCGGCATGTATCTGCACCACCATCGGTTGGGGCCTGCACTACATTTACTGAAAAGTGCATTTTATTGCGAATGGTGATCGAGTGGCTCGTGGTGCCGCATGGGGCGGAACAGACCGAGAGGTCGTCGGGTGTCGACCGGCCTCTCACGTAGTGGCACGGTACCGGAACTCTGGGCGACGGTGCCTTGTCAGGTCCACGTTTTCCGCTGCGCGGGATCGCGTTGCGACAAGAGGTAGTCAGTCTGTCGCTGCTGGCTACAGGGTCGAATAAATACCGGGCAAAACGTGTCATAAGCCCCTCGGTGGCCACCCGAAGTGAGACGGGCGGTCCCGTGTGCCACGGGGATGCGGGACCGCAGTGACGTCTGACGAGGAGACCGCCGATGAGTGAGTCCGTACAGACCGGAGCCGGGGCGACCAAACAAAAGGTGAGGACGGAGACGTCGGCCACGGCCGGCGAGGCGAAACAGGCCGCGAGTCAGGTGGCCGGGAAGGCCGCGGAGCAGGCTCGCGGCGTGGCGGGCGAGGCGCGGCAGCAGGCGGGTTCGGCCCTGGGGGACCTGCGGAGCCGCGCGATGGGCGAGGCCGAGGGGCAGACCAGGCGCGCGGCGGGCCGGCTGCGGCAGTGGTCGAGCGACCTCTCGGGGCTGGCCGCGCACGCACGGGACGATTCGCCGGCCCGCGGTCTGGTGGCGCAGGCGGCGGACACGGGCAGCCGGGCCGCCGACTACCTGGAGGAACAGGGCGTCGAGGGGCTCGTCGGCGATCTGCAGCACTTCGCCCGGCGGCGGCCGGGGGCCTTCCTGGGCGGAGCCCTGCTGGCCGGACTTGCCGTCGGCCGCCTGGCGAAGGCCGCGCAGGCGTCCGGGAACGACGGGGTCGGGAACGACGCCGGAGACGGCCGGACCGGCGCGGTCGCCGACCGCGGTGCGGTGCGGCCGGGGCAGGGACAGACCGTACGGACCGGGCCTCCGGCGATCTCCGCCGAGGGCGCGGCGGTGACGCCGCCGGCCGGGCCCTCCTCCGGCGGTGCCGCCCGCCGCGGACGCCCGGGGGTGTGAGATGGCAACGATCTCTCCCCTCCGAGGCTCGGGAGCGCACCAGGAGGAGCAGGACCGGTCCGTGAACCAGTTGCTGTCCGCGGTGACCACGGACCTGCAGACCCTGTTCCGGCAGGAGGTCGAGCTGGCCAAGGCCGAGGTCAGGGACGAGGCGAGCCGGGCGGGCAAGGCCGCCGGGATGTTCGGCGGCGCCGGGTTCGCGGGCTACATGGTCCTGCTGTTCCTCTCCCTGGCCGCGGTGCTCGGCCTGGCCAACGTCATCGACGGCGGCTGGGCGGCCCTCGTCGTCGCCGCGCTCTGGGGGATCGCCGGAGCCCTGCTCTTCCTGAAGGGTCGCGCGGGGATGAAGGCCGTGTCGCCGAAACCGGAGCGAACCGTCGAAACCATGAAGGAGAACGCGCAATGGGCACGTCACCCGACCAAATGAGGTCCGAGATAGAGGCCACCCGCGGCAGGCTGGCCACGGACGTGGGCCGGCTCACCGACCGGACCAGTCCCCGGCGCATGGCGCGGCGGCGTCGCGCCCGGATGCGCCGCACGATGTCCGGCATGCGCAACCGTGTCATGGGCACGGCCCACGACACCGCGCACGGAGTGCGGGACACCGCGCACGGCGTACGGGACTCCGCCCAGTCGGCGGCCGGTTCGGTCCAGGAGGGCACCGGGCAGGCGGTCGGCTCCGCCCGCGACGCCGCCGGACACGCGGCCGGTACCGCGCGTGACGTCGCCGAACAGGCCGGCCACGCCGTACAGCAGACGCCCGACATGGCGCGCAGCCAGACCCAGGGCAACCCCCTGGCGGCCGGTCTGGTCGCCTTCGGGGCCGGACTGCTGGCCGCCTCGATGGTGCCCGCCTCCCGCACCGAGCGGCAGAAGGCCGCCGAACTGATGCACAGCGACGCCCTGGAACCGGTGAAGCAGGCCGCGACCGAGTCCGCGCAGCATCTGAAGGAAGGCGCGAAGGAGGTCACCCAGGAGGCGGCCGGGGACGTGAAGGACACCGCGGCACAGGCCGCCCGCGCCACGCAGGACGAGGCGCGCGGCCAGGGAGGCAGGGTCACCGAACAGGCCCGGGACTCCGGCCGCAGTGTTGCCGACGAGGCCCGGCACCGTTCCGGACCCGGTTGACCGCACCACACCCGCACCGCACCCGCTGCGACGAGAATCCCCGCACCCCGGCCCGCGCAGGGTCGGGGACGCGGGGATTCCGTGCACAACGGGGGTGCCCACCCGGACCGACCCGGTGCTTTGCGTTCTTGGGTCGCTCAGGGGTCACGCGGGAGTGCGGAGCTGTTCGGTCAGTCGTTCGAGTTCGGCCACCGCGGCGGGGGAGCGGTCGTTGAGTCCGCTGTGCACGGCCGTCGGGCTCTTCAGGAAACGCCGGAGCACGGCCACGAGGAGTCCTTCCGGCAGCGTCCGCAACGCGGTGAACGCGCGAGGTACCGGCGGCGCCCCCGCCGCGGCGAGGTTCTCCCGCATGAGGTGGAGCATGTCGCGGACCGCGCCCGGGTCGTCGGCCAGTGCCACCGGGCCGCCCGCCGCGTGTACCGCCTGGCCGAGCGGCACCTCGAACGCGGCGTGGGTCCGGAGCCAGGCATCCATCCGCGGCTCGGCCCTGGCGTTGATCCCGGCGGTACGGAACGTCTCAACGATCCGCTCCAGTCGCGGAGTGGTGCGGCCGTCGGGCTCGCCGACCGGCATCGCGACCCGGCGGGTGAGGAAGCTGCTCCTGCGGTAGCGGATCGCGTCGCCGTCCCTCGTGCCGCCCGACATGGGGAAGCCGAGCAGCACCCGCTCGTCTCCGATCACTTTGCCCAACGGTTCCGGGCCGGCTGCCCAGTTGAGCAGGAACAGCACGTCACCGCGGACGCCGGCGAGTGATTCCTGCACCGCGTCCACCTGGTGGGTGCGGACGAAGACGGTGATCAGGTCGTACTCGCTGCCCGGGCGCTCGACCACCGGTACCGGTACCCGCCTGACAGCCGGACTGTCTCCCTCGCTGAGCTGTACGCCGTGCCGGCGCAGCGCGGCCAGGCGCCCGCCCCGGGCGAGGAGCGAGACGTCGTGACCGGCCTCGTGCATATGGGCGGCGAACAGGCTGCCGCACACCCCGGCGCCGTACACGAGCAGTTTCATGACCGCCTCTTTCATACGTTCGATTGAATCATACGTTCGTTTCATTCAAACATATGTAGAGTCCTCGTGTGGCGACCCCAGACACCCGCACCCAGCTCCTCGACGCCGCCGAGCACCTCTTCGCCGAGCACGGATATCGCGGCACCTCGGTCCGCGCGATCACGACACGTGCCGGAGCGAACCTGGCCGCGGTCGGCTACCACTTCGGATCGAAGGCGGAGCTGATGGCCGCGGTCGTCCGCCGCGTGATCGAGCCCATCAGCGCCGCCCAGCGCGCGGGGCTCGACACCGTGCTCGCCCGGACCTCCGACCCCTCGGTCGGCGAACTGGTGGAGGCGTTCGCGGGGCCGCTGTTCGACCGGATGTCGGCCGGCGGCGAGGGCGGGGCCCGGACGTCCCGGCTGATCGTGACGATCCTCAGCGACCCGGCCGAGGAGGCGCGCAGCTGGACCGGACCGGGCGAGGACACGGTCCGGGAGGGCTATCTCGCGGCCTTCGCGCGCGTACTGCCCGGCCTTTCCCCGGAGGAGCTGCGGTTCCGGATGCGGGGGATGCTCGCCGTGACGGCCGTCGACCGCCTGGAGGTCCATCAGCAGCCCACCCCGGGCTGCACGTCCCCGGTGGCGGGCGAGGCGGCCCGGCGATGGGCGGTCACGTTCCTGGCGGCGGCGATGAGCGCGCCGCCGGCCCCGGGCTGACGACCCGGGGCCGGCGGACGCCGAACCGTCCCTACAGCACCGGCAGCGACTTCCGCAGCTCGAAGGCGGTGACCTGGGAGCGGTACTCCTCCCACTCCTGGCGCTTGTTGCGCAGGAAGAAGTCGAAGACGTGCTCGCCCAGGGTCTCGGCGACCAGGTCGCTGCGTTCCATCAGGGCGAGGGCCTCGCCGAGGTTCTGGGGGAGGGGTTCGATGCCCAGCGCGCGGCGTTCCGCGTCGGAGAGGGCCCAGACGTCGTCCTCGGCGCCCGGCGGGAGTTCGTAGCCCTCCTCGATGCCCTTGAGGCCGGCGGCGAGGAGGACGGCGTAGGTCAGGTACGGGTTGGCGCCGGAGTCGATGGAGCGGACCTCGACGCGGGCCGAGCCGGTCTTGCCGGGCTTGTACATCGGTACGCGGACCAGCGCCGAGCGGTTGTTGTGGCCCCAGCAGATGTAGGACGGGGCCTCGCCGCCCGCGCCCGCCGTGCGCTCGGTGCCGCCCCAGATGCGCTTGTAGCTGTTCACCCACTGGTTGGTGACCGCCGAGATCTCCGCCGCGTGCCGCAGCAGGCCCGCGATGAAGGAGCGGCCGACCTTCGAGAGCTGGTACTCGGCGCCGGACTCGTAGAACGCGTTGCGGTCGCCCTCGAAGAGGGAGAGGTGGGAGTGCATGCCCGAGCCCGGGTACTCCGAGAACGGCTTCGGCATGAAGGTGGCCTGGAGGCCCTGTTCGAGGGCCACCTGCTTCATGACCAGGCGGAACGTCATGATGTTGTCGGCCGTGGAGAGCGCGTCCGCGTAGCGCAGGTCGATCTCCTGCTGGCCCGGTGCGCCCTCGTGGTGCGAGAACTCCACCGAGATGCCCATCGACTCCAGCATCGTGATCGCCTGACGGCGGAAGTCCATGCCGATGTTCTGCGGGGTGTGGTCGAAGTAGCCGGAGTTGTCGGCCGGGGTGGGGACCGTACCGTCGACCGGCTTGTCCTTCAGCAGGAAGAACTCGATCTCCGGGTGGGTGTAGAAGGTGAACCCCAGGTCGGAGGTGCGGGCCAGGGCGCGCTTGAGGACGTAGCGCGGGTCCGCGAAGGACGGCGAGCCGTCGGGCATCAGGATGTCGCAGAACATGCGGGCCGTGCCGGGGGCCTCGGCGCGCCACGGCAGGACCTGGAACGTCGACGGGTCCGGCTTGGCGATCATGTCGGACTCGTAGACCCGGGCGAAGCCCTCGATCGCCGAGCCGTCGAAGCCGATGCCCTCGTCGAAGGCCTGCTCCAGCTCGGCCGGGGCCACGGCGACGGACTTCAGGAAGCCCAGCACGTCCGTGAACCACAGGCGTACGAACCGGATGTCGCGCTCCTCCAGCGTCCGGATCACGAACTCCTGCTGCTTGTCCATCTTCCGCTTCCCCATCCTCGCTGGTCAGGCCGCCTGTCTCCGGTACGGCGGGAGGCGGTCGGGCACCTGAGCATCACACCACAGGACCGTTTCGTACGCGTTGCGGGCCCGGCCGGGCGGCCCGCCCCCGTGTCCGCAGCGTAGAGGCCATCTGTTCGATCGGGCCATTCCTGGGTTCGGGCAGGTCCCGAACGCGGCGGATCCTGTGTGCTCCCTACGAAGGAGCCGCCTTCCGCCCTTACGATCAGCTGACTCATCGACCCTGCCCCACCGCTGCACCCCCGTTCCGTTCCCAGCAGTTTTCCCAGAAGGGCAACACCCCATGGGTTCCGCCAAGAAGAGCAGCAACACGGCGCGACAGGCCCGCATAGCCGAGATGCGGCGTGCCGAGGAGGCCCGCGGCCGCCGGAACCGGATCCTCACGATCGCGCTCAGCACCGTGGTCGTGGTCGGCCTCGTGGCCGGCGGGGTCGTCCTCGTCCGGTCGCAGTCCGACGACTCCTCCGACGAGGCCGCCGCCGAGGGCAAGGCGTCCGGGAAGTTCGTCACCGGCGAGGACGGGGTGCGGACCTGGGACGGCGACCTCGGCCGCAACCACGTCACCAAGAAGGTGTCCTACCCCGTCGAACCCCCCGTCGGCGGCGACCACAACCAGGTCTGGATGAACTGCAACGGCGACGTCTACACCAAGCCGCTGGAGAACGAGCACGCCGTGCACTCCCTGGAGCACGGGGCGGTGTGGGTGACGTACACCGACAAGGCGCCGAAGGCCGACGTCGAGAAGCTGGCCGCCAAGGTCAAGCAGACGCCGTACTCGCTGATGAGCCCCGACGACGGGCAGAAGGACCCGATCGTGCTGACCGCCTGGGGCCACCAGCGCACGGTGACGGGCGCGGACGACCCGGACGTGAACGCGTTCTTCGAGAAGTTCGTCCAGGGCGAGCAGACCCCCGAGCCGGGGGCCGCGTGCACCAACGGGCTCTCCCAGTGACCCCGAAGCGGGCCGGCTGGATCGCGTCGGGCGCCGCCGCGGTGCTCGTCGCGGCCGGCGCGATCACCTACGCGGTCGCCGGGGACGACGGCAGCACCGGCCGGGTGCCGTCCGCCGACTCGGCCGACGCCGGGTTCGCGCGGGACATGTCGGTCCACCACCAGCAGGCCGTGGAGATGTCGTACGTCGTGCGCGACCGCACCGACGACGAGGAGGTGCGGCGGCTCGCGTACGACATCGCGCAGACCCAGGCCAACCAGCGCGGCATGATGATCGGCTGGCTCGACCTGTGGGAGCTGCCGAAGGTGTCGTCCGACCCGCCGATGACCTGGATGGGCATGGGCGGCGCGCCCTCCGCGGGCGAGGGCTCGCTGATGCCCGGGATGGCCACCGACGCCGAGATGGACGAACTCGGCACGCTCGACGGCGAGGAGGCCGAGGTCTTCTACCTCCGGTTGATGACCGAACACCACAAGGGTGGCGTGCACATGGCCGAGGGGTGCGTCGAGAAGTGCTCGGTGGGGGTGGAGAAGCGGCTGGCCCGGGGGATGGTGGAGTCGCAGGAGTCGGAGATCCGGCTGATGGCCGACCTGCTCGCCGAACGGGGCGCCGAGCCGCGGAGTTGAGCCCGGCGGGCGCGGGCAGGTACAGGGTGGCTGCACCGGCCCGGTGAGGCCCCCGGTGAGGCCGCGGTGAGGTCCCGGTGAGGCCGCGGACACGAGGCCGAAACCCGCACGTCACCCCATTGCGTCGTTCTGACGATTACACTGGCCGCGTGCCCCGACTACGACTCGCCCTGAACCAGATCGACTCCACCGTCGGCGACCTCGCCGGCAACGCGGAGGCGGTCGTCCGGTGGACCCGGCACTCGGCCGGGCAGGGGGCGCACCTGGTGGCGTTCCCCGAGATGATGCTGACCGGCTATCCCGTCGAGGACCTGGCCCTCAGGTCGTCCTTCGTGGCGGCCTCCCGCGCCGCCCTGGTCTCCCTCGCGACGCGGCTCGCGGACGAGGGACTGGGCGGGCTGCCGGTGGTCGTCGGCCACCTCGACCGCTCGGCGACCGCCCGGCCGAAGTACGGCCAGCCGGCCGGCGCCCCGCAGAACGCGGTGGCCGTGCTGCACGGAGGCGAGGTCGTGCTGAGCCTCGCCAAGCACCACCTGCCGAACTACGGCGTCTTCGACGAGTTCCGCTACTTCGTGCCCGGCGACACCATGCCCGTCCTGCGGGTGCGCGGCGTGGACGTGGCGCTGGCCGTCTGCGAGGACCTGTGGCAGGACGGCGGCCGGGTACCGGCGGCGCGCTCGGCGCGGGCCGGGCTGCTGCTCTCCGTCAACGCCTCCCCGTACGAGCGCGACAAGGACGACACCCGGCTCGAACTGGTCCGCAAGCGCGCCCAGGAGGCCGGGTGCACCACCGCCTACCTCGCGATGGCGGGCGGACAGGACGAGCTGGTCTTCGACGGCGACTCGATCGTCGTCGACCGGGACGGGGCGGTCCTGGCGCGGGCGCCGCAGTTCACCGAGGAGTGCGTGGTGCTCGATCTCGACCTCCCGGCCGCCGGGGCGGACGCGCCCACGGGCGTGGTGGACGACGGGCTGCGCATCGACCGGGTGGTGCTCTCCGAGGAGCCCGTGCACGGCGGCGGGCCCGCGCCGTCCGACGAGCCCCTGCTCTCCGGCGGGCACGCCGAGCGGCTGGACGACGACGAGGAGGTCTACGCGGCGCTCGTCGCCGGCCTGCGCGCGTACGTCACGAAGAACGGCTTCCGCTCGGTACTGGTCGGCCTGTCCGGCGGCATCGACTCCGCGCTGGTCGCGGCGATCGCCTGCGACGCGGTCGGCGCGCGGCACGTGCACGGCGTCTCGATGCCGTCCCGCTACTCCTCCGAGCACTCCAGGGGCGACGCGGCCGAGCTGGCCCGCCGCACCGGCCTGCACTTCCGCACCGTGGCGATCGAGGCGATGTTCGACGCGTACATGGGCGCGCTGGGTCTGACCGGACTGGCCGAGGAGAACCTGCAGTCCCGGCTGCGCGGCACGCTGCTGATGGCGCTCTCCAACCAGGAGGGCCACCTCGTCCTCGCCCCCGGCAACAAGTCGGAGCTGGCGGTCGGCTACTCCACGCTGTACGGCGACTCGGTGGGCGGGTACGGACCCATCAAGGACGTGTACAAGACGTCCGTCTTCCGCCTCGCCGAGTGGCGCAACCGGGCGGCGGCGGCGCGGGGGCAGACTCCGCCGATCCCGGAGAACTCGATCACCAAGCCGCCGAGCGCGGAGCTGCGGCCGGGCCAGGTCGACACCGACTCGCTGCCGGACTACCCGGTCCTCGACGCGATCCTCGACCTGTACGTCGACCGGGACCGGGGCGCGGACGAGATCGTGGCCGCCGGGTACGACCGGGAGCTGGTGACGAGGACGCTGCGCATGGTGGACACCGCGGAGTACAAGCGGCGGCAGTACCCGCCGGGCACCAAGATCTCGGCGAAGGGCTTCGGCAGGGACCGCCGCCTGCCGGTCACCAACCGGTGGCGGGAGACGGGCTGAGGGACCGGCCGGGACGGCGCCGCCCGGTCAGGCTCCGCCCTTGAGGTCCGCCAGTACCTTGTGCAGCGGCTCCGCCTCGCGGCGCCGGTACTCCTGGATCGCCCAGCCGTTGCCGTCCGGGTCCTTGAAGTACATGAAGGTGGCGCCGTCGTCCGGCGTGTACCGCACCGG
This sequence comes from Streptomyces olivaceus, assembly GCF_000721235.1. Classification (GTDB taxonomy): domain Bacteria; phylum Actinomycetota; class Actinomycetes; order Streptomycetales; family Streptomycetaceae; genus Streptomyces; species Streptomyces olivaceus. Next base: position 36,193 of record NZ_JOFH01000002.1, read on the forward strand.
TTCCGACACCTCGAGGCCGCGCGCGGTCAGCTCCGCGTGGGCCGCCCCGATGTCGGCGACGCAGAGCTGGAGGGCCTGGTACGAGCCCGGTTCCGGCCGGGTCTCGACCTGGGCCATCTCCCAGATGGTGTCGCCGAGGGCGATCGAACAGCCGGAGCCCGGAGGCGTCAGCTGGACGATGCGCATGCCCGGCATGACCTCCTGGTCGATGTCGACGTGGAAGCCGACCTTGTCGCGGTAGAAGTCCCGGGCCCGGTCGATGTCGGTGACCGGGAGCGGGATCACTTCGAGGGTGAAGTCCATGGCGTGGCTCCTTCGACGTCCTTGTCGAGCGCGTGCCGAGCACGATACGGGCCGTCAGCAGCCCTGTGCGGGCCGTCAGCGGTGTCAGTAGTGGTAGCGGGCCTGCACGATGACCAGTACGCCGTCGGCGGGCTTGTACACGAGCCGGTGTGTGTCGTCGATGCGCCGTGACCAGTAGCCCGACAGGTCGCCCTTGAGCGGCTCCGGCTTCCCGATGCCCTTGAACGGGTCACGGGTGATGTCGTCGATCAGTCTGTTGATCCGCTTGGTCACCTTCCGGTCGCTCTCGGCCCAGTGGACGTAGTCCTCCCAGCCGTGGGACGTGAAAGTGACCCTCACGCCCGCTCCGCGTCCGGGTCGATCAGCTCGCGATGCCGTGCTTCGCCCGCTTCGGCCTCCGCGATGGAGTCGAGCAGACGGCGGGCGTTCTTGGGCGAGCGCAGGAGGTGCACCGTCTCCGTCCACGCCGTGAAGTCCTCCTCGGACATGAGTACGGCGTTTCCCTTGCGGGAGGTGATGTGTACCGGGGCGTGGTCCTCGTTGACCTGCTCTATCAGCGGGAACAGGTTCTGACGGGCTTCGCTGGCGGTGATGGGCATACCGGTGCCTCCCTTCCAGGGCTTGTACAAGATATCGTACGAGTCCGGGGCGGTCCACCGGAGAGCGGGACCGGTCCCGGCGCCCGCGCGCGCCTGCCCGGCTACCCTCAAGCCGTACCCCTTGATCCCCCAGGTCCGACAGGAGGCCGAGATGACGGCGCCGGGACGCAGGAGCAGTACCTTCACGCGACTGCTGCGGCACGGCTTCACCGACCCCTCGGCCGCCGAGCGGCTGCTGGACGGCGCGGAGCTGGCCGAGGTCCGGGCCGACCCCGTCCTCCTCGAGGCGCTCGGCGCCACCGCCGACCCCGACCTCGCCCTGCACGGCCTGGTCCGGCTCCTGGAGGCGCAGCCCGGTCCCACCGCCCGCCAGGAGCTGCTGGACACCCTGATAGCGGCCAAGCCGCTGCGCGACCGTCTCCTCGGTGTGCTCGGCGCCTCCGAGGCGCTCGCCGACCACCTCGCCCGGCACGCCGGCGACTGGCAGGCCCTCGTCACCTACGAACCGCGCGACCTGCACCGCGGCGTCGAGGAGTTCGAGCAGGGCCTCGCCGAGGCCACCGACCCGGTGTCCCTGCGCGTCGCCTACCGGCGCTGCCTGCTGTCCATCGCCGCCCGCGACGTCTGCGGCACCATCGACGTCGCCGAGACCGCCGCCGAGCTGGCCGACCTCGCCACCGCCACCCTGCGCGCCGCCCTGGCCCTCGCCGAGGCCGCCGCGCCCGAGGACGCCGCGCGGTGCAGGCTCGCCGTGATCGCGATGGGCAAGTGCGGCGGACACGAGCTGAACTACGTCTCAGACGTCGACGTGATCTTCGTGGGCGAGCCCGCGGCGGGCGCGGACAGCGACGCGGACGCCGACGAGACCAAGGCGCTGCGGGCCGCGACCGCGCTGGCCTCGCACATGATGCGGATCTGCTCCGAGACCACCGTCGAGGGCTCCATCTGGCCCGTCGACGCCAACCTCCGCCCCGAGGGGCGCCACGGCCCGCTGGTGCGCACCCTCAGCAGCCACGTCGCCTACTACCAGCGCTGGGCCAAGACCTGGGAGTTCCAGGCGCTGCTCAAGGCCCGCCCGGTGGCCGGCGACCCCGGCCTCGGCGCCGAGTACGTCGCCGCCCTGCAGCCCCTGGTGTGGCAGGCCGCCGACCGCGAGAACTTCGTCCCCGACGTGCAGAAGATGCGCCGCCGGGTGGTGGAGACCATCCCCGCCGCCGAGGTCGACCGGCAGCTCAAGCTGGGTCCGGGCGGCCTCAGGGACGTCGAGTTCGCCGTGCAGCTGCTCCAGCTCGTGCACGGGCGCTCCGACACCTCCCTGCACAGCGGTACGACCCTGGACGCCCTGGAGGCCCTCGCCGCCGGCGGCTACGTCGGCCGGACCGACGCGGCCCAGCTCGACGAGGCGTACCGCTTCCTGCGCTCCATGGAGCACCGCATCCAGCTGCACCGGCTGCGCCGCACCCACCTCGTGCCCGAGGACCAGGCCGACCTGCGCCGCCTCGGCCGCTCCCTCGGCCTGCGCACCGACCCCGTCGACGGGCTGCTGCGCGCCTGGCGGCGGCACTCCTCCGTCGTACGCCGGCTGCACGAGAAGCTGTTCTACCGGCCGCTGCTCGACGCCGTCGCCCAGCTCGCGCCCGGCGAGGCCCGGCTCAGCCCCGAGGCCGCGCGCGAGCGCATGGTCGCCCTCGGGTACGCCGACCCGGCCTCCGCCCTGCGGCACCTGGAGGCCCTGGCGTCCGGAGTCACCCGCAAGTCGGCCATCCAGCGCACCCTGCTGCCCGTGCTGCTGGGCTGGTTCGCCGACTCGGCCGACCCCGACGCCGGACTGCTCAACTTCCGCAAGGTCTCGGACGCGCTCGGCAAGACGCCCTGGTACCTCAGGCTGCTGCGGGACGAGGGCGCCGCGGCCGAGAACCTCGCCCGCGTCCTGTCCGCCGGGCGGCTCGCCCCCGACCTGCTGATGCGGGCCCCCGAGGCCGTCGCGCTGCTCGGCGACGGCGCCGCCGGGGGACTGGCGCCGCGCGGACGCGCCCAGCTGGAGCAGGAGGTGCTCGCCGCGGTCCGCCGCGCCGACGGCGCCGTGCAGGCGGTCACCGCGGCACGCGGGGTACGGCGCCGGGAGCTGTTCCGCACCGCCGCCGCCGACATCGTCGGCTCCTACGGCACCGAGGCGCAGCCCGTCGAGGCCGACCAGGGCGCGCTGGTGGACCTGGTCGGCGGCGCGGTGTCCGACCTGACGGCGGCGACCCTGGCGGGAACGCTGCGGGCGGTGGTGCGGGAGGGGTGGGGCGACACCCTGCCGACCCGGTTCGCGATCATCGGCATGGGCCGCTTCGGCGGGCACGAACTGGGCTACGGATCGGACGCCGACGTGCTCTTCGTGCACGAGCCGCGCGACGGGGTCGGCGAACGGGAGGCCGGGGACGCCGCGAACAAGGTCGTCGCCGAGCTGCGCCGCCTGCTCCAGGTGCCGAGCGCCGACCCGCCGCTGCCGATCGACGCCGACCTGCGGCCCGAGGGCAAGTCGGGGCCGCTGGTGCGCACCCTGAAGTCGTACGAGGCGTACTACCGGCGCTGGTCACTGGCGTGGGAGCGGCACGCGCTGCTGCGGGCCGAGTTCGTGGCCGGCGACGCGGACCTGGGGCGGCGCTTCACCGAGCTGGTAGACCCGCTGCGGTACCCGGCGGACGGGCTGGGGGACGACGACGCCCGGGAGATCCGGCGCCTGAAGGCCCGGATGGAGACCGAGCGGCTGCCGCGCGGCGCGGACCCCAAGCTGCACGCCAAACTGGGGCCGGGCGGGCTCTCCGACGTGGAGTGGACCGTGCAGCTCCTCCAGCTGCGGCACGGCCACGAGGAGGAGGGGCTGCGGACCACCGGGACGCGGGAGGCGCTGGCCGCCGCGCGGGACGTCGGGCTGATCTCGGCGGAGCATGCCGGGACGCTCGACGAGGCGTGGGTCCTGGCGAGCCGGGTCCGCAACGCGGTGATGCTGGTCCGCGGGCGGGCCGGGGACACCTTCCCGACCGACACGCGGGAGCTGGCGGCGGTGGGGCGCTACCTGGGGCACGGCCCGGGGCACGCGGGGGACATGCTGGACGAGTACCGGCGCACGGCCCGGCGGGCGCGGACGGTGGTGGAGGAGCTCTTCTACGCCTAGGGAGCACGGGCCGGGGCACGCTGCCGGCATCGCCGGCCCCCGTGCTGGTGTCGGGGGCCGGGCGGCGGGTGGCGCAGCCCGGCGTTGCGGGGTGCCTCCCCCACAGCCCACCCGTGCAGCCCCAGCGGCACGACTGGGGGCCTCACGCCCGCCCAGGTGCCCAGACCCCCCGCCGCCCGGCATCCGGCACCGCGCGCGGCAGCGCGTACGGCATCCGGCCGTACCACACCGCCGCCACCGCGTACCCGAAGGCCAGGCACAGCACGCCGCCCACCGCGTCCAGCCAGAAGTGGTTGGCCGTCGCCACGATGACCACCAGCGTCAGCGCCGGGTACACAAGGCCCAGCACCCGCACCCACGGCACCGAGGCCAGCGCGAAGATCGTCAGGCCGCACCACACCGACCACCCGATGTGCATCGACGGCATCGCCGCGTACTGGTTGGACATGTTCTTCAGGTCGCCGGACGCCATCGACCCCCACGTCTGGTGGACCATCACGGTGTCGACGAAGCTCCCGCCGTTCATCAGGCGGGGCGGGGCGAGCGGATACAGGTAGTAACCGGCCAGCGCGACGCCCGTGGTGGCGAAGAGGACCAGCCGGGTCGCCGCGTAGCGGCCGGGGTGGCGGCGGTACAGCCACACCAGTACCCCGACCGTCACCACGAAGTGCAGCGTGGCGTAGTAGTAGTTCATGCCGACGACGAGCCACGTCACCGAGTTGACCGCGTGGTTGACCGACTCCTCGACGGCGAGGCCCAGTTGCTGCTCGACGCGCCAGATCCAGTCGGCGTTGCGCAGCGCCTGCGCACGCTGTTCCGGCACCGCGTTGCGGACGAGCGAGTACGTCCAGTAACTGAGCCCGACGAGCAGGATCTCGAACCACAGGCGGGGCCGGCGCGGGGCGCGGAGGCGACGCAGGAGGCGCTGCCCCGTCCGCTCGGGGACGGGGTGCGGAACGCCTTCCTCACGGCGCTCCCGAGTCCTCGCGGTCGCGTCACCCATAGGTTCGAGTCTGCCAGAAAAGCCCTCTCCCACCCGATCATCCCGCAGTCGGAGCCGACCCGCATCCGACCCGGATTCCGGCACCCCGAGGAGGGTCAGGGGCGGGAGCGTCCGCCCGGTGCCGAGGCGGTCGAACCGCGCACCACCAGCTCCGGCATGAACACGAACTCGCTGTGCGGTGCGGGCGTCCCGGCGATCTCCTCCAGGAGCGTGCGCACCGCCGCCTGCCCCATCGCCGGGACCGGCTTGCGGACCGTCGTGAGCGGCGGGTCGGTGAAGGCGATCAGCGGCGAGTCGTCGAAGCCGACGACCGAGACGTCCTTGGGCACGTCCAGGTCGAGCTGCCGGGCCGCCCGTATCGCGCCCAGCGCCATCATGTCGCTGGCGCAGACCACCGCCGTGCAGTCGCGCCCGATCAGCGCGGCGGCCGCGGCCTGACCGCCCTCCAGGGTGTAGAGGGAGTGCTGGACCAGTTCCTTCTCCACGGTCTGGGCCGCCAGCCCCAACTGGTCCTGGACCGTGCGGACGAACCCCTCGATCTTGCGCTGCACCGGCACGAACCGCTTCGGCCCGAGGGCCAGCCCGATCCGGGTGTGGCCGAGCGAGACCAGGTGCGTGACCGCGAGACTCATCGCGGCGCGGTCGTCGGGGGAGATGAACGGCGCCTGCACCTTCGACGAGAAGCCGTCGACGAGGACGAAGGGCACGCCCTGCGCCCGCAGCCGCTCGTAGCGCTGCATGTCGGCGGTGGTGTCGGCGTGCAGCCCCGAGACGTAGATGATCCCGGCCACCCCGCGGTCCACCAGCATCTCGGTCAGCTCGTCCTCGGTGGAGCCGCCCGGCGTCTGGGTGGCGAGGACCGGCGTGTAGCCCTGGCGGGTCAGCGCCTGGCCGATGACCTGGGCGAGGGCCGGGAATATCGGGTTCTCCAGCTCCGGGGTGATCAGGCCGACCAGGCCCTCGCTGCGCTGCCGCAGCCGCACGGGGCGCTCGTAACCCAGCACGTCGAGGGCGGCGAGCACGGACTGGCGGGTGGTGGCGGCGACGCCCGGCTTCCCGTTGAGGACCCGGCTGACCGTCGCTTCGCTCACCCCCGCCTGGGCGGCGATGTCGGCAAGCCGTGTGGTCACAGGGGTGGACTGTACCTGTCGGCCGCCGCCTTGCACACCGATCGGGCGCCGTGTGCGGCCGGTGGGACGGCCCGTCGGACGGCCCGGCGCGGGCTGCTGCGTCATCGCGCTCCCTCATGAATGTCGCGGCAAGAGCTTGCAGAGTCTTGCACAAGCGGAACGATCCCGCTCGATCCCCGTAAACAAACCGCTCGCCCCTGGTCCTTGAGCGTCTCGCAGTAGTCTCCCGCAGGTCACACGGGGATAACTTCGGAGATCTCTTGCACTTTTTTGCTGCAAGGCCTTTCGCGCAGCTTTCCACGCTGTTACGTTCACGTCGCCCGACGGCGGCGATGGCGCGGTCGGTGTCGGCAGGAGCGGCGGACGGGCCCGCACCCTGCACCACACGGGCTTTCACCCTCAAGGAGAACTCATGCGGCGTGGCATAGCGGCCACCGCGCTGGTGGCGTCCCTCGCCCTGGCGGCGACGGCGTGCGGCGGGGACGGCGACAGCGACAGCGAGTCGGGCGGACCGGTCACCATCACATACTGGGACACCTCCAACGCCACCAACGAGGCGCCGACCTACAAGGCCCTGGTCGAGGAGTTCGAGGCCGCCAACAAGGGCGTCAAGGTCGACTTCGTCAACGTCCCCTTCGACCAGGCGCAGAACAAGTTCGACACCGCCGCCGGCTCCAAGGGCGCACCGGACGTGCTGCGCGCCGAGGTCGGCTGGACGCCCGCCTTCGCCAAGAAGGGCTTCTTCCTGCCGCTGGACGGCACCGAAGCCCTCGCCGAGCAGGACGCGTTCCAGCCCAGCCTGATCGAGCAGGCGAAGTACGAGGGCAAGACCTACGGCGTCCCGCTGGTCACCGACACCCTCGCCTTCGTCTACAACAAGGAACTGTTCCGGAAGGCCGGCGTCGAGGCGCCGAAGACCTGGGACGACCTGAAGAAGGCCGCCGCCACCGTCAAGGACAAGACCGGCGTCGACGGCTACTGGGCCTCCACCGCCGGCTACTACGCGCAGCCGTTCCTCCACGGCGAGGGCACCGACACCGTCGACGCCGACGCCGGGAAGGTCACCGTCAACGGGCCCGCGGCGCAGAAGGCCTACGGCACCTGGCTGAGCCTGTTCGACGGCAAGGGCCTGCACAAGGCGGACACCACCGCCGACGCCTACGCCCACATCCAGGAGGCGTTCGTCAGCGGCAAGGTCGCCTCGACCATCCAGGGCCCGTGGGAGATCACCAACTTCTACAAGGGCTCCGCCTTCAAGGACAAGGACAACCTCGGCATCGCCACCGTCCCGGCCGGCTCCACCGGCAGGGCGGGCGCCCCGACCGGCGGCCACAACCTGTCGGTCTACGCCGGCTCGGACCAGGCGCACCAGGAGGCCGCGCTGAAGTTCGTGAAGTTCATGACCTCGGCGAAGTCCCAGGAGACCGTCGCCCTGAAGAACTCCACGCTGCCCACCCGCGACGACGCCTACACCGACCAGGTCAAGGCCGACCCGGGCATCGCGGGCTTCCAGACGGTCCTGCCCGCCGCCCGGCCGCGCCCGGCGCTGCCCGAGTACAGCTCCCTGTGGACGCCGCTCGACGACGAACTCCCGCAGATCGCCGGCGGCAAGAAGTCCCTGGACGAGGGCCTGGGCGACGCCGAGACCGCGATCGCCAAGCTGGTGCCGGACTTCGACAAGTGACGCCGCGCCGCGCGTGACCCGATCCGACCGCCGGGTCCCCACGGAGGGGAGGGACCCGGCGGCCGGCGCACCGGGCGCCGCACCCCCGACCTTCCGCTCGTCCCGATGCTCTTTGAAGGTGTCGAACCATGACAGTCGCCATCGACCGCGCGACCGGCAAGCGCCGCGGTGACCGCACCCCGCGGCCCGGCCTCGGCCGGCGTCTGAAAGACGGCTACCAGAAGCACTGGTACGCCTACGCCATGATCGCGCCGGTGGCCGTCGTGATCGGCGTCCTCGTGCTGTACCCGCTGGGCTACGGCCTCTACCTCACCCTCACCGACGCCAACAGCCTCAACTCGGCGCGCACCATCGGCGTCAACGAGATCGAGGCCACCTACCAGTTCGTCGGCCTGGACAACTACGCCGACATCCTGTGGGGCCCGACGGCGTACGACCGCTTCTGGTCGCACTTCGTCTGGACCATCGTGTGGACGGCGGTCTGCGTCGGCCTGCACTTCTTCATCGGGCTCGGCCTCGCCCTGCTGCTCAACCAGAAGCTGCGCGGCCGCACCTTCTACCGGCTGATCCTGGTCCTGCCGTGGGCCGTGCCGACGTTCGTGACGGTCTTCGGCTGGCGCTTCATGCTCGCCGACTCCGGCATCATCAACTCCGCCCTGGACTGGCTGCACCTGCCGACCCCCGCGTGGCTGGAGGACACCTTCTGGCAGCGCTTCTCGGCGATCATGGTGAACACCTGGTGCGGGGTGCCGTTCATGATGGTCTCGCTCCTCGGCGGCCTGCAGTCCATCGACCACACCCTGTACGAGGCCGCCGAGATGGACGGTGCGAACGCCTGGCAGCGCTTCCGCTATGTCACCCTGCCGGGGCTCAGGTCGGTCAGCTCCACCGTCGTCCTGCTCGGCATCATCTGGACGTTCAACCAGTTCGCCGTGATCTTCCTGCTGTTCGGCAACACCGCCCCCGAGGCGCAGATCCTCGTCACCTGGGCGTACCAGCTCGGCTTCGGGCAGCAGCCGCGCGACTTCGCGCAGTCCGCCGCCTACGGCATCCTGCTGCTGGCCATCCTGATCGTCTTCACCTCCTTCTACCGCCGCTGGCTGAACCGCAACGAGCAGCAGCTCGCGAACTGAGGCAGGAGCCGCCATGAGTACAAGCACCGCGCCGGCGAAGGCCCCCGCCGAGCAGACCACCGTGTCCACCGCGCCCCCGCGCAGGGTGCGCGCCCGCGGCGAACGCGGCCGCGCCGCGTCCCTCGCCTCCCACGGCGTCCTGACCGTCGCGAGCCTCGTCGCGCTCTTCCCGGTCGCCTGGCTGGTCTACCTGTCCCTCGGCCCGGACAAGGACGACTACCTGCACCCCGGGGGCATCTGGTCGAAGATGACCCTCGACAACTACGCGTTCGTGCTCCAGCACACCAACTTCTTCGACTGGCTGAAGAGTTCGCTTATCGTCTCGCTGGGCACCACGGTCATCGGCGTGCTGGTCGCCGCGACGACCGGCTACGCGGTCTCCCGCATGCGCTTCCCCGGCTACCGCAAGCTCATGTGGGTGCTGCTGGTCACCCAGATGTTCCCCATCGCCGTACTGATCGTGCCGATGTACCAGATCCTGTCCGGGCTCCAGCTCGTCGACAGCTACCTCGGCCTCGTCCTCGTCTACTGCTCGACCGCGGTGCCGTACTGCGCGTGGCTGCTCAAGGGCTACTTCGACACCATCCCGTTCGAGATCGACGAGGCCGGGCGCGTGGACGGGCTGTCGCCGTTCGGCACCTTCTTCCGGCTGATCCTGCCGCTGGCCCGGCCGGGCCTCGCGGTCGCCGGCTTCTACAGCTTCATCACGGCCTTCGGCGAGGTCGCCTTCGCCTCGACGTTCATGCTGAGCGACACGAAGTACACCTTCGCGGTCGGCCTGCAGAGCTTCGTCAGCGAGCACGACGCGCAGCGCCACCTGATGGCCGCCACCGCCGTCCTCGTCGCGATACCCGTCTCCGCGTTCTTCTACCTCGTGCAGAAGAACCTGGTCACCGGACTCACCGCCGGCGGTACCAAGGGCTGAGGCCCGGCTGCCCGTATCAACCAATGAGCGGACCTTCGTATCCGAACCTCGGCACCGCACGTCAGCACCCGCGCGTCGGCACCCGCATCCCAGCACCCGCAAGTCCGTACCCGGCAAGTCCGTACACAGCAAGGACGACATGAGCCAGCAGCACTCCGCCGCACCGGCCCCCACCTCCGCCGTCTCCGCCGTCGAAGGGCGCCCCGACTGGTGGCGGGACGCGGTCATCTACCAGGTGTACCCGCGCAGTTTCGCCGACGGCAACGGCGACGGCATGGGCGACCTGGAGGGTGTCCGCACCCGCCTGCCGTACCTGCGCGACCTGGGCGTGGACGCCGTGTGGCTCAGCCCCTTCTACGCCTCTCCGCAGGCCGACGCCGGTTACGACGTCGCCGACTACCGGGCCGTCGACCCCATGTTCGGCACCCTCCTGGACGCCGACGCGCTGATCCGCGACGCCCACGCGCTGGGCCTGCGCATCATCGTCGACCTGGTCCCGAACCACTCCTCCGACCAGTACGAGTGGTTCAAGCGCGCCCTCGCCGAGGGCCCCGGCTCCCCCTCCCGGGACCGGTACCACTTCCGCCCCGGCAAGGGAAAGAACGGCGAACAGCCGCCCAACGACTGGGAGTCCATCTTCGGCGGCCCCGCCTGGACCCGGGTCACCGAGCCCGACGGCACGCCGGGGGAGTGGTACCTGCACCTGTTCGCCCCCGAGCAGCCCGACTTCAACTGGGAGCACCCGGCCGTCGGCGACGAGTTCCGCTCCATCCTGCGGTTCTGGCTGGACATGGGCGTGGACGGCTTCCGGATCGACGTCGCGCACGGCATGGTGAAGGCCGAGGGCCTGCCCGACCTCGGAGACCACGAGCAGCTCACGCTGCTGGGCAACGACGTCATGCCGTTCTTCGACCAGGACGGCGTCCACGACATCTACCGCGAGTGGCGTCTCGTCCTCGACGAGTACTCCGGCGACCGCATCTTCGTCGCCGAGGCCTGGACCCCGACCGTCGAGCGCACCGCGAACTACGTGCGCCCCGACGAACTGCACCAGGCCTTCAACTTCCAGTACCTGGCCACCCACTGGGACGCCGCGGAACTGCGCACGGTCGTCAACCGCACCCTGGACGCGATGCGCCCCGTCGGCGCTCCCGCCACCTGGGTGCTGTCCAACCACGACGTCACCCGGCACGCCACCCGCTTCGCCAACCCGGCGGGCCTCGGCACCCAGATCCGCCTGGCCGGAGACCGCGAAGTCGGACTCAGGAGGGCCCGCGCCGCCACCCTCCTCATGCTGGCCCTGCCCGGCTCGGCCTACGTCTACCAGGGCGAGGAGCTGGGCCTGCCGGACGTCGTCGACCTGCCCGACGAAGTCCGCCAGGACCCGGCGTACTTCCGCGGCGCGGGCCAGGACGGCTTCCGCGACGGCTGCCGGGTGCCGATCCCCTGGACGCGCACGGGACCGTCGTACGGCTTCGGCGACGGGGGCAGCTGGCTGCCGCAGCCGGCGGACTGGGGCGGGCTGAGCGTCGAGGCGCAGACCGGCGAACCCGGCTCGACCCTGGAGCTGTACCGCGCGGCGCTGGCCGTCCGCCGCGAGCGGGCCGACCTGGGCGCGGGCGACGCGGTGGAGTGGCTGCGCGCCCCCGAGGGCGTCCTCGCCTTCCGGCGCGGGGAGTTCGTGTGCGTGGCCAACACCACCGGCGAGTCCGTACCGATGCCCGCGTACGGCCGGGTGCTGCTCGCCAGCGGCGAGATCACCGAGGCGGCCGGGGAAGCGAAGGTGCCGGCGGACACGACGGTGTGGTGGTCCGCCTCCTGACCGGCCGGCGGGTTCCGCTCACGGCTGCCTGAAAGTTTTTCATTCAATTCCGTACGGCCCGCTGCCCTTTCAGGCGGCGGGCCTCTAGTATCTGCGTCACCCGAAAACTTGCTGAAGCTTTCAGCAAGAGTCTTCAGGTCCCCCCAAGAGCCTTCGACGAAGAAGGAACCCCCACATGGCACGCAGAATCCTTACGGCGGCCGTCGCGCTCGCAGCGGCCGCGGTTGTCATGACCCCGACTGGCGCACCGGCCTCCCCGCCCGGCGCCAAGGACGTCACCGCCGTCCTCTTCGAGTGGAACTTCGCCTCCGTGGCCAAGGAGTGCACCAGCACCCTCGGCCCCGCCGGCTACGGCTACGTCCAGGTCTCCCCGCCCGCCGAGCACATACAGGGCGGGCAGTGGTGGACGTCGTACCAGCCCGTCAGTTACAAGATCGCCGGACGGCTCGGCGACCGCGCGGCCTTCGAGAGCATGGTGGACACCTGCCACGCGGCCGGCGTGAAGGTCGTCGCCGACGCCGTGGTCAACCACATGTCCGCGGGCAGCGGCATCGGCACCGGCGGCTCGTCGTACTCGAAGTACGACTACCCCGGGCTGTACTCGTCGCCCGACTTCGACGACTGCACCGCCCAGATCAGCAACTACCAGGACCGCTACAACGTCCAGCACTGCGAACTGGTCGGCCTCGCCGACCTCGACACCGGCGAGGAGTACGTCCGCGGCAAGATCGCCGGGTACCTGAACGACCTGCTCTCGCTCGGTGTCGACGGCTTCCGGATCGACGCGGCCAAGCACATCCCGGCCGCCGATCTGGCGAACATCAGGTCCCGGCTGTCCGACCCGTCCGTGTACTGGAAGCAGGAGGTCATCCACGGCGCCGGCGAGGCCGTCCAGCCGACCGAGTACACCGGCACCGGAGACGTGCAGGAGTTCCGGTACGCCTACGACCTCAAGCGCGTCTTCACCAACGAGAACCTCGCCTACCTGAAGAACTACGGCGAGGACTGGGGCTACCTCGGCAGCGCGGACGCGGGTGTCTTCGTCGACAACCACGACACCGAGCGCAACGGCAGCACGCTCAACTACAAGAACGACGCCGCCTACACCCTGGCCAACGTCTTCATGCTGGCCTGGCCCTACGGCGCCCCCGACGTCAACTCCGGCTACGAGTGGTCGGACGCGGACGCCGGGCCGCCGAACGGGGGCCGGGTGGACGCCTGCTGGCAGGGCGGCTGGAAGTGCCAGCACGCCTGGCCCGAGATCGAGTCCATGGTCGCCTTCCGCAACGCCACGCGCGGCGAGGCGGTCACGGACTGGTGGGACAACGGCGGCGACGCCATCGCCTTCGGCCGCGGCGGCAAGGGCTTCGTCGCCGTCAACCACGAGTCCGGCCCGCTGGACCGCACCTACCAGACGTCCCTGCCCGCCGGGACGTACTGCGACGTGCAGAGTGGCGGCACGGTCGCCGTGAACGGCTCCGGGCAGTTCACGGCGACGCTGGGCGCCGACACGGCGCTCGCCCTGTACGCGGGCAAGTCCAGCTGCTGAGCGGTGTCACGGGCAAGGGTCATGAAAGTTATTTCTGCTTCTTTCAGGACCCTTGCCGCAAGACTTGCGGCAGCGCTACGGTCCCGCCGGGGCCGGACCCGAACGCACCCGCATGCAGGTCCTCGCCCCGGCGACCGCCGCCCTCCCGCAGGGCCCGGCGCTCTCCCGGGCGGGTACCGACCTGCTGCGCTCCAAGTCGCTGTCCGCAACTCCTACGACAGGGCAGGAGCAGCGTGTCGGCGCCGCGGCCGGGCCCGGCACGTTCACCGTGCCGGGCCGCACGGTCGCCGTGTTCCGGCGGGCCGGCTGAGGGTGCGCGGGCTGCGGTTAGGGTGAGCCCTGCCGTTCACGCACCGGGCACGCACGGTACGCAACAGGAGGGCCCATGCCGCAGATCACCGTCGACTACTCCGCCGAGCTGGCGGACGACTTCGACCGGCCCGCCTTCGCGCGGGCCCTGCACGCCGGCGTCGTCGAGATCGCGGCGGCCAGGCCGCCGGCGTGCAAGACGCAGTTCCGCCGCACCGAGGACACCGCCGTCGGCCCCGACACCGACGGGCACGCCGTCGTGCACGTCACCCTCGGGCTGCTCGCGGGCCGCACCGAGGAGACCAAGGCCCGGCTCACCGAGGCGGTCCTGGAACTGCTGCGGCAGTACGTGAAGCCGTCCGGCGGCCTCGCCCTGCACGCGTCCGCCGAGGTCCGCGAACTCGACCCGTCCTACCGCAAGTCCGAGAGCTGATCCGAGAGCTAACCGGCGAGTGACACCAGCCGGCCGACCAGGTCCGCGAAGGGGCCGTCGGCCGGCTCGGACTCGGCGATGCGGCGCAGGAGGGCGCCCATCTCCTCGTCGTACGCGGCGCTCACCGCCACCAGCGCGGCGAAGTCGTGCACGAGCTGGACCTCCAGCTCGGCCCGCGGGATGCGGCGCCCGTCCAGCCAGATCAACGCGGTCGACTCGGCGAGCGAGATCCACGAGCGGACGATCAGTTCCAGGCGCGCGGGCGGGTCGGTGACGTCCAGGTGCGAAAGGATCTGGACAAACGCGGCCTGCCGCACGGAGTCCACGAGCGCGTTGGTCGTGGACGAGCCCACCGCCGGGCCACCGCGCATCAGCGCCGAGAAACCCGGGCCGTGCTCGTCGACGAAGTCGAAGTAGCGGCGCATGACCCGCAGCAGCCGCGCGCCCAGCGGACCCTGGTGCGGCTCCTCGAAGCGGGCCGCCAGATCGTCCGAGGCGCGTCGCAACGCGGCCTCGTACAGGCTGAGTTTGCCCGGGAAGTAGTGGTAGACCAGCGGGCGCGAGATGCCCGCGGCCGACGCTATCTCGTCGATGGAGACCTCGTCGGGCGAGCGGCGGCTGAACAGTTCGAGCGCGACGCCGATCAACTGCTGCCGCCGCTCCTCGACGCCCATTCTGCGGCGTGCCCCGGTAGTCATACGAACACCTTACCGATCGAATCCGGCCCTTGAACGGACCGGTCCGGGCATCGGTGTTCACCCCGCCGGTGCGGCACGGCCGGTGCGGTACGGCTACCGCAGCCCGCCGATCGTGCGGCCGCCCTCCAGCGTGCCCTTCAGCTTCGCCCGGGCGCCCTGCTCGGCCTTGGCCGTCAGCAGGTTCCCGTCGGCGGAGCCGGTGATGCCGCCCGTCGCCTCGATCGACTCGGTGTCCCCGCCGCCGGCCGCGAGCAGGTACCAGTGCCCGCCCTCCGACTTCCACAGCACCCCGGCCAGCACCTGCGGGTCCCGCTCGCCGCACGCCGGCACGTCCTGCGCCTTCGCCGCGACCGCGCCCTGCACCCCGCCCGGTGTCCGGAACTGCGCCAGCACCCGGGTCCCGTCGCCGCGCCACGTCTCGGCGCGGGTGCACACCCAGGCGCCCGACCCGGTCGAGTCGGGCAGCGGCTGGGACGCGAACTCCCAGGCGTTCACCGACCGCACCCCCTGCCCGCGCACCGCGCCCAGCGAGCAGGCGTACGGCGCCCAGGCCCCCCGCGCCTTCTCGCCCGAGACGTCCTTCGCCCCGCCCGGACGCCCGGTGGTGAGGCGGGCCGGGACCAGCTCGCCGAGGTCGGACACCACCCGGGTGTCCGAACCGTCGGTCAGTTCGAGGACCTTCCAGGAGGTGCACCCCTCGGCCTGCCCCTGCTGCACGGGGCTGGCCAGCGGAGCGGTCACCCCGTCGGTGAGCGTCAGCTCCTTCGCGCCGGAGTCCGGATCGGCCAGGTCCCGGCCGGCCGCCTTCGTCACCCAGGGCGCCGTCAGGTAGCGCACGTTGCCGTCGGACCGGCCCAGGACCACCGCACCCGCCTCCGCCCGGTCCGCCGCGTCGGTCCGCGCGAGGTCCAGGACGGCGCCGGCGGAGCCGTCCTTCGGCTCGGCGTACCTGACGAGGCGCAGCCCGTCGTGCAGGATCACCACGCGCGTGTTGTCCACGTTCCCGGCGTACAGCAGGTGCGCGGGACCCGCCGGACCGCCGGTCTGGGTGCCCGGCGTCGCGGACACCCCCACGCTCTCCCCGGGCCGCGCCCAGACGGCCAGGGCACGCCGCAGCAACCCCTCGTCGCCGGTGAGGTCGCCGCGCGCCGGCCACACCGAGAAGTCCGTACGCGCGGACGTCTCCCAGGCGGCGGGGGCGACCTTCGTGAGCCCGGCGGGGTCGAGGGCGGCCTCGGCCGCCGGATTGCGCGCGTAGGGCGGGGCGGCGGCGCCGTCCGGACCCCAGCCGTCACCGGGCAGGCCGAGCAGCGCCCCGCACACCACCAGCGCCGTCCCGGCGACCAGTGCCGCCCTCGTGTGCTGGCGGCGGCGCAGCAGATCGGTCGGGCGGGCCTGCAGCGAACAGGGGTCGAACTCGGAGGAGCCGAGCAGCGCGCCCGGCTCCGGCACCGAGCCGGCCTCCCGCAGCGCCCCGTCCACGTCGGCGACCCCGGCGGCCCGCAGCACCTGCCGCACGCCGTCGTCGGAGAGCCGCTCCAGGCCGCGCAGCACGTACGCCGCGCGGGCCGGCCCGGAGAGCGCCGAGAGCCGCTGGTCCAGGGCGAGTTCGTCGGCGCCGCCCGAGCGCGGGAAGAGCTTCAGCCCCCGCACGTGCGGCAGCAGCGGCGGCAGCTGGGACCGCCTGGGCAACGCGAGCCGCCGCAGGGGAAGGCCCGCCTCCAGCGCCGTACGGACCACGCGCAGCCGGATCAGCGCGTAGCCGGGGGCCTCCGGGCGGCCGGACTGCTGGGCCGGGACGAGCGGGACCGTCGTCCGGTTGCGGGGCAGCGCGCGCTGGGTGAGGGCGTGCGCGGTCAGGACACGGCGGCTGCGGCCGAGGCCCGGCGGCAGCACCAGGTAGGCCAGCCGGGCCAGCCGCGGGTAGTGCTCGACGAGCGCGGCCTCGGCCTGCTCGACGTCGACGACCGGGTCGGCCGGGGAGGCGGCGGACGGTGCGGGGCGCGGGGCGACATCCTGTGGCTGCACGTCCAGCAGAACGAGTGACCGGGGCGATGGTCACCGTGGGGCCGCCGTCCCGCTCGCCGGTCGGCGTGCCGGCGTGCCGGCGTGCTTCCTAGTCCTCCGGGTCCTCCGGCTCGACCAGCTGCCGGGCGTAGGCGGCCATCGAGCGCTGGTAGCGGGGCAGGTGGGGCGCGAGTGCGCCGAGCACCAGGGACAGGCCCTCGCGGTCGCGGCCCATGGCGGACAGGCACAGCGCGAGCGTCGCGCGCACCGCGTCGTCCAACTCGTCCGACGTCGACACCAGTTCGGGCGACAGCAGCAGGACGCCCTCCTCCGGGTGCCCGGTGTTCCGCAGGGAACTGGCGAGCTGGATCTTCGCCCGGCGCCCCTTGTGGTGGCTCACCTCGCCGAGACCGCGCTCCAGCGCCTCGCGGTACAGCGGCACGGCCCGGTCGGAGTGGCCGGTGGAGTCCCAGGCGCAGGCCCGCTCGAACAGGCCGAGCGGGCTGTCCGCGGGCAACTCGTCGGCGAGGGCGTCGATCACCGCCCTGAACTCGGCGGCGCCGTCGTCCGCATAGTCGTCGATCGCCGCCCAGGCGGCCGTCACGCGCTCTTCCCAGTCCTGGTCCACCCGGTCACAGTAGGCGACTTCGCGCCCGGGGGCGCCGGGTGGCCGGGGGGCACTGAGTAAAACGCGGCCCGTCCCCGTACCGGTGCGCAGAGCCCCGCGCCGGGGCTCCGCGCGGCATGTCGCCGGAACCGACCGGAGGAACAGATGAGGCTGACCCGACCGATGCTCGCGCCCGCCGCCCTGGTGGCGGCAGTGGCGCTGACGGGCTGCGGAGGCGGTGGGGGCGGCGGGGACGCCGTGCCCGAGACCGTGACCGGCAGCCTCGAACACCTGGCGGCCGAGGCGAAGTGCACCGCCCCGAACATGCAGACCGACGCCGACACCATCCGGCAGGCGATCTGCGAGAAGGGCGACGAGAAGTACGTCCTGGCCACCTTCTCCACCGACCGGGGCCAGCGCGAGTGGATCAACACCGCGAAGGACTACGGGGGTTACTACCTCGTCGGCCGCAAGTGGGTCGCGGTCGGCCACGAGGACGTGGTGGCCGACCTGCGCGGCCGGCTCGGCGGGAACCTGGAGCAGGGCGTGCAGCACGGTGGCGGCGGGGGTTCGGCCGGGCACGGCGAACACACCGGACACGGCGGCTGACGGCGGCGACGCGAAGGGGGCCGGTGGCGGATGCACCGCCACCGGCCCCTGCTCGTTCCTCCTGGCCCGTTCCTCCTGGGCTACTGGCAGTCCTCGCCGCCGTTGATGCAGTCGACCACCTCGTTCATCAGGTTCTCGTCCATGACGTTGATGAAGTCGTTGTGATCGGTGATCGGCTTGTGCAGCTGCTCCGGGAAGCCGTCGACCGCGTACGGGTTCTGCACCTGGCCGTTCTCGACCGTCGGGGCCGGCACGTCGTACACCAGGCGCACCTGAAGCTGGGGAATGGCCTGGAAGCCGTTCGCGCAGCTGCCGTCGCCCTGGACGAAGGCGACGTGGTCGCGGTGGTTGGCACTGTCGATGTTCTGTCCGTCCCAGCAGCTCTGGAAGTTGGACGTGCGTACGACCTGGCTGCCCTCGGGGCAGAGTACGTACTTGTCGGTCACCTGCCGGTCCTCGAAACCGGTGCAGCTGAAGGAGCTGTTGGCGTTGGCGACGCCGTTGGTGAAGGCCTTGGCGTCACCGGTGATGATCCGCAGGAACTTCGGCATCGCGACGACGTCGCTCTGCTGGTTCCCCACGAACTTGATCTCCGCCTCCGCGGCCTTGAGGATCTTGCCGACGTTGCCCTCGGCACCACCACCCAGGTCGTTCGCGTCGAACTCCTGCGTACCGTCCTGGAGCCGCAGCACCGGCCAGTAGTAGGTGGACTTGTCGCCCTGGTTCTGGCACGAGGTGTCCGCACCCGCGAGGTCGTCGTCGCTGGAGAAGGCGTTGTTGTTCTGGTTGCCGACGTAGTCGTGCGTGTGGTGCGCGCCGTTGTCGACGCCCGGGGCCACGATCAGGTTGTCACTGTTGAACAGGTTGTCCTCGTTCACACCGCAGACCGCGGTGAAGGAGCCGGTGGAGCCTCCGTCACCGTTGGCTGCCAACCCGTTCTCCAGATCCCTGGAGTTCGGCTGCACGTCGTTGATGTCGACGAAGTCGTCGGCGAAGGGGCCTGCGGCTCCGTTGCCGTTGTCTCCCTGGTTCTGGCCGTCGTCCTGACCGCCGTCCTGGCCGCCGTCCTGACCCTGACCGTTGTCCTGGTCCTGGCCGCCGTCGCCGTTCTGGTCGTCCTGACCGTCGCCGTTGCCCGGCTGGTCGGCGCCCATGCCGCGGCACTCGGCGAAGCGGTCGAGTCCGCCGGGGGCGTCGCCGCCGCCCCGCCGGATGTTGATCCCGATCCGGTCCAGAGCCGCGGTCCGCTTCGACTTCAGCGGGCCGAGGATCGCGTTCTGCACGTAGCTCGAGTCGCCCGACTGCGCCTGGCGCGTCGAGGCGAGGCGGGCGTACGCCTCGGTGATCTGCTCGTCGAGCCTCGCCAGTTCCTTGTCGACCCCGGACCGTGCTCCCCGCGGCACGTTCCGCAGTTCCTGGCCGACGTCCGGGCACTGGATCGTGGCGACCTGCGCACCCGCGGACCTGGTCCGGTGGTGCGACGAGTCCGACTCGTGCGCCGAGGCGTAGAAGTTGGCCCAGACCAGCCCGCCCCCGCCGACCGCCAGGGCCGCCGCCCCGGCGACGACCTTGGTGGCCAGCGGCGAACGGCGTTTTCTTGTGTTGCGTCCCATGGAACTCCTCTGACTTCCTTGCGGGGCTTTCGGGGCATCGAGGGCGCCCGACAGGAGTGAAGCGGCTCCCATCCATACGGAAGCCGCCTCGGAGGTGTTCACCCGTCACGGAGATTGCCGGGTCCGCGGGGACGCACGGGACCGGTGGGACGGTCAGCGGCCGCGGTCCAGATAGGCCAGAACCGCCAGTACACGGCGGTTGTCGTCGTCCGAAACCTCCAGGGTCAGCTTGGCGAAGATGTTCGCGGTGTGTTTCGCGATCGCCCGCTCCGTGACGACGAGCCGGGCGGCGATCGCCGCGTTGGTCCGGCCCTGCGCCATCAGCTCCAGCACCTCCAGCTCCCGGGGCGTCAGCCGCTCCAGCGGCTGGTCCTCGGCCGCACGCCGGCTGAGCAGTTGCTGGATGACCTGCGGGTCCATCGCCGTACCGCCCGCCGCCACGCGCTGCACGGCGTCGACGAACTGCTCCGCGTCGAACACCCGGTCCTTGAGCAGGTACCCCACCCCGCCGGTGCCGTCGGCCAGCAGCTCGCGGGCGTACAACTGCTCCACGTGCTGCGACAGGACCAGCACCGGCAGGCCCGGCCGGTTGCGCCGGGCCTCCAGCGCGCACTGCAGCCCCTCGTCGGTGAGGGTGGGCGGCAGCCGGACGTCGACCACCGCGACGTCCGGCTCCAGTTCGGCCAGGGCCCGGGACAGCTCCGGGCCGGTCTCGACCGCCGCGGCGATCTCGAAGTCGTGGGCCTCCAGAAGCCGGACGAGCCCGTCGCGCAGCAGGAACAGGTCTTCGGCTAGGACAACGCGCAAGGGATCTCCATGGTGACCATGGTGGGACCGCCCGCGGGAGAGCTGACGGCCAGGACGCCGTCGAATGTACCCAGTCGCCGTTCCACGCCGGTCAGGCCCGACCCCGCACCGATGGCCGCGCCGCCCTTGCCGTCGTCGGTGACGGTGACGCGCAGCCGGCCGTCCTCGTGGTCCATGTCGACCCAGACGCGGTCGGCGCCGGAGTGCTTCACGGCGTTGGTGAGGACCTCGCTGACCGCGAAGTACCCGGCCGACTCCACGGGCGCGTCGGCGCGGCCCGGCAGGTCCACGTTCACCTCGACCGCCAGCGGCAGCCGCAGCGCCAGGGCGCGGACGGCGTCGCCGAGACCGCGTTCGGCGAGCACCGGCGGGTGGATGCCGCGGACCAGGTCGCGCAGCTCGGTCAGGGCGTCGGCCGAGGACTGGCGGGCCTGCGCGAGCAGTTCCTTCGCCTTCGCCGGGTTCTTCTCCAGCAGGGCCTCGATGGTGCCCAGGTCCATGCCCATGGCGACCAGCCGGGCCTGCGCCCCGTCGTGCAGGTCGCGCTCGATGCGGCGCAGCTCCGCCGCGGAGGTGTCGACGGCGTCGCGGCGGGTCTCGGTCAGGACCCGCACCCGCTCGGCCAGTTCCTCCTGGCCGCCGCCGAGCACCGCGCCGGTCAGGGCGAAGTGGGCGCGCAGCAGCAGCGGGGTGAGCCCGAGGGAGCAGACGAGCAGTACGGCGCCCAGGACGGCGGCGAAGAGGGCGGAGAGCTGGCCGGTGACGTGGACGAAGCCGTACCAGTACCCGTCGGGCAGGGCCCGCCACAGGCCGAGGGCGATGGCGAAGCCCTCCACGGCGTACAGCGGCAGCGCGAAGGTCAGCACGGCGGTGACGAAGCCCGCCGTCATGTCGACCGGCAGCCAGCGGAAGTCCCGCCAGGTCGCCGGGTCGCCGAGCATGCCGAAGGTGCGCGTCCACGGATTGGCGTCCGCGGGCAGCGGCCGGTACGTCCGCGGTATCCGCACCCCGCCCCACCGGGCGGCGAGCAGTCGCCGGCGGTCGGCGAACGCCCGTACGCCGGTGAGCACCCACGGCGTGGTGACGATGCCGACACCGATCGGGACGAGGGCGACGGAGACGAGGGTCAGGCAGAAGCACAGCACGGCGACGGGCAGGGAGACGAACGCCAGGGCCAGTCCCCGTACGGCCGCCACTGCCACGTCCCGTGCCCGTGTCCCGAGTGTCGCGGTCCCGCTCTTCGTCTCGATGTCCATGGCGGACAGTCTCGCGCAGGTGGCGCGGCGGGACACGGGGCCGGGCACCCCGGTCGGGGGGTGGTGTCAGGTACACCCCGGCCCGGTGGGTCCGGCCCCGCGTCCCGCCGCGGGCTCAGCGCCCCGTGGGCGGCGTGTACTTGTAGCCGACGCGGCGGACGGTCTGGATCGTCTGCCGGTGCTCCGTGCCGAGCTTGCGGCGCAGCCGGGCCACGTGCACGTCGACGGTGCGTCCGTCGCCCACGTGCCCGTAGCCCCACACCGTGGTGACCAGCTGGTCGCGGGTGTGCACCCGGTGCGGGTGCGTCACCAGGTGGGCGAGGAGCTCGAACTCCAGGTAGGTGAGGTCGAGTTCGCGTCCGTCGACGGCGGCGGTGCGCCGCGCGGCGTCGATCCGGACGAGCTGGTCGGCGGGACCTGCGGGTGCGGTGCCCAGCGGATCCCGCACGCTCCCGGGGGCGGGGGAGTGCCGGTGGCCCCGGGCGTCCCGGTGGTCCGGGACGCCCGGCAGGTCCGCCTCGTCGCCGGCGGGCCCGGCGGACGGTGCCGCGGGCACACCGACCGGCGCGAACGGCGGCTGCTGGTCGGCCGGCACGAGCACCAGGTAGCCGACCATCGGCGGGCGGCCCGGCAGGGAGGGCAGGGTGTGCGGGGGAGCGGGCAGCCAGGTGGCGCCCGGCGGCAGCAGGTCCGTGACGTCCACCACCTCGTACCGGTCGACGGCGCGCAGCCGGTGCCGGGGAGCGCCGGAGCCGGGGAGGGCCGTGGCGGGGGCGGGGGCGTCGAGGGGGACGGTGGACAGGGAACGGGTGGTCGCCATGAGTCGTCAGCTCTTTCGCGCGAGAGGTTCGTCGGGAGGGGCGACGGGCGCGAGTTCGTGGTCGGGCGCGTCGCGGGGACGTACGTCGTGCGCACCGGCCGAAGGCCTGGGGTGTACGGCTTTCTAGCGGGCCGGCGCGATCGTCGCGCGGCAACACACCCGGTCGAAGTCGTCGTGCTGACGGGAAGGCCAGAACGGCTCCAGGTCATGGCGACCCGTCGCTGCGTACTTCCGGAAACTGGCCATGGGCCCATTGAAGCAGACGGCGGCGCGGGACAGGAGGGCCCTCTCACTGCGTGGACGCCGACTGGCGCAAATCAGCGGGTCCGGCCGGACCCCGCGGCAGCGCGAAGGGGGCGCCCGCCGTCGTGACGCGTCGTGAACACGTCGTGACGGCGGACGCCCCCGGGGAGCGGGCGGGGCCGGGTCAGATCCGGTCGGCCTTCTCCAGCGCCGTGCAGCAGGTGTCGACGAGGAGGCGGGTCACGACGTACGGGTCGACGTTGGCGTTGGGGCGGCGGTCCTCCAGGTAGCCCTTGCCGTCCTTCTCGACCTGCCACGGGATGCGCACCGAGGCGCCGCGGTCGGAGACGCCGTAGGAGTACTCGTTCCACGGGGCGGTCTCGTGCAGGCCGGTGAGGCGGTCGTCGATGCCGGCGCCGTAGTTCTTGACGTGGTCGAGCGGCTTGGAGCCCTCACCGAGCGACTCGGCGGCGGTGACGACCGCGGCGTACCCCTCGGGCCCCTCGCGCATCGCCTTGGTGGAGAAGTTGGTGTGCGCGCCCGCGCCGTTCCAGTCGCCCTTGACCGGCTTGGGGTCGAGGGTGGCCGAGACGCCGAAGTCCTCGGCGGTGCGGTAGAGCAGCCAGCGGGCGATCCAGAGCTGGTCGGAGACCTCCAGCGGCGGGAGCGGGCCGACCTGGAACTCCCACTGGCCGGGCATGACCTCGGCGTTGATGCCGGAGATGCCGAGGCCGGCCCCGAGGCAGTTCTCCAGGTGCGCCTCGACGACGTCGCGGCCGAAGATCTCGTCCGAGCCGACGCCGCAGTAGTAGCCGCCCTGCGCGGCCGGGAAGCCGCCCTCGGGGAAGCCGAGCGGGCGGGCGCCCTTGAAGAAGGTGTACTCCTGCTCGATGCCGAAGACCGGCTCCTGCGCGGCGAAGCGCTCGGCCGTCTCGGCCAGCGCGGCGCGGGTGTTGCTCGGGTGCGGGACCAGGTCCGTGTCCAGGACCTCGCACAGCACCAGGACGTCGTCGCCGCCGCGGATCGGGTCGGGGCAGGAGAAGACCGGCTTGAGCACGCAGTCCGAGGAGCTGCCCTCGGCCTGGTTGGTGGAGGAGCCGTCGAAGCCCCAGACCGGCAGGGCGCCGAGACCGGCGGGAGCGTCCGTGATGATCTTCGTCTTGGAACGGAGCTTGGCCGTCGGCTCGGTGCCGTCGATCCAGATGTACTCGGCCTTGAAGGTCACGGGGGCCACATCCTTCGGGTGGGTCCGGGCGCACTTGCGGGTGCTGCGGCGCTGGGAGCGGCGCGGCAGGAGTGCCGCGGCTACTGCCGTGCAGCGTGTCAACAGGCAGTTTCCCGACCGTTGCCCGGGTATGAACCCCGTGTTACCCGGAGTGGTTGTGGCCCCTGTCACGGTGCGTCCGGGAGACCGGGCCTCACCCGACCTTCTCGATCAGTGCCCGGCGGATCAGGAACTTGCCGTCCTCGCGGACCTCTTCGAACGCAGCGTCGTTCAGCAGCGCGCAGCTGCCCGAGACCGAGTCGACCGTCACCGTCGTGGACTTGCCGTTGTCGAGGTTGGTCACCCTGAGTGTGGTGCCCACCGGGAACTGGTTGCTGGAGGCGGCGGGCGCGCCGCCCTCGCCGGAGAGGGTCACGGTGGAGCCGGTGCACACCTGCTCACCGGCCTGCGGGGGCTGCGCGGGCTGCGACGTCTGCGCGGGCTGCGAGGCCGGTGGCGACTGCGGGGGCGGGGCGGACCCGGGTGCCGGGGCCGACTCCCCGGCCGCGCACCCGGACGCCTCCTGCTTGCGCTCGATCTCCGCGACGACCGCCTCGCGGTTGGCGATCCGCGCCTCGGACTGCGCGTCCGGATCGGCCCGCTGGCCGTCGATGAAGCGCAGGTTGTTGCCGAGCGCGGTGGCCAGCCCCTGACAGACGGTGGAGTCACCGGCGGCCCTGGTCTGCGCGCCCGGGGCGGTCTGCGCGGCGTTCGAGGCGTTCGCCGCCACGAAGGCCCCGCCGCCGGCCACCGCCGCGGCGCCGGCCAGCAGGGCGAGCTTCTTCTTCGTGCCGAGAGTTCTCCTGCGCGACATGCGCGCCTCCTGACGAGGTGGGGGCTGCGTACGCCGCCAGGTACGGGATGCCGGGCGAAGTTACTCACGAGACAGGGCGTCTCGCACCGCCTCGTCGGTGCGGCCCACGACGGCCGTACCGTCGTCCGCGGTGATGATCGGGCGCTGGATCAGCCTCGGGTGCTCCGCGAGCGCCGTGACCCAGCGGTCGCGCGAGGCCTCGTCCCGCGGCCAGTCCTTCAGGCCCAGTTCCTCGGCGGCGGCCTCCCGGGTGCGGGTGATGTCCCACGGTTCGAGGCCGAGGCGGGCGAGCACCCCTCGGATCTCGTCCGCGCTCGGCACGTCCTCCAGGTAGCGGCGGACGGTGTACTCGGCACCCGCGGCGTCGAGCAGACCGATCGCGCTGCGGCACTTCGAACAGGCCGGATTGATCCAGATCTCCATGCCGCACACGGTAGCCGGAGGGTCCGGAAACTCGTTCGCCACGTGCGTCACAGCGGCCCCGAAAGCCCTTGTGGCCAGGGGCTTTTGTCAGTGGGGGGCGGTAAAATAGAAGCAGTGTTCGAGGGTGTCGCCGGGAGGTCCGGACGGCGCCCTGACCGCGACAGGAGGATGCCCGTGCCCGCTGCCGCACTGAAGCCGAAGCCGCTGCCCACCCAGTCCACCGCCAAGCGGCCCGTCCAGCTCGACCTGCCGTACGAACCCGTGCCGAAGCGCCCGCTGCCCGCGGGCCGTCCCCGCGAGTGGTACGTCACGCACAACCGCCGGCTCAAGGCGATGCGCCTCGCCATCGCCCTGCTCGACTCCGGCGTCTACCTGCCGAGTCAGGCGCGCAACGAGAGGATACGGAGCGCCGCGCTGGCCGTCGGCGTTCACCCGCCGTCCGACACGACGTGCCACATGGTGCGGGCGCTGATGCGGTACTCGCGGTGAGCGGGGGCGCAGGGTGCCGTGTGTGATGCGGTGCCCTGCGTCCGTGTCGCCGTCGTCCGGGGGCTGGCGTCCGGCGTTCGAGGCCGAGGCCTGGTCATAGCCCCGGGGCGCCCCAGAGCGGGAACCAGCGGCCCAGGTCGTCCTCCACCGGCAGTTCGTCGGCGAGTACGGCCCGGACCCGCAGCTCCAGCGCGTTGTCCCGCTGCCGCCGGTCGCCGGACAGGGGGGCGAAGGGGTAGAAGGTGCCGCGTTTGTAGAGGTAGACCAGCGCGAGGCGGCGCCCTTCGGCGTCCGTGAAACCGGCCAGGGAGCAGAGCAGCCGCGGGCCGAAGCCGCCCGACTCCAGGGTGCTGTTCACCGCGTGCAGGTCGTTCACCAGGAGCGGCAGTTCGCCGGGGGAGCGGTGGGAGACGAGCCAGGAGTAGCCGTAGGAGTCGCGGCTCAGCTCCACCGGGCTGCGGCCCGCGTCCGCGTCCAGCAGGGCGTGGATCTCGTGGTGCGTCCGCTCGAAGGCGGCGCCCTCGACCGTGGCGAAGCACACCGCGCCCTGCCCGGTCGGCGTGAAGGAGGCCGCGGCCTCCAGGCTCACCGCGGCCGAGGGCAGCGCGAAGAGCCGGTCGAGGTCGGGCCCCACCGGCCTGGACCGGCCGAGCAGGATGTCCAGCAGCCCCATGTCCGTCCCCTCCCGGCCCTCAGCCCTTGCCCGGTGCGCCGGGCGCCGTCGCCTCGCCCAGCTCGGCGGAGATCCGGCCCAGTTGGTCGAGCCGCTGCTCCAGACTGGGGTGGGTGGCGAAGAACCGGCTGATGCCGGGTTCGCTGCCGAAGGCGGGGGTGAAGTAGAAGGCGTTGAAGGCCTGGGCCGTGCGCAGATCCTTGGTCGGGATGCGGGCGATGTCGCCGGTGACCTTGGTGAGCGCGGCAGCCAGGGCCGAGGGACGCCCGGTGAGCAGCGCGGCGGCGCGGTCGGCCGCCAGCTCCCGGTACCGGGACAGGGCCCGGATGAGCAGGAAACTGAGCGCGTAGACGGCCGCCGAGACGCCCATCACGACCGCGAGGACGGCCATGGTGTTCTGGTCCCGCCGGCCGCCGAAGAGCTGCGAGTAGAAGGCGAAGCGCACGATCAGACCGGCGAGTACGCC
Organism: Streptomyces olivaceus; assembly: GCF_000721235.1. Lineage (GTDB taxonomy): Bacteria > Actinomycetota > Actinomycetes > Streptomycetales > Streptomycetaceae > Streptomyces > Streptomyces olivaceus. Next base: position 63,035 of record NZ_JOFH01000002.1, read on the forward strand.
CAGGAAGGACGCCACCGTGATCACCGCCACGTCCTTGTGCGCCACGTGCGACAGCTCGTGCGCGAGCACGCCCTCCAGTTCGGCCGGCTCCAGCCGCCGCAGCAGTCCGGTGGTGACGCAGACCACCGCGTGGTCGGGGTTCCGGCCGGTCGCGAACGCGTTCGGCATCTCCATCTCCGACACCGCGACCACCGGCTTCGGCATGTCGGCCATCGCCGCCAGCCGGTCCACCACCCCGTGCAGCTCGGGATACTCGTCCCGTTCCACGGCCCGGCCGCGCATCGCGAACAGCGCGATGCGGTCGGAGAACCAGTACTGCGCCCCGAGCACCGCCGCCACGATCACCACGACCAGCACCCAGGACTTCAGCACCGCGACGAGCGCGGCGACGAAGCCGACGTACAGCAGGCCGAGCAGGAACAGCGTGATCCCCATGCGTACGGTCAACCGCCGGTCGCTGCGGAAGCGGCTCCGCATCTGCATCACCTCACAGTCGAGCACTCGTCCCGCTGTCCAGTGTGCACCCGGGGGCCCGCGCCCCGGCTATCCGGCGCCGGGTGGTGCCAGCCGACGCGTGATCCGGTCGAACAGCTCCGTCAGCGGCTCGCCGATGTCCCGGCCGAAGCCGGTCAGCCCGTAGGTCACCCGGGGCGGCGTCGCGGGCTCGACCTCCCGCCAGACCAGACCGTCCTCGACCAGGGCACGCAGGGTCTGGGCGAGCATCTTCTCGCTGATGCCCCGGATGCTCTCGCGCAGCTCGTAGAACCGCAGGTCGTTGCGGCGCAGCGAGATCAGCACCCAGACGCCCCACCGGCTGGTCACGTGGTCGACCACGTCGCGTGCGGCGCAGTCGGTGTGAAACACGTCATAGCGCTCGCCCGGCTCGACCCGGCTGCGCTGGAGACCTTCCGTCATGTCATGAGCTTACCCAGAGGTATGCCCTTACTCATCGTTAGCCCCTGCTCCTACCGTTCAGGCGTCAGAGGAGAACCGACTCCCACGAGTCGGAGAACCGACTCTCACGAGTCCCACCAGACGTACGACGAGGAGCTGTTCATGATCGTGGTGACCGGGGCCACCGGAAACATCGGCCGGCCGCTGACGCGGGCGCTGGCCGAGGCGGGCGAGCAGGTGACGGCGGTGTCGCGGCACCCGGCGGCGGTGCCGGAGGGCGTCCGCCACGTGGTGGCCGACCTGGCCGAACCGGCCGGTCTGGGGCCCGCGCTGGCCGGCGCGAAGTCCCTGTTCCTGCTGCTCTCCGGCGACCTGCACGCCACCGGGGCCAACCCCGCCGACATCGTCGGCGAAGCCGTGGACCGCGGGGTGCGCCGCGTCGTCCTGCTCTCCACGCTCGGCGTGGTGACCAGGCCGTTCGGGACCACGCGGGTGGCGATGCGCGCACTGGAGGACACCGTGCGGGAGTCCGGCCTGGAGTGGGCCGTCCTGCGGCCGGGCGGCTTCGCCTCCAACGCCCTGTGGTGGGCCGAGTCCGTCCGCACGCGGAGGGTCGTCGCCGCCCCCTTCGGCGACACCGGGGTGCCGGTGGTCGACCCGGCGGACATCGCCGCGGTGGCGGCGGCCTGCCTGCTGGAGGACCGGCACACCGGCGGCGCGTACGAGCTGACCGGCCCGGAGGTGATCACTCCGCGCGGGCAGACGGAGGCCCTCGCCGCCGCGCTCGGCTCGCCCGTGGACTTCCACGAGCTCACCCTCGAGGAGGCCAGAGACGGCATGAGCCGGGCCATGCCGGCCGAGCTGGCCGACGACACGCTGGACATCCTCGGCTCCCCGAGCCCGGCCGAGCAGCGGGTCAGCCCGGACATCGAGCGCGTCCTCGGCCGCGCCCCGCGCACCTTCGCGGACTGGGCGGCCCGCAACGTCGACGCGTTCCGCTAGGGGGCAGCGCCGTCGTCCCGCCCGCGGTCAGTAGGGCGCCCGGAAATTGAGGTAGCCGAGCAGCACGATCACCGCGGCCACACAGCCGAGCACGACGGCGGTGGACACCCACGACGACCGGCGCCCGAAGCCCACGTGGTCGGGGTCGCCGCGGAAGGGGACCGGCCCGGGAGGGTTCTCCTTCCAGCGCGCGGCCAGCATCCGGGCGCGCGCGGAGGGCTCCTTGTGCTCCGCGCCGTCCGCCCACCTGAGGTCGAACTCGCGCTCCTCGTCGTCTCTCTCGGGCATCTCCGGCACTCTCCCCGTCCCCCTGACTCGAACAACCGTGTCAGTACACAATGATCCCGGCACCGGGTCCGCGCCGTGAAGTGTTTTCAGCCATACACGAACGGCGCCCCCGGCCTCCGCGAGGAGGGGACGGGGGCGCCGGACGGGTACAGGCGTCGATCACACGTCGAAGTACAGCTCGAACTCGTGCGGGTGCGGGCGCAGCTGGAGCGGGGCGATCTCGTTCGTGCGCTTGTAGTCGATCCACGTCTCGATCAGGTCCGGCGTGAAGACGTCGCCCTGGAGCAGGAACTCGTGGTCGGCCTCCAGGCGGTCCAGGACCGCGCCGAGGGAGGTCGGGACCTGGGCCACGCCGGCGTGCTCCTCGGGAGCCAGCTCGTAGAGGTCCTTGTCGATCGGCTCGGCCGGCTCGATCTTGTTCTTGATGCCGTCCAGGCCCGCGAGGAGCAGGGCCGAGAAGGCCAGGTACGGGTTGCCGGAGGAGTCCGGGGCGCGGAACTCGACGCGCTTGGCCTTCGGGTTCGAGCCGGTGATCGGGATGCGCATCGCGGCGGAGCGGTTGCGCTGCGAGTACACCAGGTTGATCGGCGCCTCGAAGCCCGGGACCAGGCGGTGGTAGGAGTTCACCGTCGGGTTGGTGAAGGCCAGCAGCGACGGGGCGTGGCGCAGGATGCCGCCGATGTAGTAGCGGGCGGTGTCCGAGAGGCCGGCGTAGCCCTGCTCGTCGTAGAAGAGCGGCTCGCCGCCCGACCACAGCGACTGGTGCACGTGCATGCCCGAGCCGTTGTCACCGAAGATCGGCTTCGGCATGAAGGTCGCCGTCTTGCCGTTCTTCCAGGCCACGTTCTTCACGATGTACTTGAAGAGCTGGAGGTCGTCCGCGGCGGCGAGCAGCGTGTTGAACTTGTAGTTGATCTCGGCCTGGCCGGCGGTGCCCACCTCGTGGTGCTGGCGCTCGACCTTCAGACCGGACCGGTCCAGCTCCAGGGAGATCTCGGCGCGCAGGTCGGCGAAGTGGTCGACCGGCGGGACCGGGAAGTAACCGCCCTTGTAGCGGACCTTGTAGCCGCGGTTGTCCTCGACCGCACCGGTGTTCCAGGCGCCGGCCTCGGAGTCGATGTGGTAGAAGGACTCGTTCTCGCGGGTGGCGAAGCGGACGGAGTCGAAGACGTAGAACTCGGCCTCCGGGCCGAAGAACGCCGTGTCGGCGATGCCGGTGGAGGCCAGGTAGGCCTCGGCCTTCTTCGCCACGTTCCGCGGGTCGCGGGAGTACTGCTCGCCCGTGATCGGGTCGTGGATGAAGAAGTTGATGTTGAGGGTCTTGTCCCGGCGGAACGGGTCGATGCGCGCGGTGGACAGGTCGGGGCGCAGGGACATGTCCGACTCGTGGATGGCCTGGAAGCCGCGGATCGAGGATCCGTCGAAGGCCTGCTCGTCGTCGGGGTCGAACGCCTCGGCGGGCAACGTGAAGTGCTGCATGACGCCCGGCAGGTCGCAGAAGCGGACGTCGACGAACTTGACGTCCTCGTCCGCGATGAACTTCTTGGCGTCGTCGGCGTTCTGGAACATCCAGCTCCTCCTACTCCCGACCGTCCCGCCGGGGTGGTAGATCGTTCGTGCGGCCAGTGCGGGTGGCACACGTTTCCTCGACCCTAGGGACGGGTGATTTCTCTGGCGTGACCCGTTTGTTTCGCAGAAGTTAACCGGTCCCCGCCCCAGCCTAGGCCCGATCGGGGACCGTCACACCCCGCCGTCCCCGGGACGTATACGGGCGCAGTACCGTGGTCGGGTGGACAACAGGCAAGCAATCGGATCGTGGCTTTCCGGGCCGCGCGCGGCCATCGAGGGGGCCGGCGCCGACCTCGGGTACCGCGGGGAGCAGCTCGGGCTGCCCGAGGACGGACCGGGCTCGATCGCCCGTCCGGGCAGGCGCATCGCCGCCGTGGCCGTCGACTGGGCCCTGTGCCTCCTGATCGCATACGGCCTGATCACGGACGGCTACGGCCAGGCGACCGGCAACTGGGCCCTGGTGATCTTCTTCGTACTCAGCGTGCTGACGGTCGGCACGGTCGGCTTCACGCCGGGCAAGCGCCTGCTCGGCCTGCGCGTGGTGGACCTGGCCACCGGCCGCCCCAGCCCCCTGCGCGCCCTGCTGCGCTCGGTCCTGCTCTGCCTCGCCCTGCCGGCCCTGATCTGGGACCGCGACGGGCGCGGCCTGCACGACCGGCTGGCGCGCACGGTGGAGGTACGGATCTGATCCGTCCGTGCGGTCACGGGGCCGGGGGCCCCGGGCGTACGGGGTGACGGCGGCGCATACGAGGACGGCGACGGGGGCGTCCGGGACGACGGTGGTCCCGGACGCCCCCGTCGCCGTACCGGGTCCGGCGTTCGAAGTGCTGGTGCTGGTGCTGGTGCTGGTGCTGGTGCGGTCAGCGCTGCCTGGGGTTGCCGCCCCGCGGCATGCGCATCCCCTTGGGCATCGGGCCCTTGGGCAGCGGCATGTTGCTCATCAGGTCGCCGAGGGCACGCAGCCGGTCGTTGGTCACGGTGACCTGCGGTCCCGACAGCACGCGGGGGAGCTTGAGCATGGTCGTGCGCAGCTTCTTCAGCTCGACCTGGCCCTCGCCGGTGCCCACGACCAGGTCGTGCACGGGTACGTCGGAGACGATGCGGTTCATCTTCTTCTTCTCGGCCGCGAGCAGGGACTTCACCCGGTTCGGGTTGCCCTCCGCGACGAGCACAATGCCGGCCTTGCCGACCGCGCGGTGCACCACGTCCTGGCTGCGGTTCATCGCCACCGCCGGGGTCGTCGTCCAGCCCCGGCCGATGTTGTCCAGTACGGCCGCTGCCGCGCCCGGCTGTCCCTCCATCTGGCCGAAGGCCGCCCGCTCGGCCCGGCGTCCGAAGACGATCGCCATCGCGAGGAAGGCGAGCAGCACGCCCAGAATGCCGAGATAGATGGGGTGACCGATCAAGAAACCGATCGCGAGGAGGACACCGAAGACGACGATGCCGACACCCGCGAGTACAAGACCGATCTTCTTGTCGGCCTTGCGGGTCATCTTGTAGGTCAGAGCGATCTGCTTCAGTCGCCCGGGATTCGCAGCGTCCGCTGCAGGTTCCTTCCTCGCCATGGCACGAAGTCTACGTGCCCCCGAAAGCGCCGACGACGGCAGTGCCCGGGCGCGGGGAGGGCGGGAGTGCGGGAGCGGGTCAGGGGCGGCCGGTGGCGGACTGGCCCAGGACGCGCTCCGTCTCGATCCGGTCCTTGGCGCGGCGGCGGTCCTCCAGGACCGAGGTCCAGGCATTGCGCCGTGCGGTGCGCTGGCCGCCGCTCATCAGCAGCGACTCGACGGCCCGCAGTGCGGTGCCGAAGGACGGGATGGCGGTGGCGCGGACGGTGGCGGTGCGGGCGGGTGCGGCCTGCATCGTGGAGGTCCCCCCTCGGTACGGCTCCGGGTACGGAGACGGGTGTACGTGGTGGAGTACGTGCTGTGATTCCAGGGTCACTGATTGGTGTTACCAGGGCGTGACCCACCGGTCAAACGGACATGAAGCCGTGCTGCCGGGCCGCGGAACGGGCCCGCGGCCCCGACCGGTGCCCTCAGCTGCGAGGACGGTCGGGGCCGCGGGGGACCGGTCACTACTGGCCGGTAGTGTCTTGTGCGTGAATTCACACGGTGGACTCTGACGGTGGAGTTCACACGGCGGACGGCGCGGTCGGCGCCGGGGTGCGGCGCTGCTCCATCGCCATCCCGTAGAGCCGGCCGGCGCGGTACGAGGAGCGCACCAGCGGACCCGACATCACACCGGAGAAGCCGATCTGCTCGGCCTCCTCCTTCAGCTCCACGAACTCCTGCGGCTTCACCCAGCGCTCCACGGGGTGGTGGCGCACGGACGGACGCAGGTACTGCGTGATGGTGATCAGCTCGCAGCCGGCCCCGTGCAGCTGCCGCAGCGCCTCGCTGATCTCCTCACGGGTCTCGCCCATGCCCAGGATCAGGTTGGACTTGGTGACCAGACCGTAGTCGCGGGCGTCGGTGATGACCTTCAGCGAGCGGTCGTAACGGAAGCCGGGACGGATGCGCTTGAAGATCCGCGGGACCGTCTCGACGTTGTGCGCGAAGACCTCGGGGCGGGAGTCGAAGACCTCCCGGAGCAGCTCCGGCACGGCGTTGAAGTCGGGGGCCAGCAGTTCGACCTTGGTGCGGCCGGCCTCGCGCTCGGCGGTCTGCTGGTGGATCTGGCGCACCGTCTCCGCGTACAGCCAGGCGCCGCCGTCGGGGAGGTCGTCGCGGGCGACGCCGGTGATGGTGGCGTAGTTCAGGTCCATCGTGACCACGGACTCGCCGACGCGGCGCGGCTCGTCCCGGTCGAGCGCCTCGGGCCTGCCCGTGTCGATCTGGCAGAAGTCGCAGCGCCGGGTGCACTGGTCGCCGCCGATGAGGAAGGTCGCCTCGCGGTCCTCCCAGCACTCGTAGATGTTGGGACAGCCGGCTTCCTGGCAGACCGTGTGCAGGCCCTCGCTCTTCACGAGGTTCTGCATCTTGGTGTATTCGGGGCCCATTTTCGCCCGGGTCTTGATCCACTCGGGCTTGCGCTCGATGGGGGTCTGGCTGTTGCGGACCTCCAGGCGCAGCATCTTGCGTCCGTCGGGTGCGACTGCGGACACGACCGGCTCCCTAACGTTTGATTCTTCGGCGCCTTCAAGCGTACGCCCGTTGATTTGAATGCCCGGCGAGGGTGCGGGCCTCTGGGGGCTGCCGCCCCCAGACCCCCGCTGTCGCACTGAACGGCCTCGTCCTGAAACGCCGGACGGGCTGGATCTATGCCCATCGGGCTGGAATCAGGCAGGGGCCTTCTCGACGACCCTCGGCTTCGGTTCCGCGTTCTCCAGGACGTCGCGGAGGTGGCGTTCGGCGACCGGGAGGACCTCCTCGATGGTCACGTCGCGGCCGAGTTCGTTCGCCAGGGAGGCCACGCCCGCGTCGCGGATGCCGCACGGGATGATCCTGTCGAACCACTTGTTGTCGGGGTTCACGTTCAGGGCGAAGCCGTGCATCGTGACGCCCTTGGCGACCCGGATGCCGATCGCGGCGATCTTGCGGTCCTCGCGGCGCTGGCCCGCGTTGGACGGGGCGTATTCGGGGCCGTCGAGCCGGGGGTCGAACTCGTCGTCGGTCAGTCGCGGGTCGAAGTCCAGCGAGAGCCCGCCCAGGGCCGGGCGCCGCTCCACCGGGTCGCCGAGGACCCAGACGCCGCTGCGGCCCTCGACCCGGGTGGTCTCCAGGCCGAACTCCGCGCAGGTGCGGATCAGGGCCTCCTCCAGGCGGCGGACGTGGGCCACCACGTCGACCGGGCGCGGGAGCTTCTGGATCGGGTAGCCGACCAGCTGGCCGGGGCCGTGCCAGGTGATCTTGCCGCCGCGGTCGACGTCGACGACCGGCGTGCCGTCCAGGGGGCGTTCGCTGTCCTGGGTGCGCCGGCCGGCGGTGTAGACCGGGGGGTGTTCGAGGAGCAGCACGGTGTCGGGGACCTCGTCGGCGAACCGCGCGGCGTGCACGCGGCGCTGTTCGTCCCAGGCCTCCTGGTACTCGACGCGTTCGGCACCGAACCCCATCCGGACGAAGCGCAGCTCACTCACGGCACGTGCCTCCCTGCAAGGTCGTAAGGCACGAAGCGTGCCCACGCCACTGTACGACCGCCGGCTCGTCGTCAGCCGAGCGGGCATTTCTCATCCGATCGGATGAATGCGGGGTGAATTGTGCGATCGGGTGCTTACTCTCCGCTACATTCGCGCCGTTCACCAGGCCGTAAGGGCTGTTCACAGGCGCTCCGGGCGGTCGAACGCCCGGAAGGCAGGAGACCGCACCGCACCATGACGGAACGACCCGCGCAGCGCACCCCCAACCGCCAGCTCGCCGCACTCATCGCCGAAGCGGGGTTCTCCAACGCGGGTCTCGCGCGTCGCGTCGACCAGCTCGGACTCGAACACGGCCTGGACCTCAGATATGACAAGACGTCCGTCACCCGGTGGCTGCGCGGCCAGCAGCCCCGCGGCACCACCCCGGCCCTGATCGCCGAGGTCTTCACCCGGCGCCTGGGCCGCCGCCTGACCGCCCAGGACCTCGGCCTGGACGCCTGCGCGCCCGTCTACGCGGGGCTGGAGTTCGCCGGCAGCCCGGAGGAGGCCGTGGACATCGTGGGCGGGCTGTGGCGCAAGGACTCCGGCAGCCACGCCGAACTGCGGAAGATCGCCTTCACCCCGGCCGGCCTCGTCGTGCCCAGCCGCGACTGGCTGATCGGCCGAGCCGACGAGAAGGTCGCCCGCACCGAGGTGCCCGTCCGCATTCCCGCGCAGGGCCGCCCGGCGACGCCCCGCACCTCCCTCCCGCCCGGCCCGTCCCGGCGCCGGCCCCCGGCCGAACGCGGCCCCGGCCAGCGGGTCACCGGCGGCGACCTCGCCGCGCTGCGCTCGGTCGGCGAGCTGTTCCGCACCCTGGACGACCGCTACGGCGGCGGGCACGCCCGGCAGGCCCTGGTGCGCTACCTGGAGCACGAGGTGGAGCCGATGCTGCGCGGCACCTACGGCGAGCAGGCCGGCCGCCGCCTGTTCGCCGCCGCCGCCGACCTGACCCGGCTCGCGGGCTGGACCTCGTACGACATCGCCGCGCACGGCCTCGCCCAGCGCTACTTCGTCCAGGCGCTGCGGCTGTCGCAGGCGGCGGCGGACCGGTCGTACGGCTCCTATGTGCTGGTCACGATGAGCCGGCAGGCCGTCTACCTGGGACACGGGCGCGAGGCCGTGCAACTGGCGCGGGTGGCGCAGCAGGGCGTCGGGACCTCCGCGCCCCCGGTCGTGCAGACCCTGCTGCACGCCGCCGAGGCGCGGGCGCACGGCCTGCTCGGCGAGGTGCGGGCCTGCACCGCCGCCCTGGTCCGCGCCGAGCGGTCGCTGGGGGCGGCCCGGCCCGGCGACGAGGTGCCGCACTGGGCGCGCTTCTTCGACGAGGCCCAGCTCGCCGACGAGTTCGGGCACTGCCACCGCGACCTGCAGCAGTTCCGCGCCGCCGCCCAGCACGCGGAACGCTCGCTGCAACTGCGCGCACCCGCGTACGCCCGCAGCCGGCTGTTCTGCCGGGTGGTCCTCGCCACCGCCCGGCTCGGCCTCGGCGAACTCGACCAGGCCTGCCAGCTGGGCGCCGAGGCGGCCGGACAGGCGGCCGAGATGCGCTCGGTACGGGCTGCGGAGTACGTCCGCGACTTCGAGCGGCGCCTGGAGCCCTACCGGGACGCCGCCCCGGTGCGGGGGTACCGGGACAAGGTGGCCGCGCTGGGGTAGCGGCGCCGGCCCCTCGGTCCTCGCGCCTTCTCCTCGTCCCTCTGCGCCCCTGCGCCCCTGCGCCCCTGCGCGTCGCGCGGCCTCCCTCCGTGTCCGGCTGCCCCGCCCGTGTCCGTGCCCGGGCGGGGCGGATGTCACTGGCGGCTGGGCGGGAGGGCGGGAGGGCGGGCAGGTCGGCGTCGGTAAACTGGGCGTTCGGCACCGGACGAGGGGCGGCGGGCGTGGACTACGGTGACAAGCTCTTCTGGCTCTCGGTCCTGATCCAGCGGAGGTACGCGCAGATCTGCGCCGAGTACGACCTGACCTCCTTGCAGGCCACGCTGCTGTGTGCGATCAAGGACGAGCCGCGGCGGATGGCGTACCTCGCCGCCTCGCTCGGCATGACCAAGAACGCGCTGAGCCAGCTCGTCGATCGCACCGAGCGGCGCCACCTGGTCAGCCGGGCGAGTTCGGAGCAGGACCGGCGGGTCATCATGCTCAGCGTGACGCCCGCGGGGAAGGTGCTCGCCGAGGCGGTGTTCGCCGAGACCACCAAGCGCCTGCCCGACATCGCGGAGAACCTCGGCGCCGACGACCGGCGCGACCTCGAACGCCTGGCCACCGCCGTCGTGGACGCTTCGGGCGTCTCGGCGGTCACCTCTTCCTGACGTACCACGCAGTCCTCCCGGGCATCCCGGCACCCTCGTGCCTCGCTTCAGTTCATGCCGTGAACTAGTATGGTTCATGCCGTGAACCAATCGGGGTTCACGCCATGCCCCAGCGAGAGGTGACGACATGGTCACGCGGGAAAACGGTGCCATCGCGGTCTTCGGTGCGACGGGACAGCAGGGCGGGGCGGTCGTCGACGCGCTCCTGGCCCGGGGAGCGCGAGTGCGGGCCCTCGTCCGCACCCCCGCGTCCGATCGGGCGCAGGCGCTGGCCGCCCGAGGCGTCGAGCCGGCGACCGTCCGGATCGACGCCTCGGCGTCGACGGTGGCCGCGCTGGAGGGGGTTGCCGCGTTCTACTTCATGACCCCGGAGGCGAACAGCCTCGAGGAGGTCGAGGAGGAGGTCCGAGTGGGCACCGCCCTCGTCGACGCGGCGGCCGCGGCGCGCGTGCCGCACGTCGTGTTCAACTCGGTCTTCGGAGCGGATCGCGAAACGGGCGTGCCCCACCACGACTCGAAGCACCGGATCGAGGAGTACCTGAGGCTTTCCGGCCTGAGGGCCACGATGGTTCGCCCGACCGCCTTCATGGAGAACTTCGCGACCGTGATGGCGCCGAGCCTGGAGGACGGAACGATCGTCGTGAGGCTGCCGCTGCCGGACGACATCGCCCTGAAGATGATCTCGATCAAGGACATCGGCCAGGTCGCCGCCGCGATCCTGCTCGGCGCCGCCGACGTGCCCGGCGGAGCCGTCGACGTCGTCGGCGACGAGCCGACGGGCCCCCGGATCGCCGCCGCGTTCGGCGAGCGCGCCGGGCTGCCGTCACGCTACGAGGCCCTGCCGCTGAGCGTCCTCGGCAACGACCTCGACAAGGCGATGTTCCGCGAGTTCGCCAAGCCGTCCGCCCCGTCGGACCTCGCGGCAGTGAAGGCGATCGAGCCGACCGTCCGGGACCTGGCCGAGTGGATCCGCTCCACCGGCTGGACCGCGCCCGCGGACCGGGTCCGCGGGCGCGGTCCACAGAGTGGAACCTGACCGCGGACGAGCCGGGACGGCACACCTAGGGGGCGTCGTTTGGATCTTGCCGGGGTCGCGGGCCCGGTAAGCGCATCTGCGGCGTGGTCGTCGGTTGCCAGGGCTCCGCCCTGTCGCCCTCCTCCGCCTTGCAGTTGCACGCACCAGACCCCGCTCGGGCCGGCAACAAGGCGCCTTGGCCTGGAACCGACCAGATCCAAACGACGCCCCCTAGGCCGCGCTGGCCGTCGCCACCCGTTCCGCCGTGTGCATCGAGCGGCCCGCGCCCAGGTCCGTGAGGATCGCCGCCGCGGCGCGCAGGCCCGAGTGCAGGGCGCCCTGGGGCGTGCTGGTGTCCCGGTGGTCGCCGCACACGTACAGGCCGGCCAGCAGCCGTACCTGCCTGCGCAGGTCGTGCGGCGGCCGCATGGCCGGGACCGCCTCCGGCGTGTGCCGAACCGCCAGGGTCTCCCAGCGGCCGGTCGGGGTGCCGTAGAGGCGGGAGAGGTGGATGCGTACGGCGGTGTCGACGTCGGACGGGCAGGGGCCGAGGACCGTCGACGAGACGAGGGCGCGGCCGGCGGGGGCCCTGGACGGGTCCACGTGGCTGACCACCGCCGTGTGGGCGACCGGGCCGCCCCGGTCCGCGTCCAGCAGCAGGGACGCGCCGGTCGCCGGCGGCTCGTCGGTCGTGTGGTGGAGCACCGTCACCGGGTGGAAGTCGGGTACCCGCAGCCCGGGCAGCAGCTCGGCCGCCGCACGGGCGTCGGTGGCCACCAGGACGGCCCGGCAGCGGATGACGCCGTGCTCGGCGGTGGTCACGGAATTGGTCGCGACCGAGGTGACCCGCACACCGGTGTGCACGGTGCCCGGCGGCAGGTTCCGCGCCAACTGCTCGGGCAGGGACTCCGCGCCCCCCTCGGGCAGGGCGAGCCGCCCGCCGGCGAACGCCCGCAGCGCGAGGTCCGCGCACCGGCTGGAGGTGGTGAGGTCCGGGTCGCACAGCAGGGCGGCGAGCAGCGGACGCAGGAAGCCGTCGATCGTGCGGGCCGGCAGCCCGCGGGCCGCCAGTGCCTGGGCCGCGGGCAACTCCGGCCGGGCCAGCAGCCGTTCGACCGGCGTGCTCGCGTGGCGCGACAGCGCGGCACCGAGCCTGGCCTGGTCGACGGCGGTGCCGAGCGGGGCACCGGCGCGGGTGCGGTGCGGGGCGGCGGGCCTTCCGGACGCGCCGAGCGCGGTGATCGTACGCCGGGGCGCGGGTATCGAGCGGGGGGCGCTCGCCAGGGCGCGCACGGCATGGAGTGCGCTCCTTGCGCTCCGTACGCCCGCCTGGGCGCCCGCGCGATGGTGGCGGCCCTCGCTGTGCAGCAGGACACCGGGGGCGAACGGCAGCAGCGCGAGGCCGTCGAGCCCGGGGGTGCGGCGCAGTTCGGGATACGCCGTGGACAGCAGCTGTCCGATTCTGTCGAGCCGGAAGCCGTCGACCTTCTCGGTGGCCATCCGGCCGCCCACCGTGTGGGCGGCCTCCAGGACCGTGGTCGTCACTCCTGCGCCGGTCAGCCGCCCGGCCGCGGCGAGTCCGGCTGCCCCGGCCCCCACGACGACGACGTCCGCCTGGTACGCGGGCTCAAGCACGTGCCCCTCCTCGAGGTTGCGCGGCCGCTGGAGACGTCATGCCCCCAACAGCCGTAGGGGATACCCGAGTTCGAGACGAGGTTAGGTCCCGGAGCGGTCAGCGGGAGTCGCACGGAGACAGGGCACGGTCGCACGGCGGTCGCACAGCGGCGCGGAGTGGTCGCGTGTGGTGCTCATGTGGTCGCCGCACGCCCGCCCCAGACGCCCGATCGCCCGACCCAGACGCCCGCTCGCCCGCCCGCTCGTCCGTCCGCGCGACTGAGCCGTGCGGTCCCGGAGCCGGGGCGGCGTCACAGTGCCGCCCGGATCGCGCCGTCGATCTCGGGGAACGCGAAGCGGAAGCCCGACTCCAGCAGACGGGCCGGGAGGACCCGGGCGCTGCCCAGGACGTCGCCCGCCATCTCGCCGAGCACGGCGCGCAGGACCGGCGCCGGGACCGGGAACGGCGTCGGACGGTGCAGCACCCGGCCCATGGCCACCGTGACCGCACGGTTCGTCACCGGCTGCGGGGCGGTCAGGTTGAACGGGCCGGACAGGTCGTCCCGGTCGAGCAGATGCCGGATCGCCGCCACCTCGTCGTGCAGCGCGATGAAGGACCAGTACTGCGACCCGTCGCCCAGCCGTCCGCCGAGCCCCGCCCGGAAGAGCGGGAAGAGCCGGCCCCAGGCCCCGCCCTGCCGCGCGACCACCAGTCCGGTCCGCGGGAAGACCGTGCGCACGCCCGCCTCGCGGGCCGGGGCCGCCGCGGCCTCCCACTCCACGCACAGGGCCGGCAGGAAGCCCTCACCCGCGGGTGCGCTCTCGTCCACCGCGCGGTCGCCGGTCTCGCCGTAGAAGCCCATCGCGCTGCCGTTCACGAAGACCCGCGGCGGCGGGTCCATCGCGGCCACGGCCTCCGCCAGCGCCGTCGTGCCGTGCACCCGGCTGCTGCGGATGCGGGTCTTGTACGCGTCGGTCCACCGGTGGTCGCCCACCCCGGCCCCGGCCAGGTTGACCACGGCGTCGCACCCGGCGAGTCCGGCCGCGTCCACCCGTCCGTTCTCCGGGTCCCACCGGACCTCGTCCGCGCCCCGGGGCGCGTGCCGCACCAGGCGTACCACCTCGTGCCCGTCCGCGGTCAGGGAACGTGTCAGCGCGCCGCCGACGAGACCGGAGGCGCCGGCCACCGCCACGCGGGACCGCCCCCCGCTCCGGCCTCGGTCGTCCCGGCGTCGGTCGTGCAAGCGTCCGTCGTCCATGGGCCCATCCTGCCGGGTGCCCGGAGGAAAACCGCGGACCGGGCCCCGGCCACCGCGTCGTACAGTGATCGTCATGCCCGCCCCGCACATACGTCACGCCAGGTCCGAGGACGAGGAAGCGCTGCGCCTGATCGACCGGGCGACCTGGTCCCCGGTGCACGCCGTCTCGCCGCCGCCGGACCCGGACGCCCCTTTCTTCCGCCCGCACTCGGGCCCCGCCGAGCACCTCGTCGCCGAGCTCGACGGCGCGGTCGTCGGCTACGTCCGCCTCGGCCACCCCACGCCGCTGGCGTCCAACGCCCACGTACGCGCGATCCACGGCCTCGCCGTCGCCGACGCCGCCCGCGGCCACGGCGCCGGACGCGCCCTCGTCCGGGGCGCCGTCGAGGAGGCCCGCCGCCTGGGCGCCCGCCGCCTCACCCTGCGCGTCCTCGGGCCCAACACGGCCGCCCGGGCCCTCTACGAGTCCGAGGGCTTCGTCGTCGAGGGGGTGCAGCCGGAGGAGTTCCTGCTCGACGGCGCGTACGTCGACGACGTGCTGATGGGCCGGTTCACGACGTGACCGGATCGCCCGTGTCCACCGCGCCGGTCGCGTCGGCCGCCTGCCGGGCCGCGTCGGCCACCTCGGCCGCCGTCAGCACGTAGCCGGTCGAGGCGTCGGAGGTGGAGCGGGCGAACACCACGCCGAACACCCGGCCGTCGGTGGTCAGCAGCGGTCCGCCCGAGTTGCCGGGGCGGACCGTGGAGCGGACCGAGTAGATCTCCCGGGTGACGTTCTCGTCGTGGTAGATGTTCTGGCCCCTCGCCTGCACCCGCTGCGCCACCGTCGCCGCCCGCAGGTCCAGGTCGCCGTCCTGCGGATAGCCCGCGACCACCGCCGCGTCGCCGCGCGCCGCGTCCTCGTCGAACCGCAGCACCGGCGCGTCCAGGTCCGGCACGTACAGCACGGCCACGTCCGTGCCCGGGTCGAAGAGCACCACCCGCGCCTCGTACGCCGGCCCCGCCCCGCCGACCCGCACGGTCGGGTCGTCGATGCCGGCCACCACGTGGGCGTTGGTCATCACCCGCTGCGGCGCGTACACGAAGCCGCTGCCCTCCCGGCCCTGGGTGCCCGCGACGCCCTCCACCTTCACCGTGCTCCGCCGGGCCGCGGCGGTGGCCGCCGCGGTGACGCTGTCGCCGGAGGGATCGGGCACCCTCGCCGTCGACTCGTTCTGGAACGGGTTGAAGACCTGCGGGAACCCGGCCTCGGTCAGCGCGGACGTCGCTCCCGAGAACCACGCCGGGGTGGTGTCCGGCATCGCCCGCTGCACGGCGCCCAGCAGCGTCGAGTCCCGGATCGCCGAGGACAGCAGCGAGGAGGAGGACGCCGTCAGCACGCTCCCCGCCACCCACGCCACGATCAGCGCCGCCGCCGCGTTCGCCACCGCCCCGCCGACGCCGTCGGCCACCCGCAGCGGACCGGCGTCCAGCTCCCGGCGCAGCCGCAGGGCGAGCCGCCCCGCCAGCTCGTGGCCCACCATCGCCGGCAGCAGCACGGTGACCACGGCGGTCACCGTCGCCGCCGTCGAGCCCGCGGCCACCAGGTCCGTCACCCACGGCAGGACCCACACGCCGAGCGCCGCGCCGCCCACGAAGCCGGCCAGCGAGACACAGCCGGCCACCAGACCGCGCAGGTAACCGGACGCGGCGTAGCCCAGCACCACCAGCGCCAGCAGGATGTCGAGCAGGTCCACGCGAGCCGCCTTTCCACCGGACCCCGGAGCCATCAGTACGTGCCGTCACGCCCGGGTGATCAGCCAGGCACGCCGGCCGTCCGAAAACGGCCACCGCGCGAACGAGTGCGGTCAACGGTGAAACGCCGTGTACCAGGACGATGGTTCCCCCGGGTGGCACAGCGCACATCGCGGACAGGGCGGATCCGTCGGACAGTGGGACCATGCCTGTCCTCCGAGGACCGCGCGGGGTCCGCAAGCGGCGTGCCGCCCGGATACCCGGCGCCGCCCGTCCGCCGGCCGCGGTGCGGGCGCTGCTCGGCGCCCTGCCCGGGCTGGCCGCCGTCGCCGCGCTGTTCCTGTGCGCGCACGGCGTGGAGCAGGCGGCCGCCACCGAGGACCAGCCGTCCTCCGCCGAGCGGTACGCCGCCCCCCGGCCCGACATCGTGCCCCGGTCGGTCTGGCTGGGCGACGCCGCCCGCGCCCAGCCCGCCCCGCGCTACGACGACAAGGTCGTCGCCGTCTTCGTCCACCACACGGACACGCCGAACGGTTACGACTGCGCCGACGTGCCGGCCATCCTCCGCGGCGTGTACCAGGGCCAGACCGGCGCCCGGGACTGGGACGACATCGGCTACAACTTCGTCGTCGACCGCTGCGGCACCGTCTACGAGGGCCGCGCCGGCGGCATTGACCGCCCCGTCACCGGCGCCCACACCCAGGGCTTCAACCACCGCAGCACCGGCATCGCTGCCCTCGGCACCTACACCGCGGGCGTGCCCGTGCCCGAGGAGCTGACCGACGCGATCGCCGCCGTGGCCGCCTGGAAACTGGGCGGGACCGGCACCGACCCGCGCGCCGAGGTCGCCCTGGTCTCCAGCAACGGCCTCAGCCGGTTCGCCGCCGGCGCCACCGCCACCCTGCCCGCCGTCGCGGGCCACGACGACGGATACGCGACGGACTGCCCGGGCGCCGCCCTCGCCGCCCGCCTCGGGGACGTCAGAGAGGCGGCGGCCCTGCTCCAGGGCCGCACCGGCTGAAGCACGGACACGGGCACGGGCACGGGGACGCGCGCGGGGACGGCCGCGGCGCCCACTCGGCGCTCCGGCACGGGCGGGGAAGGGCCGGCTCACTCCGGTCCGAACCGCTCCCACAGGCGGGGCAGGCGCCCGGCGAGGGCCCGGTCGTCCTCCAGGTCGACCGGCGTGCCCAGCGGCTCGGCCGGCGCGGGCGCGATCCCGAGGTCCGGGGCGACGGTGCCGGTGAGCTGCTCGTACGCCTCGTCGGCGGCGTAGCCCAGCTCCTCGCCGTCGCCGTCCAGCTCCTCGTCGAAGTCGTCCAGCAGCCCGGCGAGCGAGTCGGGCTCGTGGACGGCGCCCTCGTACACCTCGCGGCCCTGGCCGATCAGCCAGCAGCGGAAGAAGTCGAAGGCGTCGTCGCTCGCCCCGCCGAGCAGGATCCACGCGGCGGCCCACAGGTCCCAGGTGCAGGCGCGGTTGTACCGGGCCTCGAAGTGCCGGGCGAAGTCGAGCACCAGGTCCGGGTCCATGCCGAGCAGCCGCTCCACGAGCAGGTCGGCCTGGTCCTCGGGATCGCCGTCGGCGCCCTGCCGGGCGGCGTCGATCAGCTCCCAGAACTCCGTCTCGTCCATCACGGATCCAGCATCGTCCCTGGGCGCGGGCGACGCACGTGGAGTGCGGCGGACCGACGGCGCCGGCCGGGCGGGTCCTACGGGGTGCCGTACAGCTCCGCCAGCCGTCTCGCGTCCCGCGCGAACCGCTCGCGCAGCGTCTCCGGCGCCAGCACCTCCACCTCGGGTCCGAGCCCCCTGAGCTGACCGTGCGCCACCTCCTCCGACTCCACGGGCAGCGTCACCGTCACCCACCCGTCGGGGTCCGGCGCCGGCGCGTGCTCCAGCGCCGCCCGGGCGGCCGGCGCGTCGACGGCGTGCGGGAGTGCGCGCAGGCCCCGCGC
The DNA here is from genome assembly GCF_000721235.1 of Streptomyces olivaceus. GTDB lineage: Bacteria > Actinomycetota > Actinomycetes > Streptomycetales > Streptomycetaceae > Streptomyces > Streptomyces olivaceus. Next base: position 80,785 of record NZ_JOFH01000002.1, read on the forward strand.
CGACAGCCGCACCACCACCTCGGACCGCAGCAGCGACCGCGCGAACTCCTCGGCCCGGTCCGCCCAGAACGCGGGCAGGTCGAAGCCGTCGTCACGGGCGAAGCGCTCCTCACCGGCCGCCACCGCCGCGAACCGGTCGATCCGGTACACCCGGTACCCCCGATACGACGCACCGGAGCCGGAGCTCTCAGGGGCGCCGTCCGGGATCCCCGTCGCCCGCGCGCACAGGTACCAGACGCCCGCCTTCAGCACGAGCCCGTACGGCTCCAGCTCGCGGGTCACCTCGTCCCGTCCGCGCCGGTAGCGCGCGGTGATCCGCCGGTCGTCCCAGACCGCGTCCGCGACCGCCGGCAGCGACTCCGGTGTCCGGGGCTCCCGGAACCAGTTCGGCGCGTCCAGGTGGAAGCGCTGCGCCGCCGTACGGGAGGCGTCCCGCAGGGAGGGGAGCAGAGCCGCCGACACCTTCAGCCGGGCCGCCGAGGCCGCGTCCTCAAGACCCATCTCGCGCAACGCCCCGGGGACCCCGGACAGGAACAGCGCCTCCGCCTCGCCGCGCGCGAGGCCGGTCAGCCGGGTGCGGTAGCCGCCGATCAGACGGTAGCCCCCGGCCCGCCCACGCTCCGCGTACACCGGCACGCCCGCCTCCGACAGCGCCTGCGCGTCCCGCGTCACGGTCCGCTCCGACACTTCCAGCTCCCGGGCCAGTTCGGCGGCGGTCATGGTCGGACGGGACTGGAGGAGCAGCACCATCTTGATGAGGCGGGCAGCACGCATCCCCACATGATGCAGGAGAACGCGGGAGGCCCCCGCCGGAGCGGGGGCCTCCCGTTGGGGACCTTCTGACCGGGCCCCGCAAGGGCTCTCCTACAGGCCGTAGCGCTCGCGCGCCTCCTTCACGGCCGTCGCCTTGACCTCGCCGTTCCGGGCGAGCTGGGCCAGGGCCGCGACCACGATGGACTCGGCGTCGACCCCGAAGTGGCGGCGGGCGGCGTCGCGGGTGTCCGACAGGCCGAAGCCGTCGGCGCCCAGCGAGGACCAGTCCTGCTCGACCCACTGCGCGATCTGGTCCGGGACCTGGCGCATGTAGTCGGAGACCGCGAGGACCGGGCCCTGGGCGCCCTGCAGCGCCTGGCGGACGTACGGCACCCGCTCCTCGCCGCGCAGCAGCGCCGCGTCGGCGTCCATGGCGTCCCGGCGCAGCTCCGTCCAGGAGGTCGCGGACCACACGTCGGCGGCCACGCCCCACTCCTCGGCCAGCAGCCGCTGCGCCTTGAGCGTCCAGTGGATCGCCGTACCGGAGCCGAGCAGCTGGATGCGCGGGGCGTTCGCGGCCGGGGCCAGGCCCGCCGTCTCCGCCGTGTTGAAGCGGTACAGGCCCTTGACGATGCCCTCGTCGACACCGGCGGCGGACGGCTTGGCCGGCTGCGGCATCGGCTCGTTGTAGACCGTCAGGTAGTAGAAGACGTTCGGGTCCTCGCCCGGGGCCGCCTCGCCGTACATGCGGCGCAGGCCGTCCTTGACGATCGCGGCGATCTCGTACGCGAACGCCGGGTCGTACGACAGCGCGGCCGGGTTGGTCGCCGCGATCGCGGGCGAGTGGCCGTCCGCGTGCTGCAGGCCCTCACCGGTCAGCGTGGTGCGGCCGGCGGTGGCGCCCACCAGGAAGCCGCGGCCGAGCTGGTCGCCGAGCTGCCACATCTGGTCGGCCGTGCGCTGCCAGCCGAACATCGAGTAGAAGATGTAGAACGGGATCATCGCCTCGCCGTGCGTCGCGTACGACGTCGAAGCGGCGATGAAGTCGGCCATCGAACCGGCCTCGGTGATCCCCTCGTTGAGGATCTGGCCGTTGGTGGCCTCCTTGTAGTACATCAGCTGGTCGCGGTCGACCGGCTCGTACGTCTGGCCCTTGGGGGAGTAGATGCCCAGGGACGGGAAGAGGCTCTCCATGCCGAAGGTGCGCGCCTCGTCGGGGACGATCGGCACCCAGCGCTTGCCGGTCTCCTTGTCGCGGACCAGGTCCTTGACCAGGCGGACGAAGGCCATGGTGGTGGCCACGCTCTGCGAGCCGGAGCCCTTGTCGAAGGAGGCGAACGCCTTGTCGGCGGGCGCGGGCAGCGGCGCGATCGGGTGCACGCGCCGGGCCGGGGCGGGACCGCCGAGGGCGGCGCGGCGCTCCTGGAGGTAGCGCACCTCGGGGGAGTCGGCGCCCGGGTGGGCGTAGGGGACCACGCCGTCGACGAAGGCGCTGTCCTTGATCGGCAGTTCGAGCAGGTCGCGCATGTCCTTGAACTCGTCCACCGAGAGCTTCTTCATCTGGTGGTTGGCGTTCTTCGACGCGAAGCCGGTGCCGAGGGTGTGGCCCTTGACCGTCTGGGCCAGGATCACGGTCGGCGCGCCCTTGTGGGCGAGCGCCGCCCGGTACGCGGCGTACACCTTGCGGGACTCGTGGCCGCCGCGCGAGAAGTGGAAACAGTCGAGGATCTTGTCGTCGGACAGCAGCTTCGCCATCTCGGCGAGCTGCGGGTCCTTGTTGAAGAAGTCCTCGCGGATGTAGGCGGCGTCGCGCGTCTGGTACGTCTGCACCTGGGCGTCCGGTACCTCGCGCAGCCGGCGTACGAGCGCGCCGGTGGTGTCGAGCTGGAACAGCTCGTCCCAGGCGGTGCCCCACAGCGACTTGACCACGTTCCAGCCGGCGCCGCGGAACTGGGCCTCCAGCTCCTGCACGATCTTGAAGTTGGCGCGGACCGGACCGTCGAGGCGCTGCAGGTTGCAGTTGATGACGAAGGTCAGGTTGTCCAGGCCCTCGCGGGAGGCGAGGGTGAGCGCGGTGGTGGACTCCGGCTCGTCCATCTCGCCGTCGCCGAGGAACGCCCACACGTGGGAGTCGGTCAGGTCCTTGATGCCGCGGCTGGTCAGGTAGCGGTTGAACCGCGCCTGGTAGATCGCGGAGATCGGCCCGAGCCCCATCGAGACGGTGGGGAACTCCCACAGCCAGGGCAGCCGGCGCGGGTGCGGGTAGGACGGCAGGCCGTTGCCGCCGGCCTCGCGGCGGAAGTTGTCGAGCTGCTCCTCGGTCAGCCGGCCGTCGAGGTAGGCGCGGGCGTAGATGCCGGGGGAGGCGTGGCCCTGGACGTAGAGCTGGTCGCCGGAGCCGTCACCCTCCTTGCCCTTGAAGAAGTGGTTGAAGCCGGTCTCGTACAGCCAGGCCGCGGAGGCGAAGGTGGCGATGTGACCGCCGACGCCGTGCTTGCTGCCACGGGTCACCATCGCCGCCGCGTTCCAGCGGTTCCAGGCGGTGATCCGCTGCTCCAGCGCCTCGTCGCCGTCCACCGCGGGTTCGTCGGCCGTCGGGATGGAGTTGACGTAGTCGGTCTCAAGGAGCTTCGGCAGGGCCAGTCCGGCGCCCTCGGCGCGCTCCAGCGTGCGGCGCATCAGGTACGCGGCACGGTGCGGCCCGGCCGCCTGGGTGACGGCGTCCAGGGAGGCCTGCCATTCGGCGGTCTCCTCGGGGTCGCGGTCCGGGAGCTGGTCGAGCTCGCTCGGCTGGATGGCTTTGGGGTCGGTCATGTCGCCGCCTTCCTCAGTCGAAGGGGGTTCCCTCATCGGCAAGGGTTCGGGGGTGCCCTAGGTCTTTGGCAGGACAGGGCTGGCCTCTGGTGGGAGTCCAGAGAGGACTGTAACTCCGTGATCGATGATCGATCAAAGGGTTGAGAGGCAAAACCTCTTGATCACGAGAAAGTCGGCACGCGGTGCCTCCGGCGGTGGCACGGGGTGACGGTCCCGTCGGGGATACGTGCAGGTGAGAGGCGCGGGCGCGGATGAGCTCGGGGGTTCCCGTCGAGGGGCGTCCGCGGGGAGGCAGTGGCTGGTCGCGCAGTTCCCCGCGCCCCTGAAGCGCAGTTCCCCGCGCCCCTGAAGACCGGGCTGTGCCCGTCTTCAGGAGTTACGGCCGCGGCGCGCAGCCCAGGACGTGGGACTTGACGATCTCCGGGATGCGCGGGTCCCGGCGGCGGAAGGCGGCCACCAGCTCCTCGTGCTCCTCTGCGTAGGACTGCTGCACCGTCCCCAGCCACCGTATCGACAGCGCCGTGAACACCTCGATCCCCAGCCCCTCCCACGTGTGCAGCAGCACCGAGTTGCCGGCCGCCCGGACCAGCTCTCGGTGGAAGCCCACCGTGTGCCGCACCTGCCCCGTCCCGTCGGAGACCCGGTCGGCCTCGTACAGTGCGGCGACGTGCGGCTCCAGGGCCGAGCAGTCCACGGCGAGCCGGTCCGCCGCCAGCTCCGCCGCGATCGCCTCGAGGCCGGCCCGGACCGGGTAGCTCTCCTCCAGGTCGGCGGCGGTCAGGTTGCGCACCCGCACGCCCTTGTTCGGCGCCGACTCGATCAGCCGCAGCGACTCCAGCTCCCGCAGCGCCTCGCGCACCGGCGTCTGGCTGACCTCCAGCTCGGTGGCGATCCGGCGCTCCACGATCCGCTCGCCCGGCTGCCAGCGTCCACTGATGATCCCTTCCAGGATGTGCTCGCGGATCTGTTCGCGCAGCGAGTGGACGACGGGCGCGGTCATGAGAGCTCCTTCGGGCAGAGGGCCCCTTCGGCCCCCCGGGGCGATCGACGCTTAGACAATACGGCCGTCACGGTGCGCCGGTAGGGCGCACGGGGGCGCTTCGGCGCAGGTGAGACGAGACTTACACAGCGTGCCCCGGCGGGAACGCGACGAAGCCTGTCCGGAGCATGACAGTAACTGCGTCCGCCGCGCGACGGCGCCCGGGCCCCGACACGGCGGTGCCCCCGCCCGGAAGAACTCCGGGCGGGGGCACCGTGCAGGCCCACTGGCGAGGCGGCTACAGGCCGAGCTCGACCTCGAACTCGCCCGCCTCCAGGATCGCCTTGACCGCCGTCAGGTACCGGGCGGCGTCGGCGCCGTCCACCAGGCGGTGGTCGTAGGACAGGGTCAGGTACGTCATGTCGCGGACGCCGATGACCGTGCCCTCCTCCGTCTCGAGGACGGCCGGGCGCTTGACCGTGGCGCCGATGCCGAGGATGGCGACCTGGCCCGGCGGCACGATGATCGTGTCGAACAGCGCGCCGCGCGAACCGGTGTTGCTGATGGTGAAGGTCGCGCCGGCCAGCTCGTCCGGGCTGATCTTGCTGGCCCGCACCTTGCCCGCCAGGTCGGCGGTCGCCTTGGCGATGCCGGCCAGGTTCAGGTCACCGGCGTTCTTGATGACCGGGGTCATCAGGCCCTTCTCGGAGTCCACCGCGATACCGATGTTCTCGGTGTCGAAGTAGGTGATGGTCCCCTCGGCCTCGTTGATCTTGGCGTTGACCGGCGCGTGCGCCTTCAGCGCCTGGGCCGCCGCCTTCACGTAGAACGGCATCGGCGAGAGCTTGACGCCCTCGCGCGCCGCGAACGCGTCCTTGGCGCGGGCGCGCAGCTGCATCAGGCGGGTGACGTCGACCTCGACGACCGACGACAGCTGGGCCTGCTCGTGCAGCGCCTTGACCATGTTGTCGCCGATGACCTTGCGGATGCGCGGCATCTTGACGGTCTGGCCGCGCAGCGGGGAGGCCTCCAGGACGGGGGCCTTCTTCGCTGCGGGCGCCGCGGGGGCGGCCGCGGCCGGAGCCGGGGCGGCCTTCGCGGCCTCGGCGGCTGCGGTGACGTCCTGCTTGCGGATGCGGCCGCCGACGCCGGTGCCCTTGACGGTGGACAGGTCGACGCCGTGCTCGGCGGCGAGCTTGCGCACCAGCGGGGTGACGTAGGCGCCGTCGTCCGCCGGCTGGGCGGCGGCCGGGGCGGCGGGCGCGGCGGGCTGCGGGGCGGGAGCCGCCGGAGCCTGCGGGGCGGGCGCCGGAGCGGCCGGCGCCGGAGCGGCCTGCGCGGGGGCGGCCGGAGCCGGAGCCGGGGTGGGCTCGGGCTGGGCCGGAGCCGCCGGAGCCGGGGTGGGCTCGGGCTGCGCCGGGGCGGCCGGGGCCTCCTGGGCCGGGGCGGCGGCCGGAGCGGCACCCGCCTCGCCGATGACGGCGAGCTTGGCGCCGACCTCGGCGGACTCGTCCTCGCCGACCACGATCTCCAGCAGGGTGCCAGAGGTGGGGGCCGGGATCTCGGTGTCGACCTTGTCGGTCGAGACCTCGAGCAGCGGCTCGTCGGCCTCGACACTGTCGCCGACCGACTTCAGCCAGCGGGTGACGGTGCCCTCGGTGACGGACTCGCCGAGCGCGGGCAGGACCACGTCCGTGCCCTCGGCGGAGCCGCCGCCACCCTGACCGGCGGCGGCGTCGGCGGTGGGAGCGGGCGCCGGGGCGGCCTGCTCGGTCGAGGGGGCGGCCGGGGCGGGCTCGGGGGCCGGCTCGGCGACCTGCTCGGCCTGCGGGGCGGCCTCGGCGGCCGGGGCGCCGCTGCCGTCGTCGATCAGCGCCAGCTCGGCGCCGACCTCGACGGTCTCGTCCTCGGCGACCTTGATGGAGGACAGCACGCCGGAGACCGGCGCCGGGATCTCGGTGTCGACCTTGTCGGTCGAGACCTCGAGCAACGGCTCGTCGGCCTCGACGCGTTCACCCTCGGCCTTCAGCCAACGGGTGACGGTGCCCTCGGTGACGCTCTCGCCGAGCGCCGGCAGGGTTACGGAAACCGCCATGGTTTCGGTTGCTCCTTACGAAATTGCGGAAGTCTGTGTCGTCGCGCAGTGACCGAGGGAGGTCAGTCGTGGGAGTGCAGCGGCTTGCCGGCCAGCGCGAGGTGGGCCTCGCCCATCGCCTCGTTCTGCGTCGGGTGCGCGTGGACGAGCTGGGCCACCTCGGCGGGCAGCGCCTCCCAGTTGTAGATCAGCTGCGCCTCGCCGACCTGCTCGCCCATACGGTCGCCGACCATGTGGACGCCGACCACGGCACCGTCCTTGACCTGGACGAGCTTGATCTCGCCCGCGGTCTTGAGGATCTTGCTCTTGCCGTTGCCCGCGAGGTTGTACTTCAGGGCGACGACCTTGTCCGCGCCGTAGATCTCCTTGGCCCTGGCCTCGGTGATACCGACGGAGGCGACCTCCGGGTGGCAGTACGTCACCCGCGGCACGCCGTCGTAGTCGACCGGGACGGTCTTCAGGCCGGCGAGCCGCTCCGCCACCAGGATGCCCTCGGCGAAGCCGACGTGCGCGAGCTGGAGGGTGGGGGCGAGGTCACCGACGGCGGAGATGGTCGGGACGTTGGTCCGCATGTACTCGTCGACCAGGACGAAACCGCGGTCCATGGCGACCCCGGCCTCCTCGTAGCCCAGGCCCTGCGAGACCGGGCCGCGGCCGATGGCGACGAGCAGGACCTCGGCCTCGAACTCCTTGCCGTCGGCGAGGGTGACCTTGACGCCGTCCTGGGTGTACTCGGCCTTCTGGAAGAAGGTGCCCAGGTTGAACTTGATGCCCCGCTTGCGGAAGGCGCGCTCCAGCAGCTTGGAGCTGTTCTCGTCCTCGACCGGCACGAGGTGCTTGAGGCCCTCGATGATCGTGACGTCGGTGCCGAAGGACTTCCACGCGGAGGCGAACTCGACGCCGATCACGCCGCCGCCGAGGACGATCGCGGACTTCGGCACGCGGTCGAGCTTGAGGGCGTGGTCGGAGGAGATGATCCGGTCGCCGTCGATCTCCAGGCCCGGCAGCGTCTTCGGCACGGAGCCGGTCGCGAGCAGCACGTGCCGGCCCTGGACACGCCGGCCGTCGACGTCGACGGAGGTCGGCGAGGACAGCCGGCCCTCGCCCTCGATGTACGTCACCTTGCGCGAGGCGATCAGACCCTGCAGGCCCTTGTACAGGCCCGAGATCACGTCGTCCTTGTACTTGTGCACCGCGGCCACGTCGATGCCCTCGAACGTGGCCTTCACACCGAACTGCTCGCTCTCGCGGGCCTGGTCGGCGATCTCGCCCGCGTGCAGCAGGGCTTTGGTGGGGATGCACCCCTTGTGCAGGCAGGTACCGCCGACCTTGTCCTTTTCGATCAGGGCGACGTCCAGGCCCAGCTGAGCCCCGCGCAGGGCCGCGGCGTAACCGCCACTGCCACCGCCGAGGATCACTAGGTCGAAAACGGTGCTGGCGTCGTTCGCCACGTCACGTCCTCCATGCATGTGCGCCACGCCGGTCTCCAGTGACCGGTCGGCGGCTGGTGTCCGGCCGCTCTTTGTTCTCGGCCCTTGGGTGGGCCCTGCCCTGCCGGGCTCCATCTTCGCACTTGTAGGACCCGAACGAGACGCGGGGCCGCCGTGTGAGACGCCCCACGTTCCCGTGAGGGGAAGGGCCGGCGCAGTCGCCACCGACGGCACGGCAACGCCGGAAGGGGCGCGGGGCTGTGTCCGGCCTGCGGCTCCGCCGCGTGGGCGCGACCGGCCACGACGGACCCGCGGTCGCAAGACCACCCGCGCCCCCGAGCTGTCAGGCGCCCTGGCCCGGTCCTAGCCCAGCTCTCCCGCAGCCGCCAGCTCGGCGACCCGCACCAGCGTCCGCACCGCCGTCCCCGTGCCGCCCTTCGGTGTGTACCCGAACGGCCCGCCCTCGTTGAAGGCCGGACCCGCGATGTCCAGGTGCGCCCAGGTGATGCCCTCGCCGACGAACTCGCGCAGGAACAGGCCGGCCACCAGACCGCCGCCCATCCGCTCGCCCATGTTCGCGATGTCCGCGGTCGGCGAGTCCATGCCCTTGCGCAGGTGCTCCGGCAGCGGCATCGGCCAGGCCGGCTCGCCGACCTCCTCGGCAGCCTCGTGCACCGCGGAGCGGAACGCGTCGTCGTTCGCCATGACGGCGTACGTCCGGCTGCCCAGCGCCAGCATGATCGCGCCGGTCAGCGTCGCCACGTCGATGATCGCGTCGGGCTTCTCCTGCGAGGCCGCCCACAGCGCGTCGGCGAGCACCAGCCGGCCCTCGGCGTCGGTGTTGAGCACCTCGACGGTCTTGCCGCTGTACATCCGCAGCACGTCGCCCGGGCGGGTCGCGGAGCCCGACGGCATGTTCTCGGCCAGCGCCAGCCAGCCGGTCACGTTGGCCTCCAGGCCGAGCCGCGCGGCGGCGACCACCGCGGCGAACACGGCGGCGGCGCCGGCCATGTCGCACTTCATCGTCTCGTTGTGCCCGGCCGGCTTCAGCGAGATGCCGCCCGAGTCGTAGGTGATGCCCTTGCCGACGAAGGCGAGGGACTTCTTCGCCTTGGGCGAGGTGTACGACAGCTTCACCAGCCGCGGACCCGACGCCGAACCGGCGCCGACGCCGAGGATGCCGCCGTAGCCGCCCTTGGTGAGCGCCTTCTCGTCGAGCACCTGCACCTTGATGCCGTGCTCCTTGGCGGCGGCCTGCGCGACGGCCGCGAACGCCTCCGGATTGAGGTCGTTCGGCGGGGTGTTGACCAGATCGCGGGCGCGGTTCAGCTCCTCCGCGACGGCAGCGGCACGCTCGACCGCCGCCTTGTACGCCTTGTCGCGGGGCTTGGCGCCGAGCAGTGCCGCCTCCGCCAGCGGGGCCTTGCCGCCGCCCTTGGCCCCGGCGTCCCTGCCGCTCTCCTTGTAGGCGTCGAAGGAGTACGCGCCGAGCAGCACGCCCTCACCGACGGCGCCCGCGTCGGCGGCCTCGGCGAGCGGGAGGGCGAACGCGGCCTTCTTGGCGCCGGCCAGGGCGCGCGCGGCGACACCGGCCGCCCGGCGCAGCGCCTCGGCGTCGTAACCGGCGCCCTTCCCGGGCTCGGCGCCCAGGCCCACCGCCACCACGACGGGCGCCTTGAAGCCGGACGGTGCGGGCAGCTTCGTCACCTCGCCCTCGGCGCCGGACGCACCGAGGGTCTCCAGGACACCGGCGAGGCGGCCGTCGTACGCCTTGTCCACGGCCTCGGCGCCCGGTGCGACGGACGGGCCCTTGGCGCCCTTGGCGACACCGATCACGATCGCGTCGGCCCGCAGGCCGGGCGCCGCGGCGGTGGAGAGAGTCAGAGCAGTCACGGTGGTGAATTCTCGCTTCCGTATGAAGTCTGGTGTGGCCGAATGCTGGTGGGTCGACCGGGCCCGACATCCGACCCTGGATCCCTCCTGCGATGCGGTCCTCGCCCGGACAGGCGAACACTCGGCACGAGCCTACGCTCGCGCTCCGTCCCGCTTGCTCCCGGCTTGCTCCCGAGGGCCCCCGTTTCCCGCCCGGGGTCCCGGATTTCCCGCCCGGGGCCGCGGATGGGAGATCATTCCCGGGGCACGCCGCCCCGCCACCCGCCCCCGCACACTGGAGCACCCCCGTGAAACGCCCGGTCCTGTCGACAGCCCTCCTCCTGCTGCTCGCGGGCTGCACACCGGCCCCCGGCGGCGGCGAAGCCGCGGACCGCTGGCAGCCGCGGCCCGGCACCGACTGGCAGTGGCAGCTCAGCGGCAGGCTCGACACCTCCGTCGACGTGCCGGTCTACGACATCGACGGCTTCGAGCACGGCGAGGACGCGGTCGCCGGCCTGCACGACGACGGCCGCAAGGTCATCTGCTACGTCTCCACCGGCGCGTGGGAGGACTTCCGCCCCGACGCCGGGGAGTTCCCCGAGTCGGTGCTCGGCGAGGGCAACGGCTGGGAGGGCGAGCGCTGGCTGGACATCCGCGCGACGGACGTCCTGGAGCCGCTGATGGCCGAACGCCTCGACATGTGCCGCGAGAAGGGCTTCGACGCCGTCGAACCGGACAACATGGACGGCTACAAGAACGACACCGGCTTCCCGCTCACCGGTGACGACCAGCTCCGCTACAACCGGCTGATCGCGAAGCTCGCCCACGACCGCGGGATGGCCGTCGGCCTCAAGAACGACCTCGACCAGATCCCCGACCTGGTCGACGACTTCGACTTCGCGGTCAACGAACAGTGCGCCCAGTACGGCGAGTGCGAGGACAACCAGCCGTTCATCGACGCGGACAAGGCGGTCTTCCACGTCGAGTACGAGCTGCCCACCGAGCGCTTCTGCGCCGACTCCCGCGAGTGGCGGCTGAGTTCGATGCTGAAGAAGTACGAGCTGGGGGTGTGGCGGGAGGCCTGCTGAGCGCTTGCGTCTGCCGGGCCGAGAGGGCAGCGGCGCCCTGGGGCGCGTCGCGCCCGCCGGGCCTAGCCGAGGGCCAGCGCCACGAGGGCCGTGGTGGACGCCGTCTCCGCGACGCCTCCGAAGACGTCCCCCGTGACCCCGCCGAAACGGCGCACGCAGCGCCGCAGCAGCACCTCGGCGGCGGCGACGGCGCACACGACGGCGAGCGCCGTGCGGAGCGCGTCGTACGCCCCCAGGTACGCCCCCGCCGCCGCACCGGCCAGGGTGACGGCGGCGGCCGTGCCCAGCGCGCCGCCGGCCGGTACCACCCCGGCGACCGCCGCGCCCAGGCCCTCCGGGCGGGCGGCGGGCACGCCGGACCGGGCCGCGAGCGTGAGCGCGAGGCGGGCGGCGACCGCGGAGACCACGGCCGCGACCGTGCCGCGCGCCCAGGAGTCGTCGTAGGCCTGTGCCAGGGCCGCCACCTGCGCGAAGAGCGTGAACACCAGGGTGAGCACACCGAACGGGCCGATGTCCGACTGCTTCATGACGCGCAGGGCGTCCTCGGCGGGCTTCCCGCTGCCCAGGCCGTCCGCGGTGTCGGCGAGGCCGTCGAGGTGCAGTCCGCGGGTGAGTACGGCGGGTACGGCGGCGGCGGCGACGGAGGCGAGCAGGCTGCCGGCGCCCAGGAACAGCAGCAGGAGCCCGGTGACCGCGGCTCCGGCGCCCACGACCAGCCCCACCACGGGTGCGCACAGCATGCCGCCGCGCGCCGCCTCCCTGTCCCACCGGGTCACCCGGACCGGGATCACGGTGAGGGTGCCGAAGGCGAAGCGGAGTCCGTGGGGGAGGCCGGGGAGCGGGGGGCTGGGCACCGGCGCAGACTACCCGGCGCACGGCAGGGTCCCTGCCCCCGCCCTCGCTCTCGCCCTCGCGCCGCGGACTACGCGACCGGGGCCGGGGCCGGCTCCCCCGGGTCGTCGGTGGCCTCCGGCAGCTCCGCCGCCAGCGCCGCCGCCGCCTGCACCACCGGCAGGGCCAACAGGCCGCCCGCGCCCTCACCCACCCGCACGCCCTGGGACAGCAACGGCTCCAGAGCCATCCGGTCCAGCGCCTTCGCCTGCCCCGGCTCCCCGCTGTCGTGCGACGCCAGCCACCAGTCCGGCGCCCGGAACGCCACCCGCTGCCCGACCAGCGCGCACGCCGCCGTCACCACCCCGTCCAGGACCACCGGCACCTTCCGCACCGCGCTCTGCAGCAGGAAGCCCGTCATGGCGGTGAGGTCAGCCCCGCCCACCGTGGCGAGGAGCCGCAACTGGTCGCCGAGGACCGGCCGCGCCCGGCGCAGGCCGTCGCGGATCGCCGCGCACTTGCGCATCCACGCCAGGTCGTCGATCGGCAGGCCGCCCCGCCCGGTGACGACCGACGCGTCCGTCCCGCACAGCGCCGCGACCAGCACGCCGGCCGCCGTCGTCCCGCCCACGCTCACGTCGCCGAGCACCACCAGGTCCGTGCCCGAGTCGGCCTCCTCGTCGGCCACCGCCACCCCGGCCTGGAAGGCGGCCTCCGCCTCCTCCAGGGTCAGCGCGTCCTCGATGTCGATGCGCCCGCCGCCGCGCCGCACCCGGTGCCCCGCCACCTCGGCCGGCAGGCTCTCCGGGTCGCAGTCCAGGGCCATGTCGACGACGCGCACCGGTACGCCCAGGCGCCGGGCGAGCACGGACACCGGCCGGCCGCCCTCCAGCACCTCGCGCACCAGGTCGCCCGCACCGCCCGCGGGCCGCGCCGAGACGCCCAGCTCCGCCACCTTGTGGTCGCCGGCGAAGAGCACCACCCGGGGCTTCTCGACCGGCCGCACCGGTACGGCGGACTGCGCCGCGGCCAGCCACTCGCCCAGCTCGTCCAGGCGTCCCAGTGCTCCGGGCGGAACGGCCTGACGCTCCCGGCGCGCCTCCGCGTCGCGACGTACCCCGCCGTCGGGGCGCTCGATCAGGTCGGTGAAGTCGTCGAGATTCAGCGAGCTCATTCGCCGAACAGTACCGGCCCCGGTCGAACGGCAGGGCGGGCCCGTCGGCACCGCGCCCGAGCGGCGTCGTTGCGCCCCGGGACGCGATCACCTACGTAACGTTTTGCCTGGATTGTCGTACGTCTCTCCGCGTACGGCCTCGCCTCGCGTCGGGAGCCGCCCATGTCCGCACCCCCCGTCCCCCCGGTGCCTCCCGTCGTCCCCCCGGCGCCCGCTGTTCCCGCCCTGCCGCCCGTTCCCCGGTACGGGCCGTCCCGGGCCGACTGCCCCTGGTGCGGCTCGCGGCGGCTGCGTACCCGGCTGCGGCGCGAGGAGCCGGGGCCGGGAACGCCCGGGCGGCCCGTGCTCGAACGGTGCGCGGACTGCCGGTACGGGTTCTGGAACCCGCCGGCCGCGGCGGAGCCTCCCCTGCTGCGGGCCGCGGTCCGGCTCCGGCACCGGTCGGCCGCCCGCGCGCTCTTCCGCCGCTGTCCGGGGCCCGAGAGCTGGCTGGACGTCGGCACCGGCGACGCGGACTTCCCGTGCACGGCCCGCGCCTACTTCCCGTACACCTCCTTCGACGGCCTGGACGCCACCCACCGCGTCCTGCGCGCGCGGGCGGCCGAGCGCGTCGAGGAGGCGTACGTCGGCCGGCTGACGGACCCGCACATCGCCGCCCGGCTGCGGGCCCGCTACGACGTCGTCAGCCTCTTCCAGTACCTGGAGCGCCTCCCCGACCCCCGCGCCGAACTGCGCGCCGCGGTGTCCGTGCTCCGCCCCGGCGGCCACCTCCTCGTCGACGCGGCCGATCCGCGCCGCCCGCTTCCGGTGGGGCTGGGCGCCGAACTGGTGGCCCGGGGCTGCACGCTCCTCACCGGCGACCGCTCCCACCGCGTCCTCGCGCGCAAGGAGACGTCAGCCCCGTAGGGCCTGTCTGACGATTCCCGTCAGACAGGCCCCAGCACCAGGGCCCGGCCCGCCACCACCAGCAGCACCTGCTCGCACTCGGCCGCGAACGCCGCGTTCAGGCGGCCGAGTTCGTCGCGGTAGCGGCGGCCGGAGGCCGTGGCCGGGACGATGCCCGAGCCGACCTCGTTCGACACCGCCACCAGCGTGCGCCGGGTGGCGCGGACCGCCTCCGTCAGCTCCCGCGTCCGGTCCCTGAGCGCCCGTTCGCCGCCGTCGGCCCACTCCGCGTCGTCCCACGCGCCGACCGCGTCCATCGCGTCCGTCAGCCACAGGGAGAGGCAGTCGACGAGGAGGGGCGGCCCCGCGTCCTCCAGCAGGGGGACCAGGTCGCAGGTCTCGGCGGTGCGCCAGGACCCCGGGCGGCGCTCGCGGTGCGCGCAGACCCGGGCCGCCCACTCGGTGTCGCCGCCCCGGGTGCCGCCGGTGGCCACGTAGAGCACGTCGGGGAAGGACTCCAGGCGGCGTTCCGCCTCCACCGACTTGCCCGACCGGGCGCCGCCCAGGACGAGGGTGCGCCGCGGTACGTCGGGCACCTCCTCGTACGCGCCCACCGTGAGCGTCGTCCCGTCCGGCACCGCCCGCGCGCCGGCCGCCGCGAGCCGCCGCGCCAGCTCCGCGCCCGGCGGCACGTCGTGCCCCAGGTGGACCGCGACGACGTCCGTCGTGGGGCCGGCGGCGCCCACCGCCCGCAGCCGCGCCAGCGCGTCCGGCCGCCCCACGACGTCCGCGAGGATCAGGTCGTACGGCTCCACGGGCTCCTCCAGGCCGGCGGGGGAGCCGCCCGGCGGGACGTAGAGCAGCCGCCCGCCGTCCGGGCCCGTCACCGCGTACCCGGTGCCCGGCGCGTCCAGCGCCACCGCCCGCACCCGGTGCCCGGTCAGCAGCGCCAGCTCCCGCCCGTCCGGCACCCGGCCCGGCTGCGGCAGCCCGGCCGGCACCTCCACGGCCGGGCCGTCGTGCGGGTGGGAGAGCAGCACCTGCCGGACGCCGGTCAGCGAGCGCCCGGCCCGCGCCGCGGCGAACGCCGCCCCGGGCGTCAGGTCGAGCAGCAGCGCCCCGTCCACCAGCAGCGCGGTCGCCGCGCGCGCGTCCTCGCCCTGCGCCGCGGCACAGGCCGCGCAGGGGCAGTCGGGGCGGGGGAGTCCCGCGGGGGCACCGGTGCCGAGCAGTGTCACGTCCACGCACCGATTTTCCCCGCTCGCCCGGCGACGTGCGCGCCCGAGTCCCCCATCGAGAGCGGGGCCCGGCCACCCGGGCCTTCTGGGGCGTGTCCGGCTCAGCGCATAGGCTGCGGGCGGAGGCAGGACCAGGGTCCGGCTTCCGCTCAGCTCGTGCTCACACCTGGGAGGCGTACATGGCGGCATGGACGTGGCGGTTCGAGACGGCCGACGGGACGGAGGTCCGGCCCGCGGTGCAGCCCGATGAGTTCACCACGCAGGGGGACGCCGAGTCGTGGGTCGGGGAGTACTGGAAGGACCTCAAGGAGGGCGGCACCGACCAGGTGCGGCTCTTCGAGGACGCCACCGAGATCTACGGTCCGATGAGCCTGCACGCCGAGGAGTCGGCGGCGGCCGAGTCCGAGGCCGAGTCGGAGGTCTGACGGGCCGGGGCGGAGGGCCCCGGGGCGGGCGGGGGCGGTGGAGCCCCCGTCACTGCTCGCCCAGTGTCACCTCGGCGGTGCGCTCGTCGCCGTCCCGGGTGTACGTCACCTTCGTCCGGTCGCCCGGCCGCATCGGGGCCAGCGCCTCGGCCAGTGAGGTGATCGTGGTGATGTCCGTACCGCCCAGCTTCACGACGACGTCCCCGGACCGCAGCCCCGCGTCGTCCGCGGCCCCGCCGCGGCTCACCTCGACGACGGCCGCGCCCGCGGGCCGGTAGCCGTCGTCGACGACCGTGCGGGCGGTGATGCCCAGCGCGGCCCGCCCCGAGTCGGTGACCCGGCCCTCCTCGACGATCTGCCCGGCCACCGTCGACACCATCGACGCCGGGATCGCGAAGCCGATGCCGGGCGCCGCGCCCTCGCCGAGGCCCGGGTCGGTGGCCGCCAGCGTCGGGATGCCGATCACCTGCCCGTCAAGGTTCACCAGGGCGCCGCCGCTGTTGCCGGGGTTGATGGCCGCCGACGTCTGCACCATGTTGGCGATCGTCGCGCCCGTGCCGCCCCCGCTGCCGCCCTCCGTGACGGTCCGCCCGGTCGCCGAGACGATGCCCTGCGTCACGCTGGAGGACAGGCCGAGCGGCGAACCCATCGCCAGTACGATCTGCCCGACCGCGACCTTCGCGGAGTCCGCGAGGCGGGCCGCCTTCAGGCCCTCGGGCACCTTGTCGAGCTTGACGACCGCCAGGTCCTGCTCGGGATAGGACGAGACGAGCTTCGCGCCCAGGGCCCCCTCCGCGCGGGCGGTCGTCACCCGGAAGGACTTGCCGTCCCCGACGACGTGCGCGTTGGTGACGACGTGCCCCTTGTCGTCGTACACGACTCCCGAACCCAGCGAGTCGCCCGCCTGGATCTGCACCACCGACGGCAGCACGTCCTCGATCACCCGCTCGTAGTCGGCCTGCAGATCGCTCGCCGCGCGCGGTACCGCGGCCCGCGCCGTCTCGCCCTCCCGCGCGCGGCCGGACCCCGGGCCGGAACCGGACTCGGAGCAGCCCGTCACGGGGAGCAGGAGCAGCAGGGTGCAGGCCGGCACGGTCACCGGGCCGGACAGCCGGGACACGGCACGGGCGGCACGGGTCGCACGGGTACGGGAAGCGTCCATGGCCCGAGTCTCGTCGCGCTCCGTGTCCCCGGCCCGCGCTGAACACCCGAACGGGCGTAGCGGCGGAGGAGACGGGCGAGGAGGGAGGGGCCCCAGGGGCCGTGCTAGCCCCGGACCCCGCACAGGTGCAGCAGCGCCGCGATCCCGCGGTACGGGTCCGTCCGGCCCGCCCGTTCCTCGGCGGCCAGCAGGGCGTCGGCGTCGTCCGGCGGCGCGGTCCCGTCGGGCGCGGTGTCCGTGAAGACCCGCACGCCGTACCAGGTGTGCAGCGGCGCCCCGATGCCGGCGAGCTTCGCCGTCAGCGTCGCCAGCCGGTCCGCGCGCACGTCGACGCCGAGCCGGTTGCGGTACGCGGTGGTGTCGAAGGCGGCCAGCGCGCCGGTCCAGTCGCCGTGCAGGCCGGGGCGCATGGCGAGCGCGTCGGCGTTGCGCACCAGGAGGGACAGCAGCCCGCCCGGCGCGAGCATCCGGGCCAGCCCCGCGAGCAGCGGGTCGGGTTCCTCGACGTACATGAGCACGCCGTGGCAGAGCACCACGTCGAAGCTGCCCGGCAGGAAGTGCACGCCGGTGTCCCGGCCGTCCCCCTCGACGATCCGCATCCGCTCCCGGATGCCCTCCGGCTGCCCTGCCAGCGCCTCGCGCGCGGTGGCGATCATCGCCGTGTCCCGCTCCACGCCGGTCACCTGGTGCCCGGCCCGGGCCAGCCGCAGCGCCTGGGTTCCCTGGCCCATGCCGACGTCGAGCACCCGCAGCCGCCTGCCCACCGCGAAGCGCCCGGCTATCTGCTCGTCCAGCTGGCGGGCCACCAGCTCCTGCCGTACGACGTTGCGAAGCCCGGACAGCCCCGCTGTCCAGGCCTCGGCCGCGCCCTCGGTGAACGGCGTCGTGCTCAGGGCCGCTCCCCGCGCTTGACCTGGGGCTTGGGCAGCCGCAGCCGGCGCATCTGGAGCGAGCGCATCAGCGCGTAGGCGACCGCGCCGCGCCGCCGCTCGTCCGGGAAGCGCTCGGCGAGCCGCTTCTTCAGCCGGAAGCCGGTGACGGCCGAGTCCAGCACGATCAGCACGATCACGACCAGCCACAGCAGCAGCGCGACGTTCTGCAGCGAGGCCACCCGGATCATGCTCAGCACGAGGATGATCACGGCCATCGGCAGGAAGTACTCCGCGATGTTGAACCGCGAGTCGATGAAGTCGCGCGCGAACTTGCGGACCGGGCCCTTGTCGCGGGCCGGCAGGTACCGCTCGTCGCCCTTCGCCAGCGCCTCGCGCTGCCGCGCCATCGCGGTCCTGCGCTCCTCGCGCTGCCGCTTGGCCGCGTCCTTGCGCGTCATCGGCGTATTGGCGACGCTGCGGCGCTGGGACTGGGCCACGCTGCGCTTGGGCGTGGGCCTGCCCTTCGGGGCCTGCGGGTCGCGGGGCTGCTTGGAGTCGGTCACCTGCGCGCTGACGGCGCTCTGGGCCTTCTCATCCTTGGCACGGCTACGGAACACAAAACCCAAGGGTACGGGGTCCCGGGGTGTGGACCCCAGTCCGGTGGGGAACGATCCGGCAACGCCGGTCGTCTGTAAAAGGACAGAGCGGACGTTGTGCGTGCGGCGTACGGGCTCGGACACCGGTGCATTCCGGACACCCCGGGGAGCACCTACTCCCTACGCCGGACCGGGAGCGTGCGCAGTCGTCCTTGGGGATGAGCGCATCCGTCCCCGAACAGTGCGGTAATGGAGTCGGGCCCCGTACTGTGGGTTCTGTTGTAGTCGCTGGAGCCGGAGTCGGTCAGAAGGGGGCGCGCGAAGCCCATGAGCGGTGTCATGAAGCGTATGGGGATGATCTTCCGCGCGAAGGCCAACAAGGCCCTTGACCGGGCCGAGGACCCGCGCGAGACCCTCGATTACTCGTACCAGAAACAGCTGGAGCTGCTGCAGAAGGTGCGCCGCGGCGTCGCCGACGTGGCGACCAGCCGCAAGCGCCTGGAGCTGCAGCTCAACCAGCTCCAGTCCCAGTCGGGCAAGCTGGAGGACCAGGGCCGCAAGGCGCTGGCGCTGGGCCGGGAGGACCTGGCCCGCGAGGCACTCTCCCGCCGCGCCGCCCTCCAGCAGCAGGTCACCGACCTGGAGACGCAGCACGCCACGCTCCAGGGCGAGGAGGAGAAGCTCACCCTCGCGGCCCAGCGCCTCCAGGCCAAGGTGGACGCCTTCCGGACGAAGAAGGAGACCATCAAGGCCACCTACACGGCGGCCCAGGCGCAGACCCGCATCGGCGAGGCGTTCTCCGGCATCTCCGAGGAGATGGGCGACGTCGGCATGGCGATCCAGCGGGCCGAGGACAAGACCGCCCAGATGCAGGCCCGGGCCGGTGCCATCGACGAGCTGCTCGCCTCGGGCGCCCTCGACGACCAGTCCGGCATGCACAAGGACGACATCCAGGCCGAGCTGGACCGGCTCTCCGGTGGTACGGATGTAGAGCTGGAGCTGCAGCGGATGAAGGCCGAGCTGTCCGGGGGCAGCACCTCGGACCGGCAGGCCATCGAGGGCGGCCAGGACCAGGGCCAGGGCAGTCCGCAGCCCCAGCAGCAGCCGCAGGACACCCCGCGGTTCGACAAGCAGTAGCTCCACGCCTAGGAGGGCGACATGATCGTACGGATCATGGGGGAGGGCCAGCTGACGCTGCCCGACGGCCGGCTCGCCGAGCTGGACACGCTGGACGACGAGCTCCTGGCCGAGATGGAGAACGGCGACGGCCCGGGCTTCCGCGCGACCCTCCAGGCCCTCCTGGCCAAGGTCCGCGAACTGGGCGAGCCGCTCCCGGAGGACTCCCTGGAGCCCTCCGACCTCATCCTCCCGTCCCCGGACGCCACTCTGGAGGAGGTCAGGGAACTCCTGAGCGACGACGGCCTGATTCCGGGCGGCGCGTAGGTTCCCGCACTCTGGGCGCCGGGCGGCAACACTCAGCCCGTCCGGCGTTTGAGGGCGAGGCCGTCCAGGCCGAAGCGGGGGTCCGGGGGCGCAGCCCCCGGGGGCCGACGTCCACTGAACGCCGCCCCACTCAAAACAGGCGCCCACTCCAGCTACCGTAAACAAGCGTGAGCACCCTCGCCCGCGCCCGCTGCACCCTCGGCGCCCACCCCTCCGCGCTGGACACGGCCCTCGCCACCGCCGTCCTGGTGTGCATGCTCGCGGGTTCCTTCGTGGATCCGCACGGTCCCGAGGGCGTCAGCTGGGAGCTGCGCACCCCCGACGCGCTGAGCCTCGCGCTCATGGCCGTCGGCGCCGCCGCCCTCGCCTTCCGCCGCCGGGAGCCCATGGCGGTCCTTGCCGTCACCGGCTGCGCCTCCGTCGTCGAGAGCGTCACCGGCGAACCCCGCGCCCCGGTCGTCATGTGCGCCGTCGTCGCGCTCTTCACCGTCGCCGCCTCCGCCGACCGCACCACCACCTGGCGGGTCGGTCTGCTCACCATGACCGTCCTCACCGGCGCCGCCATGCTGGCGGGTCCGCTGCCCTGGTACGCGCAGGAGAACCTCGCTGTCTTCGCCTGGACCGGCATCGGCGCCACCGCCGGGGACGCCGTCCGCAGCCACCGGGCCTTCGTGCAGGCCATCCGGGACCGGGCCGAGAAGGCCGAACGCACCCGCGAGGAGGAGGCGCGCCGCCGGGTCGCCGAGGAGCGGCTCCGCATCGCCCGCGACCTGCACGACGTGGTCGCCCACCACATCGCCCTGGTCAACGTCCAGGCCGGTGTCGCCTCGCACGTCATGGACAAGCGGCCCGACCAGGCCAAGGCGGCCCTCGCCCACGTACGGCAGGCCAGCCGCAGTGCCCTGGACGAGCTGCGGGCCACCGTCGGCCTGCTGCGCCAGTCCGGCGACCCGGAGGCGCCGACCGAGCCCGCTCCGGGCCTCGCCCGCCTCGGTGAACTCGTCGGCACCTTCCACCACGCCGGGCTGCACGTCGAGGTGGCCCGCGCCGACCAGGGGACCGAGCTGCCGGCCGCCGTCGACCTCGCGGCGTACCGCATCATCCAGGAGGCCCTGACCAACGTCCGCAAGCACGCGGGGGAGCGGGCGAAGGCCGAGGTCAGCGTCGTAAGGGTGGGGCCGAACATCGAGGTGACCGTGCTCGACGACGGCACCGGCACCGACGACGGCGCTCCTACCGACGGTGCCCCCGCCGACGGCGGCGGCCACGGCCTGCTCGGCATGCGCGAGCGGGTCACCGCCGTGCGCGGCATCCTCACCACCGGTCCCCGCTACGGGGGCGGTTTCCGGGTCCATGCGATCCTTCCGGTCAGAAGCCGTACCGACGCCGCCGACGCCGTGGAGGACCTCGTATGAACACCGCTGTGGAGCACTCCGTATGACGATCCGTGTCCTGCTCGCCGACGACCAGGCGCTGCTGCGGAGCGCCTTCAAGGTGCTGGTCGACTCCGAGCCCGACATGGAGGTGGTGGGGGAGGCGTCCGACGGCGCGGAGGCGGCCCGGCTGGCCGCCGAACGGCGGGCCGACGTGGTGCTGATGGACATCCGGATGCCCGGCACGGACGGTCTCGCCGCCACCCGCCTGATCAGCGCCGACCCGGCCCTCGCCCATGTCCGCGTGGTCATACTGACCACCTTCGAGGTCGACGACTACGTGGTGCAGTCGCTGCGCGCCGGCGCCTCCGGCTTCCTCGGCAAGGGCTCGGAGCCCGACGAACTCCTCGCCGCCATCCGCGTCGCGGCCGGCGGCGAGGCGCTGCTGTCGCCGACCGCCACCAAGGGACTGATCGCCCGCTTCCTCGCCCAGGAGGGCACGGGCGACGAGAACCGCGATCCGGCGCGCGCCGAGCGGCTGCGGTCGCTGACCGGACGCGAGCGCGAGGTGCTGGTCCAGGTGGCCGGCGGGCACTCCAACGACGAGATCGCCGAACGCCTGGCGGTCAGCCCGCTCACCGTGAAGACCCACGTGAACCGGGCCATGGCCAAGCTGGGCGCCCGCGACCGCGCCCAACTGGTCGTCATCGCGTACGAGTCAGGGTTGGTACGTCCAAGGGTGGAGTGACCTCTACCCGCGTGTACTGCGGCGGGAGTAGGTGCCGCATAAGGAAATGGACCTGGGGCCTAGGGAACCGGGGTCCGCCATGGCTCAGGGTGTTGGAGTGGGCGCTCATCCGTTGCCCGCACCCGGCGCTCACGTGCCCCGCACCCGGCGCTGCCACGTGCCCCGTTCCCTGCTCGGCCACAGAAGAGAGACCCTGACCCATGTCCTGGCTGTCGAGATTCAGCCTCGCGCAACGGGCCCTGATAGGGCTGATGTCGATCGTCGCGCTCGTCTTCGGGGCGATCGCGATCCCCCAGCTCAAGCAGCAGCTGCTGCCCACCATCGAACTGCCCATGGTGTCGGTCCTCGCCCCGTACCAGGGTGCCTCGCCCGACGTGGTCGAGAAGCAGGTCGTCGAGCCGATCGAGGACAGCCTCGAAGCCGTCGACGGCATATCGGGCGTCACCTCGACGGCCAGTGAGGGCAGCGCCGTCCTCATGGCGTCCTTCGACTACGGCCCGGACACCCAGCAGCTCGTCGCCGACGTCCAGCAGGCCGTGAACCGGGCCCGCGCCCAGCTCCCGGACGACGTGGACCCGCAGGTCATCTCCGGTTCGACGGACGACATCCCGACCGTCGTCCTCGCCGTCACCTCGGACAAGGACCAGCAGGCACTGGCCGACCAGCTCGACAAGACGGTCGTCTCCGAGCTGAAGAACATCGACGGCGTCGCCCAGGTCACGGTCGACGGCGTCCGCGACGTGCAGGTCACCGTCACGCCGGACGACGCGAAGCTGGCCGGGGCGGGCGTGGCTCCGCAGGCGCTCGCCCAGTCCCTCCAGGCCGGCGGCGCGACCGTCCCCGCGGGCTCCTTCGACGAGGACGGCGCCAACCGCACCGTCCAGGTCGGCGGCGGCTTCACCTCGGTCAAGCAGATCCAGGACCTCATGGTCACCGGTGAGGGCGTCGACGAGCCGGTCCGCCTCGGCGACGTCGCCACCGTCAAGGAGGAGGAGGCCAAGGCCGACTCGCTCACCCGCACCGACGGCAAGCCGTCCCTCGCGGTCGCCGTGACGATGGACCACGACGGCAGCGCGGTCTCCATCTCGAACGCCGTCGAGGACAAGCTCCCCGACCTGCGCGAGCAGCTGGGCTCCGGCGCGACCCTCACCGTCGTCAGCGACCAGGGCCCGGCGGTCTCCAAGGCCATCTCGGGCCTGACCACGGAGGGCGGGCTCGGTCTGCTCTTCGCCGTCCTGGTCATCCTGGTCTTCCTGGCGTCGATCCGCTCCACCCTGGTCACCGCGGTCTCCATCCCGCTGTCGGTGGTGCTGGCGCTGATCGTCCTGTGGACGCGCGACCTGTCGCTCAACATGCTGACGCTGGGCGCGCTGACCATCGCCATCGGCCGCGTCGTCGACGACTCGATCGTGGTCCTGGAGAACATCAAGCGCCACCTCGGCTACGGCGAGGAGCGCCGGGAGGCCATCCTCAAGGCCGTCCGCGAGGTCGCCGGAGCGGTCACCTCCTCCACGCTCACCACCGTCGCCGTGTTCCTGCCGATCGGTCTGGTCGGCGGCATGGTCGGCGAGCTGTTCGGCTCCTTCAGCCTCACCGTCACCGCCGCGCTGCTCGCGTCCCTGCTGGTGTCGCTGACGGTCGTCCCGGTCCTGTCGTACTGGTTCCTGCGGCCCCCGAAGGGCACCCCCGAGGACGCGGCCGAGGCCCGCCGCCTCGCCGAGGAGAAGGAGGCGAGGAGCCGCCTGCAGCGGTTCTACGTCCCCGTCCTGCGCTTCGCCACCCGCCGCCGCCTGACCAGCGTGGCCATCGCCGTCGTCGTGCTGATCGGCACCTTCGGCATGGCGCCGCTGCTGAAGACCAACTTCTTCGACCAGGGCGAGCAGGAGGTCCTCAGCATCAAGCAGGAGCTGGAGCCGGGCACCAGCCTCGGCGCCACCGACGCCCAGGCCAAGAAGGTCGAGAAGCTGCTCGGCGACACCGACGGCGTCAAGGAGTACCAGGTCACCATCGGCTCGTCCGGCTTCATGGCCGCCTTCGGCGGCGGCACGGACACCAACCAGGCCTCGTACCAGGTGATGCTGGAGGACTCGGCGTCCTACGAGGACGTCCAGGACCACCTGGAGGACGGGCTCGCGAAGCTCGACGGCATCGGCACCACCACGGTCGCCGGCGGCGACGGCTTCGGCAGCCAGGACCTGAGCGTCGTCGTCAAGGCCGCCGACGCGCAGGTGCTGCGCGACGCCGCCGAGCAGGTCCGCAAGACGGTCGCCGAACTCGACGACGTCACCGACGTCACCAGCGACCTCGCCGAGAGCGTGCCGCGCATCTCGGTCAAGGCCAACGCGAAGGCGGCCGGGGCCGGGTTCACCGACCAGACCCTCGGCGCGGCCGTCGCCCAGGCGGTGCGCGGCACCCCGGCGGCCAAGGCGACGCTGGACGACACCGAGCGCGACGTCGTCATCCGGTCGGCGCAGCCCGCCGAGACGCTGGACGAGCTGAAGGCACTGAACCTGGGCCCCGCGAAGCTCGGTGACATCGCCACCGTGGAGCTGGTGGACGGCCCGGTGTCGATGACCCGCATCGACGGCCAGCGCTCGGCGACCGTCACCGCCAGGCCGACCGGCGACAACACCGGCGCGGTCAGCACCGACCTCCAGACGAAGATCGACGGTCTCGACCTGCCGACCGGTGCCACGGCGGAGATCGGCGGCGTCACCGCCGACCAGGACGAGGCGTTCGTCAACCTCGGCCTCGCCATGCTCGCGGCGATCGCCATCGTGTTCATGCTGCTGGTCGGCACCTTCCGGTCGCTGGCCCAGCCGCTGATCCTGCTGGTGTCGATCCCGTTCGCGGCGACCGGCGCGATCGGCCTGCTGATCGCCACCGGCACCCCGATGGGCGTCCCGGCGATGATCGGCATGCTGATGCTGATCGGCATCGTGGTCACCAACGCGATCGTGCTGATCGACCTGATCAACCAGTACCGCAAGCAGGGCTACGGCGTCGTCGAGGCCGTCCTGGAGGGCGGCCGCCACCGGCTGCGCCCCATCCTGATGACGGCCCTGGCGACGATCTTCGCCCTGCTCCCGATGGCGCTGGGCGTCACCGGAGAGGGCGGCTTCATCGCCCAGCCGCTCGCGGTGGTCGTGATCGGCGGCCTGATCACCTCGACGCTGCTGACCCTGCTCCTCGTCCCGACGCTCTACGCGATGCTGGAGCTGCGCAAGGAGCGGCGCGCGAAGAAGAAGGCGGCGAAGCGGGGCGGCGACGTGCCGCCGCAGGCCGCGACCTCGCAGGAGCCGGAGACGGCGAACGTCTGAGGCGTCCGGAAACGGCCGGGGCCCCGCGCGACACCGAAGGCGGTCGCGCGGGGCCCCGGCCGTGCGGGCGCGATTCCTACGGCAGCGCGAGCATCCGCTCCAGTGCCAGCTTCGCGAACGCCTCCGTCTCCCGGTCGACCTCGATGCGGTTGACGAGGGTGCCCTCGGCCAGCGACTCCAGCGTCCAGACCAGGTGCGGGAGGTCGATGCGGTTCATGGTCGAGCAGAAGCAGACCGTCTTGTCGAGGAAGACGACCTCCTTGTCCTCGGCGGCGAAACGGTTCGCCAGCCGCCGGACCAGGTTCAGCTCGGTGCCGATGGCCCACTTGGAACCGGCCGGGGCCGCCTCCAGGGCCTTGATGATGTACTCGGTCGAGCCGACCTGGTCCGCGGCGGCCACGACTTCGTGCTTGCACTCCGGGTGCACCAGGACGTTGACGCCGGGTATGCGCTCCCGCACGTCGGCGACAGAGTCCAGGCTGAAGCGGCCGTGCACCGAGCAGTGCCCCCGCCACAGGATCATCTTCGCCGCGCGCAGCTCCTCGGCGCTCAGCCCGCCGTTCGGCCGGTGCGGGTTGTAGACGACGCAGTCCTCCAGGGACATGCCCAGGTCCCGCACCGCCGTGTTGCGGCCGAGGTGCTGGTCGGGCAGGAAGAGCACCTTCTCGCCCTGCTCGAAGGCCCAGTTCAGGGCGCGCTCGGCGTTGGAGGAGGTGCAGATGGTGCCGCCGTGCTTGCCGGTGAACGCCTTGATGTCCGCCGACGAGTTCATGTACGAGACGGGCACGACCTGCTCGGCGACCCCCGCCTCGGTCAGCACGTCCCAGCACTCGGCGACCTGCTCGGCGGTGGCCATGTCCGCCATGGAGCAGCCGGCGGCCAGGTCGGGCAGGACCACCTTCTGGTCGTCGGAGGTGAGGATGTCGGCCGACTCGGCCATGAAGTGCACACCGCAGAAGACGATGTACTCGGCCTCCGGGCGCGCGGCGGCGTCCCGGGCCAGCTTGAAGGAGTCGCCCGTGACGTCCGCGAACTGGATGACCTCGTCGCGCTGGTAGTGGTGACCGAGGACGAAGACCTTGTCACCGAGCTTCTCCTTGGCCGCGCGGGCGCGTGCGACCAGGTCCGGGTCGGAGGGCGAGGGCAGGTCGCCGGGGCACTCCACACCGCGCTCGCTCCTCGGGTCGGCCTCGCGGCCGAGCAGCAGCAGGGCGAGGGGCGTCGGCTGTACGTCGAGCTCCTGGGTTTGGGCGGTGGTCACGACACGCACCCTTTCTGTTTCTCGTCGACCCTTTTCGTCGAACTGACGCTATATATCATATCCGCTTCACGTCACTTTGACGATGCCCATAGTGTCGGTGTGACGTGAATCCCGGTGCGCTCGCCGCGGTCGGTGGCGCGTACCTCACGGGACGCGACCCCGGCACACTCGGAGCAGCTCACTCCCGGCAGTCCGCCGATACGTCGGCCGCAGCAGGCGTGGCCGTGCTGCTCGTCAGCACTCCTCAGGACGTCGCTTCGGTAACGGGATCCATCCCCAGAACCTGCAGCAGAGCCGAGTGGATGTTCCGGTACCGGTGCTCGGCCTCGTCGAGGTCGGCAGGCACGTGACCCGCTCCCGCCTCGGTGACCAGCGTCCAGGGCAGCTCTCTGCGGACCGCCTCGTCGGCCGCGCGCTTGCTGTGCTGCCACTGCGTCACCTCGTCCTCGCTGCCGTGGACGAGGAAGACACGCTGTCCGGGATCCGTGGCGCAGAGGTGTCCGGGATCGAAGACCCGTTGTGCCGGCGCGGCCGACGCGGCGAGTTCGAATCGAGCTCCGAACCAGTCCCGGTAGGAGGGATCCGCCGCAGCTGCCCGCTCCGCGTGGCGTCGGATGTCGATGAGCGGAGCACTGGCGACTGCGCCGGCGAGGTCGTGCCGGAGGACACAGCCCAGCAAGGCGAGTGCGCCGCCGAAACTGCCACCGAGAAGGGCGATGCCGGCCGGGCCCACTCCCCATTCCGCCGCGGCAGCGATACAGGACTCGACATCTTCTCGGAACGCGGTGGTCCAGGTCTTCCACGCCCGCTGCGTGTGGAGTGGACCGTATCCGGTGGACCCGCAGTAGTTGAGCCCGATGACGGCGACACCGGCGTCGAGGAGTTCGCGGTACAGGCCGTCCCAGCGGAGCTCATCGCGTTCCAGCGACTCCGGTCCGCCGTGGAGCGAGACAACGGCTGCCACCGGAGGCTGCTCCGGCAGGTACCGGAGCGCCGGTGTCCGGCCGTACCAGACATGGGACAGCGTGGCCTGCCCGCCGTGGCGGGGGATCTCGCCCCCGGACCGGTGCAGGTTTCCGTCCTGGTCCAGCCAGATCCAGGAGGAGCCTCCCAGTGTCGAGACCCGGTAGATCCCGATTCCGCGCGGCCCGGCGGTCCGGATGCGGAGCCGGCCGGTGCCGTCGAGGGGAAGCTGTACGTTCTCGTCGTCGTCCGGGTTCCACAGGTGCAGGGTGTCCGAACCCTCGACGGTGGCGACGACGAGGACACGTCCGCTGCCCTCACGTGTGAAGCGTGCTGCATCGATGTGTCCGGCCGGGCCGGCGATCGTGATCCGGGAGTGAGCGGCGAGGTCCCATCCCACCAGGCGGCTCGCGGAGCCGGAGGGCGTCTCGATGAGCAGGCCGTGTCCCTCCCAGCCGTCTGCCCACCGGGCCTCGACCGCCTGCGGGGTGGCCTTCGACAGCGGACGTTCCAGATGCAGCCTGGAATCCCAGGGGCCGCGGTCCTCGCGGAGGACGGCCGCGTCGCACCGGAGATCCCAGTAGACCAACTGCCCCGGCACGCGGGGCCGGTGGGCCCGTGCCGGCTTGCCGGCACCGATCTGGTGGAACTCGACGGATCCCGCGCCGTCCTCGACTGTGAGAACCAGGCAGTGTGCGCCCTCTTCGTCCCAGGCATCCACCACGTCCGTCAGGGTCCAGTGACCGTGCTCCGCCGGTGGCAACGTGGCATGCCACCGTTGGCTCCGGCCGCTCAGGCCGCTCTCGGCAACGACGACTTCCGCGTCGTCCATCTGCACGGTCACGAGCACTTCACGTGATTCGACGTACAGAACGGCGTCACCATCGAGCCCGATGCGGGTGTCGGTCGAGGCACGCTGCGCATCCACGGGCACGTCGAGGTGCAGGGCGCCGTCGTCCTGGACCGTTCCCAGCACCGGGCCTTCGTCCCACGAGAGGAGGAACCGGCCGCGCTCGGTGAAGAAGGTCTCGGCCAGATGGCGCCGGGAGCGGGCGGCGTCAGGAAGTGGCATGCGCGCTCTGCCTTTCCGGGGCGGTCTCGGAGAGTCTGCGCAGACGGCCGTAGAAGGTCGGCACGAGCAGTGCGTTGGCCAGGGTGAGCACTGTGGCGATGAGTACCGTGTGCGAGCTGCCGAGTTGGTGGTACAGCCAGCCGCCCACCGCACCGCCCAGGGCGTCTCCGGCCAGGAAGGCACTCTGCACGAGCCCGAAGAGGACTCCGGCGAGGGCGGTGGGGAAGGCGTTCAGTTGCAGCAGTTCCTGGGAGACGGTTGCGCCGAGCAGGAAAGCGCCGCGCACGGCCAGGGCGCAGGCCGCCAGCCAGGGGCTCACGGACAGGGCCAGGATCAGCGTGGCCGCCGCACAGCAACTCTCCGAGACCAGGAAGACCGCCAGCGGAGAACGCTCACGCAGGTACTTCCCGGCGACGGCTGCCGCGGTCAGCCGGACGACGCTGGCCACGGCAAGCACGACACCGACGAGAGCCACGGGCACACCCCGCTCGGCAAGCAGCAGCGGCAAGTACGGGCTGAGGATGCTGGCGTAGGAGCCCATCAGGAATCCGAGACCGACAACGCCGAGCGCCAGGCCCCGGTGTTCTCGGAACACCGTGGCGAACCCCGCCCCGCCGGCCTTCGCCCGGCCGGCGGAGACCGTACTGGTCCGACCCGGGGGGATGAGGAAGAGCCCGGCCAGCACGCAGCCCGCCGCGAGGAGCAGCACGCAGACGTAGCCTCGGTCACCTGCGCCGATGAACGCGGCGAGCGCTCCGGCAGTTCCCATACCGAGAGCTGTCCCGGCCTGGTTCATGAACTCCCGGCGCGACACGATGGGGACCCGCTGCTCCTCGGTCGTGTGGTGCAGGGTCCACGTGCGCAGACCGATGAACACGGACGAGGCTCCGACACCCGCTACGAGGCCGGAAGCCACCGCGACGACGGCACTGTCGTGGACGATGCGCAGCGTCATGCCGGCCGAGTAGAGGACGGTGCCGCCGATGAGTACCGCTCTCGGTCCCCACCGGTCCGAGAGCCGGCCGATGAACACCGACGTGGTGCCGGCGACGGCCATGGCGGTGTACGACAGACCGAAGTTCACAAGATCGTCATGCGTGTTGAAGTACAGCGGATGCACTGTCTTCGAGAGCCACATGCCGGTGAAGAACATGAAGGTGTAGGCCACCAGGCGGCGGGCCCCCGGGACCGGCAGACTTCGGTTCGACGGCGTGGCACGGGAGGAACGCATGGACGCCTTCTCGGCTTTGGACACTGAATTCCCTGTTCAGGGGGCGCGGGCTGCGGGGCGGCGTGCTGCGGTCACGCCATGGCGGCGGCCACTTGATCGAGATTGGCGCGGGCGTCCGGGTCGTCCGGATTGAGCGTGAGGACCTCTTCCAGCGCCGAGTGAGCCGAGGGAAGGTTCCCGAGCTGGGCGTGCTGCTCGGCCGCCAGTGTCAGGAGCTTGACCGCCTGGTCGCGCGGCAGCAGGCCGGGGTCCAGACTGCAGGCCAGCTGCAAGGCCTTTTCCGTCTGCTCGGACTCGGCCAGAAGGTACGCGTAGTCGTACAGCGCATCGACGTCCCGTGGATCGCATTCATGCGCGATGCGATAAGCGTCGAGGGCCTCTGCCGTCTTCCCGATCCGCAGGTATGTGAAACCCAGGAGTGAATGTACCTCCTGGATGGAAGGCCCCAGATTCCTGGCTTCCAGAAGGGAGGCGAGTGCTTCGCTGAACTGCTCGGCGCTCAGATGGCAGTGAGCGAGTTCCATATGGTATTCCGGCATCTTTCCATCGACGCCGAGCAGCTCACGATAAGTCTCGATGGCGGAGTCGATCCTGCCGATGCGCCGGTAGCACTGTGCCAGGTTGTACATCAGCACGGTTTGGTGCATGCGGTGGACCGCAGTGCCGCTGCGGAGCTTCGAGATACCGGCTGTCAGGTGTTCGATCGCCACATCGACGCGTCCCCGCCGGAATTCTACGAGAGCATAACCGTTCCGGTTGAAGACCCGATGGAAAGTGAGATCCCGGTCGTCGTCTTCGTCCACCCGGTCCAGGGCGGCGTACCCGTGTTCCAGGTAGTCGGCCGTCCGGTCGAGGGAGCGCAGGTGCTCCGGGTGATGGCGCGCGTAGAGCATGGAGAGCGCGTAGTCCGCGCCGGCCACCCCGACGGGGTCGGGATCGCTGCGCCACCTGAGACAGCAGAACTCCGCCTCCAGAGTCCTGCCCTGCATGGTGTACGCCAGGGCAAGACGCCCCCAGACGGCCGGCACGTCGCGGTGCGGCTGGATGCCCCGCAGAATCCGCTCGGCGGTCCAGCTGTCGCCGACGCTCAGGTATTCCACTGCCTGTTCGTACAGGTGGTCCACGTCGGACTCCGACAACCCACCGACCCGGGCGAACAGGCGGTTGACGGTGTCTTCCCGGGGGCTCTCGGGAGGATGCGCGGTGGCTGCGGAACCGCCCGCGCCCACCTGGAGCCGTACCTCGACGTCCCGCCCCGGCAGAGTCGCCAGTGTCTCCAGGAAGAGGCGGCTGCCTTCGTCCAGCAGCTCTGCGTGGGTCACCTCGACGAGGCAGGGGCCCACCTCGGACAGCCAGGCCCTGCCGACATCACGGAAGTTCCGGGTGAGGCGGTCCTTCAGGAAGAACCGGATCCGGTCCTGGGCCTGCGCGGCGTCCGTGAGGCTCGCTTCGCTGTCGATGCCGGAGCAGGCGGGGTCGTCGGGTGAGATCAGCTTGAGACCGATCAGCGCTTCCCGCCGCCACCGGGACCTGTCCGTCACGTCGATGAGCGCCTTGACCGGCGAAAAACCCACGACTCCACGACCGGCTGAAACCACGAAATGGCGCACCCTGCCCCCCCGTTTCTCTTGCAAGTCCATTCCGGCCGGAAATGAGACGTGCCCGTGAGGGGCAGAGAGTCTCTGCCCCTCACGGATGCACGACGCCTCGGATCAGAGTTGGGCGTTGTACATCACGGAGAACGTGACCTTCTTGGCCGCGGGAGCGGCCTTGATGAGCTTCATCGTATTCCCCCTTTTCGTTTGCCGGGCGAGGTTGCCCAGACGTATCAAGATTCACGTATCGCCCTTTCGGTGGACAAGTGATTTTTTGGACGACCTTGCCCCTGATTGTGACGTGGGTCACTGTCGTTTGAGGTTTGCTGATTGTCGATGCACTTCAGTCATCCTCGGGATGCTTGGCGAATCCCTGCCGGCTGTCGGTCGCCTCCCCGTGCTTCCTTGCCGGCCGGTGTGGTCGACTCGCTGAATCGGGTGAAGCTGTACGTCTCATTCCGGCCAAGCTGTGCGAGCGCCCGGTAATCGACGGACCTCCGTACCGGACGTCCGACGTCCCCGCCGGAGGTCATGTGGACGATCTTGCGTGCCCCGCAGCCGGGACGGGGCCCTCCGGCCGCTGACCGCGCGCGGGGGCGTGTGCGAGCATGAAGGGGACAGGATGCCGAGGAGAAAGACTCGGCGCGCCCGGAATGAATCCGCGGCTCCGGCGGTTGACGCCGTCGGCAAGCAGTCTCCGTACAACCCGGGAGAGATGTAGATGTCCGTATCGGACGAGACCACCACCGTCACCGACGGCATCATCCTGACCGACGCCGCCGCGTCGAAGGTCAAGGCGCTGCTCGACCAGGAAGGCCGTGACGACCTGGCGCTGCGCGTCGCCGTCCAGCCCGGCGGCTGCTCCGGCCTGCGCTACCAGCTCTTCTTCGACGAGCGCTCGCTCGACGGCGACGTGGTGAAGGACTTCGGCGGCGTCAAGGTCACCACCGACCGCATGAGCGCCCCGTACCTGGGCGGCGCCACCGTCGACTTCGTGGACTCGATCGAGAAGCAGGGCTTCACGATCGACAACCCGAACGCGACGGGCTCCTGCGCCTGCGGCGACTCCTTCAGCTGAGCCGCGCGGCACCCGAGCAGAACAGGGCGGCGGCCCGGGACCGAGGTCCCGGGCCGCCGCCCTGTCCCGTGCCGGGTGAGGTGCCGGGTGGTGTCACCGGCCCCCGGACGGTGCCGGGAGCCGCGCGCCCGGCTTGTACGTCGGCACGCGCTCGCCGTCCGCCCCGACGACCTCGCGCCCGCCGAGCGGTTCGTCGAGCCGCACCGTCCGCTCGTACTCCTTGGCGATCAGGATGCAGACCTTGTCCCGGTGCGGCGTCTCGGTCACCGTGACGGCCACCTCCCCGTCGCGCTCCTGCGCCTTCGCGTCGTAGTCGGCGCACACGCCGCCGGTGAAGTGCACGGTCAGCTCGCCGTCCCCGGCCGTGTAGCCGCTCACCTCCACGTTCCGGGGCTTCGACGGGTCCGAGGACGGTTCCCCGGAGGACGAGGAGGACGAGGAGGGCGTCGGGGCGGGTGAGGCGGGCGCC
The DNA here is from genome assembly GCF_000721235.1 of Streptomyces olivaceus. Taxonomy (GTDB): domain Bacteria; phylum Actinomycetota; class Actinomycetes; order Streptomycetales; family Streptomycetaceae; genus Streptomyces; species Streptomyces olivaceus. The sequence continues at coordinate 113,552 of NZ_JOFH01000002.1, forward strand.
GCCGTCGTCAGGTACCGCGGCTCGACCGCCGGGTACGTGACCGTGACCGCGTCCCGCGCGCCCGGCATCCGCACCTCGAACAGCCACGACGGCACCAGCGTCTGCCGCCCCCGCACGGGGTGCGCGGCCAGTCCGAACACCGCGTCCTCGACCGTGGCGGCCTGCTTCCCGCCGCCGGACTTCCCCGGGCTCGCGGACTTCCCCGGGGCGCCGGCCGGCGGCGCGCACGGCAGGTCCGCGCCGTCGCCCTCCCGGTGCGGCACGGGACTCGCGCAGCCGCCGATGCCGGCGCCCGGGCCGCTGCCCGGCGAGTTCAGCAGCGCCAGCGTCTCCTTCGCGTCCAGGACCGGGTACGTGTCGCCCTTCACCGGCGCCTTGACCTGCCCGCTGCCGCCGACCACCTCGCCCTGGGCACTGACGACCACGCCCGTCGTCCAGCCGTACGTGGGCAGCCCGCCGACCTCCGGTTCCGCGTTCACCGCCCGCTTGGCGCCCATGACCTGGCTCGCGTCCAGCCTGGCGTCCTCCTGGCCCAGCGCCTCCAGCACCGGCGCCGCGGCCTGCCTGGCGGCCGCCTCGTCCACCGGACTGCCGTCCGCCGGCGGGGCCTTGCACTCGGCGCCCTTCTTGCAGTTGTCGGTGCCCGGCGTGTAGCGGTGGAAGGTCCAGGTGCCCGGCGCCTGCCGGTCCACCGTGAGCAGCGGTCCGGAACCGTCCTTGGCGTTGCCCGCCTTCCACGCGTCGCCCTGGACGCGGGGCGCGCTCCCGACGCCCAGCGCCTCGGCCAGCCGGGCCACCTCCGCCTCGGTGACGTCGCCCTTCGCCCGGTACACCGGCGCCGAGCCGGGGCCCTCGGGGAGCGAGCCGTCGGCCCGGTAGGTGACGCCGTACGGGTCGGGCTCGCCGGGCGCGATGCCGTTCGTGCCGCCCTCGGGAGACGTGCCGTGGTCGTCGAGGGGGAGCGGCGGGGGAGTGCCGTCGCCCGACGCGCCGGACGACGTACCGCCGTCCGCGCCGCCGGTGGCGGACGTGGCCAGATAGCCACCGCCGGCGCCCAGGAGCAGCACCGCGGCGGCGACCGACGCCACCGCGACCGCCGGGGGGCGCCGCCGCGCGGGACGCCCGGAGCCGGCCTCGTCGGCGGCGGTGGCGTCGTCGTTGTCGGGTCGCTCGGTGTTCACCGCATCGCTCCTTCGGCTGCCCTTCGGCTGTTGCTGGGGACAGCCATGGGACGCGGTGGACGCGCATCCGGTTCCCGGCGACGCGCACGCCGCCCGAAGCGACGGCGCACGCCACCCGAACGGCCCCGGAGCCGCCCGGGGCGCTCAGCCTCCGGGAGTGCTCAGGCGCCAGGGGTTGCTCAGCCGCCGTACTCCGGCATCGACTCCAGCAACCGGGCCGACGTCTGCGGCACCCGTACGCCGTGCGGGAGCGGGACGGGCACCGGCCGGGCGGAGACGTGCGCCGAAGCCGGCCAGCGCGGTGTCATCCGGGCGCAGTCCCCGCGCAGGGAGGCCAGATCGCCGTCCAGGTCGGCCGGGGCGGGGTCGGCGGTCCTCAGGTTCGTCATCACAGCACCGTAGGCACACCGGCCCCGCGAAGAAAGTCGTACTACCGGGTAGTTTCGCCCGCTTCTGAGGGGGACCAGGGCCTGGCCCGGTACCTGACCTGCGCCTGCTCGCCACCTGCTTCAGCCTGGCGTCCCCGCCGGGTAGCGTGAACCGTCAACCCGCCTCCCCTCAGGAGAGAGTCCACGTCGTGCGCATCGCAGTCACCGGCTCCATCGCCACCGACCACCTCATGACCTTCCCCGGCCGCTTCTCCGACCAGCTCGTTGCGGACCAGCTGCACACGGTCTCGCTCTCCTTCCTGGTCGACCAGCTCGACGTACGCCGGGGCGGCGTCGCCGCGAACATCGCCTTCGGCATGGGCCAGCTCGGCACCCGCCCGATCCTGGTCGGCGCGGCCGGCGCGGACTTCGACGAGTACCGGGCCTGGCTGGACCGGCACGGCGTCGACACCGGCTCGGTCCGCATCTCCGAGACCCTGCACACCGCCCGCTTCGTCTGCACCACCGACGCCGACCACAACCAGATCGGCTCCTTCTACACCGGCGCCATGAGCGAGGCCCGCCTCATCGAGCTGAAGACCGTCGCCGACCGCGTGGGCGGCCTCGACCTGGTCTCCATCGGCGCCGACGACCCGGAGGGGATGCTCCGGCACACCGAGGAGTGCCGTACGCGGTCCATCCCGTTCGCCGCCGACTTCTCGCAGCAGATCGCCCGGATGAACGGCGACGAGATCCGGATACTGCTGGACGGGGCGACCTACCTCTTCTCCAACGAGTACGAGAAGGGGCTCATCGAGACCAAGACCGGCTGGAGCGACGCCGAGATCCTCGGCCGCGTCGGCCACCGCGTCACCACCCTCGGCGCGCGGGGCGTGCGCATCGAGCGGACCGGCGAGGAGACCATTGAGGTCGGCGTCCCCGACGAGGAGCGCAAGGCCGACCCCACGGGCGTCGGCGACGCCTTCCGCGCGGGCTTCCTGTCGGGACTCGCCTGGGGCGTGCCGCTGGAGCGCGCGGCGCAGGTCGGCTGCATGCTCGCCACGCTGGTCATCGAGACCGTCGGCACCCAGGAGTACCAGCTGCGCCGGGGCCACTTCATGGAGCGCTTCACCAAGGCGTACGGCGACGAGGCCGCGGCCGAGGTCAAGACGCACCTGGGCTGAGCCCGGCCCCGGCGGCCTACCTGATCCGGCGGACCAGGTAGGCCGTCCCCGTCTCCGCCGGCTCCTCGCCCGCGTACTCCTGGCCGCGCATCTCGCACCACGCCGGGATGTCCAGGCGGGCCGCCTCGTCGTCGGCCAGGACGCGGACCGTGCCGCCGACGGGGACGTCGCCGATGACCTTGGCCAGTTCGATCACCGGGATCGGGCAGCGGCGGCCGATCGCGTCCACGACGAGACCGGCCCGCGCCTCCGGCGCCCTCTCCTCCGAGACCCCCTCTTCCCGGGGCCTCTCCTCCCGGGCCCCTTCTTCCCGGCCCCCCTCCTCCCGGCCGGGCCCTGTCCCCGTCGGCGCCCCCAGCCGCTCCCGCACCGCGGCCACCGTGCCCGGCAGCACCTCCAGGAACCGCTCCACGTCCTCGGCCGGGGTCCCCGGCGGCAGGGACACCCGGACGTTGCCCTCGCTCAGCACCCCCATCGCCTTCAGGACATGGCTCGGCGTCAGCGTGCTGCTCGTGCAGGACGACCCGGAGGAGACGGAGAAACCGGCACGGTCCAGCTCGTGCAGCAGAGTCTCCCCATCGACATAGAGACACGAGAAGGTGACGACCCCGGGCAGCCGGTGCTCCGGATCGCCCACCACCTCCGCGTCCGGCACCACAAGCGGCACCCGGGCCCGGATCCGCTCCGTCAGCTCCCGCAGCCGGCCCGCCTCCGCCGCCGCCTCGGCCCGCACCGCCCGCAGGGACGCCGCCGCGGCCACGACGGCCGGGAGGTTCTCGAACCCGGGCGCCCGTCCCGACTCCCGCTCGTCCCCGGGCCCTTGCGGCGCGAACCGGACCCCCTTGCGCACGACCAGCAGCCCCACCCCCGAGGGGCCGCCCCACTTGTGGGCGCTGCCCGCGAGCAGCGACCAGTCGCCCTCGACCGGCCCCCAGCCCAGCGACTGGGCCGCGTCGACCAGCAGCGGCACGCCCGCCGCCCGGCAGACCTCCGCCACCCGGGCCACCGGCTGCTCGGTGCCCACCTCGTGGTTGGCCGACTGCAGGCAGGCCAGCGCGGTGTCCTCGCCGAGGGCCGCCGCGTACGCCGCCGGATCCACCGCGCCCGCCCGGTCCACCGGGACGCGGGTGAGGCTCCCGCCGGCGGCCTCGTGCGCCTCGGCCGCGTGCAGTACGGAGGAGTGTTCGACCGCTGACACGATCAGGTGACCCCCGACGCGTCGCCGCCCGGCCAGCGCCCCCGCCATCCCCGCATGCACGGCCCGCGTGCCCGAAGGGGTGAACACCAACTCGTCCGGACGGCACCCCACGGCCTCGGCCGCGGCCTCCCGGGCGGCGTCGAGCAGCATCCGCGCCCGCCGCCCCTCCCGGTACAGCCGGGCCGGATCCGCCCACCCCTCGTCGAGCGAGGCCAACAGGGCCTGCCGGGCAACGGGATGAAGAGGAGCGGCGGAAGCGGCGTCGAAGTAGACCACGGGCCCACGCTATGACGTCCGGCAGGGAAACGTTCCGAAGGGGCGCGGGGAACGGCGCGACAAGCCGCAACGAACCGTCAGCCGCCAACGAAACCGCACCTCCCGGCCCGTGGGCGCCCCTGTCCCACCCCTTTCAGAGTGACCCCCGGCGCGTATGCCACCCTCCCCGCGACCCCCCGGAGGGCGTCGGCTAGGGTTTGGTCCGCATAAACATCAAACCCTGCCCGACGCAGGGCGGCGACCGACCAGCGAGAAGGCCGCAGCCGAACAGCGCGGGCGAGACTCTCGGGAAGGCGCTACGTGAGTCCCAACGGCTCCGACCTCCCCCACGCCGCGGGCGGCGCGGGCGGTACCCCCACGCCACGGCGCCCGATGCGGCGGAAGCTGCTGCAGGCACTGACCGCGGGCCTGGTCCTGGCGACCGCCACTGGTTGCACATACGAGGACTTCCCCCGCCTCGGCATGCCCACCCCGACCACGGAAGAGGCTCCCCGGATCCTCTCCCTGTGGCAGGGCTCCTGGGCCGCGGCGCTGGCCACCGGCGTGCTGGTGTGGGGTCTGATCCTGTGGAGTGTCTTCTTCCACCGGCGCAGCCGCACCAAGGTCGAGGTCCCTCCGCAGACCAGGTACAACCTGCCCATCGAGGCCCTGTACACCATGGTCCCGCTCGTCATCGTCTCGGTGCTGTTCTACTTCACCGCGCGTGACGAGTCCGAGATCATGAGCCTCAAGAAGGAGCCCGACGTCACGGTCAACGTGGTCGGCTTCCAGTGGAGCTGGTGCTTCAACTACGTCGAGGACGTGCCCGGTTCCTCCGGTGACGCCAAGACCTCCAAGGAACTGTCCAACATCCCGGACCGGTTCACCAAGGACTTCCCGGCGAACGCCGGCGGTACCTACGACTGCGGTACCCCCGGCACGGAGAACCCGCAGACCGGCAACCCCGGCCCGACCCTCTGGCTCCCCAAGGGCAAGACGGTCCGCTTCGTCCTGACCTCGCGCGACGTCATCCACTCCTTCTGGGTGGTGCCGTTCCTCATGAAGCAGGACGTCATCCCGGGCCACACCAACGCCTTCGAGGTGACCCCCAACAAGGAGGGCACCTTCCTCGGCAAGTGCGCCGAGCTGTGCGGCGTGGACCACTCCCGGATGCTGTTCAACGTGAAGGTCGTCTCCCCGGAGCGCTACGAGCAGCACCTCCAGGACCTCGTGAAGAAGGGGCAGACCGGTTACGTTCCCGCAGGCATCGCGCAGACGAGCCACGAGAAGAACCGGGAGACGAACAACCTGTGAGCATCCTCAACGAACCCCAGGGTGCCTCGGCAGCGGAGGACTCGTACGAGAACGAGCTGCCGGTACGGCGCAAGAAGCCCGGCAGTGTGGTGATCTCGTGGCTGACGACCACGGACCACAAGACGATCGGCACGCTGTATCTGGTGACGTCGTTCGCGTTCTTCGTGATCGGCGGCGTGATGGCGCTGCTCATGCGCGCCGAGCTGGCCCGGCCGGGTCTGCAGATCATGTCGAACGAGCAGTTCAACCAGGCGTTCACGATGCACGGCACGATCATGCTGCTGATGTTCGCGACGCCGCTGTTCTCCGGCTTCGCGAACTGGATCATGCCGCTGCAGATCGGCGCGCCCGACGTGGCGTTCCCGCGGCTGAACATGTTCGCCTACTGGCTGTACCTGTTCGGCTCGACGATCGCGGTGGGCGGGTTCCTGACCCCGCAGGGCGCGGCCGACTTCGGCTGGTTCGCCTACTCGCCGCTGTCCGACGCGGTGCACTCGCCGGGCATCGGCGGTGACCTGTGGATCATGGGTCTGGCCTTCTCCGGCTTCGGCACCATCCTCGGCTCGGTCAACTTCATCACCACGATCATCTGCATGCGCGCGCCGGGCATGACCATGTTCCGCATGCCGATCTTCACGTGGAACGTGCTGCTGACCGGTGTGCTGGTCCTGCTGGCCTTCCCGGTGCTGGCCGCGGCCCTGTTCGCTCTGGAGGCGGACCGGAAGTTCGGTGCCCACATCTTCGACTCGGCCAACGGCGGGGCGTTGTTGTGGCAGCACCTGTTCTGGTTCTTCGGGCATCCAGAGGTGTACATCATCGCGCTGCCGTTCTTCGGCATCGTCTCCGAGATCATCCCGGTCTTCTCCCGCAAGCCGATCTTCGGTTACATGGGTCTGATCGCGGCGACGATCGCGATCGCGGGTCTGTCGGTGACGGTGTGGGCGCACCACATGTACGTCACGGGCGGCGTGCTGTTGCCGTTCTTCTCGTTCATGACCTTCCTGATCGCGGTCCCGACCGGTGTGAAGTTCTTCAACTGGATCGGCACCATGTGGAAGGGATCACTCAGCTTCGAGACACCGATGCTGTGGTCCACCGGCTTCCTGATCACCTTCCTCTTCGGTGGTCTGACCGGTGTCATCCTGGCCTCGCCGCCGCTGGACTTCCACGTCTCGGACTCGTACTTCGTGGTGGCGCACTTCCACTACGTGGTCTTCGGCACCGTGGTGTTCGCGATGTTCGCCGGCTTCCACTTCTGGTGGCCGAAGTTCACCGGCAAGCTGCTTGACGAGCGGCTGGGCAAGATCACCTTCTGGACGCTGTTCGTCGGCTTCCACGGCACGTTCCTGGTCCAGCACTGGCTGGGCGCCGAGGGCATGCCGCGCCGGTACGCCGACTACCTGGCGGCCGACGGCTTCACCGCCCTGAACACGATCTCGACGATCAGCTCGTTCCTGCTCGGCATGTCGATGCTGCCGTTCTTCTACAACGTCTGGAAGACGGCCAAGTACGGCAAGCCGGTCGAGGTCGACGACCCGTGGGGCTACGGCCGTTCGCTGGAGTGGGCGACCTCCTGCCCGCCGCCGCGGCACAACTTCCTCACGCTGCCGCGCATCCGCAGTGAATCCCCGGCCTTCGACCTGCACCACCCCGAGATCTCCGCGATGGACCAGCTGGAGAACGTCGGCCACGGTGAGAAGGCCCTCGCCGGCGGCAAGGAGGCCGGGAAGTGAAGATCCAGGGCAAGCTCTTCATCTGGTTGAGCGTCTTCATCCTGGCCGTCGCGATCGTCTACGGCTACTGGTCCAAGGAGCCGGCCGGCACCACGGCGCTCTTCCTGGCCTTCGGCCTGGCCATCATGATCGGCTTCTACCTGGCCTTCACGGCCGCGCGGGTGGACGCCGGGGCCCAGGACAACAAGGAGGCGGACGTCGCGGACGACGCCGGCGAGGTCGGGTTCTTCAGCCCGCACAGCTGGCAGCCGCTGGCGCTCGGCTTCGGCGGCGCGCTCGCCTTCCTGGGCATCGCGGTCGGCTGGTGGCTCATGTACTTCTCGGCACCGATCCTCCTGATCGGCCTGTTCGGCTGGGTCTTCGAGTACTACCGCGGTGAGAACCGCACCCAGTAGCACGCGCCGTACGCCAAGGGGCCCGGACACTCCGTCAGGAGCGTCCGGGCCCCTTCGTCTGCCGTACGCCCTCTCACTCGTCCGGGTTACCCACCGTGCCGTCATGGACGCGGCTCCCTAGCGTGAGGTCATGAGCGACACGGTTCACTTCCAGGCGCGGGGGCGTACGGTCGTCGGCTGCACCCTGCTGGTGATGGCCCTCGGCGCGGGCGTCACCGCCTGCAGCGGCGACAACGACCCGCTGTCCGCCACGCCCTACGACGCGGCCGGCCAGATCTCCTTCAACGGCCCGGGAGACGCCGGGAAGAAGGCCGACCCGGACAAACCCCTGGAGGTGGTCGCCGAGGGCGCCGACGGGCGCATCACGGACGTCACAGCCATGGACGCGAACGGCCGCTACGTCGCCGGCGAGCTGTCCGCCGACGGCACCCGCTGGCACAGCACCTCGCCCCTGGCCGCCGACGCCGGCTACACGGTGCGGGTCAGCACCGAGGACGGCGACGGGGCGCCCGGCCGCAAGGTGCTCACCTTCGACACGGGCAGGCCCAGCGCCAAGAAGACGCTGGACGTCGCCTTCGGGCCCAAGGCGGGTGCGTACGGCGTCGGACAGCCCATCACCGCGGAACTGAGCCAGCCGGTCCGGGACGCGGCCCAGCGGGCCATAGTGGAGCGCGCCCTGAAGGTCGAGTCCACGCCCGCGGTGGAGGGCGCCTGGCACTGGGTGGACGACAAGAAGCTCCACTACCGCCCCAAGGAGTACTGGCCCGCCCACACCACCGTCCAGGTCCGCAGCAACCTCGAAGGCATCAAGGTCGGCGACCGGATGTGGGGCGGCAAGGCCAAGCCCTTGAAGATCACGACCGACGACCGTGTCGTGGCCGTCACCGACGCCGCCGCACACACGCTCACGGTGTACCAGGACGGCGAGGAGATCAGGCAGATCCCGGTCACCACCGGCAAGCCCGGCTTCGAGACCCGGGACGGCGTCAAGGTCGTCCTCGGCAAGGAATCCTTCGTACGCATGCGCAGCACCACCGTCGGCATCGCCGAGGGCTCCTCGGAGTCCTACGACCTGCCCGTCCACTGGGCCACCCGGGTGACCTGGAGCGGCGAGTACGTGCACGCCGCCCCCTGGTCCGTCGGCTCCCAGGGCGTCGCCAACGTCAGCCACGGCTGCGTCGGCATGAGCACCTCCAACGCGGAGTGGTTCTTCAACGCCGTCCAGGAGGGCGACCTCGTCGAGGTCGTCAACTCCGGCGGCGACACCATGGAGCCCTTCGGCAACGGCTTCGGCGACTGGAACCTGGACTGGGCCAAATGGCGCACGGGCAGCGCCCTGACGAACGGCTCGGGCGCTGCCACCGGCGACCAGAACGCGGCCCGCCTGCGCCCGACGGTCGTGTGAGGCACCGGAGGGCGCGGGGCCGTACCGGACCCTCAGGCGCTCTGCAACCTCCGCTGCCGCAGCAACCCGGCGAGCGCGTTCGCGAACTCCACCGGCTCCACCGGCAGCGTCACCGCCGCCTCCGCCCGGCTCCAGGTCGCCAGCCACGCGTCCTGCGGACGTGCGATGAGCAGCAGTACCGGCGGGCACCGGAAGACCTCGTCCTTGATCTGGCGGCACATGCCCATGCCCCCCATGGGCACGGCCTCGCCGTCCAGCACACAGGCGTCGATGCCGCCCTTGTCCAGCTCCTTGAGCACGGCGGCCGGGGTGGCGCACTCCACGAACTCGACCACGGGCACGTCCGGAGCCGGCCTGCGGCCGGTCGCGAGCCGCACCTGTTCGCGGGTGTTGGAGTCGTCGCTGTAGACCAGCACCGTGACGGTCGCCTGCATGCTTCCTCCGATACGCGGTGAAGATACGCGGTGAAGACCGGGATGAAGACTGTCCAGCCCGTTGGGCCGGATGCTACTCCCTCGTCCCCCTGGTCAACACCGGTCGGGACGCTGCTTCGACGGGCCGTTCGATGGGCCATACGGGCAGTACAGACAGGGGGAACACTCCGAACGGCACCCCCCGGGGTGAGGGCGGGATAAGCGACCGACATAATGTCGGTCGTGGCGACAGCAACGACAGTAGAAACCGGGCACGCGCACCCGTCGGTCAACCGGCCGAACCTCACCAGCGTCGGAACCATCATCTGGTTGAGTTCCGAGCTGATGTTCTTCGCGGCCCTCTTCGCGATGTACTTCACCCTGCGATCGGTGACCGGCCCGGACTTCTGGTCCGAGAAGGCCGAAGCGCTGAACATCCCGTTCTCCGCGACGAACACCACGATCCTGGTGCTCTCCTCCCTCACCTGCCAGCTCGGCGTGTTCGCGGCCGAGCGCGGTGACGTGAAGAAGCTCCGGATGTGGTTCATCGTCACCTTCGTGATGGGTGCGATCTTCATCGGCGGTCAGGTCTTCGAGTACACCGAGCTGGTCAAGCACGAGGGCATCTCGCTCTCGTCCGACGCGTACGGCTCGGCGTTCTACCTGACCACCGGCTTCCACGGACTGCATGTGACGGGCGGACTGATCGCCTTCCTCTTCGTCCTGGGCCGCACCTACGCGGCCCGGAGGTTCACTCACGAGCAGGCGACCGCCGCCATCGTCGTGTCCTACTACTGGCACTTCGTCGATGTCGTCTGGATCGGCCTGTTCGCCACGATCTACCTGATCAAGTAGTCGCGGAACGCACCCGCGCAATACCAGAAGCATCGACGCAGAAGATCCTGACACCGGGGTAATCCGTGAAAAAGCTCTCCGCACGACGACGCCATCCGCTGGCGGCGCTCGTCGTCCTACTCCTCGCGCTGGCATGCACAGGGGGGCTGTACGCCGCGTTCGCACCCGCGGGCAAGGCGCAGGCCGATGAAACCGCCCAGTCCCTCGCCATCGACGAGGGCAAGAAGCTCTACGCCGTCGGCTGTGCCAGTTGCCACGGCACCGGAGGTCAGGGCACCAGCGACGGTCCGAGCCTGGTCGGCGTGGGCGCCGCGGCCGTCGACTTCCAGGTGGGCACCGGCCGCATGCCGGCCCAGCAGCCCGGCGCGCAGGTCCCGAAGAAGAAGGTCATCTACTCCCAGGCGGAGATCGACCAGCTCGCGTCCTACATCGCCTCGCTGGGCGCCGGCCCGTCCGTCCCCTCGGAGGAGAAGTACGGCCCGGAGGGCGCGGACATCGCCAAGGGCGGTGAGCTCTTCCGTACCAACTGCGCGCAGTGCCACAACTTCACCGGCAAGGGCGGCGCCCTGACGCACGGCAAGTACGCGCCGACCCTTGAGGACGTCGACCCCAAGCACATCTACGAGGCCATGCAGACCGGCCCGCAGAACATGCCCTCCTTCCCCGACACCACGCTGTCGGAGCAGAACAAGAAGGACATCATCGCCTACCTGGACGCGGTCAACGGCGACGAGACCGTGGACCCGGGCGGTCTCTCGCTCGGCGGCCTCGGGCCGGTCAGCGAAGGCCTGTTCGGCTGGATCTTCGGTCTCGGTGCCTGCATCGCCGTCGCCGTATGGGTCGCCGCTCGGACCGCAAAGGCCAAGAAGTCATGAGTAGCCAAGACATTCCAGAAGAGAACCTGCCCGCTGAGCAGGACGCCCCGCACGGCGCGGTGAAGGTCGCGGACGAGGAGAACCCGTTCGCCGATCCCGGTCTGCCGCCCCACGAGCACCGGATCCAGGACATCGACGAGCAGGCCGCCAAGCGGTCCGAGCGCGCGGTCGCCCTGCTGTTCACGGTGTCGATGCTGGCCACCATCGGCTTCATCGCCTCGTTCGTCGCGATCCCGCACGACAAGTCGATCTTCATCTGGCCGCTCGGTCACATCAACGCGATGAACTTCGCGCTGGGTCTGACCCTGGGCGTGGCGCTGTTCACCATCGGCGCGGGCGCCGTCCACTGGGCGCGCACCCTGATGTCCGACGAGGAGGTCGCCGACGAGCGCCACGCGATCGAGGCCGACACCGAGACCCGTGCGAAGGTCCACGCGGACTTCAAGCAGGGCGCCAAGGAGTCGGTGATCGGCCGGCGCAAGCTGATCCGCAACACGATGCTGGGCGCCCTCACGCTGGTGCCGCTCTCCGGCGTCGTCCTGCTGCGCGATCTCGGCCCGCTGCCCGGGACCAAGCTCCGCCACACGCTGTGGTCCAAGGGCAAGCTGCTCGTCAACATGAACACGAACGAGCCCATGCGTCCGTCGGACATCGGGGTCGGTTCCCTCACCTTCGCCAAGCCCGAGGGCCTGGAGGAGCACGACCACGACTTCCAGAACGAGATCGCCAAGGCGGCCCTGATGATCATCCGGCTGGAGCCGGACTCGATCAAGGACAAGCGCGAGCTCGAGTGGTCGCACGAGGGCATCGTGGCGTACTCGAAGATCTGCACCCACGTCGGTTGCCCGATCTCCCTGTACGAGCAGCAGACGCATCACGCGCTCTGCCCCTGCCACCAGTCCACCTTCGACCTTGCCGACGGCGCCCGGGTCATCTTCGGTCCCGCCGGTCACCCGCTGCCGCAGCTGCGCATCGGTGTGAACGACGAGGGCTATCTCGAGGCGCTCAGCGACTTCGAGGAGCCCGTCGGTCCTGCATTCTGGGAGCGCGGATGAGTACTGCAGCCAACGACGCACCCCGCTCGCGCGGGAAGGCACCGGCCGGCGAACGCGTCGCCGACTGGGCCGACGGCCGGCTGGGGATCTACTCCCTGGCCAAGGCCAACATGCGCAAGATCTTCCCCGACCACTGGTCGTTCATGCTGGGTGAGATCTGCCTGTACAGCTTCATCATCATCATCCTCACGGGTGTGTACCTGACGCTGTTCTTCCACCCGTCGATGAACGAGGTCACGTACCACGGCTCGTACGTCCCCATGCAGGGACAGCTGATGAGTGAGGCGTACAAGTCGACGCTCGACATCAGCTTCGACGTGCGCGGCGGTCTGCTGATCCGGCAGATCCACCACTGGGCGGCGATCATCTTCCTCGCCGGCATGTTCGTGCACATGATGCGCGTCTTCTTCACCGGCGCGTTCCGCAAGCCGCGTGAGATCAACTGGCTGTTCGGCTTCCTGCTGTTCGTCCTCGGCATGTTCACCGGCTTCACCGGTTACTCGCTCCCGGACGACCTGCTCTCCGGCACCGGTGTCCGCTTCACCCAGGGCGCGATCCTGTCCATGCCGGTCGTCGGCACGTACATCTCGATGTTCCTGTTCGGCGGGGAGTTCCCCGGGACCGACTTCGTCGCCCGGTTCTACTCGATCCACATCCTGCTGCTGCCGGGCATCATGCTCGGGCTCGTGGTCGGCCACCTGATCCTGGTCTTCTACCACAAGCACACGCAGTTCGCGGGCCCCGGCAAGACCAACAAGAACGTCGTCGGCATGCCGCTGCTGCCGGTGTACATGGCGAAGGCGGGCGGCTTCTTCTTCCTGGTCTTCGGCGTCATCGCGGCGGTCGCCGGCCTCGTGTCGGTGAACCCGATCTGGGCCATCGGCCCCTACCGTCCGGACCAGGTGTCGACCGGCGCCCAGCCGGACTGGTACATGGGCTTCGCCGAGGGGCTGGTCCGCGCGATGCCGGGCTGGGAGATCAACGCCTGGGGCCACACACTGGTCCTGGGTGTGTTCATCCCACTGGTGATCTTCGGTATCTTCCTCGCGCTCATCGCCCTCTATCCGTTCATCGAGTCGTGGGTGACCGGCGACAAACGCGAGCACCACATCCTGGACCGGCCGCGCAACGCGCCGACCCGTACGGCCTTCGGCGTCGCGTGGGTCACCGCGTACATGGTCATGCTGATCGGCGGTGGCAACGACATCGTCGCCACGCACTTCCACCTCTCGATCAACGCGGTCACCTGGTTCGTGCGGATCGGGTTCTTCGCGGGACCGGTCATCGCGTTCATCGTCACCAAGCGGATCTGCCTCGGCCTCCAGCGCCGGGACAAGGAGAAGGTGCTGCACGGCCGGGAGTCGGGCATCATCAAGCGCCTGCCGCACGGTGAGTTCATCGAGGTCCACGAGCCGCTCAGCCAGGAGCAGCTGCACACGCTCACGGCCCACGAGCAGTACAAGCCGGCCGAGATCGGCCCGACGGTCGACGAGAACGGCGTCGAGCGCAAGGCGAAGGGCACCGACAAGCTCCGCGCCAAGCTCAGCGAGGCGTACTACGGCGAGGAGTCGCAGATTCCGAAGCCGACCGTCGAGGAGTACAAGGAGATCACGAGCGGCCACGGCCACCACTGACCCTCCAGCGTCGCCACACCACGGTCGAAGGGCCCCGTCCGGTTCGCGGACGGGGCCCTTCGCCGCGCCCCGGGCTGGATAGGGTGGAGGTGCACCGTCCTTTCCCACGACCCACACGACGCAGGAGCGGCTGATGAGCGCTGTGACCCCCGCCGGCGGCGACACCGCGGCGGGCCGCTCCTGGCCCGCCCTGCTGAACGGGCTGCTGGACGGCCGAGACCTCTCCGCCGACGACACCGCCTGGGCGCTGGACGTGATCATGCGCGGCGAGGCGACCGACGCGCAGATCGCCGGGTTCGCGGTGGCCCTGAGGTCCAAGGGCGAGACCGTCGAGGAGATCTCCGGCCTCGTCCGCACGATGTACGACCACGCCAAGGTGATAGAGGTGCCGGGGGAGACCGTCGACATCGTCGGCACCGGCGGCGACGGCGCCAAGACGGTCAACATCTCCACCATGTCGGCGATCGTCGTGGCCGGCACCGGAGCCAAGGTCGTCAAGCACGGCAGCCGCGCCGCCTCCTCCGCTTCCGGGGCCTCCGACGTCCTGGCGAAGCTCGGGGTCAATCTGGAGCTGACGCCGAAGCGGGTGACGGAGGTCGCCGAGGAGGCCGGCATCACCTTCTGCTTCGCGGTGAAGTTCCACCCGGCGCTGCGGCACGTGGCGGCGGCCCGCGGACAGCTCGGCATCCGCACGGTGTTCAACTTCCTGGGCCCGCTGACCAACCCCGCCCGGGTCCGGGCGCAGGCGATCGGGGTAGCCGATGCCCGGATGGCGCCGATCATCGCCGGCGTCTTCGCCGAGCGCGGCCACTCGTCCCTGGTCTTCCGCGGCGACGACGGCCTCGACGAGCTGACCACGACGTCCACCTCCCGCGTCTGGATCGTGCGGGACGGACGGGTCACCGAGGAGGCCTTCGACCCCCGGGACGTCGGCATCGAACCGGTACCGGTCGAGGCGCTGCGCGGCGCCGACGCCTCCTACAACGCCGACGTCGCCCGCCGTCTGCTGGCCGGCGAGACGGGCCCGGTGCGGGACGCGGTGCTGCTGAACTCGGCGGCGGCCCTGGTGGCCCTGGAGCCGGGCGAGGGAGCCCTGGCCGAGCGGCTGCGGGCCGGCATGGACCGGGCCGCCCGGGCGATCGATTCGGGCGCCGCCAAGCGCGCCCTTGACCGCTGGGTGGCCGCCAGCAACGCCTGAGCGGTGCGTGGCGCCCGGGGTGTGTGATGTGCGTCCCGCGATCCGGACACGGGTTGCGGGACGCCGATCACGTCCCATAGGTTTTCCGACAGGTCATGAGTGACAGTCATGAGGCCCCGGCCGACTGTCCGGCAACCCTCCGTCCGTGGCGGGGTGCCCCGGGTGAAGACCAGGCCGTGGACAGCAGGGTTCACGGCAAGCGCGGACCCCTCGCGGAACCAGGGGTCCTGGGTCGTCCGAGGGAGTCTTCCGTGAACCAGCGAATGCGATAGGGCCGCAGAGCCCCGCCTCCGCACACACCCTTTCTTCTTTTCACAGTGCGCCGCGCCGCGCTGGTTCCTCACGGGAGTCCGCCATGTCCGTACCCACGCCTGCCGCCTGTGTCGCCGCCCCGCTGCCCGTCCTCGGCCGGGACGTCACCGTTCCCCTCGTGACCGGCGGGGAGGTCACCTACGCCGCGCTCGACTACGCCGCCAGCGCGCCCGCGCTCCAGCGGGTCTGGGACGACGTGGCCGCCTACGCCCCGTACTACGGCAGCGTGCACCGCGGGGCCGGGTACCTGTCGCAGCTGTCGACCGACCTGTTCGAGAACGCCCGCACGACCGTCGCCGGCTTCCTCGGCTGCCGGGACGACGACCAGGTGGTCTTCACCCGGTCCACCACCGACTCCCTCAACCTGCTGGCCGGCGCGCTGCCCGCCGGCTGCCGGGTCTTCGTCTTCGAGACCGAGCACCACGCCTCGCTGCTGCCCTGGCGCGACGCGGACGTGACCTTCCTCGACGCCCCCCGCACCCCGGCCGACGCCGTCGGGACACTGGAGCGCGCCCTCGCCGCCCGCGCGCCGCACGGCCCCGCCCTGGTCTGTGTCACCGGTGCCTCCAACGTCACCGGCGAGCTGTGGCCGGTGCGTGAACTGGCCGCCGCCGCACACGCACACGGCGCCCGGATCGTGCTGGACGCCGCCCAGCTCGCCCCGCACCACCCGCTCTCGGTGACCGACCTGGACGTCGACTGGGTCGCCTTCTCCGGACACAAGCTGTACGCGCCCTTCGGCTCCGGCGTGCTCGCCGGACGTGCCGACT
The DNA here is from genome assembly GCF_000721235.1 of Streptomyces olivaceus. Taxonomy (GTDB): domain Bacteria; phylum Actinomycetota; class Actinomycetes; order Streptomycetales; family Streptomycetaceae; genus Streptomyces; species Streptomyces olivaceus. The sequence goes on from NZ_JOFH01000002.1 coordinate 129,697, forward strand.
GGCTGCGCGAGGCCGAGCCGTACCTCGCCGGCGGCGGCGCCAGCCGCAGCGTCACCCGGCGCGCCGACGGCGGCGTGGACGTCCGGTGGCACGACGGCGCCGCCCGGCACGAGGCCGGGTCGCCCAACGTCATCGGCGCCTATGCCGTCGCCGCCGCCTGCAAGGCGCTCACCGAGGCCGGCTTCGACACGCTGGTCGCCCGCGAGCAGCACCTGATCCGCACGGTGCGCGAGGGACTCGCCGACGTGCCCGAGGTGCGCGTCCTGTCCCTCTTCGGCGACGACGCGCCCCGCGTCGGGGTGCTCTCCTTCGTCGTCGACGGCTGGAACAGCTCCCACTTCGCCGCCGCCCTCTCCGCCGAGTACGGCATCGGCGTGCGCGACGGCCTCTTCTGCGCCCACCCGCTGCTGCGCACCCTGCTCGGCAGCGACCCGCAGACGCAGGGCGAGTGCGGTGCGCCGGAGGCGGCGCCGGGGGAGAAGTCCCTCAACGCCGTCCGCGTGAGCTTCGGCGCGGGCACGCCGGACGAGCACGTCGAGCGGTTCGTGGGCGCGGTCAGGGAGCTGGTGAGGGAGGGCGCCCGCTGGAACTACCGGACCGAGGACGGGCGCTGCGTGCCCGACACGGCGTCCGCGTCCGTGTCGGCGTCCGGCACCGCGGCCTGAGCCGCCGACGCCCGCGCCGCAGGCGCCCGAGCCGTCCCGGTCGCCGCGCCCGGCGGCCGGGAGCCCAGCAGGACCATCCGCGGGGCCGTCGGTCACCGGCGGCCGCGTCACCACCTGGTCGCCGGGCGCCGGTTCGGGCTTCGTCCGCGCCGGCGCACGGGCTCAGTTGTCGAGCCCGATGGCGAACGCCTCCTCCAGGTCGTGCTGGGAGTAGGTGCGGAACGCCACGTGGGTGTCCGTGCCCTCCACCCCCGGGATCTTGCTGATCCGGCCGGGAATGACCTCGGCCAGGTCCTCGTGCCGGGTCACCCGCACCATCGCGATCAGGTCGTAGGTGCCGGTGACGGAGAAGACCTCGCTGACGTTCTCCAGCGCGGCGATCTGCTCCGCGATCTCGGGGATCCGGTCCACGCTGGTCTTGATGAGGACGATCGCGCTGATCACGGCTGGTTCTCTCCCTCGGGTGCCGCCACTGGAACGCTCTCAACTCTAGTCGTACGCCCGAACCGCACCCAGGCGAAGACGAAGCCCAGGCCGAAGCCCACCAGATGCGCGAGGTAGGCCACGCCCGGCCCGTCGCCGGCCCGGCCCGCGGCCATCCACTGCAGGGCCGCCCAGAAGGGCAGCACGAGCCACGCCGGGAAGCGCAGCGGCAGGAAGAAGAGGAAGGGCAGCAGACTGGTGACGCGCGCGTGCGGGAAGAGGAAGAGGAACGCGCCCAGGACCGCGGAGATCGCCCCCGAGGCGCCGACCAGGGACTCCTGCGAGTGGGCGTTGGCACCCGCGTAGCCGACCAGCGCCAGGTAGCCGCAGCCCAGGTAGAAGAGGGCGAACTGGAGCCGGCCCATCCGTTCCTCGGTCATCGCGCCGAAGACGTACAGGAAGAGCATGTTGCCCAGCAGGTGCACCCAGCTGCCGTGGACGAACAGCGCCGTGGCCGGGGTGAGGGCGGACCCGGGGGAATCCTCGAACAGTTCTGCGGGGATCACGCCCCAGCGGTGGAAGTGGGCGCGCTGCGCGGCGAGCAGCTCCTCCCCGGTGCCGTACGCCGGATTGAGCCCGGCCGCCGGGCTGATCAGGAACAACAGACAGCAGAGCGTGATCAGCGTGTACGTCACCGGCGCCGCCGGGCCGCGCGGGGCGCGGGGTCCGGCGGACCTCCGGAGCGTTCCGAGCCTGCCGCGTGCCGCCGTGCTCCAGTTGTGGATCATGAGTACAAAGCATGACGCAACGGGCGCTCATGCCCATAGTGCCCCGCCGCCGTGGACACGCGGGCGTCGGGTACCCGCCAGGCCGTAGGGTTACGAGCCACACGCACCGGGGGCGGCCCGGCGCGGCACCGACACCGGAAGAGAGCGAACAGCCACGATGACGGTTCCCCTGCCGACCGACACGACGCGGTGGCGCTGCACCCTCTGCGGCAACCTCACCCGCTTCGACGTGACCCGGGCCTCGAAGGTCGTCGAGTACGTGCACCTCGATCTGGCCGGCGAGCCCAAGGTCGAGGAGCGCGAGGTGCTCAGTGAGACCATCGAGTCGGTGCGGTGCCGCTGGTGCAACGCCGTGGACCAGGTGGAACTCGTGGACAGGCCGGGTGCCGCCTCCTGAGCGGAGCGGCCCCGCACCAGGCGTTCCCGGCCCGGGAACGCCGCTAGACATTGGGGTGACGGATGGTGGAGACACAGGGCGGGGAGCCGGGCGACGGCGCCGCTGAGGTGCTCGACCGCCCGCTGCCCGACGGCGTGCGCCGCAGGGTCGTGCAGATCGTGTCCGACGGCTTCGGCTCGCTCACGCTCGGCGAGCTGCCCGCGCAGCTGCGGCAGTACGCCAGATTCACTCCGAGCCGTCGGGTCAAGTTCGCCGGCAACGCCATGGCCGCGGCCGTGGAGACCGACCCGCTCTTCCGCGGGCGCATCGGCGACAAGCTCCGCGACGCCCAGCCGGAGCTGGCCGGCGCCCTGGACGCCGGCTCCCCGCCGCCCGCCGCCGACCCGCTCGACGTGGCCGCCGCGGCCTACGTGCTGCGTCCGCACGGCTGGGTGAAGCTCGTCACCGCCGCCGGCGAGGAGGCGCAGCGCGCGGACGCCGAGCGCGCCGACGACGAGAGCCGCGCGGAGCTGGAGCGGCTGCACGAGGAGCTGGCGCGGGCCCGCGAGCACACCAGAGCCGAGACCGAGCGGCTGCGCACCGAACTGGACGCCGCCAGGCGGGAGACCGAGGCGCTGCACCGCAAGCTGCGCTCGGCGCTCAGCGACGTCAAGCGCGGCGAGGCGGCGCTGCGCAAGGTCCAGGCCGAGATGGACACCGTCCGCGCCGAGGGGCAGACCCAGGTGTCCGCCGCCGAGAGCGAGACCCGGCGGCTCAAGGCCCGGCTCGGCGAGGCGGAGGCGGCCCTGGAGGCCACCCGCAAGGCCGCCCGCGAGGGGCGCAGCGTCGAGGACATGCGCGTACGGCTGCTCCTGGACACCCTCCTCGACGCCACCCAGGGACTGCGCCGGGAACTGGCGCTGCCCCCGGTGTCCGCGCGGCCCGCCGAGACCGTGGACGCGGTCGAGCCCGGCCGGATGACGCCGAAGGACATCGCCAACCGCGCCCTGTCCGAGCACGACCCGGCCGTCCTGGACCAGTTGCTCGCGCTGCCCCAGGCCCACCTGGTCGTCGACGGCTACAACGTCACCAAGACCGGCTATCCGCAGATGCCGCTGGAGAAGCAGCGGCTGCGGCTGCTCGGCCAGCTCTCCCAGCTCGCCGCACAGACCGGCGCCGAGACCACCTGCGTCTTCGACGGCGCCGAACTGGCGGCGCCCGTACTGCTCGCGCCGCCGCGCGGCGTGCGGGTGCTGTTCTCCAAGCCCGGGGTGACCGCCGACGAGCTGATCCGCCAGCTGGTGCGGGCCGAACCGCCGGGCCGTCCGGTCATCGTCGTCTCCACCGACCGCGAGGTGGCCGACGGCGTGGCGCGCGCGGGCGCACGCCCGGTGGCGTCGGTGGTGCTCCTGAAGCGCGTCTCCTAGCCGCTGTCCCGCTACTCACCACATCCGCACCAACCGCAACGTAGGCACCCTATGCCGGAATTGACGGATCCATCACGCAACGTAGCGTCAGGTGAGCGTCACTGCAGGTGAGTTGTGGTAAAGAACGCACTGTGCAACGCGGTTTTTTCCGTGGAGGGTTTGAACTGATCACGACCGGGTCACTACTGTCACCCTTCGAACCCGCGAGCGGGTGATCCCTCTCAAGAAGGAGCTCGTCTCCGTGGCGTCCCACCGTCGTCCCAAGCAGCCGAGCCGCACGCGCGTGACCGTGCTCACCACCGCTGCCGCCGCCGCAGTCGCTCTCAGCTCCCAGGCCGCCAACGCCGCCCCGAGCGAGAAGCCCAGCAAGGACGAGGTCAAGGCCAAGGTCGACAAGCTCTACGAGGAGGCCGAGCAGGCCACCGAGAAGTACAACGGCGCCAAGGAGAAGCAGGAGAAGCTCCAGAAGGAGGTCTCCACGATCCAGGACAACGTCGCCCGCGGCCAGGAGGACCTCAACGCGCTGCGCGACGGCCTCGGTTCGATGGCCAGCGCCCAGTACCGCTCCGGCGGCATCGACCCCTCCCTCCAGCTCTTCCTCTCCGCCGACCCGGACGACTACCTGGACAAGGCCTCCACCCTCGACCAGTTGAGCGGTCAGCAGGTCGAGGCCCTGAAGAAGATCCAGGAGAAGCAGCGCGAACTCTCCCAGCAGCGCTCCGAGGCGTCCGAGAAGCTCAAGGACCTCTCCGCCACCCGCACCGAACTGGGCAACAAGAAGAAGCAGGTCCAGGGCAAGCTCTCCGAGGCGCAGAAGCTGCTCAACACGCTCACCGCACAGGAGCGGGCGGCCCTGAAGAAGGAAGAAACGCAGCGCGCCACCCGCGCCGGCGAGCGCGCGGGGCTCGGCGGCTCCGGCACGCCCGCCTCCGGCCGCGCCGCCGCCGCCTTCGCCGCCGCCCAGAGCAAGATCGGCACGCCGTACGTCTACGGTGCCACGGGTCCGTCCTCGTTCGACTGCTCGGGCCTGACCTCGTGGGCGTACGCCCAGGCCGGCGTCGGCATCCCGCGCACCTCCGAGGCCCAGACCGGCGCGGGCACCCGCATCTCGTCGATGGGCGACCTCCAGGTCGGCGACCTCGTCTTCTTCTTCAACGACCTGCACCACGTCGGCCTCTACGCGGGCAACGGCCAGGTCCTGCACGCGCCGCGCACCGGCACGGTCGTGCGCTACGAGTCGATGAGCACCATCGGCGGCCCGTTCATGTTCGGCGTCCGGGTCTGACGTCCGGCGTACGGCTCTGACGTCCGGAGTGCGGGTCTGACGCAAGGCGTACGGCTCTGACCCGGGGCCCCGCGCCCCGCGCACGCCCGCTCATCGGAAGTCGCCCTTCCGTACCGCCCGTTCGGGCGAATCGCGCCGTCGTCTTCTGACCCCCCGCCCCGCCCGTGACCTGCGTCGGCGGCGGGACGCCGGGTTGCGCGCGGCGGCGAAGGTCGTTGGCCGGTGCCCCGCAGCGGGTTACTGTCTGCCGCGTTTCCCGTCCGCCAGCGGAAGGAGTGCGGCTTCCCGTGGGGTCCCATCGCCGCCTAGCACCGTCCGGGTTCGACCGCGGCTCCACCGCCGCCGTCGGCCTGCTCTCCGTCGCCGCCGCAGTCCTGGGCGCCGTACCGGCCACCGCCGCCCCGCACGAGGACCGGCGGGCGGAGGTGGACCGCCTCTACACCGAGGCGGAGCGGGCGACCGAGGCCTACAACAAGGCCGACGCGCGCACCGACGCGCTGCGCAAGGAGGTCGGCGCCGCGCAGGACTCCATCGCCCGGCAGCAGCAGCGCGTCAACACCATGCGGGACGCGCTCGGTTCGCTGGCCGGCGCCCAGTACCGCTCCGGCGGCATCGACCCGGCGCTGGCCCTGCTGCTCTCCGCGGACCCGGACGACTACCTCGACCGCGCCTCGGTGCTCGACCGCGTCACCACCCGGCAGGCGGGGGAGTTGAGGGAGCTCCAGCAGGCCGTGCGCGACCTCTCCCAGGACCGCGCCGAGGCCGCCCGCAAGCTCGCCGAGCTGGAGAAGGGCCGCAAGGCCGTCGCCGCCCACAAGAAGACCGTGGAGGGCAAGCTCGCCAAGGCCCGCAAGCTGCTCGACGCCCTGCCGGACGAGGACCGCGCCGACCGCGCCCGCGCCTCCCGCTCCGGCCGCGCGGACCTGACCGCCCTCACCGGCGCCGGCGCCCCCGCCTCCGGCCGTGCCGCGGCCGCCCTCGCCGCCGCCCGCTCGGCCCTCGGCAAGCCGTACATCTGGGGCGCCAACGGCCCCTCCGGCTTCGACTGCTCGGGCCTGACCCAGTGGTCGTACGCCCAGGCCGGGGTCGGCCTGCCGCGCACCTCGCAGGCGCAGTCCGGCACCGGACGGCGGGTGTCCCTGGCCGAGGCGCGCCCCGGCGACCTCGTGGCCTACCGGGACGACGCCAGCCACATCGGCATGTACGCCGGGAACGGCCAGGTCATCCACGCACCGCGCCCCGGCGCACCGGTGCGCTACGACCCGGTCGGCATGATGCCGATCTCCTCGATCAACCGGGTCTGACCGGGGCGGGGGAGACGGACGCCAGTGGGCTCGTGACGGCGCATTCCGCGCCGGTCCGGGCCCCGCGCCCGTACGCCGCCCCCTGACCCTCGCGGCCCCGCGCCCGTACGATCGGGAAGGTGGCCGGTCGAAGGCGGGTGTCGGGTTCCTCGGTGGTGGCGCTGTGCCTGCTGCTCGTCGCGCTGGTGGCCTGCGGCGGCCGGCCCGGCGCCGACCCGGTCCGCGCCGACGTGCAGCGGCTGCTCGACCGGCGTGCCGCGGCCGTCCTCGCCCACGACGCCGCCGCCTACGCGCGCACCGGCACCGGGACCGGCTTCGGCAACCTGAGCGCGATACCGGTGGCCGACTGGTCCTACCGGGTGAGCGAGGTGGACCGCGCCGGCGACTCCGCCACCGCCGAGGTCGAGCTGCGGTACCGCGTCGAGGGCTACGACCGGGGCGCCGTCGCCACCGCGCGCACGCTGCGGCTCAGCCGGGACGGCACCGGCGGACAGTGGTCCGTCGACTCCGAGCGGCCCGCCGAGAAGTCCGGCCAGCAGCCCTGGGACCAGGGCGCCGTCGAGGTGGTGCGGGGGGCGCGCAGCCTGGTGCTCGGCGTCGGCCAGTCCACCGCCGCCCTGCGCGGCTACGCCGGTCTCGCCGACCGGGCGGTGCCCGCGGTCTCCGACGCCTGGGACGGCGCCTGGGCCCGCCGGGTCGTCGTGGTCGTCCCGCGGTCCGTCGAGGGCATGGCCGGACTGCTCGGCTCGCCCGCCTCCTCCTACCGGGGCATCGCCGCCGTCACCACCGGGGAGACCGGCGGTAGGGAGCACGCCCCGGCGGACCGGGTCATCGTCAACCCGGACGCCTACGGGCTCCTCGGCGACCTCGGCAAGCAGGTCGTGCTCACCCACGAGACCACCCACGTCGCCACCCGAGCCGACACCACCTCCGCCACCCCGCTGTGGCTCTCCGAGGGCTACGCCGACTGGGTCGGCTACCGCGACACCGCACGCGGCCCGGCCCAGTCCGCACCTGAGCTGACCCGGGCGGTCCTGGACGGCGGCGTCCCCGGCCGGCTGCCGACGGACGACGACTTCGGCTTCACCGCCGACGCCGACGAGCTGGCCCGGGCCTACGAGAGCGGCTGGCTGGCCTGCCGCATGATCGCCGCCCAGTGGGGCGAGGACCGGCTGAACGCCTTCTACCGCGCCGTGGGCGCCCACGACGAGCGGGCGGGAGCGGTCGAGGAGGCGATGGACGAGGTGCTGGGGACGACGCCGGAGGAGTTCACCCGGCAGTGGCAGGACTATCTGCGGACGGAGCTCGGCTGATCCCCGGCCCGGACGCCCCGGGCCGGCCACCGGCGGACCCGCGTCGCACCGTGTCGCGCCACAGGGCACGGGCACCGACGAGAGCGGCGGCCACCAGCAGGCTGTTGCGCACGGCCAGGAGCGCGATCCCGAGGGGCGTGCTCGCCACGACGTCGGCGAACAGGAACGGGAACTCCAGCACCGTCACCAGGCTCGCCGCCAGCACCAGGGCCACCGGGACCCGCATCCGGCTCGCCCGGAAGCACCGGCAGACGGCCGCCAGGCCCACCAGCCACACCAGGTACTGCGGGCTGATCACCCGGCTCGTGACCGTGAACAGCAGTACCGCCACGAAGGCCGCGTCCGCCGCCGTGTGCGCCGCGAACCGGGAGCGCGACGACGGCGAGCGCGATGACCGCGAACCCGGCGGCCGCGACTCCGGCGGGCGCGACTCCGACGATTCCGGCGGCTGCGGCTGCGGCTGCGGCTGCGGCTGCGACGGCTGCGACGGCTGGGGCTGCGGCTCCGGTGACCGCGACCTCGGCGACCGGGGCCCCGGTGACCGCGCGGCCCTCACCCGCCAGAGCAGCAGCCAGCCGAACGCCGCCGCGCTCAGCCCCATCGAGACGGTGCTCACCGTGTCCACGTGCGGGCCCAGGAACTCCATCGACCCGTAGTTCAGCAGCACCCCGCCCTCCCAGCCGAAGTGCCGGGCCACATGGAAGACCAGCGCCCCCAGCGACTCCACCTCCACGCCGCGCTCGCGCTGGAACGTCAGGAACGCGAACGCCCCCGGCATCGTCACGGCGAACAGTCCGGCCAGCCCAGCCCCGCCCACCGCGGCGGCCACCCACGGCCGCCGCCCGCCCATCCCGACCAGCACCAGCGCCGGCCAGACCTTCAGCAGCGCCCCGACCGCCGCCAGCGCCCCCGCCACCCGCGGATGCCGGCCCGCGGCGAGCAGTGCGGCCACCGCCACGGCCGTGACCATCAGGTCGTAGCGGGCGTACACCGTCGGCCCGAGCAGCGGCACGCCCACCACCCACACCCACGCCCCGCGCGGCGAGCGCCCGGACCCGCGGCCCGCGCGCCACAGCAGGGCCAGGACGGCCGCGTCCACGGCACAGACCAGGACGAAGAAGGCCGTCGCGTACGCCAGGAAGGGCAGCAGCGCGGGGGAGAGGATCGCGAAGGCCGCGGCCGGCGGGTACTGCCAGGTGACGTCGTCGGACGGAAACGCTCCGGTGCGCAGGACCTCGTACCAGTCCCGGTAGATCACGGACACGTCGCTCGTGACGTCCGGACCGGGGAAGACCAGCACCTTCAGTACGAAGAGCAACAGCAGCAGCCGCGTGGCACCCCAGACCGCCACGAGCCACACCGGCGACCGCCCAGCGCTCCTCGCCACCACGCGTACTCCCGCCCGTGCGCCCGTCTTCCCGTCCGTCCGCCTGCCGTGCGGCCATGATGACCCGGACACCTGTGCGCGTGCCACAGGAAGCGGCCGGGCCCCGCCGGCGTGCGGGCGGTTCGGTAGGGTCGGCGGCGTGCGCAAGACCTTGATCGTGACGAACGACTTCCCGCCCAGGCCGGGCGGCATCCAGGCCTTCCTGCACAACATGGCGCTGCGCCTGGACCCCGAGCGGCTCGTCGTCTACGCCTCCACCTGGAAGCGGAGCCGTGAGGGCGTCGAGGCCACCGCCGCCTTCGACGCCGAGCAGCCCTTCACCGTCGTACGGGACCGTACGACGATGCTGCTCCCTACCCCGGGCGCGACCCGGCGGGCGGTCGGGCTGCTGCGCGAGCACGGCTGCACGTCGGTGTGGTTCGGCGCCGCGGCGCCCCTCGGCCTGATGGCCCCGGCGCTGCGCAAGGCGGGCGCCGAGCGGCTCGTCGCCACCACCCACGGCCACGAGGCGGGCTGGGCCCAGCTGCCCGCGGCCCGGCGACTCCTGCGCCGGATCGGGGAGTCGACGGACACGATCACCTACCTCGGCGAGTACACGCGCTCCCGCATCGCGGGCGCCCTCACGCCCGAGGCCGTCGCCCGGATGGTCCAACTGCCGCCCGGAGTCGACGAGAAGACCTTCCACCCGGGCAGCGGCGGCGACGAGGTACGCGCCCGCCTCGGACTCACCGAACGCCCCGTCGTCGTCTGCGTCTCCCGCCTGGTCCCGCGCAAGGGCCAGGACACCCTGATCAGGGCGATGCCCCGCATCCTCGCCGCCGAACCGGACGCCGTCCTGCTGATCGTCGGCGGCGGCCCCTACGAGAAGGACCTGCGCCGCCTCGCCCACGACACCGGCGTCGCCGCCTCCGTCCACTTCACCGGCGCCGTCCCCTGGCCCGAACTGCCCGCGCACTTCGGCGCCGGCGACGTCTTCGCCATGCCCTGCCGCACCCGCCGGGGCGGCCTCGACGTGGAGGGCCTGGGCATCGTCTACCTGGAGGCCTCGGCGACCGGCCTCCCCGTCGTCGCCGGCGACTCGGGCGGCGCCCCGGACGCGGTACTCGACGGCGAGACGGGCTGGGTGGTCCGGGGCGAGGACCCGGACGAGACCGCCGACCGCGTCACCACCCTCCTCGCCGACCCGGAACTGCGCCGCAGGATGGGCGAACGGGGCCGGTCGTGGGTCGAGGAGAAGTGGCGCTGGGACCTGCTGGCGGAGCAGCTGAAGACGCTGCTGTGACGCGGTCGCCCTCGCGGCACCGCACCCGGCACCCCGTAAGGCGCCCCTACTTGGCGTAGATCGCCTCGATCTCGTCCGCGTAGTCCTTCGCCACCACGTTCCGCTTCAGCTTCAGCGAAGGCGTCAGGTACCCCGACTCCTCGGTGAACTGCGACCCCAGCACCCGGAACTTCCGCACGGACTCCGCCTTCGACACCGCCGCGTTCCCGTCGTCGATCGCGCCCTGGACCGCCGCGAGCAGATCCGGGTCCTCCCGCAGCGCCGCCGCCGTCGAGCCCGCCGGCTTCCCGTGCTCCGCGCACCACCGGTCGAGGAACTCCTCGTCCAGGGTGACCAGCGCGCCCACGAAGGGCCGGCCGTCGCCGACCACCATGCACTCCGCGACCAGCGCGTGCGCGCGGATGCGGTCCTCTATGACGGCCGGGGCGACGTTCTTGCCGCCCGCGGTGACGATGATCTCCTTCTTGCGGCCGGTGATCCGCAGGTAGCCGTCCTCGTCCAGGGTGCCGATGTCCCCGGTGTGGAACCAGCCGTCGGCCAGCGCCTCGGCGGTCGCGCCCGGGTTGTTCCAGTACTCCTTGAACAGGTGCTCGCCGTGCAGCAGCACCTCCCCGTCGTCCGCGATGCGCACCACGGAGCCGGGCAGCGGCTGGCCGACCGTGCCGATCTTCTGCCGGTCCCAGGGGTTGAAGGCGGTGGCCGCGCAGGACTCGGTCAGGCCGTAGCCCTCCAGGACCGTGAAGCCGATGCCGCGGAAGAAGTGGCCGAGGCGCTCGCCGAGCGGGGCGCCGCCCGAGATGGCGTACTCGCCGCGCCCGCCGAGGACCGTGCGGAGCTTGCCGTAGACGAGCTTGTCGAAGACCCTGTGCTTGATCCTCAGCCCGACGGACGGGCCGGTCGGGGTGTCCAGGGCCTTGCTGTACGCGATCGCGGTGTCGGCGGCCCGGTCGAAGATCTTGCCCTTGCCGTCCGCCTGCGCCTTGGCGCGCGCCGAGTTGTAGACCTTCTCGAAGACCCGCGGCACGCCGAGGATCAGCGTGGGACGGAAGGCGGCCAGCTCGTCGGTGAGGTTCTTGATGTCGGGGACGTTGCCCAGCTTGATCGGCGCGATCATCGGCGCGACCTGGACGAGGCGTCCGAAGACGTGGGCGAGCGGCAGGAAGAGGAGGACCGAGCACTCACCGGTGCGGAAGAGCGGACGCAGCCGCTCGACGACGTTGCCGCACTCGGCGAAGAAGCTGCGGTGGGTGAGGACGCAGCCCTTGGGACGGCCGGTGGTGCCGGAGGTGTAGACGATGGTCGCGGGGTCGTCGGCCTTCGCGATCGAACCGCGCTCCTCGACGGCCCGGTCGGTGACGTCCTGGCCCAGGCGCCCCAGCTCCTCCACCGCTCCGGCGTCGATCTGCCAGACGTTCTTGAGGGCGGGCAGCCGCTCGCGCACCGACTCGACGGCGGCGGCGTGTTCGGCCGACTCCACGACGAGCGCGGTGGCGCCCGAGTCGCCGAGGATCCACTGCACCTGCTCCGGCGAGCTGGTCTCGTACACCGGCACGGTGATCGCGCCCGCGCTCCAGATCGCGAAGTCAAGCAGCGTCCACTCGTAGCGGGTACGGGACATCAGGCCGACCCGGTCGCCCGGCTGGACACCGGAGGCGATCAGGCCCCTGGCGGCGGAGTGGACCTCGGTGAGGAAGGTGCGCGCGGTCACGTCCTGCCAGGCGCCTCCCACCTTGCGGGCGATGACGGCGACGTCGGGATGCTGCGCGGCGTTTCTGCGGACGATGTCGGTCAGGTTCCCGTCCGCGGGGACCTCGTACAAGGCCGGAAGGCTGAACTCGCGCAAGACTGCTGCTCCTCATAAGGCGCCGGCGCCACGACACTGTGTGATGCGACGGTGCGGTCCAAGGCTCGGGCAAGGTGCTCCGGAGACCTCATGCCGATCACCTGCTGAACCACACGGCGATTCACATGTCGGCATCCTGAGCACGACTGGACTGCCCGGACGTTACCCGTCGGTATGCCCTCTCCGACAGGGGTCCCCGCGAGATGTTCGCCGCGTCACACGGATGGGGTTTCCTGGGCGCACAGTAGTCGACGAGTCAACCGACCAGCCAGTAACCGCAGGTCCGACCGCCACTGTTCACAACAGGCGCGCGCTGCTTACGCTTGATCGTCATGGCACCCACACCCGCCCGTAACACGAGCACGCGCGTCCATGTGGTCAGCGACGTGCACGGCAACGCCCGCGACCTGGCCAGGGCCGGGGAGGGCGCCGATGCCCTGGTCTGTCTCGGGGACCTGATCCTCTTCCTCGACTACGCCGACCACTCGCGCGGCATCTTCCCCGACCTGTTCGGCGTCGAGAACGCCGACCGGCTGGTCGAGCTGCGCACCGCCCGCCGCTTCGACGAGGCACGGGAGCTGGGGTCGCGGCTGTGGTCCGGCGTCGACGGCGACAAGGCGCAGCTGATCGAGGGGGCGGTGCGCAGGCAGTACGCCGAACTGTTCGCCGCCTTCCCCACCCCCACGTACGCGACCTACGGCAATGTCGACATGCCGCCCCTGTGGCCGGAGTACGCGGGCCCCGGCACGACCGTGCTCGACGGCGAGCGGGTGGAGATCGGCGGCCGGGTCTTCGGCTTCGTCGGCGGCGGCCTGCGGACACCGATGCGCACGCCGTACGAGATCGGCGACGAGGAGTACGCCGCGAAGATCGAGGCCATTGGCGAGGTGGACGTGCTGTGCACGCACATCCCGCCGCAGGTGCCGGAGCTGGTCTACGACACGGTGGCACGGCGCTTCGAGCGGGGCAGCAGGGCGCTCCTCGACGCGATCCGGCGCACCCGGCCCCGGTACGCGCTGTTCGGGCACGTGCACCAGCCGCTGGCCCGGCGGATGCGGGTCGGCGCGACCGAGTGCGTGAACGTGGGCCACTTCGCCTCGACCGGCCGGCCGTGGGTCATGGAGTGGTGACCGCGCGGGGCCGGGCCCGCCCCGGCAGGCGGTGACGTTCGCGGTGCCCGTGCGCGGTAGCCTTCACGCGGCACACCAAGTACCGGCCCGCATCCGGAGGAGCCACGGCGATGGCGGAACACACCAGCTCGAGCATCACGATCGACGCGGCCCCGGCCGACGTGATGGAGGTGATCGCCGACTTCGCCCGCTACCCGGACTGGACCGGTGAGGTGAAGGAGGCCCAGGTCCTGGCCTCCGACGCGCAGGGCCGCGCCGAGCAGGTCCGGCTCGTCATGGACGCCGGGGCGATCAAGGACGACCAGACGCTGGCCTACACCTGGACCGGCGAGCACGAGGTGTCCTGGACGCTGGTGAAGTCCCAGATGCTGCGCTCCCTCGACGGCTCCTACCTGCTGCGCGCCGAGGGCAAGGGAACCGAGGTCACCTACCGCCTGACGGTCGACGTCAAGATCCCCATGCTCGGCATGATCAAGCGCAAGGCGGAGAAGGTCATCACCGACCGCGCCCTGGCCGGCCTGAAGAAGCGAGTGGAAACCAAGTAGCCCCCTGGCTACGGGCCGTGCGCGCCGCGCCGCGCGCCGCTGCGGGCAGTCGTGCCGCTGGGGCGGCACGGGTGGGCGCAGCGGCACCCCGCGAGCGCCGGGCCGCGCGACCCACCCCCGGCCCGCACCCACGCCGGACCACCGCGCGGCCGAGCCCGCACGACCCACCCCCGGCCCGCCCTCATACGCAGGGCACCCGTCAGCCCCGGGCCACCGCCCCCGCCGCACGCGCCGGGCGCCGCCCAGCCCCAGGTACCGTTCACCCCCATGCGCACCCTCCTGCTCACGGGCCCCGGCGGCACCGGCCGTACCACCCTCGCCGCCGCCACCGCGCTCGCCGCAGCCCGCCAGGGCACCCGCACCCTGCTCCTCGGCACCGACCGCGACGACACCCTCGGCGCCGCTCTGGGCATGCGCACCGGCCCGGCCCCCGCCCTCGTCGAGCCCCGCCTCACCGTCTGGCGGCCCGACCCCGCCCAGGGCTTCCGCGACGGCCTCGCCGCCCTCCAGGACCGCGCCGCCTCCGCCCTCGACCTCCTCGGCGCCGCCCGCCTCGACCCCGAGGAGCTCACCCCGCTGCCGGGTGCCGACGACCTCGCCCTCCTGCGCGCCCTGCGCGAGGCCGCCCTCGCCGAGGCGCACGACCTCCTCGTCGTCGATCTCCCGGCCGCGCCGCGCGCCCTGGCCCTGCTCGCCGCGCCCGAGGAACTGCGCCGCTGCCTGCGCCGCCTGCTCCCGCCCGAACGGCAGGCGGCCCGCGCCCTGCGCCCCGTCCTCGGCCGGCTCGCGGGCGTCCCCCTGCCCACCGGCGCGCTGTACGAGACGGCCGCCCGCTGGGAGCTGGAACTCGCCGCCACCGAGGCCGTGCTCGCCGACCGGAACACCGTCGTACGGCTGGTCGCCGAGCCCGGCCCGGCCGGCGCCGACGCCGTCAGGACCGCCGCCCTCGGCCTCGCCCTGCGCGGCCTGCGCACCGACCTGCTGGTGGCCAACCGCGTCCTGCCCGAGGACGTACCGGCGGACAGCTGGCTCGGCGGGCCGCTGGCCCAGCAGCGCAAGACGCTGGCGGAGTGGCAGGGCACGTACGACGTCCGCACCGTCCCCCACCTCGGCCGCGACCCGCGCGGCACCGACGACCTCGCCGCGCTCGGAGCGCCGGGAGCAGCACCGGGAGCAGTGCCGGGAGCCGACGCGCACGCCGCCCCCGTCGAGTGGACCGTCACCGACCGGCTGGCCGAGGACGGCGTACTGGTCTGGAGCATCCCGCTGCCCGGCGCCGTCCGCGAGGAACTCGACCTGGTGCGCCGCGGTGACGAACTGGCCGTCGCCGCCGGCCCGTTCCGCCGGACCGTCCCGCTGCCCTCCGCGCTGCGCCGCTGCACCGTCGACGGGGCCGCGCTGCGCGGGGACACGCTCACCGTCCGGTTCACGCCGGACCCGGGGCTGTGGCCGCGCGGACGCTGAACCGAGCGCGGCCGTTCGGGTAACGTCGTAAGGACGAACCGTAGTCAGGAGTCCGTCATGAGCGAAGAGCTCCCTCCGTCCGAGGCCCCCCGCCCCGACGCGGCCGGCGGCGCGGACGGTGTCGGTGCGACGCGAGCGGCCGACGCGACCCGGGCGGCCGACGAGACGCGAGCCGCCGACGAGACGCGAGCCGCCGACGCCGACGCCTGGGCCACGGCGTGCGCCGAGGACCTGGAGGCGGAGAAGGCCCGCCGCCGGGCCGAGTACGGACCGCCGCCCGGCTCGGCCGCCGAGGAGCTGCGCCGGCTCGTCGACACCGTCGCCGACAAGCTGTCCGGCCTCCAGTCCCCGCTGCTCGGCCAGGTCGCCGGACCGGCCGCCCAGCAGGTGGTCCGGCAGGTCGTCCAGCAGGCGAAGGCGGCGGTCGAACCGGTCATCGAGCGCAACCCCGACGTCTTCGACCACCTCGCGGCCGCCGGCGGCGAACTCCTGGCCGCCTACCGCTCCGCCGTCCAGAACCAGGAACGCCGCTGGACCACCGGGGACACCGCGGCGAAGGACTCGCGCGACCCCCGCGACCAGGAAGAACGCGGCGACGACGGCCGCGACGAGGGCGACGGGGGCACCGGCCCGGGACAGCGCATCGACCTGGACTGAGCCCCGCCTCGGGTACGGTTGCCCTCAGCGGGGCTCGACCGAACTGAGGGATTCATGGGACTCACCATCGGCGTCGACATCGGCGGCACGAAGATCGCGGCCGGCGTGGTCGACGAGGAAGGCAACATCCTCTCGACCCACAAGGTGCCGACCCCCACCACACCCGAGGCCATCGTGGACGCCATCGCCTCCGCGGTGGAGGGCGCGCGGGTGGGGCACGAGATCGTCGCAGTGGGCATCGGCGCCGCCGGATACGTCAACCGCCAGCGCTCCACGGTCTACTTCGCGCCCAACATCGACTGGCGCCAGGAGCCGCTCAAGGAGAAGGTCGAGGCCCGCGTCGGGCTCCCGGTCGTCGTGGAGAACGACGCGAACGCCGCGGCCTGGGGCGAGTACCGGTTCGGCGGCGGCAAGGGACACCGCAACGTCATCTGCATCACGCTCGGCACCGGCCTCGGCGGCGGCATCATCATCGGCAACAAGCTGCGCCGCGGCCACTTCGGCGTGGCCGCCGAGTTCGGCCACATCCGGATGGTGCCGGACGGCCTGCTGTGCGGCTGCGGCTCGCAGGGCTGCTGGGAGCAGTACGCGTCGGGGCGGGCACTGGTGAGGTACGCCAAGCAGCGCGCCAACGCCACCCCCGAGCGTGCCGAGGTGCTGCTCGCGCTCGGCGACGGCACCCCCGAGGGCATCGAGGGCAAGCACATCTCCGTGGCCGCCCGCCAGGGCTGCCCGGTCGCCGTCGACTCCTACCGGGAGCTGGCCCGCTGGGCCGGTGCCGGACTCGCCGACCTGGCCTCGCTGTTCGACCCGTCCGCCTTCATCGTCGGCGGCGGCCTCTCCGACGAGGGCGACCTGGTCCTCGACCCGATCCGCAAGTCGTACAAGCGGTGGCTGGTCGGCGGCAACTGGCGTCCGGTCGCCGACGTGATCGCCGCCCAGCTCGGCAACAAGGCGGGTCTGGTGGGCGCTGCCGACCTGGCCCGGGAGCCCGACCCGATCATGTAGCGGCCGCTGCCGCGAGGCGCCGCGAAGCCCCTCCGTACGACCGAGCCCGTCGAGCCCCCGCCCGGGGACGGCGGGCCTCGTCGTATCTTGATCGCCATGGCAACGTCCTCCCTCTCTCCCCTCCCCAACTCCCGCACCGAACCCGACGGTTCCGCCGTCGTCCGGGTCCTGAGCTACAACGTCCGCTCCATGCGCGACGACACCGACGCCCTCGCCCGGATCGTCACCGCCTGCGCCCCCGACCTCGTCCTGCTCCAGGAGGCCCCCCGCCTCTTCCGCTGGCGCAAGAAGATCACCCGGCTCGCCGCCGCGTCCGGCCTGGTCCTCCTCTCCGGCGGCGGCACCGCCGCGGGCCCCGCGCTGCTGTGCTCCCTGCGGGCCACCGTGGAGCGCACCGAGGACGTGCTGCTCCCGCTCACCCCCGGCCGGCACCGCCGGGGCCTCGCCGCCGCCGTGGTCCGGATCGGCGGGGCCCGGCTCGGCGTCCTCAGCACCCACCTGTCGCTGAGCGCGGACGAGCGCCACGAGCAGGCCGGACTGCTTCTCGACCACCTGGCCGCCCTGGGCGTGACGCACGCCGTGGCGGGCGGCGACCTGAACGAGCCCCCCGGCGGCCGCACCTTCCGGCGGCTCGGCGAGGGACTGCGGGACTGCTGGACCGCCGCGCCCTGGGGCGGCGAGTACACCTTCCCGGCCACCGCTCCGGACCGCCGCATCGACGCGGTGTTCGTCACCGAGGACGTCGAGGTACTGGGCTGCGGGGTGCCCTCGGGGCTGCCGGGCGTGGCCGAGGACGACCTGAGGGCGGCCACGGACCACCTCCCGGTCCTGACCGCCCTCCGCGTACCCGCGACCACCTGATCCGGCCCGGCCGGACGTGCCTCCGGCCGGACGTGCCCCCCCCCGGCCGGTCGCGCTGCCCGGCGCTGAACGGCGCCACCGGTCGCGCAGCCCGGCGCCGACCGGCACCGCGTGGCCTCGCCGGGCCCCGTCCGGCCGGACCGCTAGACCACCGCGCCGCGCCCCGGATCGTCGTCGTCCTCGTCGCCCGTCCGCATCCGCACGACCAGGGTGGCGAAGCCGCCGAGGAAGCCGCCGATGCTCAGGGTCGCCAGCCACCACGTCATGTCCCAGCCCAGCACCACCGCCAGCAGGAGCAGCACGGGACCGCCGAGCACGCCCAGCCAGGCGAACCTCGAGGTGGTGTCGCCCTCGGGCAGCGGCGGCGGCTCGGGCGGCACGAAGTGGCCCTCGTCGTCCGCGTCGAAGTCGTCGTCGGACGGTTCGGCCGGGGTGTGGTCACGGGGGCCGACACCCGGAGCGAACGCGACGGAGCCACCCAGCGGCCGGGCCGGGACCGACCGGTCCGCCCCGGGCTTCTCGTCGTCCTCGTCGTCCGTGCCGTCCGTCCCAGTCGTTCCGGTCGTCCCGGTTGTCGAGGCCGTGCCGTTCATGTCGTTCGTCTCGGGTTCCAGCAGCGCCAGGTCCTCGATCGACTTGAACGGCTTCGCGCCGGGCGGGTCCGGGGGCTCCTCCCCGTACCCGGCGACGATGGCCGCCCAGGCGGCCTCCTCGTCCACGGGCGTGCCCCCGTCCTCGGGCCCGCGGTCCGCCGCGCGCTCCCGGCCGCCCTCGCCGTGCTCCCGCTCCCGCTCCTCGCGGTCCTCGCGGTCGGAGTCGTGCTCAGCCACCTGCGGCCGTCCCTTCCTTGCCGAGACCGGACTCCGGCTCCTCGACGGAACCGGGCGCGAGCCGGCCGATGAACGCGATGCTCTCCGCGAAGATCCGGTCCGCATCGTGGTCCAACGTCGCCACGTGGTAGCTCTGTTCCAGCAGGATCTCCGTCACGTCCGTCGACGACACCCGGCCGAGGATCCGCGCCGAGTCGGCCGGCGGCACCACATGGTCCTGCGGACTGCGCAGCAACAGCAGCGGCTGGGTGACCTGGGGCAGATCGCCGTCGGCGAGACGGAAGAAGGCACGCAGCGAGTGCGCCGAGTGCAGCGGCACCCTGTCGTACCCCAGCTCCGAGCCGAGGGGCTTGGCGATGTCGCTGGCGATGCCCTTCGTCGCCGGCACCAGGTGGCGCAGGACCGGAAGGGCGTGCTGGGCGACGCCGTGCATCCGGTTCGCCGGGTTGACGACCACGACGCCCGTCACGGCGTCCCCGTGCTTGGCGGCGAGCCGCAGCGCCAGTGTGCCGCCCATGGACAGACCGGCCACGAAGACCCGCGTGCAGCGCTCGCGCAGGGCGCGCAGCTCGCGGTCCACCTCCGCGTACCAGTCCTGCCAGCCGGTGACCTGCAGGTCCTGCCAGCGCGTGCCGTGCCCGGGCAGCAGCGGCAGCGCGACGCTCAGGCCGTGTGCGGCGAGATACCGGGCCCAGGGCCGCAGGGACTGCGGGGAACCGGTGAAACCGTGGCAGAGGAGGACGCCGACCTCCCCGCCCTCGTGGCGGAACGGCTCGGCTCCGGGCAGGACCGGCACGTCTCGGTCTCCTGTCGTCAGAGGGGACTCGCGGGTCTTTCACCGTACGCGACCGCACTGACACCGACCAGGGCCGTCGGAGCCATTGACCCTTGGCCGGGTTAAGGTCTGAGCCTCGGACACGGGAGGCACTCGGTTGTTGTACGGCGCGATGAAGGTCACCGTCGGGGGGTCGCTGAAGCTGGCCTTCCGACCCTGGGTGGAAGGCCTGGAGCACATTCCGGCGGACGGTCCCGCCATTCTGGCGAGCAACCACCTGTCGTTCTCCGACTCGTTCTTCCTCCCGGCCGTGCTCGACCGGAAGGTGACCTTCATCGCCAAGGCCGAGTACTTCAACACACCGGGGGTCAAGGGCAGGCTGACCGCGGCCTTCTTCAAGGGGGTCGGTCAGCTCCCGGTGGACCGCTCCGGCGCACGCGGGGCGGGGGAGGCCGCCATCAAGAGCGGCATAGAGGTCCTGGAGCGCGGCGAACTGTTCGGCATCTATCCCGAGGGCACGCGCTCCCCGGACGGCCGCCTCTACCGGGGCAAGCCCGGCGGCCTCGCGCGCGTGGCGCTCGCCACCGGCGCGCCCGTCCTCCCGGTCGCCATGATCGACACCGAGAAGATCCAGCCGCCCGGCCAGGTGATGCCGAAGCTGATGCGGCCCGGCATCCGTATCGGCAAGCCCCTGGACTTCGCCCGCTACCAGGGCATGGAGCACGACCGGTTCGTGCTCCGCGCGGTGACCGACGAGGTCATGTACGAGATCATGAAGCTCTCCGGCCAGGAGTACGTCGACGTGTACGCGACCGCCATGAAGCGGCAGCTCGCGGAGGCGGCGAAGGCCGAGAAGGCCGAAAAGGACGCGGCGAAGGAAGCAGCCAAGGAAGCGGCGAAGGAAGCGGACCGGGCGGCCAAGGACGCGGAGAGCCGGACCGGGGGCTAGCCCGCCGTCCGGACCACCACCGGCGCCCGGGGAGAGGGGGGACATGGCCAGGCGCGAGAGAGTCATGAGGATGTCGGTCGAGCAGCCGCTGTGGCGGGCGCTCGCCGGCTACCGCGTGCTCACCATGCTGTACGCGATCGGCTTCTTCGCCACGGCGTACTCCGGCTTCGAGCGCCCCTGGCTGGCCGTCGCCTACTACGCCGTCCTCTCCGTCTGGACGCTGGCCACCCTCCCCAAGGTCGCGAACGCCGCGAGCTGCACCAAGCGCTTCCTCGCCGCCGACCTCACCATCGCGCTGGCCGGCGTGCTGCTCACGCCCTTCGCCGACGCCCACGACCGCGTCATGGACGGCGGCCCGACCCTGCCGTCGATATGGACCGCCGGTTCCGTGCTGGCCTTCGCCATCAAGGGCGGCTGGCGCTGGGCTGCCGCCGCCTCCACCCTCGTCGCCGTCGCCAACCTGGTCGAACGCGGCACCCCGGCCCGCGACACCGTCCACAACGTCGTCCTCGTCTGGGTCGCCTCCATCGCCATCGGCTACGTCGTCGAGGTCGCCCGCGCCTCCGAGCGCACCCTCGCCCGGGCCCTGGAGATCGAGGCGGCCACCAGGGAACGCGAGCGGCTCGCCCGGGACATCCACGACAGCGTCCTCCAGGTGCTGGCGATGGTGCAGCGCCGTGGCGCCGTCATCGGCGGCGAGGCGGCCGAGCTGGGCCGGCTCGCCGGCGAGCAGGAGGTGGCGCTGCGCACCCTGGTCTCCGGCGGCCTGGTGCCCGTGTCCCGGGTGTCGGAGGACACCGCCGAGGGCGCCGTCGTCCGCGCGGTGGACGAACCGGAGGGACCGGAGGGCGAGTTCGCGGACGGTCCCGTCGACCTGCGCGCGCTGCTCGCCCCGTACGCGGGCTCCCTGGTGAATCTCGCGGAGCCGGGTGCCCCGGTCGAACTGGACCCGGCCTCCGCGCGGGAACTGGCGGCCGCCGTGGGAGCGGCCCTCGACAACGTCCGACGGCACGTCGGTGAGCGGGCGCGCGCCTGGATCCTGGTCGAGGACGAGCCCGGCGAGGTGATCGTCACCGTCCGGGACGAGGGCCCCGGCATCCCGGAGGGGCGGCTCGCCGAGGCCGAGGGCGAGGGGCGGCTCGGCGTGGCCCTGTCGATCCGGGGCCGGCTGCGCGACCTCGGCGGCACGGCCGAACTGATCTCGGTGCCCGGGCAGGGCACGGAGGTCGAACTGAGGGCACCGAAGGAAACCGGCGGCGTCGCCGCCCGGGGGAAGGCAGCGGACCATGGATGAACCACGGGCCCCGGGACGACACCCGGAGGGGCAGAATCCGAAGGAGCAGGACCCGGCGCGACAGAACGCGGAACGACGGGACCCGATCAGGGTCATGGTCGTGGACGACCACCCGATGTGGCGCGACGCGGTCGCCCGGGATCTGGCCGAGTCCGGCTTCGACGTCGTCGCCACCGCGGGCGACGGCGACCAGGCCGTGCGCCGTGCCCGCGCCGTCACGCCGGACGTCCTCGTCCTCGACCTCAACCTCCCCGGCAAACCCGGCGTCCAGGTCTGCAAGGAGGTCGTCGGCGCCGATCCGAAGCTGCGGGTGCTGGTGCTGTCGGCCAGCGGGGAGCACGCCGACGTCCTGGAGGCGGTGAAGTCCGGCGCGACCGGCTACCTGCTGAAGTCGGCGTCCACCGAGGAGTTGCGGGACGCGGTCCGCCGCACGGCCGTCGGCGACCCGGTCTTCACGCCGGGGCTCGCGGGTCTGGTCCTCGGCGAGTACCGCCGCCTCGCCTCCGAACCCGCCCCCGCCGCGGGCGGCGACGAACCCGGGGCGCCCCGGCTCACCGACCGGGAGACCGAGGTGCTCCGCCTGGTCGCCAAGGGCCTCAGCTACAAGCAGATCGCCGAGCGCCTGGTCATCTCCCACCGCACCGTGCAGAACCACGTCCAGAACACCCTGGGCAAGCTCCAGCTGCACAACCGGGTGGAACTGGTGCGGTACGCCATCGAAAGAGGTCTGGACGACGCCTGACCCGCGCGGGACAGTGGCCCCAACCAGCCACTGTGACAAAGGGGTTGTGCCATGAAGGTCGGAGTACTGACCGGAGGCGGTGACTGCCCCGGGCTCAACGCCGTCATCCGGGCCGCCGTCCGCAAGGGTGTACAGGAGTACGGCTACGACTTCACCGGCTTCCGGGACGGCTGGCGAGGCCCCCTGGAGGGCGACACCGTCCCGCTCGACATCCCGGCCGTCCGCGGCATCCTGCCCCGCGGCGGCACCGTTCTCGGCTCCTCGCGCACCAATCCGCTCCAGCAGGAGGGCGGCATACGGCGCATCAAGGACAACCTCGCGGAGCTGGGCGTCGAGGCGCTCATCACCATCGGCGGCGAGGACACCCTCGGCGTCGCCGCCTGCCTCGCGCAGGAGTACGGCGTGCCCTGCGTCGGTGTCCCCAAGACCATCGACAACGACCTGTCCGCCACCGACTACACCTTCGGCTTCGACACCGCCGTCGGCATCGCCACCGAGGCCATCGACCGGCTGCACACCACCGCCGAGTCCCACATGCGCGTCCTGGTCGTCGAGGTCATGGGCCGGCACGCCGGCTGGATAGCCCTGCACTCGGGCCTGGCCGGCGGCGCCAACGCCATCCTCATCCCCGAGCAGCCCTTCGACGTCGAGCAGGTGTGCGGCTGGGTGACCTCCCGGTTCCGGGCGTCGTACGCCCCGATCGTGGTCGTCGCCGAGGGGGCGGTACCGCACGACGGCGACATGGTGCTCAAGGACGAGTCGCTGGACTCCTACGGGCATGTCCGGCTGTCCGGGGTCGGCGAGTGGCTGGCCAAGCAGATCGAGAAGCGCACCGGCAAGGAGGCCCGCACCACCGTTCTCGGCCACGTCCAGCGCGGCGGCACGCCGAGCGCCTTCGACCGCTGGCTCGCCACCCGTTTCGGGCTGCACGCCATCGACTGCGTGCGCGACGGGGACTTCGGCAAGATGGTCGCCCTGCGCGGCACGGACATCGTCCGCGTCCCGATCGCCGACGCCACCGCCCGCCTCAAGACGGTCGACCCCGCGCTGTACGACGAGGTCGGCGTCTTCTTCGGCTGACCCGCGACGGCTGACCCGCGACCGGCGGGCCGGCGACGGCTGACCGGCGACGGGCCCGCGACGCGGCGGTGCCGACCGGCGCCGGTGGACCGGGGACCGTATATTCGGCCCGGAGCCCACCGAGACGGAACGGCACCGGGAGCGGTCATGGAGATCCTGGCCTTCGGCGTCCAGGCCGACGAGCAGCCCCTGATCGAGCAGGCCTTCCACGGCCGCGAGGAGATCCGCTGCGTCGACGTCTTCCTCAACGAGGACACCGCCCCGATCGCGGCCGGCCACGAGATCGTCTCCACCTCCGTCAACGCCGACCTCGGCGCCGACGTCCTGGAGATCCTCGCGGCCGGCGGCACCCGGATGGTCGCCCAGCGCTCCACCGGCTTCAACAACATCGACCTCGCGACGGCCGAGCGGCTCGGCATGACCGTCGCCCGGGTGTCGTACTACTCGCCGTACTCGGTCGCCGAGTTCGCCTGGGCCCTTGCCATGGCGGTCAACCGCCGGATCGTGCGCGCCGCCAACCGCACCCGGGACTTCGACTTCCGCCTCCAGGGGCTGATGGGCCGCGACCTGCACGGCCGCACCGCCGGTGTTCTCGGCACCGGCAAGATCGGTGAGGCCTTCGCCCGGATCGCCCACGGCTTCGGCATGCGCCTGCTCGGCTGGGACGTCGCCGAGAACCCGGCCTGCGCCGAACTAGGCATGCGCTACGTGCCCAAGGACGAACTGCTCGCCCAGTCCGACCTGATCACCCTGCACGTCCCGCTGATGGCCGAGACCCGGCACCTGATCGACGCGCCCGCCCTGAAGGCGATGCGGGACGACGCCATCCTGGTCAACTCCAGCCGCGGCGGCCTGATCGACACCGTCGCGCTCGTCGGCGAACTCCGCGCGGGCCGCTTCGCGGGCGTCGGCCTGGACGTGTACGAGGCGGAGGCGGGCCTGTTCTTCCTCGACAAGTCCCTCGAACCCGTCGAGGACGACACCCTGGCCCGCCTGGTCACCTTCCCGAACGTCCTGGTCACCTCGCACCAGGCGTACTACACCCGGGACGCCGTCGGCCAGATCGTCGACGCGACGGCGCGCAACGTCCTGGACTACCGCGAGGGCCGCCGCTCGGAGAACGTCCTGGTGCCGCGCGGCTGACCGGCCAGCTCACGCACGATCGCGGCGCCGTTCAGCGTCAGCACCGACTCCGGGTGGAACTGCACGCCCGCGAAGCCGTCGCCGCGCAGCGCGTGCACCTCGCCGCCCGCCGCGCGGCTCACCTCCACACCGTGCGCGGCCAGTTCGGCGGCCGCCTCGTCGTCGCACCGCGCGGTGAAGCTGTTGTAGAAACCGACCGTCTCGCGCCGCCCGAACAGCTCGATCTCCGTCTGCGCCCCCTGGTACGGCACCTCCCTGCGGACGAGGTCGAGCCCCAGCTCCGCCGCGATCAGCTCGTGCCCGAGGCAGACCCCGAGGACACCGTGCCGGTGCTCCCGGAGCACGTCGGCCGTCAGACGGCGCAGGAAGCGCATCCGGGGGTCGGCCGTGTCGCAGGGATCGCCGGGACCGGGCCCCAGCACCACCGGGCCCTCGTGCCCGAGCACCGCCGCGCGCAGCCCCGGCTCGTCGTGGCGCCGTACGTCCACCGCGAGTCCCGAGGAGCGCAGCACGTGCGCGAGCATCGCCGTGAAGGTGTCCTCCGCGTCGACCACCAGGGCCCGCCCCGCGAGCGCGTCCGACGGCTCCCGCATCCGCAGCCAGAACGGAGCCAGCGAGGCACGGCGCCCGTCCAGCGCCGCCCGCACCCGGGGGTCGTCGGCCAGTCCCGGCCGCCCGCCCTCCGCACGCGGCCGGGACGGGCGTACGCCGAGCGCCGCCAGCACCCCGGCCGCCTTCGCATGGGTCTCCGCGACCTCGCCCGCCGGGTCGGAGCCGCGCACCAGGGTCGCCCCGACCGGCACCCGCAGCCGCCCGCCCGCGTCGATGTCGGCGGTGCGGATCAGGATGGGGGAGTCCAGGGTCTGGGCGCCGCCGGAGTCCCGGCCGAGCAGCGCCAGCGCGCCCGCGTAGTAGCCGCGCCCGCCAGCCTCGTGCCGCTCGATCACCCGGCAGGCGTTCTGCACCGGCGACCCGGTCACCGTCGCCGCGAACATGGTCTCCCTCAGCACCTCCCGCACGTCCAGCGAGGAACGGCCGCGCAGCTCGTACTCGGTGTGCGCGAGGTGCGCCATCTCCTTCAGCCGCGGCCCGACGACCACCCCGCCCCTGTCGCCGACGGTGCACATCATCTTGAGCTCCTCGTCGACCACCATCGACAGCTCCTCGATCTCCTTGCCGTCGGCGAGGAAGTCCAGCAGGTCCTCGGGAGTCGGCCCCTCGGCGGGATAGCGGTACGTGCCGCTGATCGGGTTCATGACGACCGTGCCGCCGGACATGCGGACGTGCACCTCGGGACTGGCGCCCACCAGCGTCCGGTCCCCGGTGTGCACGACGAAGGTCCAGTACGCGCCCCGCTCGCCCACCAGCAGCCGCCGGAACAGGGCCAGCGCGTCGGCGCGGCCGAAGCCGTCGATCCGGCCCCCGTAGGTCCGCCGGATCACGAAGTTGGCGCCCTCACCGGCCCCGATCTCCTCGTCCAGCACCCGCCCCACGATCCGCGCGTACTCCTCGTCGCCCACGTCGAAGCCGCCGCCCTCGACCCGGACCTCGTGCGCGGGGAGCCGGGCCAGCGCCTCGGCGAGCGGAATCTCGTGGCGCTCCTCGGGGACCAGCGCCAGCAGCGGGGTGCCGTCGTCGCGGACGTCGAAGCCGCGCTCGCGGATCTGCCGGAAGGGGACGAGCGCCAGCCCGTCGTCGGGCAGGTCGGCGAGCGAGCCGTACTCCGCCACCGGGCCGAGCAGCAGCTCCACGGTGTCGTGGTCGCGCCCCGGGGTACGGCGGCGGAGCAGAGCGAAGGGGCGGGGTTCGGCCAGGAGGCCGGCCAGGGGGCCGGTCAGCGGTGGCAGCGACGGCAGTGGTGGCAGTGATGGCAGTGATGACAGTGATGTCATTGGTCCGTGTCCTTCTCTGTTCGTCGGAGAGGGAACGGACCCGGTCGCACACACCGAAGGCCGCCCCTCGGGCGGCCTTCGCGAAGTCTCTGCGTACGCGCAGTCAGTGGGCCGCCGGGTGAGCGGTCCACCACCAGTTCTGGATCGGGTGCGCGAACATGGCAGGCAGCGTACCCCACCCCGGCCGGGCCCCGGAGTGAGCGGCTCGTCTCATTCTCTGGGCGCGGCCATGGGCCCCTGTTCCGACCCCGTAGTCTTGAGCAGGTGACCGTGAACGCTGATTCTCAAAGCGTCGCCGCTCAGGCGACATGGCGAAACCTGCCCGCGGCGCAGCAGCCCGAGTACCCGGATGCCGAGGCTCTGCGCGACGTGATCGCCGAGCTCGAAACGTATCCCCCGCTGGTGTTCGCCGGCGAGTGCGACCAGCTGCGCGCCCGGCTGGCGGCCGTCGCCAAGGGAGAGGCGTTCCTGCTCCAGGGCGGTGACTGCGCCGAGTCGTTCGACGGGGTGTCGGCCGAGCACATCAGGGCGAAGCTGAAGACGCTGCTGCAGATGGGCGCCGTCCTCACCTACGCCGCGTCCGTGCCCGTGGTGAAGGTCGGCCGGATCGCCGGCCAGTACTCCAAGCCGCGCTCCAAGCCGACCGAGACCCGCGACGGCGTGACCCTGCCGACCTACCGCGGCGACTCGGTCAACGGCTTCGACTTCACCGAGACGGCCCGCGTTCCCGACCCCGACCGGCTCAAGCGGATGTACCACGCCTCCGCGTCCACGCTGAACCTGGTGCGCGCCTTCACCACCGGTGGTTACGCCGACCTGCGCCAGGTGCACGCCTGGAACCAGGACTTCGTCAAGTCCTCCCCGTCCGGCCAGCGTTACGAGCAGCTGGCCCGGGAGATCGACAACGCGCTGAACTTCATGCGGGCCTGCGGCACCGACCCGGAGGAGTTCAAGACCGTCGAGTTCTTCTCCTCGCACGAGGCGCTGCTGATGGACTACGAGTCGGCGCTCACCCGCGTCGACTCCCGC
The DNA here is from genome assembly GCF_000721235.1 of Streptomyces olivaceus. GTDB lineage: Bacteria > Actinomycetota > Actinomycetes > Streptomycetales > Streptomycetaceae > Streptomyces > Streptomyces olivaceus. The sequence continues at coordinate 157,189 of NZ_JOFH01000002.1, forward strand.
ACCGGGCAGCTGTACGACGTCTCCGGGCACATGGTCTGGATCGGCGAGCGCACCCGGCAGCTGGACCACGCGCACATCGAGTTCGCGTCGAAGATCCGCAACCCGGTCGGCGTCAAGCTCGGCCCGAACACCACGGCCGAGGAGGCGCTGCAGTACATCGAGCGCCTGGACCCCGAGCGCGAGCCCGGCCGGCTGACCTTCATCGTCCGCATGGGCGCGGACAAGATCCGCGACAAGCTGCCCGAGCTGGTGGAGAAGGTCACCGCGTCCGGCGCGACGGTCGCCTGGATCACCGATCCGATGCACGGCAACACCTACGAGGCGGCCTCCGGCCACAAGACCCGTCGCTTCGACGACGTGCTCGACGAGGTCAAGGGCTTCTTCGAGGTGCACAAGTCGCTCGGAACCCACCCGGGCGGCATCCACGTGGAGCTGACCGGCGACGACGTCACCGAGTGCGTGGGCGGCGGCGACGAGATCTTCGTCGACGACCTGCACCAGCGCTACGAGACGGCCTGCGACCCGCGGCTCAACCGCAGCCAGTCGCTCGACCTGGCGTTCCTGGTGGCGGAGATGTACCGGGACCAGTGACGCACGCCCCCGCGGGCACGACGGCGGGGCGGTGAAATGGGGCGCGGGTCACACAGGATCCGCGCCCCCTCCACTTTTGCCTGCCTTGCGCCATGGGTAAGGTTAGGTTTGCCTCACCGATCAGTCGGGCCCTCCGGTCGTCGGTACGGCACGACCTTGTACCCCGCCCGGGAGGTGAACCGCGTGTTCGTCTGCAGCTGCTTCGGTGTCACCGAGGAACAGGTGAAGAGCCACGCGGACGCCGGTGCGTGCACGCCCCGGCAGATCGCCTCCGCCTGCAAGGCCGGCACCGACTGCGGCGGCTGCGTACGCCGCATCCAGGCGCTGCTCGGGCGCGGCGCGTGCCCCCGACGGCAGCTGGCCGACCAGGGCGCGCCGGTCCTCGCGGAGCTTCCCGAGGCGGCCTGAGGGCCGCGTACTCGCTTCTGGAGCGAGTCTAGAGCGAGCCCGGTCCGGAGGGGTCCGGCTGGACCTGCTCGATGACCGTCGACAGGTACAGCGACTCGCCGAGCTTCTCGATCAGGTCGAGCTGCGTCTCCAGGTAGTCGATGTGGTGCTCCTCGTCGGCGAGGATCGCCTCGAAGACGTTGGCCGACGTGATGTCGTGCTTGGCCCGCATCACCTCGATGCCCCGGCGCAGCCGGTCGATGGCCTCGACCTCGATCTCCCGGTCGGCCCGGAACATCTCCGTCACGCTCTGGCCGACCCGCACGTGGAAGAGCCGCTGGTAGTTCGGCAGGCCGTCCAGCAGCAGGATGCGGTCGGTGAGCACTTCCGCGTGGCGCATCTCGTCGAAGGACTCCGCGCGCGTGTACTTCGCGAGCTTGGTCCAGCCCTTGTGGTCCTGCAGCTTCGCGTGCAGGAAGTACTGGTTGATCGCCGTCAGCTCGGCGGTCAGCTGCTCATTCAGGAACTCGATGACCTCGGGGTCGCCCTGCATCGCTTGAGGCTCCTTCGAACGGGAACAGGCGTGTTGCGCGGCATGATTGCACCGGCGCCGAAGATCGTCCAGTAAGTGTTGACTTAGTAAGTAAGTACTGGCTTAGCCGATATCATGGGCATTCGTCCCGTTTGCTCGAATGTAAGCAGGGTCGGTGAGGGGCATCGGTCCGGGTCTGTCAGGATGGAGACATGGGTCAGCCGGCGGGAAGCGAATCGGGGGAAGACGGTCCGGAAGGAGCGTCCGGATTCGAGCTCCCACCGGGACAGCGGCTCCAGCGCGGCTGGCCCGTCACCCACTACGGACCGGTCCCCAAGTTCCGTCCCGAGCGCTGGGAGTTCCGGGTCTTCGGGTCCACCACCGACGGTGAGAAGCACGGCTGGACCCACGGCGAGTTCACCGCCCTGCCCTACACCACCGTCGTCGCCGACCTGCACTGCGTCACGAAGTTCAGCATGCCCGGCGCCGAGTGGGGCGGCGTGCCGGCCGCCACGATCCTCGGGCTGGCCCCGCCCGCGCCCGACGTGACCCACGTGATGGTCTGGGCCGAGTACGGCTTCAGCTCCAACCTGCGGCTGTCCGACTTCACCGCCGCGCGCACCCTGTTCGCCACCCACAAGGACGGGGAGCTGCTCACCGCCGAGCACGGCTTCCCGCTGCGGCTGGTCGTCCCGCACCTGTACGCCTGGAAGGGGCCGAAGTGGGTGCGCGGCATCGAGTACATGACGGCCGACCGGCGCGGCTTCTGGGAGGAGCGCGGCTACCACAACATCGGTGACCCGTGGCGGGAGCAGCGCTACTCCTACCAGGAGGAGCCCGGGGACGGCCCCGAGCTGTGATCCGCCCCGGCCGCCCCCGCCTCCCCGGGGTCAGCCGTCGCGCAGCTTCTTCAGCCGCTCCACGTCCGCCGCGTGTCCCGCTTTGCCGCCGGGCGTCTCGATGACCAGCGGCACACCGTCGGTTGCCGGGTGCCTCATCAGCGCCCGGAACGGGTCCTCGCCGATGTGACCGGCGCCGATGTTCTCGTGCCGGTCCTTGTGCGCGCCGGCCACGTCCTTGGAGTCGTTGGCGTGGATCAGCTTCAGCCGGCCCTCGCCGACGGTGTCCACCAGCAGATCGAGGGTCTGGTGCATGCCCGAGGGGCCGGTCAGGTCGTGGCCGGCCGCGAAGATGTGGCAGGTGTCCAGGCACACGCCCAGCTTCGGATGGGCGTCCAGCGCCTCGAAGTACGGGCCGAAGTCCCACGTCCGCGAGCACAGCGAGGCGCCCTGTCCGGCGGTCGACTCCAGCAGCAGGTACGGGTCGTCGTCGTGGGTCAGCTCGTCGAGCAGCGGCAGCATGTGCTCCCGCACCTGCCGCAGCGCCACCGAGCGCTCCCGTCCGCCGGTCGCGCTGCCGGTGTGCACCACCACACCGAGCGCCCCGATGTCCCGGGCCCGGCGCAGCGAGTGGCGCAGCGACTCGACCGACCGCTCCACCGTCGCCGGGGTGTGCGAACCGAAGTTGATCAGGTACGGCGCGTGCACGTACGCCGGGACGGACTCGGCCGCGCAGGCCTCCCGGAACGCCTCGTCCTGCTTCGGGTTGCCGGCCGGCGTGGCCCAGCCGCGCGGGTTGGCGACGAAGACCTGCACGGCCTCCGCGGCCAGCTCACGGGCGTAGGACAGTCCCACGGAGTGCAGGCCGCCGGCCACGGGGACATGACCGCCGACGGGATTGCGGGGGAGCGGGATCGGGGCAGCGGCCTGTTCACTCTTCACCCGTTCAGGGTGTCATGGCGGACGGCCGCGCCCGGCGCCGCGTCCGGTCGCCTGATAGCGAGCCGGTTGTCCGGTGGTGAGCCGGTCACCTGATGGTGAGCCGGTCGTCCGGTGCGTCTGGTGGTGAGCCGGTCATCTGATGGTGATCTTGATGGACGACCCCTTGGGAGCGGTGTCCCCGCCCTCCACGGACTGCTCCTTCACGGTGTCGCCGAACAGCCCGAGCAGACCCCGGTCCTCCTTCACCCCGAATCCGGCGTCCTCGAGCTTCTGCTTCGCGTCGTCCACGCTGTCGCCGACCACGTCCGGGACCTCGACCATCTGGGGGCCCTTGGAGACCGTCAGCGTCACCGTGTCGCCCTCGGCGGCCTCGCTGCCCGGCTCGGGTGTCTGCCGGGCGACCTGTCCGCTGTCGTGCTCGGAGTTCACCCGCTTCTCGGCGACCTTCACCTTCAGACCGGCCTCCGACAGCTCGGTCCTCGCCTCGTCCAGGTCGTCGCCGGTGACGTCCGGGACGTCCACCGGGCGGCCCTTGCTGACGACCAGGGCGACCGCCGAGCCGCCGCGCACGGTGGTGCCCGCCGCGGGCTTGGTGGAGACCACGAAACCGGTGGGGACCTCCTCGCTGAAGGCCTTCGTCACCATGCCCGGCTCAAGACCCTCGTCCTTCAGCAGGGTGCGGGCCCGGTCCAGCCGGTAGCCCTCCAGGTCCGGCAGCTTCACCCGGTCGGGTCCGTCGGACACCGTGAACGACACCGAGTCGTTCTTGCGGATGCGGTCGCCCACTCCGGGCTCGGTACTGATGATCTGGCCGCGGTCCACGGTGTCGCTGTGCGCGTGACTCACCTTGCCGACGTCCAGACCGGCCTCGTCCAGCCGGTCCCTGGCCTGCGCCTCGGTCTTGGAGAGCAGCGCGGGGACCTTGGTGAACTGACCGGAGTTGATGTACCAGATGCCCGTGCCGAGGCCCAGGACCAGCAGGACGGCCACGACGGCCGCCAGCGGGCCGCGCCGCATCCGCGGCCCGCGGCGCCGGGGCGGGTCGGGCGGGGGAGAGGCGAGCCGGCTGGTGTGCTGGACGCCGTCGGAGGGACCGCCCGCGCCGTCCTCGTCCTCGTTGACCGGCAAGGGGCGGGGTATCGTCAGCGCGCGCGGGATCACACTCGTGCGGTCCTCGGCGTTGTCGTGGTCCGCGGCGAGGGCCTGCGGCGGCACCGCGTCCAGCTGCTCCACGCTCAGCTTCCCGCGGCTCTCCCGGATCCGGGCGAGCAGGGCCACGGCGTCGTGCGGCCGGACCTCGGGGTTGCGGGCGGTGGCCGCGGCGACCAGCTCGTCCAGCTCGTACGCCAGCTCCGGCACGGCGGCCGACGGCGGCGGCACGTCGTCGTGCAGGTGCTTGTAGAGCACCGCCGCGGGCGAGTCGCCCTCGTGCGGCTTGGCGCCGGTCAGCATCTCGTACAGGACGACACCGCAGGCGTAGACGTCGACCCTGGGGTCCGCGGTGCCCGTTTCGATCTGCTCGGGCGCCAGGTACGAGACGGTGCCCAGGACCGCCCCGGTGGTGCTGGTGACCGTGTCGACGGCCCGCACCAGCCCGAAGTCGGCGACCTTGACCCGGCCGTCGTCCCCTATCAGGACGTTCTCCGGCTTCATGTCGCGGTGCACGAAACCGGCCCGGTGGGCGGCGCCGAGCGCGGCGAGGACCGGCTCCAGGATGTCCAGCGCGGCCCGCGGCTGCAGCGCCCCGCGCTCGCGCAGCACGTCGCGCAGGGTGCAGCCGGCGATGTACTCCATGGCCAGATAGACGTACGCCCCCTGGGCGCCCTGGTCGAAGACCTGGACGACATTGGGGTGGTCGAGCCGGGCCACCGACTTGGCCTCGCGGATGAACCGGTCGACGAAGGTGGCGTCGGTCGCGAGCGCAGGGTGCATCACCTTCAGCGCGAGCACGCGGTCCAGGCGGGTGTCCACGGCCCGGTAGACCGTGGCCATCCCGCCGACCGCGATCCGCGCCTCTACGCGGTACCGGCCGTCGAGCACCTGCCCGACCAGAGGGTCCTGAAGGGTCGTGTCCACGCAGGCGAGTCTACGAGCCCCCACCGACACCCCGTGCCGCCGAACAGCATCGGACCAGTACTGCATCCCATCTGTGACGTACCTGGCACCCCCCCGGCCGCTGCGGGCAGTCGTGCCGCTGGGGCGGCACGGGTGGGCGCAGCGGCACCCGGCAGCGCCGGGCCGTGCACCCGCCCCCGGCCCGCACTCACGGGCACCCCGTCCACGCCGGGCCCCGCGAGTCACCCCCGGCCGATACCCACGCCGGGCACCTCACCCGCGACTCAGAACGCCGGCCGCTCCGGATCCAGCGCGGCGACCCCCTCAACCGGCGAGGACGCCACCGCCATGTGCCGCCGAGGCATCCGCCCCGCCCGCCGGGCCAACCGCCCCGCCTCCACCGCGCACCGCATCCCCTCCGCCATGAGCACCGGCTCCTGGGCCCGCGTCACCGCCGAGGCCAGCATCACTCCCGCGCACCCCAGCTCCATCGCCAGCGCCACGTCCGACGCCGTACCGGCCCCCGCGTCCAGAATCACCGGCACGCGCGCGTGCTCCACGATCAGCTGGAAGTTGTGCGGGTTGCGGATGCCGAGCCCCGACCCGATCGGCGAGCCCAGCGGCATGATCGCCGCGCACCCGACGTCCTCCAGCTTCCGCGCCAGCACCGGGTCGTCGTTCGTGTACGGCAGCACCGTGAACCCGTCGTCGACCAGCGTCTCCGCCGCGTCCAGCAGTTCGATCGGGTCGGGCAGCAGGGTGCGCTCGTCGGCGATGACCTCCAGCTTGACCAGGTCCGTGCCGAGCGCCTCGCGCGCCAGCCGCGCGGTGAGCACGGCCTCCCCGGCGGTGAAGCAGCCGGCGGTGTTCGGCAGCACCCGGATGCCGAGCCGGTCCAGTACGGACAGCACCGACCCGTGCACCGACGCGTTCACGCGCCGCATCGCGACGGTCGTCAGCTCGGTCCCGGACGCCACCAGCGCGCGCTCCAGCACGTCCAGGCTGGGCGCTCCGCCCGTACCCATGATCAGGCGGGACGTGTACGACGTACCGCCGAGGACGAAGGGATCGTCGGCCATCGGTCAGCCTCCTTGCACAGCGGTGAGGACCTCGACGCGGTCGCCGTCGGCCAGGGCGGTGTCGGACCACCGCGCGCGCGGGACGACGGTTTCGTTCAGGGCGGCGGCCACTCCGGACGGTGCCGCGGTGAGCGTGCCCACCAGGGAGTCCAGGGCGGTGCCGGGAGCCACCTCGCGCGGCTCGCCGTTGACGGAGATGTTCATGCGGGCTGCTCCGAGTGTGCCGGGCGTGCGGGGGCGGCGCCGAAGCGCCGGGGGGTGAAGGGCAGGGCCTCGTCCGGGAGTTCCCCGGTGGTCAGGGCGTGCGCCAGGACGTCGCCGGTGACGGGGGTGAGCAGGATGCCGTTGCGGTGGTGCCCGGTGGCCAGCAGCAGCCCCTCCAGCTCGGTCGGACCGAGCAGCGGCGCGTTGTCCGGGGAGCCGGGACGCAGCCCCGCGCGGGTCTCCGTGAGCGGCAGCTCGGTGATGCCGGGGACCAGTTCGTGCGCGTCGCGCAGCAGCTCGTAGACGCCGCCCGCGGTGACCGTCGTGTCCCAGCCCAGCTCCTCGCTGGTGGCGCCGACGACCAGCTCGCCGTTCTCCCGGGGCACCAGGTAGACGTGGTTGCCGCGCACCACGGCGCGCACCGTCCGGTTGAGCAGCGGCCCGTGCGCCGACGGCATCGTCAGCCGCAGCACCTGGCCCTTCACGGGCCGCACGGGCGGCAGTACGGCGTCCGGCACGCCCGCGAGCCGTCCGCTCAGGCTGCCCCCGGCCAGCACCACCCGTCCCGCCTCCAGCGCGGTGCCGTCGGCGGTGACGATCCCGGTGGCCCGCTCGCCGCGCCCGACGGTGAGCCGCTCGGCCCACACCCGGTGGAAGACCACACCCGCCCGTTCGCAGGCGGCGACGAGCGCGCGGGCGAGGCGGCGCGGGTCGACCTGATGGTCGCCGTCCACCCGCAGTCCCCCGCGCACGCCCGGCGCGAGCATCGGTTCCAGACGCCGGCACTCGCGCCCCGACAGCCACTCCGACTCCAGGCCGGAGCGTTGCTGGAGCGCGTGCAGTTCGCGCAGGCCTGCGCGGTCGTCGGCGTCCAGCGCGACGGCGAGGGTGCCGCAGCGGCGGTACCCGAGGTCCTGACCGGTGAGGTCGGTCAGCTCGGCCGCGAAGTCGGGGTAGCGGCGGGCCGAGGCGAGGTTCAGCGCGAGCAGCGTCTGCTCGCCGTGGTGCAGCTCGGTGACGGCCGCCAGCATCCCGGCCGCGACCCGGGCCGCCCCGCCGCCCGGCTCGGGGTCGACGAGAGCCGTGGCGAGCCCGCGCTGCGCGGACCGCCAGGCGGTGACCAGCCCGATGACACCGCCGCCGACGACGAGGACGTCGGGCGTGCCGGACGCGGCCGGTGCGGACGACTCGGTGACCCCGGACGACGCCGCGGGTGCCGGCGACTCGGTGACCCCGGACGACGCTGTGCGCGCCGATGGTTCCGTGCGGGTTGATGACGCGGTGTGTGCTGGGGACGACATGGGCGTCCAGCCCCTCCCTTCGCCGGCATGACCCGGATCAGGTTCGTACGGTCGGAGGCCGCCAGCCTCCCTCTCAGCCCGGTGCGTCCGGGCTCCCGCGAGTGCTCTACGCCGTCCACCCTAGCCCGCGGGGCGCCGAACCCGTAAGGGAGCTGCCCGGCGGCGGGCGGCCGGCCGGGCAGTGCCGTGCGCCGCTGTGCTGTGCTGTGGAGCAGCTCACCGTGCACGGACACTGACCGGCGACGCGGCAGGTCGTTAAGGTGATCAGGTGAGCGAGCAGACACGGGAACGGGGCCGGGAACCCGCGGCGGAAACCGGGCGGCGCGTGGTCGTCGTGGGCGCCGGCATGGCGGGTGTGCAGACCGCCGTCGCCCTGCGGGAGCGGGGCTTCACCGGCACCGTGACCCTGATCGGCGCCGAGCCGCACCAGCCGTACGACCGCCCGCCGCTCTCCAAGGCCGTCCTGCTCGGCACGGCCGAGGGCTCCGCCTTCGACGTCGACTTCGACGCGCTCGGCATCACCCTCCGACTGGGCGTCGAGGCCCTCGGCGTCCGCCCCGGCGCGCACGTCCTGGACACCTCCGAGGGGCCCGTGCCGTACGACGTCCTCGTGCTGGCGACCGGTGCCGAACCCGTCCGTCTCCCCGGCGCCGACGGTGTGCCCGGCGTGCACCTGCTGCGCACCCTGGACGACGCCGAACGGCTGCGCCCCGTGCTGGCCCGGCAGCACGACGTCGTGGTCGTCGGCGCGGGCTGGATCGGCGCAGAGTTCGCCACCGCCGCGCGCGAGGCGGGCTGCGCGGTCACGGTGGTGGAGGCCGCCGACCGGCCCCTGGCCGACGCGCTGCCCGCCGGTGTGGCCGCGCCCATGGCCGCCTGGTACGCCGACGCGGGCGCCGAACTGCGCACCCACGCGCGCGTGGAGCGCGTCGAGCCCGGCGGCCCCGGAGCGTCCGGCCGGGTCGTCCTCGACGACGGCACCCGGCTGCCCGCCGACGCGGTCGTCGTCGGCATCGGGGCCCGCCCGGCCACCGCCTGGCTCGCCGGCTCGGGGATCGAGCTGGGCGCGCACGGCGAGGTCCTGGCCGACGCCCACCTGCGCACCTCCGCCTCCGACGTCCACGCGGTCGGCGACTGCGCCTCCTTCCCCTCCGCCCGCTACGGCGAGCGGCTGCTGGTCCACCACTGGGACAACGCCCTCCAGGGCCCGCGCACGGTCGCCGCCGACATCGTCGGCTCACCCGGCGGCGAGGACCCGGCGCCCTACGACCCGGTGCCGTACTTCTGGTCCGAGCAGTTCGGCCGCTTCGTCCAGTACGCCGGTCACCACACGGCGGCCGACACCACCCTGTGGCGGGGTGAACCCTCGGGGCCGGCGTGGACGGTCTGCTGGCTGCGCGAGGGCCGCCTCGTCGCCCTGCTGGCGGTGGGCCGCCCCCGGGACCTGGCGCAGGGCAGGCGCCTGATCCAGGCGGGCACCGCGATGGACCCGGAGCTGCTGGCCGACCCGGCCAGACCACTGAAGGCGGCGACGGCGGTGGCCTAGACCCCGTCGTACCCCCCGGCTGCTGCTCCTTGGCTGCTGCGGACGACGGCAACCCGACGACCGGGCCCGGTCCGGCTTCCGACTGTCAGCGGCAGATGGCAGGCTTGATACGTGACCGAGATTGACGCAAAGACCGATGCTCTCGTGCCTGCCTGGCTGACCGTTCCCGACATCGCCGAGATGCTCGGTGTCGAGGTGACCCGGGTACGCCAGCTGATCAAGGAAGGCCAGCTCATCGCCGTCCGCCGCGGTGAGAACCGCGCACTGCACATCCCCGCGGCCTTCATCGACGAGGACCGGGTCGTCAAGGGCCTGGTCGGAACCCTCACCCTGCTGCGGGACGACGGGTTCACGGCCGAGGAGATGCTGGAGTGGCTCTTCACTCCCGACCCGTCCCTGCCGGGCACCCCCGCGCAGGCACTGAGTGAGAACCGCGGTACGGAGGTGAAGCGCCGCGCCCAGGCGCTCGCCGTCTGACCTGCCACGTCGTCCGACCTGCCACGTCGCCCGGCGGGCGCACCGCGGTCCACGGCCCCGGCGGCCGTGACCGCCCGCGGCGCACCCGCGGCGGCGGCGGTCCGCCGCCGCCCCGGAAGCGGGACATCCCGGTGCGAGCCGGGCCGCTCCGCCACGCGCGACGCCCGCACGTTCAAGCCACCGACCCGGGGGGACACCCGCATGCCCGACACCGCTTCGACCACCGCCCGGGCCAAGCTCGCCGACGCCCGGCTCTACCTGTGCACGGACGCCCGCCGGAGCCAGGGCGACCTGCCCGAGTTCCTGGACGCCGTACTGGCGGGCGGCGTCGACATCGTGCAGCTGCGCGACAAGGGCATGGAGGCCGCGGAGGAGCTGGAGCACCTGAAGGTGTTCGCCGACGCCTGCGCCCGCCACGGCAGGCTCCTCGCCGTCAACGACCGCGCGGACGTCGCGCACGCCGCCCGCGCCGACGTGCTCCACCTCGGCCAGGGCGACCTCCCGGTCCCCGCCGCCCGCGCGATCCTCGGCGACGACGTCCTCATAGGGCGCTCCACGCACGCCGGCTCCGAGGCCGACGCCGCCGCCGCGCAGGACGGCGTGGACTACTTCTGCACCGGCCCGTGCTGGCCCACCCCCACCAAGCCCGGCCGTCACGCGCCCGGCCTCGGCCTGGTCCGCCACACCGCGGCACAGCACCCCGAGCGCCCCTGGTTCGCCATCGGCGGCATCGACCTCGGCAACCTCGACGAGGTGCTGGAGGCGGGCGCCAGGCGCGTCGTGGTCGTCCGGGCCATCACCGCCGCGGACGACCCGGGCGCGGCGGCGGCGGAGTTCGCGAAGCGGCTGCGGGAGGCGCAGGGTCCGTCCCCGTCCCGGCCGTAGAGCCCGTCGCCCCCCGTCTCCGGGGCGGCGGGGACCCCGGCGCGGGAGCGGGCCGGGGCTCGGGTCGGGATCCGGGTGGCGATGCCCGGGGCATGTGTCCAAAGGATGGACAACAAATCGACAATGCGGACAAATATCCCGCATCCGGTTGGGGGAGCGCCCGCCACCTGGCTAACCTGCCCGTATGGCCCTCGGAACCGCAAGCACGAGGACTGACCGCGCCCGCACGGTGCGTGACATCCTCGCCACCGGCAAGACGACGTACTCGTTCGAGTTCTCTGCGCCGAAGACGCCCAAGGGCGAGAGGAACCTGTGGAGTGCGCTCCGCCGGGTGGAGGCCGTGGCCCCGGACTTCGTCTCCGTCACCTACGGCGCGGGCGGCTCCACGCGGGCGGGCACGGTCCGCGAGACGCAGCAGATCGTCGCCGACACCACGCTGACCCCGGTGGCCCACCTCACCGCCGTCGACCACTCCGTCGCCGAGCTGCGCAACATCATCGGCCAGTACGCGGACGCCGGGATCAGGAACATGCTGGCCGTGCGCGGCGACCCGCCCGGCGACCCGGGCGCCGACTGGATCGCGCACCCCGAGGGCCTCACCTACGCCGCCGAACTGGTCCGGCTCATCAAGGAGTCGGGGGACTTCTGCGTCGGCGTCGCGGCCTTCCCCGAGATGCACCCGCGCTCCGCCGACTGGGACGCGGACGTCACGCACTTCGTCGACAAGTGCCGGGCCGGCGCCGACTACGCGATCACGCAGATGTTCTTCCAGCCCGAGTCCTACCTGAGGCTGCGCGACCGGGTCGCCGCGGCCGGCTGCGAGACGCCGGTCATTCCCGAGGTCATGCCGGTGACGAGTGTGAAGATGCTGGAAAGGTTGCCGCAGCTCAGCAATGCCGCGTTCCCGGCCGAGCTGAAAGAGCGGATCCTCACAGCCAAGGACGATCCGGCGGCTGTACGCTCGATCGGAATCGAGTTCGCCACTGAGTTCTGCGCGGCGCTGCTGGCTGAGGGCGTGCCCGGGCTGCACTTCATCACGCTCAACAACTCCACGGCGACGCTGGAAATCTACGAGAACCTGGGCCTGCACCACCCACCGCGGGCCTAGACCGGCCGCACATATTTACGACACACTGCGTAGCGGCCACTGGGAGAGGGGCGTACATGGGCTGGACGGTCCTCTACATCGCGTTCGGCGTGGTCGCGTTGTGGTTGCTCGGCGAGGTGCTGCTGCAGTACAAGGCGCGGCTGCGCTGGCGGCTGCTCGCCTTCGGCGGCTTCGTCGGCGTCGTCGCCGGTGTGCTGCTCTCCAACGTGCTCGTCATCGGAGTGGGCGCCGCCGCCTTCGCGGTCGGCCAGACCTACGTCACGCTGTCCTTCCGCCGCGGTTTCGAGGCCGGCTGGGCGGTCAACGCCCCGGCGGGACTCAAGCGCGGCCGGGGCGAACGGAAGCGCCGGGAACCGACGTTGGAGGTCTCCGGCCTGGAGGCTGCCGAGGGCGGCCAGGACCACCGCGACGGCTACGGCTACGACGACGCCGCGCAGGGTTACGGCACCCCCGCGCACGGCACCCCGGGCCTCGGTGGCCCGGCCTACGGCCAGGACGACCCCGACCGCGACGACGTCTTCACCCCGGCCCGCACCGCCGATCCCTCGGCCGCGGAGACCACCGCCGTCTACGAGCCGCAGCCCATGCCCGACGACACCGGCTCGTACGGCGTCTACGCCGACTCGGGCTACGCCCAGGCCCCGCAGGAGCAGCCGGCCGCCGCGCCGGGCGCCGACCAGGCCTACGCCTACGACTACTCGGGCTACGGGCAGCAGGGGTACGGCTACGACACCGGCACCCAGCAGCAGTACGCCGCCTACTCCGACCCGTACATCGGCACCCACACCTACGGCGGCGGGGCGTACGACACCGGGGGCTACGACACGACCGGCGGGCAGGGCTACGGTCAACAGGCCTACGGCCAGGACCAGTACGCCCCCGGCGCGCAGGGCGGCTACGGCGGCGAGACCCCGGCCGGCGGCGTATGGGTGCCGCAGCAGCGCAGCACCGACGACCCCTACGGCGGCGAACTCCCGCCGGAGCAGCAGCCCTACCCCTACCAGGGCAACGGCCAGGCACAGGGGCAGGGTCAGGGTCAGAACCAGGGGTACGACGAGCAGTACCGCTTCTGACGGCTCCTCGGGTGACCGATCGTCACCGTCCCCGGCGTCCCCGGCGTCCCCGGAGCCCGGCCGGCCCGGCCGGTCACTGGGAACCGCGGAACTCCGGGCCCTCGACCACGAGTCCGGCCACCAGCGCGCCCGACATGCCGGCGTGCGGCAGCCCGCCTCCCGGGTGGGACCAGCCGCCGACCGTGAACAGGCCGTCCGTGCCCGTGCTGTTGGCCGCGTGCAGCAGCCGCCCTCCGGCACCTGCCAGCGCCGGGGCCGGAATCGCACCGTCCGCCGCGCCGGTGGCAGCCGCGACGTCGGCCGGGCCGCGCACCTCGTGCCACAGGAGCCGGTCGCGCAGACCGGGCACCGCCCGTCCGGCGACGTCGATCAGCCGCTCGGCCTGCTGCCGGGCCGGCACCCCGGCCGCGGCCCGCCCGGTGCCGGCCGGCGGGGCGGGCACCGGCGCGGAGAGCGTGACCGCCTCGTGGTCCGCGTCCGGGACCAGCGCCGGGTCGTCCGGCCGCAGGACGGTGACGGTCGGCTGCGCGGCCATGCCGGGACCGGCGCCGAACAGGCCGTCCAACTCGGCCTCGCGGTCCCGCGCGTGCACCACCGTCCGGTGCGCCGTGCCCTCCGGGCGGCCGCCCCGCAGCGCCAGCAGCACCGTCAGCCGGCTCGCCCCGCCCCGCTGCGGGGGCACCCCGCCGCCGGGCCGCACCGGCGCTCCACCCGCTCCACCGCGGAGGCGGTCCAGTACGTCCGGCGGCACACCGGCGACCACGAACTCCGCCGCCTCCACGACCCCTTCGGCCGGTTCCACCCCCCTCACCCGGCCGTCCTTCTCGACGACCGCGGTGACCTCGGTGCCGAAACGGAACTCGACCCGGCGGGCCAGGCATCGCTCGTACACCGCCCGCGCCAGCTCCCGCAGGCCGCCGCCGCGCACGTACCACATCCCGAAGGCGTACTCCATGTACGGGAGCACGGCGGCGTTCGCCGGGGCGGTGCGGGGGTCCAGGCCGTGCGCGAGCGCGTGGCCGTCCAGGAGGGCGGCCAGCCGAGGGTCGCGCAGCTCCAGGGCGCCGACCTCGGCGAGGGTGCCGGCCCGGCGGGTGCGCAGCAGCCGCCGGTGCGGGACCGACGGGTAGGGCTCGCGCTCGGCCAGCACCTCCCAGTTCGGCCAGAGCGGCTCCTCCAGGAGGGGACGGCGGGTGCGGTCCCAGGTCTCCCGGGCCCGCACCAGGAAGTCGCCCCAGCGTGCGGAGGCCGCCGCGCCCAGCGCCGCGTCCAGGGCGGCGACGACACCGGCGCGGGAGGCGTTCGGCAGCGCGACCTCGGTGCCGTCCGCGAAGACGTGCCGTGACGAGGGGTCGACCTGGACCAGGTCGACGCGGGACTCCAGCGGCTCCTTCCCGGTCTTCACGAACAGATCGCGCCAGACCGCGGGCAGCGGAAGCAGACCGGGGCCGGTGTCGAAGGAGAACCCGTTCCGCTCGAAGCGGCCCAGGGCGCCGCCGTACGTCCCCGTCCGCTCGTACACCACCACCCGGTGGCCCGCGACGGCCAGCCGGGCGGCCGCCGCCATCGCGCCCATCCCGGCGCCGATCACCGCAATCCGTGCCATGCCAGGGACCTTATCCGCCCCCACCGACAGCCCCGTGCCGAGTACCGCAACGGGTGCGCAGGTGAGCGGCCGGCCGCGCGCCGCCGTGGGCCGGGGTGCGCAGGCCTGAGTACGGGTACCTAGGGCGAGAGTTGAGTACGGGCACGGATGGGCCCCGACCTGCGAGAACGAGAGAGTGGAGGCACGGAGAGGGGCACGGCTCCGGCACCGGCGGCACGGGGCGCCGGAACGGAGCCGGGCCCGCGATCCGCTCCTTCCGCCGACCGCGGTCGGCGGAAGCGAGGCACGGGGGGACCCGGGGGAACGACCGGTAACGGGGGTTCGACGGGGGAACACACGGGGGAGCAGGAGAAGGCGCCGGTCCGACGGCGGCCCGCGGGGGACGCGGCCACCACGGACCGGCGTTCTTCGTGCGCGGTGCCGTGCGGTGCGGTGCGCTGTGGTGCTGCCGTGCGGGTGCCGATGCGCCGTGCCCCGCCGCCCCGGGTCAGACCCGGCCGCTCACCCGCCCCTGGAGCAGTCGCGACAGCGCGGCGTGCACGTCGTCGAGGGAGCGCTCCGGCTGGAACGACTGCCAGTCCAGCGCCGCCACCAGGACCATGCCGACCAGCGCCGCCGCGGTCAGCGGCACGTCGATCTCCTCGCTGAACTCGCCGCTCGCCATCCCCTCGCGCAGCACCTCCTCCACCACGGCCACGGCCTCCTGCCGGACCACGAGCAGCGTGGACTGCCAAGCCCGGTTGGTGCGCCACAGCTCGGCCACGTACAGCTGGGTGAAGGCCGGATAGCGGTCGATGAAGACGAGCCCCGCGCGGATCATCGCGTCCAGGGCGTCGACCCGGCCGCGGCCCTCCCCGGCCGCCTGCTGGGCCGCCTGCCGCAGCGAGGCGGTGAGGAGCCCGACGCCGTGCCGCAGCAGCTCCTCGAAGAGCACGGACTTGCTGGCGAAGTTGTAGTAGACCGTGCCCTTCGCGACACCGGCCCGCTCGGCGATCTCGTCCACCGTGGTGGCGGAGAAGCCCTGCTCGGCGATGAGGGTGACGGCCGCTTCGTAGAGCTTCTGCCGGGTGGCCTCGCGCCGGCTGCCGCCCTGCCGGGCGGTGCTGCTGCTTTCCATGGCCCCGATTCTCACAGCACTGTCCGGGGTGCTCCCACCGCAGGGCCCGCACCCCCTCGAACCGAACGGCTGATCGAAGGGAAAGTGCAGGTCAGAACGGATTGTCAGTGCCATACCTCACGATGGGCACATACGGCACCTCCCGCCGGGGGGTGCCGTCACGGAGACGACAGGAGGATCGTCATGGCCCACTCGTCCGCAGCCGCCGCCCGGCGGCGCCGCGCAGCCGGCCCTGCACCCTCACTGACCGGCCCGGCGAGCGACGTGCACCCCGTGCTCCGCCGGGCGACCGCCCCGCCCGCCGCCCTCGACCTGCTCGCCCAGGCCCGGTCCGGACTCGAAGAGGCCACCGTCCTCGAAGCGCCGAACGAGCGCTACGCCACGGCCCACCTGGCCGCCCTGCGCACCGCCGCCGCGGTGCTCGCCGCCCGGGGCCGCCCGGAGACCACACCGCGGGCCCGGGCCCGCATCCGCAGCGCCTGGGAGGTGCTGCCCGAGATCGCACCCGAGCTGTCCGACTGGAGCGCGCTGTTCGCCTCCGGCGCCCGCCGCAGGGCGCGTGCCGAGGCGGGTATCCAGGGCGCCGCCGGGCGCCGGGACGCCGACGACCTGATACGCGACGTGGCGATGTTCCTGCGCCTGGTGGAGCGGATGCTGGTCCTCCAGCCGGTCCTGCCCCAGCCGCGCCCCGACTCCGACGGCCCGGGCGCGGCCGGCCCCGACCGCCCCGACGGCCCCGGTCCCGCCGCCGACGCCCGCCCCGGAAGCGCCCGCACGGGCCCCGGCACGGACTCGGGGGCGGACCCGGACCAGGAGCTGCCGGACGCGGGCTGAGGACGCCGTTCCACCGGTCACGGACGGGCTCCGGCGCCGGTGGACGGGGTGACCGGCCCACGCGGCGCAGGCAATAGGGTGGGAGGCGCCTGAAGCCTCCCCCTTTCCCGCACCGGGCGGGGGCGGCAGCCCGTTCGCTCCGCCCGTGTCCGAGGCGGTGCCGCGCCGAGGAGTCAACTGCCGTGTCGGACCCGATGCGCCCACCCGTCTCCCACTCCCGTCCGCAGCCGGAGTCCCCGCGGTCGGAGTCCCCGCGCTCCGAGCCCGCGCGCTCCAGGGCCGCCCTGCGCACCGCCGTGGTCTGGGACGTGCTCCAGGACGCCCTAGACCGCCGGGTCAAGGCCACCGGACGCCAGGCCCTGGACGTCCTCGACACCGGAGGCGGCAGCGGCAACTTCGCGGTGCCGGTGGCCGGCCTCGGTCACCGCGTCACCGTCGTCGACCCGAGCCCCAACGCCCTGTTCGCCCTGGAGCGCCGCGCCGCCGAGGCCGGGGTCGCCGACCGCGTGCGGGGCGTCCAGGGGGACGCCGGCGGCCTCTTCGACGTGGTCGAGCGCGGAGGGTACGACGCGGTGCTGTGCCACGGCGTCCTGGAGTACGTGGACGACCCCGCGGAAGGCGTGCGCAACGTGGTCGCCGCCCTGCGCGCCGAGGGCGTCCTCAGCCTGCTCGCCGCGGGCCTGGGCGGGGCGGTACTCGCCCGCGCCCTCGCCGGGCACTTCACGGAGGCCCGGCAGGCGCTGGCCGACCCGGACGGCCGCTGGGGCACGGGCGACCCCGTGCCGCGCCGGTTCACCGCCGAACAGCTCACCGGCCTGGTCGAGGCCGCCGGGCTCCGTGTCGGTGCCGTGCACGGCGTACGGGTCTTCGCCGATCTCGTCCCCGGCGGCCTCGTGGACACCGAGCCGGGTGCCGTGGACGCCCTGCTGAGGCTGGAGGCCGCGGCCGCCGAACTCGCCCCCTTCCACTCCGTGGCCACCCAGCTTCATGTGCTCGGTGAGACGCAGGGGAACGAAGGGGCTCGGCCGCCCGGTGGGGTACGGCGCTGATCAGGGACGCGACTGCAGATGGAGTACGCCACAGGCCCCCCGAACGGGGGCCAGTCGCCGTATGATCGAGGGAGACCGCCCGGCATGACGGGTCGGCCGCTGGGGAATGGGAACTTCAGCGAGCCGGCACGGCCATGACGGAGTCCGGTTGGTCAATTGGCGTAGAGGGGCGGGTTTCACGGGGGCGATTCCCTGCCTATCCTTAAGGGACCCCCCGGGTCGCCCCGGCGACTGCACGATGAGGAGGACTCCGTGCCGCTCTCGGAGCACGAGCAGCGCATGCTCGAGCAGATGGAGCGAGCGCTGTACGCCGAAGATCCCAAGTTCGCGACAGCGCTCGAGGGAAGCGGGCTGCGTACGTACACCCGGCGACGGGTCTACCAGGCGGTCGCGGGCTTCCTCGTAGGTATTGCGCTCCTCATGGCCGGTATGGTCGCGCAGCAGGTGTGGCTCAGTGTGGTGGGCTTCCTCGTCATGCTGGGCTGTGCGGTTCTCGCCGTGACCGGCTGGCGCAAGGCCCCCAAGCCGGGCGAGCAGCAGGCTGCCGGTGCCGGTCCGCAGGCGCGCCGTCAGCAACGGCAGAAACGCTCCATGATGGATCGCATCGACGAGCGCTGGCAGCGTCGCAGGGACGAACAGCAGGGCGGCCAGTAACGCGCCCCGACCAGCCGCTCACCAGAACGTTCGCGTGAGGGGGTGACCGCCGTCCGGGTGGTCACCCCCTCACACGCACGTGTGGCCGCCCGGTCCGCCCTGCCTGCATGCCGTGACCGGTGGCGGAAGCCGACATGTGCCTTCGCCGGGGCGGGCGACCTCTCGTGGGCGCTGCGTCGGTCGTCACCTGTGTGGCCGTGTGGGCGGGGAACAAACCTCGGGGCAGGCGCTGCCCGCCGCATGCTGCCCGCCGTACGGGCGGCGGCCGGGAGGCGCGGTCGCCGCGCTCCTGCGCGCGAGGATCGCCTCCCGGCCCCCGTTCAGCCCTGCTGGCCCGTCGGCCGGGCCGCCCTCGCCCGCCGCCGCAGGGCGGTCCACCGGTCCGACGCCGCCCAGGCCACCCGTACGGCCGAGCGCGGTGCGAACCGTGCGCGCAGCCGCGTGCCCCGGCCGACGGGTGCCCGCAGGCCGGCGACCGCCAGGCGGGCATCCTCCGCGAGCCCGGCCGTCAGCCGCGGGCGGGGGGCGTAGAGGACCTGTTCCACGGCGTCCGCCATCCGGTGCACCGCCGCCGCGGCCGCCGGATCGAGCTGCCCGAGCCGGACGATCCGGGCCGCCGCTCTGCGCGGGGTCTGCGACTGCTCAGGCGGGACGCCGTAGTCCCACGCCGTGTCGGTCAGCTCCTGCCAGACCGCCAAGGTGTGCGGGCCGGCGTCCGCCTCGCCGCGGCCGTGCGCCCCCAGCCGCCGAGCCCGGACACGCAACCGCCACAGCATCGGTGCGAGCAGGATCAGCAGGACCGCCGTCCCGGCCAGCGACCAGGCCAGCGCCGCGTGCCACGTCGGCCCGTCGTCGTCCGCGACGGGCAGGGCCGCCGCCGTCTCGGAGTCGCAGGCGTCCAGCTTCTTGTCCTGCGGCGAGCAGCTCTCGCTCGTCGAAGGCGCCGCCGACGGCTCGCTCTCCGTGTCCTCGGACGGCAGAGCCGGATCCGGTACCGAACTGCCCGGCGTGTCCGTGATGGTGTACGACGGGGTCGAGCCGCGCGTCGGCGTCGGCTCGAAGCGGGTCCAGCCCACGCCCTCGAAGTACACCTCGGGCCAGGCGTGCGCGTCCCGCAGCCCCACCGCCACCGAGCCGTCCGCCTGCGGGGAGCCTGGCGCGAAGCCCACCGCCACCCGGGCCGGAAGGTCCAGGGAGCGGGCCATCGCCGCCATGGCGAAGGAGAAGTGGACGCAGAAGCCCTCCTTGTCCTTCAGGAACCGGGCTATCGCCTCCGAGCCGCTGCCGACCTTCACCTGGGTGTCGTACTCGAAACCGCCATTGACCGCGAAGTACTCCTGGAGCCTGACCGCCTGCTCGTAGGGGTTCGTCGCGCCCTCGGTGACCTTGCGGGCGGTCTGGAAGACCACCTCGGGCAACGAGTCCGGCAGTTTCGTGTACTCGCGCTCCAGCGCCGACGGGGGCGGCGGTGCCGCGGCGAGCTGGTCCGCCGTCGGCTGCACGTTCAGGCTCCGCACCTCGTACTTCAGGCCGCGGGTGTTCTGGCCGTGGTCGCCGACCAGCGTCATGCCAACCGGTTCGTAGCGCCAGTTGCCCGCGACGCGCACGTCGCTCGGCGGGTACGGCATCGGCAGCCAGTCCTGGGCGTACCAGTCGGCGGCCGAGACGAAGGTGCGGGTCTGTGTGCGGGCGACCTCCGGACCGAGACCGGCCGGCGTGGGGAAGGTGCCCTCCGGTACGGCCGTGATGTGCCGCTTGGACGGCTTCCAGGTGGTGCCGTCGAAGTCGTCCAGGGAGACGATGCGCAGGTACAGGCTCGACAGGTCCTCCGAGTCGGTCTGGAGGGAGAGGACCTGCTTGTTCTCGTCGACGTTGAGACTGTCGCGCAGGGAGACCAGGGGGTTCACCGCGGAGATCGTGCCGCCGCCGCCCGTGCCGGAGCCGACGCCGTTCCCGGCGCTGTCCAGCAGCCCGCCGTCCATCGCGGGCAGGGCGAGCGGCACCACCAGGGCGATGCCCAGCGCGAAGGCCCCGATACGCCGGCCGGTGCGGACGGGCGCGACCGCGCCGGTCTGCTCCCCGCCCGGCGCGCGGGGCGCGCCGCTGAAGACCCGGCCCCACTGCGAGAGCCGGTCCCGTCCCTCGGCCAGCAGCAGCATCAGATAGCCGACCGCCGCGACCAGGAACCAGAGCCAGTCGGTGCCGCCCTCGGACAGCCCCGCGGCCACCGAGTACAGCGCGAGCAGCGGCAGACCGGCCGGCGCGGCGCTGCGGAAGGTCACCGCGAGGGTGTCGACCAGCAGTCCGATCACCAGGACACCGCCGACCAGCATCAGCCGGATGCCGTCGGACTCCAGCGGTGCCGGGATCGCGTACCGGGCGATGTCGTCGCCGCCCTGCTGGAGCAGGTCGGCGAAGCGCTGAAAGGCCTGCGGGCCCGGCACCAGCCAGGCGAAGGCCTGCTCCCGGGCGAAGGCCAGTGTCAGGAGCAGCAGCGCGGCCAGCGCCTGCGCGCCGGCGACCAGTGGCCGGGACAGCTGCACCCGGCGGGCCACCGCACCCACACCGGACTGCACCGCCAGCAGGAACGCCGCCTGGAGGATCCACGTCGCCGGGTCGACCAGCGGCAGCAGCGCACACGCCGCCATCAGGGTGGCGGCCCACGCGCACAGCGCCAGCCGCGCCCGCCCGCTCATCGTGCCCCTCCCCGGCCGCCGGACACCGCGCCACCGGCGAGGTCACCCGCGCCCCCGCACCGAACGACCCGCCTCCGCCGGCTCTCCGCGGCGCCTGCCACGGAGGCCACCGTTCGCGCGGGCCCGCGGCCCGGAGCACCGCCCGGCGCACGCAGCGCACACCGCGTACACCGACCGGGCCGCCGTTCCCGCCCGGCCGTTCCGGTTCCGGCCACCGGGCGAGCCCGGGGCCCGGCCGGGAGAACGCCCCCCGCTCGCGGTGCCCCGCCGCCCCGCGGCCCCGCGGGCGCCGTCTCCGCGTGGAGCGCGGGCCGTGTCCGTGCCGTCATCGGGTTCCCTCCCCGCCGGTCGCCGCGAGGGCGGTGCGCTCGCGGTCCGCCAGGCGCCACACCTCCTCCGGCGTCGCGCCGCGCGGCACGAGCACCGCGGTCCAGCCCGCCTCGCGCAGCATCCGCAGCCGTTCCTCGCTCCTGTCCAACGGACCGGCCACGTCCGCCGGTTCCCGCATCCAGGCCGCGCTGTCGAGGACGAAGGCGACGGCGCCGCCGCTGCGCTGCCGCATCCTGGCGGCCACCGCGGCCTGCTCCTCGTCCAGGTCCCCGAAGAAGGCCACCAGCAGCCCGTCGGTCCCGCCGCGCAGCACGTCGTACGCCGGGGACAGGCCCGTGTCGTCGGACTGGTCGACGACCGCGAGGAAGTCCAGCATCAGCCCGGCCGCGTCCGCCGTGCCCTGGCTCGTGCCCGCGAAGCCGTCGGCATCCTCGCCCGGCACCGAGTCGCCGGTGCCCGTGAGCAGCCGGACCGAGAAGCCCCGCTCCAGCATGTGCACCAGTACGGACGCCGCGCCCGACACCGCCCACTCGAAGGCCGAGTCGGGACCGGCACCCTCGTAGGCCACGACCCGGGTGTCGAGCAGCACCGTGCAGCGGGCCCGCTGCGGCTGCTCCTCGCGGCGCACCATCAGCTCGCCGTAGCGCGCGGTGGAGCGCCAGTGCACGCGGCGCAGGTCGTCGCCGTAGCGGTACCCGCGCGGGATCACGTCGTCGTCGCCCGCCAGCGCGAGCGACCGCTGCCGCCCCTCGCCGTACCCCTTCGCCTCGCCGCTCAGCCGCACCGGGGGCAGCGGCTCCACGCGCGGGATCACGGTCAGGGTGTCGTGCGCCGAGAAGGAACGGGTCAGCTCGCACAGCCCGAACGGGTCGGTCAGCCGCATCTGGAGCGGGCCCAGCGGATAGCGGCCGCGCAGGTCGGAGCGGACCCGGTAGGACACCTCGCGGCGGCCGCCCGGCTCCACCCGGTCGAGAACGAACCGGGGGCGCGGCCCCAGTACGTAGGGGACCCGGTCCTGGAGCATCAGCAGCCCCGTGGGCAGCCGCGAGACGTTGTCGACGCGCAGGTGGACCCGGGCCTCGCTGCCGGCGGGCACGCGCCCGGGGGAGAGGCGGCGGCTGCCCGCCACCCGGTAGCGCGTGCGGTACAGGACGGCCGCGCAGACCAGGGGCAGTACCCCGAGGAGCAGCCCGACCCGCAGCAGGTCGCTCTGCCCGAGGACGTAGGCGCAGACCGCGGCGGCGACACCGGCGGCCAGGAAGGAGCGCCCGCGCGTGGTCAGACCGGCCAGGGCGGTGCGGATGCCGCCGCCCTCGCCCTCGCCCGGCGGCGTCCCCCCGGCGTCCATCAGAGCCTCCGCGGCGTCTGCCGGCCGTACTCCGGCGTGCCGCGGCCCGCGCCGAGGCCCGCCTGCTGAGATGCCGCGGGCACCGGGACGCGCTGCAGGATCTCCTGGACCACCTGCTCGGCGGTGCGGCGGCCCAGCTGGGCCTGGGCGGTGGGCAGCAGGCGGTGGGCCAGGACGGCGACCGCGAGGGCCTGCACGTCGTCCGGCAGGGCGTACTCCCGGCCGCCCAGGGCGGCGGACGCCTTCGCGGCGCGCAGCAGGTGCAGCGTGGCGCGCGGCGAGGCACCGAGTCTGAGGTCGGGGTGGGTGCGGGTGGCCGCGACCAGGTCCACCGCGTACCGCCGGACCGGGTCCGCGACGTGGACGCCGCGCACGGCCTCGACGAGCTTGAGGATCTCGTCCGCGTGCGCCACCGGCTGGAGGTCGTCCAGCGGGTTCACCCCGCCGTGCACGTCCAGCATCTGCAGCTCGGCCTCCGGGCTCGGGTACCCGATCGAGACCCTGGCCATGAAGCGGTCGCGCTGGGCCTCCGGCAGCGGGTAGGTGCCCTCCATCTCGACCGGGTTCTGCGTCGCCACCACCATGAACGGGCTGGGCAGCTCGTAGGTCTGGCCGTCGATGGTGACCTGACGCTCCTCCATCGACTCGAGGAGCGCGGACTGCGTCTTCGGCGAGGCCCGGTTGATCTCGTCGCCGATGACCACCTGCGCGAAGATCGCGCCGGGCTTGAACTCGAAGTCGCGGCGCTGCTGGTCCCAGATGGACACGCCGGTGATGTCCGAGGGCAGCAGGTCCGGCGTGAACTGGATCCGGCGCACGGAACAGTCGATGGACCGCGCCAGCGCCTTGGCCAGCATGGTCTTGCCGACTCCCGGGACGTCCTCGATCAGCAGGTGTCCCTCGGCGAGCAGCACGGTCAGCGAGAGCCGCACGACCTCGGGCTTGCCCTCGATCACGTCCTCCACCGAACCGCGTACCCGCTCGATCACCGCGGTCAGTTCGTCCCCCGCGCCCGCATACGCTCGCGAGGGGGCACCCCCATGGCTCGCCCGATCGTCATAGGTCGTCACCCGGCCCTCCTCGGCCTTTCCCCGCACTTCCTGGGAAGCGGGAGTACCCCAACTTGCCGGGCCGGTCCCGCGTCGTCGCGGACCGGCCCACCCCGATTCACGGACACCGTGCGGAAAAAGTTCCGCACGGCACCACTTCCCGTATTCTCGCTGCCGTTACCGATTCGTGTCACTCGCCTGTGGACAACTGTCCGCGATATGTCAGCTCTTACGACCTTTGCGGCGCTTGCCCGGCGGAAATCGTCGCGACCGGCGGGCGGATCAGGCGGGGTCGACCTCGCGCAGCAGGCCCGTCCGCACGTCGAAGACGAAACCGCGCACGTCCTCGGTGTGCAGCAGGAACGGCGAGGTGCGCACACGCTCGATCGACTGCCGTACGTCCTGGTCGGCGTCCCGGAAGGACTCCACCGCCCACGCGGGACGCTGGCCGACCTCCAGCTCCAGGTCGTGCCGGAACTCCTCGGTGATCGTCTCCATGCCGCAGCCCGTGTGGTGGATGAGGGCCACGCTGCGGGTGCCGAGCGCCCGCTGGCTGATGGTCAGTGAACGGATCACGTCGTCGGTGACGACTCCGCCCGCGTTGCGGATGGTGTGACAGTCGCCCAGATTCAGGCCGAGCGCGGCGTGCAGGTCGAGACGGGCGTCCATGCAGGCCACGACCGCGACGCGCTGGACGGGCCGGGCGTCCATGCCGGGGTCGGTGAACGCGGCGGCGTACCGCCCGTTCGCCGCGACGAGCCGGTCGGTGACCGTGTGGTCGCCTGCCGCGGCGGATTCGGAGCCGGCGGGAACCGATGCAGAAGTCGTCATAGTCATGACGTTACTGGCCGCCTGTGTTCCGGGCCCGCTGTGAAGTCGGACAAAGAACATCAACAAGGTGTGTTGTGAGCCGATCCACAGGAGTGCGCGAACGCGCCCATACGGGTGAAAAGCCCTGCCGAACCGGTTTGCGGACGGCGGCGCCGCGACGCGCAGGCCGGTTGATTGACCGGGCGACAGGGTGGACTAAAGTGACGCGAAGCGGGAGGCGAGGCTCTCCCTGCTGGACTGACATCCCCGGAGACCTGGGCGACGCCCCGCCAGTTCTCCCCGCGTGCGCGACGCGTACGTACGGCTCGGCCTCCTCCCGCTCCCGGCCGGCCGACGCTTCCGGCGCCGGCCGGCCCTCCCCTTCACGAGCGAGCGGGAGGGGACCCGGCGGTGCGGACGCCGCGCAGGACCTGAGAGGCCGCCCCACTTGAGCCAGAGTCGACACGTCCCGGTGATGCTCCAGCGCTGCCTGGACCTGCTGGCGCCCGCCCTCGCCGAGCCGGGGGCCGTGGTCGTCGACTGCACGCTGGGACTCGGCGGACACAGCGAGGCGCTCCTCGAACGGTTCCCCGCGGCCCGGCTCGTGGCGCTCGACCGGGACAAGGAGGCCCTGCGCCTGTCCAGCGAGCGCCTCGCCCCCTACGGCGAGCGGGCCACCCTCGTACACGCCGTCTACGACGAGCTGCCCGACGTACTCGACCGACTGGGCACCCCCCGCGTCCAGGGCGTGCTGTTCGACCTCGGCGTCTCCTCCATGCAGCTCGACGAGGCCGACCGCGGCTTCGCCTACGCCCAGGACGCCCCGCTCGACATGCGGATGGACCAGACGTCCGGCATGAGCGCCGCCGAGGTCCTCAACACCTACCCGCCCGGCGAACTCGTCCGCATTCTGCGGGCGTACGGCGAGGAGAAGCAGGCCAAGCGCATCGTGTCCGCCGTCGTGCGCGAGCGCGAGAAGGAGCCGTTCAGCAACAGCGCCCGGCTCGTGGAGCTGATCCGCGCGGCGCTCCCGCAGGCCGCCAAGCGCACCGGCGGCAACCCGGCCAAGCGCACCTTCCAGGCCCTGCGCATCGAGGTCAACGGCGAGCTGTCCGTGCTGGAGCGGGCGGTCCCGGCCGCCGTCGAGGCACTCGCGGTCGGCGGGCGGATCGCCGTGCTGTCCTACCAGTCGCTGGAGGACCGGCTGGTCAAGCAGGTGCTCGCGGCCGGCGCCGCCAACACCGCACCACCCGGTCTGCCGGTCGTCCCCGAACGCTACGCACCCCGGCTCAAGCTGCTCACGCGCGGTGCCGAACTTCCCTCCGAGGAGGAGATCGCCGAGAACCGGCGAGCGGCACCGGCGCGGCTGCGCGGCGCCGAGCGCATCAGGGAGTCCGTCGGGTGAAGCGAGCGAGGCAGGCCGGCGGGTGCGGACGGCCCACCCGGGCCGAGGGGAGGGCGAGTGGGTAGGAAACCCGAGCTGAAGGGCAGGGCGGCGCGGCTCGCCCGGCTGCTGCCGACGGGCACCGCCCGCGGCCAGGCGGCCCGGGCGCCCTTCGTCCTGCTGGTCGTCGTCCTGCTCGGCGGCGGTCTCATCGGGCTCCTCGTGCTGAACTCCGCCCTGAGCGAGGGCTCCTTCCAGCTGGACGACCTGAAGGAAGAGACCAAGAGCCTCACCGACGAGGAGCAGGCGCTCCAGCGGGACATCGACGCGTACTCCGCGCCCCAGGCCCTGCAGCGCCGCGCCCGCGAGCTGGGCATGGTGCCGGGCGGCGACCCCGCCTTCCTGGACCCCGACGGCACCGTCAAGGGCTCGCCCAGCCCCGCGCCCGCCGCGGCCACCCCGCTGGTCCTCGCGCCCGAGGCGCTGACCTCGACCTCCGGCGGCGCGCCCGCGGTCACGCCGTCCACCGGCACCGAACCGCCCGCGTCCGGCGCCGCGAGCCCCGCGCCGGCCGGCCCCACGCAGGGTCCGACCGCGCCGGGCCCGACCACGCAAGGCCCCAGCCCGACGACCCCGACTCCCGGCAGGTGACGGAAGTGTCCGACAGGGAACCGCCGCGCCGCCGTGTGCCCGGACCCGCGCGGCCCGCCCGCCCCGGCGGACGCCGGCCGCCCGGCCCCGGCGCGCGGCCCGCCCGCCGCCCCGGCCCGCCCAGGCCGGGCACACCCCGCACCATCAGGCTGGGCAGCCCCCGGCCGCGCCTGCGCATGATCGGCCTCGCGCTGACCCTGGTGCTGGCCGCCTTCGTCGTACGGCTGCTCCAGGTGCAGGCCGTCGACGCCGGCACCTACTCCGCGAAGGCCGAGCAGAACCGCTACGTCGTCCACACCCTGCCCGCCGAACGCGGCGGCATCAGCGACCGCAACGGCGTGGCCCTCGCGACCACGGTGGACTCCTACGACATCACCGCCGACCCCACGATGTTCACCCGCGAGCAGCTCAAGGTCGGCGACGGTCCCGAGCAGGCGGCGGCGCTCCTCGCGCCCATCCTCGGACTGGACCAGGAGGACCTGGTCGACACGCTCCGCCCCAAGAACGAGAAGCTGCGCTACGTCCGCCTCGCGCGCCGCCAGACCCCGCAGGTCTGGAACCAGATCAAGGACCTGAAGACCGCGCTCACCACCAAGGCGGAGACGGACAAGACGGTGGTCAACGCCCTCGCGGGCGTCTTCGCCGACCCCAGCAGCAAGCGGGTCTACCCGGGCGGCGACCTCGCCGCGGGCATCCTCGGCTGGGTCGGCGCCGACGGCAAGGGCGGCGGCGGTCTGGAGCGGCAGCTGGACAAGACGCTGGCCGGCGAGGACGGCAAGATCCGCTACGCCCAGGCCGGCGGCCGCCAGGTGCCCACGGCGGGCTCCACCGAGACGCCCGCCGTGCCCGGCAGCAACGTGGAGCTGACCATCGACCGCGACATCCAGTGGGCCGCGCAGAACGCCATCAGCGACCAGGTGGAGAAGTCCAAGGCGGACGGCGGCTACGTCATCGTCCAGGACACCGCCACCGGCGAGGTCCTCGCCATGGCCAACTCGCCCGGCTTCGACCCGGGCGATCTCTCCCACGCCGACCCCGACGCGCTGGGCAACGCGGCCCTCCAGGACGCCTTCGAGCCCGGCTCCACCGCCAAGGTGATGTCGATGGCGGCCGTGCTGGAGGAGAACGCCGCCACCCCGGGCACCCACATCACCGTCCCCAACCGGCTCAAGCGCGGCGACCGGCTCTTCAAGGACGACATCGACCACCCGACCTGGTACCTCACGCTCAACGGCGTGCTCGCCAAGTCCAGCAACATCGGCACCATCATGGCCACCGGGGAACTGGGCAAGACCCAGGCGGAGGCCAACAAGGTGCTCTACTCCTACCTGCGCAAGTTCGGCCTCGGCGGCTACAGCGGCCTCGGCTTCCCCGGCGAGACCAAGGGCATCCTCGCGCAGCCCGGCGAGTGGTCGACCTCGCAGCAGTACACGATTCCTTTCGGACAGGGCGTCTCCGTGAACGCGCTCCAGGCGGCCTCCGTGTACTCGACCATCGCCAACGGCGGCGTGCGGGTCGAGCCCACGCTCGTGCGCGGCACCAAGGACGACGACGGTGGCTTCACACCGGCGCCGGAAGCCGAGAAGACGCGCGTGGTCAGTGAGAAGACGGCGAAGACCCTCTCCCGGATGCTGGAGTCCGTCGTCGACGACGAGGAGGGCACCGGCACCAAGGCGCGCATTCCGGGCTACCGGGTGGCGGGCAAGACGGGCACGGCCAACCGGGTGGATCCGGCCACCGGCAAGTACCACGGCTACACCTCGTCGTTCGCCGGGTTCGCCCCCGCCGACAAGCCCCGCGTCACCGTCTACTGCGCCATCCAGAACGCCACCGAGGGCAGCTACTTCGGCGGCCAGATCTGCGGCCCCATCTACAAGCAGGTCATGGAGTTCGCCCTGAAGACCCTCCAGGTCCCCCCGACCGGAGCCGACCCGGCCAGGCTGCCGGTCACCTTCAGACCCTGACCCGCACCGAGCAGCCCGCCCGCACCGAGCAGCCCCCGCACCGAGCAGCCCCCGCCGAGCACCCAGCCCGGACCCGGCCCCACCGGGCCAGCCCCGATCCAGTACCGAGCCACCAGGAACCACCCGTGACAACGATCACCCCCGACCCCGGGAACCAGAACGGCCCCCGGGCCTCACTTCGCCCGGAGGCCGGTACTGCCGGTACGCTCACCGCCGTGCCACACCCTGATCAGTCCCAAACCACCCAGAAGGGCCACCCCGTGACCTACCCGGGACCGCCCCGGCCGGTGCGGATCTCCGCCACACCCCTCGCGGAACTCGCCGATCAGCTGGGTGTCACCGCGCCGGACAGCTCCGCCGGGGTCACGGGCATCACCCATGACTCGCGCGCCGTCCGCCCCGGTGACCTGTACGCCGCCCTCCCCGGAGCCCGCGTCCACGGCGCCGACTTCGCCACCCAGGCCGCGGGCCTCGGTGCCGCCGCCGTGCTGACCGACCCGGCCGGCGCGGAGCGCGTCGCCGCCGGGCTGCCGGCGCTCGTGGTCGACGACCCGCGCGCGCGGATGGGCGAGCTGGCGGCCACGATCTACGGCCACCCCGGCCGCGACCTGCTCCAGATCGGCATCACCGGCACCTCGGGCAAGACCACCACCGCCTACCTCGTCGAGGGCGGTCTGCGTACGGAGAAGTCCACCGGCCTGATCGGCACGGTCGAGATGCGCATCGGCGACGAGCGCATCAAGTCCGAGCGGACCACGCCCGAGGCCACCGACCTCCAGGCCCTGTTCTCGGTGATGCGCGAACGCGGCACCGAGGCGGTCGCCATGGAGGTCTCCAGCCACGCCCTGGTGCTGGGCCGGGTCGACGCCTGCGTCTTCGACGTCGCGGTCTTCACCAACCTCAGCCCGGAGCACATGGAGTTCCACTCCGGCATGGAGGACTACTTCCAGGCCAAGGCGCAGCTCTTCACGCCCGCACGCAGCAGGCTCGGCGTGGTCAACGTCGACGACGAGTACGGGCGGCGCCTCGCCAAGGAGGCCACCGTCCCGGTCGTCACCTACTCCGCCGAGGGCCACCCGGACGCCGACTGGCGCGCCGACGAGGTCGAGGTCGGCCCGCTGGACTCGACGTTCACCGTGCTCGGGCCGAAGGGCGAGCGGATCGCCGCCAAGTCGCCGCTGGCCGGGCCGTTCAACGTGGCGAACACCCTCGCCGCGATCGTCTCCCTGGCCGCCGCCGGGCTCGACCCGCAGACCGCCGCCGACGGCGTCGCCGCCGTCCCCGGTGTGCCGGGCCGCCTGGAGCGCGTGGACGAGGGCCAGCCCTTCTTCGCGGTGGTCGACTACGCCCACAAGACCGACGCCGTCGAGTCGGTGCTGCGGGCCCTGCGCAAGGTGACCGAGGGCAAGCTGCACGCCGTGCTCGGCTGCGGCGGCGACCGCGACACCACCAAGCGCGAGCCGATGGGCGCCGCCGTCGCCCGGTTCGCCGACACCGCCGTACTGACCTCCGACAACCCCCGCTCCGAGGACCCGCTCGCGATCCTCGCCGTGATGCTGCAGGGCGCGGCCTCCGTGCCCGCGCACGAGCGCGGGGAGGTGCAGGTCTTCGAGGACCGGGCCGCCGCGATCGCCGCCGCCGTCGCCCGGGCCGAGCCCGGCGACACCGTGGTGGTGGCGGGCAAGGGCCACGAACAGGGCCAGGACATCGCCGGGGTGGTGCGCCCCTTCGACGACCGCGAGGTGCTGCGCGAAGCCATCCAGAGGTCCAAGGCCTGACCCACCGCACCACCCGGACGTTCCAGAAGATCCAGAAGATCCAGATGGCTCAGACAACCCAGATGATCCAGGGGACGAACTTGTGATCACCCTCTCTCTCGCCGAGATCGCAGATGTCGTCGGCGGGCGGATGCACGACATACCGGACGCGTCCGCGCAGGTCACCGGGCCCGTCGTCCGGGACTCGCGGGAAGCGGGGCCGGGCAGCCTCTTCGTCGCCTTCGTCGGCGAGCGGGTGGACGGCCACGACTTCGCACCGGCGGTCGTCGGGGCGGGCGCGGTCGCCGTGCTCGGCTCCCGCCCCGTCGGCGTGCCCGCGATCGTCGTGGACGACGTCCAGGCGGCCCTCGGTGCCCTCGCCCGGCACGTCGTACGGCGCCTGGGCACCACCCTCGTGGCCCTCACCGGGTCGGCCGGCAAGACCAGCACCAAGGACCTGATCGCCCAGGTGCTGCGCCGCAAGGCGCCCACGGTGTTCACGCCGGGCTCCCTCAACAACGAGATCGGGCTGCCGCTCACCGCGCTCACCGCCACCGGGGAGACGCGGTTCCTCGTACTGGAGATGGGCGCCCGCGGCATCGGCCACATCCGCTACCTCTGCGAGCTGACCCCGCCGAGGATCGGCCTCGTCCTCAACGTCGGCTCCGCGCACATCGGCGAGTTCGGCGGCCGGGAGCAGATCGCGCAGGCCAAGGGCGAACTCGTCGAGGCGCTGCCGCCGGCCGGGGAGGGGGGTACCGCCGTCCTCAACGCGGACGACCCCCTCGTACGGGCCATGGCCTCCCGAACGACGGCGAAGGTGCTCCTTTTCGGAGAGTCCGGCGAAGCGGACGTTCGGGCCGAGAACGTGCGACTCACGGACAGCGGACAGCCTTCCTTCAGCCTTCACACACCCTCCGGTGCAAGCGACGTGACCATGCGCCTGTACGGTGAGCACCACGTGTCGAACGCGCTCGCCGCGGCCGCCGTCGCCCACGAGTTGGGCATGTCCGCAGACGAGATCGCCACCGCGCTCTCCGAGGCGGACTCCCTCTCCCGGTGGCGCATGGAGGTCACTGAGCGCCCGGACGGCGTGACGGTCGTCAACGACGCCTACAACGCGAACCCCGAGTCCATGAAGGCCGCGCTGCGTGCGCTCGTCGCCATCGGCGGAGCCTCACGGGCACGGGGGGGCCGTACGTGGGCGGTGCTCGGCGAGATGGCCGAGCTCGGGGACGAGGCGCTCGCCGAGCACGACGCGGTCGGGCGGCTCGCCGTCCGGCTCAACGTCAGCAAGCTCGTCGCGGTCGGGGGCAGGGAAGCCCAATGGCTGCAACTGGGCGCATATAACGAGGGTTCGTGGGGTGAGGAGTCGGTGCACGTGTCCGACGCACAGGCGGCGGTCGACCTGTTGCGCAGCGAGTTGCGCCCGGGGGACGTCGTGCTCGTGAAGGCGTCCCGGTCGGTGGGTCTGGAGAGTGTCGCGACGGCGCTGCTCGAGACCGGCACCGAGGGTGAGGTTGCCGCCCGATGATGAAGCAGATCCTGTTCGCAGGAGTCATTGGTCTCTTCCTCACGCTGGTCGGCACCCCGCTGCTGATCAAGCTCCTCGCCCGCAAGGGCTACGGTCAGTACATCCGCGACGACGGCCCGCGCGAGCACGCCAGCAAGCGCGGTACGCCGACCATGGGCGGCATCGCCTTCATCTTCGCGACGGTCGCCGCGTACTTCCTCGCCAAGGTCATCACCAGCTACCTGGAACCCGATCCGAACGTCGACGCGGGGCCGACCTTCTCGGGTCTGCTGGTGCTCGGCCTGATGGTCGGCATGGGCCTGGTCGGCTTCCTGGACGACTACATCAAGATCGTCAAACGGCGTTCGCTCGGCCTGCGGGCCAAGGCGAAGATGGCCGGCCAGCTCATCGTCGGCATCGCCTTCGCCGTCCTCGCGCTGCAGTTCGCGGACAACCGCGGCAACACCCCGGCCTCCACCAAGCTGTCGTTCATCACCGACTTCGGCTGGACCATCGGCCCGGTGCTGTTCGTCATCTGGGCGCTGTTCATGATCCTCGCCATGTCCAACGGCGTGAACCTGACCGACGGCCTGGACGGCCTCGCCACCGGCGCCTCCGTCCTGGTCTTCGGCGCCTACACCTTCATCGGCGTCTGGCAGTTCCAGGAGTCCTGCGCCAACGCGCAGACCCTCACCAACCCCGGCGCCTGCTACGAGGTGCGAGACCCCCTGGACCTCGCCGTCGTGGCGTCGGCCCTGATGGGCGCGTGCCTCGGCTTCCTGTGGTGGAACACCTCGCCGGCCAAGATCTTCATGGGCGACACCGGTTCGCTCGCGCTCGGCGGTGTGCTCGCGGGTCTGGCGATCTGCTCGCGCACCGAACTGCTGATGGCCATCCTCGGCGGCCTGTTCGTCCTGATCACCATGTCGGTGGTCATCCAGGTCGGCTCCTTCCGCCTCACCGGCAAGCGGGTCTTCCGCATGGCGCCACTCCAGCACCACTTCGAACTCAAAGGCTGGTCCGAGGTCCTTGTCGTGGTCCGCTTCTGGATCATCCAGGGCATCTGTGTGATCGTCGGACTCGGCCTCTTCTACGCGGGATGGGCAGCGGACAAGTGACCTCCTCGGTGCCTTCGGAATTCAGCGGCAAGCACGTCACCGTCGCCGGGCTCGGCGTCTCCGGCGTCCCGGCGGCCAAGGTGCTGCACGGGCTCGGCGCGCACGTCACCGTCGTCAACGACGGCGCCGACGAGCGCGCACGCACGCAGGCCGCGGAGCTGGAGGCGCTCGGCGTCACCGTCCGCCTGGGCGACGGCACAGCATCCGACAGCGGCTCCGCCGCGGGGTTGCCCGAAGGCACCGAACTGATCGTCACCGCACCCGGCTGGAAGCCCACCAAGCCCCTGTTCACGGCGGCCGAGCAGGCCGGTGTGCCCGTCTGGGGCGACGTCGAACTCGCCTGGCGCCTGCGCGGACACGGCGGCAGGAAGGCCGCGCCGTGGCTGGCGGTCACCGGCACCAACGGCAAGACCACCACCGTCCAGATGCTCGCCTCGATCCTGGCGGCGGCCGGTCTGCGCACCGCCGCCGTCGGCAACATCGGCGTCTCCCTCCTCGACGCGGTCACCGGCGACACCGAGTACGACGTGCTCGCCGTGGAGCTGTCCAGCTACCAGCTCCACTGGGCGCCCTCCCTGCGCGCCCACTCGGCCGTCGTACTCAACCTCGCCGCGGACCACCTCGACTGGCACGGCTCCATGGAGGCCTACGCCGCCGACAAGGGCCGCGTCTACGAGGGCAACCAGGTCGCCTGCGTCTACAACGCCGCCGACCGGGCGACCGAGGACCTGGTCCGCGCCGCCGACGTCGAGGAGGGCTGCCGGGCGGTCGGCTTCACGCTGGGCACGCCGGGCCCCTCCCAACTCGGCGTCGTGGAGGGCCTCCTGGTCGACCGGGCCTTCGTCGAGGACCGCCACAAGAACGCCCAGGAACTCGCCGAGGTCTCGGACGTCAATCCGCCGGCCCCGCACAACATCGCCAACGCCCTTGCCGCCGCCGCCCTCGCCCGCGCCTACGGCGTCCCCGCCGCCGCCGTACGGGACGGGCTGCGGGCCTTCACGCCCGACGCCCACCGCATCGCGCACGTCGCCGACGTCGACGGGGTCGCGTACGTGGACGACTCCAAGGCCACCAACACGCACGCCGCCGAGGCCTCCTTGGCGGCGTACGAGCCGATCGTCTGGATCGCCGGCGGGCTCGCCAAGGGGGCGACCTTCGACGAACTGGTCGCGGGCGCCGCGAAGCGGCTGCGCGGCGCCGTGCTCATCGGCGCCGACCGCGCCCTGATCCGCGAAGCCCTGGCGCGACACGCCCCGGAAGTACCCGTGGTCGACCTCGACCGGACCGACACTGGTGCGATGCCCCAGGCCGTCCGGGAGGCCCGGCGGCTCGCCGAGCCCGGTGACACGGTCCTGCTGGCCCCGGCCTGTGCCTCGATGGACATGTTCACCAACTACAACAAGCGCGGCGACGCGTTCGCGGAGGCCGTTCGCGAACTCGGCGCCTGACCCGGCAGCCTCCTGCGCCGGGCGACTTCGGGGAGGACGCGTGGGACGGTCCGTGCCGACGTGCATCGGGGGCAGCGATGCCCGGTAGTCCGCAGAGCCGCACCCGACGTCCGCCCGTACAGCGGGCCGCCGGGCGCCCCGCCGCACCCGGGCCGCGGCACGAGAGCCCGCTGCTCCGCCTGTACCTGCGCCTGCGCCGCGCCTGGGACCGCCCGCTGACCGCGTACTACCTGATCTGCGGCGGCAGCGCGCTGATCACCGTGCTCGGCCTGGTTATGGTCTACTCGGCCTCCCAGATCACCGCCCTCCAGCTGTCGCTGTCCGGCTCCTACTTCTTCCGCAAGCAGGCCCTGGCCGCGCTGATCGGCGCCGGACTCCTCGTCGCCGCCATGAAGATGCCGGTCAAGCTGCACCGGGCGCTGGCCTATCCGATCCTCGCCGGGGCCGTCTTCCTGATGATCCTGGTCCAGGTACCGGGGATAGGAGTCGCGGTCAACGGCAACCAGAACTGGATCGCGCTCGGCGGCTCGTTCCAGATCCAGCCCAGCGAGTTCGGCAAGCTGGCCCTGGTGCTGTGGGGCGCGGACCTGCTGGCCCGCAAGCAGGACAAGAAGCTCCTCGCGCAGTGGAAGCACATGCTGGTCCCGCTGGTGCCCGCCGCCTTCATGCTGCTCGGTCTGATCATGATCGGCGGCGACATGGGGACGGCGATCATCCTGACGGCGATCCTGTTCGGGATGCTGTGGCTGGCCGGCGCGCCCACCCGGATGTTCGCGGGCGTGCTGTCGATCGCCCTGCTGCTCGGCTTCATCCTCATCAAGACCAGCTCCAACCGCATGGCGCGGCTCAACTGCCTCGGCGCCACCGACCCCGGCCCCGGCGACTCCTGCTGGCAGGCCGTGCACGGCATCTACGCCCTCGCCTCGGGCGGGCTGTTCGGGTCCGGACTCGGTGCGAGTGTGGAGAAATGGGGCCAACTCCCCGAAGCGCACACCGACTTCATCTTCGCCGTCACCGGTGAGGAACTGGGCCTGGCGGGCACACTGTCGGTACTCGCCCTCTTCGCGGCTCTAGGCTATGCGGGTATCCGCGTGGCCGGACGCACGGAGGACCCGTTCGTGAGGTATGCCGCGGGAGGCGTGACCACCTGGATCACGGCCCAGGCCGTGATCAACATCGGTGCGGTCCTCGGGCTGCTGCCGATCGCCGGTGTGCCGCTCCCGCTGTTCTCCTACGGCGGTTCCGCCCTGTTGCCGACCATGTTCGCCATCGGTCTGCTGATCGCCTTCGCGCGAGACGAACCCGGTGCGCGGGCGGCGCTTGCGTTGCGGCAACCTCGCTTTGGTAGAAAGCGGGGGGCCAGGGGTCCCGCGGGCAAGCGGAATCCCCGGAGTTGGAACACGATGCGACGGCGTGCCTCGGCGGCGCGCTCGTCCGGAGAGCGGTGAATTTCGGTGCATGTCGTACTCGCCGGCGGAGGAACCGCGGGCCACATCGAGCCCGCGCTCGCCCTCGCGGACGCCCTGCGCAGGCAGGATCCCACCGTGGGGATCACGGCCCTGGGCACGGAACGCGGCCTGGAGACCCGCCTGGTGCCCGAGCGCGGCTACGAGCTGGCGCTGATCCCGGCCGTTCCGCTGCCGCGCAAGCCCACCCCTGAGCTGATCACCGTGCCGGGCCGGCTGCGCGGCACGATCAAGGCGACCGAGCAGGTCCTGGAGCGCACCAAGGCGGACGCCGTGGTCGGCTTCGGCGGCTACGTGGCGCTGCCCGGCTACCTCGCGGCCAAGCGGCTCGGCGTGCCGATCGTCGTCCACGAGGCCAACGCCCGCCCCGGCCTGGCCAACAAGATCGGCTCGCGCTACGCCGCACGTGTCGCCGTCTCCACCCCGGACAGCAAGCTGCGCGACTCCCGCTACATCGGCATCCCGCTGCGCCGCGCCGTCGCCACCCTGGACCGCGCCGCCGCGCGCCCCGAGGCCCGCGCGATGTTCGGGCTCGACCCCAACCTGCCGACGCTGCTGGTCTCCGGTGGCTCGCAGGGCGCCCGCCGCCTCAACGAGGTGGTGCAGCAGGTCGCGCCCTGGCTCCAGCAGGCCGGCATCCAGATCCTGCACGCGGTCGGCCCCAAGAACGAACTGCCGCAGGTCCACCAGATGCCGGGGATGCCCCCGTACATCCCGGTAAGTTATGTGGACCGGATGGACCTCGCGTACGCCGCCGCCGACATGATGCTCTGCCGCGCGGGCGCGATGACCGTCGCCGAACTCTCCGCCGTCGGGCTCCCGGCCGCCTACGTCCCGCTGCCCATCGGCAACGGGGAACAGCGGCTCAACGCCCAGCCGGTGGTCAAGGCCGGCGGCGGGCTGCTGGTCGACGACGCGGAACTCACGCCCGAGTGGCTGCAGCAGAACGTCCTGCCCGTGCTCGCCGACCCGCACCGGCTGTACGAGATGTCCCGCGCCGCCGCCGAGTTCGGCCGCCGGGACGCCGACGACCTCCTCGTCGGCATGGTGTACGAGGCGATCGCCGCCCGTGCGCATCGTTAGTCACGGATGACGGAAGGCAGGGAGCGTGGCCGGACCGACCACCGCCGAGCGCGGTGCACGCCAGCAGGAGTCGTCCGGCCCGCCCCGCGCGCGCCGGTTCGGCCCGCCTCGTCTTCGTACGATCATCATCATTGCCGTTGCCCTCGTGCTCCTCGCCGGCGGCTCCGTCTGGCTGCTCTACGGGTCCAACTGGACGCGCGTGGAGGACGTGTCGGTGACCGGAACCGACGTCCTGACGCCCGCGCAGGTGCGCGAGGCCGCCGACGTGCCCGTCGGGGACCCGCTGGTCTCCGTCGACACCGGTGCCGTGGAGGAGCGGCTGCGCCGGAAGCTGCCCCGCATCGACGAGGTCGCCGTGGAGCGTTCCTGGCCGCACGGAATCGGCCTGAAGGTGACGGAACGCACTCCGGTGCTGCTTGTCCGAAAGGGCGGAAAGTACGTGGAGGTGGACGACGAAGGCGTCCGGTTCGCCACGGTCTCCAAGGCCCCGAAAGGCGTTCCCGCCCTGGAACTTGACCCCGCCCGCTCCGGCTCCGCCGCGGCGAGTCTGCGCCGCTTCGACGAGGACCGCCTGGTGCGGGAGGCGGTGCGGGTGGCCGGCCGGCTCCCGGCCGCGGTCGCCCGGGACACCCGGCTCGTCAAGGTCCGTTCCTACGACGACATCTCCCTGGAGTTGAGCGGCGACCGGACCGTCGCGTGGGGGAGTGGTGAACAGGGTGTGCACAAGGCGCGCGCGCTCACCGCGCTGATGAAAGCGACTCCGAAGGCCGCGCACTTCGACGTGAGTGTTCCCACCGCCCCCGCCTCGTCGGCGAGTTGACGGGCATATGTGCAGGCCAGCACCCTGGCTGGGCAGCGCTACGGCTGATCACATAGGGTGAAAAGAAAAACGGGAGGTTCGGCGTGTTCGTTGAACGTGCGCCACTTGTCGACTTAGTGTCCTGTTCGGAAGAGTCCAAGGAACAGACACACTGGTAACCCTAAACTTCAGCGTTAGGGTTCGGGTCGGCGCTACGGACCGTCCCAATCGGCATCAGTCGTCGGGTCGCGGGGGCATCAGTGCTTCGGCGGTCGGGCGACACGTAACTCGAGGCGAGAGGCCTTCGACGTGGCAGCACCGCAGAACTACCTCGCAGTCATCAAAGTCATCGGTGTCGGCGGCGGTGGTGTCAATGCCATCAACCGGATGATCGAGGTCGGTCTCAAGGGCGTCGAGTTCATCGCCATCAACACCGACGCGCAGGCGCTGTTGATGAGCGACGCCGACGTCAAGCTCGACGTCGGCCGCGAACTCACCCGCGGACTCGGCGCCGGAGCCAACCCGGCCGTCGGCCGCAAGGCCGCCGAGGACCACCGCGAGGAGATCGAGGAGGTCCTCAAGGGGGCCGACATGGTCTTCGTGACCGCCGGTGAAGGCGGCGGCACCGGCACCGGCGGCGCGCCCGTCGTGGCCAACATCGCCCGTTCGCTGGGCGCCCTCACCATCGGCGTGGTCACCCGCCCGTTCACCTTCGAGGGGCGGCGCCGGGCCAACCAGGCCGAGGACGGCATCGCGGAACTCCGCGAAGAGGTCGACACCCTCATCGTCATCCCCAACGACCGGCTCCTGTCCATCTCGGACCGCCAGGTCAGCGTGCTCGACGCGTTCAAGTCCGCCGACCAGGTACTGCTCTCCGGTGTGCAGGGCATCACCGACCTGATCACCACGCCCGGCCTGATCAACCTGGACTTCGCCGACGTCAAGTCGGTCATGTCCGAGGCCGGTTCGGCCCTCATGGGCATCGGCTCGGCCCGCGGCGACGACCGCGCGGTGGCCGCGGCCGAGATGGCGATCTCCTCACCGCTGCTCGAGGCGTCCATCGACGGCGCCCGCGGCGTCCTGCTCTCCATCTCCGGCGGCAGCGACCTCGGCCTGTTCGAGATCAACGAGGCCGCCCAGCTGGTCAGCGAGGCCGCCCATCCCGAGGCCAACATCATCTTCGGCGCGGTCATCGACGACGCCCTCGGCGACGAGGTGCGGGTCACCGTGATCGCGGCCGGCTTCGACGGGGGCCAGCCGCCGTCCAAGCGGGACAACGTCCTCGGGTCCTCCTCGGCCAAGCGCGAGGAGCCCACCCCGGCCCGGCCCGCGTCCGAGAGCCGGCCGTCCTTCGGCTCGCTCGGCAGCGTCAAGCCGAAGGAGGAGCCGGAGCAGGCGCCCGCGCCCGAGCCGGTCGCCGACCTGCCGCCGGTCTCCCCGCCGCCGGTCCCGCCGTCGCGGACCTACTCGGACAGCGCGGCCGAGGAACTGGACGTGCCGGACTTCCTGAAGTGATAGGACAGCGCGACACCGTGAACGGCGCGCACTTCGGCTTCACCGACCGGTGGGGCGGAGTGAGCGCCGTTCCGTACGAGGAGCTCAATCTCGGCGGCGCGGTCGGTGACGACCCCGGCGCCGTCACGGCCAACCGGGAGCTGGCGGCCAAGTCGCTGGGCGTCGACCCGGCCCGGGTGGTCTGGATGAACCAGGTGCACGGGGCCGACGTCGCCGTGGCGGACGCGCCCTGGGGCGACCGCCCGGTCCCGCGGGCCGACGCCGTCGTCACCGCCGAACGCGGTCTCCCCCTCGCCGTCCTCACCGCGGACTGCGTGCCCGTCCTGCTCGCCGACCCCGTCGCCGGCGTCGTCGCCGCGGCCCACGCGGGCCGGCCCGGGCTGGTCGCCGGGGTCGTCCCCGCCGCCGTACGGGCCATGACCGGACTCGGCGCGGACCCCGCCCGGATCGTCGCCCGCACGGGACCCGCCGTCTGCGGCCGGTGCTACGAGGTGCCCGAGGAGATGCGAGCGGATGTCTCCGCGGTGGTACCGGCGGCGTACGCCGAGACGAGTTGGGGCACTCCGGCACTCGATGTGAGCGCCGGCGTGCACGCTCAGCTCGAGCGCCTCGGCGTGCGCGAGCGCACGCAGTCGCCGGTGTGCACCCGGGAGTCGACGGACCACTTCTCGTACCGGCGCGACCGCACCACCGGGCGGCTCGCCGGCTATGTCTGGCTGGACTGATGGGGCATGACGGACCGTAAGCACGAACTCGCCGTGAATCTGGCGAAAGTCGAAGAGCGCATCACCGCCGCCTGCGCGGCGGCGGGCCGTCCGCGCGAGGACGTGACGCTCATCGTGGTCACCAAGACCTACCCCGCGGACGACGTGCGCATTCTCTCCGGACTCGGAGTGCGCCACGTCGCCGAGAACCGCGACCAGGACGCCGCTCCGAAGGCCGCCGCGTGCGCGGATCTGTCGCTTTCGTGGCACTTCGTCGGTCAGTTGCAGACCAACAAGGTGCGTTCCGTGGTCGGTTACGCGGACGTCGTGCAGTCCGTGGACCGGGCCAGGCTCGTCACGGCGCTGTCGAGGGAAGCGGTTCGGGCCGGGCGCGAGGTGGGATGCCTCGTCCAGGTCGCGCTCGACGCGGCAGAGGGCGCACGCGGGGAGCGCGGCGGCGTCTCGCCCGCGGGAATCGAAGAGTTGGCCGAACTCGTCGCCGGATCGGACGGGCTGCGCCTGGACGGACTGATGACCGTCGCCCCGCTCACCGGTGAGTACGCGGGGCGCCCGCAGGCGGCGTTCGAGCGCCTCGCGGATGTGGCGACGCGCGTGCGCCGAACCCATCCGGCTGCCACCATGGTCTCCGCAGGCATGAGTGCGGACCTCGAGCAGGCCGTGGCTGCCGGAGCGACACATGTACGCGTCGGCACTGCGGTACTCGGAGTCCGACCCAGGCTCGGGTAACGTCGCCAAGAAGTCGGACCACAGCAGAAAATATGGTCATTGCCGCTGAACAGCGGACACAACGACCTCGTGGATCGCAGCCATTTGGCAGTCGTCAGCCGATCCACCACAGAGCGGAGGACTCAGAGCATGGCCGGCGCGATGCGCAAGATGGCGGTCTACCTCGGCCTCGTGGAGGACGATGGGTACGACGGCCGGGGCTTCGACCCCGACGACGACTTCGAACCCGAACTGGACCCGGAGCCCGAGCGGGACCACCGGCGCCATGAACCGGTACACCAGTCACACGGTTCACATCAGCCCCAAAGGGACGAAGAGGTACGAGTCGTGCAGCCGCCCGCACAGCGCGAGCCGGTCTCTCGTTCCGCTTCGCTGGGGGCGGAATCGGGTCGCCCGGCGCGCATCGCGCCCGTGGCGTCCATCACACAAGAACGCGCGAGCCTGGAAAAGAGCGCACCGGTCATCATGCCCAAGGTCGTGTCCGAACGAGAGCCCTACCGGATCACCACACTTCACCCCCGGACCTACAACGAGGCCCGTACCATCGGGGAACACTTCCGTGAGGGCACGCCGGTGATCATGAATCTCACTGAGATGGATGACACAGATGCCAAGCGACTTGTCGACTTTGCGGCCGGTTTGGTGTTTGGTCTTCACGGCAGTATCGAGCGGGTGACGCAGAAGGTGTTCCTGCTGTCTCCTGCTAACGTCGATGTCACGGCGGAGGACAAGGCCCGTATCGCAGAGGGCGGGTTCTTCAACCAGAGCTGAGACGCACAACCGGTACAGAGCAAGAACCCGGGCCCGAGGGAGGGTCTGAGAGATGGTTCAGGGGAGAGGGAAGCACAGGCATGAGCGTGGTCCTGGATGTCGTCTACATCGCGCTGATGTGCTTTCTCATCGTGCTCATCTTCCGGTTGGTCATGGACTACGTGTTCCAGTTCGCCCGCTCGTGGCAACCCGGCAAGGCGATGGTGGTCGTTCTGGAGGCCACCTACACTGTCACCGATCCACCGTTGAAGCTTCTGCGGCGGTTCATCCCGCCGCTGCGTCTCGGGGGCGTGGCGCTCGACCTGTCCTTCTTCGTACTGATGATCATCGTCTACATCCTGATCTGGATCGTGAACAACGTGAGCCAGCTGTGAGCGATGACAGAGATACGGGCTTGCCGAATGCCGACGACAACGTTGAGGTGAAGAGATGCCGTTGACCCCCGAGGACGTGCGGAACAAGCAGTTCACGACCGTCCGCCTCCGAGAAGGCTATGACGAGGACGAGGTCGATGCCTTCCTCGACGAGGTCGAAGCCGAACTGACCCGCCTGCTCCGCGAGAACGAGGACCTGCGGGCCAAGCTGGCCGCGGCGACCCGTGCGGCCGCGCAGAACCAGCAGAACATGCGCAAGCCTCCGGAACCCCCGCAGGATCAGCAGCAGCCACCCCACCAGCAGGGCCAGCCGCCGCACCAGCAGGGGCAGCCTCCGCACCAGCAGGGACACCCGCCCCAGCAGGGCGGCATGCCTCAGCAGGGCATGCGAGGTCCCGGCGCTCCGGTGCCCGCCGGCATATCGGGCCCGCCGCAGCAGCAGATGGGTGGCCCCATGGGTGGGCCGCCCCAGCTGCCGAGCGGTGCCCCGCAGCTGCCCGCCGGCCCCGGCGGACAGGGCGGCCCGCAGGGTCCCGGCCCGATGGGTCAGGGTCCGGGGCCGATGGGCCAGGGCCCGGGTCCGATGCAGGGTCAGATGGGTCCCGGCCCGATGGGCGGCCCCATGGGCGGCCCGCAGGGTCCCGGCGGCCCCGGTGGTCCTGGCGGTCCCGGTATGCCCGGCCAGGGCGGCCCCGGCGGCGACAGCGCCGCCCGCGTCCTCTCGCTGGCCCAGCAGACCGCCGACCAGGCGATCGCCGAGGCCCGT
Organism: Streptomyces olivaceus; assembly: GCF_000721235.1. Lineage (GTDB taxonomy): Bacteria > Actinomycetota > Actinomycetes > Streptomycetales > Streptomycetaceae > Streptomyces > Streptomyces olivaceus. The sequence continues at coordinate 199,761 of NZ_JOFH01000002.1, forward strand.
TCCGAGGCCAACAAGATCGTCGGCGAGGCACGTTCGCGTGCCGAGGGCCTGGAGCGGGACGCCCGCGCCAAGGCGGACGCCCTGGAGCGGGACGCGCAGGAGAAGCACCGCGTCGCGATGGGCTCCCTGGAGTCCGCTCGCGCCACGCTGGAGCGCAAGGTCGAGGACCTGCGCGGCTTCGAGCGCGAGTACCGCACGCGGCTGAAGTCCTACCTGGAGTCGCAGCTGCGCCAGCTGGAGACCCAGGCGGACGACTCGCTCGCCCCGCCGCGCACGCCCGCCACGGCCTCCCTGCCGCCGTCCCCGGCGCCCTCGATGGCACCGGCCGGCGCCAGTGCCCCGTCCTACGGCGGCAACCAGTCGATGGGCGGCGGTCCGGGCCAGTCCGGTCCGTCCTACGGCGGGCAGCAGCAGATGCAGCCCGCGATGACCCAGCCGATGGCGCCGGTGCGGCCGCAGGGGCCGTCGCCGATGGGGCAGGCACCTTCGCCGATGCGAGGGTTCCTGATCGACGAGGACGACAACTGATCTGTAGTACGGCGTAGCCTCCGGCAACGTTCAGGGCGGGCCCCGGGTTTCTGACCCGGGGCCCGCCCTTTGGTTGTGCCGGGCGCTGGTGCCGAGGCCGACCGCGGGCGCCTCCCGGGCCGTTCAGGCGCTGGTTCAGGCACTTGGGGGAGGCTCGACCGTCCGTGGCTACGGCAGAGGGCCCGCATCTCCCGGATGCGGGCCCTCGTTGCTTGCCTCGGCTACTGCTTGCGCAGGCGGAAGGCCAGGGACAGCCCCTCGTCCGTGAACGGGGCGCCGTACGTGTCGTCCGCCTCCCCCTGGGCGAAGTCCGTCGCCAGGACCTCGTCGGCGATCAGGCCGGCGTGGCCGGTCAGGGCCGCGATCGTCGCCGGGTCCGTGGCCGTCCAGCGCAGGGCGATCCGGTCGGCGACGTCGAGGCCGCTGTTCTTGCGGGCCTCCTGGATCAGGCGGATCGCGTCCCGGGCGAGGCCCGCGCGGCGCAGCTCCTCCGTGAGCTCCAGGTCCAGCGCCACCGTCGCGCCCGAGTCGGAGGCGACCGACCAGCCCTCGCGCGGCGTCTCCGTGATGATCACCTCGTCGGGGGCGAGGGCGACGGTCTCGCCGTCGACCTCCACCGAGGCCGTGCCCTCGCGCAGGGCGAGGGACAGCGCGGCGGCGTCCGCGGCCGCGACGGCCTTCGCCACGTCCTGCACGCGCTTGCCGAACCGCTTGCCCAGCGCCCGGAAGTTGGCCTTCGCGGTCGTGTCGACCAGGCTGCCGCCGACCTCGCTCAGCGAGGCGAGGGACTCGACGTTCAGCTCCTCCGTGATCTGCGTGTGCAGCTCGGGGGAGAGCGTGCCGAAGCCCGCCACCGCGATCAGCGCGCGGCTGAGCGGCTGCCGGGTCTTGACGCCGGACTCCGCGCGGGTGGCACGGCCCAGCTCGACCAGGCGGCGGACCAGGACCATCTGCTGCGACAGCTCCGGGTCGATCGCCGTGAGGTCGGCCTGTGGCCACGAGGACAGGTGGACCGACTCGGGCGCGCCCGGGGCGACCGGTACGACCAGGTCCTGCCAGACCCGCTCGGTGATGAACGGGGTCAGCGGCGCCATCAGCTTGGTGACCGTCTCGACGACCTCGTGCAGCGTGCGCAGCGCGGCCTTGTCGCCCTGCCAGAAGCGGCGGCGCGAGCGGCGCACGTACCAGTTGGAGAGGTCGTCGACGAACGCGGACAGCAGCTTGCCGGCCCGCTGGGTGTCGTAGGCGTCCAGTGCCCGCGTGACCTGGTCGGTCAGCGCGTGCAGCTCGGAGAGCAGCCAGCGGTCCAGGACCGGGCGGTCGGCCGGTGCCGGGTCGGCCTCGCTCGGGGCCCAGCCCGTGGTGCGGGCGTACAGGGCCTGGAAGGCGACCGTGTTCCAGTAGGTGAGGAGCGTCTTGCGGACGACCTCCTGGATGGTGCCGTGGCCCACCCGGCGGGCCGCCCACGGGGAGCCGCCGGCCGCCATGAACCAGCGGACCGCGTCGGCGCCGTGCTGGTCCATCAGCGGGATCGGCTGCAGGATGTTGCCCAGGTGCTTGGACATCTTGCGGCCGTCCTCGGCGAGGATGTGGCCGAGGCAGACCACGTTCTCGTAGGACGACTCGTCGAAGACCAGGGTGCCGATCGCCATCAGCGTGTAGAACCAGCCGCGGGTCTGGTCGATGGCCTCGGAGATGAACTGCGCCGGGTAGCGGCTCTCGAACAGCTCCTTGTTCTTGTACGGGTAGCCCCACTGCGCGAACGGCATCGAACCCGAGTCGTACCAGGCGTCGATCACCTCCGGTACGCGCACCGCTTCGAGGGAGCAGCCCTCGTGGGAGCAGGTGAAGGTCACGTCGTCGATGAACGGCCGGTGCGGGTCCAGGGCCGACTGGTCGGTGCCGGACAGCTCGGTCAGCTCCGCGCGGGAGCCGACGACCGTGAGGTGGTCGTCCTCGCAGCGCCAGATCGGCAGCGGCGTGCCCCAGTAGCGGTTGCGGGAGAGCGCCCAGTCGATGTTGTTGTTCAGCCAGTCGCCGTACCGGCCGTGCTTGACCGCCTCCGGGTACCAGTTGGTCTTCTCGTTCTCCGCCAGGAGGCGGTCCTTGATCGCCGTGGTGCGGATGTACCAGGACGGCTGCGCGTAGTAGAGCAGCGCGGTGTGGCAGCGCCAGCAGTGCGGGTAGCTGTGCTCGTAGGGGATGTGCTTGAAGAGCAGGCCGCGCGCGTCCAGGTCCTCCGTCAGCTTCTCGTCGGCCTTCTTGAAGAAGACGCCGCCGACGAGCGGGACGTCCTCCTCGAAGGTGCCGTCGGGGCGGACCGGGTTGACCACGGGCAGGCCGTAGGCGCGGCAGACCCTGAGGTCGTCCTCGCCGAAGGCGGGGGACTGGTGGACGAGGCCGGTGCCGTCCTCGGTGGTGACGTAGTCGGCGTTGACGACATAGTGCGCGGGCTCGGGGAACTCGACCAGGTCGAAGGGCCGCCGGTACGTCCAGCGCTCCATCTCGGCGCCCGTGAAGGACTGGCCGGTGGTCTCCCAGCCCTCCCCGAGGGCCTTGGCGACCAGGGGCTCGGCGACGACGAGCTTCTCGTTGCCGTCGGTCGCGACGACGTAGGTGACGTCGGGGTGCGCGGCGACGGCGGTGTTGGAGACCAGGGTCCACGGGGTCGTCGTCCAGACGACCAGCGCGGCCTCGCCGGCCAGCGGTCCCGAGGTCAGGGGGAAGCGGACGTAGACGGACGGGTCGACGACCGTCTCGTAGCCCTGGGCCAGCTCGTGGTCGGACAGTCCGGTGCCGCAGCGGGGGCACCAGGGGGCGACCCGGTGGTCCTGGACCAGCAGGCCCTTGTTGAAGATCTCCTTCAGCGACCACCAGACGGACTCGATGTACTCGGGGTCCATCGTGCGGTACGGGTCCTGGAGGTCGGCCCAGTAGCCCATACGGGTCGTGAGCTCTTCGAAGGCGTCCGTGTGGCGGGTCACCGACTCGCGGCACTTCGCGTTGAACTCCGCGATGCCGTACGCCTCGATGTCCTGCTTGCCGGAGAAGCCCAGCTCCTTCTCGACCGCCAGCTCGACCGGCAGGCCGTGGCAGTCCCAGCCCGCCTTGCGGCCCACGTGGTAGCCGCGCATCGTGCGGAAGCGGGGGAAGACGTCCTTGAAGACGCGCGCCTCGATGTGGTGGGCGCCGGGCATGCCGTTGGCGGTGGGCGGGCCCTCGTAGAAGACCCACTCGGGGCGGCCCTCGGACTGCTCCAGGGTCTTGGCGAAGATCTTCTGCTCACGCCAGAAGTCGAGCACCGCGTGTTCGAGCGCGGGCAGGTCGACCTGGGCGGGTACCTGGCGGTACTGCGGCTGCGTATTCAACGAGCTTCCTCCGGCGGATGTGCTGCCTTCCGTCGGAGGGACGAGAGCCGTGCTCCCGCGGTACCACCCTCCTTGGCCCCCGGCGCGTCGTGTGCTCCGGTGAGCCCCCTCATTGGGGTCGCGAGCCGGTTCTACTCGCCCCCACGGCTTGCGGGGCTTTCTTCCGGCGGCTCCGGGGTGATCTTCACGTCGCGCTCGCCCCCGGGCTCACACCGTCCCCGGGTCGCTCTGGGCTGCTGACGCCGCTACTCGTCCCCATCCACGCTTCTCGCTCCGCCCAGTGTACGGCGCCGCACGGACGGCGGCCGACCGGTTTTGCCACCGGGCGGGGTGCGGGCGCCGTACCGCCCGGGCGTGCCCGGACGTGACCCGAATGCCGACGTCCGGTTTCTGCTTCCGGGCGGTCCGCCCCGGGGGCCGCCCCGGCGGATTACCCGGCGGGGAGCTGGGCACAACGCATGCATGCTCACCGCGTGGCGCACGGTGGGCGCGCGAAAGCGGCGGCGTGCCCCGTTGCCGCGAGGCCCGAGTCGATTTATCGTCCCAGCACGATTCGCGCGCAAGATCACAATATGTGAAGGGGCCGCGGCCATGGTGGCGAAGAAGAAGACGACGGCCGCGAAACGGGGCGCCGCCGAGGAGAGCACCACGGAGCAGGACCCGGCACGGAAGACCTCGGCGAAGAAGACGACGGCGAGCACGACGACGAAGAAGACGGCGGCCGGGAAGACCGCGGCGAAGAAGAGCCCGGCGGGCAGGGAAGCCGCGAAGAAGACCGCGGCGATGAAGAGCACGGCAGGCAAGAGCACGGCCAAGAAGGCGGGCGCGGCCGAGGCCGCGGAGCAGACGGGAGCCACGACGGTGGTTGCGAAGAAGACTCCTGGCACGGCCACGGCGGCCAAGACCGCCGTTCCCAAGGCCCGCGGTGCGGCCGCGGTCCCCGGCGACCTCGCGGTGCGCCCCGGCGAGGAACCCTGGACCCCGCAGGAGGTCGAGGAGGCGCGCGGCGAGCTGCAGTCCGAGGCCGACCGGCTGCGCAGCGAGATCGACTCCTCCGAGCGGTCGCTGCAGGGCATGATGCGGGACTCCGGCGACGGCGCGGGCGACGACGAGGCGGACACCGGCAGCAAGAACATCACGCGCGAGCACGAACTGGCGCTGGCCGCCACCGCGCGCGAGGTGCTGACCCAGACCGAGCGCGCCCTGGAACGCCTGGACGCGGGCACCTACGGCCTGTGCGAGAACTGCGGCAAGCCGATCGGCAAGGCGCGGATGCAGGCCTTCCCGCGGGCCACCCTGTGCGTCGAGTGCAAGCAGAAGCAGGAGCGCCGGTACTGAGCCGGTACTGAGCAGGTACGCGGCAGCGGCCGGGACGCGGGGCGTGCCGTACCCTCGTGCTCAGTCAAGGACCTAGGCTGAGGGACTCACGTGGCAGAGGCGGAGCGCATCATCGGTACTCCGGACACCCCGGACGCGGCGGGGGACGGGCAGGAGCTGCCCGACGCGGAGCAGGAGCAGGCTCCGGAGCGCCCCCGGGGCAGGCGCCGGATCGCCGTGCTGTTCGCGGTCGCCGTGTTCGCGTACCTTCTCGACCTGGTCAGCAAGATGATCGTGGTCGCCAAGCTGGAGCACCACGAGCCGATCGAGATCATCGGCGACTGGCTGAGGTTCGCCGCGATCCGCAACGCCGGCGCGGCCTTCGGCTTCGGCGAGGCCTTCACGATCATCTTCACGGTGATCGCGGCAGCCGTGATCGTCGTGATCGCCCGCCTCGCGCGCAAGCTCTACAGCGTGCCGTGGGCGATCGCGCTCGGCCTGCTGCTCGGCGGTGCGCTCGGCAACCTCACCGACCGGATCTTCCGCGCGCCCGGCGTCTTCGAGGGGGCGGTCGTGGACTTCATCGCGCCCAAGCACTTCGCCGTCTTCAACCTCGCCGACTCGGCGATCGTCTGCGGCGGCATCCTGATCGTGCTCCTCTCCTTCCGCGGCCTGGACCCGGACGGGACCGTCCACAAGGACTGACCGTCCACAGGCACCGACCTCCGCCCGAGCCGGTTGTCCACAGGGACCGGGCGCGCGTTCGGGAGTGTCCCGGCCGTCCGGCATACTCGACGGGTGAGCACGATTCCCGAGATCCGTACCCTGCCCGTGCCCGACGGCCTGGAGGGCGAGCGCGTCGACGCCGCCATCTCCCGCATGTTCGGCTTCTCCCGCACCAAGGCCGCCGAGCTGGCGGCGGCGGGAAAGGTGCAGGTCGACGGATCGGTGGTCGGCAAGTCCGAGCGGGTGCACGGCGGCGCCTGGCTCGAGGTCGAGATGCCCGAGGCGCCCGCGCCCGTGCAGGTGGTCGCCGAGCCCGTCGAGGGCATGGAGATCGTGCACGACGACGAGGACGTGGTCGTCGTCGTCAAGCCGGTCGGCGTCGCCGCCCACCCGTCCCCGGGCTGGAGCGGGCCGACCGTCATCGGCGGCCTGGCCGCCGCCGGGTACCGCGTCTCCACCTCCGGCGCCGCCGAGCGCCAGGGCATCGTGCACCGCCTCGACGTCGGCACCTCGGGACTGATGGCGGTCGCCAAGTCGGAGCGGGCGTACACCTCGCTCAAGCGCCAGTTCAAGGAGCGCACGGTCGACAAGCGCTACCACACGCTCGTACAGGGCCACCCCGACCCGACCAGCGGCACCATCGACGCCCCCATCGGCCGCCACCCGCAGCACGACTACAAGTGGGCCGTCACCGCCGAGGGCAAGCCCTCCGTCACGCACTACGACCTCATCGAGGCGTTCCGCGCCGCCTCCCTGCTCGACGTGAAGCTGGAGACAGGCCGCACCCACCAGATCCGCGTCCACATGGCCGCCCACCGCCACCCCTGCGTCGGCGACCTGACCTACGGAGCGGACCCCACCCTCGCCAAGCGGCTGCGCCTGACCCGCCAGTGGCTGCACGCCGTGCGGCTCGGCTTCGAGCACCCCGGCGACGGCCAGTGGGTCGAGTACGCCAGCGACTACCCCGAGGACCTCCGGCGCGCCCTCGACCTGGTCCGCGAGGAGACCTACGGATGAGCGCCCCGCACTCCGCCGCCCCCGCCTACGAGGTGCGCGTCGCCGAGGACCCGGCGGACCGGGAGGCCTGCTTCGCGGTGCGCAAGGACGTCTTCGTCGCCGAGCAACAGGTCCCCGAGGACATCGAGTACGACGCCCACGACGCCGGCGCCGTGCACGTCCTCGCGGTCCGGGAGGACGGGGTGCCGCTCGGCACCGGCCGGCTGCTGCACGGCGCGTCCGCCGCCGCGAAGAACGGCGACGGAGACCCGGCCGTCGGCTCCCTGGGCCGGCTCGCGGTGACCGCGGCGGCCCGCGGCCTGGGCGTCGGGGCCGCGCTGGTGCGGGCGGTGGAGGACGCCGCACGCGCGCGCGGGCTCACCGCGGTGGATCTGCACGCGCAGACCCACGCCCTGGGTTTTTACCAGCGTTTGGGGTACGAGGCATACGGCCCCGAGTTCCCCGACGCCGGGATTCCGCACCGCGCGATGCGGCGAGCCCTGTAGCCGGGGCGCCGAACGCGCTGGTGAGGCCGGTGGCGTGGCAGGCTTGAGGTCCGCCCTGCAGTAACGCCGAGAGCCCACCGGAGCGGTGACCGTGGATCAGCTGGCCCTGTTGTTCATCCTGTTGCTCGGGGCCCTGCTGAGCGTTCCGATCGGTGCGCGGCTCGGGCTGCCGGCGCCGGTGCTGATGACGCTCCTCGGGATCGTCCTGGCCCTGCTCGACTTCGTGCCCAACGTCGACATCCCGCCCGAACTGATCCTGCCCGGCCTGTTGCCGCCGCTGCTGTACGCGGCCGTGCGGCGCACGTCCTGGCGGCAGTTCGCGGCCAACAAGCGCCCGATCTTCCTGCTGGCGGTCGCGCTGGTCTTCGTCACCATGACCTGCGTCGCCACCGTCGCCCACGCCGTCGTCCCCGGACTGCCCATCGCCGCGGCCTTCGCGCTCGGCGCGCTGGTGGCGCCGCCCGACCCGGTCGCCGCGACCGCCGTCGCCGGGCAGTTGGGACTCCCGCGCCGGCTGGTGTCCATCCTGGAGGGCGAGGGACTGTTCAACGACGTGACGGCCATCGTCCTGTACCACGTGGCCATCGCCGCGGCGGTCAGCGGGGCCTTCTCGCCCTGGGACGCCGGGTTCGACCTGGTGCTCTCCGCCGTCGTCGCCGTCGCGGTCGGGCTCGTCCTCGGCTGGGGCTCCAACAAGCTGATGAGCGTCCTCGGCGACCCGACGCTGCAGATCGGCCTGACCCTGCTGGTGCCCTTCGTCAGCTACGTCGCCGCCGACGAACTGCACGGCTCGGGCGTGCTCGCCGTCCTCACCACCGCGATGTTCCTCGCCGAGTACGCCTCCGACGCCGACGACGTGATGACCCGGCTCGGCGGGCACACCGTGTGGGACGTGGTGGACACCCTGGTCACCGGCGTGGCCTTCGGCCTGATCGGGCTGGAACTGCACAACGCGGTCCGCACGGCCTCCGGCCGCTGGCCGGAACTGCTGGGCTGGGCCGCGGCCGTCACCGCCGTGGTCATCCTGGTGCGGCTGCTGTGGCTGCTGCCGGCCACCTGGCTGACCCGGCGGCTGCACTCCCGGCGCGACCAGGACGAGGACATCCCGACGACCTGGCGGGAGACCGTGGTCATGTGGTGGGCCGGCATGCGGGGCGTGGCCTCGGTCGCGCTGGCCCTGGCGATCCCCCTGGAGACGGAGGACGGGTCGGCCTTCCCGCACCGGGAGGAGATCGTCTTCATCGCGTTCGGCGTGATCATGGTCACGCTGCTCCTCCAGGGCCTGACGCTGCCCTGGCTGGTGGGCCGGCTCGGTGTGCGGGCGGACACCGAGCGGGAGCAGGAGTACGAGCGGGACCTGGCCGTACGGGCGGCCGGGGCGGCGAAGCGGCGCCTGAAGGAGATCGAGGACGTCGAGGAACTGCCGGAGGAGCTGTCCGAGCAGATGCTGCGGCGCGCCTACGACATCGGCGTGCGCATCAGCCCCGACCTCGGGGACGAGGAGCGCAAGGAGGCGCTGGAACAGCGGGCCCGGCGCATCAAGCGTGTCCGGCGCATCCAGGGCGAGATGCTGAGCGCCGCCCGCCACGAGATCCTGGCCGCCCGCAGCGAGGCCGGGGCCGACCCGGAGATCGTGGACCGGGTCCTGCGCCACCTGGACGTCCGCAGCCTGCGCTGAACCGCCCCCGACGCCCCGCCCCGCCCGCTCACAGGCTCTTCGTCGGGCGGCCCGGGAAGCGGCGGGGCTCGGCGTCGGGGGAGCGGCGGGCGTGGGGGAGGCCGTCGCGACGGGGACGCGGGGCCGCGTCCGCGGTGTTGACCCGCGGCAGCGCGTACGGGTGCTGGTCGGAGAGGAAGCGGATCATCCCCTCGCGGACCGTGACCCGCACCGTCCAGATGTCGTCCGCGTCCTTCGCCGTCACCAGCGCCCGCACCTCCATGGTGTTCGGGGTGGTGTCCGTGACGGTCAGGTTGCAGGCCCGCCCGTCCCAGGCCGGGCACTCGCGCAGCAGGTCGCGCAGCCGCTCCCGCATCGCCTCCAGCGGCGCCGAGTGGTCCAGGTGCCAGAAGACGGTCCCGGTCATCTGCGGGGTGCCGCGCGACCAGTTCTCGAAGGGCTTGGAGGTGAAGTACGAGACCGGCATCGTGATCCGGCGCTCGTCCCAGGTGCGGACCGTCAGATAGGTCAGCGTGATCTCCTCGACGGTGCCCCACTCCCCGTCGACCACGACGGTGTCGCCCATCCGCACCATGTCGCCGAAGGCGATCTGGAACCCGGCGAACAGGTTGCCCAGCGTGGACTGGGCGGCCACACCGGCGACGATGCCGATGATGCCGGCCGAGGCCAGCAGCGAGGCGCCCGCGGCACGCATCGCCGGGAACGTCAGCAGCATCGACGAGACCGCGACCACGCCGACCACCGCCGAGACCACCCGCATGATCAGCGACACCTGGGTCCGCACGCGCCGCACCCGGGCCGGATCGCGCTCCGCGTGGGCGTGCGCGTACCGGGAGTACGACGTCTCGACGACCGCCGCGGCGATCCGGATCACCAGCCAGGCCGCCGAGCCGATCAGCACCAGCGTCAGGGTCCGGCCGACCCCCGTCCGATGATCCGGGAACACCTCGGCCTCGACGTAGGACCCTCTCAGCAGCGCCGTGCACAGCACGATCTGGTACGGCACGCGGGCCCGCCGCAGCAGCCCCCACAGCGGTGTCTCGGGGTGGCGTCCGTCGGCCTTGCGCAGCAACAGGTCGGTGGCCCAGCCGATGACGACGGTCAGCAGTACTGAGCCGCCGACCACGATCAGCGGGCGGAGTATCGTCTCCATGCCCTCGAACGTAACCGGACGGACGGCACGGCGAACCTGTGACTTCCGTCCCGCCCGGGGCATCGCCGCCCGCCGCGTTGTCACACCCGGCTGGCACGATGGCCCCATGAACATCGTGCTCTTTCACTCGACCCTCGGCCCGAGGCCCGCGGTGCGGCAGGCCGCCGACCGGCTGCGCGGCGCCGGACACCAGGTGTGGACGCCGGACCTCTTCGAGGGGCGGACCTTCGACACCGTCGAGGAGGGCATGGAGTACCAGGAGGGGATCGGCCGGGAGGAGCTGCTGAAGCGGGCCGTGCTGGCCGCCGCGCCCTACTCGGAGCGGGGCCTGGTGTACGCCGGGTTCTCGCTGGGCGCCTCCGTGGCGCAGACCCTCGCCCTCGGCGACCACCGGGCGCGCGGGCTGCTGCTCCTGCACGGCACCTCGGACATCGCGCCCAACGCCTCGGTGGACGGACTGCCGGTCCAGCTGCACGTGGCCGAGCCGGACCGCTTCGAGACGGACGACTGGCTGAGCGCCTGGTACCTCCAGATGGGCCGCGTCGGCGCCGACGTCGAGGTGCACCGGTACGCGGGGGCCGGCCACCTCTACACCGACCCCGGGCTGCCCGACGACTACGACGAAGAGGCGGCCGAGGCCACCTGGCGGGTGGCGCTCGGCTTCCTCGACTCGCTCCAGGAGGCGCAGACCTCCCGGTAGGCCTTTCGGACCGGCGGGCGGGCGCGCTCCCTCACCGATCGGTACGCGCGCGGGTGGGCGAACCCGGAAGAGGTTCGCCCACCCGTCGGCCGGAGGTCACCGGGTCACTTGGTGACGCCCGCGTCCTTGAGCGCCGTCTGCCACTGGTCGACCGAGCTGGGGTTCTCGATCACCTTTTCGTTGATCTTGATGGTCGGGGTCGACTGGACGCCCTCGGCGCTGTCGAAGGACTTGCTCATCCGCATCGCCCAGGCGTCGTAGGTGCCCTTCTCCACGGCGTCCTGGAACTTCTTGTTGTTCTTCAGGGCGTCCACCGTGTTCGCCACCTTGATCAGGTAGTCGTCCTTGGCGAACTCGTCGGTCGACTCCTCGGGGTGGTACTCGGCGGAGAACAGCGCCGTCTTGTAGTCGAGGAACGCCTCGGAGCCGACGTTCAGCGCGGCGCCCAGCGCGCTGAGCGCGTTCTTCGAGCCCTCGCCGCTCAGGTTGCCGTCCAGGAACGTGCCGATGGTGAAGGAGAGCTTGTAGTCGCCGTCCTCCATGCCCTTGTGGACGGTCTCGCCGATGTTCTGCTCGAAGGAGGCGCAGGCCGGGCACCGCGGGTCCTCGTACAGGTGAACGGTGTTGTCGGTCTTGGACTCGCCGACGACGACCGTGGTGCCGTCCTTGCCGGAGGTGTTGGCCGGGGCCACCACCTTGGCGTCGGCGGCCTTCTCCCACTTCGAGGGCTGGTTGCCCTGCACGACGGCGTAGCTGATGCCGCCGGCTATCGCCAGTACGCCGACGATGGAGACGGCCACTACGGCCTGCCGCTTGACCTTGTCGCGCTTGGCCTGGCGCTCGCGCTCCTGGCGCAGGCGCTCACGGGCCGCCGTCTTCGCTGCCTGGGTGTTCCGCTTGCTCATGATGGTGATCTCTCCGGGGACGCGCACACGGGGGTGTGCGGGACACGTATGGGGGCTGCTGTGCTCGGTGGCGCTCGTGCGACGGGTCACACGGGCGCGGCCACCGGGCACGGCGGTCCGCGCCGTCCCAGGGAGTGCGTGAGGATGCGCTCGCGGGCGCCGGCGGTGCGGCGGGCCGCGGGTGCCGTGTGGCGGACCGCCGGAGCCGGGGACACGCCCACGGCGGCGACGGCCAGCAGCAGCGGCCGGAAGGTGGTCGCGGCCACCGCGCCGAGCAGCTGGGCCAGCGCCCGCTCCCCGCGCCGCAGCCAGGCCGCCGCGAGCAGTCCGACCCCGACGTGCGCGCCGAGCAGCAGCCAGGCGGTGCCGGGTGCGGCCTCGGCCAGCACGGACGCCACCCGGTCGGTCTCGGCCCCGGTCACGCGGGTCAGCGGCGCGGTCACCCCGGCGTGGACACCGGTTCCGTCGCCGCACAGCACGTCGAAGCCGACGGAGCGCAGCGGGCCCGCGACCGGGCCGCCCGCCCGGCCGTAGCAGACGTGCTGACCGGTGGTGAAGACCGTGTCGGCGGCCAGCTCCAGCGGGATCAGCAGGGCGGCGATCCGCCGGAAGCCGCGCTCGCGCCGCCCGGCCAGGGCGTACGCGAGCAGGAACACGGCGGCGGCGACGGCGGCCACCGTGGGCAGCGGCAGCGGAACCCCGGACAGCAGCACGTGCGACGCGGTGCTGAGCGTCACGACGAGTGCCGTGAACAGCGCCGCGCGTACGGCTCTGAGCGGGGTTCCGGATATGTCCATAGCAGTAGGAGAGTGTGTCACGGGGTCCGGTAAGAGACCCCTAAAGGGTTGCTGTGAGAATGCCGACCGGCGGGTTCCTACCGCTCGAGGCCGGGGATCCGGCCGTTGCGGAACAGGTCGACGAAGGTCTGGTGATCGGCGCGGGCGCGGGCGCCGTACCGGTGCGCGAAGTCGACCAGGAGCGGCGCGAAGCCCTCCTCGTCGGCCGCGATGGCCGCGTCGATGGCCCGCTCGGTGGAGAACGGCACCAGGGACTCCCCGGACTGGTCGTCGGCCGCGCCGTGCATCGTGGCGGTGGCCCGGCCCAGGTCGGCGACGACCTCGGCGATCTCCTCCGGGTCGTCGAGGTCGCTCCAGTCCAGGTCGACGGCGTACGGCGAGACCTCGGCGACCAGCTGTCCCGCACCGTCCAGCTCGGTCCAGCCCAGCCACGGGTCGGCGTGCGCCTGCAGGGCGCGCTGGGAGATCACCGTGCGGTGGCCCTCGTGCTGGAAGTACTCCCGGACCGCCGGGTCGGTGAGGTACTGGGAGACGGCAGGGGTCTGGGCCTGCTTGATGTAGATCACGACGTCGTTCTCCAGGGCGTCGCTGTTGCCTTCGAGCAGGATGTTGTACGAGGGCAGTCCGGCCGACCCGATGCCGATGCCGCGGCGGCCGACGACGTCCTTCACGCGGTAGGAGTCCGGGCGTGTCAGGGAGGACTCGGGGAGCGTCTCCAGGTAGCCGTCGAAGGCCGCGAGGACCTTGTAGCGGGTGGCCGCGTCCAACTCGACCGAGCCGCCGCCGGGGGCGAAGCGGCGCTCGAAGTCGCGGATCTCGGTCATCGAGTCCAGCAGCCCGAAGCGGGTCAGCGAGCGGGCGACGCGCAGCGCCCCGAGCAGCGGCCCCTCCGCGGTGTCCAGCGTGAAGGGCGGCACCTCGTCGCTCTTGGCGCCGGTGGCCAGGGCGTGGATCCGCTCGCGGTAGGCGCCCGCGTACACCCGCACCAGCTCGGTGATCTGCTCGTCGCTGAGCGCCTTCGCGTACCCGATCAGCGCGACGGAGGCGGCGAAGCGCTTGAGGTCCCAGGTGAAGGGGCCGACGTAGGCCTCGTCGAAGTCGTTGACGTTGAAGATCAGCCGGCCGGTGGAGTCCATGTACGTGCCGAAGTTCTCCGCGTGGAGGTCGCCGTGGATCCACACCCGGGAGGTCCGCTCGTCCAGGTAGGCCCCGCCGGCGCGGTCGCCGAACTCCGGGTCCTCGGTCAGGTCGCGGTAGAAGAGACCGGCGGTGCCGCGGTAGAACGCGAAGGCCGAGGCGGCCATCTTCCGGAACTTCACACGGAACGCCGCGGGGTCCGCGGCCAGCAGCCTGCCGAAGGCGGTGTCGAAGACGGCGAGGATCTCCTCGCCGCGGTGCTCCTCGTTGAGCTGCGGGACCGACATGCCTGGTGCCTCCTGGTGCGGGGTGGTGCCTGGGGAATGGAGCGGATCTCCACTCGGGCCAACGTTCGAACGGGTACGGGAGTGCCCGCCCCAGAAGGTACGCGTGGTGGCCTCCGGAGTGTCAGTGCCGAGGCATAGACTTCGACGCCGACCCCCCGGACCGACCGCAGCCCGTCGCCCGTCCGTCACGTACTTCCCTGAGGAGGCCGAACGTGTCCAAGCCGCCGTTCACGCACCTGCACGTCCACACCCAGTACTCCATGCTGGACGGCGCCGCGCGGCTCAAGGACATGTTCAACGCCTGCAATGAAATGGGCATGTCGCACATCGCCATGTCCGACCACGGCAACCTGCACGGGGCGTACGACTTCTTCCACTCCGCGACCAAGGCCGGGGTCACCCCGATCATCGGGATCGAGGCGTACGTCGCCCCCGAGTCGCGGCGCAACAAGCGCAAGATCCGATGGGGCCAGCCGCACCAGAAGCGGGACGACGTCTCCGGTTCCGGCGGTTACACCCACAAGACGATGTGGGCGACGAACAGCAAGGGCCTGCACAACCTCTTCCGCCTCTCCTCGGACGCCTACGCCGAGGGCTGGCTGCAGAAGTGGCCGCGGATGGACAAGGAGACCATCTCCCAGTGGTCCGAGGGCATCGTCGCCTCCACCGGCTGCCCCTCGGGCGAGGTCCAGACCCGGCTGCGCCTCGGCCACTTCGACGAGGCGGTGAAGGCGGCCGCCGACTACCAGGACATCTTCGGCAAGGACCGGTACTTCCTGGAGCTGATGGACCACGGCATCGACATCGAGCACCGGGTGCGCGAGGACCTGCTGCGGATCGGCAAGAAGCTCGGCATCCCGCCGCTGGTCACCAACGACTCGCACTACACGTACGCGCACGAGGCGACCGCCCACGACGCGCTGCTGTGCATCCAGACCGGCAAGAACCTCTCCGACCCGGACCGCTTCCGCTTCGACGGCACCGGTTACTACCTGAAGTCGACGGACGAGATGTACGCGGTCGACTCCTCCGACGCCTGGCAGGAGGGCTGCGCCAACACGCGCCTGATCGCCGAGATGGTCGACACCACCGGCATGTTCGAGAAGCGCGACCTCATGCCGAAGTTCGACATCCCCGACGGCTTCACCGAGGTCACCTGGTTCCAGGAGGAGGTCCGCCGCGGCATGGAGCGCCGCTTCGCGGGCCAGGTGCCCGAGGACCGCCAGAAGCAGGCCGAGTACGAGATGGACGTCATCATCCAGATGGGGTTCCCGGGCTACTTCCTCGTGGTGGCCGACTTCATCATGTGGGCCAAGAACCAGGGCATCGCGGTCGGCCCCGGCCGAGGCTCCGCGGCCGGTTCGATCGTGGCGTACGCGATGGGCATCACCGACCTCGACCCCATCCCGCACGGCCTGATCTTCGAGCGGTTCCTCAACCCCGAGCGCCTCTCCATGCCCGACGTCGACATCGACTTCGACGAGCGCAGGCGCGTCGAGGTGATCAGGTACGTGACGGAGAAGTACGGCGCCGACAAGGTCGCCATGATCGGCACGTACGGCAAGATCAAGGCGAAGAACGCCATCAAGGACTCCGCGCGCGTCCTCGGCTACCCGTACGCGATGGGCGACCGCCTCACCAAGGCGATGCCCGCCGACGTCCTCGGCAAGGGCATCGACCTCAACGGCATCACCGACCCCACGCACCCGCGCTACAGCGAGGCCGGCGAGATCCGCGGGATGTACGAGGCGGAGCCGGACGTCAAGAAGGTCATCGACACCGCCAAGGGCGTCGAGGGCCTGGTGAGGCAGATGGGCGTGCACGCCGCCGGCGTCATCATGTCCAGCGAGCCCATCGTCGACCACGCCCCGCTCTGGGTGCGCCACACGGACGGCGTGACCATCACCCAGTGGGACTACCCGCAGTGCGAGTCGCTCGGCCTGCTGAAGATGGACTTCCTGGGCCTGCGCAACCTGACGATCATGGACGACGCCGTCAAGATGGTGAAGTCCAACAAGGGCATCGACCTCGACCTGCTCTCCCTGCCGCTGGACGACCCCACGACCTTCGAACTCCTCCAGCGCGGCGACACGCTCGGCGTCTTCCAGTTCGACGGCGGACCGATGCGGTCCCTGCTGCGGCTGATGAAGCCCGACAACTTCGAGGACATCTCCGCCGTCTCCGCCCTCTACCGTCCCGGCCCCATGGGCATGGACTCGCACACCAACTACGCGCTGCGCAAGAACGGCCTCCAGGAGATCACGCCGATCCACAAGGACCTGGCGGAGCCCCTGGAGGAGGTCCTGTCCGTCACCTACGGCCTGATCGTCTACCAGGAGCAGGTGCAGAAGGCCGCCCAGATCATCGCCGGCTACTCGCTCGGCGAGGCCGACATCCTGCGCCGCGTGATGGGCAAGAAGAAGCCCGACGAACTGGCGAAGAACTTCGTCCTCTTCCAGGCGGGCGCCCGGAAGAACGGCTACAGCGACGAGGCCATCCAGGCCCTGTGGGACGTGCTGGTCCCCTTCGCCGGCTACGCCTTCAACAAGGCGCACTCCGCCGCGTACGGGCTGGTCTCGTACTGGACCGGCTACCTGAAGGCGAACTACCCGGCCGAGTACATGGCCGCCCTGCTGACCTCGGTCAAGGACGACAAGGACAAGTCGGCCGTCTACCTCAACGAGTGCCGGCGCATGGGCATCAAGGTGCTGCCGCCCAACGTCAACGAGTCCATGTCGAACTTCGCCGCGCAGGGCGACGACGTGATCCTCTTCGGCCTCTCCGCCGTGCGCAACGTCGGCACCAACGTGGTCGAGTCGATCATCAGGTGCCGCAAGGCCAAGGGGAAGTACGGATCGTTCCCGGACTACCTGGACAAGGTGGAGGCGGTCGTCTGCAACAAGCGGACGACGGAGTCGCTGATCAAGGCCGGCGCCTTCGACGAGATGGGCCACACCCGCAAGGGCCTCACCGCGCAGTACGAACCGATGATCGACAACGTGGTCGCGGTCAAGCGCAAGGAGGCCGAGGGGCAGTTCGACCTCTTCGGCGGCATGGGCGACGAGCAGAACGACGAGCCGGGCTTCGGCCTGGACGTCGTCTTCGGCGAGGACGAGTGGGAGAAGACCTACCTGCTCGCCCAGGAGCGAGAGATGCTCGGTCTCTACGTCTCCGACCACCCGCTCTTCGGCCTGGAGCACGTGCTGTCCGACAAGGCCGACGCGGGCATCTCCCAGCTCACCGGCGGTGACTTCGGCGACGGCGCGGTCGTCACCATCGGCGGCATCATCTCGGGCCTGCAGCGCAAGATGACCAAGCAGGGCAACGCCTGGGCCATCGCCACCGTCGAGGACCTGGCCGGTTCCCTGGAGTGCATGTTCTTCCCGGCTACCTACCAGCTGGTCTCCACCCAACTGGTCGAGGACGCCGTGGTGTTCGTCAAGGGGCGGCTGGACAAGCGCGAGGACGTCCCCCGGCTGGTCGCGATGGAGCTGATGATCCCCGACCTGTCCAACGCGGGCGCCAACGCCCCCGTCGTCCTCACCATCCCGGCCACCCGCGTCACCCCGCCGATGGTCAGCCGCCTCGGCGAGATCCTCACCCACCACCGGGGCGACAGCGAGGTGCGGATCAAGCTCCAGGGGCCGACGAAGACCACGGTGCTGCGCCTGGACCGGCACCGGGTGAAGCCGGACCCCGCCCTGTTCGGCGACCTCAAGGTGCTGCTCGGAGCGTCCTGCCTGGCGGGCTGAGCGGGGCGACAGACCCTAGGAGAGGCGAAGAACGGGCGAGGAGAGGCTGAGGAAGCGAGCGAGGGGCGCACCCGGTCCGCCGGGTGCGCCCCTCGGCGCGGTGCGGTGGCCGCAACGGCCCCTGCCGCGGATGTCAGTTGTGGCCGAAGCGCTTCTGCCGCTTGCGGGAGGCCGGGTCGCCGGGCGTCGTCAGCTGCGGGGAGTGCTGCTCCTCGCGGGTCGGCACGGACGACTCGGCGGCCTGTGCGGCGCGCTCGGACTGGGGCTGCTTACGATCACGGTTGCTCTTGTTCTTGGCCATGGTGATCTACCTCCTGAGGGGGATCTAGGGGCCAGGGCCGGTTTCAGATTCACACAGCCCAACAAAGAACGCATATCGGGCAATTACCGTGTGTGACGCGGGATGCCGGGGTACCGGGCAGGAAGACGCACTGCGGAAACGCCACGCCGAAGATCGAGTTCGGGCCGTTAACCTCCGCGTGGTCGGGCAGACTCGAAGGAAGCCCGAAGCAAACCTCCCGGAAAGAGGGTGGACCGCGTGGACCGCTGCATCGTCCTGGTGGACGCCGGGTATCTGCTGGGTGCCGCCGCGAGCCTCCTGGCCGGAGAGCCCTCGCGCTCACGCATCACCGTCGACCACGCCGCCCTGATCCAGGGCCTGCGCGACCGCGCCGAGTCGGACACGCGGCAGCCCCTGCTGCGCATCTACTGGTTCGACGGCGCCCCCGACCGCGTCCCGCAGCCCGAACACCGCCGCCTGCGCGTGATGCCCCGGGTCACCGTCCGGCTCGGCGCCCTCACCCGCAGCGACGGCCGCTGGGCGCAGAAGGGCGTCGACGCGGCGATGCACGCCGAGCTGACCGAGCTGGCCCGCAACCGCGCCTGCTCCGACGTCGTCCTGGTGACCGGCGACGGCGACCTGCTGCCGGGCATGATGGCCGCCAAGGAGCACGGCGTCGCCGTCCATCTATGGGCCGTCCAGGCCGCCGACGGCGACTACAACCAGTCCGAGGACCTGGTCGCCGAGGCCGACGAGCGGCGCGTCCTGGACCGGGTGTGGATCACCAAGGCCGTACGCGCCAAGGAGATCGGCGGCATCTGCGCGCCGCCGCCCGTGCCCCGCCCCGAGATCGCCGCGATCCTCTCCGCGCCGCTGCCCGAGTCCGCCCTGTCCACCGCGCCCCCGGAGCGGCCCGCCGAGGAACCGGAACACCCGACCACGGCCCCCGCCGCGCGCAACGG
Organism: Streptomyces olivaceus; assembly: GCF_000721235.1. GTDB lineage: Bacteria > Actinomycetota > Actinomycetes > Streptomycetales > Streptomycetaceae > Streptomyces > Streptomyces olivaceus. The sequence continues at coordinate 218,853 of NZ_JOFH01000002.1, forward strand.
CGCCGGGGAGCGCGTACCGCCCGCCAAGGGCGTTCCCACCCCCAAGGACCTCGCCGCCCTGCGCGCCCCCGGCGCCCACCCGGCCCCGCCGCCGGCCAGCGCCACCCTGCGCTGGTCCTCCGACAAGGGCTGGGTCGACCGGCCCGCCGCCGAGCCGGCCGAGGCCGCGTCGCTGCCGACCCTGGCCCAGCTCACCACGGCCGAGCAGCGCTGGGCCGACCGCGAGGAGGACATCACCACGGTCGGCGGCGACCCGTACGAGGTCGGGCAGGTCTTCGCCCGCCGCTGGCTCGAACGCCTGGGCGACCACGGCCACCTGCAGAAACTCTCCGGGATGTACCCGCGCATCCCGCACCGCGTCGACGGGGAGCTGCTGCGCTACGCGGCCCGCTTCGGGCTGCTGGCCCACAAGGACGACCAGATCGACGAGCACGACCGGTACGCGATCCGGGCCGGTTTCTGGCGGGAGATCGACGTGCGGACGGCCACCGAACGCACTCCCGGGCCCGAGTGAGCCCCGCCCGGCCCGGCCCACCGGCGGCCCGCCGGCCGTCTGCCGCCCGCTCCCGGCGCCGCCCGGCTGAATCGACACTTATGGGCGGACCCGGGAGCGGGCGCAGGGGACCGACCCCGTAGTCTCGTCCCTTGTGAGTACGCGTGCGGCACAGGCATCTCGACCCGGTGGCGGTGCCGTGTGCGCGGTGCGCGGACTGACCAAGACCTATCCGGCGGTACGCGGCAGACGCGGCGTTCCCGCCACCCCCGAGGTGCGGGCCACCGACGACGTCACCCTGGACATCCGGCGCGGTGAGATCTTCGGGCTGCTCGGCCCCAACGGTGCCGGCAAGTCCACCCTCGTGCGCCAGCTCACCGGCCTGATGCGGCCCGACCACGGCAGCGTGGAGATCCTCGGCCACGACATCGTGCGCCACCCCGAGCGGGCCGCGCGGATCCTCGCCTACCTCGGGCAGGATTCCAGCGCCCTCGACGAGCTGACCGTCTCGCTCGCCGCCGAGACCACCGGGCGGCTGCGCGGTCTGGAGGTGCGCCGGGCCCGCGCCGAGCGCGACGCCGTCCTCGACGAACTCGGGCTCGCCGCGCTCGCCGGCCGCCCGCTCAGGAAGCTCTCCGGCGGCCAGCGCCGACTCGCCTGCTTCGCCGCCGCGCTCGTGGGGGAGCGCCCGCTGCTGGTCCTGGACGAGCCGACCACCGGCATGGACCCGGTGGCCCGGCGCGCGGTCTGGGCGGCCGTGGACCGGCGGCGCGCGGAGTACGGCACCACCGTGCTGCTCGTCACCCACAACGTCATCGAGGCCGAGACCGTCCTCGACCGGGTCGCCGTCCTCGACCGGGGACGCGTGATCGCCTGCGACACGCCCTCCGGCCTCAAGGAGCGGGTCGCGGGCGAGGTCCGCGTCGACCTGGTCTGGCGCGAGAGCGCCCCGCTGCACGTCCCGGAGGTCGCCGCCCTGCGCGACCGCGCCGTGGAGTCGGGACGCCGCTGGACGCTGCGGCTCGCCCCCGAGGAGGCCCGCACGGTCGTCGCCACCGTCACCGGCGGCGCCGCCTTCGCCGCCCTCGACGACTTCACCCTGGCCACGCCCAGCCTGGAGGACGTCTACCTGGCGCTGGGCGGCGCCGCGCGGCAGGGGCTGGTGAGGGCTTGAGCACGCCAGCGGTGAGAACACCGGCCGCCGCATCCGTACCCGAGAGGGCGAGCGCACCCGGCCGGGCGAACGACCCCGCGAGGTCGGGCGAACCCGGCAGGGCGACCGCTTCGATGGACCCTAACGAAGGGGAGCTGCGCGACGTGAGTGTCGTATCCGCCGATGTCCTGCCGGGCGGCGCCCTGGCCGTCGAGGAGCAGGGTGCGGCCGAGCTGTCGCCCCGGGCACGGCTGTGGCCTTCCCTGGTGGCCGTGTACCGGGCTCAGCTGTCCCGGGCGCGGGTCGCGCGCATCCCGCTGCTGTTCGTCGCCACCTTCCAGTCGATCGGCATCATGATCCTGATGCGCGGCGTCGTGGACGGCGGCGGCGAGGCGCGGGCGGTGGTCGCCGGTTCGGCGGTACTCGTCGTCGCCTTCGTGGCGCTGAACCTCCTGGCCCAGTACTTCGGCCAGCTGCGCGCCAACGGCGGCCTCGACCACTACGCCACGCTGCCCGTGCCGCCGGCCGCGGTGGTGCTGGGCGCGGCGGGCGCGTACGCGTCGTTCACCGTGCCCGGGACCGTGGTGACGGCGGTCTTCGGCTGCCTGCTGTTCGGGCTGCCGATGACCCATCTGTGGGTGCTGGTGGCCGTCATCCCGCTGGCCGGCGCCGCGCTCGCCGGACTGGGCGCCGCCCTCGGCCTGCTCGCGCCCCGGCCCGAGTTCGCCACGCTGCTGGGCCAGCTCGGCATGTCGGCGGCGCTGCTGCTCGGCGTGCTGCCGGCCGAGCGGCTGCCGGAGGTCGTCCGGCTGGCCCGGGACCTGCTGCCCTCCACATACGGCGTCGAGGCCTTCGCCCGTACGTTCGGCGGCGATCCGGACTGGGCCCTCGTCCTCGGCGACCTGGCGGTGTGCGCCGTCGTCGGTGTGATCTCGCTGGCCGTCGCGACCTGGGCGTACCGCAGAGCGGCCGTCCGGTGACGCGCGGCACAGGCACGTTTGGCACGATGGCGGGGTGACCGCACCTCTGACTCCGCCACCACCACCGAACGAAGGCCCGCCGTACCGGGGCGGGCCGGTGCCGCCGCCCGCCGGTGCGCACGCCTCGGGGGCCGCGGCCGGTTCCCCGTACGAATCTCACGGCGAACAGGACGGCCCCGGGATGTTGACCGAAGTGCGGCAGGCCGTCGTGACCGCACTGGCGGTCACGCTCTCGGGCGCGCTCCTCGGCGTGCTGTGGTGGAAGCTGGCCCCGAGCGTGCCGCTGGTCGGCACGGTGGTCGACGGCCGCTGGTTCGTCTACCTCAAGGACTCCGAGGGCGAGCAGGCGATCGCGGTCGACGGAACGTTCACGCTGCTCGCGCTGGCGTTCGGAGCGCTCAGCGCGGTGGTGCTCTTCCTGCTGCGCCGGCGCGGGGGAGTGCCGCTGGTGGCGGCCCTCGGCGTCGGTGGGCTGCTCGGGTCGCTGCTGGCGTGGCGGCTCGGGGTGTGGCTCGGGCCGACCGAGGACGTGATCGCCCACGCGCAGGACGTCGGCGAAGGGGTGACGTTCACGGCGCCGCTGAGGCTGGGCGCGAAGGGGGCGCTGCTGGCGTGGTCGCTGGCGGGGCTGGTGGTGCATCTGGGGCTGACGGGGTTGTTCGGGCCGCGGGATCCGGAGCCGGATCCCTGGCCGGCGCCGGCCCCTCCGGGGGGTGCGGGGGGTATGGGGGGCTGACGTTTCTCGGTGCCCGGGGTGGGTGCGGGGTGCCCCGGCGGGGCGGCGTTGCCTTGGCGCCCTGGGTGGGTGCGGGGCGGGGGTGGGGTGCGCGGCCCGGCGCTTGCGGGGCGCCGCTGCGCCCACCCGTGCCGCCCCAGCGGCACGACTGCCCGCAGCGGCGCGGCACGACTGCCCGCAGCTCGGGCGGCACTGCTGCCCGTGGCAGTGCGGTCTCTGAATCAGGGCGTGCGGGCGATCGGGGACAGGGTCGCCGATGTCAGGGTGGTGAGGTCGGTGGGGGAGAGCTCGACCTCCAGGCCCCGGCGGCCCGCCGAGACGCAGATCGTGGCGTGCGACGCCGCCGACGCGTCCAGGACCGTCGGCAGCCGCTTGCGCTGGCCCAGCGGAGAGATCCCGCCGCGCACGTAGCCCGTGGTCCGCTCGGCCAGCGCCGGGTCCGCCATCGCCGCGCGCTTGCCGCCCAGCGCGGCCGCCAGCGCCTTGAGGTCCAGCTGGCCCGCCACGGGTACCACCGCGACCGTGAGAGCACCGTCGACGTCCGCCACCAGCGTCTTGAACACCCGGTCGGGGGACACTCCCATCGCCTCGGCCGCCTCCTCGCCGTAGGACGGATGGGCCGGATCGTGCTCGTAGGAGTGGACCGTGTACGCCACTGCGGCCGCCGTCAGCGCCACCGTCGCGGGCGTGCCGCCGGACTGCTGCTTCTTCGCCTTGCCGGGCTTCTTCGCCATGCGGGCCGGTACCTCAGTTGAGACTCGTCGGGCCGCGCGTCAGTTCCTGTGCGGGCAGGGACGGCAGCGTACGGATGATGGACGTCTCGGAGCGGAGGAGTCTCAGCTCGTCCCGCAGGCGCGAGGCCGTGTCGGGGGCCTGGAGCAGACGCTGCTTCGTCGGCGTGTCCAGCATCATCGCGGCGGCGACCAGGTAGGAGACCACGCCCGGTTCGTCGGGCAGGTCGGCGCCGGTCGCCAGCGACCGCTCACGGGCCCCGGCCAGCCGCTTCTGGTACTGGCGGAAGGACCGCAGTACGCCCTCGGCCAGCGCGCCCGCCTCGTCGCCGGGATCCTCGGGCAGCGGCTCCAGTTCGGCCGTCAGGAAGGGGCCCGAGGCGTCGACGGAGGTCAGGCGCACCCGGCTGGTGCCGGTCGCCAGCACCTCGAACGTGCCGTCGGCCCGTTCGCGGATCGTCGCCGCGTCCGCGATGCAGCCCACCTTGTGGAACGCCTTGAGCGGGTCCTTGCCGAAGCCCGCCGCGGCCCCGCGCTCCGGGGCGGCCGTCGGGTCGGGCAGGCCGGGTGCGCTCTGCGCCACCTCGTGGCCGTCACGGATCGTCACGACGGCGAACCGGCGCGGTTCGTCCTCGGGGGTCTTCAGCAACTCGCGCATCATGGCGCGATAGCGCTCCTCGAAGATGTTGAGCGGAAGCACCAGCCCCGGGAACAGAACGGAGTTCAGGGGGAAGAGGGGGAGCCGGACGGTGGTCACGACGCAGAAGCCTAATGGTCGCCGGGGGCGGAGCGTTCGGCGCGCCCGCGTGATGGATGTCCCGGAGCCCGCGCACGGGCCTCCGCGCGGACGTCCGCCCGCGCCTGGAGGAAGTGCCCGAGAGGGTCGTCCGTGTCCCGTTCCCACGGGAAGGAGGTGACATACGGGCCGGTCAGACGCAGTTGCTCCGCCGCGTCCTGCCGCCGTCCCAGCCGCAGGAGGACGTACGCCAGCAGGTTCCGCAGCTCCGCCGTCCACGGGTCGGCCGCCGGGTGCGCCGCCGACAGGGCGATCGCGCGGTCGGCGGCGGCGTCCAGCCGGCGGCGGTGCGTGCGTACGGCGGCGGTGGAGGTCAGGCAGGTGAAGGCGGCGCGCAGCGGCAGGGCCCGCACGAGCGCGTCCTCGGGGGCGTCCTGGGCGGCCGTCTCCGCGAAGTCCAGGCACTCGCCGTGGGCGCCGGGCGAGGAGGCGGCCAGGTACTGCAGGGCGGCGACATGGCAGCCGTAGTGGTGCGCGGAGCGGCGGACGGCCTGCGCCCACAGCCGCTCGAACTCGGCGTGCCCGGCGCGCGCGCCCCGCGCGGCGTCCAGGGCGGTCCGCCACGGTACGGGGTCGGGGCCCGAGGTCTCGGCGGCGCCGACGACCGCGGGGACCAGCTGGCGCAGGAGTTCGGCGCGGGCCGGCGAGTCCCAGCGGCGGTGGACCGCGAGCCGGGCGGCGATCAGCAGGGCGTCGGGGTCGTCCGGGACGGTGGCGCGCCAGGTGTCGAGCCACTCGGCGCGGGAGCGGGCGAAGGCGGCGAGCCGGGTCGCGTAGCGGTCGCGGTGCTCCCACTCGGCGCGCTCGCGGGTGGTGGACAGGAGGCCGGCCGCGGGGGCGTAGTCGCCGCGCGCCGCCGCGACGAGGGTTGGGGCGAGGCGGTCGTCGGGGGCGTCGAGGAGCACGTCGTCGTCTGGTAGCGACCGTGGCGTCCGGGAGCGGGCCCGGGCGGCCGTGGTCCGGAGGAACGCGCGCAGCATGGCCAGTACGACGGCTGAGGGTTGGGGATGGTTGTGCGGGTTCGCTCCGCTGGTTCGGAGGGGTTGTGCGGGGTCGGCGCCGGACGTCTTCGGGTGCCGTCGGTCGGTGGAGGGTGCCGGACGTCTGTGCGGGGCGGGGGTGGGGTGCGCGGCCCGGCGTTTGCGGGGTGCCGCTGCGCCCACCCGTGCCGCCCCAGCGGCACGACTGCCCGCAGCGGCGCGGCACGACTGACCGCAGCCGGTGCGGGGGTGGGGGGTCAGGTTCGGCGGAGGAGGCGGGTGGCGCCTGCTGCGACCGTGGTCGCCAGGATCCAGCCGAGGAGGATCAGGGCCGTGGCCAGCCACTGCCAGGCGTCGTGCAGGTGCCACGAGCCCGCCTGGCCCAGGTCGATGACCGGGAGGAGCAGGTCGAGGGCGAAGAGGGCCGGGTTCCAGTCCGGGTGTTCGCCGCTCTTCAGCGGGGGTGGCTCGGCACGGGCGAAGGCGAGGGAGCCCGCCGCCCAGAGGACCGCCATCCACACCGCGGCGCGGCCCGGCCGGTACCCGTAGGCGACCGTCCAGTCCTGCGCGTACCCCACCAGCTTCGCGGCGATGGGCAGGCTCTCGCGGCGCCGCCGGTGCTTGGCGAGGAGCACCTCGCGGGCGTCCTCGTCCTCACCGCCGGCCCGCAGCACCGCGGCGAGGCGCTCGTACGGCTCCGGGTGGTACTCGGCGGTCGCGGCGCCCACCCACCGCAGCCGCTTGGTCAGCGGGAACGGGCCGCGCGGCACCAGGTTCTCGTAGGCGAAGCCGCCCATGTGCAGCCTGCCCGGGCCCGGCCAGCTGTCCGCCCGGTCCATCAGGTTGACCACCCGCGCCCCCGACAGCACCACCCGCCCCCGCGCCGGCCGCTCGCCCAGGAACCGCAACTCCGGCGTCTGGACCCGCCGCAGGGACAGCTCCTGCTCGTCGGTGAAGGTGAACCGGGCGTGCTCCAGGTCGAGGGCGTCGCCGAACCGTCCGTCGTCCAGGCGCACCCCGCCCTCGCACTCGAAGCGCTGGATGCGGGTGCCCCGCGCCGGGGTGGTGCCGCGCAGGAGCGGGCTGCCCAGGCCCGCCGGAGTCAGGTACAGCGTGCGCTCCACGGTCAGCTGCGGGGCGTTCAGCGCGTGGCGCGTGTACGGGTTGAGCAGCCGGGCGCCGCGCAGGCTCAGCGAGACGCCGACCTGGGCGCTGCGCAGACTGACCTCGCCGTGCGACTCCAGCATCTCGGCCTGGAGGTCCTGCCCGACCGTCATGCCGTCCGCCGCTATGGAGCGTCCGCCGCGGTCCCGGTGCACGACCGCCTGGTTGAGCAGCAGGTCGGTGCCTATCCGCGCGTCCGTGAGCCGGATGCCGCCCGGGAAGCGGGAGCGCGGCAGGTGCAGGTCGCCCTCGGTGTGCAGCCGGGCCGCCTCCAGGCGCGGCACGGCGCAGTCCACCAGCCGCACGGTCGTGAAGCGGGCCTCCGGCAGCAGCACCTCCCGCTCGAAGCGACAGCGCCGCAGCTCCACGTACGGCTCGACCGTGCCGCCCGCGAGGTCCATCGTGTCGCTGATCCGCACGCCCACGAGCTGCAGCGACGACACCCGGCCCGCGAGCGCCGGCGGACCGTCGAGAAGCAGCCAGCAGACGATGCGGGCCCGCACCGTCCGCTCCGGCCCCCACGGGTGCCCGCCGTGCGGGTCGTCCTCGAGCGCGTCCCCGCTGCTCAGGTCGTACACACTGCCGTTGCGGAAGGCCTGCCACATGCCGGCCTCGGCGGCGGTCAGGTCGTCCGGCAACTCTCCGTCACGGTGGCCGGCCCCCTCGGTCACAATGCTTCACTCCCTCCTCAACTACTCGGTGGTCGCTCACCCTTCGTACAACCGTTCATGCCCACTGAGTGACGTTCCGAACACTCAAAGTGAGCGTGAATCGCACGAGTTCACCGTGGGCGGGCCGGCCCGTCGCGTTCTGTATCAGCCATTGATACGCGCGGACCGCGCCCGACGCGGGTCTGAGAGAATTGGTTCCGTGATCTCCCGAATCGATCTGCGCGGCGACGCCCTCCCCGAGGGTTCCGCCCTGCGCGACCTGCTGCCCCGAGCCGACTTCGACGTCGCGGCCGCCCTGGAGAAGGTGCGTCCGATCTGCGAGGCCGTGCATCATCGTGGCGACGCGGCGCTGATCGACTTCGCCGAGCAGTTCGACGGCGTCAGGCTGGAGCAGGTGCGCGTCCCGGCCGCCGCGCTCACGCGCGCGCTGGAGGAGCTGGACCCGGCCGTCCGCGCGGCCCTGGAGGAATCCATCCGCCGCGCCCGCCTCGTCCACCGCGAGCAGCGCCGCTCCACGCACACCACGCAGGTCGTGCCCGGCGGCTCGGTCACCGAGAAGTGGGTGCCGGTCGAGCGGGTCGGGCTCTACGCGCCCGGCGGGCGTTCGGTCTACCCGTCGTCCGTGATCATGAACGTGGTCCCCGCGCAGGAGGCCGGCGTCGAGTCCGTCGCGCTGGCCTCGCCCGCCCAGGCCGAGTTCGACGGCCTCCCGCACCCGACGATCCTCGCCGCCTGCGCCCTGCTGGGCGTCGACGAGGTGTACGCGGCGGGCGGCGCCACCGCCGTCGCCATGTTCGCGTACGGCACGGAGTCCTGCCCGCCCGCCAACATGGTCACCGGCCCCGGCAACATCTGGGTCGCCGCCGCCAAGCGCTTCTTCACCGGGAAGATCGGCATCGACGCCGAGGCGGGACCGACCGAGATCGCCGTCCTCGCGGACTCGACGGCCGACCCGGTGCACGTCGCCTCCGACCTGATCAGCCAGGCCGAGCACGACCCGCTGGCCGCCGCCGTCCTGGTCACCGACTCCGCCGAACTCGCGGACGCGGTCGAGAAGGAGCTGCAGCCGCAGGTCGAGGCCACCAAGCACGTCGAGGACCGGATCCGCCCGGCGCTCGCCGGCCGCCAGTCCGCGATCGTCCTCGTCGACGGCCTGGACGACGGACTGCGGGTGGTCGACGCCTACGGCGCGGAGCACCTGGAGATCCAGACCGCCGACGCCGCCGCCGTCGCCGACCGGGTCAGGAACGCCGGCGCGATCTTCGTCGGCCCCTGGGCACCCGTCTCCCTCGGCGACTACGCGGCCGGGTCCAACCACGTCCTGCCCACCGGCGGCTGCGCCTGCCACTCCTCGGGACTGTCCGTGCAGTCCTTCCTGCGCGGCATCCACATCGTCGACTACACGCGCGACGCCCTCGCCGAGGTCGCGCACCACGTGGTGACGCTGGCGGAGGCGGAGGACCTGCCCGCGCACGGCGCGGCGGTCAAGGCGAGGTTCGAGTGGAAGGTCCCCCAGAGCAAGTGACGTTCGGAATCGACGACCTCCCCGTACGGGACGAGCTGCGCGGCAAGTCCCCCTACGGCGCGCCCCAGCTGGACGTGCCGGTACGGCTGAACACCAACGAGAACCCCTACCCGCTCCCCGAGGCGCTCGTCGAGCGGATCACCGAGCGGGTCCGCGAGGCCGCCCGCGACCTCAACCGCTACCCGGACCGGGACGCGGTCGAACTGCGCACCGGGCTCGCCGAGTACCTGACGAAGACCACCGGGCACCCCCTGGACGTGAGCAACGTCTGGGCGGCCAACGGCTCCAACGAGGTCATCCAGCAGCTGCTGCAGACCTTCGGCGGCCCCGGCCGCACCGCGATCGGCTTCGAGCCGTCGTACTCGATGCACGGCCTCATCGCGCGCGGCACCGGCACCGGCTGGATCTCCGGGCCGCGCCACGACGACTTCACCATCGGCGTGCCCGCCGCCGAGCGGGCGATCGCCGAGCACCGCCCGGACGTCGTCTTCGTCACCACCCCCAACAACCCCACCGGCAACGCGGTCCCCGCCGAGACGGTCCTCGCCCTCCACGACGCGGCGCAGGCCGCGAAGCCCTCCATGGTCGTGGTCGACGAGGCGTACATCGAGTTCAGCCACGGCGCCTCGCTGCTGCCGCTCCTCGACGGCCGCCCGAACCTGGTGATCTCCCGCACCATGTCGAAGGCGTTCGGCGCGGCGGGCCTGCGCCTCGGCTACCTCGCCGCGCACCCGGCCGTCGTCGACGCCGTACAACTCGTACGGCTGCCGTACCACCTCTCCGCCGTCACCCAGGCGACCGCGCTGGCCGCCCTGGAGCACACGGACACGCTGCTGAAGTACGTCGAGCAGCTGAAGGCCGAGCGGGACCGGCTCGTCGCCGAGCTGCGCGCCGTCGGCTACGAGGTGACCGAGTCCGACGCCAACTTCGTCCAGTTCGGAAGGTTCGCGGACTCCCACGCCACCTGGCGGAAGATCCTCGACCGGGGCGTGCTGGTCCGGGACAACGGCGTACCGGGATGGCTGCGGGTCACCGCGGGCACCCCGCAGGAGAACGACGCGTTCCTCGACGCGGTACGTGAAGTCAAGAAGGAGCAGAGCACATGAGCCGCGTGGGACGCGTGGAGCGCACGACCAAGGAGACCTCGGTCCTCGTCGAGATCGACCTCGACGGCACCGGCAAGACCGACATCGCCACCGGCGTCGGCTTCTACGACCACATGCTCGACCAGCTCGGCCGGCACGGCCTGTTCGACCTGACCGTGAAGACCGACGGCGACCTGCACATCGACTCCCACCACACCATCGAGGACACCGCCCTCGCGCTGGGCGCCGCCTTCAAGCAGGCGCTCGGCGACAAGGTGGGCGTCTACCGCTTCGGCAACTGCACGGTCCCGCTGGACGAGTCGCTCGCCCAGGTCACCGTCGACCTCTCCGGCCGCCCCTACCTCGTGCACACCGAGCCCGAGAAGATGGCGCCGATGATCGGCGAGTACGACACCACGATGACCCGGCACATCCTGGAGTCCTTCGTCGCCCAGGCGCAGATCGCCCTGCACGTGCACGTGCCCTACGGGCGCAACGCCCACCACATCGTGGAGTGCCAGTTCAAGGCGCTCGCCCGGGCCCTGCGCTACGCCTCGGAGCGCGACCCGCGCGCCGCCGGCATCCTGCCCTCCACGAAGGGCGCGCTGTAACCCATGAACGGTACGTCCACCGCACTGATCGTCGTCGGCCTCTTCTTCCTCGGCGGCATCTACTCCTTCGCCAAGCAGCAGATGCCCAAGGGCCTGATCGTGCTGCTCTCCATCGGCGCCGCGATGTGCCTGTTCGCGGGCGTCCTGAGGCTGGAGGTCTGGAATTGACCGCCGCCCCCGGCAAGAAGGTCGTCGTCCTCGACTACGGCTTCGGCAACGTCCGCTCCGCCGAGCGCGCCCTCGCGCGCGCGGGAGCCGACGTCGAGATCACCCGCGACTACGACAAGGCGATGAACGCCGACGGACTGCTCGTCCCCGGCGTCGGCGCCTTCGCCTCCTGCATGAACGGCCTCAAGGCGGTCCGCGGCGACTGGATCGTCGACCGCAGGCTCTCCGGCGGGCGCCCGGTCCTGGGCATCTGCGTCGGCATGCAGATCCTGTTCTCGCGCGGCATCGAGCACGACGTGGAGGCCGAGGGGCTGGACGAGTGGCCCGGCACGGTCGGACCGTTGCAGGCCGACGTCGTGCCCCACATGGGCTGGAACACGGTCGACGCACCGGCCGGCTCCCAGCTCTTCGCCGGCCTGGACGCCGGCGCCCGCTTCTACTTCGTGCACTCCTACGCCGTCCACGAGTGGGCCCAGGAGGCGCACAACCCGCTGATCGCCGAGCCGAAGGTCACCTGGTCCACGCACGGCGAGCCCTTCGTCGCCGCCGTGGAGAACGGCGCGCTGTGGGCCACGCAGTTCCACCCCGAGAAGTCCGGCGACGCCGGCGCCCAGCTCCTCACCAACTGGATCGAGACCCTGTAGAGATGAGCCCGGTAGAGATGACCACGCTCGAACTCCTCCCCGCCGTCGACGTCCGCGACGGCCAGGCCGTCCGCCTCGTGCACGGCGAGTCCGGCACCGAGACCTCCTACGGCTCCCCGCTGGAGGCCGCCCTCGCCTGGCAGCGCTCCGGCGCCGAGTGGCTGCACCTGGTCGACCTGGACGCGGCGTTCGGCACCGGGGACAACCGCGCGCTGATCGCCGAGGTCGCGAAGGCGATGGACATCAAGGTGGAGCTGTCCGGCGGCATCCGCGACGACGACACCCTCGCCGCCGCGCTCGCCACCGGCTGCACCCGGGTGAACCTGGGCACCGCCGCCCTGGAGACCCCCGAGTGGGTCGCCGAGGTCATCGCCGAGCACGGCGACAGGATCGCGGTCGGCCTGGACGTACGGGGCACCACGCTCCGGGGCCGCGGCTGGACCCGCGACGGCGGCGACCTCTACGAGACGCTGGGCCGCCTCGACAAGGAGGGCTGCGCCCGGTACGTCGTCACCGACATCGCCAAGGACGGCACCCTCCAGGGACCCAACCTGGAGCTCCTGAAGAACGTCTGCGCGGCCACCGACCGCCCGGTCGTGGCCTCGGGCGGCGTGTCCTCCCTGGACGACCTCCGCGCGATCGCCGGACTCGTCCCGGCCGGTGTCGAGGGGGCCATCGTCGGGAAAGCCCTGTACGCGAAGGCATTCACCCTGGAAGAGGCCCTGGAGGCTGTGTCCCCATGACATCCGAAGCCGTACGGCGCGTGCAGAGCGGAAATCCCTGGGAAGAGTCCTTCGGTTTCGCACGGGCCGTGGCGGCGGGTGATCGAGTGATCGTGGCCGGCACCACCGCCTTCAAGGGCGACATGCTGTACGGGGAGGGCGACCCCTACGAACAGACCAAGGTCGCCTTCGCCACCGCGGTCGACGCGATCGGCGAGTTCGGGCTGGGCATCGAGTCCGTGATCCGGACCCGTGTGTGCCTGGCCCACTCCCGCGACGTCGACGAGGTGGGCCGCGCCCACAAGGAGCTGTTCGACTCCGTGCGGCCGGTCACGACCCTGCTGGTCGTGGAGGGCTTCATCGACTCGCGGGTCTTGGTGTCGGTCGAAGTGGAAGCGTATAGAGGAGCCGTGGATTCATGACCCTGGCGGTCCGAGTCATCCCCTGCCTGGACGTGGACGACGGGCGGGTCGTCAAGGGCGTCAACTTCCAGAACCTGCGCGACGCGGGTGACCCCGTCGAGATGGCCAAGGTGTACGACACCGAGGGCGCCGACGAGCTGACGTTCCTGGACATCACCGCCTCGTCGGGCAACCGCGAGACGACCTACGACGTGGTGCGCCGTACCGCCGAGCAGGTGTTCATCCCGCTGACCGTCGGCGGCGGCGTGCGCACCGCCGAGGACGTGGACAAGCTGCTGCGGGCCGGCGCGGACAAGGTGGGCGTCAACACGGCCGCCATCGCCCGGCCCGACCTGATCCGCGAGATCGCCGAGCGGTTCGGCCGCCAGGTCCTCGTCCTGTCGGTCGACGCCCGCCGCACCGAGGCGGGCACCTTCGAGGTGACCACCCACGGGGGCCGCCGCGGCACCGGCATCGACGCGGTGGAGTGGGCCCACCGCGCCGCCGAACTGGGCGCGGGCGAGATCCTGCTCAACTCGATGGACGCGGACGGCACGAAGGACGGCTACGACCTGGAGATGATCGGGGCGGTCCGGAAGCACGTGAGCGTCCCGGTGATCGCCTCCGGCGGCGCGGGCAGCCTCGCCCACTTCGCCCCGGCGGTCGGCGCGGGGGCGGACGCGGTACTGGCGGCCTCCGTCTTCCACTTCGGCGACCTGCGCATCGGCGAGGTCAAGGAGACGCTGCGGGAGGCGGGGCATCCCGTCCGGTAGGTCCGGGGACCGCTCACCGGTCCGCTCCGTGCCGGAGGTGCCGGAGAGGGCCGAGGCGGTGCCGGACCCGCTCATACCCGCGGCCGTCCGCGCCGCCGTACCCGCCCACCGCGACGGCAACGTGCTGCGCTGGGTCGGCGCCTACACCGCGTCCATGCTCGGGGACACCGTGTTCTACCTCGCGCTGTCCTGGGCCGCCGTGCAGCGCGGCAGTGCCGCCGAGGCCGGGGTGGTCACGGCCGTGAGCGCGGTGCCGCGGGCGCTGCTCATGCTCGGCGGGGGAGTGGTCGTCGACCGGCTGGGACCGCGCCGGGTCGTGATCGGGAGCGACGCCGTACGGTGCGCGGCGGTCCTCGCGGTGGCCGTACTGCTCTTCGCGACCGAACCCGGGCTGTGGCTCCTCGCCCTGCTCGCCCTCGTCTTCGGCGCGGTGGACGCCCTCTTCCTGCCCGCCGTCGGGGCGCTGCCCGCGCGGATCACCGCCAAGGACCAGCTGGCCCGGGTGCAGGGCATGCGCGGCCTCGCCGTCCGGTTCGCCGCCGTCGTGGGCGCCCCGCTCGGCGGGCTCGGGGTGGCGGTGGGCGGGTCGGCCGCCGCCTTCGCCCTCGCGGGGCTGCTGATCGCCGTGTCGGTGCCGCTGCTGGTCTGCGTGCGGATGCGTGAGCTGCCCGCCGACGACGCGGTGGCCGCCGCCGAGGGCGGGACCGCCTGGCGGGACCTGCGGGACGGGCTCTCCTACGTCCGCCGGCACCGTGTCCTCGGGCCGCTGATGCTGGTGATCGCCCTCGGCGACCTCGGATTCGTCGGCCCGCTCAACGTCGGCCTGACCCTGCTCGCCGACGAGCGCGGCTGGGGAGCCTCCGGGATGGGCTGGGTGCTCGCCGGCTTCGGGGCCGGCGCCGGGGCGGCGGCCCTGCTGCTGACCGTCCGGGGGCGCGTGCCGCACGCCGGGTACGTCGTCGCCGGCGCGCTCGTGCCCGGTGCCGCCGCGATCGGCGCGCTGGCGCAGGCGCCCGCGCTGCCCGCGGCCGTCGGGACCGCGCTGCTCATCGGCCTGCTCGCGGGGCTCAGCGGCGCGCTGTGCGGAGCCCTGCTCCAGACCCAGGCCGACCCGGGCCACCTGGGGCGGGTCACCGCCGTCGCCGGGATCGTCAGCCTGGGCATCGCGCCACTGAGCATGCCGCTGTCCGCCGCCGCCATCGGCGTCTGGGGCACCGGGCCGGTCTTCGCCGCCAGCGCGGCGGTCTGCGGCCTCGGCGGCGTCGTCGCCCTGTGCGCGCCCGGGGTACGGCGTGCCGAGCTGCCGAAGTGAGGCGGCGCGACCCCGAGGGCCTCAGATGCCGAGCTGCTTCGTCTCCCGCAGCCTGGTGATCGCGGCCTTCTCGCCCTCCAGCTCCACGTCGGCCGCCCCCTGCCGTCCGTACGCGAACAGCAGCAGCTCGGACGGCTCGCCCGTCGCCGTCACCACCGGCGTCCCCCGGTGGGCGACCGTCGTCTGCCCGTTCGGGCGGCGCAGCACCAGGCCCGTCGGGATGCCCCGGCCCATCAGCCGGGCGGAACGCTCCAGGCGGGACCAGAGGGCGTCCTGGAAGACCGGGTCCAGCTCGCGCGGCGACCAGTCGGGCTGCGCGCGGCGGACGTCCTCGGCGTGGACGTAGAACTCCACCGTGTTCGCCGCCTCGTCGACCTGCTTGAGCTGGAAGGGGGAGAAGCGGGGCGGACCGGTGCGGATCAGCTGGAGCAGCTCCTCGTACGGCTTCGCGCCGTACTCCTCCATCACCCGGTCGAGGCGGGCCGCCAGGGGCTTGATCAGGGTGCCCCCGGCCGCGTCAGGACGCCGCTCGCGCACCACCACGTGCGCGGCCAGGTCACGGGTCCGCCAGCCCTCGCACAGGGTGGGCGCGTCCGGGCCCGCCGTCTCCAACAGGTCCGCGAGCAGAAGCCGTTCACGCTTGGCGAAAGTCGACATGGGGCCAGCCTACGGCCGCCCGCCGGGTCCGCCCAGTGGACAGCGCCGGGGAGTGTCCGTCCCGCGCGGCACAATGGGGGCATGACCAGCAGCTCCCCCATCGGCGACCCGACCGGCGACTCCGCCGGCGACCCCACCGGGCGCACCGGCCCGCTCGCCCCGGAGATCGCCGACCGCCTCAAGCGCACCGCCGACGGCCTCCTGCCCGCCATCGCCCAGCAGTACGACACCGGAGAGGTGCTGATGCTCGGCTGGATGGACGACGAGGCGCTGCACCGCACGCTGACCACGGGACGCTGCACCTACTGGTCCCGCAGCCGCCGGGAGTACTGGGTCAAGGGCGACACCTCCGGACACTTCCAGTGGGTGAAATCCGTGGCCCTGGACTGCGACGCCGACACCGTCCTCGTCAAGGTCGACCAGGTCGGCGCCGCCTGCCACACCGGAGCCCGCACCTGCTTCGACGCCGACGTACTGCTCGCCGACGGTGCGGGGGCCGACGCCGACCGCGCGGATCAGTAGGGTCTGCGGCCATGGACGTCACGTATGACATGGACCTCGACACCTTCCGCAAGCTGGCCGCCGACCGCCGGGTGATCCCGGTCAGCCGCAAGCTCCTCGCCGACGGCGACACGCCCGTGGCCCTGTACCGCAAACTCGCCGCCGAGCGCCCCGGCACCTTCCTGCTGGAGTCCGCGGAGAACGGACGGAGCTGGTCGCGCTACTCCTTCGTCGGCGTCCGCAGCGCCGCCACCCTCACCGAGAAGGACGGCGCCGCCCACTGGGAGGGCACCCCGCCGGTCGGCGTCCCCACCGACGGCGACCCGCTCGCCGCCCTGCGCGCCACCATCGAGGCCCTGCACACCCCGCGCGACCTCGCGAACGACCTCGGTCTGCCGCCGTTCACCGGCGGCATGGTCGGCTACCTCGGCTACGACGTCGTGCGCCGCCTGGAGAAGGTCGGCCCCGGGGAGCGCGACGACCTGAAGCTTCCCGAGCTGACCATGCTGCTGACCAGCGACCTCGCCGTCATGGACCACTGGGAGGGCTCGGTCCTGCTGATCGCCAACGCGATCAACCACAACGACCTGGAGACCGGCGTCGACGAGGCCTACGCCGACGCGATCGCCCGCCTGGACGCCATGGAGGCCGACCTCACCCGCGCGGTCGCCCAGCCCCCGGCCGCGCTGCCGCCGTCCGAGCTGCCCGAGTACACCGCGCTCTGGGGCGGCCCCGACTTCCAGGACGCCGTCGAGGACATCAAGGAGCGCATCCGCGCGGGTGAGGCCTTCCAGGTGGTCCCCTCGCAGCGGTTCGAGACGCCGTGCACCGCGAGCGCGCTCGACGTGTACCGGGTGCTGCGCGCCACCAACCCCTCCCCGTACATGTACCTGCTCCGCCTCGACGGCTTCGACGTCGTCGGCTCGTCCCCCGAGGCGCTGGTCAAGGTCGAGGACGGCCGCGCCCTGCTGCACCCGATCGCCGGCACCCGCCCGCGCGGCGCCACCCCGCAGGAGGACCAGGCGCTCGCCGAGGAGCTGCTCGCCGACCCCAAGGAGCGCGCCGAGCACCTGATGCTCGTCGACCTCGGCCGCAACGACCTCGGACGCGTCTGCGAACCCGGCTCCGTCGAGGTCGTCGACTTCATGTCGGTCGAGCGGTACTCGCACGTCATGCACATCGTCTCCACGGTCACCGGCCGGGTCGCCCCGGACCGCACCGCCTTCGACGTCCTCACCGCCTGCTTCCCGGCCGGCACCCTCTCCGGCGCCCCGAAGCCGCGCGCCCTGCAGATCATCGACGAACTCGAACCCTCCCGGCGCGGTCTGTACGGCGGCTGCGTCGGCTACCTCGACTTCGCGGGCGACTCCGACACCGCCATCGCCATCCGCACGGCGCTGCTGCGCGACGGCACCGCCTACGTCCAGGCGGGCGCCGGCGTCGTCGCCGACTCCGACCCGGTCGCCGAGGACACCGAGTGCCGCAACAAGGCGGCGGCGGTGCTGCGGGCCGTGCACACGGCGGGCCGGCTGGCGCAATAGGGCCAACCGGTCGCGGCGGTGGGGGGATTCTCACGTCGGGGATTCCGAACCCCGGGTGACGGTTCGCCCGGGGTTCGGGTGATAGTGGAGTACGTGACAGCTGTTCCTCACCCCCGTGACCCAGCCGCAGGACCCGCCCGGGCCGGCCGCCGGAGCCTCGGCGTCGCCCTCCTGTGCGGCGCGCTCGGCGCCGCCGTAGCCCTGCTCGCCACCCGGCAGGAATGGGCGGAGGGCACCGCGATCGTGGCGGGCGGCGCCTTCCCGCTGACCGCCAAGGGCAGCGACGTCACGGGCGTACCCGCGGCGCTCGCCATAGTGGGCCTCGCCGCGCTCGTCGCCGTGTTCGCCGTGCGCCGCGCCGGCCGCTTCGCCGTCGCCGGCCTGCTCGCGCTCAGCGGCGCGGGCACCGTGGCGGCCGCCCTCGCCGGCGCCTCCGACAGCTCGGCCCTGGACGACCAGGCCGCGAAGGCCGCCGGTGACACCTCGGCCACCGTGGACGTCCTCTCCCACACGGCCTGGCCCTACGTCGCGGCCGTCGGCGGCGGCCTGCTCCTGCTCGCCGGGCTGCTCGCCCTGCGCTACGGCCGCCTGTGGCCCGCGATGTCCGGCCGCTACGAGCGCGACGGCACCCCGCGCCCGCGCCGCAGGCCGCAGACCGTCGACCCGGACCGTCCCGAGGACCTCTGGAAGGCCATCGACCGAGGCGAGGACCCGACCGGCGCGTGACCCCTCCGGGGGAGCGGGGCCTGGTCGGTGCCCGTCCCTCCGGGGGCGCCCGGTGCCTGTCCCCCGCGGTGGGGGCGAGGCGGGCCTTGCCGGTGCCCGGGTCCTGTGGGGAGGGAGCGGAACCACCCGCGGCCGGCCTCCCCGGCGAAGCATCCGTGGGCGCCCGGCCCACGGGAGGGCCCCGCACGCGCCCGTTCCCGGGCGAGGAGACACCGGCCTCCCGGCGCGCCGCGCCCCGTGCCGCGCCGGCCTCCTGGCGCGCCGGCCCCGTTCCACCCGCCGGAGCACCCCCGCTCACGGCGCGTGTGTCCGTGCGGGACAATGGACGACGAGCGTCCTGCTCAGACACGACACACAGCAACGAGGAGCAAGCAATGGCGGGCAGCAGCCACGGTCACACCCCGGCCGCCTGGACCGGTGTCATCATCGCCTTCATCGGTTTCTGCATCGCGGGCATGTTCATGGTGGCGGCCCGGCCGGCGGGCTTCTGGGCCGGCATGGCGGTCGTGCTCCTCGGCGGCGTCGTGGGCTACATCATGCGCATGATGGGCCTCGGCCAGCCGAAGCAGAACCACCCCGTGCACCAGGTCGCCGACGACCGCACGGCGGCCGGCGCGCAGGGCTGACCGCGCGGCACGGCGGTCCCGGATCCTCCGAGGGGCGGTCCCGGCACCACACGGATGCCGGGACCGCCCCTCGCGTGCGGGTACGGCGGGCCCGGGGCAGAATGCGGGACGTGGACGCCGAGAGCGCAGAGCCCCGCCCGACCGGCACGCCGCTGTCCCGCGGCGCGGCCGCCCGCCTGGCCGTCCCGGCCGCGGTGCTCGCCGCCGTCGCCGGGGCCTTCACGTACGTGGGCAGCGTGGACCCCTACGAGCCCGGCCACTACCCCGTCTGCCCCCTGCTGCGGTTCACGGGCGTCTACTGCCCCGGCTGCGGCGGACTGCGCAGCGCCCACGCCTTCGTCCACGGTGATCTGGCCGGTGCGCTGCACGCCAATGCCCCGGCCGTCCTCGCCTATCTGGGCTTCGCCGTCCTGTGGGTCCTCTGGGCGGTCCGCGCGGCCCGGGGCCGCCCCGTGCGGGTGGACCTCGGCCCGGTGCACCTGTGGACCCTGGGGACGCTGATGCTGGTGTTCACAGTGGTCCGGAACCTGCCGTTCGGCGGCTGGCTGCTGCCTTGACCACCGGGTGAACGTCCAGGGCGCAACGGGACCGCGACCGGCCGGATGCGGGGCTCGCGCCCGGCTGCGGATACCATCGCAGTGACCACAGCTTCAGCCGTCCGAAAGGGGACCGCTCGCGTGAGTGTGCTCGACGAGATCATCGACGGAGTCCGTGCCGACCTCGCGGAACGGCAGGCGCGCGTCAGCCTCGACGAGCTCAAGGAGCGCGCGGCCGAGGCACGCCCCGCGAAGGACGGTGTGTCCGCCCTGCGCGGCGACGGCGTCAAGGTCATCTGCGAGGTCAAGCGCTCCAGCCCCTCCAAGGGCGCGCTGGCGGCCATCGCCGACCCGGCCGCACTCGCCGCCGACTACGAGGCGGGCGGCGCCGCCGTCATCTCCGTGCTCACCGAGGAGCGCCGCTTCGGCGGCTCGCTCGCCGACCTGGACTCGGTCCGCGCGCGGGTGGACATCCCCGTACTGCGCAAGGACTTCGTCGTCACGTCGTACCAGCTCTGGGAGGCTCGCGCGCACGGCGCCGACCTCGTGCTGCTGATCGTCGCGGCCCTGGAGCAGCCCGCCCTGGAGTCCCTGGTCGAGCGCGCCGAGTCCATCGGACTCACCCCGCTCGTCGAGGTCCACGACGAGGACGAGGTCGAGCGCGCGGTGGCCGCGGGCGCCAAGGTCATCGGCGTCAACGCGCGCAACCTGAAGACCCTCGAGGTCGACCGCGGCACGTTCGAGCGGGTCGCCCCGGAGATCCCCGCGCACATCGTCAAGGTCGCCGAGTCCGGCGTCCGTGGCCCGCACGACCTCATCGCCTACGCCAACGAGGGCGCCGACGCCGTCCTGGTCGGCGAGTCCCTGGTCACCGGCCGCGACCCCAAGACGGCGGTCTCCGACCTGGTGGCGGCCGGCGAGCACCCGGCGCTGCGGCACGGCCGGGGCTGACCCACCGGTAGGCTGACTCCCATGACGCTCCCGCCCGTCCCGGCTTCCCGGGACCCGTACGCGCGCCTGGCGCGCGGCTGCCGCCCCCGCGGTTGCCGCGCCCCCGCACGCCGGGTCCACGGCCGCCGGGTGCGGTACGTCATCGGGGACGAGCCGGGACAGGTGAACGGACGGCGATGGCGACGCGCCCTTCAGGGGCGCGGGGCTGTACCGAATCTCCGACTCCGCCGCGTGTGCGCGACGCGCCACACGCGGCCCGCGGCCGACGGATAACTCCCCGCCCCCACGGCGATCAGTCCCCACCAGGCACTCACCGTGAGGTTCACGCATGCCCAGCAACTTCTTCATCCCCGACCCGGAGGGTCAGGTCCCCTCCGCCGAGGGTTACTTCGGCGCCTACGGAGGAAAGTTCATCCCCGAGGCCCTCGTCGCCGCGGTCGACGAGGTGGCCGTCGAGTACGACAAGGCCAAGTCCGACCCGGAGTTCGCCCGCGAGCTGGACGACCTCCTCGTCCACTACACCGGCCGCCCCAGCTCCCTCACCGAGGTCCCCCGCTTCGCGGAGCACGCGGGCGGCGCTCGGGTCTTCCTCAAGCGCGAGGACCTGAACCACACCGGCTCGCACAAGATCAACAACGTGCTCGGCCAGGCCCTGCTCACCAAGCGCATGGGCAAGACCCGCGTCATCGCCGAGACCGGCGCCGGCCAGCACGGCGTGGCGACCGCGACCGCCTGCGCCCTCTTCGGCCTCGACTGCACCATCTACATGGGTGAGATCGACACCCGCCGCCAGGCCCTCAACGTGGCCCGGATGCGCATGCTCGGCGCCGAGGTCGTCTCCGTGAAGTCCGGCAGCCGCACGCTCAAGGACGCGATCAACGAGGCGTTCCGCGACTGGGTCGCCAACGTCGACCGCACGCACTACCTCTTCGGCACCGTCGCCGGTCCGCACCCCTTCCCGGCGATGGTCCGCGACTTCCACCGCGTCATCGGCGTCGAGGCCCGCCGCCAGCTCCTGGAGCAGGCCGGACGCCTCCCCGACGCCGCGGTCGCCTGCGTCGGCGGCGGCTCCAACGCCATCGGCCTCTTCCACGCCTTCATCCCGGACGCGGACGTCCGCCTCATCGGCTGCGAGCCCGCCGGGCACGGCGTCGAGACCGGCGAGCACGCGGCCACCCTGACCGCGGGGGAGCCCGGCATCCTGCACGGCTCCCGTTCCTACGTCCTCCAGGACGACGAGGGCCAGATCACCGAGCCGTACTCGATCTCGGCCGGCCTGGACTACCCCGGCATCGGCCCCGAGCACTCCTACCTCAAGGACTCCGGCCGCGGCGAGTACCGCGCGGTCACCGACGACGCTGCCATGCAGGCCCTGCGCCTGCTGTCGCGCACCGAGGGCATCATCCCGGCCATCGAGAGCGCCCACGCGCTGGCCGGCGCCCTGGAGGTCGGTGAGGAGCTGGGCCGGGACGGGCTGATCGTGGTCAACCTGTCCGGCCGCGGCGACAAGGACATGGACACCGCCGCCCGCTACTTCGGGCTGTACGACACCGACGCCGAGGTCGCCGCCGACGAGACCGGCGCCGCGGAGATCGAGGGGGACGCCAAGTGAGCGGGAACGTGCAGCTGCTGAACGACACCCTCGCGGCGGCGAAGTCCGAGGGCCGCGCCGCCCTGATCGCCTATCTCCCGGCCGGGTTCCCGACCGTGGACGGCGGCATCGAGGCGGCCAGGGCCGCGCTCGACGGCGGCGCCGACGTCGTCGAGGTGGGTCTGCCGCACAGCGACCCGGTGCTCGACGGCCCGGTCATCCAGACCGCCGACGACATCGCCCTGCGCGGCGGCGTGAAGATCGCCGACGTGATGCGCACGGTCCGCGAGGCGCACGCGGCCACCGGCAAGCCGATCCTCGTCATGACGTACTGGAACCCCATCGACCGCTACGGCGTGGAGCGCTTCACCGCCGAGCTGGCCGAGGCGGGCGGCGCCGGGTGCATCCTGCCCGACCTGCCGGTCCAGGAGTCGGGGCTGTGGCGGGAGCACGCCGACAAGCACGGGCTCGCCACGGTCTTCGTGGTCGCGCCCAGCAGCCGGGACGCGCGCCTCGCCGAGATCACCGCGGCCGGCAGCGGCTTCGTCTACGCGGCCTCCCTCATGGGCGTCACCGGCACCCGCGAGTCGGTCGGCGCGCAGGCCGAGGACCTGGTGCGGCGCACCCGTACCACCACCGGCACCCCGGTCTGCGTCGGCCTCGGCGTCTCCAACGCCGCCCAGGCCGCCGAGGTCGCCCGCTTCGCCGACGGCGTGATCGTCGGCTCGGCGTTCGTCAAGCGGATGCTGGACGCCCCCGACGACGCGGCCGGCCTGGCGGGCGTCCGCGCGCTCGCCGCCGAACTCGCCGAGGGCGTACGCGGAAAGGCGTGACGGCGGGCACGTAACGGACAAGTACGTGACCGGGGTCCCTCGTACGAGTGGACCTGGGACCGGGGAGGCGCGCTGCGCCTCCCCGGTTCGTTCTGCGGGGTGTGAGCGAGAAGAACCGACAGGGAAAGCGCACCGCCCGCGAGAAGCTGGCGGCCGAGCGCGAGAAGCAGAAGTCCAGGGACCAGCGCCGGCGCGCGCTGATCGTCGGCGCGACCGTGGTCTGCGTCCTCGGCCTCGCGGCGGTGATCGGCGTGGTCGCGGCCAACGCGGGCAAGGACGACGGCGGCGACGCCGCCGGACCGGTTGTGGCACCCTCCGGCGCGCAGGGCAAGGACAGCCTCGCGATCCCCGTCGGCAAGGAGAGCGCCAAGTCGACGCTCACCATCTGGGAGGACTTCCGCTGCCCGGCCTGCAAGGGCTTCGAGCTGGCGTACCGCGACACCGTCCACGAGCTGACCGAGTCCGGCCGGCTCAAGGTCGAGTACCACCTGGCCACGATCATCGACGGAAACATGCGCGGTACCGGCTCCCGCACGTCGGCCAACGCCGCCGCCTGCGCCCAGGACGCCGGGAAGTTCACCCCGTACCACGACGTGCTGTACGACAACCAGCCGTCCGAGACCGACGACGCCTTCGCCGACGAGGACAAGCTGCTCGACCTGGCCGGCAAGGTCGACGGCCTCGACACCACCCTGTTCCAGGAGTGCGTGAAGAACGGCAAGCACAACAGCTGGGTGGAGAAGTCCAACAAGGCCTTCCAGAGCGGCGGCTTCAGCGGCACCCCGACGGTGCTCCTGGACGGCAAGAACATCTACCAGGACCAGTCGATGACACCGGCCAAGCTGAAGCAGATGGTGGAGGACGCGAACAAGTAGCGAGTCCGCTCGTTACGGACCCGTAGCCGGGCTGGCCGACGCGTGTCCGGTCCGACACGGTAGCGTCGACCCTGCCATGGAACTTGCCTTCATTCCCAGCCCGTCGCGCGGGGTGCTGCACCTCGGTCCCATCCCGCTGCGCGGCTATGCGTTCTGCATCATCATCGGCGTCTTCGTGGCCGTCTGGCTCGGCAACAGGCGCTGGATCGCCCGGGGCGGGCGGGCCGGCACGGTGGCCGACATCGCGGTCTGGGCCGTCCCGTTCGGCCTGGTCGGCGGGCGGCTCTACCACGTGATCACGGACTACCAGCTGTACTTCAGCGAGGGCCGTGACTGGGTCGACGCCTTCAAGATCTGGGAGGGCGGCCTCGGCATCTGGGGCGCGATCGCGTTCGGCGCGGTGGGTGCCTGGATCGGCGCCCGGCGCCGGGGCGTCCCGTTGCCCGCGTACGCCGACGCCATCGCACCCGGCATCGCCCTCGCGCAGGCCATCGGCCGCTGGGGCAACTGGTTCAACCAGGAGCTGTACGGCAAGGAGACCAACCTGCCGTGGGCCGTGGAGATCACCTCGACGGCCGACGGACGGGTGCCGGGCACCTACCACCCGACCTTCCTGTACGAGTCGCTGTGGTGCATCGGCGTCGCCCTCCTCGTCATCTGGGCCGACCGCCGCTTCAAGCTCGGCCACGGGCGCGCCTTCGCGCTGTACGTGGCGGCGTACTGCGTGGGCCGGTTCTGGATCGAGTACATGCGCGTCGACGACGCCCACCACATCCTGGGCCTGCGGCTCAACAACTGGACCGCGCTCTTCGTCTTCCTGCTCGCCGTCCTGTACATCGTGCTCTCGGCACGGAAGCGTCCGGGCCGTGAGGCCGTGGTCGAGCCCGGCGCGGAGACCCTCGACGGTGCCGCCGGGGACGACCCGGACGGGGGCACGGACGGCACGGAGAAGAGTGCGCGGACGCGTGGGGAGGACGACGCGGAGGCCGTGCCCGAGAAGACCGGGGACGCGGCCGACGGCGCCGACGCCGCGCACGACACGGATCGGGCGGACGAGGCGGAGACCTCCGAGAGCGTGAAGGACGGGGCCGACTCCGCCAAGAAGGCCTGACCGCCGTACGCGTACCGAGGGCGCCCGGAACTCACCGGGCGCCCTCGGCGCATGTCCGGACCTCCGTCGGACCTCCGTCGGGCCTCCGCGGGACCTCGGCCAGGACTCGGTCAGGACAGGGAGGGCTTCCGGGCCAGCGACAGCGTGCGCCGGGCCGTCGCCACCACCGCCGCGTCGACGAACCGCCCGTCCGGCAGCGCCTGCGCGCCCGGCTGCGCGGTGGCCGCCTTGACGATCGTCTCCGCCTGCTCCAGCTCCCGCTCCGTCGGCAGGTACGCGCGCTCGATGACCGGCAGCTGGCGGGGATGGATCGCGGCCCGCCCGAGGAAGCCCAGCGCGCGGCCGTGCGCGCAGGACGCCGCCAGGCCCTCCAGGTCCCGCGTGTCCGGATGCACCGTCTGCGCGGGCGGCGCCAGACCGGCCGCCCGCGCCGCCACGACCACGCGCGACCGGGACCAGTCCAGGCCGGCGTCCCCGCGTACGCCGAGGTCGGCCCGGAGGTCCGCCTCGCCCAGGGCGATGCCGCGCAGCGCGGGGTGCGAGGCGGCGATCGGGTACGCCCGCTCCACCCCGAGGGCCGTCTCCAGGAGCGCGTACAGCGGCAGCGCGCCGGTGGCCGCGGCGACCCCGGCGACCTGCTCCGGGGACGTCACCTTGGGCAGGCGCAGCCCGGACAGGCCCGGCAGCGCGGCCAGCGCCGCCAGGTCCGCGGCGGCGAACGGGCCGTCCAGGGCGTTGACGCGGACGTGCACCGGCACCGGCTGCGCCTCGGTGAGCAGCTCGGCGGTGGCCTCGCGGGCGTACTCCTTGCGGTCGGCGGCGACCGCGTCCTCCAGGTCGACCATCACCACGTCGGCACCGGCGACCAGCGCCTTGGCGACCACCCCGGGACGGTCCCCGGGAGCGTACAGCCAGGTCAGCGGGGGTGCGGTCATACGACGCCCTCCTCACGCAGCTCCTTGACGTCGGCCGGGGAGAGCCCGAGACCGGTCAGCACCTCCTCGGTGTCCGCGCCGTGCGGGCGGCCCGCCCAGCGGATCGCGCCCGGGGTGGCGGAGAGCCGGAAGAGGACGTTCTGCATGCGCAGCGGTCCCAGCTCCGGGTCGTCGACGGTCGTGACCGTGTCGAGGGCCCGGTACTGCGGGTCGTCCATCACGTCCCGCACGTCCTGCACCGGCGCGACCGCCGCCTCGGCCTTCTCGAAGGCGGCGAGCACGTCGGCGCGGGTGTGCCGGGCGATCCAGTCGCCGACCGCCGCGTCGAGCACGTCGGCGTGCCGGGCCCGCTCGGCGCCGGTCGCGAACCAGGGCTCGTCGATCAGCTCCGGGCGGCCCACCAGGCGCATCACGCGCTCCGCGATCGACTGGGCCGAGGTGGAGACGGCGACCCAGGTGCCGTCGGCGGTGCGGTAGGTGTTGCGCGGGGCGTTGTTCTGGGAGCGGTTGCCGGTGCGCGGCTGGACGTGGCCGAGCTGGTCGTACCAGGTGGGCTGCGGGCCGAGAACGGTGAGGATCGGCTCGATGATCGCCATGTCGACGACCTGGCCCTCGCCGGTGCGCTCCCGCGCGGACAGCGCGGTCATCACGGCGTACGCCGTCGCCAGGGCCGCGATCGAGTCGGCGAGGCCGAACGGCGGCAGCGTCGGGGGCCCGTCGGGCTCGCCGGTCGTCGCCGCGAAGCCGCTCATGGCCTCGGCGAGGGTGCCGAAGCCGGGGCGGCGCGCGTAGGGCCCGAACTGCCCGAAGCCGGTGACCCGGGTGAGGACCAGGCGCGGATTGACCGCGGACAGCTCCTCCCAGCCCAGGTCCCACTTCTCCAGGGTGCCGGGACGGAAGTTCTCGACGACGACGTCCGCGGTGGCGGCCAGCCGCAGCAGCGTGGCGCGGCCCGCGGGCCTGGACAGGTCCAGGGTGATCGCGCTCTTGTTGCGGCCCAGCACCTTCCACCACAGGCCGACCCCGTCCTTCGACGGGCCGTGGCCCCGCGACGGGTCGGGCCGGGTGGGGTGCTCGACCTTGATCACCTCGGCGCCGAAGTCGCCCAGCATGGTGGCGGCGAGCGGGCCCGCGAAGAGGGTGGCGAGGTCGAGCACCCGCAGGCCGGTGAGGGGACCGGGCAGGGGAGGCTCGGCGGTCGGGGGAGGGGCGGCGGGCTCGGTCATGGGCGGGTGGCCTCCCGGTGGGTGAGGTGGGCGAGGGCGTCGAAGCCGGTGCCGTCGAAGTCGCCGACGGAGGTGGCCAGGCGGTTCTTGAGCGGGGCGGTCCAGTGCTCGGGCAGGGCGGCGGGCGACCCGGCGAGGAGCCCGGCGACGCAGCCCGCGGTGGCGCCGTTGCTGTCGGTGTCCCAGCCGCCGGACACGGCACGCGCGACGGAGCCGGTGAAGTCGCCGTCCGCGTGGGTGAGGGCGGCGGCGATCAGCGCGGTGTTCGGGACGGCGTGCACCCAGTGGTGGGCGGGGGAGTGGACGGCGTGCAGTTCGTCCACGACCGTGTCGAAGTCGGCGTGCGCGGCGGCGAGTCGGACGGCGTGCCGGACGGCCGCGGCCAGGCGGGAGCCGTCCGGCACGACCGTGAGGCCGGCGCGCAGACAGGCGTGGACGTCGGCGGCGCCGGCCGCGGCGGTGGCGATGACGGCCGCCGCGAACATCGCCGCGTAGACGCCGTTGGCGGTGTGGGTGAGGACCGCGTCCCGGTGCGCCTGAGCGGCGGCCGCGGCCGGGTCGCCCGGGTTGGTCCAGCCGTGCACGTCGGCGCGGATCAGGGCGCCGATCCACTCGCGGAAGGGGTTGTGGCGGCGGGCGGTCTCCGGGGGCTCGACGCCGGTCAGGAGGTTGCGGTAGGCGGCGCGCTCGGCGGTGAAGGTGCGGCCCGCCGGCAGCTCGTCGAGCCAGACCCGGGCGACGTCGGCGGTGGTGAAGGACCTGCCGTGGCGGCGCAGGAGCAGGAGGTTGAGCAGGGGGTAGTTGAGGTCGTCGTCCTCGGGCATGCCGTCGATGTTCTCGGCGAGGGAGGTCGGCGCGGAGCGGCGGTTCCAGGGGTACGCGGCGAGCAGGTCGCGGGGAATGCCCCGGGCGGTGAAGTACGAGGTCGGGGGCCAGTTGCCGGTGGCGCCGGCGAGGCGGCGGATGCCGGTGAGGGGAAGCTTCTCGACGGGTTTGCCGAGGAGGCAGCCGGCGGCCCGGCCCAGCCAGGCGGCCTCCAGCCGGGCCGGGGACACGGACGCGGCGGGCCGGGACGCGGCGGGAGGGGGCGGCCAGTCGGGGCACAGGGCCCTGATCCGGTCGAGGGCCGTCGGCTCGGCGTCCGCCGACGGGCTGGGCAGGCGGGCCAGTTCGTCCAGGAGGTCCTCCGCCAGGGCGCGGAGGCGGGCAGGGGCGGGCCGGTCGGACGCGCCGGCCCGGAGCGGCGCCTCGCCGCCGCCCGCAGCCCGCCAGCGGGCCGCGACCGCCGACGCGTCACGGCCGTCGAGGCCGGCCTGGCGCAGCTCGTGGCCGACCAGGTCCTCCGGCTGCACCCAGGTCAGCCGGAGCATCCCGCGTCCTCCACCGCCGCGCACGCGTCCCCGATCGCGGCGAACGCCCGCTCGTGGGCGCGGCGCTTGCGCACGTCCCGCTCGAACACCTCGCGGGCGACGCCGGTGAGCACCGCGGCCGGCTCCCACAGGTCCAGGCGGCTGGCCTCCGCGACGGTCTTGGCCCACTCCTCCGGTACGGGCGAGCCCAGCGCGCCGGACAGCGCGCCCGCCATGGTGGCGATGGAGTCGCAGTCGCGGCCGTAGTTGACCGCGCCGAGCACCGCGTGCCGGAAGTCGCCGCCGGAGACCAGCAGCATGCCGAGGGCGACGGGCAGTTCCTCGATCGTGTGCAGGCGCGAGGGCCGGCGGGCGCCGAGCGAGGGCGCGCGGTAGTCGGGACCCACCGTGTCGTACGGCGCCACCGCCTCGCGCAGCGGAACCAGCGCCGACTCGAAGTCCGAGTGGCGCGCGGCGACTTCGCAGACCGCCTCGATCGCGGCCCGGGTGCCGTCCTTGGCCAGGGACAGCGCCGCCGCCACCACCGACTCCGGGGTCGCCCCCGGCGCGCAGGCCGCCGCCACCGCCGCCGCGAACACGCCCGCCGCCTCCCGGCCGTACGACGACTGGTGCGCGCCCGCGACGTCCAGCGCCTCGGCGTAGGCGCCGGCCGGGTGGGCGGCGTTGACCAGGCCGACCGGGGCCATGTACATCGCGGCGCCGCAGTTGACGATGTTGCCGGTGCCGGCCTCGCGGGGGTCCACGTGGCCGTAGTGGATCCGCGCCACGAGCCACTTCTCCGCGAGGAAGATCCGCTGGAGGGGAAGGGCGTCCGCCTCCAGCTCCGGGATCCAGCGGGGGGTGGTCAGCAGGTCCGGGACCAGGTGGTCGGCGACCGCGTAGGCGTCGAGGTGGTCGCGGACCGTGGCGTAGACCCGTACCAGCGCGTGCGTCATCAGGGTGTCGTCGGTGACGTGTCCGTCGCCCTTGTGGTACGGCGCGAGGGGGCGGGCGGTGCGCCAGTCGGCGCCGTGCCAGGGGCCGACGACGCCGTGGATCCGGCCGCCGTGGCGTTCGAGGATCTGGTCGGGGGAGTAGCCCTCGACCGGGCCGCCGAGCGCGTCGCCGACGGCCGCGCCGACCAGGGCGCCGGTGACACGCTCGGCCAGGCTCGCCGTGCCGGTCCGTGTGGTGCCGGGCTGTGCTGTGCCCGGGTGTGCTGTGCCGGGCCGTGCTGTGCCGGCCTGGGGGGTGCGGGGTGTCATGCCGTACGTCCTTCTTCGTGCGGGGTCCGGTGGTCCACGAGGTGGTCCTCGGAGTGGTCCTCGGGGCGGGACGAGTGGGTGGCGTGCAGGAGGCCGGCGAGTTCGACGAGGTCGGTGCCGGACAGGCGGGGCAGGGTGCAGCCGGGGAGGGTGCGGCAGGTGTCCCGCCAGGACGCGGGGACCGAGGCGCCGCCGCCGAGCGCGCCGGTGAGGGCGCCCGCCAGCGCGGGGGCGGAGTCCGCGACCCTGGACAGGCAGGCCGCCGCCGGGACCGCCTCCGCGATGCGGCCGCGCGCGGCGGTGGCCAGCGCGAGGGCGACCGGGACGGTCTCGGCGGCGGCGATGCCGTAGCTGTAGACGTGGTCGACGATGCGGTGTTCGAGGAGCGGGACGAGGGCGAAGGTGCTCTCGGTCTCCGCCGCGAGGGCCAGGGCCTGACGGGCATTGCGGCCGATCTCCGTCCCCTCGGGGAGCTCGGCGAGCGCGGCCGTCACACAGGCGTCCACGTCGGCGCCGCCGAGGGCGCGGGCCAGCGCCGCCGCCATGGCGCGGGCGCCGTGCACGCCGTCGCCGTCCTGGGTGTAGCGGGCGTCGAACTCCGCGAGGTCGGCCGCGGGGCGCGGGGCGCCCGGGTGGGCGACGGCCAGGACGCAGGCCCTGACGCAGGCGGCGTCGTCGAAGTAGTGCGGGTTGTCGTGACCGGTGGCGGGTGGGCGCAGGCCGGTGGCGAGGTTGCCGAGCCCGGCCCGGACCGAGATGCGGGCGCGCAGCGGCAGTACCGCGGACTCGGCCTCCGGGGCGCGTTCCGTCGCCGCGGCGACCTCGCTCGCGATCGCGTTCCAGGTCAGGTCGATCGCGGCCCGCATCCGCCGGTCCCGGCTCAGGTCCCCGAGCGCGCTGTCGTCCCCGGCCCGCAGCACCGCCTCCGCCGCGAACGCCGCCCACTCGGCGTCGTCGGAGGGGCCGAGGCGCAGCGGCTCCGGGGGCTGGTTCAGGGCGATGGGCACGGGGAGCGTGGTGGTCGCATTCAGCTCGGCGAAGGTGTCCAGCTCGCGGGTGAGCCGGCGCGTCCACTCCGGCATCCGGACGGCCCGGTGCCGGGCGGCGGGCCATCCCGCGGCGTCCCCGGCCGCGAGCCCGAGGAGCAGCCCCTCGACGCGGTCGCGGCGGAGCGGGGCACGGTACGGCGCGCGGACCCCGTACTCCGGCCCGGGACGCCGCCCGCCGCGGGCCGCCCGGCTGCCGGGGCGTTCGGCGTGCTGCCCGTTCTGGGCGGGTGGCGCGTGTTCGGGGTGTTGTTCGTCCCGGGCGGGTGCCGCTTGCCCAGGGCACTGACCGCCTCCGCCGGGGACCGCGGCACCGGGTCCGGCGGAGACCGCCTCGCCGCCCCCGCTGGGGCCCGGCTCCCCGGGTTCGCCCGGTGGCTCGACGTACGCCGTGGTGACGGCCGCCGCGACGTGTGCCGTGGTCACGGCCGCGCCGGGGCGGGGCGCGCCGCTCACGACCGGGCCTTCGCCGGTGCGTCGTCCTCCGCGCCGTCCACCGCGCCGTGCGCGCGGTACGGCACTTCGGGCCCGCCCCGCGCCCCCGCCGCCCGGATCAGCAGGTCCGCCACCTCCAGGACGTGGTGACCGGCGATCGCCGGCAGGCAGGTGCCGCGGGCCGGGCCGATGGCCGCCGCCCAGTCGGCCGGGATCGCGGCGGTGCCGTGGGTCGCGCCGGCCAGAGCGCCGGCGACCGCGCCCGTGGTGTCGGCGTCGCGGCCCATGTTGACGGCCGTCAGCACCGCGTCCGCGAAGTCGCCGTCGGCCGCCGCGTACGCGCCGAAGGCGAGGGCGACCGCCTCGGGGGCCAGGTCGGTCCACGGGTAGCCGCCGATGACCACGGCGGAGCGGACCGCCCGTTCGCCCCGGTGGGCCGCCGTGAGCGCGCGGCGCAGGGAACGCGCCGTCCAGGAGTCGTCCGGTACCACGGCCAGCGCGGCGGCGACGACCGAGACCGGCGGCGCCCCGGCCATCGCCGCCGCGACGCCCGCCGCCACCGCCTGGCCGCCGTAGATGCCCTCGCCGTCGTGGCTGACCGAGCCGTCGATCGCCGCGAGCCGGGCGGCCTCGGCGGGCCGGCCCGCCGCGAACACGCCGTGCGGCGCGGCCCGCATCGCCAGCCCGTCGCTCCAGGCGTGGCGGTGCTGGGCGGAGATCGGGGCGGCGAGGCCGCGGCGCAGGTTCTCCAGGGTGCCGCGTTCGCTGAAGCCGGCGCCCCGGAACGGCCCCTCGTCCCGGTCCGCGATCCACTCGTGCCAGGCCCCCTCCACCCGGGCCGGGGTGAGCCCGGAGCCGTACCGGGCCAGCAGCAGACCGGAGAAGATCGCGTACTCGGTGTCGTCCGTGCCGGCGGGCCGCTCGGCCACGTACCCCGTGATGCGGCCCCAGCGGGCGCGGATCTCGGAGGGCTTCATGTTCTCGGCCGGTGCCCCGAGGGCGTCCCCGACGGCCAGTCCGAGCAGTGCGCCCCGGGCCCGTTCGCCCGGCCCGGGGGCGCCCTGGGGCGCGGGGACCGGGGGAGTGCAGGCGATGGATGCCATGCGGCCGCTCCTCTCCCTCTGCGCATCTGTCCCCGGTGCGCCGGACACCGCAGCCTCACGGGGCACAGCGTCACCCGGTCGACATCCGCGGAGGCAGGATCGAGAAGGTGTCCGAGGAGACGCGCGGAGAGACAAAACCGCAGGTAAGCCCAGCCTTTCCTTGCTGGCGGCGAGGAATGGAACGGCGTAGATTGCGTGTTGTCAAAAGATGGAATGAGTCCAAAGTAGCTAGTACTCCGGGGGTTCCCATGGCCATCATCGAAACCGAGGCGCCGCTCCACGAGGCGCACCGCGACAACCACACCCATCGCGACGTGAACGGCGGCTGGCTGCGCCCCGCCGTCTTCGGCGCGATGGACGGCCTGGTCTCCAACCTCGCCCTGATGACCGGCGTCGCGGGCGGTACGGCGAGCCAGCAGACCGTGGTGATCAGCGGTCTCGCCGGTCTCGCCGCCGGAGCCTTCTCCATGGCTGCCGGCGAGTACACCTCCGTCGCCTCCCAGCGCGAGCTGGTCGAGGCCGAGCTGGACGTCGAGCGCCGCGAGCTGCGGAAGCACCCGGCGGACGAGGAGGCCGAGCTGGCCGCGCTCTACGAGGCGCGGGGCGTCGAGCCGGACCTCGCGCGCGAAGTGGCCCGCCAGCTGTCCAGCGACCCCGAGCAGGCGCTGGAGATACACGCCCGCGAGGAGCTGGGCATCGACCCCGCGGACCTGCCGTCGCCGCTGGTCGCGGCCGTGTCGTCGTTCGGGTCCTTCGCGCTGGGCGCCCTGCTGCCCGTCCTGCCGTTCCTGCTGGGCGCCGGTGCGCTGTGGCCCGCGGTGCTGCTCGCGCTGGCCGGGCTGTTCCTGTGCGGCGCGGTGGTCGCCAAGGTGACGGCCCGCAGCTGGTGGTACAGCGGTCTGCGGCAGCTCGCCCTCGGCGGCGCGGCGGCCGGTGTGACATACGCCCTGGGCAGCCTGCTCGGGACGGCCGTAGGATAGTCCGGCCCCGAACTTATGCGAGGGACCGCATAAGTAGCCGTTACTGGCTGGTTTCGAGTGCGTAATCTCCGGGCATGAGCCGTAAGCGCTGCTGGCAAAGAAGCTCGCCGCGCATCCGTGGAGCGGGCGACGACGCTCCCTCCACGCCCTCGGACCGACGGACATCGATCTGTGCGCTTCGGTCTCCACAGCTTTCACCGCCGGACGCGGTACCCCCGCCGCACCCCCTCGGCGTCCGCATGTTGGAACGGATTGTCCCGTTTACCGAGAACCAATCCATCATGTAACCTGCACCAGCTTTTGTACCGAACCGCAGAGGGCCAGCGTCGTCCCTCGGCAACTGCACATGCCAGATGACGACGACGGGAGAGCCGATGCGTACGCCGCGCCAGCCGTCCCAGCATTCCGCGAGTGGCCAGAACTGGTCCTTCATGGATGCTCGCCCTGCCGCGCAGGGTATGTACGACCCCCGCAACGAGCACGACGCCTGCGGCGTCGGTTTCGTCGCCACTCTCACCGGCGAGGCGTCCCACACCCTGGTCGACCAGGCACTCACCGTGCTGCGCAACCTGGAGCACCGCGGCGCCACCGGCTCCGAGCCGGACTCCGGCGACGGTGCGGGCATCCTCTCCCAGGTGCCGGACGCCTTCTTCCGTGAGGTGGCCGGATTCGAACTGCCCGAGGCCGGTGCGTACGCCGCGGGGATCGCCTTCCTGCCGGGTGACGGCACCGAGGACGCGGTCGCCCGGATCGAGGCGATCGCCGGCGAGGAGGGCCTCACCGTCCTCGGCTGGCGCGAGGTCCCGGTCGCCCCGCAGATGCTCGGTGCCACCGCCCGCTCGACCATGCCGGTCTTCCGCCAGATCTTCGTGACCGACGGTGCCTCGCGGGGCATCGCGCTCGACCGCAACGCCTTCGCGCTGCGCAAGCGCGCCGAGCGCGAGGCGGGCGTCTACTTCCCGTCACTGTCCGCGCGGACCATCGTCTACAAGGGCATGCTCACCACCGGCCAGCTGGAGCCGTTCTTCCCGGACCTCTCCGACCGCCGCTTCGCCTCCGCGATCGCGCTCGTGCACTCCCGGTTCTCCACCAACACCTTCCCGAGCTGGCCGCTCGCCCACCCGTACCGCTTCGTCGCGCACAACGGCGAGATCAACACGGTCAAGGGCAACCGCAACTGGATGCGCGCCCGCGAGTCCCAGCTGGCCTCCGGGCTGTTCGGGTCGTCCGCGGACCTGGAGCGGATCTTCCCGATCTGTACGCCGGACGCCTCCGACTCCGCCTCCTTCGACGAGGTCCTTGAGCTGCTGCACCTGGGCGGGCGTTCGCTGCCGCACTCCGTGCTGATGATGATCCCGGAGGCGTGGGAGAACCACGACTCGATGGACGCGGACCGGCGCGCCTTCTACCAGTTCCACTCCACGATGATGGAGCCCTGGGACGGCCCGGCCTGCGTCACCTTCACCGACGGCACCCAGGTCGGCGCCGTCCTCGACCGCAACGGTCTGCGCCCCGGCCGCTACTGGGTCACCGACGACGGCCTCGTCGTCCTCGGCTCCGAGGTCGGCGTCCTCGACATCGACCCCGCGAAGGTCGTCCGCAAGGGCCGCCTCCAGCCCGGCCGCATGTTCCTCGTGGACACCGCCGAGCACCGCATCATCGAGGACGACGAGATCAAGGCGCAGCTCGCCGCCGAGCAGCCCTACGCCGAGTGGATCGAGGCCGGCGAGATCGAGCTGTCCGACCTGCCCGAGCGCGAGCACATCGTGCACACCCACGCCTCGGTCACCCGCCGCCAGCAGACCTTCGGGTACACCGAGGAGGAGCTGCGCGTCATCCTCGCGCCGATGGCCAAGGCCGGCGCCGAGCCGATCGGCTCCATGGGCACCGACTCGCCGATCGCGGCGCTCTCCGCCCGCCCCCGGCTGCTCTTCGACTACTTCACCCAGCTCTTCGCGCAGGTCACCAACCCGCCCCTGGACGCCATCCGCGAGGAACTGGTCACCTCGCTGCGCTCCTCGCTGGGCCCCCAGGGCAACCTGCTCGACCCCACGGCCGCCTCCTGCCGCAGCGTCCTGCTGCCCTTCCCGGTCATCGACAACGACGAGCTGGCCAAGCTCATCCACGTCAACGCCGACGGCGACATGCCCGGCTTCAAGGCCGCGACCCTCTCCGGTCTCTACCGGGTGCACGGCGGCGGCGACTCCCTGGCCGCCCGCATAGAGGAGATCTGCGCCGAGACCGACGCCGCCATCGAGAACGGCGCCCGGCTGATCGTCCTGTCCGACCGGCACTCGGACGCCGAGCACGCGCCGATCCCGTCGCTGCTGCTCACCGCCGCCGTCCACCACCACCTCATCCGCACCAAGCAGCGCACCGAGGTCGGTCTGCTGGTCGAGGCCGGCGACGTCCGCGAGGTCCACCACGTCGCCCTGCTCATCGGCTTCGGCGCCGCCGCGGTCAACCCCTACCTCGCGATGGAGTCCGTCGAGGACCTGGTCCGCGCGGGCACCTTCCTGCAGGCCGTCGACGGCGAGCCCGAGCCCGCCATCCGGAACCTGATCCACGCCCTCGGCAAGGGCGTCCTCAAGGTCATGTCCAAGATGGGCATCTCCACCGTCGCCTCCTACCGCGGCGCCCAGGTCTTCGAGGCCGTCGGCCTGGACCAGGAGTTCGTCGACAAGTACTTCAACGGCACCACGACCAAGATCGGCGGCGTCGGCATCGACGTCGTCGCCCAGGAGGTCGCCGCCCGCCACGCCAAGGCGTACCCGGCCAGCGGCATCGCGCCGGCCCACCGCACCCTGGAGATCGGCGGCGAGTACCAGTGGCGCCGCGAGGGCGAGCCGCACCTGTTCGACCCGGAGACGGTCTTCCGCCTCCAGCACTCGGCGCGCTCCGGCGAGTACGACATCTTCAAGAAGTACACCGAGCGCGTCAACGAGCAGTCCGAGCGGCTGATGACGCTGCGCGGTCTCTTCGGCTTCACGTCGGACCGGAAGCCGGTCCCGCTCGACGAGGTCGAGCCCGTCTCCGAGATCGTCAAGCGCTTCTCCACCGGCGCCATGTCGTACGGCTCCATCTCCCAGGAGGCGCACGAGACCATGGCCATCGCCATGAACCAGCTGGGCGGCAAGTCCAACACCGGTGAGGGCGGCGAGGACCCGGAG
Organism: Streptomyces olivaceus; assembly: GCF_000721235.1. Taxonomy (GTDB): domain Bacteria; phylum Actinomycetota; class Actinomycetes; order Streptomycetales; family Streptomycetaceae; genus Streptomyces; species Streptomyces olivaceus. The sequence continues at coordinate 255,255 of NZ_JOFH01000002.1, forward strand.
CGCCTGTACGACCCCGCGCGCCGCTCCAGCATCAAGCAGGTCGCCTCCGGCCGGTTCGGCGTCACCTCCGAGTACCTGGTCAACGCCGACGACATCCAGATCAAGATGGCCCAGGGCGCCAAGCCCGGCGAGGGCGGCCAGCTGCCCGGCCACAAGGTGTACCCGTGGGTCGCCAAGACGCGGCACTCGACGCCCGGCGTGGGCCTGATCTCCCCGCCGCCGCACCACGACATCTACTCCATCGAGGACCTGGCCCAGCTGATCCACGACCTGAAGAACGCGAATCCGCGGGCGCGGATCCACGTCAAGCTGGTCTCCGAGGTCGGCGTCGGCACGGTCGCGGCGGGTGTCTCCAAGGCGCACGCGGACGTCGTGCTCATCTCCGGCCACGACGGCGGCACCGGCGCCTCCCCGCTCACGTCGCTCAAGCACGCGGGCGGCCCCTGGGAGCTGGGCCTCGCCGAGACCCAGCAGACCCTGCTGCTCAACGGCCTGCGCGACCGGATCGTCGTCCAGACCGACGGCCAGCTCAAGACCGGCCGCGACGTCGTCATCGCCGCGCTGCTCGGCGCCGAGGAGTTCGGCTTCGCCACCGCGCCGCTCGTCGTCTCCGGCTGCGTCATGATGCGCGTCTGCCACCTGGACACCTGCCCGGTCGGCATCGCCACCCAGAACCCGGTGCTCAGGGACCGGTTCTCCGGCAAGGCCGAGTACATCGTGAACTTCTTCCGGTTCATCGCCGAAGAGGTCCGCGAGATCCTCGCCGAGCTGGGCTACCGCTCCATCGAGGAGGCCGTCGGCCACGCCGAGACCCTCGACGTGACCCGCGCGGTCGACCACTGGAAGGCGCAGGGTCTGGACCTGGAGCCGCTGCTCCACGTGCCCGCCCTGGCCGAGGGCGCGGCGCGGCACCAGACCGCCGTCCAGGACCACGGCCTGGAGAAGGCGCTCGACAACCAGCTGATCAAGCTCGCCTCGGACGCCCTGTCCGCCGCGGACGCCGCCCAGGCCGCGCCCGTGCGCGCCCAGGTCGCCATCCGCAACATCAACCGCACCGTCGGCACCATGCTCGGCCACGAGGTGACCAAGAAGTTCGGCGGCGCGGGCCTGCCCGACGACACCGTCGACATCACCTTCACCGGCTCGGCCGGCCAGTCCTTCGGCGCCTTCGTCCCGCGCGGTATCACGCTGCGCCTGGAGGGCGACGCCAACGACTACGTCGGCAAGGGCCTCTCCGGCGGCCGCGTGATCGTCCGCCCCGACCGGGGCGCCGACCACCTCGCCGAGTACTCCACCATCGCCGGCAACACCATCGGCTACGGCGCCACCGGCGGCGAGATGTTCCTGCGCGGCAAGGTCGGCGAGCGCTTCTGCGTCCGCAACTCCGGCGCGCTGGTCGTCTCCGAGGGCGTCGGCGACCACGGCTGCGAGTACATGACCGGCGGCCACGCCGTCGTCCTCGGCGAGACCGGGCGCAACTTCGCGGCCGGCATGTCCGGCGGCATCGCCTACGTCGTCGACCTCGACCGGGACAACGTCAACGCCGGCAACGTCGGCGCCGTACAGGCCCTGGACGACGCGGACAAGGACTGGCTGCACGACGTGGTGCGCCGGCACGCCGAGGAGACCGGCTCCACGGTCGCCCGGAAGCTGCTCGACGACTGGTCCGCCGCGGCGGAGCGCTTCAGCAAGATCATCCCCAGCACGTACCAGGCAGTGCTCGCCGCCAAGGACGCCGCCGAGCGAGACGGTCTCTCCGAGTCCGAGATCACCGAGAAGATGATGGAGGCGGCGACCAATGGCTGACCCCAAGGGCTTTCTGAACCACGGCCGCGAAGTCGCCACGTCCCGGCCGGTCGAGGAACGCGTCAAGGACTGGAGCGAGGTCTACGTCCCCGGCTCCCTGCTGCCGATCATCAGCAAGCAGGCCAGCCGCTGCATGGACTGCGGCATCCCGTTCTGCCACAACGGCTGTCCCCTCGGGAACCTGATCCCCGAGTGGAACGACTACGCCTACCGCGAGGACTGGTCGGCGGCGTCCGAGCGCCTGCACGCCACCAACAACTTCCCGGAGTTCACCGGCCGCCTGTGCCCGGCCCCGTGCGAGGCGGCGTGCGTGCTCGGCATCAACCAGCCGCCGGTCACCATCAAGAACGTCGAGGTGTCGATCATCGACAAGGCGTGGGAGACCGGGGACGTCGCCCCGCGCATCCCCGAGCGTCTGTCCGGCAAGACCGTCGCCGTCATCGGCTCGGGCCCGGCCGGTCTCGCCGCCGCCCAGCAGCTCACCCGGGCCGGCCACACCGTCGCCGTCTACGAGCGCGCGGACCGCGTCGGAGGCCTCCTGCGCTACGGCATCCCCGAGTTCAAGATGGAGAAGCGGCACATCAACCGGCGCATCGAGCAGATGCGCGCCGAGGGCACCCGCTTCCGCACCGGCGTCGAGGTCGGCCGCGACGTCACGGCCGGCAGCCTCAAGAAGCGCTACGACGCGGTCGTCGTCGCCGCCGGCTCCACCACCGCGCGCGACCTGCCGGTCCCCGGCCGCGAGCTGAACGGCATCCACCAGGCGATGGAGTACCTGCCCCTGGCCAACAAGGTCCAGGAGGGCGACTACGTGGCGCCCCCGATCTCGGCCGAGGGCAAGCACGTCGTCGTCATCGGCGGCGGCGACACCGGCGCCGACTGCGTGGGCACCGCCCACCGCCAGGGCGCCGCCTCCGTCACCCAGCTGGAGATCATGCCCAGGCCGGGCGAGGAGCGGAACCCGCTCGCCCAGCCGTGGCCGACCTTCCCGATGCTGTACAAGGTCACCAGCGCCCACGAGGAGGGCGGCGAGCGGGTCTACGCCGTCTCCACCACCCACTTCGAGGGCGACGAGGACGGCAACGTCCAGTGGCTGCACCTGACCGAGGTCGAGTTCATCGACGGCAAGCTCAGCCCGAAGCCGGGCACCGAGCGCAAGATCCCGGCCCAGCTGGTCACCCTCGCCATGGGCTTCACCGGCACCGACAAGGAGAACGGCCTCGTCGACCAGTTCGGCCTGGAGCTCGACGCACGCGGTAACATCGCCCGGGACGCCGACTTCCAGACCAACGTGCCGGGTGTGTTCGTCGCCGGTGACGCCGGCCGCGGCCAGTCGCTCATCGTCTGGGCGATCGCCGAGGGCCGCTCGGCCGCGCACGGCGCCGACCGCTTCCTGACCGGGGCCAGCGACCTGCCGTCCCCGATCCGCCCGACCGACCGCGCCCTCGCGGTCTGACGGACGGAACAACCGAAAAAGCGTCCCGCACAATGGCGTGCGGAACACTGATGGCGCCTGCCCCGTCCCCGACCGGACACAGGGCAGGCGCTGTCGCATGCCTGGGGCATCCGCTACGGCACCTTGTAGGTGTCCCCGTACATCTCCCACACCAGCGGCGTCGCCAGGTCCAGGTTCCCGGCCTGCAGGAAGCGCCGCTGGGCCGTGTCGATCCTGGACGCGTCGATACCCGGGCGCTTGGCCTCCATGGCCGCGCGGCGCACGTCCAGGAAGGTCTTCAGAAAGGCCTTCTCGGAGCCGCCCTGCCCCGGCGTCTTCGCCTCCCGCAGCGCCTGCTCGCGCAGCCCGTAGAACCCCTCGGCGTCCGTGTCGGGGCCGTGGAAGACCATCGCGTCGTAGTAGACGAACTGGCCCAGCGTGCCGAGGCCGTCCAGCTTGGCCAGGCGGACCGCCGGCTCGAAGTAGACCCGGTCGCGCTCCTCCTCCTGCGCCTCGCGGAAGGCCGGGACCTCGGCCTCGGCCCGCCAGGCCGCCGTGAACCCGGGGTCCAGGCCCTCGTGCGAGTCGGTGCCGTCGACCTCGCGCAGGGCGGGCAGGTACGTGGCCAGGGCGTTGTCCGGGTGGTCCGCCGTGTAGCGCTCGACCAGGGTGAGCAGGTCGTGGGTGCCGGTGCAGAACCCGATGATGCCCGCGGTGTAGCCGTCGCCCTCCCCGGGGTCCTCGATGGTGCCGTAGGCGGTGCGCCACTCGGTCGTCGAGTTCTCGGCACTGGACACGAGCCGCTGGGCCAGTTCCTTCTTCGCCTCGGCGGCGAGCCCCGCCGGCAGGTCGGCGATCAGCTCGTCGTCCGCCTCGCGCTCCTTCTCCGCCCGGTCCTTGGCGTCCGCACGGGACTGCGCGGTGGCCGCGGGCGGTGCGACGGGGGCGTCGGCCGAGTCCGACGGCAGGACGAAGTACACCCCCGTCGCGATCACGGGAACGGCCGCCAGGAGCAGCACTCCGGGACGTCTCACTGCGGGACACCTCCGCCGGTCGGTTCGGACACCTTGCACACCACAGCCACGGCCGGCAGCACCGCCGGGGGGCGTCGTCCGGATCTCGCCGGGGTCGCGGGGCCCGGCGCGCGCATATGCGGCGCCGGCGTCGGTTGCCGGAGCCCCGCCCGGTCGCCGGTCAGCGCGTACGTCACCAGGGGCGTCGCCCATCTCCGGGCGCCGGCCGCCGTCCGGGCCTGCCGGACCGCGCGCGCCCCCTCCTTCACGCGCTCCGGGCACGGGTGGCCCACGGACGCCTCGTGCACGCGGTCCGGGCAGATGTGCCGGGCGCAGCGGACGCGGCGCACCCGGCACTCCGCCGCGGGACGGCGGTGGCAGGTGGTGACGGCGGACTCCGAATCCACGGGCCGGCTCCTCGGGGCTGGACGGACGGTGAGCCGGTGGGGGCGGCGGCGAACAAAATAGCGAATGCCGGTGGACGGGCCGGGAGGCGGGGTGGTCCGTGGCGTAATCTCGGCGCCGACAGCCGCAAGTCCAGGGGTGACGGGGGAGAGACCGCATGGCCGCGATCAGTCTGACCAAGGTGCGGGAGACCGCGCCCGCGCTCGTCGACCTGTACAAGAGCGCCGGGGTGTCGCTGACCAAGCACGGCCTGGAGGGGACCCGGGCCGCGGTCTACCTCGTCGTCGACTACTCCGGCTCGATGAAGCCGTACTACAAGGACGGCACCGTGCAGGCGCTCGCCGACCGGGTGCTCGGACTGTCGGCCCAGCTCGACGACGACGGCACCGTCCCGGTGGTGTTCTTCTCCACGGACGTCGACGCGGTCACCGAGATCGCGCTCGCCGACCACCACGGGCGGATCGAGCGGATCGTGGCCGGCCTCGGGCACATGGGGAAGACCAGCTACCACCTGGCCATGGACGCCGTCATCGACCACTACCTCGACAGCGGCGCACACCACCCCGCCCTCGTCGTCTTCCAGACCGACGGCGGACCGATCAACCGGCTCGCCGCCGAGCGGTACCTGTGCAAGGCGGCGCGGCTGCCGCTGTTCTGGCAGTTCGTCGGCTTCGGCGACCCGGACAGCCGGCAGTTCGACTACCTGCGCAAGCTCGACGAACTGCCGTCGCCGGGCAAGCGCGTGGTCGACAACGCCGGCTTCTTCCACGCGGGCCGCGACCCGCGCGAGGTGAGCGACGCCGAGCTGTACGACCGGCTGGTCGCCGAGTTCCCCACGTGGCTGGTGGACGCGCGGGCCCGGGGCATCGTGCGGTCCTGACGTCCGTCAGTGCCGCAGCGAGAAGCCCAGCTGGACCCCGGCCGTCACCTCCACCGCCCCGGGCGCCAGGGCATTGGACGGGCCGCCGCCCCGGGCCACGCGGAACTGGGCCAGGGGCTGCGCCTCCACGTCCTGCACGTGCAGCACCGGGCCCAGCCGGACGTCCGCCGCCTCCGCATACACCTGCGCCCTGCGGCGGGCGTCGGCCACGGCCCGGCGGCGGGCCTCGTCGCGCAGGGCCGGCCGGTCGAGCACGTCGAACTCGACGCTGTCGATCCGGTGCGCGCCCGCGTCGACCATGTCCACGATCAGCCGCTCCAGCTCGTCCAGCGCCTCGCTCTCCACCGAGTACGAGGCCTGGCAGCGGTACCCGAGCAGCGTCCGGCCGTTGCCGTGGCCGTCGTACTCCGAGGCGAGGGCGAGCCGGGAGCCCGAGACCGAGGCGTCCGGCACACCGTGCCGGCGCAGCACCTCCCGCAGCCGCGTCACGGCCGCCCCCGCCCGCCGGAAGGCCTCCTCGGGCGAGGGCTCCAGCACGTCCACCGCCGGCTGCACCCGCGCCAGCCCGGGCTCCGCCCGCACCGTGCCCGCGCCGAACACACTGATTCCCCAGGGTTCTTCGATGCTCTGCGTCATACCGTCATTGAAGCAGCGCGCCCCACGCCCCACGCGTCCTACGTGTCGCACTCCAGCACCGTCCGGCACAGCCCGCACCGCGCCCGCACCCGCCCCCGCACCGGCACCCTGATCCGCTGGTGACAGGTCGGGCACGGGAACGACACCCGCAGCGGGCCCCGGCCGTCGGACGTGAACGCGTACGGCCCGCCCGCCGGAGGAGCGGCGGCGTGCGGGTCCTGGGCGTGCCGGCGGTCCCGGGCGTAACGGCGGCGGCCCGCCCAGCCGGCCGCGGTCAGCGGCGGCTGCCGCTCGTCCCGGCGGGCCCGCGCCAGGCCCCTGCCGTACGCCGTGTAGGCCTGCGGGCTGGTGAACCAGACCGACGGGTCCTCGCCGAACAGCAGCGCCCGCTTGGCCAGCACGTACCCGAACTCCTCCGGCGTCAGGTACCCGAGCTTCTGCGAGGACGCCCCGTCCTCCCGGAACGCGTCCAGGAGCAGCCAGCCCGCGCCCAGGTACGCCGCCGCCGTGTCGGTGAGGATCTCGTTGTCCCGGGTGCCGGGGAAGGACAGGTCGAGACGGTGCAGGTAGACGTGCATCACCTCGTGGGCGAGGGCCGCGCCGATGTCCCGGCGGTGGGTGCGGAAACGGTCGTTCAGCTCGACGAAGTACTCGGGGCCCGCCGCGAGTTCCACGTTCGCCGCGTGCGTCATCTCGCGGAAGGAGACGATCATGCGGGCGTCCGGCAGCCGGTAGTGCCGCACCAGCTCGCGGGCCACGCGCTGCGCGCCCAGATACAGGTCGTCGGTGTCGTGGAACGCCACGTCGGCCGGGGGCACGCTGGCCGGGAACGCCTGGACCGTGTCGTACGACAGCCGTCTGTACAGGGCGGTCACGGCCTCCCGTACCGTCTCCAGGTGCGGGAAGCCGTGCTCGACCGGTCCACCGTTCGCCACGCCCGACCCCCAAGACGGCGCCTGAAGTCTCCTCCCCACTGTACGAGACCTCCCGTACGGGGCGCGCTCCGTACGGGGGACGGCCCGCTGTACGGGGAGGTCCGCTGTGCGGAACGGTCTGCGGCGGCGGGCCCGGCGCCCGTAGGGTGTGCGCCCATGACCACCAGCAACACCGGTACCGGAGCCGTCGACCCCGCCGTCCGCGAGGAGCTGGCCCGGCTGCGGGACAGCATCGACAACATCGACGCGGCCGTCGTCCACATGCTCGCCGAGCGCTTCAAGTGCACCCAGCAGGTCGGCCTCCTGAAGGCCCGGCACGCGCTGCCGCCCGCCGACCCGGCCCGCGAGGCCAGGCAGATCGACCGGCTGCGCACCCTCGCCGAGAGCGCCAAGCTCGACCCCGCGTTCGCCGAGAAGTTCCTCAACTTCATCATCGCCGAGGTGATCCACCACCACGAGCGCATCGCGGAGGACAACGGCGCCGGCCCGCGCCCGGCCGCCGGCTGAGCCCCGGGGCCACGACGTGCGCCCCCGGGGCGCACGTCCCGGCGGGCCGGACATACGCCACGTACCGAACCGCCTCTGTGCGCTGCCCACCGCATCAGGCAGCATGTCGTGCATGTCCGTACTGACGCGCGACGAAGCGCAGACCCGTTCCCGGCTCCTCGACGTCCACCACTACGCGATCGCCCTCGATCTGACGCGTGGGGACGAGACCTTCGACTCCCGTACCGCCATCCGGTTCACCGTGCGCGGCGACACGGACGCCACGGACACGTTCGTCGAGGTCAAGCCCGCGGAACTGCGCTCCGTCACCCTCGACGGACAGCCCCTCGACCCGGCCGCCCTCGACGGCAACCGGCTGCCGCTGCGGGGCCTCGCCCCCGGCGAGCACGAACTGCGCGTCGACGCCGCCATGCGCTACTCCCGCACCGGCGAGGGCATGCACCGCTTCACCGACCCCGCCGACGGCGAGACCTACCTCTACACCCAGATGTTCCTGGACGACGTCCAGCGCGTCTTCGCCGCCTTCGACCAGCCCGACCTCAAGGCCGTCTTCGACCTCGCCGTCACCGCCCCCGAGGGCTGGACCGTCCTCGCCAACGGCATCACCGAACACACCGGTGACGGCCACTGGAAGGCCGCCACCACCCCGCTGATCTCCACCTACCTCGTCGCCGTCGCCGCCGGCCCCTGGCACTCCGTGCGCACCGAACACCGCGGCCTGCCCTTCGGCATCCACTGCCGCCGCTCGCTGGCCCCGCACCTGGACACCGACGCCGACGAACTCTTCGAGATCACCCGCGCCTGTTTCGACCGGTACCACGAGAAGTTCACCGAGCCCTACCCCTTCGACTCCTACGACCAGGCGTTCGTCCCCGAGTTCAACGCCGGCGCGATGGAGAACCCCGGACTGGTCACCTTCCGCGACGAGTTCGTCTTCCGGTCCGCCGTCACCGACACCCAGCGGCAGACCCGCGCCATGGTCATCGCCCACGAGATGGCCCACATGTGGTTCGGCGACCTCGTCACGCTGCGCTGGTGGGACGACATCTGGCTGAACGAGTCCTTCGCCGAGTACATGGGCTACCAGACCACCGCCGAGGCCACCCGCTTCGCCGACACCTGGACCGACTTCGGGGTCAGCCGCAAGGCCTGGGGCTACGACGCCGACCAGCGCCCCTCCACCCACCCCGTAGCCCCCGAGCACGTCGAGGACACCGCCTCGGCCCTCCTCAACTTCGACGGCATCTCCTACGCCAAGGGCGCCTCCGCCCTGCGCCAGCTCGTCCACTGGCTCGGCGAGAAGGACTTCCTGGCCGGCATCAACATCCACTTCGAGCGGCACAAGTACGCCAACGCCTCCCTCGCCGACTTCATCGACTCCCTCGCCGCCGCCACCGACCGCGACGTCCACGCCTGGGCCGACGCCTGGCTGCGCACCACCGGCGTGGACACCCTCACCCCCCGCGTCACCGGCGACAACGGCGGCCGCGCACTGGAGGTCGGCCGCAAGGGCGAGCGGCCGCACCGCGTCGCCGTCGGCCTCTACGACCGCGACCTCAACGACGAGGGCCGGCTCACCCTCCGCGAACGCCTCGACCTCGACCTCCCCCAGGACGACCCCCGGCCCATCGGCAAGCTCCCCGCCCTCGTCGTCCTCAACGACGGCGACCTGAGCTACGCCAAGGTCCGCTTCGACGCCGAGTCCTTCCGGACGATCCGCGAGGGCCTGTCCGGCCTGCCCGACCCGCTCACCCGGGCCGTGGTCTGGAACGCCCTCAGGGACGCCGTCCGCGACGGCGAACTCCCCGCCCGCGCCTACCTGGACATCGCCCGCGCCCACCTCCCCCGCGAGACGGACCTCGCCCTGGTGGACGGCGTACTCGCCTTCGCCGCCGGCCAGGTCGCCGACCGCTACGTCGCCCCCGAGCAGCGGCCCGCCGCCCTGACCACCCTCGCCGAGCTGTGCCGCGACCTCATCCGCCGCACCGAGGACGGCGACCACCCCGGGCTGCGCCTGATCGCCGTACGCCACCGCATCGCCACCGCCGCCCACCCCGACACCATCGCCGCCTGGCTCGCCGACGGCACCGTGCCCGGCGGCCCGGAACTCGACCCCGAACTCCGCTGGCGCATCCTCACCCGCCTCGCCGTACTGGGCGCCACCGACGAGGCCGCCATCGCCGCCGAACTCGAACGCGACCCGAGCGCCACCGGCCAGGAGGGCACCGCCCGCTGCCGCGCCGCGCTGCCCGACGCCGAGGCCAAGAGCCGTGCCTGGGAGGCCATGTTCGCCACGGACGACCTGTCCAACTACCTGTTCACCGCCATGGCCCAGGGCTTCTGGCAGCCCGAACAGGCCGACCTCGTACGGGAGTACGTGCCGCGCTACTTCGCCGAGGCCGTCGCGGTCGCCGCCCGGCGCGGCCCCGCCATCGCCGACGCCGCCGGCCGCTGGGCCTTCCCCGGCCACGCCGTCGACGCCGACACCCTGCGCCTGGGCGAGCGGTGCCTGGCGGACGCCGAGCCCCTCCCCGCCCTGCGCCGCAAGCTCACCGACCAGCTCGACGACCTGGCACGCGCGCTGCGGGTACGGGAGGCGGGCGCACGCTGACCGCGGGGCCGGGCGTCGGACACGTGGTGCCGGGTGGCACGCCCGCCGCGGTGTGCCATCCCGCACAAAGTGTCGAATCGTGCCCCTCCGCCTCACCGCCGGGTCCCTCGTTCGGGTACTGATCGTTGGGCTGTCCGGGTGTACGGGGCCGTCGGCCGCAAGCTGGAGTCCTGGTCCCGCGCCCGGAGGACAGACAGCCCATGGGCATCCCGCCCCTCGCCTCGGGCCCGCACGGCACCGACGCCCTGCGGCCCCTGCTGGACACGGTGCTCGACGCCCTGCGCGCCGGCACCGCCGCACGCGGCGGTCCCCTGCCCCCGGGCGGGCCCCGCGCCGTCGCCGCCCGGGTGGCGGACGCGGTCGGCGAGATCCTGCCCGGCCACGGCGACCCCGAGGCGCTGCGCGTCCTGGTCACCGTGCTCGCCGAGGGCGCCGCCGACCCCGCCCACCCCCTGTGCGCCGCCCACCTGCACGCCCCGCCGCTCGCCGTCGCGGCCGCCGCCGACCTCGCCGCGAGCGTCCTCAACCCCTCTCTCGACTCCTGGGACCAGGCGCCCGCCGCCTCCGCGCTGGAAGCCCTCGTCACCCGCGCCCTCGCCCGGGAGGCCGGCGCCGCCGACGCCCTCGTCACCACCGGCGGCACCGAGTCCAACCAGCTCGCCGTCCTGCTCGCCCGCGAGACCCTCGGCACCGGCCTGCGCATCGTCCACGGCGCGAACGCCCACCACTCCGTGCACCGCGCCGCCTGGCTCCTCGGCCTGCCCGACCCCGTCGTCGTCCCCGCCCCCGCCGGCACCCTCGACCCCGCCGCCCTGGACGAGGCCCTCACCCGGGTCCCCGGACCGCACCTCGTGGTCGCCACCGCCGGCACCACGGACGCCGGCCTCGTCGACCCGCTGCCCGCGATCGCCGACCGCTGCGCCGCCCACGGCGCCCGCCTGCACACCGACGCCGCCTACGGCGCGGGCCTCCTCTTCAGCGCCCGGCGCAGGCCCCTGCTCGCGGGACTGGAGGCCGCCGACACCGTCGCCCTCGACCTGCACAAGCTCGGCTGGCAGCCGATCCCCGCCGGCCTCCTCGCGGTCGCCGACGCCGCCGACCTCGCCGTGCTCCACCACCGCGCCGACTACCTCAACGCCGACGACGACACGGACGCCGGACTCCCCGACCTGCTCGGCCGCTCCCCGCGCACCAGCCGCCGCCCCGACGTCCTCAAGGCCGCCGTCACCCTCAAGACCCTCGGCCGCACCGGACTCGGCGCGCTCGTGGACGAAGTCTGCGACCTGGCCGAGGAGTTCGCCGTCCTCGTCCACGACCGCCCCGGGCTCGAACTGCACGCCCCGCCCACCCTCAGCACCGTCCTGTTCCGGCCCGCCCGCGCCACCGACGCCGACGTTGCCGCCGTACGCCGCACCCTGCTCGCCACCGGCCGCGCCGTCCTCGGCCGGGCCCGCGCCGGCGGCCGCCTCTGGCTCAAGGCGACCCTCCTCAACCCCCACACCCGGCGCGCCGACCTGGCCGCGCTCCTCGCCCTCGTCGAGACCGCGGCCGGAACCGGAGCCGCGACCCCGACCCCACCCGGAACCGCCCCGGAAGGACACCACGCCCCATGAACGCCACGCCCCTCGACTCCGAAGCCCCCCGCGACCTCGTCGGCGTCGGCATCGGCCCCTTCAACCTCTCCCTCGCGGCCCTCGCCGACCCCCTCACCGGCCTGAACGCCGTCTTCTACGACCAGCGCCCCGCCTTCCACTGGCACCCCGGCCTGCTCATCGAGGGCGCCCGCGTCCAGGTGCCGTTCCTGGCCGACCTGGTCACCCTCGCCGACCCGGCGAACCCCTGGAGCTTCCTCAGCCACCTGAGGGCCAGAGAACGCCTCTTCCCCTTCTACTTCGCCGAACGCTTCCACATCCAGCGCGCCGAGTACGACGCCTACTGCCGCTGGGTCGCCGAGGGGCTGCCGTCCCTCCGCTTCCACCACCAGGTCGACGCCGTCCGCTGGAACCCCGAACGCGGTCTCTTCGAGGTCGACTACACCCAGCTCGACGCCGCCGGAGAGGCCGAGGCCCTCGGCCGCACCCACACCCGCAACGTCGTCCTCGGCGTCGGCACCGCACCGCACGTGCCCGACCCGCTCAGGCCCCTCGTCGAGGACCCCCTCGTCCCCGTCGTCCACGCCGCCGACTACCTCGCCCACCGCGACACGCTCCGCGCCGCCGGACACGTCACCGTCATCGGCACCGGGCAGTCCGGCGCCGAGATCTTCCTGGACCTGCTCCGTTCCCGGCCCGTCGGCCGGGAGCGGCTGCACTGGCTCGGCCGCACCGAGTCCATCGCCCCGATGGAGTACTCCAAGCTCGGCCTGGAACACTTCACGCCCGACTACACCCGCTACTTCCACGGCCTGGCCGAACCGGTCCGCGACCGCCTCGTCGCCGCCCAGTGGCAGCTGCACAAGGGCATCGACGCCGACACCACCGCCGCCCTCCACGACGAGCTGTACCGCCGCACCCTCGACGGAGGCTGGCCCGACACCGTCCTCACCCCCGGCGTCCACGTCCGCACCGCCGGCCGCCTCTCCGGCACCCAGGTCGAACTCCACCTGGAGCACGCCCAGCAGAAGACCCGCTCCCGCCTCACCACCGACGCCGTCGTCCTCGCCACCGGCTACCGCGAACGCCCCCTCGGCCGGATCCTGGCCGGCCTCGACCCCTACATGCGGCGCGACAGCTCCGAACGCCACCGCGTCGACGACCGCCACCGCCTCGTCCTCGACCCGTCCGTCACCGGCGCCGTGTACGTCCAGAACGCCGAGACCCACACCCACGGTGTCGGCGCGCCCGACCTCGGCCTCGCCGCCTGGCGCAGCGCCACCATCCTCAACGACCTGACCGGGCGGGAGCCCTACCCGCTCCCCGGCCGGACCGCCTTCACCACCTTCGGCCTGCCGAACGGACGGCCCCAGATCCCGACCACGCACGACCACCGGGCGCTGACGCCCCTGACGGACGGGATCTGAGGCTGCCCGGCGCCCCCGGACAGGCGGCTCAGAACACCGGCGTGCCCTCCCGCGTCAGCGACCAGCCCACGGAGGCGAAGTCCGCCGGGTCCAGCACACCCTTCGCGGTCGCCCACTCCGCGATCCGCGTGCGGATCTCCGTCGACTCCGACCACACCTCCTGGGCCGACGCCACGTGCGGGAAGGCACCGCCGCCGTTGGCCCGGTAGTTGTTCACCGCCAGCACGAACCGCGCGGCGTCGTCCAGCGGGGCGCCGTCGCGGGCGAGGTTCCTGATCCGCGAACCGGCCGGCTGCGCGATGTCGATCTCGTACGTCAGCCCCGACACGTAGTCGTAGTTGTAGTCCGGGCGGCCGTTGGCGTTCGTCAGCTTCTCCACGTCCACCGGCGCACCGGCGGCCGTCTGCACGTAGTACTCCGCCGAGTACTCCAGGTACGCCCGCACCTGGGCGCCCGTCAGCACCTTCGCGACCAGCGTGTTGTCGTACACGTACAGGCTCGACAGGTCCCGGATCGTCACGTCGCCCGCCGGGATCTCGGAGGTCCGCGAGAAGGGCGACGCCTGCGCCAGGACCGGCAGCGACGCGTGCTCCGTGCCGGCCAGCGCCTCCTTGACGACATCCTCCTGCACCCTGGTGATGAGGTCGATGATCGGGGCGTCCTTGTAGCGCGCCTCCACCGTCGTCAGCGTCTCGGTGGCGGTGCCGACCACCTGGTTGACGTACTCCACCACCGTCGCGTGCTCGTCGGCGAGCAGCCGGGTGATCCGCCCGTCGTCGGCGACGCCGGCCGAGTCGCGCAGCGACGCCCGCACCGACTCGACGTGCCAGCGGCCCCGCTCGAAGACCAGCTCGAAGTCGAACAGCGTGAGCCGCTCGGCGAAGCACAGCGGCTCCGACAGGACGACGGTCCGCCCGGTCTCCTCGTTGACGACCTTCAGCTCCGCGATCTCCTCGTGGGCGTGCCCGACCAGGATCGCGTCGATACCGGGCACCTGACGGGCCACGTTGGCCGCCGCGTTCTCGACGTACGGGATCTGGTCACCGTAGGAGGAGGTGCCCGACGAGCCGGAGTGCGCCGACACGACCACCACGTCCGCGCCCATCGAGCGCAGCTTCGGCACCCACTTCGCCGCCTGCTCCTCCAGCCCCGGGAAGGCCAGCTTCCCCTGCACGTACGCCTTGTCCCAGATCGCGATGCCCGGGTTGGTCAGCCCCAGCACCGCCACCTTCACCGGCGGCGCGCCCTTCACCCGGAAGGTCTTCATGAAGTACGGCGGGAACGCGGGCCTGAGCGTCTTCGCGTCCACCGCGTTGGCGCCGAGCAGCGGGAAGTCGCACTGCTCCTCGAATCTGCGCAGCGTCTCGATGCCGTAGTTGAACTCGTGGTTGCCGAGCGCCACCGCGTCGTAGCCGATGGCGTTCATCGCCTGCGCCATCGGGTGCACCGGGCCGCCCTCGGCGGTGATCGGGTCGACCTTGGCGTAGTAGTACGTCAGCGGGGTGCCCTGGATGGTGTCGCCCGCGTCGAGGAGCAGCGTGTTGCGGCGGCCCTTCTCCTCGCGGACCTCGTTCACCAGGGTCGAGATGCGGGCCAGGCCCTGTGCGTTGCCCGCCTCGTCCGTGTACTCGGCGTCCTTGAAGTAGTCCCAGTTGAAGACGTGGCCGTGCAGGTCGGTGGTGCCCAGCACGGTCAGCGCGTACCGCTTCTCCTTCTTGTGGCCCATGGGTCCCTTGTGCCCCTGCTGGGTGGGGGCCGCCTCGGCCGCCGGAGCAGCCGGCGCGCCGGCCAGTGCGACCCCCGCCCCCGTCACGGCGGACCTGCTCAGGAACTTCCGGCGGTTGAACGGCATGGCTGACTCTCCTCGGTGACCCGTGCGGACTGCGTCAGCAGCGGCGGGGCGGGTAGTGGCGACGCGCGTAGATTCTGTCCTGGACACGTCGTCTGTCAAGGGTGGAAAGCCGATCCGTACGCTCATCGGAGCGGTGCTGCGCACAATTCAACACTTGTCAATCACCCTTTACTCAAAGGTTGTTGAGTGGTCATGCGTGGCCAATTCGCTACCCGGCAGTAAGTCATAGGCTCGACGCATGCGCCGAGCAAAGATCGTCTGTACCCTTGGGCCCGCCACCGACTCGTACGACCAGATCAAGGACCTGGTCGATGCCGGAATGGACATCGCCCGCTTCAATTTCAGCCACGGCAGCCACGCCGAGCACGAGGAGCGGTACCGGCGGGTCCGCAAGGCGTCCGACGAGACCGGCCGCAGCGTCGGCGCGCTCGCCGACCTTCAGGGCCCGAAGATCCGCCTCGGCCACTTCGGTGAGGGACCCGTACTCCTTGAACGCGGCGACACCTTCACCATCACCGTCGAGGAGGGCGTCGAGGGCGACCGCCACACCTGCGGCACCACCTACGCGGGCCTCGCCGCCGACGTCGCCCCCGGCGAGCGCGTCCTCGTCGACGACGGCAAGGTCTGCCTGGAGGTCACCGGCGTCGACGGCCCCCGGGTGCACACCAGGGTCGTCGAGGGCGGCATGGTCTCCGACCACAAGGGCCTCAACCTGCCCGGCGTCGCCGTCTCCGTCCCCGCGCTGTCCAAGAAGGACGAGGACGACCTGCGCTTCGCCCTGCGCGGCGGCTTCGACGTCATCGCCCTCTCCTTCGTGCGCAGCGGACGCGACGTCGCCGACGTCCACCGCATCATGGACGAGGAGGGCCGCCGCCTCCCCGTCATCGCCAAGGTCGAGAAGCCGCAGGCGGTGGAGGACATCGAGGGCATCGTCGCCGCCTTCGACGGCATCATGGTCGCCCGGGGCGACCTCGGCGTCGAGATGCCGCTCGAGCAGGTGCCGATCGTCCAGAAGCGCGCGATCAAGCTCGCCCAGCGCAACGCCAAGCCGGTCATCGTCGCCACCCAGATGCTCGACTCGATGATCGACAACGCCCGCCCCACCCGCGCGGAGGCCTCCGACGTGGCCAACGCGGTCATCGACGGCACGGACGCGGTGATGCTCTCCGGCGAGACCAGCGTCGGCAAGCACGCGACCGACACGGTGCGCACGATGGCCCGGATCGTCGAGGCGGCCGAGGAGGACATGCTGGCCAAGGGGCTGCCCCCGCTGACCGACCGCAACAAGCCCCGCACCCAGGGCGGCGCGGTCGCCCGCGCGGCCGCCGAGATGGGGGACTTCCTCGGCGCCAAGTTCCTCGTCGCCTTCACCCAGTCCGGCGACACCGTCCGCCGCCTCTCCCGCTACCGCTCGCCCATCCCGCTGCTCGCGTTCACCCCCGAGCCGGCGACCCGCTCGCAGCTGAGCCTGACCTGGGGCGTGGAGACGTTCCTCGGCCCGCACGTGGACTCCACGGACGCGATGGTCGACCAGGTGGACGAACTCCTCACCCGCTACGGCCGCTGCGAGAAGGGCGACACCGTGGTCATCACGGCGGGCTCGCCGCCGGGGGTGTCGGGCACCACGAACCTGGTGCGGGTGCACCGCATCGGGGAGGACGACCGCTGAACGGGTGGCCCGGCTGCGGCTGGGGTGCCTTCGAAAGGAAGGTTAAGTGCCCCGGGTGGGACTCGAACCCACACTGAATGCCTTTTGAGGGCATCGTCTCTGCCGATTGGACTACCGGAGCCTCTTCGAACCGAAGGTCAGTGTAGCCCCTCGGTGACTCAAAGATACAGGAGCTAGGTAGGCTCTTGTGAGCAGCACCCCTGCCCCGAACGAGGAGCCCCACGTGACCGCCCCCGAGTCGCCCCAGCCCGCTGACGCGAACGACGACGACAAGTCGCACGTTCCTCCGCTGACGACCCGCGTCGTCATCGCCGAGGACGAGGCGCTCATCCGGCTCGACCTCAAAGAGATGCTGGAGGAGGAGGGGTACTCCGTCGTCGGCGAGGCCGGTGACGGGGAGCAGGCCGTGGAGCTGGCCCGTGAGCACAAGCCGGACCTGGTGATCCTCGACGTGAAGATGCCCAAGCTCGACGGCATCTCCGCGGCCGAGAAGATCGCCGAGGAGAGCATCGCACCGGTGCTGATGCTGACCGCGTTCTCCCAGCGCGACCTGGTGGAGCGGGCGCGGGACGCCGGGGCGATGGCGTACCTGGTGAAGCCGTTCAGCAAGAGCGACGTCGTGCCGGCGATCGAGATGGCCGTCTCGCGGTTCACGGAGCTGAAGGAGCTGGAGAAGGAGGTCGCCGACCTCAGCCAGCGGCTGGAGACCAGGAAGCTGGTGGACCGCGCGAAGTCGGTGCTGCAGACGCAGTACGGCCTGACCGAGCCGGCCGCGTTCCGGTGGATCCAGAAGACGTCGATGGACCGGCGGATGTCGATGCAGCAGGTGGCCGAGGCGGTCATCCAGGACGCCGAGGAGAAGAAGGCGTCCAAGGGCTGAGGCCCTCCCGGAGCACGGCGAGGCCCGCGTCCCCTTTCGGGGGCGCGGGCCTCGCGTGTACGGCGGGACGGGCGCGCGGTCAGTCCTCGCCGAGGTAGGCCTTGCGGACCGACTCGTCGTGCAGGAGCGTCTGGCCGCTGCCGGACAGGACGATGTTGCCGGTCTCCATGACATGGCCCTGGTCGGCCAGCGAGAGGGCGGCCTGCGCGTTCTGCTCGACGAGCAGGATGGTGGTGCCCTGGGACTTCAGCTCGGCGATCGTCGCCATGATCTTCTGCATCATGATCGGCGACAGCCCCATGGAGGGCTCGTCGAGCATGAGCAGCTTGGGCTGGGACATCAGGGCGCGGCCCATCGCCAGCATCTGCTGCTCACCGCCGGAGAGGGTGCCCGCCGCCTGCTTCCGGCGCTCCCCGAGGATCGGGAAGAGGTCGTAGGCGCGCTGGATGTCCTTCTCGATGCCCGGCCGGTCGCTGCGCAGGAAGGCGCCGAGGCGGAGATTGTCCTCGATCGTCATGCGCGGGAAGATGTGCCGCCCCTCGGGCGAGTGGGCGAGCCCGAGGGAGACGATCTGGTGGGCCGGGGTCTTCTTGAGGGACTTGCCCCGGAACCTGATCTGCCCGCCGACCGGCTTGAGCAGGCCCGACAGGGTGCGCAGGGTGGTGGTCTTGCCGGCGCCGTTGGTGCCGATCAGGGTGACCACTTCGCCCGCGTCGACCGTGAAGGAGATGCCCTTCACGGCCTCGATCTTGCCGTACGCGACGCGGAGGTCCTCGACCTCGAGCAGTGCGGTCATCGGTCGTTCTCCTTGCCGGCCGCGGTGTCCGTGGTGGTGTCGGCCTGGGCGGCCTCGGCGGCCTCGACCTCGGCCGCCTCCGCGGCACCGGGGTCGTTCTCGAGGGGTTCGCCGAGGTAGGCGGCGACGACGCGTTCGTCGCCCTGCACGGTGGCGCTGTCGCCCTCGACGAGCTTCTGGCCCTGGACGAGGACGGCGACGCGGTCGCAGAGGTTGAAGATGAACCGCATGTCGTGCTCGATCACGAGGACGGCGATGCCCTGGTCGCGGATGGCGAAGACCAGTTCCTCGGTGGCCCGGGTCTCCTGCGGGTTCATGCCGGCCGTCGGCTCGTCCAGGAGCAGCAGTCCCGGTTCGCTGGCCAGCGCGCGGGCGATCTCCAGCTTGCGCTGCTCGCCGTAGGGCAGGTTCCGCGCGAGGTGGTCCGCCTTGGCGGCCAGGCCCACGAACTCCAGCAGCTCCAGGGCGCGTTCCCGGGAGGCCTTCTCCGCCTTGTGGAAGCCGGGGCCGCGCAGCACGGCCGACCAGAAGCCCTCCTTGGTCCGCGTGTGGCGGCCGACGAGGACGTTCTCCAGGACCGTCATGTTGGAGAAGAGGCGGATGTTCTGGAAGGTACGGGCGATGCCCGCCGCCGTGACCTTGAAGGACTTGGCGGGCAGGACCCGGTCCCGGTAGCGGACCTCGCCCTCGGTGGGGACGTAGAGGCCGGTCAGGCAGTTGAAGAAGGTCGTCTTCCCGGCGCCGTTGGGTCCGATCAGGCCGACGATCTCGCCGCTGCTGACGGTGAGGTCGACGCTGTCCACCGCGGTCAGTCCGCCGAAGCGCATGGTGACGCCGCGTGCGTCGAGGATCGTGGTACCGGTGGCGCCCGGCGCGCCGCCCGTGGTCGTGGTGTCGGTGGTCATCATCAGGCCCCTGTCTTGCTCAGGGTGGTGGGCGCTTCGGCCTCTTCGTGGAACTCCAGCTTGCGCCGCCGGTTGGCGATGAGGCCCTCGGGGCGGAAGCGCATCAGCAGGACGAGCGCCAGTCCGAAGGCGAAGAGCTGGTAGTCGTCGAGGAACTGGAGCTTGTTCGGGATCAGGAAGAGCAGCGAGGCGCCGATGAGCGGGCCCGCGATGGTGCCCATGCCGCCGAGTACGACCGCGGCGAGCAGGAACGCCGAGTTGGGCGGGGTGGTACCGGCGAAGAGGTACTGCTCGGGGGTGACCGTGTAGGTCACGTGCGCCTGGACCGTGCCGGCGAGTCCGGCCAGCGAGGCGCCGACGGCGAAGGCGATCAGCTTGACGCGGAAGCCGTTGATGCCCATGGCGAGCGCGGCGGTCTCGTCCTCGCGGATGGCGACCCAGGCACGGCCGATGCGGGAGTCGCCGCTGCGCCGGAAGACGAGGACGACGACGGCCGTGATGACGAGCATCAGGAAGAAGTAGTTGGCGAACCGGCCGATGGTGAAGCCGCCGATGTCGTGCGGGAGCCCCATGTCGAAGCCGAGGATGCTGAGATCCGGGATGGACGAGATGCCGTTGGAGCCGTTGGTGACGTCCGGTCCCGAGGTGCCGTCCAGGTTGTTGGCGGTGATGCGGAAGATCTCGCCGAAGCCGAGGGTGACGATGGCGAGGTAGTCGCCGCGCAGCCGCAGGGTGGGGGCGCCGATGAGGACGCCGAAGATCAGCGAGGCGGCGGCGCCGACGAGGACGGCACCCCAGAAGGGGAGGTGCAGGTCGAACGGGGAGCTGGGGGAGCCGGAGACCATCGAGGCGGCGTAGGCGCCGACGCCGAGGAAGGCGACGTAGCCGAGGTCGAGCAGACCGGCGAGGCCGACGACGATGTTCAGGCCGAGGGCGACCGTGGCGAAGATGAGGATGTAGACGCCGATGGTGGCGTACTGGTCGTCGGACTGGGTGAACGGGAAGCAGGCCGCCGCGACGAACGCGCCGCAGACGGTGATGTTCTGGTGCCGCGCGGTGATCTCGGAGACCTGCGCGATCAGCCCGGACTTGTTGAGGGCGGCGAAGCCGAGGCCGGCCGTGATCAGGAAGCCGACGAACAGCTCGTCGTACTCGGTGCCGATGCCGTACGTGAAGACGAACAGGCCGACGGCGAGGACGGCGACGATGACCAGGATCTCGGCGTAGGACGGCAGGGCACGCAGCGGGCGGGGGGTGCCGGAGGCGAACGCCGCCTTGACCACCTGCCAGTTGTGCGAGCTGGTGTGCTTGAACTGCTCCCAGCCCGTGTCGTCCGGGTCGAACGGGTCGGGCTCGGGGCGCTGCACGGGCAGGGCGAGGGAGCCGAGCAGGGCGATCAGGGTGGCGGCGGCCGCGACGTAGCCGCCGGGCTCCAGGTTGACGACGCCGCCGAGCTGCGCGCTGATCGCGACGACCGTGTACCAGGCGGTGGCGAAGGCGGCGAGCGCCGCGACCCTGAGGGCCGCGTCGGCGCCGGCCGGTACGAGCCAGCGCAGCCCCTTGACGTCGTAGGAGGCGAGGCCGAAGAGGGCGGTCAGGGCACCGGCGACCAGCACCAGCACCTGGAGGCCGCCCGGGTAGCCGTAGACGGTGAGGTCGCCGGGGAACTCGGCGGTCCAGGTCCAGGCGAGGAAGGTGGAGACGACGGTGAGGACGCCGCCGCCGGTGGCGAGGGCGCGGCCGACGCGCGGGGGGATGCCGATGAGGCCGGAGGTGTCGTCCGCGGCGGGGGCGCCGGTGTTGTCGGGCGCGGTGGTCTGTGTGGTCATCGGTGTCACGCCCTGTCCGCAACGCGTTCGCCGAGCAGGCCCTGTGGCCTGAACAACAGCACGAGGATGAGGAGGATGAAGGCCCAGACGTCGGACCAGGACTGGCTGCCGAACTGGTCGAGGCCGGGGATGTCGGCGATGTACGCGGTGGCGAGGGTCTCGGCGACGCCGAGGGTGATGCCGCCGATCATGGCGCCGTAGATGTTGCCGATGCCGCCGAGGACGGCCGCGGTGAAGGCCTTGAGGCCGAGGATGAAGCCCATCTTGAAGTCGATCTGGCCGTACTTGAGGCCGTTGGCCACGGCTCCGACGGCGGCGAAGACGGCGCCCAGCGCGAACGCGACCACGATGATGCGGTCCGTGTTGACGCCCATCAGCTTGGCCGTGTCACGGTCCTGCGCGGTGGCCTGCATGCCGCGTCCGATGCGGGTGCGCATCACGAAGAAGCCGAGGAACGCCATGCTCAGCGGGGCGGCGACGAACAGGAAGACGTCGCCGGTCTGCAGGGTGACGCTGCCGATGTGGAAGGGGCCCCCGTCGATCTGGGGGAAGGTCCGCGCCGACTTGGCCTCGGGGTACCAGGCCCACACCGCCTGCTGGAGGGCGAGGGAGAGGCCGATGGCGGTGATGAGGGGGGCGAGGCGGGGGGCGCCGCGCAGCGGCCGGTAGGCGAATCGTTCCGCTCCGACGGCGACGGCGACGGAGACCACCATGGCGCCGATGAGCATCAGGGGCAGTGCGATCAGCATGGAGGTGCCGTCGGGCAGGATGTACAGGTAGACCGTGAGTGCGCCGAAGGCGCCGGTCATGAAGATCTCGCCGTGGGCGAAGTTGATGAGCTGGACAATGCCGTAGACCATTGTGTAGCCGATGGCGATCAGCCCGTACATGGATCCCAGTAGCAGGCCGTTGACCAGCTGCTGCGGCAGTTCGTTCACCGCATGTCCTCCGAGACTTTCGGACGTTCGACGGATGTGGCCGGATGCGAGTCCGCGCGGGGCGCCTGTGGACAGCGCCCCGCGCGGCTCATGAGGTGTGGTGCGTGGGAGAGGTCAGCCGTTGTAGGTACCGGACTTCACGGAGCCCCAGGTACCGTTCTCGACGGCGTACACGGTGAGCTGCTTGTTGGTGGCGTCACCGAACTCGTCGAAGGAGACCTTGCCGGTCACACCGTCGAACGACACGTTCTGCATGGCGTCGACGACCTTGCTGCGGGCGTCGTCGGGGAGCTTGCCGTCGTTGTCCTCGACGACCTTCTTGACGGCCTCGATGATCGCCCAGGCCGAGTCGTAGGAGTAGCCGCCGTAGGCCTCGTAGGCCTCCTTGTAGCCCTCGGTCTTGTAGTTGGCGACGAACTCCTTGGCGGAGGGCAGCTCCTCCACCGGGGCGCCGACCGAGGTGGCGAGGTCGCCGGTGCCGCCGGCGCCGGCGAGCTTGATGAAGTCGGCGCTGTAGATGCCGTCGCCGCCGACCAGCGGGATCTTCGCCCCGGCCGCCTTGATCTGCTTGCTGAGCGGGCCGGCCTGCGGGTACTCGCCGCCGTAGTAGACGACGTCGGCGCCGGAGTTCTTGACCTTCGTGGCGACCGCGTTGAAGTCCTTGGTGTCCGGGTTGATGTGCTCGGTGCCGACGACCTGGCCGCCGAGCTTCTTGAACGCCTCGGTGAAGGTGGCGGCGAGACCGGCGCCGTAGGTCTTCTTGTCGTCGATGATGAAGGCCTTGCGCTTCTTGGAGTCCTTGTAGACGTACTCCGCCGCGAAGGGGCCCTGGATGGCGTCCGTGGTCGCCGTTCGGAAGTACGACTTGTACGGCCGGACCTTCTTGGTCTGCCAGTCGACACCCTGGCTGAGCGCGGGGTTGGTGTTGGCGGGGGAGACCTCGACCAGCTTCGCCGAGTCGAAGACCTTCTGCATCGACTCGCCGACGGAGGAGTTCAGCGGGCCGACCACGCCGAGGACGTCGTCGTTGGCGACGAACTTGGTGGCGTTCTGCTGGCCGACGGACGGCTGCCCCTGGTCGTCGAGGGACTCCACCTTGAAGGTGACGCCGTCGACGGTCTTCTCCTTGTTGGCGATCTTGGCCGCGAGGTCCACCGAGTTCTTGATGCCGAGGCCCAGCGCGGACAGGTCGCCGGTCAGCGGCGCGTCGACGCCGATGACGACGGTGGTGCCACCGCCGCCGCTGCCGGAGTCCGAGCCGCCGTCGTCGTCGCGCGAGCCGCAGGCGGTGAGTGTGAGCGCTCCCGCCGCCAGAGCGGCGGTGATGGCGATGAGCGAACGTTGACGCACGATCTGTCCTTTCCCTGGCACGGCCGCTTCCCGGTGGAGGCGGTCGAGTCGAGCGCGAGGTCGAGGGGTCGAAGTGACAATCCGACTGCGCGGTGACTGGCCGTGACTCTAAGCGGGTGTGGACAACGTGGAGGAGGGTCTGACACATGCTGTGACGCTCTTGTTATGACACCGGGTAATGCAGAGCGGTACTGGTTGGGGGGAAGGGCGGAATTCAGGCCGATTCGCCCTGTCTGCATGGTGAGAACATGCAGGACCGGCCGCCCGTGTTCAGGTGTCTGGGGTGTTTTGGTGATGACTTGGAATCGTCACTGCTGGCGACGTCAAGAGCCTGGGAGACGTCCCGCGCAAAGCTCGGCACCCCAGGGCGAAACCGCGGGTCCGTATTGCGGGCGCATTACGCAGCGTTACATTCAGGAAAGGGAGTCCGGCATTCCGGGGTGCTTTTCCGCATTCGGTCACCCGTAGCGTGACAATGATCTTTCGCGTGGAATGCGACTTTGTCTGGAAAGAGGCGGTGGGTGACGACGTCACCGCCAGGCCGTCGTAGGGCCGTCGTCGGGCCGGACCGGCGGGGTCGGCCGGGTCGGGGCCGTGGACGCCGGTCGGGGTGGTGAGGGCGGGTACGGGCGTGGGAGGGGGCCCGGGATGCCGTTCGCAGGGCGGGGTGACGCGTTTTGGGGCTCGCCGCCGGCCGGTGTCTCGCGTGCGCGGGGTGTCCCCGGCGGTCCGGGGGGGCGAGGAGACGGCGGCGCTGGGCCCCGGCGGTGCGGGCGGACGTGCCGGACTCCGCGTGTGCGGCACGACCCGCCGGACGGCACCCGCCTCGGAGGGGTGTCGGCGCGGCGGTGTGCCGCGCCGACGCGCGTCAGCCGGTCGCGCCCGCCCGGGCCGCGTCGCCGGGGTTCACGTCCCGCAGCAGGCAGGTCAGGCGCGCGGTGCACACCCGGCGGTCCTGCTCGTCGCTGACCACGATCTCGTACGTCGCCGTCGTCCGGCCCCGGTGTACCGGCGTGGCCACCCCGGTGACCAGGCCGGAGCGCGCCCCGCGGTGGTGCGTGCAGTTCAGGTCGACGCCGACGGCGATCTTGGAGCTGCCGCCGTGCAGCATCGAGCCGACCGACCCCAGCGTTTCGGCCAGCGCGGCCGAGGCGCCGCCGTGCAGCAGCCCGTAGGGCTGGGTGTTGCCCTCCACCGGCATCGTGCCGACCACCCGGTCCGCGGACGCCTCGACGATCTGGATGCCCATGCGCGTCCCCAGGTGCCCGGCCGAGAACATCGCGACGAGGTCGACGCCCAGCGCGGCGTACTCGTCGATCACTTCCTGCGGGAACTGCACCTGCTGCTGCTCGCCCATGGGCCGGCTCCGTCTCTCGCTCGTCTGGCGCTCGTCTGGCTGGTCCGCACGCGGCCCGTGCGGCCGGCGGCTCGGCTGAGCAAACGCTCAGTCGGTCGCCGATTGTTCCAGACGGACGACCACGGACTTGCTGGCCGGGGTGTTGCTGGTGTCCGCGGTGGCGTCCAGCGGCACCAGGACGTTGGTCTCCGGGTAGTACGCCGCCGCGCAGCCCCGGGCCGTCGGGTAGTGCACGACACGGAAACCGGGCGCCCGCCGCTCCACCCCGTCGCGCCACTCGCTGACCAGGTCGACGTAGGAACCGTCCGCCACGTCCAGCTTCCGGGCGTCCTCCGGATTGACCAGGACGACCCGGCGGCCGTTCCTGATGCCCCGGTAGCGGTCGTCCAGGCCGTAGATCGTGGTGTTGTACTGGTCGTGCGAGCGCAGTGTCTGCAGCAGCAGCCGCCCCTCGGGCAGCTCGGGGTACTCCACCGGCGCCGCGGTGAAGTTGGCCTTGCCGGTGGCCGTCGGGAAGCGGCGCTCGTCGCGCGGGGCGTGCGGCAGGGCGAAGCCGCCGGGGTGCGCCACGCGCGCGTTGAAGTCCTCGAAGCCCGGCACGACACGCCCGATGCGGTCGCGGACCGTCGCGTAGTCCTTCTCGAACTCCTCCCACGGCGTGCGGCTGTCCTCGCCCAGCACCCGGCGCGCCAGCCGGCACACGATCGCGGGCTCGGAGAGCAGCTGCGCGCTCGCGGGCCGCAGCCGGCCGCGCGAGGCGTGCACCATGCCCATGGAGTCCTCGACGGTGACGAACTGCTCGCCGCCGCCCTGGAGATCGCGCTCGGTGCGGCCCAGTGTCGGCAGGATCAGGGCCCGCGCGCCGGTGACCGCGTGCGAGCGGTTCAGCTTCGTCGACACGTGCACCGTGAGCCGCGCGCGGCGCATGGCCGCCTCGGTGACCTCCGTGTCGGGCGAGGCGGAGACGAAGTTGCCGCCCATGGCGAAGAAGACCTTTGCCTCGCCGTCGCGCAGCGCGCGGATGGCCCGGACGACGTCGTAGCCGTGCTCGCGCGGCGGCGCGAAGCCGAACTCCTTCTCCAGGGCGTCCAGGAACGCGGGGGCGGGCCGCTCGAAGATGCCCATCGTGCGGTCGCCCTGCACGTTGGAGTGGCCGCGCACCGGGCAGACGCCCGCACCCGGACGGCCGATGTTGCCGCGCAGCAGGAGGAAGTTGACGACCTCGCGGATCGTGGGCACCGAGTGCTTGTGCTGGGTCAGGCCCATCGCCCAGCACACGATGGTGCGCTTCGAGGCGAGCACCATGCGCAGTGCCTCCTCGATCTCCGCGCGTGCGAGACCGGTCGCGGTCAGCGTCTCGTCCCAGTCGGCGGCGCGGGCGGCCTCGGCGAACTCCTCGTAACCGTGCGTGTGTTCCTCGACGAAGGCCTCGTCGACCGCGCCCTCGGTGTCGAGGATCAGCTTGTTCAGCAGCCGGAACAGGGCCTGGTCGCCACCGAGGCGGATCTGCAGGAACAGGTCGGTGAGCGCGGCGCCCGCGGTGAGGCCCTTGGGGGTCTGCGGGTTCTTGAAGCGCTCCAGGCCCGCCTCGGGCAGCGGGTTGACGCTGATGATCTTCGCGCCGTTCGCCTTGGCCTTCTCCAGGGCCGAGAGCATCCGCGGGTGGTTGGTGCCCGGGTTCTGGCCCGCCACGATGATCAGGTCGGACTTGTACAGGTCCTCCAGGAGGACGCTGCCCTTGCCGATGCCGATGGTCTCGGACAGCGCCGAACCGGACGACTCGTGGCACATGTTGGAGCAGTCCGGCAGGTTGTTCGTCCCCAGCTCGCGCGCGAAGAGCTGGTAGAGGAACGCCGCCTCGTTGCTCGTGCGGCCCGAGGTGTAGAAGACCGACTCGTCGGGCGAGTCCAGCGCGGCGATCTCCTCCGCGACGATGTCGAAGGCGCGCTCCCAGGTGACCGGTTCGTAGTGCTCGGCGCCCTCCGGCAGGTACACCGGGTGCGTGAGCCGGCCCTGCTGGCCCAGCCAGTAGCCGCTGCGGGTGGCGAGGTCGGCCACCGGGTGCTCGGCGAAGAACTCCGGTGTGACCCGGCGCAGGGTGGCCTCCTCGGCCACGGCCTTCGCGCCGTTCTCGCAGAACTCCGCCTTGTGCCGGTGGTCTCCCTCCGGCCAGGCGCAGCCCGGGCAGTCGAAGCCGTTCTTCTGGTTGACACTCAGCAGTGTCAGGGCGGTCCGCTTCACGCCCATCTGCCGCTGCGCGATGCGCAGTGTGTGGCCGATGGCCGGGATGCCCGCCGCCGCATGCTGGGGCTCCGAGATGTGCGGTGCGTCCTGGACCGGATCACCCTTGGGCGGCTTGGTCGCCATCGCGCGCTCCTTCGCTTACGCGTGTGAAGTACGTCTCCGATCCTCGCACGCCCGGCCGACAACGGGACCGGCCGGGCCGGGCGGAGCCCTTGCCGTCCCGCACACGGAATCCAGGGCGGGGGCGCGGGGCGGCGCGGGCGGGGCGGACTGTCAGTGGCTCGTGGCAGGATCGGGGTTGTGGCGAAGACAGCATCGAAGAAGACCGACAGCACCTCCGGCGGCCGTCCGCGGCTGATGCTCATGGACGGGCACTCGCTGGCCTACCGCGCGTTCTTCGCGCTGCCGGCGGAGAATTTCACGACCGCGACGGGCCAGCCGACCAACGCGATCTACGGCTTCGCGTCGATGCTCGCCAACACCCTGCGTGACGAGGCACCCACGCACTTCGCGGTGGCCTTCGACGTCTCCCGCAAGACCTGGCGGTCCGAGGAGTTCACCGAGTACAAGGCGAACCGCTCCAAGACCCCGGACGAGTTCAAGGGCCAGGTCGAGCTGATCGGCGAGCTGCTCGACGCCATGAACGTCACGCGCTTCGCCGTCGAGGGCTTCGAGGCGGACGACGTCATCGCCACCCTGGCCACCCAGGCCGAGGCCGAGGGCTTCGACGTCCTGATCGTCACCGGCGACCGGGACTCCTTCCAGCTCGTCAGCGAGCACACCACGGTCCTGTACCCGACCAAGGGCGTCTCCGAGCTGACCCGCTTCACGCCGGAGAAGGTCTTCGAGAAGTACGGGCTGACCCCCGCCCAGTACCCCGACTTCGCGGCCCTGCGCGGCGACCCGTCCGACAACCTGCCGGGCATTCCGGGCGTCGGCGAGAAGACCGCCGCGAAGTGGATCAACCAGTTCGGCTCCTTCGCGGAGCTGGTCGAGCGCGTCGACGAGGTCAAGGGCAAGGCCGGCCAGAATCTCCGCGACCACCTGGAGTCCGTCAAGCTGAACCGGCGGCTCACCGAGCTGGAGCGGCAGGTCGAGCTGCCGAAGCCGGTCACCGAGCTGGAGCGGCCCGCCTACGACCGCAAGGGCGTCGCGATGATCCTCGACACCCTGGAGATCCGCAATCCGTCCCTGCGCGAGCGGCTGCACGCCGTGGACCCGGGCGCCGAAGAGGCCGAGACCGCCCCGGTCGTGACGGACGGGGTCGAGCTGGACGGCACGGTGCTCGGCACCGGCGAGGTGGCCGGCTGGCTCGCCGAGCACGGCACCCGGCCCCTCGGCGTCGCCACGGTCGACACGTGGGCGCTGGGCACCGGCTCGGTGGCCGAGGTCGCGCTCGCCGCCGCCGACGGGCCCGCCGCCTGGTTCGACCCCACGGAGATCGACGAGTCCGACGAGACGGCGTTCGCGGCCTGGCTCTCCGACCCGGAGCGGCCCAAGGTCCTCCACAACGCCAAGGGCGCGATGCGGGTCTTCGCCGAGCACGGCTGGAGCGTCGCCGGCGTGGACATGGACACCGCGCTCGCCGCCTACCTGGTCAAGCCGGGGCGCCGCTCCTTCGACCTGGACGCGCTGTCCCTGGAGTACCTGCACCGCGAGCTGGCCCCCGCCGCCGCGGCCGACGGGCAGCTCGCCTTCGGCGCGGACGAGGGCGCCGAGGCCGAGGCGCTGATGGTGCAGGCCCGCGCCATCCTCGACCTGGGCGAGGCGTTCGAGGGCCGCCTGGCGGACGTCGGCGCCGCCGATCTGCTGCGCGACATGGAGCTGCCCACCTCGGCGCTGCTGGCCCGCATGGAGCGGCACGGCATCGCGGCCGACCGGGCCCATCTGGAGTCGATGGAGCAGATGTTCGCGGGCGCCGTCCAGCAGGCGGTGAAGGAGGCGCACGCGGCGGCCGGACGCGAGTTCAACCTCGGCTCGCCCAAGCAGCTCCAGGAAGTCCTCTTCGGCGAGCTGAACCTGCCCAAGACCAAGAAGACCAAGACCGGCTACACCACCGACGCCGACGCGCTGGCCTGGCTCGCGGCCCAGACGGAGAACGAACTGCCGGTGATCATGCTCCGCCACCGCGAGCAGGCCAAGCTGCGCGTCACGGTCGAGGGCCTGATCAAGACCATCGCCGCGGACGGCCGCATCCACACCACGTTCAACCAGACGGTCGCCGCGACCGGCCGGCTCTCCTCCACCGACCCGAACCTGCAGAACATCCCGGTCCGCACCGACGAGGGCCGCGCCATCCGCCGCGGCTTCGTGGTTGGCGAGGGCTTCGAGTCCCTGATGACGGCCGACTACAGCCAGATCGAGCTGCGCGTGATGGCCCACCTCTCCGAGGACGCGGGCCTGACCGAGGCCTTCACGTCCGGCGAGGACCTGCACACCACCGCCGCCGCCCAGGTCTTCTCCGTCGAGCAGTCGGCGGTGGACGCGGAGATGCGCCGCAAGATCAAGGCCATGTCCTACGGCCTGGCGTACGGCCTGTCGGCCTTCGGCCTCTCCCAGCAGCTGAACATCGAGGCAGCCGAGGCCCGCGGCCTGATGGACGCCTACTTCGAACGGTTCGGCGGCGTACGGGACTACCTGCGCCGGGTCGTCGACGAGGCCCGGGCCACGGGCTACACGGCGACCCTCTTCGGCCGCCGCCGCTACCTGCCCGACCTCAACAGCGACAACCGCCAGCGCCGCGAGGCGGCCGAGCGGATGGCCCTGAACGCGCCGATCCAGGGCACCGCGGCCGACATCGTCAAGATCGCCATGCTCAACGTCGACAAGGCGCTGCGCGAGGCCGGCCTCGCCTCCCGGATGCTCCTCCAGGTCCACGACGAAATCGTGCTGGAGATCGCCCCCGGCGAGCGCGCCAAGGCGGAAGAACTGGTCCGCCGCGAGATGTCCGACGCGGTCCGGCTCAGCGTCCCCCTGGGCGTCTCGGTGGGCGCGGGCCCGAACTGGGAATCAGCAGCCCACTAGCCCCCCGGCCGCCGCTGCGGGCAGTGCGTGCCGCCCGAGCTGCGGGCAGTGCGTGCCGCTGGGGCGGCACGGGTGGGCGCAGCGGCACCCCGTAAGCGCCGGGCTGCGCGACCCACCCCCGGGCCCACACCCGCGCAGGGCGCCCGGGCAGCGCCGAGCTGCGTGACCCACCCCCGGCCGGCACCGAGCGGCGGCACCCCGCCGGCGCCGGTCCCCGCAGCCCACCTGCCCCGCCACGCCCGGCAGGGCCCGTCACTCCGCTGGCCCCCGACGAAACGCCCCGCCCCCACCCTCCCGGCGAGGATGCGGGCATGGGTATACGCATGCTCCACCACCGGACGACCACCCCGGCACGGGCAAGCACAGACCGACCCGCCCGCGCGCCACACTCCCCGGTCCCGGTCTGCGCACCGGGCGCAAGCACCGGCCGCATCCCCACCCCCCTCGCGACCACCCTGCGCCGCACCACGACGGACCTGAGGCGCAGACTCCGCCACCGCCCTCCGGCCCTTGCCACCCCGGCCACCGCCCCCGCCACCCCGGGCGGCGAGCCACGCCGCACGCCCGCCTGGCGCCTGTGGGCCGACCTGGTCCGCGGCTACCTCGCCCTGGCACTCACGCTCCTGCCACGCCCGCACCCGCGCCCCGGACACACCTTCACCGTGTTCGTCGCGCCCACCGACACCCTCACCGCGCGACCGGGCGGTCCCGGTCCGGCACCGCACCGGGACCGCCCGGGCCGGTGGGGACCGGAGCCGGACGCCACACCCTGACCGCCCCGGCGTAAAACAGCAGCGCGGGGACAAGTCCCGCACCGGCCCCGAAGCACACCGACGGGATCAGCTCCCACGGCTTCGCGACGTCGCCCCAGTACTCCCACCACCGCGTCGCCCGCAGCGCCGCCCCGGCTGCCGCGCACCCGCCGAGGAGGGCCCCGGCCCACCACCGGTCCCGTACCGAGAGGCCCGGAACGCCCCGCGGCTCGGCCCGGGGCGCCCGGCGCAGCGCCCGCACCAGGAACACGGCGAGGACGACCGCGGCCACCGCCGAGCCGCCGTACTGCAGGTACCAGTACAGCGGCGAGCCCGCCATCTCCCGGCCCAGGGCCGGGAACACCCGCATCCCCCAGCGGTCCGGGTGGGTGAACGCGTCCCACCCCACGTGCGTCAGCGCGCCCAGCACGGCCGACGCGTACCACCGCCCCACCAGCCGCGGCCGCGGATGCTCCCGCCGCGTCCCGCAGCGCAGCAGAGCGGCGACCCGGCCCTGCCGGACCCGCGGCAACAGACCCACCAGCGGTTCGCGGACCAGCAGCCACACCCCCACCAGCGCCCAGGCGACGGCCACATCGACGGTGAGCACACCCGGCAGGGAGTGCGTGACGTCCCCGAACTCCATCGCCCCGGAGAGGAAACTCGCCGCGTAATAGGTCATGTCGGGTGCGAACGACCCCGCCACCAGCACGGCCGGAACCAGCCGCCACCGGCCGGTCCCGTCGCCGCGCACGGCGGGCAGCACGGCGGCTGGGTGACTCAGAGTGAATGGCAACGCAACTCCTCATATGAGCAACCGGTGAATATCGGGCGCGAACGGGTGCCCGCGCAAAGCAAGTTGCCGTAGGGTCGCCTGCGGCACCGCACCGGTCGAACAGACGAACTCCCTGGCGGGAAAGTTGTGGTGCAACCGTTGGTGCCGGCCGGTCGTCACAGAAGCACGGACACGTAGAAGCACGGACACGAAGCCGAGCACGGCACACGACGGCGCGCACCACAACTGAAGACGGCCCGCGGCCCGAGACGGCGCGCGGGGCGAACGGCGCGAGAGCCGGACACGGACGGAGACGGACGCGCGGGCGTCCACGGGAGGGGTTCACTCTATGGCGGCGCATTTCGACAGGAGGCTGCGCAAGGCGGCGGTCACCACCACCGTCGCGGCGGTCGCGGTCGCGGCGCTGTCCGCGTCCCAGGCCCCCAACGTGACGGCCGACGGGAACGGCAGACAGACCACCGCCGACAACGCGCCGACGTCCGACGCGTCCTCCCAGGAAAGCGCCACCGGCAACTCGCCGTACTACACCGACCTCCCGCCCCTCGACAGCCCGAGCCCCGCGCCGACGATCGGCACCCCCTCCTCCCGGGGCCCGTCCGAGGCCGGCATCCCCGCCACCGTCCTCGACGCGTACAAGAAGGCCGAGGCGGAGCTGCTCCAGTCCAAGCCCGGCTGCAACCTGCCGTGGCAACTCCTCGCCGCCATCGGCAAAGTGGAGTCGGGCCAGGCGCGCGGCGGTCGCGTCGACGCCGACGGCACCACCATCGGCAAGATCATCGGACCCCAGCTCGACGGCAACGGCTTCGCCCTCATCAAGGACACCGACAACGGCGTCTACGACGGCAACAGCAGCTACGACAACGCCGTCGGCCCCATGCAGTTCATCCCCTCCACCTGGGCGTGGGCGGCCCGCGACGGCAACGGCGACGGCAAGGCGGACCCCAACAACGTCTACGACGCCGCGCTCGCCGCCGGCCACTACCTGTGCCGCAACAACTGGGACCTGTCCGACCAGGGCGACCTGGCGAGCGCGATCCTCAGCTACAACAACTCGCAGGACTACCTGTCCACGGTCCTGTCGTGGCTGGAGCACTACCGCAAGGGCACCCACGAGATCCCGGACGGCACCGGCAGCCTCCCCGGCAGCCGCAGCGACGGCACCGGCTACGGCTCCGGATCCGGCTCCTCGACGGGCGCCTCGGTCGGGAGCACCGGCCCCAGGACGCCCGGTACGGGGTCGCCCAGCCCCAAGCCGAGCCCGGACAAGCCGTCGCAGCCGGACAAGCCCACCACCCCCGGCACCGGGTCCCCGAGCCCCAAGCCGCCGACCGACCCGGAGCCCCCGGCCGAGACGCCCGGCCCCACCCCCACCGACACGGTCGACCACCTCGAGAACGCCGGCGCCACCGGGCTCACCGCCATGGCGGGCGACACCTTCACCGAGAAGATCAGCACCCGCGCCGAGACCGAGGACGGGAAGGCCGTCGGCAAGGTACGCATCCGCTTCACGGTCGTCGGCGACACGGACGCCGCGTTCACCGGCGGCGAGAAGGTCGCCGCGGTCGCCACCGACGCCTCCGGCGTGGCCGTCGCGCCTGCCCTCAAGGCGGGCGAGAAGACCGGCGGGTTCACCGTCCGCGCCACCGTGATCGGCCGCTCCGTCAAGGCCCTCGACCACGAGGCCACCGTCACCGAGCGCGTCGCCGACGCCCTCGAAAGCATCACCGACACCACACTGACGTGCACGCCGGGCGGCGAGTTCGCGGACCGGGTCGAGGTGAAGGCCACCCGCAAGGGCGAGGCCGCGGACAAGGTCGCGGTCACCGCCACCCTCGTCAAGTCGGTGCTCGACCCGACGGAGAACGACAAGGGCCCCTATTTCAAGGACACCGACGACAAGCCCGTTCGCACGCTGACCGGCCTGAAGACCGACGCCAAGGGCCTGTTGAAGCTGCCGGAGCTGTACGCCGACGACACCGAGGGCACGTACGTCCTCCGCCTCACCACGGCGGGCGGCGCCGTGCGCGACATCACCCTGAACGTCGCCGAGGCCCAACCGGCGCCGGACCCGTCCGAGGACCCGGCGACCGAGCCCGAGGCGTAGACACCGCCCGGACCGCCCGGCCCGGCGGGTCTCACCTGCCGAGCCGGGCCTTCGTGTACCGCGTCGGTTCCGCCGTGGCCGGGTCCTCGGGCCACGGGTGTTTCGGGTACCGGCCGCGCAGTTCCGCCCGTACGCCGCGGTAGCCGTCCTTCCAGAACGAGGCCAGGTCGGCGGTGACCGCGGCGGGGCGGCCGGCGGGGGAGAGGAGATGGACCAGGAGCGG
Organism: Streptomyces olivaceus; assembly: GCF_000721235.1. Lineage (GTDB taxonomy): Bacteria > Actinomycetota > Actinomycetes > Streptomycetales > Streptomycetaceae > Streptomyces > Streptomyces olivaceus. The sequence continues at coordinate 289,221 of NZ_JOFH01000002.1, forward strand.
CACCCCCGCGATCCGGGGCGAGTCCTGCAGCCCGAACATCTCCTGCAGCTTCACCGCCAGAACGGGCTGTTCCGGGTCGCCGTAGTCGATCCGGATCCTGGACCCGCTGGGGACGGCGATCCGCTCGGGCGCGAGTTCGTCGAGCCGCGCGGCCTCTCCCGAGGCCCAGGGCAGCAGCCGTGCCAGTGCCTGACGGGCGTCGATGCGTCCGAGGTCGGCCCGTCGCCGGGCCCGGCCCAGCTCGGGCTCCAGCCACTCGTCCGCGCGCGCGAGGAGCGCGTCGTCGCAGACGTCCGGCCAGGGCTCGCCGAGATGCCACCGCAGGAACGCGAGCCGCCCACGCAGCAGCTCCGCGTCCGCCGCCCCGCGCAGCAACCCGAACCCCTCCCGCCGCAGCCCCTCCAGCAGCGCGCCCCGTACGAGACCGGGGTCGGCGCCGGTGAGCGGCCGCGCCGCCAGCTCCACCGCACCCAGCCGTTCGACCCGCCGGGCCACCACGTCGCCGTCGGCCCAGTGCACCTCGTCCCGCTCCGACAGCAGTGCTCCGGCCGCGAGCCGCGCCGTCTCCTCGTCGACCGCCGCACCGAGCTGCACGCGCGCGTGCCCCCGCCCCACGGGCCGGTCGGCGACGGCCACCGCGATCCACGGCGCCCCGCGCAGCGCCGACGACTCCGGCAGCTCCGCGCGGGTGCCGGACACCATGAGGTAGGAGCCGCCGTCCTTCCTCGCCACCCGTTCGGGGAAGGCCAGGGCGGCCACCAGCCCGGCGACCGCGTCGTCACCGGGCCGCCGGGCACCGCTGCCGTCCGCCGAGCCCGCGGTGCCCGGCGCGCTCCGGCCGTCCACCGCGTCCAGCGCGCCGCGCAGCCGCCGCACCTCGGCCCGCCACCGCGCCGCGTAGGCGTCCCCGCCGCGCCGGGCGGCCCGGAGCGTGGACACCAGATCGTCCCCGTAGTCACGCGGTGCCTCCTCGCTCAGCAGCCCCACCACCTCGGCCACCACCTCGGAATCCCCACCACGGGAACCGCCCGCGCCGGCCCCGGCGGAACGGCCGGTGCCACCCGCCGGCGCCCGGCCCGCTCCACCCCGCCCGCCGGAACGCCCACCGGCACCCGCCGCGCCCGCGCGGAGACCCCCGGCGCCGGGCGCGTCCGCACCGACCCCCCTCGTGTCCGGCCCGCCCGCACCGGCCCGACCCGTGTCGGGTCCGCCGACAACGGCCCCCCTCGTGACCGGTCCGCCCGCGTTCGCCCCGCCCCCGCCGGAGTCGCCCCCGCCGGAGTCGCCCGCGTCCGGCCCGGTGGGGGCCGGTGCCGCCGGGGTCCGTGCGTCGAGCAGTGCCCGGCCCAGCCGGGGGTGCAGGCCCAGGCGCGCCAGTCGTACGCCCCTGTCCGTGGCCCGGCCGGAGGCGTCCACCGCGCCGACCGCCGTCAGGACCGACCGGGCCGCCGTCATCGCGCCGCCCGGCGGCGGGTCGAGCAGCGCCAGACCGGAGGCGTCCGGATCGCCCCAGCAGGCCGCCTGCAACGCGAACGACGTCAGGTCGGCCACCTTGATCTCCGGCGCCGGGAAGCGCGGCAGCCGGGCGTCCTCCGCCTCCGTCCAGCACCGGTACACCACCCCCGGCGCCTCACGCCCGGCCCGCCCCGCCCGCTGCCGCGCCGCCGCCCGCGAGGCCCGCACCGTCGTCAGCGCGCTCAGCCCGCGCGCATGGTCCACCCGCGGCTCCCGCGCCAGCCCCGCGTCCACCACCGTCCGCACGCCCGGCACCGTCAGCGACGACTCGGCCACCGAGGTCGCCAGCACCACCCGGCGCCGTGCCCCGGGCGCGAGCACCGCGTCCTGCACGGCCGCCGGCGCACGACCGTGCACCTGGAGCACGTCGACGTCCGCGAGCGCCCCCAGCCGGCCCGCGACGCGGGCGATCTCGCCGACGCCCGGCAGGAAACACAGCACGTCTCCGTCCCGCTCGTCCAGCGCCCGCCGCACCACTGACGCCACGTGCGCGAGCAGCGCCGGGTCGACCCGCATCCCGTGCGGCGGCCGCACCGGGCGCACCGGTGGTGCCCACTCGACCCGCACCGGGTACGACACCCCCTCGGCCGCCACCACCGGGGCCCCGCCCAGCAGCCGGGCCCACCCCTCCGCGTCGGTCGTCGCCGAGGCGGCCACCAGCCGCAGCTCGGGCCGCAGCGTCTCGCGCACGTCCCACAGGAACGCCGCCGCCGTGTCCGCGTCCAGATGCCGCTCGTGGCACTCGTCGAGGACCACGACGTCGGCAGCCGTCAGCTCCTGGTCACGCTGGAGCCGCTGCAGCAGCACACCGGTCGTGACGACCTCCACGCGCGTGTGCGGCCCCACGACCCGCTCGCCGCGCACGGTGTAGCCGACGCTCGCGCCCGGCCGCTCGCCCAGCAGCCACGCCATCCGCCGGGCCGCCGCCCGCGCCGCGATCCGCCGCGGCTCGGCCACGACCACGCACCGCGCGGGAGCGTCGCCGTCCAGCAACCCGGCCAGGACCAGCGGCACCAGCGTCGTCTTCCCGGTGCCGGGCGGCGCGACCAGCACTGCCGTGCCGTGCCCCTCCAGGGCGTCGTGCAGCGCGGGCAGGGCGCCGCGCACGGGCAGCGCGTCCAGGGCGTCGTAACGGATCACGCCCCCAGTGTCGTACGACGGCGGAACCGCCCTCCACGCGCGCGTGCACCGCGTGGAGGGCGGTGACCGCCCGAGGCCGACCGGGTCAGTCGCGCTCGCAGACGAAGATCGCCGTGCCCGGGATCAGATGCCCGCGCAGCGGCGACCAGCCGCCCCACTCCGAGCTGTTCCAGTCCGGCCACTCCGGCTCGACCAGGTCCACGAGCCGGAACCCGGACGTCACCACGTCCCGCACCCGGTCGCCGAGCGTGCGGTGGTGCTCGACGTACACCGCGCGGCCCTCGTCGTCCTGCTCGACGTAGGGCGTGCGGTCGAAGTACGAGGCCGACACCGACAGGCCCTCGGGACCCGGCTCGTCCGGGAACGCCCAGCGCAGCGGGTGCGTGACGGAGAAGACGAAGCGGCCCCCGGGGCGCAGCACCCGGCGCACCTCGCGCAGTACCAGCCGCGGATCCGCGACGAAGGGCAGCGCCCCGTACGCCGAGCACGCCAGGTCGAACGAGTCGTCCGCGAAGGGCAGGACCGCCGCGTCGGCGCAGACCAGCGGGAAGGAGCCGCCGATGCGCAGGGCGTGCTGGAGCTGGCGGTGGGAGAGGTCCAGGGCCACCGGACGGGCGCCCTGCCCGGTGAGCCAGCGCGAGCACTGGGCGGCGCCGGCGCCGATCTCGAGGACGTCCTTGCCCTTCAGTTCCTCCGGCGGACCGAGCAGCTCGGCCTCCACCTCGTCCAGGCCCTCCGGACACCACACGAAGCGGTCGTCGCCGAGGAAGGTGCCGTGGTCGACCTGGTACTCGTCCGCGTTCCGGTCCCACCAGCCGCGGTTGGCGCGGGAACTCTCCGTGACACCGGCGGCACGCCGGGTGGCCTCCGGCTCCTCCGCTCCGGCTCCCGGAACTGCGGACAGGGCCTCGGACGCTGCGGGCTCTTGGATGACCGGCTCCCTCGTACTAGTCTGCGCACTCTTCCGCGCCGCCCGCCTCGCGCGTCGCGCACGGGACAACAGGGGTCCGTGCGGCCTCGGGGGACAGCTCTTGTGCCGGGTATGCGGCGATCCGCCCCGGGTGTGCGGCTTCGCGCATTGACCCTGCCCGACTGCCCCCGTATGCTACAAGTTGCGCTGCGGGCCTGCGCACCTCAGACGTAGCAGGTCGCGCTCGCATCTGTTGTATGTCCCCTCGGTTCTCGAGGCGTCACCTGTGTTTTGCGGTGTCGCTTCCTTGGCTGTCCGGCTTCTGCAGAGCGAAACGGGCTCCCGGCGTAAGCAGTACCTACGACTTCAATGTCCGTACCGGAGCCCTTTCCCACATGACGAGCAGCACCGAGACCACCGCCACCACCCCGCAGGTTGCGGTCAACGACATCGGTAACGAGGAAGCCTTCCTCGCCGCGATCGACGAGACGATCAAGTACTTCAACGACGGCGACATCGTCGACGGCGTCATCGTGAAGGTCGACCGGGACGAGGTCCTGCTCGACATCGGTTACAAGACCGAAGGTGTCATCCCGAGCCGCGAGCTCTCGATCAAGCACGACGTCGACCCCAACGAGGTCGTCGCCGTCGGTGACGAGATCGAGGCCCTTGTTCTCCAGAAGGAGGACAAGGAAGGCCGCCTGATTCTCTCGAAGAAGCGCGCCCAGTACGAGCGTGCCTGGGGCACCATCGAGAAGATCAAGGAAGAGGACGGCATCGTCACCGGTACCGTCATCGAGGTCGTCAAGGGTGGTCTCATCCTCGACATCGGCCTCCGCGGCTTCCTCCCGGCCTCCCTGGTCGAGATGCGCCGCGTCCGCGACCTCCAGCCCTACGTGGGCAAGGAGCTCGAGGCGAAGATCATCGAGCTGGACAAGAACCGCAACAACGTGGTCCTGTCCCGCCGCGCCTGGCTGGAGCAGACCCAGTCCGAGGTGCGCCAGACGTTCCTCACCACCCTCCAGAAGGGTCAGGTCCGTTCCGGCGTCGTCTCCTCGATCGTCAACTTCGGTGCCTTCGTGGACCTGGGTGGCGTCGACGGCCTGGTCCACGTCTCCGAGCTGTCCTGGAAGCACATCGACCACCCGTCCGAGGTTGTCGAGGTCGGCCAGGAAGTCACCGTCGAGGTCCTCGACGTCGACATGGACCGCGAGCGTGTCTCCCTGTCGCTGAAGGCGACCCAGGAAGACCCGTGGCAGCAGTTCGCCCGCACCCACCAGATCGGCCAGGTCGTGCCCGGCAAGGTCACGAAGCTGGTGCCGTTCGGTGCGTTCGTCCGCGTGGACGAGGGCATCGAGGGTCTGGTCCACATCTCCGAGCTGGCCGAGCGCCACGTGGAGATCCCGGAGCAGGTCGTCCAGGTCAACGACGAGATCTTCGTCAAGGTCATCGACATCGACCTCGAGCGCCGCCGCATCAGCCTCTCGCTGAAGCAGGCCAACGAGGCCTTCGGTGCCGACCCGTCGGCGGTCGAGTTCGACCCGACCCTGTACGGCATGGCCGCGTCCTACGACGACCAGGGCAACTACATCTACCCCGAGGGCTTCGACCCCGAGACCAACGACTGGCTCGAGGGCTACGAGACCCAGCGCGAGGCCTGGGAGACGCAGTACGCCGAGGCCCAGCAGCGCTTCGAGCAGCACCAGGCGCAGGTCATCAAGTCCCGCGAGGCGGACGAGAAGGCCGCTGCCGAGGGTGTCGACACCGCGGGTGCGGCTCAGGCCACGTCCGGCGGCGGCGGCGGTGGCGGCGGCGGCTCGTACTCCTCCGAGGGCGGCGACAACTCCGGCGCCCTGGCGTCGGACGAGGCGCTGGCCGCGCTCCGCGAGAAGCTGGCCGGCGGCCAGAGCTGAACGCGCCGTCCGCTGACGCTCAGCGGTAGGCCCAGAGGCTGACCGAGGGGCCGCACCTTTCGAGGTGCGGCCCCTCGGTGCGTGTGCGGGCCCCGGTGCCGCCGGGGCACCGCGATCACGTTCGGAGCCCGCAAGATCGGATCCCCGTCCTCCGGGAATGCCGCACCCCGCACGGGTGTTGTGACAGACGAACTCGAGGAGGGGCGGTCACTGTGCTTGATCCGCAGGACTTGTACGCGTGGGAGCCGAAGGGCCTGGCGGTCGTCGACATGGCACTCGCCCAGGAGTCGGCCGGACTGGTCATGCTGTACCACTTCGACGGATACATCGACGCCGGCGAGACCGGCGACCAGATCGTCGACCGGGTGCTCGACTCCCTGCCGCACCAGGTCGTCGCCCGCTTCGACCACGACCGGCTCGTGGACTACCGCGCGCGCCGGCCGCTGCTGACCTTCAAGCGGGACAGCTACACGGACTACGAGGACCCGACCCTGGAAGTGCGCCTCGTCCAGGACGCGACCGGCGCGCCCTTCCTGCTGCTGTCCGGCCCCGAGCCGGACGTCGAGTGGGAGCGTTTCGCCGCCGCCGTCGGACAGATCGTGGAGCGGCTCGGCGTCCGCCTCGCGGTGAGCTTCCACGGCATCCCCATGGGCGTCCCGCACACCCGGCCCGTCGGCATCACGCCCCACGGCAACCGCACCGACCTCGTACCGGGCCACCGCAGCCCGTTCGCGGAGGCCCAGGTTCCGGGCAGCGCCGAGGCGCTCGTCGAGTACCGGCTGATGCAGGCCGGCCACGACGTGCTCGGCGTCGCGGCCCACGTCCCGCACTACATCGCCCGCTCCCCGTACCCGGACGCCGCACTGACCGTCCTGGAGTCGATCACCGCGGCGACCGGCCTGGTCCTGCCCGGTATCGCGCACTCCCTGCGCTCGGACGCCCACCGCACCCAGACGGAGATCGACCGGCAGATCCAGGAGGGCGACGAGGAGCTCACGGGGCTCGTCCAGGGCCTGGAGCACCAGTACGACGCGGCCGCGGGCGCCGAGACCCGCGGCAACATGCTGGCCGAGCCCGTCGACATCCCGTCGGCGGACGAGATCGGCCGCGAGTTCGAACGGTTCCTGGCGGAGCGAGAGGGCGACGGCTGACGCGGTACCGGCACGCCCTAGGCTTCCCCTCATGCTGAGAGTTGGCCTGACCGGCGGGATCGGCGCCGGCAAGAGTGAGGTGTCGCGGCTGCTCGTCGACTGCGGGGCCGTGCTGATCGACGCGGACCGGATCGCCCGTGAGGTCGTCGAACCGGGTACCCCGGGGCTCGCCGCGGTCGTGGAGGCGTTCGGTGCGGACGTCCTCACCGAGGACGGCCGCCTGGACCGGCCGAAGCTGGGCTCGATCGTCTTCGCCGACCGGGAGAGACTGGCCGCGCTGAACTCGATCGTGCACCCCCTGGTCGGTGAGCGCTCCCGCGCCCTGGAGGAGGCCGCGGAAGCCGCCGCCGAGGACGCCGTCGTCGTCCACGACGTCCCGCTGCTCACCGAGAACGGCCTGGCGCCCCTGTACGACGTCGTGGTCGTCGTGGACGCCGACCCCGCCACCCAGCTCGACCGGCTGGTCCGGCTGCGCGGCATGAGCGAGCAGGACGCCCGGGCGCGCATGGCCGCCCAGGCGACGCGTGAGCAGCGCCGGGAGATCGCGGACCTGGTCGTCGACAACGACGTGCCGCTGGAGGAGCTGCGGCGCCGCGTGCGAGAGGTGTGGGCCGAACTCGCGCGCAGGGCCCGCACGGAATAGCGGCTCCGGCGCGGGCGTTGATCCCTTCCAGCGAGGGAAGGACTCTGCCGTGCCCGAGACCAGCGGTTCGACCGGACGTACTCCGGAGACAGACGTCATCGACTTCCGTGCCGCCGAGCAGCTGCTGGCGGCGCGGGACCCGCAGGGCGCGGTGAAACTGCTCGACGGTGTCATCGGCGCCCACCCCGAGAACACGGCCGCCCGTCTGCTGCGTGCGCGTGCCTTCTTCGCCGCCGCCCAACTGCGACCGGCTGAGCTGGAGTTCACCGTCGTCCTGGAGCGTGAGCCGGACAACGCGTTCGCGCACTTCGCCCTCGCCCGCACCTACGAGCGCCGGGGCTGTCCCGACCAGGCCCGGCGTCACTTCCGGCTGGCGGCCGCCCTGGACCCGAAGCCGGAGTACCTGCAGCAGGCGCGGTTCGACTACTGACGTCCGCGCCTGCCGGCATTCAATGTCCGTACGCACCGGACGACGGCGGCTCCCGTGTTCACTCGGCCGGGTGAACCCATGCGCGTGTGGGAACGGGTGTGCGGTCGCGGTCCGTTGGACGGGCATGGAGCTGAGAATGCGAGAGGGACACCAGGGGACGGGACCGGGAGCCATCACCCCGGACGGCTGTGCCGTCGAGCTCTATGCGCGGCTGCCCGCCGGCCCGGAGCCGGAGATCGTCGCCGGCGCCGTGCCCGCCGGCGCGCACCTCCTGGAGCTGGGCTGCGGGGTGGGACGCATGACGCACCCGCTGGTGGAGCGGGGCTTCACCGTCACCGCCGTGGACGAGTCCGCCGAGATGCTGGCGCGCGTGCGCGGGGCACGGGCCGTACGCAGCCCGATCGAGGAGCTCGACCTGGCCGAGCGCTTCGACGCGGTCGTGCTGGCGTCCTTCCTGGTGCACAGCGGGGACGCCGACGTGCGGCGGGGGCTGCTGCGCACCTGCGCGCGGCACGTCGCGAACGACGGGTGCGTACTCGTCCAGCGCGAGGGCGCGGACTATCACACGAACCTGCCGCGTGAGCGGGTGGACCCCAGCGGCTTCACCGTCCGGATCCTGTCGTCGGATCCGGTGGGGGACGGCGTCAACTCGGTCCGCGCGGAGTACGAGTTCCCGGACGCGGTCTGGACGCAGACCTTCCGGGCCCGCCCCCTGACCACGGAGGCGTTCGAGGCGGCACTGGGGGAGGCGGGGCTCGGCGTGGAGCGGTACCTGACCGACGACGGCACGTGGGCGCGGGCGGTCCCGGTGCCCCGGGGGTAGCGGGGGCCGGCGCAACGCCTCGCGGGCGCGCGGCTCGGGACAGGACGCCTGCGGGCCGGTTCACTCCGGTAAGGACGCCTGCCGGCCGGTCCAGGGGAGGGCGTCGCCGTTCAGGGCCTGGTCTCGGCGTCCCGCCGGGCGCTGGCCAGGCCCTCCAGTCCGCGCAGCCGCTCCATGTCGCGGCGGTCCCGCTTGGTCGGGCGGCCCGCACCGCGGTCGCGGATGCCGGCGGGCGCGACGGCCTCGCGGGGCGGGGGCGGCGGGGAGTTGTCGACGTAGCACTGGACGGCCACCGGGGCGCCGACGCGCTTGCGGATCAGCCGCTTCACCACGACGACGCGTTCCCGGCCCTCGTGCCGCAGGCGCACCTCGTCGCCGACGCGCACGGAGTTGGCTGGCTTCACCCGCTCGCCGTTCACCCGGACATGACCGCCGCGGCAGGCGGTCGCGCCGAGGGAGCGGGTCTTGATGAGACGGACGGCCCAGATCCAGCTGTCCACCCGGACGCTCTCGCCGTTCTGCGGCCGGGCGGCCTCGGCAGCGGCGACGGCGGCAGCGGTCTTCGGATCGGCGGTCTTCGGATTGGCGGTCTTCGGGCCGCCGGTCTCCGGGTGGGCCGTCTTCTGGTCCGGTGCCCGGCCGGCGGCAGCGGCACCGTCCTGGGACGCGGCCCTCTCGCCGCTCCTGCCCTCGTCATGCTCGGAAGCCATGGGGCCGAGCCTAACCGTCCGCACCGACCGGAGGGACCGCAATATCCAACCGCGATATCCACGGGCACCCGGGGTCGGCGGCGGGGAGCCGGGGCCGCCGCGTACCACGGTCCCGTCCGGCCGGTCTTACGGTGGACGCATGGAAACCGTCGGCCTGGACGTACTCGACCAGCGGATCGCCGGGTGCCGGGCGTGCCCCAGGCTCGTCGAGTGGCGCGAGGAGGTGGCCCGGACCAAGCGGGCGGCCTTCGCCGACTGGACGTACTGGGGCCGGCCGGTGCCGGGCTTCGGGCCGCCGGACGCGCGCCTGCTGATCGTCGGGCTCGCCCCCGCGGCCCACGGCGCCAACCGCACCGGGCGGATGTTCACCGGCGACCGTTCCGGAGACGTGCTGTACCAGGCGCTGTACGACGTGGGCCTCGCCTCGCAGCCCACCGCGATCCATGCCGACGACGGCCTGGAACTGTACGGCGTCCGCATCACCTCACCGGTGCACTGCGCCCCGCCCGCCAACAAGCCCACCCCGGCCGAACGCGACACCTGCCGTTCCTGGCTCGTCCAGGAGCTGGGACTGCTGCGGCCGACGCTGCGCGCCGTGGTGGTGCTGGGGGCCTTCGGCTGGCAGGCCACGCTGCCCGCCTTCGCGGGGGCCGGCTGGACGGTGCCCCGTCCCCGGCCGGCCTTCACGCACGGCGGACACGTGACACTGGACGCCGCGGACGGGCCCGGCCTGCGGCTCTTCGGCTGCTTCCACGTCAGCCAGCGCAATACGTTCACCGGCCGGCTCACCCCCGCGATGCTGCGCGACGTGCTGCGCACGGCGGCGGAGACGGCGGACCTCCCCGTCGCCGGACGGGACCCCCGGTAGCGCCGGGTAAAGGGGATGAGGGAGTCGGTCCGGCACCGTTACGGTGCTCCGATGAGCCTGTATCCGGAGATCGAACCGTACGACCACGGCATGCTCGACGTCGGCGACGGCAACCACGTCTACTGGGAGACCTGCGGCAACCCGCACGGCAAACCCGCGGTGGTGCTCCACGGCGGCCCGGGATCCCGCGCGAGCCCCGGACACCGGCGGTTCTTCGACCCGGCCGCCTACCGCATCGTCCTCCTCGACCAGCGCGGCGCCGGACGGTCGCGGCCCCGCGCGAGCGCCCACGACACCGACATGGGCGTCAACACGACCGCCCACCTGATGGCGGACCTGGAGCGGCTCCGCGCCCACCTGGGCATCGAACGGTGGCTGGTGTGGGGCGTGTCGTTCGGCTCGTTCCTGGGGCTGCGGTACGCGCAGACGCACCCCGGAGTGGTGACCGAGCTGGTGCTGACCGGGGTCGCGACCGGTTCCAACGCCGAAGTGGACCTCCTGACCCGGGGGTTGGGGAAGCTCTTCCCCGAGGCCTATGAACAGTTGCTCGCCGGGCTGCCGCCGGACGAACGCGAGGGCAACCACGCCGCCGCCTACCACCGGCTCCTGGAGTCCCCCGACGCCGCGGTCCGCGAGCGCGCCGCACGCGCCTGGACCGACTGGGAGACGGCGACCATCCCCGCCCCGCCCCGGTCGGTCGCCCGCTACGAGGACCCCGACTTCCGCCTGGGCTTCGCCCGTACCGTCACGCACTACTGGGGCAACGACCACTTCCTCGGCGACGGCAACGACGAGGGCGTGGTCCTCCGGGACGCCCCTCTCCTGAAGGGCGTCCCCGGCACCCTGGTCCAGGGCAGCCTCGACTTCGGCAACCTCCTCGGCACCGTCTGGCGGCTCCACCACGCCTGGCCGGACAGCGAACTGGTGCTCGTCGACGAGGCCGGGCACGACGCCGGGGCGGTGGGGGACGAGGTACTCGTCGCGGCGACGGACCGGTACGCGCGCGGCGCCGCCTGAGACCGGTCAGCCGCCGTGCGCCGGTCGCCGCCCGCCCCCGAGGAGGCCGTCGGCGAACACGGCGACCATCCGCCGGGGTTCGTACCCCGGCCGCTCCACCGGCACGGGCATGCACAGGTTGGCGACGGCGTAGAGCACGTCGTCGGCGCTGACGTCGTCGCGGACGACACCGGCGGCCACGGCGGAGTCGAGCAGCGCGGCGAGCGCGGGCCCGACCTTGGCCAGGAAGTAGCCGGGCAGTTCCTTGTAGGCGGGGTCCCCGGAGTGCAGGGCGGGGGCGAGCCCGCGCTTGCTCCCCAGGAACGTGGCGTACTGGCGCAGCCACTCCTTGAGAGCGTCGCCCGGCTCCTCCTCGGCGCCGAGCCGGGCGCCCAGCGCGGCGATGGCGTCGATCCCGCTCTCCACGACGGCCTTGACCAGGTCCGAGCGCAGCGGGAAGTGCCGGTAGAGGGTGCCCACGCCCACCCCCGCGAGGTCGGCGATCTCCTTGGCGGGCGCGTCCACGCCGGTGGTGTCGAAGACCGTGCGAGCGGCGTCGACGAGGGCGTGGAGGTTGCGCTGCGCGTCGACACGCCGGCGGCGCCCTCCCGGGGCTGGGGACGAATCGGTCATGGTGACTCCAGTTGCGTATCCGGAAAGGCTTTCCGTATCTTGTTCCGGAAAGCCCTTCCGTTTCTCTCAGTCTACGGTGCCGGGCGGCACCGGGCTGCCCTCTGGAGGATCTCTCATGCAGTACCGCACTCTCGGCCGCACCGGGATCAAGGTCAGCCCCTATGCGCTCGGCACCCTGATGTTCGCCACCCGCATGGGCAACGAACCCGAGGAGTCGGCCCGCATCATCCACCGGGCGCTGGACGCGGGGATCAACTTCCTCGACACCGCCGACGCGTACGCCGACTCCGAGGAGGTCGTCGGCAAGGCCATCGAGGGGCGCCGCGACAACGTCGTCCTCGCGACGAAGTTCGGCCGGCCGGTGGGTGAGGACCCCAACCAGCGCGGCACCTCCCGGCGCTGGATCGTGAAGGCCGTCGAGGACTCCCTGCGCCGGCTGCGGATGGACCACATCGACGTCTATCAGATTCACCGCCTGGACCCCTCCACCGACTTCGAGGAGACGCTCTCCGCGCTCACCGACCTGGTCCGCAGCGGCAAGGTCCGCGCCGTCGGGTCCTCCAACACGCCCGCCTCCGAGATGGTCGAGGCCCAGTGGGTGGCGGAGCGCCGCAACCTGGAACGCTTCCGCACCGAACAGCCGCCCTACTCCCTGCTCAACCGCGGCATCGAGCGCGAGGTCCTGCCCGTCGCCCAGCGCCACGGCATGGGCGTCCTGGTCTGGGGACCGCTCGCCCAGGGCATGCTCACCGGCCGTGTGCGCAGGAACCAGGAGAACCCCCTCCTCCGCGCCGGCCTCGCCCGGCACCTCACCGACGAACGCCGCATCGACGTCGTCGAACGGCTCATTCCGCTCGCCGAGGAGGCGGGCCTGCCGCTGACCCACCTCGCCCTGGCCTTCACCATCGCCCACCCCGGCGTCACCAGCGCCCTGGTCGGCGCCCGCACGGCGGCCCACCTCGACGACCTCGTCGCCGCCTTCGACGTCCGCCTCGACGACGACCTGCTCGCACGGATCGACGAGATCGTGCCTCCCGGCACCGACGTCACCGCGCTCGACCAGGACTACCGGCCGCCCGCTCTCCTCGACCCCCACCTGCGCCGCCGCCCGGCGACGGAGCGCGCCGCGGCCTGACTTCAGCACCCGCGGATCGCGGGCGGAACCTATTGACCGAGGTCGGGAAGCTCGTGCCCGCACACCTTCTCGGCCGCCTTCCGCCCGGCGTCCCACTGCCTCTCCGTCGGCCCGAAGTCGATGACGTAGCCGGCCCGGGGCTCGTTCTCCGCGATGTAACGCCCCACCGCGGTGCCGGCGCCCGCCCACTTCGTCAGGGCCGACCGCAGTTCCCCGTGGGCCCGCGGTGCGATCAGGCGCAGCTCGGCGGCGAAGTTCCGGTAGGTCGTCGCGGTGTCCGCCCGGACCACGGAGTCCTCCTCGTTCTCGTCGCCGAGGGCCAGGGCTCCGGCGATCAACTGGTTGCGGGCAGCCGTGTCCACCGTCCGGCAGACCTCGGCCGCGGGGCCGGCGACCGGGGACGCGGCAGCCGTCGCCGCGGACCCGGAACCCGACCGCGGGGGAGAGGGAGAAGGGGTGGGAGAGGTGGACGGGGCCGCCGACACCGGGGCCTCCTCCCGCTCCTGCGCGACCCGTTCGGAGGGGCGGGAGGAGGACTGGTCGGAGCACCCGCTCAGGGCGAGCACCAGCACCGCGGGCGCGGCGAGCGCCGCAGTGAACGACTTGCGCATGGATCGCCTTCCGTCGCCTGTGATCCGCTCCCACGAGTACAGGCCCGCCGGCCGTTGTTCAGCAGCCCCGTCGCCCGTCTGAACAACTCCCGTGGTTCCTGGGCACGGATGGTGTGGTCGCGGGTGGGAACCCGGGCTGAACCCACTGGGCGCCGCCTTGCGTAGCGCCTGCACAGGGGTGGCGTCGGCAGTCGTCCAGGGAAAGGGCAGTCAAAGGCACTTCAGCGCGGCAGCGCTGGGGCTGCCGGCTTGAGCCGTGTACATCATCAAGGAGAAATCCGAGCCGGGCAGGCTGAGGGTGTGGCGGTCGAGCTCCAGCTCGCCCAGCGTCGGGTGGCGCAGGATTTTTCGCAGGCTGGGCACGGGGCGCACATCGTGGCGACGCCAGCTGTTCGCAAAATCCGGATCGTGGGTCGCGAACTCGTTGATCAGCCCTGCGAGCACGCTGTCTCGGGGGCGCCGAACGCTGGCTGCGCGCAATTGAGCTGCTGCCTGCCGTGAGAAATCCGTCTCCGAACCGGGCGCGCCGGTGCAGAGAGTGTCACGGAATCTCGCCGAAAGGCGCGTGAGGTTGCGCTCGTCAGGGGTGAGTCGAGAGAAGTCCGTGATCAGTGCCGCGGCCGCCGCGTTCCAGGCGACGATGTCCTGCCGGTCGTTGGCAATGTAGGCGGGAATGCCGTCCAGTCTGCCGAGTAGCTCCTGGACATCCTCGGGCACACGCTCCGACGCGCCGTCGTTCTCCGCCGGCAGGACCTGACCGGCCAGGCGGGCCAGATGGTCACGCTCGGCTTCAGTGAGCTGGAGAGCCGTCGCCAGCGCGGACAGCACCTGCGGTGAGGGCCGGGGCGCCCGTGCCTGTTCCAGCCGTTCGTAGTAACTCACCGACACCTGGGCCAGGGCGGCCACCTCTTCGCGGCGGAGTCCGGGCGTGCGCCGGGCACGCGGGCTCGGCGGACGTGTCGCTCCGGCCTGCGGGTCCCCCGGTCGCAGGCCCTCGCGGCGGCGGCGTAGGAAGTCTGCGAGCCCCTCACTACTCACTCTTCCATGCTGCCACAGGCAGGGACGGACGAGCCTCGCACTGCTGGTCCGGGGTTGAGCTGTCCGTTCCGCATGCCCGCATCCGCTGTGCATGGTGGCCCGGTCGGTTTGTCGACCACGAGGAGAAGCAGTGTCCAGCACACCCGAGGGAACATTTCGCCGAATGATCGACCTGATGCCGGCCAAAGCCATGAACGCCGCCGCAGATCTGTGGGCGCCGGACGGAACAGTGGAGTGGACGGCCGCCGGCCGCACCGCGGCCACCTCACGGCCCCACCGCCTGGACCACTTCGTCGTTCTCACGGTCCGCGACGGGCTGATCGACTCGCTCGAGATCGACTCGGCCGACGGGAAGGGCGCCTGATGCCCGGAGTGCTCGTGACCGGAGGAACCGGCAGGACCGGCAAGGCGCTGGTGCGCATGCTCCGCGACGCCGGCGTGCGGGCTCGGGCCGCCAGCCGGAACCCGGCCGCAGCCGATCCCGACGCGATCCGCTTCGACTGGAGCGACCCGGCCACACATGGACCCGCGCTCGAAGGGACGGACCGGGTCTTCCTGCTTGCACCGGTGGAGAGTGTGGACCCGCTGCCACTGGTCGAACCCTTCCTGTACCGAGCGCAGCGGGCCGGCGTCCGGCGCCTCGTGATGCTCGGCTCAGCCATTGTGCTGCCCGGCGCACCGAGCGCCGTGGAGTTGGCCGCTCTGGTTCGGGCCCGGCCCGGGGGTGTTGTACTCCGCGCGTCGGGCTTCATGCAGAACTTCCTGCGCCCGCACCCACTGGCCGAGCGCATCCGTCGACTCGGTGAGATCCGCACCGCGGCCGGCGACGGCGCACTGGCGTGGGTCGACGCGCGGGACATCGCTGCCAGTGCTGCCGCGCTCCTGGCTGACCCGGGCACGGACGCTCGAAGCGATTACCTGATCACCGGTCCGCGCGGTATGAGTTATCCGCAGGCCGCGCAGATCATCACCGCGCAGACCGGCAGACGGGTTCGTGTGGAGCGTATTACGGAGGAGGAACAGGCTGCCGCCTACCGTGCCTCCGGAATGCCGGCGGAGTTCGCGGACGCCCTCGCAGCCGTCGAGCGCGGAATCCAGGAGGGACGCGAAGACCGGGTCAGCACCGCGGTGCTCGAACTGACCGGCCGTCCGCCGCGCGGCTTTGCCGAGTTCGTCTCCGACCACGCGCACGAGTGGACGCGGTAGTGCCGGAACGGCCGTTTCGGCTTCTTCGCCCCGTCACCCGGTCCGGCCTTCGGGCCGGCTTGTCGCCCACCGGGATCAGCCGCGGGGGAACGCCGCCCATTCGGTGAGGGCGAAGCCGTCGCCCTCGTGCCGGACTTCGGCGGCTCCGTGGCCCGGCCAGTGGGCCGGGACGACGAGTTCACGCAGTTCGGCGGCGCGGGAGAGGTAGGAAGCGCGGGTCCTGGCCGCGAGCTGGGGGTCGTCGCAGAAGCAACTGTTCCACCGGGGTTCGAGGACTTGGACGGGACTGTGCACCAGGTCCCCGACGAAGACGGCGCGGTCCGTGCCCGATCGCAAGGTGACGACGGACGACCCCGGGGTGTGGCCCGGTGCGGCCTCTAGCCGCAGGTTGCCGTCGATGCGGTGGGCGCCCTCCCACAGCACTGCCTGGCCGGCTCGGTGGATGGGGGCGATGCTGTCGTTGAACACGAGCTTGCTGCCCTCCCACCGGACGCGTTCGTGCTCGTCGCGCGGCGCCCGGCTGCGGCGGGCGCCCTCCGGGTCGAAGTACAGGTTGTCGGCGCGGGGGATCAGGTACGTGGCGTTGGGGAAGGTGGGGACCCATTCGCCGTCGCGCGACTCGGTGTTCCAGCCGACGTGGTCGTAGTGGATGTGCGTGTTGACGACGAGGTCGACGTCTTCGGGCGCGACGCCGGCCGCGCGCAGGCGGGCGAGGAAGTCTGTCTGCAACCCGGCGAACTGCGGAACCTGCGGGCGCTCCCGGCCGTTCCCGACGCCGGTGTCCAGCAGAATGGTCTTGCCCTCGCTGCGCAGCACCCAGGTCTGGATGTGACAGCGGTAGGCGTCATCGGCCGGGGTCCAGAAGTCCGGTTCCAGCCAGTCCCGGTTGCGGCGCCATGTCTCCTCGTCGCTGTCCGGAACGATGAAGCGGGCGGTGCGGATGGGGCCGGACCACTCGATGACGCGGGTGATCTCGACGTCGCCGAGGGTAATGCTGTCTGCGGTCATGACAGGTCCTTGAGAGTGGGTGGGGCGGACACCGCGTCGGGCACCGAGGCGACCGCCGCGCGGCGGTCGGGTCGGGCACGTCGCGCCGGAGCGTCAGCCGCGGGCGCGTAGCGGGACAGGAAGGTGAGTACCGCTTCCTCGATCACCACCTCCGAGGAGGCCTGATCGACATACTCCGCTTCGAAGGCCATGACCCTCGGCCAGACGAGGAACTCCTGGACAAGGCCCATGAACTGGCGCGCCGCCAGGTGGGTGTCCGGGCAGCGCAGGCGGTCGCTGCGGACCAGGCTGTCGAGGCAGGCGGTGAACGCGGCCACTACCGGGCCCTTCCCGAGCCGGTAGAACTCGTCCGCGATCCACGGCAGGCGGGCGGACTCGGTCACCACAAGCTGGGCGAAACGGATCTGGTCCGTCTCGGTGGCGAAGCGCCGGAGTGACTGCGCGAACCCTCGCAGGACCTGCTCGGCGCTCGCGTCGGGGTCGCACTCGGCGATCCGCGGGTCCGGGCCGGCGAACGCCGACCAGTGATGGCGGACCATCTCACGGAAGACCCTCTCCTTCGACCCGAACCGGTTGTAGACGGTCTGTCGTGAGACCCCGGCGCGCTCGGCGATCCGCTCCAGGTTGACTCCGTCGTAGCGGTCGGCGAGGAAGAGTTCCTTCGCCGCGGCGAGGATCTTCTCCTCGGAGGCGGGCCTGCGCCCGCCACGCTCCCCGGACCGGGCCCTCGGCCGGTCCGCGCTCGGCTGTCCGGCCATCTCGTCCCGCTCCTCGCTCGAATGTCAGGGTCCCGCCGGCCGACCGTAGGACGGTCGCCGTCCACGCCGGGTCCGTCCTCCCTCGGGCCGCATCCTAGACTTTACAGTACAGTCTAACTCCACATCGCATTGCTCCAGGAGCAATGCGGTGACCAGGTAATACATCGCAGGGACGGCCGGGGCCTAGGGCATCGCGTCCCTGATCCACTGGAGGATCGCCGCGTTCGTCCGGGGTGCGCTCTCGTGCAGCTGCACGTTGTGGCCACTGTCGGGCACGACGATGGCCTCGAGGTCGGCCCGTTCGGAGTAGTACGGCCCCTCATGGGCCAGCATCGACTCGCGGGTGCAGGTGCCGGTGGTGCAGTACTGGTCCTTGTCACCGACGACCAGAAGGGTCGGCACCTTGATCGAACGGGAGGGGGACT
This sequence comes from Streptomyces olivaceus, assembly GCF_000721235.1. Classification (GTDB taxonomy): domain Bacteria; phylum Actinomycetota; class Actinomycetes; order Streptomycetales; family Streptomycetaceae; genus Streptomyces; species Streptomyces olivaceus. The sequence goes on from NZ_JOFH01000002.1 coordinate 307,134, forward strand.
GCGCCGGCGGAAGATTCGCGCCCTCCGAGTCCGCCGCGGTGCTCACGTCCTTGAACCGCTCGTCGGCCTCGATGACGGCCGGGTCGGTGGCGGGGGCGTAGTAGAAGAACTGCCGCATGCCGGCGTTCGTCGTCCAGTAACCGGGGTCGTTGATCCTGCCGTGGAACTTGGGGTCGTCCATGGCCCTGATCTCGAACGGGACGTCTTCTCCGGGGCCCCCGCCGGACGGGTCCTCGTCCCGGACGACATGGCTCATGCCGGTGAGCACGAAGGCGTCGATGTCGCCGTCGTACTTCTCCGCCTGGGCCCAGGCCATCGACGAGCCCAGAGAATGACCGACCCACACGACCTTGTCGAACGTGCGGTTCCTAATCCCACCGCCGCGCAGCTTGGCGACCACCTGGTGGATCGCCTCGGTTCCGGAGTCGAGGGTGTAGAGCGAGCTGGGCGGCAGGGTGCTCCTGCCCGTAGCGAGCCGGTCGATGTCGAACGTGGAGAAGCCGGCGTCGAGAGCCTTTGAGACGTACGAGTAGCGGGACGACTTCACCGGCATGTCGTAGTAGGTGTGGTTGTAGGTGGAGCCCGGCACCAGCAGTTGAACGGTCCTGCTCGTGGCGGTGCCGTGACGCGGCTGACACAACTGCCCGTAGATGTGTGCCTTGCCGATCTTCTCGACCGATACCGGCACGCGGGCCTCGTAGCAGGCTGCGCCGGGGTGCCTGCTGCGCACGTCGCTCGTGGCGTTCCGTGTGAGGGCGGCGGAAGCGTGCGCGGGCGGTTCGTCCTGCGCGGCGGCGTTCACCGGCAGGGCCGCCCCGGCCGAGGCGAACGCCGCCAGTGCGAGGGCGAGTGCCCCGGCCTTCGTCTTAGCGCCGCGGCACGAGAGTGCGTTCATGTTCATCCTCCAGGGGGTCCGGAAAGGAATCAGTAAGGGCTTCATCCGGCCGTACCGCCGGGCCGGCTCAGACCGGCGAGGCCGTCGAGCACGATCGCGATACCCGTGAGGAACTGCTCCCGGTCGTCGTGCCGGCTCATCTGGCCGACGACGGCGTGCATGAACGGGTACTCCTCCGGGTCGAGTTCCTGCCACGCCGTCGCCGCCGCGCCGAAGAACTCCTCACGCTCGGGCTCGATGCCCGGGGTATCCGCGTCGGTACGCGCGTTCTGGCTGATCGCACCGAGGATGTAGTGCACGAGCGTCGAGGCGGCGTCGAACCAGGAACCCCGCGGCACGCCCAGCGAGCCCATCTGCCGGCCGATCCTCTCGAAGATCTCCACGGTCACCGGGCCGACCGGATTCCGCACGAGCTGGAGGGTCAGCCGGGTGGCGAGCCACGGATGGTCGGCGATCGCGTCGAACAGCGCCAGCGCTACGCGGCGGACCTCGTCGCCGGGGGTGGTCGCTCCTCCGTCGGGCCCGGCCGTCAAAGCCCCGGTGACCACCTCTTCCGTGACCGCGTCCAGCAGTTCGTCGCGCGTACCCACCTGGTAGTAGATCGCCCCGGAGCCGGTCGCCAGGCGCTCGGTCAGTGCCCGAACGGTCAGAGCACCCTCCCCACCCGTGTCCAGCAGTTCGAGCGCGGTCGCGACGATCTGCTGCCGGGACAGCACCTGGTTACGCCGTCGCGGACGGCTGCTACGCGTTGCCATGGCGCCAGCGTGACACGTTTGGAGCGTCAATCCAAGTTGGTGCAATGTTCCAATGTGGGTGACTGGTCCGGAACAGGCTTTGGCCCGGCTCTGCCGGGCTCCGCGCTGCAGTCCCCGGCCGAGGTCCTGGCACTCTGTCCGTCAGAGAACGAGCAGCGACACCAGGATCGATCCCCTACGGAGTCGAGCCGGGCTTCCGGGCGTCCGCCAAGCCCGGCCCGCCCCACCGACAGGAGTCCTTCATGCCCGCGCCCGCCCGCACGGACCAGGCGTTCCTCGACACCACCGCCGACCGGCTCGCCGCGCTGCCCGCGGTCCGGGCGGTCACGCTGGGGGGTTCCCGGGCCCGGGGCACCCATGGGCCGGAAAGCGACTGGGACCTGGCGGTCTACTACCGCGGAGCCTTCGACCCCGACTCCCTCCGCGCCGTCGGCTGGCCGGGAGAGGTCTCGGAGATCGGCGCGTGGGGCGGCGGCGTCTTCAACGGCGGCGCCTGGCTGACGATCGACGAGCGCCGGGTCGACGTGCACTACCGCGACCTCGACCTGGTCGAGCACGAGCTGGTGGAGGCGGAGGAGGGCCGCTTCGGCGTCGAGCCGCTGATGTTTCACCTGGCGGGCATCCCCACGTACCTCGTCGTCGCGGAACTGGCGATCAACGAGGTGCTGCGCGGTGAACTGCCCCGTCCCGCCTACCCGCAGGCCCTGCGCGTCACCGCTCCCGCACGCTGGTACGGCGCGGCCACCGCCACCCTCGCCTACGCCGAGGCCGGCCACGCTCCCAGAGGCGCCGTCACCCAGGTCGCCGGCGCCCTCGCCGTCGCCACGACCCAGACGGCACACGCGGTACTGGCGGCGCGGGGGGAGTGGGTGACGAACGAGAAGGGGCTGGTCGAGCGGGCGGGGCTGGCCGGGGTCGATGCGCTGGTGGCCGGGCTGACACCCGAGCCGCGGTCCCTGGCGCACTCGGTCGCGCGGGCCGCGGAACTGCTGGCCGCCGCCATGGAGCCGGTGTGCACCGGAGGCCGCCACGGGGGCGCAGCGTGACCGGACGGCCGCCTCCGCCCGGGTGCGTGCACCGGATCACCGCGCGTGTCCACGCCGGATCACGGGGTACCGGCTCGCCCGGCGCCGTACGCTGTCCCGACGCCGTACGCTTGACAGCGCACCGCCCAGCCCGGCCACCGTCGCCCGAAGGCTCCCCACCGCCCTCGACCCGGACGACCGGAGGCCGCGCCCCTTGTTCACCGACGCCGCCCGCGCGCTCCCGCCCTGGCTCACCCACGCCCTGAACGCCCAGCGCGGCCCCGTGCCGTGGAACGCGGTGGTCCGGGGCGCGCTGGCCGGCGGGCCGTTGCTGATCGCGGCCCTGGCCGCCGGGCGGACCTCGCTGGGGGTCGTCGCCGCCATCGCCGCCATGCTGGCCGGCATCAACGACCGGCCGGGCAGCCGCCGCACCTCCGTGGGGCGGATCGGCGTACCCGCGCTCGCCGGAGCGGCCGGGCTGCTCGTCGGGACGTACGCCGGGCCGCACCTCGGGGCCGTCGCGCTGACCCTCGTACTGACCGGCCTCGGGCTGGTCGCCGGGAGTGTCAGTGCCGTCGGACCGGTGGCGTCGGCAGCCGGGACGCAGCTGCTGGTCGGCAGCGCGGTGGGCGCCGGGATGCCGCTGCCCGACCCCGGATGGCAGAGCGTGCTGGCCTTCCTCTCCGGTGCCGGCTGGCTGCTCCTGCTGCGCCTCGTGCTGCCCACGCCCGGGTTCGCCGCCGGAGATCTGCGTATCGACTTCCGCTTCGACGGGGAACGGGCGGCCGTCGCCGACGTCTACGAGGCCGTCGCCGCACTGCTGGAGGCGGTCGGCACGGGGGACGCCGTCGCGCGGAGGGCCGGGCTCACCGCCGCCCTCGACCAGGCTCAGGACGCGCTGGCCGGGCCCCGCCTGCGGCGTCGCGCCTCGACCGCGGCCGAGCGGCGGCTGCACGCCCAGTACGCCGCCGCCCTGCCGCTGGGCGAGGCGGCGACCGCGCTGGCGTGGGCGGAGCAGGCCGTGCCCGCCCGGGCCGCCGAAGGGCCCCGGCGGCTCGCGGCGGCCGTCCGCGGCAACACCTCCGCGGGACCGCTGCCCGCGCCCAGCCGGACCGACCCCGCCCTGCGCGCCCTGGACGACGCGCTGCTGCACGCCGCGGAGGCCTTCGACCGGGGCAGGGGCCGGGACCTGCACACGCGCCGGCGCTCCGCCCGCGCGCTGACCCGGTCCGTCCTCGGCGCCGGCGGACGGGAGTACGGGCTGCGGGTCGGGCTGTGCTTCGGCGCCAGTGCCGCCGTCGCCCAGGCGCTGCACCACGGCCACTGGTACGGCTCCCACCAGCACTGGTACTGGATGCCCGCCACCGCCATCTTCCTCGTCAAGCCCGACCTCGGGCCGCTGGCGTCCCGGGTGCTGAACCGTGCGGCCGGGACCGTGCTCGGGGCGCTGCTGTTCGCCGGGTTCGCGGCCGTGCTGCCCCGGCCGGAGGGGCTCGTCGCCCTCGTCGCCGTGTGCGGCGCCCTGGTGCCGGTCGCCGCCCGGCACTTCGCCGCCCAGACCACCGTCGTCACCGTCCTCGTCCTGGCCCTGGTCATGGTGGGCGGCGAACCGCAGGCCTCCGCGGGGCGGATCGGGGAGACGCTGCTGGCCTGCGCGATCGTGCTGGTCGCGGGGCACCTGCCGTTGCCGGGCCAGCGGGGCGGCGCGGGCGTCCGGGCCGGCATCGACGCCGCGGACGCCGCGGCGCACGCCTACCTCGCACACGTACTGAGCGAGTCCGGCGACCGTGCCACCCGGTGGACGCTGCGCCGCGAGGCCTACCGCACGCTCGCCCAGGCCCGCGCCGCGATCGCCCGCGCCGGTGCCGAACTCCCCGCCCTCGCCCGGCACTCCGCCGGAACGGACGAGGTCGCCGCGGTGCTCGAACGGCTCGTCGACACCACCACCGCGTGCGCCGTGCACCTCGACGACAGCGGCCGGCTCACCCCCCGCCACACCGAACGGCTCGCCGCCCTGCGGAACGAACTCGACGAACGGCGCGGGCGCGTGGGCGGACGCCGTACGTTGACGTGATGACGCCCACACCCCATGAGAAGCCGAAGCCCGGCGCTGCCCGCGGCGAACCCGCCGACCTCGTCGTCACCGGCTGCACCGTCCTCGTCCACGACGAGCGGGAACGGATCGGGTTCGAGCAGGACGCGGCCGTCGTCGTGCGGGAGGGAGCCGTCGACGCCGTGACCACCGCCGCGGCCGGGGCCGCGGTACCCGCCGCCGAACGCATCGACGCGCGCGGCCAGGTCGCCCTCCCCGGCCTGATCAACTGCCACACGCACGCGCCCATGGCCGCCCTGCGCGGCCTCGCCGAGGACCTGCCCACCGAGGAGTGGTTCAACGACGTCGTCTGGCCCGTCGAGTCCAACCTCACGGCACGGGACGTCGTCCTGGGCACCCGGCTGGCCTGCGCCGAGATGATCCGCGCGGGGGTCACGACCTTCGCCGACAGCTACTTCCACATGGACTCCGTGGCCGCGGTCGTCGACCGGTGCGGGATGCGGGCCCAGCTGGGACAGGCCTACTTCTCCTCGCAGGGACCCGCAGGGCTGGAGGCGTCGGTCGAGTTCGCCCTGCGGCTCCGTGACGGGTCCGGCGGCCGGATCACCACCGCCCTCGCCCCGCACGCCCCTTACACCGTGACCGACGCCGATCTCGCCGAGACCGCGCGGCTCGCCCGCGCACACGGCCTGCCCGTGCACCTCCACGCCGCCGAGAACCTCGACCAGACCCACACCAGCCTCGCCCGGCACGGGGCCACCCCCATCGGGGTCCTGGAACGCACCGGCATCCTCGACACCGACGTGCTCATCGCGCACGGCACCGGCATCACCGACGCCGACCTGCCGCTCCTGGCGCGCGCGGGCGGCCGTACGGCGGTGGCGACCGCGCCCCGCGGCTACCTCAAGTTCGCCTGGCCCACCACCACACCCGTGCGCGCGCTCCGCGACATCGGCATCCCCGTCGGGCTCGCCACGGACGGCGCCGCCTCCAACAACTCGCTGGACGTGTGGGAGTCGATGGCGCTCACGTCCCTGATCCAGAAGTCCACCGAGGGCGACCCCCGCTGGCTCACCTCCCGCCAGGCACTCCACCACGCCACCGTGCAGAGCGCCCACGCGGTCGGGCTCGGGGACGCCGTCGGCCGGATCGCCCCGGGGCGGCGGGCCGACCTGATCCTCGTCGACCTCACCGGACCGCACACCCAGCCCGTGCACGACCTCGCCGCCACCCTGGTGCACAGCGCGCGCTCCGCCGACGTGCGCACGACGATCGTCGACGGGCGGGTCCTCATGCGCGACCGCGAGCTGCTCACCGTCGACGTGCCCGGGACGGTCCGGGAACTGGGAGAGCGGCTGCCGGCCCTGACCGACCGCGGCCACGGCCGGCGTATCCAGGAGTACGACACCTGAAAGGCCCTGGCCCAGGCCCTCCTGCGAAGAATTCTGCCGGGCAGCGATGAGTTCCGCCCCGCTCTTCGGTCACCACTCCGACGGCCCGCACCGCCGCGGACCGTCGCGCTCTCGGACCGGAGTACGTCGCACAGGAGGCTGGAGCCATGTCGCTGCCCGAAATCGTCACCCGCGCGGACTGGCGCGCGGCGCGCGAGGCCTTACTGGCCGAGGAGAAGGCGGCCACCCGCGCCCGTGACGCCCTCAACGCCGAACGGCGCGGACTGCCCATGGTGGAGATCGGCAAGGAGTACGTGTTCGAGGGCGGCGACGGCAAGGCGACGCTCCTCGACCTCTTCGAGAACCGCGATCAGCTCGTCGTCTACCACTTCATGTTCGCGCCCGAGTGGGAGGCCGGCTGCCGCAGCTGCTCGGCCTTCCTGGACCAGATCGGACACCTCGCGCACCTCAGGGCCCGCGGCACGTCGTTCGCGGCGGTCTCCCGGGCGCCGTATCCGAGGATCCTGCCGTTCAAGGCGCGGATGGGCTGGACCGTGCCCTGGTACTCGTCGTACGTCAGCGACTTCAACACCGACTTCGAGGTGACCCTGGAGCACGACGGAGAGCTGGTCGAGCGGCCGGGGCTCAGCTGCTTCCTGCGGGACCACGACCGGGTCTTCCACACCTACTCGACGTACGAGCGCGGTCTCGACGGGCTCGGCTCGACCACCAGCCTGCTCGACCTGACCGCGCTCGGTCGGCAGGAGGCGTGGGAGAGGCCCGAGGGGCGCGCGACGGCGCTCGGCGCGCCCGCGGGGAGTGCCGGGGTCCGGTACCACGACGAGTACGAGTACTGAGACGGAGCGGGGACGCCCGGACGGGTGAGCTGCGGCTCACGCTTTGCGGTGAACAGGTGTCAACAAGGTCTCAGTATCATCACCACGCGAGGCGTTCGCTCCATGGTTGGCGTTTGACTCTACGAGTACAGCGCTACATGGAGGTGCGGAGTGAACGGGCGAACGGTGCTCGAACGCTTTCCCGCCGGCGGACCGCGGGGATCCTGGCCGGCGGAGGAGTTCGCACAGGCGCGGCGTCTGGAGGGCCTGCCCGCCGAGGTGGTCATGGACCTGGCCTCGGACATGTTCCTGGTCGTCGTCCGCGGCGGTGAGACCGCGGGCGGCGCGGTGGCCTGAGCGTGGCTACGCGCTCACCGGCCGCGACCAGGTCGGCGTCGTGTCCGTCAGGCGGCACAGGGCCAGGTAGAGCGGAATGGGCGGCGTGTAGGGCACCGTGCCGTCCGGCCGGTGGATGAGGCGGGGCAGGCCGGGCGCGTCGGGCAGGACCGCACCGGCGGCGTACCGCGCGGGCGCGGGCCACTCCAGGGCGTAGTCGGAGTCGGACGGAACGATCCACCACCAGTGCGCCTCGTCGGCGTAGACGCACCCCACGCGTGGCAGCCGGGGCAGCACCAGGGGGCCCAGGCGGGCGGGCACCGCCACCGCGTCGCAGCCCAGCGGGGCCGTCATGCCGTCCGGCACGGGCAGCCGCAGGGGCGTGCCGGGGGCCCGTCGTCCGCGCTGGAGGCGGACCATCGTGTCCAGACCGAGCGTTCGGATGCCGGACGAAGCCCTCATAGCCATTCGGTCCCCGTTCCGCGGCGTGTCTGCCGGCTCACTCGGCGGTGTGACTCCGCCGTGTCCTCGTCGCCCGTGCCGTCGGCGGGGCCGGGCTTCGGGCGGGCGCCCCAGCCCAGGTCGGCGCGGGGTTCCGGCTGCTCGTGCGCCGCGTCGGCGCGACGCGGCAGCTCGGCCCAGACCAGCAGTCCGGGGCCCTGGTCGTGGGCCCCCCACGCGTCGCACAGGGCGTCGACGAGGAGCAGTCCTCTGCCGTGCTCGTCCTCGGGCTGCTGATCGTCCGAGGGGTGGGGCTGGCCCGGGGCGCAGCCCTCGTCGCGCACGGCTATGCGGACCTGGTCCGCGCCGTCGTGCAGCTCGCACACTATGTGGCGGCTCGCGGTGTGCACGATCGCGTTGGTCACCAGCTCGGAGACGACCAGGGCCGCTGTGTCGCAGGTGTCCTCGCACACCGCCCACCCGTTCAGCCGTGCTCGGGTCAGGCGTCTGGCCTGCGCGGGAGAACCCGGATGAGCGGCCAGCTCGAATCGAAACCGGCGCTCGGCGGAGGGCGGCCCCGAGGGGCCGGCTCCCATGGCGGCACCGAGGCCCAGGGAGCCCGCGGCGGCGTCTGTTCCTAAGGGCGCGGACGGAATCACGCTTGCCACTATCGCCCCGCCGTGCACACTTGGCAAGTGTCACTCTGAAAAATGCAGAGTGCGGTGTGACGTTCTGGATGGGCGTGGCACACTGCTCGCAACAGCACGTCGAGCGGCGCCACTTCGGATGGTCGAGTGCCTGCACAGGCTTTCGAGCGGTTCTTCGAATGGCGCCGCCGGGCTGTCCGCACCCGGACACGCCGGACTGTCCGCACAAGGACGCGCCGGGCTGTCCGTGTGCAGGGACAGCCAGGGCGGTCCGTGTGCGTGGACAGGCGGAGCGGTCCGCGTGCAGGGACAGGCAAGGCCGGTCCGTGTTCGGGCATGCCGGGCTGTCCGCGGACGAGCACAGGGACGCAGCGCCAGGGACTCTTCGGACTCTTATCAGGAGGTGGGCGGTGAGCGAGCCGCGGTCCGCGCCGACGGTCGGCCAGGTCGTACTCGGCCGACGCCTGCTGGACCTCCGGGAACGCGCCGGTCTCAAGCGGGAGGAGGCCGCCCGCATCCTGCGCGTCGCCCCCGCCACGGTCCGCCGCATGGAGATGGCCGAGGTCACCCTCAAGATCCCGTACCTCCAGCTCCTGCTGAAGGCCTACGGCGTCAGCGACGAGGAGGCCGAGGCGTTCGTCCAACTGGCCGAGGACGCCAACAAACCCGGCTGGTGGCAGCGCTTCCACGACATCCTTCCCGGCTGGTTCTCGCTGTACGTGAGCCTGGAGGGCGCGGCCGCCCTGATCCGCTCCTACGAGCCCCACTTCGTCCCCGGCGTGCTGCAGACCGAGGACTACGCGCGTGGTGTGCTCCGCTCGGGCGCCATCGGGCAGACCCGGCCCGACGACATCGAGCGCCACGTCGACCTGCGCATGCAACGCCAGGAACTGCTCACCCGCACAGACGCACCCCGGCTGTGGGTCGTGATGGACGAAACCGCGCTGCGCCGCCCCGTCGGGGGCCCGGAGGTGATGCGTGCCCAGATCGACCGGCTGCTCGAAGCCACGAAGCTGCCCAACGTGACGCTGCAGGTCGCGCCGTTCTCCGGCGGCCCGCACCCCGGTACGTACGGGCCCTTCGTGCTGTTCCGATTCGCCATGCCGGAACTCCCGGACATGGTCTACAGCGAGTACCTGACCGGCGCCGTCTACCTCGACGCGCGCGCCGAGGTGGCGACCCACCTCGAGGTCATGGACCGCATGGCGGCGCAGGCCGCCACGGCACATCGCACGAAGGAGATCCTCCGGGATTTCCGCAAGGAGCTGTGAATGAACCGCATCAAGCCCCAGCGCTCGCCACTGACCCGCGGCGAGCGGATCTACAACGGCATGCCCGCCCGGGAGCTGGGCAGCGAGGGCTGGCACAAGCCGTGGAGCGGCGGCAACGGAGGCAACTGCCTGGAGGCGATGAAGCTCGCCGACGGCCGGGTCGCCGTCCGGCAGTCCACCGACCCGGACGGGCCGGCCCTGATCTACACCTCGGCCGAGATGACAGCCTTCATCCAGGGAGCCAAGGCGGGAGAGGCGGACTTCCTGCTGTCCTGAGCACGCCCGTGTTGCTTGTTGATTCCTAAGCTGTTCGCACCGAAACCGTTGACACTGAAGCTGTTGGCACCGAGCTGATCCGATCACCCCGGCCCGCACGGCGGCCCCGCCGCCCGGACCGGGGTGACGTGCGTCCGGGACCGGCGCAGCCCGCCGGGCGGGGCGTTCAGGCGAGAGCCAGCACGTACGCCACCGCCGCGGCGGCCGAGGCACCCGCGCGCACGTGGTTCCAGGCCGTCCATTCGCGTACGTACGCCGGCCACCGCCCGGCCGCCTCGGCCGACCCCGGCTCCAGACCGAGCAGGGCGTTGTTGCGCGGGACGTTGGCTGCCGCGGTCACGCCGAACGCCCCGACCAGATACAGCGCGCTGCCCAGCAGCAGTTCCACCGCGGCTTCCTCGGGCCAGAGCACGAACGTCACCACGGCGATCACCGCCGCCAGCACCGCCGTCCCGAGGAACAGGACCATGAAGGCCGGCCGTACCGCCGCGGTGTTGATGGAGTTCATCGCGGCGACGCCCTGGGCCGGCGGCAGTGCGGCGAGGCCCTGCATGACGAAGGCCGAGAAGGCACAGAAGACACCGGCCACCAGACCGGTGCCGAGCACGCCCAGCACCGTCAGTACGAAGTACGGTCCTTCGATCATGTCGTGTCGCGTCCCATTCCTGATCCTGTGGATCTGCGAATCCGTGATCCGTTATCCCTGATTCGTGATCCCTGACCGGTTGATTCGTCGTCCCTTGCCCTTGAGGGGGCTCAAGTCAACCGCCGTACGGTGGCGGTGGCCATGGCCGGGCGGCGCCAATGTGCAGGCGGGTGTCCGGGCGGGCCGGCGTGTGCCTGACGCATCATGGGCGGGTGCGACTGGAAGCGATCACTTGGGACCGGCTCGGTGACCGGCTCGCCGAGCGCCTGCTCGACCTGGAACCCGCCGACGGCAGCGCCTGGACACGCGTCGCCCTCGACGGTGCCCCCGCCGCACGTCCCGGCGACCTCGCCGAGCGGGTCGCCGAGGCGCTGCGGGTCCGCGGCCGTCCCTCCCTCGTGGTCGGGACCGGCGGTTTCCTCCGCCCCGCCTCGCTGCGCCTGGAGTACGGGCACCAGGACGTCGAGTCCTACTACAACGGCTGGTTCGACACCGGCGCCCTGTGGCGCGAGGTCTTCGACCCCCTCGGCCCCGGCGGGAACGGGCGGATCCTGCCCGACCTGTGGGACCCGGTCACCGACCGCGCCACCCGCAGCCCCTACGTCCCGCTCCCTCCCGGCGGCGTGCTGCTGCTCCACGGCCCCTTCCTGCTGCGCCACTGGTTCCCCCTCGACCTGAGCGTCCACCTCGTCCTCACCCCCGGGGCCCTGCGCCGCCGCACCCCCGAGACCGAGCACTGGACCCTGCCCGCCTTCGAACGCTACGACGAGGAGGCCGGGCCGTCCGACGCCGCCGACGTCCTGGTGCGGGCCGACGACCCCAGGCATCCCGCCTGGAGCGGCTGACGCGCCGGGCCGTCGGCCGGAGCGTCGCCCCCTCCCGGCAAGCCGGACAACTGGGATGATCGCAGCATGACGCGAACCGACGGATACCTCCTCGACAACCGCCAGTCCGAGGCGGCGGAGCGCTTCGACGCCTTCGCCACGCTCTTCGACCCCACGACGTTCCGGCACCTGGAGCGCCTCGGTGTCGGCCCCGGCTGGCGCTGCTGGGAGGTCGGCGCCGGGGGTACCTCGGTGGTGTCGTGGCTGGCCAAGAAGGTGGGGCCGACCGGCAGGGTGCTGGCGACGGACATCGACACGTCGCGGGTCGCTCCGGTCGGCCGCCCGCCGGTCGAGGTGCGCGTGCACGACGTGGGCGCGGAGGAACCGCCGGGCGAGGGCTTCGACCTGGTGCACGCCAGGCTCGTACTCGTCCACGTCCCGGACCGGGAGAAGGCGCTGCGATCGATGATCGGGTCACTGCGCCCCGGCGGCCGCCTCCTGGTCGAGGACGCGGATCCCGCGCTGCAGCCGCTGCTCTGCCCCGACGAGCACGGACCGGAGGAGCAGCTGGCGAACCGGCTCCGGCACGGCTTCCGGCAACTGCTCTCCCGCCGCGGCGCCGACCTCTCCTACGGCCGCCGGCTGCCGCGACTGCTCAGGGAGGCCGGGCTGCGCCGCGTCGAGGCCGACGCCTACTTCCCGGTCGCCTCGTCCGCGTGCGCCGCTCTGGAGTCCGCGACGGTTCGCCAGATCCGCGACCAGCTGGTCGGCGCCGGGGTGGCGACCCACGACGACATCGACCGCCACCTCGCCAACGTCGCGTCCGGCGGCATGGACCTGGCGACGGCTCCGATGATCTCGGCGTGGGGGCGCAAGGCGTAGAGCGCACGGCATACGTCGCCGCACACGGCGCAGCCCGCCGTCCCGCGACTTCTGCCTCTACGACCGCGCCCCTCCACTCCGACGTCACCCTCACCGCCACCGCCACAGCCACCGCGTCCTCCGGCCGCCCTCCGGTCGGTCTCCGGCCTGTCGCCTACCCTCGGTCGGCCCCCGTTGGAGGTCTGCCGCCCACCCGTCCGACCGCCTTCGCACCCGCCCCGCACCCGGCGGTGGCCGCCTCCTCCAACTCCGCCCCTCTGAGCAGCGCGGCGAGGAACGCACCGGTGAAGGCGTCACCCGCCCCGGTGCTGTCCAGGGGCGACGCCCTGACGGCGGGGACCCGCGCGCTCACCGCGCCGGACCGGGCGACCAGGGCCCCCTCCGCCCCCTGCTTGGCGACCACCACCGGCACGTGCCGGCTCAGCTTCGCCGCCGCGTCCGCCGGGTCGGGCAGCCCGGTGAGCAGGTACGCCTCGGCACGGCTGGGCAGCAGGACGTCCACCTCGTCGACGAGTGCCAGGAACCGGTCGACGCCCAGCACGGCGAGGAACCCGGCCGAGGCGGGGTCCAGGCTGACCGGCACCCCGCGCGCGCCGGCCGAGGCCAGGGCGACCGACACCAGGGCACGGCCCGGCTCCGAGAACAGGAGGTAGCCCGACAGGTGCAGCCGGGCCACACCGTCGAGCAGCGCGTCCGACCAGTCGTCCGGCCCCAGCCGCAACGACGCCCCGCTGTCCGTCAGGAACGTCCGCTCGGCCGAGTCACCCGTGTCGACCAGGCAGATCACCGTCCCCGTCGGCGCCGCCGGGTCCACGGCCAGCAGCGCCCGCACGCCGCGGTCCGTCAGCTCCCGCCCGTGCCAGTCGGCCGCGTCGGCGCCGACCCGGCCCAGCAGACGCACGTCCCCGCACCCTTCGTACGCCGCCCAGCAGGCGACGTTGGCACCCGCGCCGCCGGGCAGCCGCCGGATCGAGGCCGCCGTGTCCGTGCCGGCGGCCAGCGGCCCCCGGTGCCGGGCGACGACGTCCGTGACGACGTCCCCGACCACGAGCAGGGCGCCGCCCGGTCCGGTGGTCACGCGCCGGACCAGGCCGCGGCGACGCGGGCCGCCAGCCGGACGTTTCCCCGCACCGCCGCGAGGTTGGCGCTCAGCGAGGCGCCGTCGGTGTGGCGGACCAGGTGGTCGAGGAGGAACGGGGTGACCGCCTGCCCCGAGACCCCCTCCGCCTCGCATGCCCGCAGCGCGTCGGCGAGCACGCGCGCGTGGAGGCCGGGATCGAGCTGCTCCTCCTCGGGCACGGGGTTGGCGACGACGAACGCGGACCGCGGTCCGTCCAGCGCGTCCTGGGCCCGCATGACGGCCGCCACCTGCTCCGGGCCGTCCAGCGTCCAGTCCACCGGGTGGCCGGAGTCGGACAGGTAGAAGCCGGGGAAGCGGTCCGTCCCGTAACCGGCCACCGCGACGCCCAGCGTCTCCATCCGCTGCAGGGTCGCCGGCACGTCCAGGATGGACTTCACGCCCGCGCAGACCACGGTGATCCGGGTGCGGGCCAGCAGGCCCAGATCGGCCGACTCGTCCTGCGTCACCGTCCACTCCCGGTGCACGCCGCCGAGCCCGCCGGTCGCGAAGACCCGTACGCCCGCCCCGGCCGCCAGCAGGGCGGTCGCCGACACGGTGGTCGCCCCGCTCGCGCCGGCCGCCACCGCGAGCGGCAGGTCGCGGTGGCCCAGCTTGCGGATGCCGTCCTCGTTCGCGATCCGCTCCAGCTGCCGCTCGTCCAGGCCGACGTGCGGCCGCCCGTCCAGCACGGCGATCGTCGCCGGTACGGCGCCCTCCTGCCGCACCAGGTCCTCCAGCTCCCGCGCCACCAGCAGGTTGCGCGGGCGCGGCAGGCCGTGCGCGATGATCGTGGACTCCAGGGCCACCACCGGACGCCGCGCCGCGACCGCCGCCCGCACCTCTTCCGACACCACCAGCACCACGCGCCCGCCTCCTGTCCGACTGCTCTCCCTCTGCTCCGGTCTCCCTCATCCCTGGCGGGCGGGGCACCGGGCCAAACCCCGGGCGGTGCGCGACCGGGCTCTTGCGGCTCCCCGGACCGGACCACGAGCCTGGGAACCATGACGGACAACACGACACGCCTCGACCACGTCGTCCTGTGGGTGCGCGACCCGGTCGCGGCGGCCGGCTTCTACGAGGAGAACCTGGGCCTGCGGCCCCTGCGGGTCACCGAGTACGCCGCGGGGACGGTGAGCTTCCCGTCGGTACGCCTGAACGAAGAGACCATCCTCGACCTCGCACCCCACTCCATGGCGGAACGCATGCGGGTGCTCCCGGGCGCCGACGCCAGTGCCGGGCACCCCGTCAACCACGTCTGCCTGTCCCTGTCCCGGCCCGACTTCGAGAAGCGCTGCGCACCCGCCTGGAGGAGGGGTCCGTCCCGGTCTCGGAGCTCTCGCACGACTCCTACGGCGCCCGCGGCCCGGCCCGCCGAAGCTTCTACTTCGCCGACCCGGACGGCAACATCATCGAGGCCCGGCACTACGACTAGCAGCCCCTCCCCGCCGGTGCCGTCCGCCCCTCAGAACAGCGGCTCGGGCAGCACGCCCTCCAAGGCGAGGAGCTGCCGCTTGGTGTTCACGCCGCCGCCGAAACCGCCGATGCCGCCGTCGCTCTCGACGACCCGGTGACAGGGCACGACGACCGGCAGCGGATTGGCCCCCATGGCCATGCCCACCGCCTGGGCGGCACCCGGCCGGCCCACCCGGTCGGCCAGCTCGCCGTATCCGACGACGGAGCCGTGGGGGACGCCCGAGGCCAGCTCGCGCAGCACCTGCCGGTTGAAGCCCGATATCAGGGACCAGTCCAACGGCAGCTCGAAGTCGCGCCTGCGGCCCGCGAAGTAGTCCTCCACCTGGCGTACGGCCTCGGCCAGCAGCGGGGAGCCGGGCGCCTCGACAGGGGCCGTGCCCAGCCGGGCCGCGAGCCGGTCCAGCGCCTGGTCGCGAGCCGCGCCGGTGGCATGGAACACGACGTTGACCAGGCCGTCCCGAGTGGCGGCCAGCAGCAGCGGACCGATGCCGGTGCCGACGACGCTCCACACGACCCGCTCCCCGCCCCGCCCGTGGTCCCGCCCATGACTGTCCATGCGCCAACGGTACGGCCCACCACTGACAACGCCCGGGGCGGTGACGGCCCAGACCGTCACTGCCCCGGGCGTGCGCCGGACAACCTCTACCCGACCGCGTCGCGCACCACGTCGGGCTTGTTGGTGATGATGCCGTCGACGTCGTAGTCGGCGACCCGCCGCGCGGTGTCCGCGTCGTTCACCGTCCAGGTCTGTACCTCAAGCGGCCGGCCGTGCGGCCCCTTGAACGCGTGCACCGAGGACACGTAGCTCGCGGAGAGGGAGTCGTGCGACGGGTTGATCTGGTCGGCGAACTCCGCGTACGCCGGCAGCTCCGACACCGCCGGAGTCCCGAGGAAGCCGGTCTTCACGGCCGGCTTGAGCTGGTGGACCGTGCGGATGCTGTCCGCGTCGAAGCTCTGCACCACCAGGTGGCCCGCCACGTGCCGCCGGTCGAGCCAGCCCTCGTTGGCGAGGACCTTGAGGGTCTGCTGCTCGATGCCCGGGTACAGGGCGGGGCTCTTCAGCTCCAGCAGCAGCTTCTGGTGGTTGCGCTCGAGGCGGTGCACGTACTGCTCCAGCGTCGGCACGCGCGCGCCCGCGTACTCGGGCCCGAACCAGCTTCCCGCGTCCAGCCGCGCGATCTCCTCGGCCGTGAAGTCCTTCACCTTCCAGGGCGACCGGTCGGGGAAGACCTCCTCCACGTCGGTCGTACGCTGCAGGCTCTCGTCGTGGAGGACGACGAGCTCGCCGTCCCGGGTGCGCTGGACGTCGTTCTCCACCCAGCGGATGCCCAGCTCGGCCGCCTTGTCGACGGCGGCCAGCGTGTTCTCCGGCGCATACCCGGAGGCACCCCTGTGAGCGACGACCGTCGGCCCGTCGCCGCCCGCCTCGTCGGTCCGGGCGTGCGAGAGGGGAGCCGTCAGGGCCACCCCCAGAAGAGCGGTGGTCGCGACGGCAACTGCGCGCACGTGCATGCGTACTCCTCGCATCGAGCGATCACGGACAGCACCACTGTGACACCGGAGAGTCAACGGAAGGGGGGTGCAGAATGGCCACAGCCTGAATGGAGTTGCTCAACTACGCTCACCGGGGCGGCACAACTGGGGCGGGACCGTGATTCTTTGCCGAAGAATCGTTCGACCATTCCGGTGGCAGCCCATACTCTCTGCGTCGGCCCCGGTCGTTCGCGCGGCCCCCGGGGAGGGGCGCACATCAGGAGGTTCCGGGACGCAACCGGGGCGAAGGCAGGCGGAAGGGCAGCCGCACATGCAAGACACGGTCGACGGATTCAGCTACGGAGTCGTCACCCCGCTGGTGGCCTACCTCATGGCCTGCCTCAGCGGAGCCCTCGGTCTGCGCTGCACCACCCGGGCCATGCTGGTCACCCGTTCCTGGCGCCCCGGATGGCTCGCCCTCGGCTCGGCGGCGATCGGCTCCGGCATCTGGACCATGCACTTCGTCGCCATGATGGGGTTCACGATCGAGAACACGCCGATCCGCTACGACTGGCTGATGACCTTCGCCAGCCTGGCCGTCGCCGTCGGCATGGTGGGAGTCGGGATCTTCATCGTCGGCTACCGGGGTGCGAGCGGAACGGCCCTGTTCACCGGCGGAACCGTCACCGGTCTCGGCATCGCCTCGATGCACTACCTGGGAATGGCCGGGATGCACCTGGACGGGCAGCTGGAGTACAACACGCTCACCGTCGCCCTGTCCGTCGTCATAGCCATGGCGGCCGCCACCGCCGCCCTGTGGGCCGCCGGGCAGGTCCGGGGCTTCCTGTGGAGCGTGGGAGCGGCCCTGGTGATGGGGCTGGCCGTCACGGGCATGCACTACACGGGCATGGCCGCCGTCGAGGTGCACGTCCACGGCACGACCGACCCCGCCGTCGGAGGGCAGCCCGCCGAACTGCTCGCCCCCATGCTGATCGGTCCCCTCGCCTTCCTCCTCGCCGCGGCCGTCGTCGTCCTCTTCGACCCGCTGATGGTCGTGGGCAGACCCACCCCGGTCCTCGCCGAGCGCAAGCCCGGCATCCCCGCGCACACCCAGGCCCCGCGCCGGATCCGGCACCCGGCCCACCAGCCGGGCCACCACCCGCGCCGGCCCCTCGCGCACCGGCGCCCCCGCACCCCGCAGAACCGCTGATCCGGGCCGGTTGTCAGTGCGGGGTCGTACGGTGGAACCCATGCGGCCCGTTACCCAGATCGAACGCACGGTGGCGCCCTTCGAGGTCGTCAGCCCCTACCAGCCGAACGGCGATCAGCCGACGGCCATCGCCGAGCTGGCCCGGCGCGTCGAAGCAGGCGAGAAGGACGTCGTGCTGCTCGGCGCCACGGGCACCGGCAAGTCCGCCACCACCGCGTGGATGATCGAGAAGCTCCAGCGGCCCACCCTGGTCATGGCGCCGAACAAGACGCTGGCCGCCCAGCTGGCCAACGAGTTCCGCGAGCTGCTGCCCAACAACGCCGTCGAGTACTTCGTCTCGTACTACGACTACTACCAGCCCGAGGCCTACGTCCCCCAGTCGGACACCTACATCGAGAAGGACTCCTCGATCAACGAGGAGGTGGAGCGCCTGCGCCACTCCGCGACCAACTCGCTGCTCACCCGCCGCGACGTCGTCGTGGTCGCCTCCGTCTCCTGCATCTACGGACTGGGCACCCCGCAGGAGTACGTGGACCGCATGGTCCCGCTGCGGGTCGGCGAGGAGCACGACCGGGACGAGCTGCTGCGCCGCTTCGTCGACATCCAGTACACGCGCAACGACATGGCCTTCAGCCGCGGCACCTTCCGCGTGCGCGGCGACACCATCGAGATCTTCCCGGTCTACGAGGAGCTCGCCGTCCGCATCGAGATGTTCGGCGACGAGATCGAGGCCCTCTCCACCCTCCACCCGGTCACCGGCGAGATCATCAGCGACGACGAGCAGCTGTACGTCTTCCCGGCCTCCCACTACGTCGCGGGCCCCGAGCGCCTGGAGCGCGCGGTCAACGACATCGAGAAGGAGCTTGCCGAGCGCCTGACCGAGCTGGAGAAGCAGGGCAAGCTCCTGGAGGCCCAGCGGCTGCGGATGCGCACGACGTACGACATCGAGATGCTCCGCCAGATCGGCTCCTGCTCCGGTGTGGAGAACTACTCGATGCACTTCGACGGCCGCTTGCCCGGCTCCCCGCCGAACACCCTGCTCGACTACTTCCCGGACGACTTCCTGCTGGTCATCGACGAGTCGCACGTCACCGTGCCGCAGATCGGCGCGATGTACGAGGGCGACGCCTCCCGCAAGCGCACCCTGGTCGACCACGGTTTCCGGCTGCCCTCCGCGCTCGACAACCGCCCGCTGAAGTGGGAGGAGTTCCAGGAGCGCATCGGACAGACCGTGTACCTGTCGGCGACCCCGGGCGCCTACGAGCTCTCCCGTTCCGACGGCGCCGTCGAGCAGATCATCCGCCCCACCGGCCTCGTCGACCCGGAGGTCGTCGTCAAGCCCACCGAGGGCCAGATCGACGACCTGGTGCACGAGATCCGCACGCGGACCGAGAAGGACGAGCGCGTCCTGGTCACCACCCTCACCAAGAAGATGGCCGAGGACCTCACCGACTACTTCCTGGAACTCGGCATCCAGGTCCGCTACCTGCACAGCGACGTCGACACGCTGCGCCGCGTCGAACTGCTGAGAGAGCTGCGCGCCGGTGAGTACGACGTCCTGGTCGGCATCAACCTGCTGCGTGAGGGCCTCGACCTCCCCGAGGTCTCCCTGGTGGCGATCCTCGACGCCGACAAGGAAGGCTTCCTGCGCTCCGGCACCTCCCTGATCCAGACCATCGGCCGCGCCGCGCGCAACGTCTCCGGACAGGTCCACATGTACGCCGACAAGATCACGCCGGCGATGGAGAAGGCGATCGACGAGACCAACCGCCGCCGAGAGAAGCAGGTCGCGTTCAACCAGGCCAACGGCGTCGACCCGCAGCCGCTGCGCAAGAAGATCAACGACATCGTCGCGCAGATCGCCCGCGAGGACATCGACACCGAGCAGCTGCTCGGCTCGGGCTACCGCCAGGCGAAGGACGGCAAGGGCGCCAAGGCCCCCGTCCCCGCCCTCGGCGGCCGGGCGACGGCCGACGGGGAGCCGGCCAGGGCCAGGCGGAAGGGCGGGGGCCGTGCCGAGGAGACGGTGCCGACCGACCGTCCCGCGGCGGAGCTCGCGGGGCAGATCGAGGACCTGACCACCCGCATGCGGGCGGCCGCCGCCGACCTCCAGTTCGAGATCGCGGCGCGACTGCGCGACGAAGTCTCCGAGATGAAGAAGGAACTGCGCCAGATGAAGGAGGCGGGCCTGGCCTGACGGCCGACCCGGGCCCGCGCTGTGTTGCAAGACCGACACAAAGCGCGGACCGGGGTGGGGCACTGCCAGTGCCCCTGCGTAGGGTTCGGGGCAACCGCGGGGACCGCGGCAACAGGGGACAGTTCGAGAGGGGATCAGCGCGTGACCGTCAACATGACCAAGGGTCAGGCCATCAGTCTGCAGAAGAACGACGGCGGCAGCCTGACGTCGGTGCGCATGGGTCTCGGCTGGCAGGCGGCTCCCCGGCGCGGCCTGTTCGGTTCACGCACCCGGGAGATCGACCTGGACGCCTCCGCGGTCCTCTTCGCGGACAAGCAGCCGGTCGACGTCGTCTTCTTCCGCCACCTGGTGAGCGACGACGGCTCGGTGCGGCACACCGGGGACAACCTCGTCGGCGGCGTCGGCCAGGGCGGCGACGACGAGGCGATCCTCGTCGACCTGCAGCGGGTCCCGGTCCACATCGACCAGATCGTCTTCACGGTGAACTCCTTCACCGGCCAGACCTTCCAGGAAGTGCAGAACGCGTTCTGCCGTCTGGTCGACGAGACCAACGGCCAGGAGCTCGCCCGCTACACACTGGCCGGCGGCGGCGCCTTCACGGCCCAGATCATGGCCAAGGTGCACCGGGTCGGCCAGGGCTGGTCGATGACCGCCATCGGTACCCCGGCCAACGGACGCACCTTCCAGGACCTGATGCCGGCGATCCTGCCGGTCCTCTAGGGCCCCGGCCCGGAGGTCGTCGGCGTTCGGCGAGGCGCCGCGCCGACGGCCTCTCCGCCGTGCGCCCGGACGCACTGGCCCCGGCTCATCCGCATCGACGAGACGCCGCGGCGCTCCCGCGGCCTGATCCGCCGGACAGGCCCCCGGGTCTCGCGGCCCGAACGAACGGCCGGCCCCGCCCGCGGGGCCGGCGGACGCCGCACGACGCTTCGCGGTGACGCAGGACCGACACAGGGGGACAGGCGATGACGGCCGAGCTGACGCGGGGACAGAACCATCCGCTTCCCCGGGCCCGTCTCGAGATCCGGGTCTCGGCCGGCACGCCGGTCGTGGCCGGAGCCACGCTCGGCGACGAGAACGGCACGATCCACGGCGTCGAGTGGGTGGCGCACCCGGGCGCCCCCGTACTGCCGGGGCTGGAGGTCTCCCGGCAGGCCGCCGCCGACCACCGCCTCGCCGTGGACCTGGACGCCGTGCCCGACGCCGTACACCGCGTCAGTGTGCTGCTCGCCCTGCCCGTGGCCGGGCAGGGGCCGGCCCGCTTCGGGGCCGTCGCGGCGCCGTTCACCGCGGTCACCGGTCTCGACGGCGAAGAGGTCGCCAGCTACACCCTCACCGGTCTGGAGAGCGAGTCCGCCGTGGTTGCGCTGGAGCTCTACCGGCGGCAGGGCGGCTGGAAGGTGCGCGCGGTCGGGCAGGGCTACGCGGGAGGCCTCGCCGAACTGCTCGCCGACCAGAGGCTGCCGGAGGCCCACCAGCTCGCCGGCGGCATCCACGAGGCGGTGGCGCGCGGACTGGCCCGTTCGGTACCCGCTCCTCCGGCGCGCACGGCGGACGGCGACCGCTCCCGGCCAGCCGCCCCGGCCCACGGCCCCGACCACGGCACCGCACCCCAGGGCGCCATCGGCCGCGTACCGTCCGCGTCGCCCTACGACCCGCCGGCGGCAGCCTCCGGGGCGCAGCCGGCCGACGGGCAGGGGGAGCACGGCACACAGCGGCCGTACCCGGGCGGCCCCGCCGGCGCGGACCGGCCCTCGGCCCCCGCGGGCGGAGCGATCGACTACAGCCACCCGCGCCGGCAGAGTGCGGCCCCGCCCCCTCCTCCGCCGGCCGCGCCCCCGGCCGAACCGGGGCGGCCCGCCCGTCCCGTCGCCGGTGACGCCACCGGCTGGTCCATGGAGGAGCGGCTCTACAACCAGGTGTGGGGCATGTTCGAGGACCTGGCCCGCACCACGGCTGCCTACCGCAGTGCCGTCGACTTCGCCGACTCGCGCAGGGAGAAGGAGCTCGACCAGGTCCTGTCCGACCCGCGCAGCCGGATCGGCGGGCAGGGCGACGCCGCCCGGGAGGCGGCCCGGGAGCGGTACGAACAGTTGGTCTCCCGGGCCGGGGAGGTCCTGGACCGGGACGTCGCCCAGCTGCTCGCCGAGGCCGAGGTCGTCGAGCCCGCCCTGCCGGCGGCCTACGCGCGCTGGGACAACCCGGTCTGGCACGCGTACCGCGTCCCCATGGAGATCCCGATGGCCCTGCGGCTCGGCGACCTCCACCTGCCGGAGGCGGACCGGATCCGCGTCCCGATGCTGGTCCGGCTGCCGCTGGAGCGGGGACTGTGGATCGACAGCGGCCGCTCGGCCTCGTCCGACGGCGCGGTCACCGATTCCCACGAGATGCGGCGCCTGGGCCTCGAGACGGCGGTCGCGCACGCGGCCCGGCTGCTCGCCGTCTATCCGGCGGGCGAGTTCACCGTGCACGTCATCGATCCGGCCGGCGCGGGGACACAGGCGCTGGCGCCGCTGGCGCAGGGCGGGGTGCTCGCCGCCCCGCCCGCCCGGGGCGCCGCGGGGACGGCGGACGTCCTCGGCCGCCTGACCGAGCGCGTCGACCTGGTGCAGATGGCCCTGCGCGGCGGGGCGCCCGACGCGCTTCCGCCGGGTCTCGACACCTCGCAGCAGCTCCTGATCGTCAACGACTTCCCGCACGGCTTCGACGACCGGGCGGTGAACCAGCTGCGCTACCTCGCCGACGAGGGGCCGGCCGTCGGAGTCCACCTGATGATGGTCGCCGACCGCGAGGAGTCCGCCGGGTACGGACCGCTGCTCGACCCGCTGTGGCGCTCGCTGCTGCGGCTCACCCCGGTGCCCGACGACCACCTCGCCGATCCGTGGGTCGGGCACGCCTGGACGTACGAGCCCCCGCTCGTGCCGCCCGGCAGCCAGGTGCTGCAGCAGGTGCTGGCCCAGGTCGCGGCCGCCCGCATCTCCTGGCGCAGGTGACCGCCTCCGAGCTGGTCTTTTGAGCTTTATTTGCGAATCTCTTTACCTTTTCTTGGTGATGGGGGTACTGTCGTCCGTACGGAGGGGAGTACTCCCTGCCTGCTGCGGCGTACCCGTCAATACGGATCAGGCCAGATCCCGGGGCGTCGGCCCGTGAGGTTCCGGACGTGTCACGCGTTCCGGCGCCCGGGGTGGAAGAGACCTCCGGCAGCGACGACGCTGACATCTGCCGTGTGACGTACTGCCGGAGGCGTAGTGGAAGTTTCCGTGACCCTGTGGGTCCTGACCATCGTGGGCCTCGCCGCCCTGATCTCGGTCGATTTCTTCATCGGCCGCAAGCCGCACGACGTGTCGATCAAGGAAGCCGGTATCTGGACCGGTGTCTGGATCGCCCTGGCCGGCCTCTTCGGGCTCGGCCTCCTGCTCTTCGGCGGCGGCCAGCCCGCCGGTGAGTTCTTCGCGGGCTTCATCACCGAGAAGTCCCTCAGCGTGGACAACCTCTTCGTCTTCGTCCTGATCATGGCGAAGTTCGCGGTGCCCTCGCAGTACCAGCAGCGCGTGCTCCTCATCGGTGTCCTCATAGCCCTGGTCCTGCGGGCCATCTTCATCGCCGCGGGCGCCGCGATCCTCGCCAGCTTCGCGTGGGTCTTCTACATCTTCGGCGCCTTCCTCATCTGGACCGCCTGGAAGCTCATCCAGGAGGCCCGGGCCGACGAGGAGGACGAGGAGTTCGAGGAGAACAAGCTGCTCAAGGCGGCCGAGCGCCGCTTCGGCGTCGCCGACCGGTACCACGGCACAAGGCTGTGGATCGAGGAGAACGGCAAGCGGGTCATGACCCCGATGCTGGTCGTGATGCTCGCCATCGGCACCACCGACGTCCTCTTCGCGCTCGACTCCATCCCGGCGATCTTCGGCCTGACCCAGGACCCGTACATCGTCTTCACGGCCAACGCGTTCGCCCTGATGGGGCTGCGGCAGCTGTACTTCCTCATCGGCGGGCTGCTGAAGAAGCTGGTCCACCTCTCCTACGGCCTGTCCGTGATCCTCGGCTTCATCGGCGTCAAGCTGGTGCTGCACGCCCTGCACGAATCCGGTGTGCACGTGCCCGAGATCAGCATTCCGGTCTCGCTCGGCGTGATCTGCTCCGTGCTGATCATCACCACGATCACCAGCCTGCGGGCCTCCAAGAAGCAGGCGGCGGCCGAAGCGGCCGCCGGGCACGACGACGCCTCGAAGGACAGCATCGAGGCCTGATCACCCCGGACCGGCCCCCGACCCGGAATCCGGTACGCGCAGCGGCGGGCGGCACCGAGCCGCCCGCCGCTCCCGAACCCACCGGGCGGGCCGCGGACCCGGAGTGCAGGGCCCGCCACCCTCTGCGACGATCACCGCATGGTCACCGGCTCCAGGGCGCTCCGCACGCAGTGGACGACCGTCGTCCCCCTGGTCGGGGTCGTACTTCTGGTCCTCACCTGGGGCCGCGACCTGCCCGGCCCGGTGATCGCGCTGCTGACCGTCGTCCTCGCGGCGTCCGTCCTGGCCGCCGTGCACCATGCCGAGGTGATCGCCCACCGGGTCGGTGAGCCCTTCGGTTCCCTGGTCCTCGCCGTCGCCGTCACGGTCATCGAGGTCGCGCTCATCGTGACCCTGATGGTGGACGGCGGCGACAAGAGCGCCACCCTGGCCCGGGACACGGTCTTCGCCGCCGTCATGATCACCTGCAACGGCGTCGTCGGCCTCAGCCTCCTGGTCGCCTCGCTGCGCCACGGGATCGCGGTGTTCAACCCGGAGGGCACCGGGGCCGCCCTCGCCACGGTCACGACCCTGGCCACGCTCAGCCTGGTCCTGCCGACGTTCACCACCAGCGCGCCCGGGCCCGAGTTCTCCACCGTCCAGCTGACGTTCGCCGCGCTCTCCTCCCTGGTCCTCTACGGCCTGTTCATCGCGACCCTGACCGTGCGGCACCGCGACTACTTCCAGCCGATCACCCGGCAGGGCGAAGTGATCACCGCCGAGGAGCACGCCCACGCGCCGACCCCGCGAGCGGCCCTGCTCAGCCTGGGGCTGCTGGGCCTGGCCCTGGTCGGCGTCGTCGGCCTGGCGAAGGGCGTCTCGCCGACCATCGAGGACGGTGTGCAGGCGGCCGGCCTCCACCAGGCCGTCGTGGGCGTCGTCATCGCCCTCCTGGTCCTGCTCCCCGAGACCATCGCCGCCGTCCGCTCCGCACGCCGCGACCGGGTGCAGACCAGCCTGAACCTCGCGCTCGGCTCGGCGATGGCGAGCATCGGCCTGACCATCCCGGCGGTCGCCCTCGCCTCCGTGTGGCTGACCGGCCCCCTGGTCCTCGGCCTCAGCTCCATCCACCTGGTGCTGCTCGCCCTGACCGTGGTGGTCGCCTCGCTGACGGTCGTACCGGGCCGGGCCACGCCCCTGCAGGGCGGCGTCCACCTCGTGCTGTTCGCGGCCTACCTGGAACTCGCCGTCAACCCGTGAACCCGGGGGGACACCGGTGGACGGCGGCTCCGTGCCGCACGGAGGGCGCGGCCCGGTGTGGTCCGGCACGGTCCGGTCCGGCGTGCTTCCGTGGATACGTCATCGTCGGCACGGGCGGAGGGTACGGCCCGCCGGTACGCCGGCGCACCGTGATAAACCGGGGGCCGAGCAGCGCCCGCACCAGGGCCGCCGCACCCCGACGGACCGGAGGAACCGTGCCCCGCACCCTGGCCAACGCCCCGATCATGATCCTCAACGGCCCCAACCTGAACCTGCTCGGCCGGCGCCAGCCCGAGATCTACGGCTCCGACACCCTCGCCGACATCGAGGCCCTGTGTGTGAAGGCGGCGGCGGCGCACGGCGGCACGGTGGACTTCCGGCAGTCCAACCACGAGGGAGAACTGGTCGACTGGATCCAGGAGGCCCGGACGGACCACTGCGGGATCGTGATCAACCCCGCCGCGTACTCGCACACGTCCGTCGCGATCCTGGACGCGCTCAACACCTGCGACGGGCTGCCGGTGGTGGAGGTCCACATCTCCAACATCCACCGGCGCGAGCCGTTCCGGCACCACTCCTACGTCTCGCAGCGCGCCGACGGAGTCGTCGCGGGGTGCGGCGTGCAGGGGTACGCGTTCGGGGTGGAGCGGATCGCGGCGCTGGCCGGGACGGGACGGGCGCAGGCCTGAAGCCGGGCGGGTGCGTACGCGCCCGGCGTACGCGCCGGGCGCCCGGCACGCGGTGTACGCGCCGGGCGCCCGGCGCTCACCAGCCGCGCGCGTGCCACTCCGGCAGATGGGGCCGTTCCGCGCCGAGCGACGTGTCGCCGCCGTGACCGGGGTAGACCCAGGTCTCGTCCGGGAGCGCGTCGAAGACCTTGGTCTCCACGTCGTGGATGAGGCTCGCGAACGCCTCCGGGTCCTCGAAGGTGTTGCCCACGCCGCCCGGGAAGAGGCAGTCCCCGGTGAACACGTGGGGATGCCCGTGGGGGTCGTCGTAGACGAGGACGATGGAGCCCGGCGTGTGTCCGACCAGGTGGCGTGCGGTGAGCTCCACGTCCCCCACCCGGATCGTGTCGCCGTCCCCGACCGGGACGTCGGTCGGCACCGGGATGCCCTCGGCGTCGTACCGGCCGGCGTACGTGCGGGCGCCGGTGGCGGCGACGACCTCGGCCAGCGCCTGCCAGTGGTCGCCGTGCCGGTGGGTGGTGACGACGGACGCGATGCCGTCGTCACCGATCGTGCCGAGCAGGGTGTGCGCGTCGTTGGCGGCGTCGATCAGCAGTTGTTCGTCCGTGGCCCGGCAGCGCAGCAGATAGGCGTTGTTGTTCATGGGGCCGACCGCGACCTTGGTGATCATCAGGTCCTTGAGCTCGTGCACGTCGGCGGGTCCGCCGACCGTCACCTCTCCGCTGTACGTCATGGCGGCCAGCCTAGGGCCTGCGGGGACGGCCCGGGGACGGACCGGCTACCCGGTACCTAGAGGGGCGGCAGCGCCGGCAGCCGGCCGCCCTCCACCGTGAGCACGGAGCCCTCGCGGCGGCCGGCGAGCCAGCCGAGCAGGTCGGCGGGGGCGCCGGTGACGGTCACCTCGGGGTCGTCGGCCTCCCGTCCCGTGCGCCACGCGCGCGCGCCGTCCGTCAGCCGGGTGGGCGGCACGTCCGGGTGCCCGGCGAAGCGGGCGGCGAGGAACCCGGTCTCCCGCTCGGTGAACTCGGCCGGCAGGTGCTCCAGCTCGTATCCGATGCCCAGGTCCACGTGGTGCAGTTCCACCTCGATCCAGCGCCGGAAGGGGACCCGGGAGGCGGTGTCGGTGACTCCGTTGCGCAGTTCCACCGTGCGGGACCAGTCGGCGGGCACCGCTCCGGCCTCCTGGAACCGCGCGGCGCTCTCGCGCACGTCGGCGAGCTGGACGGCGAGGGGGCGCGAGGCGTCCCGCTCGATGTCGGCGTCCCGGGCCTCGGCGGAGACGTACATGGGGCGCCCCTGGAGGACGTTCACGACGGCGTCGGCGTTGCGGGCGAGGTGGGCGAGGACGTGGCCGACGCTCCAGCCGGGCAGCCGTGACGACTCCGTCACGGACGCGTTGTGCAGTGTGCCGACCGCGGTCAGCAGCCGTTCGGTCGCGTCACGTACAGACGCCAGGTCACGGGCGTGATCAATCATGCCGCTGACCCTAGACCGGGCCACACCTTCGGGTGAAGGACCTGAACGACGTCCGCAATTCGAATGCACGTGCTATATGGTCGATGACGGCGTCGGGCATGCTGGGAAGTCGGGGTTTGTTGACAACCGGTGAATCCGACCGGCGTTGTCAGTGGCTCCCCCTAGTCTGAGGAAGACGGGGGCCCCGCCCCTGTCACTTCTCTCAAGAAAGGTGCGGACCGGCGTGGCCGACCGTCTCATCGTCCGTGGCGCGCGCGAGCACAACCTGAAGAACGTCTCGCTCGACCTGCCTCGTGACTCGCTCATCGTCTTCACGGGTCTGTCCGGGTCGGGCAAGTCCTCCCTGGCCTTCGACACCATCTTCGCCGAGGGCCAGCGGCGCTACGTGGAGTCGCTCTCCTCCTACGCCCGGCAGTTCCTCGGCCAGATGGACAAGCCCGACGTCGACTTCATCGAGGGCCTCTCCCCGGCGGTCTCCATCGACCAGAAGTCGACCTCGCGCAACCCGCGCTCCACGGTCGGCACCATCACCGAGGTCTACGACTACCTGCGCCTGCTCTTCGCCCGCATCGGCAAGCCGCACTGCCCCGAGTGCGGTCGGCCGATCTCGCGCCAGTCCCCGCAGGCCATCGTGGACAAGGTCCTGGAGCTGCCGGAGGGCAGCCGCTTCCAGGTGCTGTCGCCGCTGGTCCGGGAGCGCAAGGGCGAGTTCGTCGATCTGTTCTCCGACCTCCAGACCAAGGGGTACTCCCGCGCGCGGGTGGACGGCGAGACCGTTCAGCTGTCCAACCCGCCCACGCTGAAGAAGCAGGAGAAACACACCATTGAGGTGGTCGTCGACCGCCTCACCGTCAAGGACTCCGCCAAGCGGCGCCTGACCGACTCCGTCGAGACCGCGCTCGGCCTCTCCGGCGGCATGGTCGTGCTCGACTTCGTCGACCTCCCCGAGGACGACCCCGAGCGCGAGCGCATGTACTCGGAGCACCTGTACTGCCCGTACGACGACCTGTCCTTCGAGGAGCTGGAGCCCCGCTCCTTCTCCTTCAACTCGCCCTTCGGCGCCTGCCCCGACTGCTCCGGCATCGGTACCCGCATGGAGGTCGACCCGGAGCTGATCGTCCCCGACGAGGACAAGTCCCTCGACGAGGGCGCCATCCACCCCTGGTCGCACGGGCACACCAAGGACTACTTCGCCCGCCTCATCGGCGCCCTCGCGGACGCGCTCGGCTTCCGCACGGACATCCCCTTCGCCGGCCTGCCGCTGCGCGCCCGCCGAGCCCTGCTGAACGGTCACAAGACCCAGGTCGAGGTCCGCTACCGCAACCGGTACGGGCGCGAGCGCCGGTACACCACGGCCTTCGAGGGAGCGATCCCCTTCGTCAAGCGCCGGCACAGCGAGGCCGAGAGCGACTCCAGCCGCGAGCGCTTCGAGGGCTACATGCGGGAGGTGCCCTGCCCCACCTGCGAGGGCACCCGGCTCAAGCCCCTCGTCCTCGCGGTCACCGTCATGGGCCGGTCGATCGCCGAGGTCTCGGCGATGTCCATCAGCGACTGCGCGGACTTCCTGGGCGAGCTGAAGCTCAACGCCCGCGACAAGAAGATCGCCGAGCGCGTGCTGAAGGAGGTCAACGAACGGCTGCGCTTCCTGGTCGACGTCGGCCTCGACTACCTCTCGCTCAACCGCGCGGCGGGCACCCTGTCCGGCGGCGAGGCGCAGCGCATCCGCCTGGCCACCCAGATCGGCTCCGGACTCGTCGGCGTGCTCTACGTCCTCGACGAGCCGTCCATCGGCCTGCACCAGCGCGACAACCACCGGCTGATCGAGACCCTCGTCCGGCTCCGCGACATGGGCAACACGCTCATCGTCGTCGAGCACGACGAGGACACCATCAAGGTCGCCGACTGGATCGTCGACATCGGCCCCGGCGCGGGCGAGCACGGCGGCAAAGTCGTGCACAGCGGCTCCTTCAAGGAGCTGCTCGACAACGCCGAGTCGCAGACCGGCCTGTACCTGTCCGGCAGGAAGGCCATCCCGCTGCCCGACCTCCGGCGCCCGCACGACCCGTCCCGGCAGCTCACCGTGCACGGCGCCCGGGAGAACAACCTGCAGGACATCGACGTGTCCTTCCCGCTCGGCGTCTTCACGGCCGTCACCGGCGTCTCGGGATCCGGCAAGTCGACCCTGGTCAACGACATCCTCTACACCCACCTGGCCCGCGAGCTGAACGGCGCGAGGAACGTACCGGGCCGGCACACGCGCGTGGACGGCGACGACCTCGTCGACAAGGTCGTCCACGTCGACCAGTCGCCCATCGGCCGCACCCCGCGGTCCAACCCGGCGACGTACACCGGCGTCTTCGACCACGTCCGCAAGCTGTTCGCCGAGACGACGGAGGCGAAGGTCCGCGGCTACCTGCCCGGCCGGTTCTCCTTCAACGTCAAGGGCGGCCGCTGCGAGAACTGCGCGGGTGACGGCACGATCAAGATCGAGATGAACTTCCTCCCGGACGTCTATGTCCCGTGCGAGGTCTGCCACGGCGCCCGCTACAACCGGGAGACCCTGGAGGTCCACTACAAGGGCAAGTCCATCGCCGACGTCCTGAACATGCCGATCGAGGAGGCGACCGACTTCTTCGAGGCGGTCCCGGCGATCTCCCGGCACATGAAGACCCTCAAGGACGTCGGCCTCGGCTACGTCCGGCTCGGCCAGTCCGCGACCACTCTGTCCGGCGGTGAGGCCCAGCGCGTCAAGCTCGCCAGCGAGCTGCAGCGCCGTTCCACCGGCCGCACGGTCTACGTCCTGGACGAGCCGACCACCGGTCTGCACTTCGAGGACATCAGCAAGCTGCTGACGGTCCTGGCCGGTCTGGTCGACAAGGGCAACACGGTCATCGTCATCGAGCACAACCTCGACGTGATCAAGACCGCCGACTGGGTCGTCGACATGGGGCCCGAGGGCGGCGCCGGCGGTGGCCTGGTGGTCGCCGAGGGCACGCCCGAGCAGGTCGCCGGGGTGCCCGCCAGCCACACCGGCAAGTTCCTGCAGGACGTCCTGGGCGCCGACCGGGTCAGCGACGCGGCCTCGGTGAGGTCTCCGCGCCGGGCGGCGAAGAAGACCGCCGTCAAGAAGTCCGCCGTCAAGGACACGGAGGCCGGGGCGACGGCCGCCAAGACGGCCAGGACCGCGGCCACCAAGAAGGCGGCCAAGCCCGCCGCGAAGAAGGCGACGCGGACGAGCAAGACCTGAGCGACGGCGCCTCGGAGAGGCGAGCGCCGGGGCCCGCGGACGATCGGTTCCGCGGGCCCCGGCGCGTGGTCGTCACGGCGACAGCGGCAGCGGCGCGCGTCAGGCGCGCACCTCGTGGGCGTACGGCGGCTCCGCTCCCGCGCGGGAGCAGGTGACCGCCGCCGCGCGCGCGGCGAAGCCGAGGAGCCCCGTCCAGCCCTCCCGGCCCAGCGCGGCCACGGCCGGCGCGTCGAGCGCGTCGCGGGCCGCGAGACCGTGCAGCAGCGCGGCGTTCACCGTGTCGCCCGCGCCGATCGTGTCGACCACCTCGACCTGCTCGCCCGGCACCGTGTACTCGCCGCCGTCACCGGTGTACGCCGTGAGCCCGGCACCGCCCCGGGTGACCACCACCGCCGCCGGGCCCGCGGCGAGCCACTCCCGGGGCGTGCCGCCGAGCCATTCGGCGTCCTCGGCGGACAGCTTCAGCAGGGACACGGACGGCAGCCAGCTCCGGAACCGCTCCCGGTAGGCGTCCGGGTCGGGGATCAGCCCGGCGCGGATGTTCGGGTCGAGAGCCGTGAACACGCCCCGAGCGGCCGTCTCGCGCAGCAGCTCCTCGTACGCGCTCGCGCCCGGCTCCAGCACCAGGGAGCAGGTCCCGAAGGACACCGCCCGGGTGCCCGGCGGCAGTGCGGCGGGGACTGTGAAGAGCCGGTCCGCCGTCCCCTCCACGTAGAAGGAGTACGCGGCCGAGCCGTCCGTGTCGAGCGAGGCCACGGCGAGCGTCGTCGGCTCGGTCCCGCGCTGCACCGGCGAGACGTCCACGTCGGTCTCCCGCAGCCGCCCGAGGAGCGCCTCGCCGAAGGCGTCGCGGGAGACCCGGGAGCAGAACGCGGCGGGCGAGCCGAGACGGCCCAGGGCGACTGCCGTGTTGTACGGGCCACCGCCGAGCGCCGGCCGCAGCGCGGCGAGGGCGCCCGTGCCCTGCGGTACCAGGTCGATCAGTGCCTCACCGGCGACGACGATCACGGGAGAGTCCTTTCGTGGGCCTCGACGGTCTGCTCGGGGCAGCCGCACGAGGTGCGGTGAACGTAGGTGCAGGGCAGCCGCACGGTCCGCGCGGAACGGTCCGGCGCGGCGAGGCGCTCCAGCAGCAGCTGGACGGCCCGCGCGCCGATGTCCCTGCTGGGCTGGGCGACGGCGGTGAGCCGGGGAGCGAAGAGGTCGGCCCAGGCGAAGTCGTCGAAGCAGCAGAGCGCGAGGTCGCCGGGCACGGACAGGCCCCGGTCCCGCAGGGCCTGCAGGGCACCGATGGTCATCGCGTTGTTCGCGGTGACCAGCGCGGTGGGCGGCACCGCCAGGGACAGCAGTTCGGCCGTGGCCCGTGCACCGCCGGCCGCCTCGGAGTCGCCGTGGACCAGCAGCCGTTCGTCGAAGGGCAGCCCTGCCGCGGCGAGCCCGTGCCGGTACCCGGTGATCCGCTCGCTCGTGGTGCTGAGCCCCGGCCTGCCCGCGACCAGGCCGATCCGCCGGTGGCCGAGCTCGGCGAGGTGGCCGGCGAGCAGGGCTGTCGGCTCGGCGCTCTCGGCGCAGACCTGGTCGAAGGGCGGGGCGTCGGCGTCCTGCGGCGCGCCGACGACCCGGTCGAGGAACACGGCCGGCACCCGGTGGCGCGTGAGGTAGGCGACGAGGTCGCGCGGCTCGGCGGAGGGCGCGACGATCATGCCGTCCACGCGCCGCTCGTGCAGCAGCTGCACGACCTTGCGCTCGTGCCCGGGATCGTCGTGCGGGTCGGCGATCAGCAGGCCGTAGCCGTGCTCCAGGGCGCTCGCCTCGACACCCTGGAGGATCTCCGTGAAGTACGGGTTGCTGATCGCCGACACCGCCAGCCCGATGGAACGGGTGCGGGAGGTCACCAGGGAACGGGCGAGGGTGTTCGGCGTGTAGCCCAGCTCCTCGACGGCGTCCAGCACCGCCTGGCGGGTGCGGGGCAGCACCGGGCGGGTGTCGTTGAGCACGTGCGAGACGGTCGCCACCGAGACCCCGGCACTGCGTGCCACGTCCGCCATGGTCGCCACCGGCCTGCCCCCTTCGCTCACGTGCACGCGCGGCCCGGGCCTTCGGCCCACTGCCGCTGCGCGCCGCACCGGCCGGGACCGTACCCCATCCGACCGCCACGCGTAAACGCTTACGCAAGCGTTTACGCGCCGAGCGGCTCGGCAGCGCGCCCGGTCCACCCGGGGCCGGTGGCGGCCCCGGTCGCCGGATATCGTCGCCCTGCACGCCCCCGACCAGTGGAGACGCCCATGTCCGGCCGTACCGTCCCGAGCCGTCGTACCGTCCTGCGCTCTGCGGTCCTCACCCCTGTCGCCGGACTCGGTCCGGCCGCCTGCTCACCGGGCGACGACGGCGCGGCGCCGGCCAGGCCCACCGCGCCCGTCGAGCTGGGCGCGGACGGCGAGGTGGCCGAGGGCGCGACCAAGCTCTACCGGGACGCGAACGTCGTGGTGAGCCGGGCCGGGGACGGCTCCCTGAAGGCGTTCAGCACGGTCTGCACGCACGCCGGGTGCCCCATCGGGAAGCTGGAGGGGACGAAGCTGGTCTGCCCCTGCCACGGCAGCGAGTTCGACGCCCGGACCGGCGAGGTGCTGCACGCCCCGGCGACCACGCCGCTCGTCGAACTGCCCGTCGAGGTGAAGCGAGGCCGCATCGTCGCGAGCCCCGGCACCTGACACGTGCCCGGCACCCGACGGGAGCGGGCCGGAACCCCTGTCCCGGGCTCGGGAGCCGCTCCCCGGAGGCCGGCCCCCTCACTCCCAGTCCCAGCCGATCCCCAGCATCCCGGACCGCACCCGCGGCTCCACCAGGTGCACCGAACGGTGCCGCCCGCTCAGGGGCAGCTCGTGCCGGCCGCCGCGCGGTGCCGCCGGGGAGTGCTGAGTGAAGCGGTGGCAGCGCACCGGTACGGCCGCGGCGTCGAAGTGCACCTGGAGCGCGTACTGCCCGCCCGCGGCGCCGAACCCGCGGACGTACTCCCGCGACACTCCCGCGGTGCCGTCCTCGACGCCGTACCGGAAGAGATACGTGTCCCCGGTGCGCAGCCGGGTGTCGAAGAGCAGCTCGGCCACGAGTACGCCGGTCTCGTGGTGGGTGCGGACGCGTCCCGTGCGGCAGTTCTCCAGCGCGTGCACGGCCATCCGCGTGGGAGCGCAGCCCGGGTCGCCGTAGTGGACGGCCATGAAACGGTCGACGCCGTCGTGGTGGGCCCGGACGATGTGGTGCGACTCGCGTTCCGCCAGCTCACGGCATGATCCGATCCGGATCCGTTCGTGGTGCCCGAGGGTGTGCACCCCGCCGTCCCCCGGCGGCCGGTCCAGCTCGGCGAGCAACCGGTCCAGGACGTCCGAGGCCTCCAGACGGGCACGGTAGGAGCGGCCGGCGGGCCGCCGGCCCGCGGGCTCCTCGTCGGCCTCGGCGAGCAGGCGGATCAGCGACTCCTCGGGCAGCTGCAGTATCTCCTCGAGGGCCCGCACGGCCCGCAGCGACTCGGGGCGCTGCGGGCGCCGGGCGCCCTGCTGCCAGTAGCTCAGACTCGTGACACCCACCCGCACCCCGTGGCGCGACAGATGGTGCTGCACGCGCTGCAGCGGCAGTCCGCGCGCGGCGATCGCGGCGCGCAGGGCGACGTGGAAGGGGCCACCGCGCAGGGCCGAGTCGAGTTCCGCGGTGGCGAACTCCGCGTGCTGTGTGGCGTGCGGCATGCAGGGGCCTCCCTGTGAAATTCGCGACGGCTGGTCAGACCGTTCGCGCGGATCGGCCGGGGCCGCCCCCGCCCGAGGCGCAGAGGTCTCCACATCCGTACGCCGCGCCACAGGGCCCCGAGTCCCTCCGCATTGAAGCGTGTTGGCCCAGCCCCGACAACACCTGAAGGCCGACCGCCGCATGTCCTGGCCGAGAACGCACGGACCGGGCGTCCCGGGGGCACGCGGTGTGACCGGCCGGCCCCGTACCGTCCTCTCCGGGCGTCCCCGCGCCCCTCCTTCCCGGGCCGTCGCAGGCGCCCCGCCCCGTCGTCCACAGGCACCCGGCTCCGTCGTCCACAGGCACTCCGCGCCGTCGTCCACAGGCCCGCCGGAGTGTCGGTCCCCGCCAGTAGGGTGTGAGTCATGGCCGACCCCTCCAGCTACCGCCCCAGGCCGGGAGAGATCCCGGACTCCCCGGGGGTGTACAGGTTCCGAGACGAGCACCGCCGGGTGATCTACGTCGGAAAGGCGAAGAGCCTGCGCCAGCGCCTGGCGAACTACTTCCAGGACCTGGCGAACCTCCACCCCCGCACCCGCACCATGGTCACCACGGCCGCCTCCGTGGAGTGGACAGTGGTGTCCACGGAGGTCGAGGCGCTGCAGCTGGAGTACTCCTGGATCAAGGAGTACGACCCGCGGTTCAACGTTAAGTACCGCGACGACAAGAGCTACCCGTACCTCGCGGTGACGATGAACGAGGAGTTCCCGCGCGTCCAGGTCATGCGCGGTCAGAAGAAGAAGGGCGTGCGCTACTTCGGGCCCTACGGACACGCCTGGGCGATCCGCGACACGGTCGACCTCCTGCTGCGCGTCTTCCCGGTGCGCACCTGCTCCGCCGGAGTGTTCAAGAACGCCGCCCGCACCGGCCGCCCCTGCCTGCTCGGCTACATCGACAAGTGCTCCGCCCCCTGCGTGGAGCGGATCTCTCCCGAGGACCACCGGGAGCTCGCGGACGAGTTCTGCGACTTCATGGCCGGACGCACGGGCACCTATCTGCGCCGTCTGGAGCGGCAGATGGGCGAGGCCGCCGAGGACATGGAGTACGAGCGGGCGGCCCGCCTGCGCGACGACATCGGGGCCCTGAAGAAGGCCATGGAGAAGAGCGCGGTGGTGCTCGCCGACGCCACCGACGCCGACCTGATCGCGGTCGCCGAGGACGAGTTGGAGGCGGCCGTCCAGATCTTCCACGTGCGCGGCGGACGCGTGCGCGGCCAGCGGGGCTGGGTCACCGACAAGGTCGAGGAGATCACCACCGGCGCCCTCGTCGAACACGCCCTCCAGCAGCTCTACGGCGAGGAGAGCGGGGACGCCGTCCCCAAGGAGGTCCTGGTCCCGGCGCTGCCCGACCCGGTCGAGCCCGTGCAGCAGTGGCTGACCGACCGGCGCGGCTCGGGCGTGTCGCTGCGCATCCCGCAGCGGGGCGACAAGAAGGCGCTGATGGAGACCGTCCAGCGCAACGCCCAGCAGGCGCTCGTCCTGCACAAGACCAAGCGCGCCTCCGACCTGACGACCCGCTCGCGCGCCCTGGAGGAGATCGCCGAGGCCCTCGACCTCGACAGCGCCCCGCTCCGGATCGAGTGCTACGACATCTCTCACCTCCAGGGCGACGACGTCGTGGCCTCCATGGTCGTCTTCGAGGACGGGCTCGCCCGGAAGAGCGAATACCGGCGGTTCCAGATCAAGGGCTTCAGGGGACAGGACGACGTCCGTTCCATGCACGAGGTCATCACCCGCCGCTTCCGCCGCTATCTCGCCGAGAAGGAGAGGACCGGCGAGTGGGCCGACGGCGTGGACGGGACGGAGACCGGCGACGAGCCGCGGCAGGTGGACGGCGGCGGCCCGCGGCCGGTGGACGAGCCGTACGCGGCCGAGCCGGGCGCCGACGGCCGGGCCCTCACCGACGGACCCGCCCTCAAGGACGACGACGGCCGTCCCAAGCGCTTCGCCTACCCGCCGCAGCTCGTCGTCGTGGACGGCGGGCAGCCGCAGGTCGCGGCCGCTCAGCGGGCCCTGGACGAGCTGGGCATCGACGACATCGCCGTCTGCGGCCTCGCCAAGCGCCTTGAGGAGGTCTGGGTGCCCCGCGAGGACGACCCGGTCGTCCTGCCCCGCACCAGCGAGGGGCTGTACCTCCTCCAGCGGGTCCGTGACGAGGCACACCGCTTCGCGATCACCTATCAGCGCACCAAGCGGGCCAAACGCTTCCGGGCCGGCCCGCTGGATGACGTGCCCGGTCTGGGCGAGACCCGCAAGCAGGCGCTGATCAAGCACTTCGGTTCGGTGAAGAAGCTGAGGTCGGCGACGATCGACCAGATCTGCGAGGTGCCCGGCATAGGCCGCAAGACGGCCGAGACGGTCGCCGTGGCCCTCGCCGGGGCGGCCCCGGCCGCGCCGGCCGTGAACACGGCGACCGGAGAGATCATGGATGACGAGGACGGGGCGCCCGAAACGACGGCGGACGCCCTCGGGGAGTCCGTGTCCGCGGGCACCCCGGACGAACGACGGGGGCAGGAGAGATGACCGAACACGAGGCAGAGCCCACAGCGGGACGAGAACAGGCACAGCCCGCGGCCGGCCGGGAACACCCGCAGCCCGCGGCGGGACCGGAGCAGTCCCGCCGCACGACCGGCGAGGAACCGGACCCGGAGCCGGCCGGCTCCGGGCCGCGCCAGGACGACGGAGCACAAGTGAGTACGGGCAAGGAAGCAGCCGGGGCGCACGAGGCGGCCATCCCCGAGCTGGTGATCATCTCCGGCATGTCCGGAGCCGGCCGCTCGACGGCCGCGAAGTGTCTGGAGGACCTCGGCTGGTTCGTCGTCGACAACCTCCCGCCCGCGCTGATCCCCACCATGGTGGAGCTCGGCGCCCGCTCCCAGGGCAATGTGGCGCGGATCGCGGTCGTCGTCGACGTCCGCGGCCGGCGCTTCTTCGACAACCTCCGCGAGTCCCTCGCCGACCTCGACGTCCGCGGCGTCACCCGGCGCATCGTCTTCCTGGAGTCCTCCGACGACGCCCTGGTGCGCCGCTTCGAGTCGGTGCGCCGCCCGCACCCCCTCCAGGGCGACGGCCGCATCGTCGACGGCATCGCCGCCGAGCGGGAGCTCCTGCGGGAGCTGCGCGGCGACGCCGACCTGGTGATCGACACCTCCAGCCTCAACGTGCACGAGCTGCGCGCCAAGATGGACGCCCAGTTCGCCGGAGAGGAGGAGCCCGAGCTGCGGGCCACCGTGATGTCCTTCGGCTTCAAGTACGGCCTCCCGGTCGACGCCGACCTGGTCGTGGACATGCGCTTCCTGCCCAACCCGCACTGGGTCCCGGAACTGCGCCCCTTCACCGGTCTCAACGAGGAGGTGTCGAGCTACGTCCTCAACCAGCCCGGGGCCAAGGAGTTCCTCGACCGCTACGCCGAGCTGCTCCAGCTGATCGCCGCGGGCTACCGTCGGGAGGGCAAGCGCTATGTGACCGTCGCCGTCGGCTGCACCGGCGGCAAGCACCGGTCCGTGGCCGTGTCGGAGAAGCTCGCCGCCCGGCTCGCCGCCGAGGGCGTGGAGACGGTGGTCGTCCACCGGGACATGGGACGGGAATGACAGGACGTACTCCGCGGCTGAGCAGGCTGCGCCGGGGGGCGCCCGAGGGACGCGGCGGCAGACCCGCCGAGACCCGCGCCGCCCGGCCCGAGCAGGCGCGCGGCGGCCGGCCGCGTCGCCGCGGCACCCAGCCCAAGGTCGTCGCCCTCGGCGGCGGCATGGGACTGTCCGCCTCGCTCGCCGCGCTGCGCCGGATCACCGGCGACCTCACCGCCGTCGTCACCGTGGCCGACGACGGCGGTTCCAGCGGGCGCCTGCGCGACGAGCTGGGCGTCCTGCCGCCCGGCGACCTGCGCAAGGCGCTGGCCGCGCTGTGCGGCGACGACGACTGGGGCCAGACCTGGGCCCGTGTGATCCAGCACCGCTTCCAGTCCCAGGGCGACCTGCACGAGCACGCGGTCGGCAACCTGCTGATCGTCGCCCTGTGGGAGCAGCTCGGCGACCACGTCCAGGCCCTGGACCTGGTCGGCAAGCTGCTCGGCGCGCACGGGCGGGTGCTCCCGATGTCCGCCGTCCCGCTGGAGCTGCAGGCCCTGGTGCGGGGCCACAGCTCCGACCGGCCCGACGAGGTGGACACCGTACGGGGGCAGGCGACCGTGGCGCTCACGCCGGGCGAGGTGCAGTCCGTGCACCTGGTGCCCAGCGACCCGCCGGCCGTCCCGGAGGCGGTCGACGCCGTCCTGGACGCCGACTGGGTGGTGCTCGGCCCCGGCTCCTGGTTCTCCTCGGTCATCCCGCACCTGCTCGTGCCGGATCTGCTGGACGCGCTGGTCGAGACGAAGGCCCGCCGCGTGCTCTCACTGAACCTCGCTCCGCAGCCCGGAGAAACCGAGGGCTTCTCTCCGCAGCGTCATTTGGAGGTTTTGGGACGACACGCCCCTAAACTCGCCCTGGACGTGGTGCTGGCCGACGAGGCCGCCGTGCCCGACCGTGACTCGCTCACCGACGCCGCGAAACGGTTCGGCGCCGCGGTCGAGCTGGCTCCGGTCGCGCGGCCCGACGGAAGCCCGAGGCACGACCCGGAGCTGCTGGCCGCCGCGTACGACCGTATTTTTCGGATGCATGGAAGGATCGGCCCATGGCGATGACGGCAGCGGTGAAGAGCGAGATCTCCCAGCTCCCCGTCACCCGGACCTGCTGCAGAAAGGCGGAGGTATCCGCCATGCTGCGGTTCGCCGGAGGCCTCCACCTGGTGAGCGGACGCATCGTGATCGAGGCGGAGCTGGACACCGGGAACGCGGCCCGGCGGCTCAAGCAGGACATCCTGGAGATCTTCGGACACAGTTCCGAACTGATCGTGATGGCGCCGGGCGGGCTGCGCCGCGGCTCGCGCTTCGTCGTCCGGGTGGTCGCGGGCGGGGACCAGCTGGCCCGGCAGACCGGCCTGGTGGACGGCCGGGGCCGCCCGATCCGCGGCCTGCCGCCGCAGGTGGTCTCGGGGGCCACCTGCGACGCCGAGGCCGCCTGGCGCGGCGCCTTCCTGGCGCACGGCTCGCTCACCGAGCCCGGCCGTTCCTCCTCCCTGGAGGTCACCTGCCCCGGCCCCGAGGCCGCGCTCGCCCTGGTCGGCGCCGCCCGGCGGCTGTCGATCGCAGCCAAGGCCCGCGAGGTCCGCGGCGTGGACCGGGTCGTCGTCCGCGACGGCGACGCGATCGGCGCCCTGCTGACCCGGCTCGGCGCCCACGACTCGGTGCTGGCCTGGGAGGAGCGGCGGCTGCGCCGCGAGGTCCGCGCCACCGCCAACCGCCTCGCCAACTTCGACGACGCCAACCTGCGCCGCTCGGCCCGCGCGGCCGTCGCCGCCGGTGCCCGGGTCCAGCGGGCCCTGGAGATCCTCGCCGACGACGTGCCGGAGCACCTCGCCGCCGCGGGCCGGCTCCGCATGGAGCACAAGCAGGCCTCCTTGGAGGAGCTGGGCGCGCTCGCCGACCCGCCGCTGACCAAGGACGCCGTCGCCGGACGCATCCGCCGGCTGCTGGCCATGGCCGACAAGCGCGCCTCCGACCTCGGCATCCCCGGCACCGACGCCAACCTGGGCGAGGACGAACTCGCCGACAACCTCGTCGGCTGACGGGACCTCCCGGACCGGCGGCACCCAGTGCGCCGCCGTGAACCGGGGTCCGATCGCGGGGCCGACAGTGCGTCGCCGCCAACCCGGAGTCCGGCCACGGCGGCCGGCGGCGCGTCGCCGTGGAGCCGGACCCCGCTCGCCGGGCCGGCGGACAGCGCGTCGCCGCGAGCCAGAACAGGTCACGGCGGGGGACACCGCGGTGCCGCGGACCCGGGCCCGGCCACCGCGACCGACAGCCCGCCGGCCGGCCGGTGCCGCCGCCCCTCATGGGTGCCGGTGCCGGCTTCCGTCGTACTGACCGGCGCCCGTCGCGTCGCGATGGTGCGTCGCGGCGGTGAGCGCATGCCCCGGACGAGTGAAAGACGCCTCGCGGTGGACCGGCCCGGGGTCCCCAAATCGGGTGATCCGCCTCGCCGCCGGGGGCGGTCCGTACCTCTACTGCCGGGTACGGGCCGCCCTGCCGGGTATGGGCCGTCTCGATGTCACCCCCGACGCCGTGGGGAGGTAGGGTCGGAGGTGGTCGGGGACATCCCAAATACAGCTCGCCGGCACATCGGGCCGGCGTACCAACGAGGAGATCGGTTCGTGACGATCCGCGTAGGCATCAACGGCTTTGGCCGCATCGGTCGTAACTACTTCCGCGCGCTGCTGGAGCAGGGTGCAGACATCGAGATCGTGGCTGTCAACGACCTGGGTGACACCGCGACCACCGCGCATCTGCTGAAGTACGACACCATCCTCGGCCGCCTCAAGCAGGAGGTCTCGCACACCGAGGACACCATCACCGTCGGCGACAAGACCATCAAGGTCCTCGCCGAGCGCAACCCCGCCGACATCCCGTGGGGCGAGCTGGGTGTCGACGTCGTCATCGAGTCGACCGGCATCTTCACGAAGAAGGCCGACGCCGAGAAGCACATCGCGGGCGGCGCGAAGAAGGTCCTCATCTCGGCCCCGGCCAAGGACGAGGACGTCACCATCGTGATGGGCGTCAACCAGGACAAGTACGACCCGGCGAACCACCACGTCATCTCCAACGCCTCGTGTACCACCAACTGCGTGGCGCCGATGGCGAAGGTCCTCGACGAGAACTTCGGCATCGTCAAGGGTCTGATGACGACGGTGCACGCCTACACGAACGACCAGCGCATCCTCGACTTCCCGCACAAGGACCTCCGCCGCGCCCGCGCCGCCGCGGAGAACA
The DNA here is from genome assembly GCF_000721235.1 of Streptomyces olivaceus. Taxonomy (GTDB): domain Bacteria; phylum Actinomycetota; class Actinomycetes; order Streptomycetales; family Streptomycetaceae; genus Streptomyces; species Streptomyces olivaceus. The sequence goes on from NZ_JOFH01000002.1 coordinate 348,424, forward strand.
TCATCCCGACCACCACGGGCGCCGCCAAGGCCACCGCGCTGGTCCTCCCGCAGCTCAAGGGCAAGCTGGACGGCATCGCCATGCGCGTCCCGGTCCCGACCGGCTCGGTCACCGACCTCGTCCTGGAGCTCGGCCGCGAGGTCACCAAGGAAGAGGTCAACGCCGCCTTCCAGAAGGCCGCCGAGGGCGAGCTCAAGGGCATCGTGGAGTACACCGAGGACCCGATCGTCTCCTCGGACATCGTCAACGCCCCGGCGTCCTGCACCTTCGACTCGTCCCTGACCATGGTCCAGGACGGCAAGAACGTGAAGGTCATCGGCTGGTACGACAACGAGTGGGGCTACTCGAACCGCCTCGTCGACCTCACGGTCTTCGTCGGCAGCCAGCTCTGAGCGACGCAGGACCAGCAGGCACCTCGCATGCGATAGCAGGGCTCGGGCAGCGCAGGGTCGCGCTGCCCGGGCCCTGCGCCGCGTGCGCCGCCACCCGTCCTCGTAGGATCACGAGCGATCCGAGAATCCAGGAGCCCTCTTGAAGACGATCGACGAACTGCTCTCCGAAGACGTCGCGGGCAAGCGCGTCTTCGTCCGCGCCGACCTCAACGTGCCGCTGGACGGCACCACCATCACCGACGACGGCCGCATCCGCGCCGTGGTGCCCACCGTCAAGGCCCTGGCCGACGCGGGCGCGCGCGTGATCGTCGCCTCGCACCTGGGCCGCCCCAAGGGCGCCCCGGACCCCGCCTTCTCCCTGGCCCCGGCCGCCGCCCGCCTGGGTGAACTGCTCGGCGCCGACGTCGCCTTCGCCGACGACACGGTCGGCGCCTCCGCCGAGGCCACCGTGTCCGGCCTCACCGACGGCGGCGTCGCGGTGATCGAGAACCTGCGCTTCAACGCCGGTGAGACCAGCAAGGACGACGCCGAGCGCGCCGCCTTCGCCGACCGGCTGGCCGGCCTCGCGGACGTCTACGTCGGCGACGGCTTCGGGGCGGTGCACCGCAAGCACGCCTCCGTCTTCGACCTGCCCCAGCGGCTGCCGCACTACGCCGGGTACCTCATCGCCACCGAGGTCGGCGTCCTGAAGAAGCTCACCGACGACGTCGAGCGGCCCTACGTGGTCGTCCTCGGCGGTGCCAAGGTCTCCGACAAGCTCGCCGTCATCGACGAGCTGCTCGGCCGCGCCGACCGCATCCTCATCGGCGGCGGCATGGTCTTCACCTTCCTCAAGGCCAAGGGCTACGAGATCGGCACCTCCCTCGTGCAGGAGGACCAGATCGCGGTCGTCCGGGAGTACGCCGAGCGCGCCGAGAAGAGCGGCGTCGAGCTGGTCCTCCCGGTCGACGTCGTGGTCGGGCCCGAGTTCCCTGACCTGAAGACCAAGGCCCGGGCCGACGCCACCACCGTCGCCGCGGACGCCGTCCCGGCCGACCGGATGGGTCTGGACATCGGTACCGAGACCCGCAAGCTGTACGCCTCGAAGCTCGCCGACGCCGCCACCGTCTTCTGGAACGGCCCCATGGGCGTCTTCGAGCACCCCGACTACGCCGAGGGCACCAAAGCGGTCGCCCAGGCCCTCCTCGACGCCCCGGGCTTCACCGTGGTCGGCGGTGGCGACTCCGCCGCGGCCGTCCGTACGCTCGGCTTCGACGAGAACGCATTCGGCCACATCTCGACCGGCGGCGGCGCCTCCCTCGAATACCTCGAGGGCAAGACGCTCCCCGGCCTCGCCGCACTGGAGGACTGACCTCAATGGCATCCAACCCGTCCGCCCGCACGCCGCTGATGGCGGGCAACTGGAAGATGAACCTCAACCACCTCGAGGCCATCGCCCACGTCCAGAAGCTCGCCTTCGCCCTCGCGGACAAGGACTACGACGCCGTCGAGGTCGCCGTCCTCGTGCCCTTCACCGACCTGCGCTCCGTGCAGACGCTGGTCGAGCACGACAAGCTCAAGATCAAGTACGGCGCCCAGGACGTCTCCGCCCACGACGGCGGCGCCTACACCGGCGAGATCTCCGGTCCGATGCTGGCCAAGCTGCGCTGCACCTACGTGGCGATCGGCCACTCCGAGCGGCGGCAGTACCACGCCGAGACCGACGAGCTGGTGAACGCCAAGGTCAAGGCCGCCTACAAGCACGGTCTGACCCCGATCCTGTGCGTCGGCGAGGAGCTGGACGTCCGCGAGGCCGGCAACCACGTCGCCCACACCCTCGCCCAGGTCGAGGGCGGCCTCAAGGATCTCTCCGCCGAGCAGGCCGAGTCGATCGTGATCGCCTACGAGCCCGTGTGGGCCATCGGCACCGGCAAGGTCTGCGGCGCCGACGACGCCCAGGAGGTCTGCGCGGCCGTCCGCGGCAAGCTCGCCGAGCTGTACTCGCAGGAACTGGCCGACAAGGTCCGCATCCAGTACGGCGGGTCCGTCAAGTCCGGCAACGTCGCCGAGATCATGGCGCAGGCCGACATCGACGGCGCCCTGGTCGGCGGTGCCTCGCTGGACTCGGACGAATTCGTCAAGATCGTACGCTTCCGCGACCAGTAGCCGGCACCGGTCGGCCGGACGGGTCGACCAGTGAGTATGCGGTCGCGGCGATACGTCGTACCCTTGCGGGGGCATGGTGGCCTGCGGGCACCGTGCCCCCGCCGTTCATCCCTGTCGTCCGAAGTCGTTATCCGAGTCCGAGGAAGTTGGTCCAGCCGTGGTTTTGGGGTTCTCGATCGCCCTGATCGTCTTCAGCCTGCTGCTGATGCTGCTGGTGCTGATGCACAAGGGAAAGGGCGGCGGCCTCTCCGACATGTTCGGTGGCGGCATGCAGTCGTCCGTCGGCGGCTCCTCGGTCGCCGAGCGCAACCTCGACCGGATCACCGTGGTGGTCGGTCTCTGCTGGTTCGCGTGCATCATGGTGCTCGGCCTGCTGATGAAGGCGAACAACTGACGCGTCACACCGACCGTCCCGCGCTCTTGCACGTAAAGCCCCATGTCCGGTACGCGCCTCACCGCGCCGCCTATCATGGGGCTTGCGTCTGAGCGCTGGAGCTTGTAACTCCAATCACTGGACGCGCGTTGGGCCTTACGTAGACTGAGGCGCTCGCAGTGAAGCGAAACGCCGACTCGCTTTGCGGCACCATCACGCAGGGAGTTACGACCGTGGCAAGTGGCAACGCGATCCGGGGAAGCCGGGTCGGGGCGGGGCCGATGGGCGAGGCCGAGCGTGGCGAGTCCGCGCCGCGTCTGCGCATCTCCTTCTGGTGCTCCAACGGACACGAGACACAGCCGAGCTTCGCGAGCGACGCCCAGGTCCCCGAGACCTGGGACTGCCCGCGCTGCGGCTTCCCCGCCGGACAGGACCGGGACAACCCGCCCGACCCCCCGCGCACCGAGCCCTACAAGACGCACCTGGCGTACGTGCGCGAGCGCCGCAGCGACGCGGACGGCGAGGCGATCCTCGCCGAGGCGCTCGCCAAACTCCGCGGCGAGATCTGAGCCGGACCCCGGTTCGGACCACGTCGGACGCCTTCACTCCCGCTCCATTAGGTTGGACCAGCCGGGACAGCTGGGAAACCTGAGAGAGAAGGCTGAAGTCCGACATGAACGCAGACGGTCGCAACAGGCTCCACCAGACGCCCGAATGGACCGCGCTGGCCAAGCACCGCGAGCAGCTGGGCGAGGTGCGGCTGCGCGAGCTCTTCGCCGCCGAACCGGGACGCGGCAGCGACTGGTCGCTGCGCGTGGGAGACCTGTACGTCGACTACTCCAAGCACCTCGTCACCGACGAGACCCTGCGGCTGCTGCGGGAACTGGCCGCCGCGACCGACGTGTTCGGGCTGCGCGACGCCATGTTCCGCGGCGAGCGGATCAACATCACCGAGGACCGCGCCGTGCT
>NZ_JOFH01000003.1 GCF_000721235.1 Streptomyces olivaceus
CGGACCGCAGCCAACTCCCCACCCAGCACACCCGGTCAACGACACGACCGATCAAGAAGACACGCCACCACGAACCGCACGTGACCAAGCACTACTAGGGCCTGTCGTCACATTCCCGCCGTCCGCCCGAAGGGCGGGCCTGGCGGCGTCAGGTGCGTGCTCTCGGCGTGCCGGGCGTCGACCGGCGTACTGGTTGTACGTGGTCGGCGCCCGGTGCGGTCGAAGGTGACGGCCTGGCCTTCCTGCAGCTCGCGGTAGCCCTGGGCGTTGATGTTGGAGTAGTGCGCGAAGACGTCGGGGCCGCCGCCGTCCTGCGCGATGAAGCCGAAGCCCTTTTCAGAGTTGAACCACTTGACAGTTCCGCTGGCCATGCCTTTTGCCTTTCAGCCGTTATCGGATTCGCACCGCGCGAACCCGGAGGTGGTCGTCCTGGTCCTCCGGCATTGCACAGCAAACCGCCCGCACTCCGGGGCGGGCGGTCTGGGCGAACCACGACATCTGCTGCTGACGCTACACGGCATGTCCGGACCCCACCAGTGAGTAAGGGGTGTGAGCGGCAACGATGTTGCGGAGCGGCGCCTCTCTGACGGCCGTGCGGGTCCCCCGCTGGGCCATCCGGGGGAGACGTCGAGGAGGCCGCACACCCCGGTTCCGCGCGTGGTCTAGCTATGAGTAGTCCACACACGGAGTCGGAGATCGATATGACCGTCAGGAAAGCGCTGATCCCGGTGATCGGCGCCGCCATGTGCGCCGCCGTGCTGGCAACCGGCTGCGCCCGGCAGCACACGGACGCCGTCACGCAGGACGCGCACGCCCCCAGCACCTCCGCTGCGCGGCCCGCTTCCCCCCGGCCCGCTCCCCCGCAGCACTTCCCCCGCCCGCTGCCGGGCGTCGGTCCGGTCATGCGCGACCTGGTCCCGGCCGGCACCCGCCAGGCCCTGGTGGTGACCGGCGAGACCGAGGACTCCTCGCAGGCGCGGGTGGTGCTCTACGAGCGGGAACCGGCCCGGGGCTGGCGCCCGGTCGCCGGTCCCTGGCCCGCGCACAACGGACTGCGCGGCTGGACCGACGACCACGAGGCGGGCGACCTGCACACGCCCGTCGGCGTCTTCGGGCTCAGCGACGCGGGGGGCCGGCTGCCGGACCCGGGCACCCTGCTCCCCTACGACGAGGATCCCCGGTTCTCCGTGGAGGGCACCGGATACCTCGGCGAGCCCTTGGAGGGGTCGTTCGACTACGTGGTCGCCATCGACTACAACCGGGTGCCCGGCACCACACCGCTGGACCGGACCCGGCCCCTGGGCGAGGACAAGGGCGGCGGGGTCTGGATCCACGTGGACCACGACGGGCCGACCAACGCCTGCGTGTCTCTGAGCACGGAGCACATGCGGGCGCTGCTGACCGCCCTGGACCCGGCCAAGGAGCCGGTCGTCGTGATGGGACCGGAGACCGTACTGGCGCGGTAGCCCCGCCTCCCCCGGGTGCGCACGGCGGCATCCCCCGGGCGTCCACCGGCCGTGGACGCCCCGCGCGGCACGGCAACGGCGCACGACGTCCCCGCGCCGGGCCGGGCGGCCCGGTCCGCGCCACGCGGGGTTGACGGAGCGGGGCCCGGTCGGCCTACTGGAGACACAACTGGGCGTGTGCGGGGGCCGGTCCGGTGCCGGCCCGCCCGCCGGCCCCGGCCGCGCAGTCAGGAGTCCGGCAGTGCGGGGTGGACGGGCAGCGGCGGCGGTGCTGCTGGCGTGGGCGCTGCTCGGTCTCCTCGCACCGGGAGCGGCGGAAACCGGCGGGCCGCCCCGGGAGCAGCACCGGGCCGCGACGACGGCCGCACCCGTGCCCGCCGTAAGCGCTGCGGCCGTTGAGCCCGCCCAGACCCCCGAGACCGCCCAGACCCCCGTGCCGGGCGAGACCACCGTGCCCGGCGAGACAGCCGGCGAACCGGTGCCGTGCCACGGGGGTCCCTCGCGCGGCCATGTCGGCGTCCGTGCGCCGAGGGCCGCGGGAGGGCCGGAGAACGGCCGGGGCACCGGGTGCGCCCCGGCACCCGTCCGGGCCGCGCGGCCGGCCGTCGCGGGCCCGCGCCCGGCGGGCGTGGCGGCGGACGGGCCTGGAGCCTGCCGGGTCCCGGGGGACGTGACCCGGTTGCAGACGTTCCGCTGCTGAGCGAGGCGGTGTCGACGGGGCCTGCGCCGCGCGGCCCGGGTACCGCACGCCGATCCGCGGCATTCCAGCAGGCCTTGGCGTGTCCACAGAGGTGACGACGCGGAAGGCGGGCACATGTCCACACGGCGCATCGAGGTGGTCGGGCCAGGACGGCTCGACACCGGCGACCACAAGATCTGGCGGGAGATCAGGGCCGCCTCCGGGGCACCGGCGAACCCGTTCCTCGACCCGGCGTTCACGGTGGCCGTCGGGCGGGTCCGGCCGCGGGCCGAGGTGGCGGTCCTGCGGGAGGACGGTTTCCCGGTGGGGTACTTCCCGTACGAGCGCGGGTTCGCGGGGCAGGGACGGGCCGTCGGGCTCGGGGTGTCGGACAGCCAGGGCGCCGTGCTGCGCGAGGGTGTCCGTATCGACGCCCGGGCGCTGCTGCGGGCGTGTGCCCTGTCGTCCTGGGAGTTCGACAGCCTGGAGGCGGGCCAGGACGTGTTCCTGCCGCACACCGCCGAGGCCCTGGCCTCGCCGGTCGTCGACCTCGCCGACGGATTCGAACGCTACGTCCGCGCGCTGGGCGCCGGTTCGCCGGGTTTCCTGAAACAGACGCTCGCCAAGGAGCGCAGACTCGCCCGGCAGGCCGGTGAGGTCCGCTTCGTGTACGACGAGACCGATCCCGGGGCGCTGCGGACGCTCATGCGCTGGAAGTCCGCCCAGTACCGGCGCACGGGCCGCCGCGACCGGTTCGCGCAGCCGTGGATCGCCCGCCTGGTCGAGGGCCTCGCCCGCGGCGGCGACCCGGAGTGCCGCGGTGTGCTGTCCGTGCTGCGGGCCGGCGGGCGGCCCGTCGCCGCCCACTTCGGACTGCGCTCGCCCACCGTCCTGTCCTGGTGGTTCCCGGCCTACGACCGGGCGTACGGCAAGTACTCCCCCGGACTGCTGCTGTTGCTGCGGATGCTGGAGGCGGCGGCGGAGGACGGGATCGGGCTGGTGGACCTGGGCAGCGGTCCGGCCCGCTACAAGGAGTCGTTCAAGACCCGGGACCTGCGGGTGTACGAGGGCTCCGTGGTGTGTCCCGGCTTCGGGGGCGCCGTGCACCGGCTGGGGCGGGCACCGGTGCGGGCGGCGCGCCGTTTCGTGCGCGAGCGGCCGGGACCGGCCCGCGCCGGTGCCCGGGTGCTGGCGCAACTGGGCCGGCTGCGCGACCGCTGAAACGCCCCGGCGCGGACGGGGACCGGGACGGGCGTGGGGGCGGCTACGGCTACGGCGACGGTCAGAAGAGTGTCTGCTGGCCGGGCGCGGGCCGTCCCCGCCGGCCGCGCGGCCGGGTACCGGGTGCCGGTGCCGCCTCTCCGAACAGGGGAGCGGTGCCGTACTCGTCGGGCTCGGCCGGGACGGTGGCGGGGCCGGTGCCCACGTTGAGGACCAGGGGGGCCTCCACGTCGAAGTCCCCCGGCGTCATCGCCACCCACTCGCGGTCCTGCCGCTCTCCCACGCACCGACACCTCTCTCGCGCCGCCCGCCGCGACCACGCGACGCTACCAGCCCCGCGGCCGCCCGGTGATCACGGCTCCCGGCCGACCCGGTCCGATCGTTCCCGGGTGTCCACAGATCGACGCATCATGATTGATTGTGCGCCGAATGAGCGCGCTTCGATCACCTTCAATCACCAGCTCCCGTGTTTTGAACTCTTGACAGGCCTGGATCCGGTCGATTTACTCCCGATCAACGCCGATGTCGTGTGATCGGCGGCAGAGGTACGCCCAGCCGGTAGCTGGCTTCGCGCCAGGAGCCCGGACTGAGTCGCCAGGACGGCCACGCGCCCTCCGAGGCGGGGACGTGCCCACCACCCTCCGGAGCTCGAACATGAGCCGTACGCAGGCGCACACCTCCAGGAAGCCGGTGCTGGCCGGCATCTGTGCCACCGCCGTGCTCGTCACCGCCGCCGCGCTCGTCCCGGGCGGCTCGACGGCCGAGGCGGCCGGCTTCACCCCGCCTCCCGCGCACGCGGGCTTCGACTACCAGATCGGCGGCGCCTACACCCCGCCGGCCGGAGTGCAGGTGGTCAGCCGCGACCACACGGCCTCCCCCGCGGCGGGCCTGTACAACATCTGCTACGTCAACGCCTTCCAGGCGCAGCCCGGCGCCGAGGACGAGTGGGACGACGACCTGCTGCTGCGCGACGCCGACGGCGACGTCGTCTACGACACCGACTGGGGCGAGGCCTTCCTCGACATCCGCACCGCCGGGAAGCGCGAGCGCATCGCCGAGAAGGTCGGCAGCTGGATCGACTCCTGCGGGGACAAGGGCTTCCAGGCCGTCGAGCCGGACAACTACGACAGCTACACCCGCGCGGGCGACCTGCTGGACTCGGCCGATGCCCAGGGCCTGATCAAGCTCCTGGCGGAGCGCGCCCACGGCGACGGACTGGCCATCGGCCAGAAGAACACCGTCGAACTCGCCGGCAACCGCGAGGCCAACGGCCTGGACTTCGCCGTCGCGGAGGAGTGCGGAGAGTGGGACGAGTGCGGTGACTACACGGCCGAGTTCGGCGACCGGGTGATCGTCGTCGAGTACACCGCCAAGGGCCTGTCCACGGCGTGCTCGGAGTTCGGCGACACGCTGAGCATCGTCCGGCGCGACCTGGACGTGTCCCCGAAGGGCAGCAGCGGCTACGTCCGTGAGACCTGCTGACACCCGACGGCCAGTCCAGTCCTTGGAGGTAGAGATGAACGCGGTCCGAGGTACCGCGCGCCCCTCGCGCAGGCGGGTGCTGCGGGCCGGCGGGGGCGCTGTGCTCGCGGCGGCGGGCACCGCGGTGACCGGCTGCGGCGCCGGTACGGACGACGGGGTCGCGGCCGACGGCACGGTGACCATCGAGATGTGGCACGGCCAGGCGGACACGGCGAAGAAGGTCCTGGAGGGGCTCGTCGCCGACTTCGAGCGGGAACACCCGAAGATCAAGGTGGACCTGGGCGGCGGAGTGCTGGCGGACGTGATGCTGCAGAAGGTGACGGCGGCCGTCGCCGCGGGCTCCTTCCCCGACATCGCCTACATCTTCGGGTCGGACCTCGCCCGGGTGGCCCGCAGTCCGCAGGTCGTCGACCTCACCGACATGGTGGAGTCGGGGCCCGTCCCGTGGAAGAACTACTGGGCGGCCTCCAGGGACGCCGTCACGCTCAACGACAGGGTCAGGGCCGCCCCCGCGGTGCTCGACTCGCTCGCCGTCGTCTGCAACAAGAAGCTGTTCCGCGAGGCCGGACTGCCGCTGCCGAAGGCCGGCTGGACCTGGCAGGACTTCGTCTCCTGCGCCCGTACGCTCACCCGGTCCGGCCAGGGCCGGTTCGGCACGGGCTGGCCGGGCACCGGCGACGAGGACACCGTGTGGCGTATGTGGCCGCTGATCTGGGACCTGGGCGGCGACGTCGTCGACGACGACGGCAAGAGCATCGGCTTCGCCGACACCGGCGCCCGGGCGCTCGAGGTGGTGGCCGACCTGGCCCGGGACAAGAGCGTGTACGTCGACCCCAAGCCCGGCAGCGAGCAGATGTACCAGGTGTTCCTGTCCAACCGCATGGGCATGGTGGTCACCGGGCCGTGGCAGCTGCCCGACATCGAGGACGCCGGGATCGACTACGCGGTCGTCCCCCTGCCCTCCTTCAGCGGGCGCCCGGTCACCATCTCGGGGCCGGACACCTGGACGGTGTTCGACAACGGCGAGGCCCGTTCCGAGGCCGCCCGCACCTTCCTGACCTGGCTGGCCCGGCCCGAGCAGGACGTGCGCTGGGACATCGAGGCCGGCAGCCTCCCGCTCAGCCGCCGCACCGAGGCCCTGCCCGAGTGGCAGGACAAGGTCGCCCGCACCGAGGGCCTGAAGGTGTTCACCACCGCACTGGAGACGGCGCGCGTGCGCCCCGTACACCCGGCGTACCCGGAGGTCTCGCAGGCGCTGGGGCAGGCGGTCGTCGCCGTGCTCCTGGGGCGCAGTACTCCCGAGAAGGCGCTGCGGGCCTGTGCCGACGACGCCAACGCCGCCCTGCTCATACCGCGTTGAGGAGCCACACCGCCATGCCGCGCCTCCCCCGTCCACTCACCGTCGCGGGCCCGCCGCCGGACCCGCGGCCGCTGCGCCGCAAGCGCCGCCGCGAGACCGCCGCCGCCTGGACCTTCGTCTCACCGGCGGTCCTGATCGTCCTCGGTCTGAGCATCGTCCCGGTGATCTGGTCACTGCTGCTGTCCTTCCAGGCCAGCGACCTGGTGACGCCCAGCCGCTGGGTCGGCCTCGACAACTACCGCGCCCTCGCCCAGGACCCCAACTTCAGCCAGGCGGTCCGCAACACGCTGCTCTACACGGTGCTGTACGTGCCGCTCAGCCTGCTGTTCGGCCTGGTCCTCGCCCTGGTGCTGAACCGGCGCATCCGCTTCGTCGGCATCTACCGCACCCTGATCTTCGTGCCGTTCGTGCTGTCGGCGACCGCGCAGGGTGTGCTGTTCTCCTTCATCCTGGACCCGGAGTTCGGTGCGGCCAACTCGCTGCTGCACCGCCTCGGCGTCTCGTCGCAGGGTTTCCTCTCCGACCCCTCGCAGGCGCTGCTCGTGCTGGTGGCGATCACGCTGTGGAGCGGCACCGGTTTCTGCGTCGTCGTCTACCTCGCCGCCCTGCAGGACGTGCCGCAGTCGCTGATCGAGGCGGCCCGCCTCGACGGCGCCGGCCGCCGCCACCTGCTGCGCCACGTCACCCTGCCCACCCTCACGCCGGTCACCGTCTTCCTGGTGCTGTGGCAGGCCATCCAGTCCCTCCAGGTCTTCGACCTCGTGTACGTCACGACCAAGGGCGGCCCGCTGGGCTCGACCACGGTGATCGTCTACTTCATCTGGGAGCAGGCCTTCAAGAACGCGACCGCCGGATACGGGGCCTCGGCCGCGTACGTCCTGGCCGTCGCCCTCGGCCTGGTCGCCGGGGCCGTCCGCATCGTCCGGCGTCGGGGACGCCACCGTCTCGAAGGGGCCCAGTCATGACGGCGACCTCCACCCGGCCCGACACCGCCCGCGCCTTCGTGACGGAGCCCGAGGCCACCGGACGCCGCCGCCTGCGGCTCCCGTTCAGCCCCTGGCACCTGCTGCTCGCGCCGCTGGCCCTGCTCTTCGCCCTGCCGCTGGTCTGGCTGCTGCTCAGTTCGGTGATGACCAACGCGGAGATCAACCGGTTCCCGCCGGCCCTGTGGCCGTCCGGCATCGACCTCGGCGGCTACCGCTACGTCCTGAACAACGCGCTGTTCCCGCGCTGGTTCGTCAACTCGCTGATCGTCTCCGCCGTCACGGTCACCGCGAACCTCGTCTTCGGCTCGCTCGCCGGGTACGCCTTCGCCCGGATGCGGTTCGCGGGTTCCCGGGTGCTGCTGGGGCTGATGCTGGCCACCATGGCGGTGCCGTTCCAGCTGACGATGATCCCGACGTTCCTGGTGATGAAGAAGCTCGGGCTCATCGACACCCTCGGCGCGTTGATCGTGCCGTCGCTCGTGACCCCGTTCGCGGTGTTCCTGCTGCGGCAGTTCTTCCTCTCGCTGCCCAGGGAGCTGGAGGAGGCCGCCTGGATCGACGGCTGCTCACGGCTGCGGGTGCTGTGGCGGATCGTGCTGCCGCTGTCCCGCCCGGCGCTGAGCACGGTGGCCGTCCTCACCTTCCTCACCACCTGGAACGACCTCACCTGGCCGCTGATCGCCATCAACCACGACACGCAGTACACGCTGCAGCTGGGCCTGACCACGTTCCAGGGGCAGCACCACACCCAGTGGGCCGCCGTGATGGCCGGCAACGTCATCACCGTGCTCCCGGTGCTGCTCGCCTTCCTGGGCGCGCAGAAGACCTTCATCCAGTCGATCACCTCCAGCGGGCTCAAGGGCTGACCACCGCGCCGCCCCGCCCGTTCACCACCGCCACTCCAGGGAAGGCCCATGCCGCACAGCTTCGACCTGCTCGTCGTCGGAGACGCCAATCCCGACGTCGTCCTCGGACCACTGGACGCACCGCTCGCCTTCGGCCAGCGCGAACAACTCGTCCCCGACGGCGCCCTCACCCTCGGCGGCTCCGCCGCGATCATGGCGTGCGGCGCGGCCCGCCTGGGGCTGCGGGTCGCCTTCGCCGGCCGGGTCGGCGACGACGACGCCGGGCGCTACATCCGCGCCGCCCTCGACTCCCACGGCGTGGACACCGGCGCCCTGCACACCGATCCGCGGCTGCCGACCCCCCTGACCGTGGTGCTGACCCAGGGGGAGGACCGCGCCATCGTCACGGCGCCGGGCACGCTGCCGGCCACGACGGCGGCGGACGTCCCGGCCGGCCTGCTCGCCTCGGTCCGGCACGTGCACGCCGCGTCGTACTTCCTGCTGCCCGCGCTCGCCGCCTCGCTGCCCGAACTGCTGGCCACGGCGCGCGCGCACGGCGCGACGACGTCCCTCGACACCAACGACGACCCCTCGGGCCGCTGGGACCCGCCCGGCCTGGACGCCGTACTCGCGCACACCGACTACCTGCTGCCCAACGCGGCCGAGGCCCGGCGGCTGGCCGGGCTCGACGGCGCCGGCCTCGTGGAGTCCGCGGCGGCGCTCGCCGGCCGGGGGCCGACGGTCGTCGTCAAGAACGGGGCCGAGGGCGCCCTGTGCCACGACGGCGACACCCTGGTCACCACGCCCGGCATCCCGGCCCGGCCGGTGGACACGGTCGGGGCCGGCGACAGTTTCGACGCCGGTTTCGTCGCCGCGCTCCTCGCCGGGCTCGCCCTGCCCGAGGCCCTCGAACTCGCCGCCGTCTGCGGCGCGCTGTCCACCCGCGCGCACGGCGGCACCACCGCCCAGCCCACCTGGGACGAAGCGTTCGCCCAGGTCACCCGCAACGGAAAGAACCCCGCATGAGCACCGCCCACCCGACCGCACCCAAGATCACCTTCGTCGGAGCAGGCAGCGTCGTCTTCACCCAGGGCCTGCTCGCCGACCTCTTCGCGTTCGACGAGCTGAAGTCCGCGCACATCGCGCTGCACGACATCGACCCGGAGCGGCTGGCCACCGCGAAGGCTGCGGCCGAGTACATCGCCGCCGAGCGCGGCGCCAAGCCGCGCGTCACCGCGCACGCCGACCGCCGCGAGGCCCTGGCCGGCGCCGACTTCGTCATCAACATCGTGCAGGTCGGCATGCGCGAGGCCACCCGCACCGACTTCGAGGTGCCGGCCCGCCACGGCCTGCGCCAGACCATCGGCGACACCCTCGGGGTCGGCGGCATCTTCCGCGCCCTGCGCACCTTCCCGCTGCTCAAGGCGCTCGGCGAGGACATCGCCGAGGTGTGCCCGGACGCCTGGCTGCTCAACTACACCAACCCGATGGCGATGAACGTCCAGTACCTCGCCGAGGCGACCGGCCTGACGCGGGTGGTGGGTCTGTGCCACTCTGTGTACTGGACGGTCCAGGGCCTGTGCGACCTGCTGAAGGTCCCCTACGACGAGGTCACCTACCGGGCCGCGGGCGTCAACCACCAGGCGTGGGTGCTGCGCCTGGAGCACGGGGGCGAGGACCTGTACCCGCGCCTCGACGCCCTGATCGCCGAGGACGAGCAGCTGCGCCGCCGGGTCCGCATCGACATGTACCGGCGCCTGGGCGCCTACCCGACCGAGACGAGCGAGCACTCCTCCGAGTACGTGCCCTGGTACCTGCACCACGACAGCGAGGTCGACCGGCTGCGGCTGCCCGTCGGCGCCTACCTGGACATCGTCGACGAGAACATGGCGGAGTACGAGCGGACCCGGGACGCGCTGGCGTGCGGTGCGCCGCTGACCGTCGAGGGCACCATGGAGTACGCGCCCCAGATCATCCACAGCATCGTGACCGGCACCCCCCGCACGGTCTACGGCAACGTGCCCAACCGGGGCCTGATCGAGAACCTGCCCGCCCGCGGCACGGTCGAGGTGCCGTGCCTGGTCGACTCCGCGGGCATCCAGCCCACCCGGGCCGGCTCGCTGCCGCCGCAGCTGGCGGCCCTCAACCGCGCCTACCTGAGCACCACCGACCTGGTGGTGCGGGCGGCGACGGAGAACGACCCGCGGCACATCAGGCACGCCGCGATGGCCGACCCGGCGACGGCGGCGAGCCTGCGGGTGGAGCAGATCTGGCAGCTGTGCGACGACATGGTCCGCGCCCACGGGGACCTGCTGCAGCCGGGGCTGCGGGCGGCGCTCCCCCTCTGATCCGCGCGGAGCGGCCGGACTGGTGCGGCCCCGCGTACGGGGGAGAACGCGGGGCCGCACCTGCAAGCTATCGGAGTGTGCGGCGGCCTGCCAGACCCCTGCGCGACCCCGTCGTCCTCCGGCCCGCCCGGACCGTCACCCGAACGGCGGAGCGCAGGAATGGTCCGTACCGGGCGGTCCCCGGTCTGCGCGCTGCGTGCCGGGGTGTGCCGGGCTCACACTGGGGGGCATGGGTTCCCTCGGTCCGACGGCCGTGTCGCGGCGCTTTCCCCCGGACCCGGCGAGCGCGGCGGCGGCCCGGGACTTCGTCCTCGGCGCGCTGCCGGGTACCGCATCGCACCTGGTGGACACGGCTCGGCTGCTGGCCGGCGAGCTGGCCGCCAACGCGGTGCTGCACGCGCGCACCGAGTTCGAGGTCGCCGTCCGGCGCCACGACGGCCGGGTGCGCGTACGGGTCACCGACCGCCGCCCGGACCGCGGCCCCGTACCGCAGGCGTGTCCGGCGTACGCCGGTACGGGGCAGGGGCTGGCGCTGGTGGAGCAGCTGGCCTCGCGGTACGGCGCCGACACGGACGGCGAGCACAAGACGGTCTGGTTCGAACTGTGGTCCGACGGTCCGCCGCCCCCGGTGTCGGGGTGGGAGCCGGCCGTGTCGCCCTGTGCCTCGGAACGGTCCGTGACGCTCATCGACGTACCCGCCGCCCTGGACGCGGCCTGCCGGCAGCACCGGCACGCGATGCTGCGCGAGCTGACCTTCGCCGCCTCGTCGGCGGACCCGTACGGACTGTCGCCGGGCGACCTCGCGACGGCCGGCGACATCAGCAACGTGATCAGCGCCTGCGTCACCGCCGAGCTGGCGGGGCCGCTGCCGGAGTCCGATCTGCGCACGCTCTTCGTCGCCCTGCCGTCCGACGCGGCCGAGGCGGTGCGCACCCTGCGCCGCGTCCTGGAACGCGCCGAGGAGGCGGCACGGGAGGAACGGCTCCTGACACTGCCGGGCCTGCCGCGCGGCCGTGCCTTCCAGGACTGGTTCTTCGACCAGATCGTGGGCCAGCTGGCCGGCGACCGGCCCACCGCGTGGACGGTGATGCCCCGCGACCCGGAGATCGGCGCGCTGGAAGTGGTGCCGTGGGACGCGGGTCAGGCGCGGACCAGCGGGCTGCCGACCGTGGCGGCCGACGAGGGGAACCGGATCATCGCGGCGAACGGCCCGGCGGCGGACCTGCTGGGCTGGGAGCCGGACGACCTCGTCGGCCGCAGGCTGACCACACTCATCCCCGAACACCTGCGCGAGCGGCACGCCGCGGCCTTCTCGTCGATGCTGCTCACCGGCCGCACCCGTATCGTGGGCCGCTCCGTACCGCTCCCCGCGCTGCACCGTGACGGCACCGTCGTCCCGGTCCGGCTGCACATCCAGACGCAGGAGACGGCCGACGGACGCACCGTCTTCGTCGCCCAGCTCACCCCGCGGGCGACCACGTCGCCCGCCGTGCCGAGGGTGCCCGGGAACGGCCGGGAGACGGCCGAGGAGGCACCGGCGGGCGGACGGCCGCCCACCGCCCCCGGGCGGGTGAACCGCAGGGACGGCGCGGAGCGCGGCATGTCCGCCCTGGAACGGCTCTCCCTGCTGGCGGACCTGGCGGCGCACTTCAACGACACCCCGGACCTGACGGAGGGGCTGCGGACCGCCGGACGGCTGCTGACGCGTCGGCTGGCCGACTGGTGCGCGGTGGACCTGTTCACCGAGGACGAGCAGGTCGAACGGGTCTGCGTCGTCCACCGCGACCCCCGCGACCTGCGGCTCGGCGCCTACGAGGGCAGGCTCCCGGCAGCGTCGGAGGACGCGCACGGACCGCTGGCCCGGGTGCTGCGCGGCGCGGGACCGCTGCTGCTCACCGACGTTCCCCCACCGGAGCGGGTGGCCGGCGCGCTGGACCGCCGCCACCTCGAACTGCTGCGCGCGCTCGGGGCGAGCAGCGCCGTCGTCGCTCCGCTGCGCGCCCGCCGGCGGATCTTCGGCGCCCTGACCCTGGCCCGGGCGCCCGGCGCGCCCCCGTTCACCGAGGCGGACCTGGCGCTGGTCGACGACCTGGTGCACAGCCTGGCGCTGGGGGTGGACAACTCCCGCCTGTACGAGGCGTCCCGTTCCATCGCCGAGCGGCTCCAGCGCTCCCTGCTGACGAGCCTGCCGCAGGTCGACAACCTCCGGCTGGCGGCGCGCTACGCCGCCTCCTCGACCACCGCGCAGGTCGGCGGCGACTGGTACGACAGCTTCGTCCTGCCCGACGGGAACACCGCCGTGGCCATCGGGGACGTCACGGGCCACAACCTGGACGCGGCCATCGCGATGAGCCAGCTGCGCAGCATGCTCCGCGGCATCGCCGTGGACCGCCAGGAACCTCCGGGCGAGGTGCTGCGCCGCCTCGACCTGGCCAACCACAGCCTGCACCAGGAGGCCACCGCGACCTGCGCCTACGGCTTCGTCGCGGGCCCCGCGCACGGCCCCTGGGAGCTGACCTACGCGTGCGCCGGCCATCCGCCGCCGCTGCTCACCACCCGGGAGGGCGGGACCCGCTACCTGGAGGACGGCGCCGGTCTGCTGCTCGGCATGGACCCGACGCCGCCCCGGGCCAGTGCCCGGCACACCCTGCCGGCCCATTCGACGCTGCTGTTCTACACCGACGGCCTCGTCGAGCGCCGCGACGAGAACCTCGACGACGCCCTGGACCGGCTGCGCCGGCACACCGCCGATCTGGCGCGCGAGCCGCTCGACACGTTCTGCGACGAGCTGATGATCGGCCTCGGCGCCGACAACGCCGACGACATCGCCCTCCTCGCGGTCCGCCCCTCGCCGCCCCCGGCCTGCGACGACGGTACCTGGACACTGGCGTCGCGTTCCCGTCCGGCCGGCGGTGCCGGTTGTGCCCGTTCGGGCAGCGCCTTGTGCCTTTCTGGCTCCTGACGCTCCGCCAGGACGCCGTTAGCCTCCCTCTCGTGAGCATCACGTCCCGGCGAGCGGCCAGGTGAACGAAGAGCGACTGACCGTGGCGGAGAGCGCCGACGGTACGGACGAGCAGGCAACCGGGCTGCCGGCCCGGCAGGAGCAGCCGGAAGAGCCGGAGCAGCGGCCCAAACGCAAGCGCCGGGGCCCCGGACCCTTCACCCTGCTGGTGCTTCCGGGCCTGGTGACGGTCACCGGCGTGGCCACGTTCCTCGCGCTGGGCGGCCTGCCGGCCCCGTGGCAGGACGATTCCGAGGCCAAGGGGAAGACGGCTGCCGACGTCGATCCCTCCTACATTCCGTGGCTTCGCAAGGCGGCCTCGGCGTGCACCGTCCTGGAGCCGTCCGTGCTGGCGGCCCAGATCGACCAGCTCTCCGGCTGGAGCGACGACACCGACGACCTCTCGGGCCAGAAGGGCATCGCCGCCTTCACCGACGGCGAATGGCGCACCTGGGGCAAGGACGACGACGGCAGCGGTACGTCGTCGCCCCGCGACCCGGCGGACGCCATCATGGCGCTCGGCCGGCGGGACTGCTCCCTGGCCGGGAAGGTGACCGAACTGCGCACCGCGGGCCGGGTCAACGGCGACCTGGTGGACCTGACCCTGGCCGCGTACGCCACGGGACCGGACGCCGTGACCGAGGCCGGGCGCGTCCCCGCCGAGGCCAGGACCTACCTCGACGAGGTCAAGGCCCTGGTCCCCCGGTACGAGGCGCTCGACCGGGAGGACGCGGGCGGCGGTTCCGGCGGGGCGGCCGGCACCCTGCTGACCGCCCCGGTGAGCCCGCTGACCATCACCTCGCCCTACGGCTCGCGCGAGCACCCGCTGACCGGCGTGACCAAGCTGCACACCGGTGTGGACTTCGCCGCGCCCCAGGGGGCACAGATCGTCGCCGCGCGGAAGGGGCGTGTCGTGTTCGCCGCGGCCACGAGCGCGTACGGCAACCGCATCGTGATCGACCACGGAACCATCCAGGGCAAGCGGGTGGAGACGACGTACAGTCACCTCTCGGCCCTGGAGACGGCCGTGGGGCAGAGCGTCGAGGCCGGCACCCCGATCGGACGCGTCGGGTCCACCGGTCTGTCCACCGGCCCCCACCTGCACTTCGAGGTCATTCTCGACGGGTACTACACCGATCCGCGCCCGTGGGTCGTCGCGGGCGGTTAGCGCACCCGCGGCGGACGGCGGCCCGCGCGGGGGTTTGACCGGGCGAATCCCGTCGACAGACTCAGCATGGGTAAGTCGAAGCGCGAGACGGAACGAAAGTACGAACCCTCCTCCTCGGGCGCCGGCGGCCTGCCGGACCTCACCGGCGCCGGTCCCGTCGCCGAGTCCGTCCCGGCCGGTGCCGACGAACTCGACGCCGTCTACCACGACACAGCGGATCTGCGGCTGGCCGCGGCCTCGGTCACCCTGCGCCGCCGGACCGGTGGGGCGGACGCCGGCTGGCACCTCAAACTGCCGCTCGGCGGGGACACCCGGGAGGAGCTGCGGGCCGGGTTGTCGGACGACGTGCCCGAGGAGCTGCGCGCGTTGGTGCTGTCGCGCACGCGGGGTGCGGAGCTGCTCCCGGTCGTCCGGATTAGGTCCGACCGTGCCGTGCGGCACCTGCGCGACGCCGAGGGCGGGCTGCTGGCCGAGGTGAGCCTGGACGAGGTGCGCGCGGAGTCCCTCCTGGCCGGCGGCGGACATGCCGAGTGGCGGGAGCTGGAGGTCGAACTCGCGGACGGCGTCCATGCCTCGCTGCTCGACACCGTGGAGAAGAGACTCCGCAAGAAGGGCGTCGTCCGGGCCGGCAGCCCCTCCAAACTCGCCCGGGCGCTGCGGGAGACGGGGGCGGCGGTGGCGCCGGTGCCGCCGTCGGGCGTGGTCGCCGGCTCCCCCGGCTCGTACGTGCTGGCGTACCTGCGGGAGCAGGTGGGCAGGCTGGTGGCACTGGATCCGGCGGTCCGGCGTGAACTGCCCGACGCGGTGCACCAGATGCGTGTGACGTGCCGGCGGCTGCGCGGCTGCCTGCGCTCGTACCGGTCGGTGCTCGACCGGCGGGTGACCGACCCGGTACGCGTGGAACTGCGCTGGCTGGCCGGTGAGTTGGGGGTGGCGCGCGACCAGGAGGTGCTGGGCGAACGGATCGGGGCCGCACTGGCGGAACTGCCGGAGGAACTCGTGCTGGGTCCCGTCGCGGCCCGGCTGCGGGTGTGGGAGGTCTCCCGCGACGCCGGCGCGCTGGCCCGGGCGCACCAGGCCCTGACCACGACCCGCCATCTGCGTCTCCTGGACGCTCTGGACGCCCTGGTCCGGCAGCCGCCGCTGCGGGCCGGGGCGCGGCGCAAGCCGGCCCGGGCGATGGCGCGGGCGGTGCTCAAGGAGTACGGCCGCTTCGCCGGGCGCGTGGAGCACGCGCTGGCGCAGCCGCCCGGCCGGGCGCGGGACGCGGAGCTGCACGAGGCGCGCAAGGCGGCCAAGAAGCTCCGCTACGCCGCCGAAGTGGCACGCGGGCCCCTGGGCAAACCGGCAGCCCGGCTCGGCAAGCGGGCCAAGGCGGTGCAGCGGCTGCTCGGCGACCACCAGGACGCCGTCGTCGCCCAGGACGCCCTGCGGGAACTGGCGGTGGCGGCCCATGGGGCGGGTGAATCCGCCTTCACCTGGGGCCTGTTGCACGGCCGGGAGCGGGCGGTGGCCGAAGCCCGGCTGGCGGAGCTGCCCGGTGCGTGGCGGGCGGCGTCCGATCCCGCGCTGCGGGCGCCGCTCGGCCACTGACCGGCGGCGCGCGCCCCACGCGGGGTGTCCGTCACGCCGCGCGGGACATCGCCTGCTCGCGTCGCCCTCGCACCTGGCGCGGCAGCTCGGCCACCGGCGTCGGCGGGGTGCGGACCACACCGACCCGGTAGGTGGTCCGGTCGGGGTCGGCTATCGGCTCGCCGAGCGTGATCCGGCCCGCGGCGTGCAGCGCGTCGCAGACGGCGGTCGGCAGCGCGGCGTAGCAGCCGCCCCGGCCGGTGACGGAGTCCAGCGGACGCCAGTAGCTGTATCTGCGCCGCCCGTCCTGGCGCACGGTGACGAAGACCGGGGTGCGCGCGTCGGCGACGACGCGGAGGACGTCGGCCTCGGGAGAGACGGGCTCGACGAGCCGTGAGCGGTGCCGGGCGCCACGCGGGACGGAGGTCAGCGGACGGGCTGCGGCGGTGAGGGGCATCGGTGATGGCCTTTCCGGGTCAATACTTCAAGATCTCCTACCCGGTCGGGCCGGTGTTGATCTCTGTCGGACCCCATTCTTCCTGACGGGACCGACAACTCTCGCCGGAATTACGGAATCTGCGCCCCCAAAATGATCTCCACCGGCGGACCGGCCGCGCCGCCGCCTCCTCCGCGTCCCGTCTCTCCGGTGCGCGCGCCCGGCGGAGGCGGGTGCGCGCACCGGAGGGACGAACGGGCCCCCGCGTCAGCCGAGTTGGACGATGAGGTCGCCGCCCTCGACCTGCTGGACGCGGTTGATGGCGAGCCGGGCCACCGTGCCGGACCTGGGTGCGGTGATGGTGGCCTCCATCTTCATCGCCTCGATGGTCGCCACGGTCGCCCCGGCCTCCACCGTGTCGCCCTCGGCGACGGCGAGGGTCACCACACCGGCGAACGGCGCCGCGACATGCCCCGGGTCGGTGCGGTCCGCCTTCTCGGTGACCGGGACGTCGGAGGCCGCCGACCGGTCGCGGACCTGGATGGGACGGAGCTGGCCGTTGAGCGTGGACATCACGGTGCGCATGCCGCGCTCGTCGGCGTCGCCGACCGCCTGCAGCTCGATGAGCAGCCGGACGCCGGGCTCCAGGTCGACGGTGTGCTCCTTGTCGGGGCGCAGTCCGTAGAAGAAGTCCTTGCTGTCCAGGACGCTGGTGTCGCCGAAGGAGGCGCGGTGGGTGTCGAACTCCCGCGCCGGGCCGGGGAACAGCAGCCGGTTGAGGGTGGTCCGGCGCTCCTTGTCCAGCCCGGTGCGGTCGTCGGCGGACAGCTCGGCGAGGGGCTTGGCCTCGGCGCGCCCGCGCAGCGCCTTGCTGCGGAACGGCTCGGGCCAGCCGCCGGGCGGGGTGCCCAGCTCGCCGCGCAGGAAGCCGACGACGGAGTCGGGGATGTCGAAGCGGTCCGGTTCCGCCTCGAACTCCGCGGGGGAGACACCGGCGCCCACCAGGTGCAGGGCCAGGTCGCCGACCACCTTGGACGACGGGGTGACCTTGACCAGGCGGCCCAGCATCCGGTCGGCGGCGGCGTACATCGCCTCGATGTCCTCGAAGCGGTCGCCGAGCCCGAGCGCGATGGCCTGGGTGCGCAGGTTGGAGAGCTGGCCGCCGGGGATCTCGTGGTGGTAGACCCGGCCGGTCGGGGAGGCGAGGCCCGCCTCGAAGGGGGCGTAGACCTTGCGGACGCTCTCCCAGTACGGCTCCAGGTCGCCGACGGCCTGGAGGTCGAGCCCGGTGGGACGGTCGGTGTGGTCGGTGGCGGCCACGATCGCCGACAGGGACGGCTGCGAGGTGGTGCCGGCCATGGACGCCACCGCTCCGTCCACCGCGTCGGCGCCGGCCTGGACCGCGGCCAGGTAGGTGGCGAGCTGGCCGCCGGTGGTGTCGTGGGTGTGCAGGTGCACCGGGAGGTCGAACTCGCGGCGCAGCGCGGTCACCAGCGTCGCCGCGGCCGGGGCGCGCAGCAGGCCCGCCATGTCCTTGACGGCCAGCACGTGGGCGCCGGCGTCCACGATCTGCTCGGCGAGCCGCAGGTAGTAGTCGAGGGTGTAGAGCCGCTCGGCGGGGTCGGAGAGGTCGGCGGTGTAGCAGAGCGCGACCTCGGCGACGGAGGTGCCGGTCTGCCGTACGGCCTCGATGGCGGGCCGCATCTGCTCGACGTCGTTGAGGGCGTCGAAGATGCGGAAGATGTCTATGCCGGTGGCGGCGGCCTCCTGCACGAAGGCGTCGGTGACCTCGGTGGGGTACGGGGTGTAGCCCACGGTGTTGCGGCCGCGCAGCAGCATCTGGAGGCAGATGTTGGGCGCGGCCTCGCGCAGCGCGGCGAGCCGCTCCCACGGGTCCTCGGCGAGGAAGCGCAGCGCCACGTCGTAGGTGGCGCCGCCCCAGCACTCCAGGGACAGCAGCTGGGGCAGGGTCTGGGCGACCACCGGAGCGACGGCCAGCATGTCCTTGGTGCGCACCCGGGTGGCGAGCAGCGACTGGTGGGCGTCGCGGAAGGTGGTGTCGGTGACGCCGATGGTGGCCGACTCGCGCAGCCGGCGGGCGAAGCCCTCGGGGCCCAGCTCGGTGAGCAACTGCCTGGATCCGGAGGGGGGTTCGCCGTCGGGCACGGTCGGCAGCTTGGTGAGCGGGTCGATCAGCTCGGGGCGCTCGCCGTGCGGCTTGTTCACGGTCACGTCGGCGAGGTAGGTCAGCAGCTTGGTACCGCGGTCGGCGGAGTGCCGTGCGGTGAGCAGGTGCGGGCGCTGCTCGATGAACGAGGTGGTGACCCGGCCGGCCTGGAAGTCCGGGTCGTCGAGGACCGCCTGGAGGAAGGGGATGTTGGTGGAGACCCCGCGGATGCGGAACTCGGCCACGGCGCGCCGGGCCCGGTTCACGGCGGTGGTGAAGTCCCGTCCCCGGCAGGAGAGTTTGACCAGCATGGAGTCGAAGTGCGCGCTGATCTCCGTACCGGCGTGGGTGGTTCCGCCGTCCAGGCGGATGCCGGAGCCGCCGGGCGAGCGGTAGGCGCTGATCCGTCCGGTGTCGGGCCGGAAGCCGTTGGCCGGGTCCTCGGTGGTGATGCGGCACTGGAGTGCGGCGCCGCGCAGGGTGATGTTCTCCTGCGCGAGCCCGAGGTCGGCCAGTGTCTCGCCGGCGGCGATGCGCAGCTGGGACTGGACGAGGTCGACGTCGGTGACCTCCTCGGTCACCGTGTGCTCGACCTGGATGCGCGGGTTCATCTCGATGAAGACGTGGTTGCCGTCGCGGTCGACGAGGAACTCGACGGTGCCCGCGTTGCGGTAGCCGATCTGCCGGGCGAAGTTCACGGCGTCGGCGCAGATGCGCTCGCGCAGGGCCGGGTCGAGGTTGGGGGCGGGCGCCAGCTCGATCACCTTCTGGTGGCGGCGCTGCACCGAGCAGTCCCGCTCGAAGAGGTGGAGGACGCCGCCCTCGCCGTCGGCGAGGATCTGCACCTCGATGTGGCGGGGTTCGACGACCGCCTTCTCCAGGAAGACCGTGGGGTCGCCGAAGGCGGAGGCGGCCTCGCGGGACGCCGCCTCGATGGCCTCGCGCAGCCGGGCGGGCTCCTCGACGCGCCGCATGCCGCGGCCGCCGCCGCCGGCGACCGCCTTGACGAACACCGGGAAGCCGACGTCGGCGGCGGCGCGGACCAGTTCGTCCACGTCCGTGGAGGGGGCGGAGGAGCCGAGCACCGGTACGCCGGCCTCGCGGGCGGCGGCCACGGCGCGGGCCTTGTTGCCGGTCAGTTCGAGGATCTGGGCGCTGGGTCCGACGAAGGTGATCCCGGCCTGCTCGCAGGCACGGGCGAGTTCGGGGTTCTCGGACAGGAACCCGTAGCCCGGGTAGACGGCGTCGGCTCCCGCCCGCAGGGCCGCGTCGACGATCTCCGGCACGGAGAGATACGCGCGCACCGGATGGCCGGGCTCGCCGATCTCGTAGGCCTCGTCGGCCTTGAGCCGGTGCAGCGAGTTGCGGTCCTCGTGCGGGAAGACGGCGACGGTGCGCGCGCCGAGCTCGTAGCCCGCCCGAAACGCACGGATCGCGATCTCACCGCGGTTGGCGACCAGCACCTTGCGGAACATTCTTGATCCCTTCAGCCTGCCGGGTGACCTGACCATGGTGTCGGCGCCGCCCGCGCTACGCCATGTGAGCCGGGCCACTCCCCCCCCCGTTACCTTTTTCGTGGCCCCGCAATGGGGCTACCGGCCTTCGGGTCCGGCATGACTTCCCCCCCCCTTGTTGTCCATGATCCGGGGGGTGGTGTCACCGGGCCCGGAGGCATCGACGGACCGCTGATGAGGGGCTTGAGCACCGGCTTCACCCAGGCTGGAAGAGCTCTCCGTAACGTGGATGTGGCAGCTCGGTGCCCAGGCAAGGCCGGACGAAAGCGTGATGGAGAGGCCTGCACGTGATCGACACCGGCGACATCGACGTCTTCCTCGGCCTGGACGTCGGCAAGGGCGAACACCACGCCACCGCCGTCACCCCGGCCGGAAAGAAGGCGTTCGACAAACGCCTGCCCAACACCGAACCCAAGCTCCGCGAGCTGTTCGCCAAACTCCAGGCCAAGCACGGAACGGTGCTGGTCGTGGTCGACCAGCCGGCCTCGATCGGCGCCCTGCCGCTGGCCGTCGCGCGGGACATGGGCTGCCCGGTCGCCTACTTGCCGGGGCTGACGATGCGGCGGATCGCCGACCTCTACCCGGGCGAGGCCAAGACCGACGCGAGAGACGCGTTCATCATCGCGGACGCGGCCCGCGCGATGCCGCACACGCTGCGGGCGATCGACGGCGAGGACGAGACGATCGCCGAGCTGGAGATGATCGTCGGGTTCGACGACGACCTCGCCGGCGAGGCCACCCGCGTCGCCAACCGGCTGCACGGCCTGCTGACCCAGATCCATCCGTCGCTGGAACGGATCCTGGGACCGCGGTTGCAGCACCCTGCCGTCCTGGCCTTGCTGGAGCGGTTCGGCTCACCGGCACAGATACGCAAGGCGGGCCGTCGGCGGCTGGTCACGCTGCTGCGGCCGAAGGCGCCGAGGATGGCCGAGCGGCTGGTCGAGGAGATCTTCGCCGCGCTGGACGAGCAGACCGTCACCGTTCCGGGGACCGAGGCGGCCGCGCTGATCGTCCCGAGCCTAGCCGCCTCCCTGACGGCTGTCCTTGACCAGCGGAAACTGCTGGCCGGGCGGATCGAGGAACTGCTGGAGGACCACCCTCTTTCGAAGGTCCTGACGTCCATGCCGGGCGTCGGCGTCAGGACCGGAGCCAGGATCCTGATCGAGATTGGCGACGGCAGCACCTTCCCGACCGCCGGCCACCTCGCCGCCTACGCAGGACTCGCACCCGCGACCCGCAGTTCTGGGTCGTCGATCCGCGGTGAACAGCCCTCCCGGAGAGGAAAAAAGCAGCTCAAACGGGCCTTCTTCCTCTCCGCGTTCGCCGCTCTGGGTGACCCGGCATCGCGGGCCTACTACGACAAGAAGATCGCCCAGGGCAAGCACCACACCCAGGCCCTGCTCTGCCTCGCCCGCCGCAGGGCCGACGTCCTGTTCGCGATGCTCCGCGACGGAACCTTCTATGCACCGCAGCCGTCGGCCGCAGTCACCTGACCCGCTGGTCTGCGAGGAGGACGACTCGATCGGCCTCGACGTCGAAGCCGATCACCGGATGGCCATCGTCGCCCTCCGGGTCCATCAGCACGGGCTTGCCCAGCCGTCGGCCGATCTCCCGGAGGAAGTCGCAGAACACATCCAGTCGCTCCTGGCCCTGCAACTCCCGCAGGTCGACGTCGAAGTCGACTTCATCGGCAGCATGGAAGCGGAAGATCGCCAATACATCTGCAGTCGGCCAGACCCGCAGGTCCGGGCACTCGGCATCCGCCGGGCGGGATAGCACGGGCTCCGCCCGGGGCACTGGAAGCACCGTCTCTCCCTCGGAGTACTGGCGCTTCCAGCCCTTCTCCACGACAAGATCAAGGACCGCCTGCCAGTCCTCCACCGAGGCATCCGGGACACGCACGTCCGGCAGCGACCCCATCAAGTCCGGATCGAAGAAGCACTTCACGTCATCCCACAGCAGATCAGCCACCCCGCCATGCTGCCCCGGCTCACCGACTCGACGCACCCCCCGTTTCCCTTGACCAAAGACATAGGGGCACCCCCCCCTCGCACAGCCGGGTCCGGAGGTCGGCGCCGGGCGCCGCTCCCCCGTTCTCCTCTCCTTCTTTCCTCTGCCCCGCGACGGGTCGGTCACCTCAGCGGACTTTGGCGGCTCTTTTAAGGCTTTCTGAAGTTGACCTTCGAACGCCCGTTTCACCCCTGAGGCGTTCTAGGCTCTCGAACGCCCCCCACGGTCCCGGTGGGCGCGGGAGAGCGTCCACCGGGGACGGGTACGGGGGTTTCGCCAGCCGACAGACAAGCCGAGGTGTCCTGCGTATGGGTTCCCGCCGAGCCGCCCGCCCGTCCCGCTCCCACGCCCGCCCCCGCGGCGGGCTCAGGAGCCGCGGTGCCGCGCTGGCGCTGGGCGCCGTCGCCGTGACGGCGGGTGTCGGGATCACGCTGGCGGTCACCGACGGCGACGACGGCGGTTCCGCGGACCGGGTCGTCGCGGACTCCGCCGGCCGGACGCCGAACACCGAGGACGCGGCGGGCGGCGCGGCGCCCCTGACGTCCCCGTCGGCGAGCCCGAGCACGTCGGCGAGCGCCTCACCGAGCAGAAGCGCCGAGCCGAGCAGGACGCCTGAGAAGTCGGCGAGCCCGACCGCCGCGCCCAAGGCGCCCGCGTCGAGCGCTCCGGTGAAGGCGGCCCCGAAGAGCGGCGACGACAGCCCGTCGGGCGGTGGCGGGGGCGGCGGCGCGGGGTCGGGCTCCGGTTCCGGATCGGGCTCCGGCTCGGGATCCGGCTCCGGAAGCGGCTCCGGCGCGTCGGGCGGGCCCGAGGCACAGGTCCTCGCGCTGGTGAACGAGGAACGGGCCGACGCGGGCTGCGCGCCGGTCACCGCGAACGACAGGCTGACCCGGGCCGCCGACGACTACAGCGACGTCATGGCGGGCAGCGGCGTGATGTCCCACACCGGCCCCGACGGCTCCACCATGGCGAGCCGGGTCGAGGCCGCCGGTTACCAGTGGTCGACGCTCGGCGAGAACATAGCCCGGGGCCAGGCGGACGCGGCCTCGGTGATGAACTCCTGGATGAACAGCGAGGGCCACCGCGCGAACATACTGAACTGCTCCTTCAAGGAACTGGGCGTCGGCGTCCACTTCGGCGACGGCGGCCCGTGGTGGACCCAGGACTTCGGCACGGGCCGCTGAAGCCCCCCGCCAGCCCGGGGTCCGTCAGCGGCGGGCGCTCCCGGGGCCCTCGGCCAGCGCGAACGACACCCGCACCCGGGCGCCGCCCAGCGGCGCGCGGGTGATCGTCAGTTCCCCGTCGGCCGCGCGGGCCGCCCGGGCCACGATGTCCAGGCCGAGCCCCGTGGAACCGCCGACGCTGACGCCGCGGGTGAGCGCCGCGTCGGGGTCCGCCACGCCCGGCCCGGCGTCGTCGACGGTGAGGACCACGTGCCGGTCCTGCCGTTCCACCCGGACGACGAAGCGGGTGCCGTGCGGGGTGTGCCGGAAGACGTTGCCGATCAGGGCGTCGACGACGGCCGCGAGGTCGTCCTCGGAAAAGGCGACGGGGGTCGGACGCGGGGTGAAGGAACGCTCGCACAGGCGCTCCTGCTGGGTGGCGAGGACCGTCCAGAAGTCCAGGCGCAGGGCGACGACCTCGGCGACGTCGCAGGGCTTGCCCGCGCCCGCCGCCGCGCCGCCCGGGTGGGCGGAGGCCAGGGGCGTGCGCGCCGCCGCGATGATCGAGTCCAGCTCGCTCTCCAGCTGGCCCGCCGCTTCGGTGACCCGCCGGGCGCTCGGGGTCGCGCCCATCCGGTCGGCCTCCAGGTAGAGGGCGGTCAGCGGGGTCCGCAGGCGGTGCGAGAGGTCGGCGACCAGTTCGCGTTCGACGGCGAGCAGGTCGACGACCCGGTCGGCCATGGTGTTGAACGCCACTCCGGCCTCCTGCAGCTCGGGCGGCCCGTCCGGCCGCACCCGTACGTCGAGGTCGCCGGAGCCGAGGGCGAGGGAGGCGCGTTTGAGGCCGCGCGAGGAGCGGACCACGCGGGCGCCGAGCCGGTCGGCGACGAGCACCGAGCCGCCGACCAGGCCGACGGCGAGCAGGGCCATCACGCCCCAGGAGGCGGCGACGCCCCGGGTGAGGTCGGCGGCGGGCACATGGGCCTCGACGACCGCGACCCTCTCGCCCCGCAGGACGACGGGCTGGAGGTAGACCCAGCCGTCGTCCGTGTCCACGGCGAGCGTCTCGCGCCCCCGTACGGCCCGGTCGAGCGCGTCCTTGGGCGCGTGCGGGGTGCCGACGAGGCCGCCGTCGGGCAGGCGCACCGCGAGCTGGTCCGCGGAGCCGAGCTCGGTGACCGCCTGCTGCACGTCGGCGCGCCGGGTGGTGAGCGCGAGCACCGGGGACAGGGCCGCGGCGCGCTGTTCGGCGGCCGTGGTGACCCGGTCCCGGGCCTGTTCGCGCACGAGGAGGGCGAGCGGGACGAGGAACGACAGCGCCACCATCGAGGTGACGGCCAGGGCGATCCCGGCCAGGGCACGTCTCATGGCGAGCTGACCAGTTTGATGCCTATCCCGCGCACCGTGTGCAGGTAGCGGGGCTTGCGGGCCTTCTCGCCCATCTTCCGGCGGAGCGCGGAGAGGTGGACGTCCACCGTCTGGTCCTCGACGTACGGCTGCTGCCACACCTCGGCGAGTATGCGCTGCCGGGACAGCACCTGGTCGGCGTTGGCGGCCAGGTAGGACAGGAGATCGAACTCGCGCCGTGTGAGGGGGAGTTCGCGGCCCGCCAGATGCGCGGTGCGGGCGGTGGGGTCGATGCGCAGGTCGGCGACCTGGAGGACCGGGCGCCGCGCGGCCCGTACGTCGTCGGGCACGGAGCGTCGCAGCACGGCGGCGAGCCGGGCCGCGAGCTGGCCGCCGGAGAACGGCTTGACCAGGTAGTCGTCGGCTCCCGCGTTGAGCAGCCGGATGATCTCGGTCTCGTCGTCGCGTGCGGTGGCGACCAGGACCGGGACCCGGGAGACGCCCCGGATCATCCGCAGCACGTCGAGCCCGTCGAGGTCGGGCAGCCCGAGGTCGAGCACGACGATGTCCGGCGGGCTCCGGGTGACGGCGCGCAGCCCCTCGAAACCCTGGTGCGCGGTCTGCACCGCGTAGCCGTGCCCGGTCAGGACCTCGATCAGCGCGGCCCGGATCACGGGGTCGTCCTCGACGACAAGTACGGAGGCCATGGGCAGGCACGTTAGCCGGTCCGTCACTATGGTGTCGTGTCCCGCCTCCTGCGCTACCTGATCATCTGGCTGTCGTGCACGGCGGCCAGTGTCACGGCCGTCATCCTGACGATCCACTTCGTCCTGGGTTCGACCCGGCCGACGGCACCGGTCGCGCAGTCGGCCCCGGAACTCCCCGCCTCGCCCGCACCGACTTCGTCCGGCCCCGCTAGCCCCTCCCCCAGCCCGTCGCCGGCCACCGGGCCGGCCAGTCCGAGCCCGGCGCCGGCCCGGACCAGCGAGCGGCCGCCGGAGCCGAGTCCGACACCGACGCCCAGCGCCCGCACCGACCGTCCGCAGCCGTCGTCGGGCGGCGGCGACCCGGCGGCGTGCGAGGAGGGCGGGGCCGGGGCCTTCACGGTGCCGTCGGAGGGCGGCAAGGCGACCGTGCGGTTCGGAGGCGACGGGGTGTGCCTGGTCTCCGCGGTACCGGACCAGGGCTTCACCGTGAGCACCGAGCAGGAGGAGCCGAAGACGCTGACGGTCACGTTCTCGGCGAGCCGCCACCGCTCGGAGATCACGGCGACGACGGAGCCGCAGAGCCGGGCCGACGTCAAGGAGGTGTCGTGGTGAGACGCCTCGTGCCGGTCCCCGGGCGTCCCGCTCCCCCGTACCTCACTCCACCGTCACCACGACGGAGTGCCATCCGCTGGCTCCGTCGGGGACCGTGCGGGTGCGCTTCTCGGTCTGCGTCTCGCCGGTGCGGTCGGTGGCGCGCACGGTGAGGGTGTGGCCGCCCTTGCCGGCCCGCCAGGCGTAGGACCACTGGCGCCAGGTGTCGCGCGAGTCCTCGGCAGCGAGGACGGCCTCCTCCCAGGGTCCGTCGTCGACGCGGATCTCGACCTTGTCGATGCCCCGGTGCTGGGCCCAGGCGACCCCGGCCACCATGACGGTGCCCGCCTCGGGACGGGCGAACGGTTTCGGGGTGTCGATGCGGGACTGGGTCTTGATCGGGGCCTTCCGGGCCCAGTCGCGCTTGACCCAGTACGGGTCGTAGGAGTCGAACGTGGTCAGTTCGATGTCCTCGATCCACTTGCAGGCCGAGACGTAGCCGTAGAGGCCGGGCACCAGCATGCGGACGGGGAACCCGTGGTCGAACGGCAGCGGTTCGCCGTTCATGCCGACGGCGAGCAGCGCGTCGCGCCCGTCCATGACGTCCTCGACGGGGCTGCCGATGGTCATGCCGTCCACGGAGCGGGCGACCAGCTGGTCGGCCGGGCCGCCCTTGGACGGCGGCCGGACCCCGCACTCCGCCAGCAGGTCGGCCAGCCGGACGCCGATCCAGCGGGCGTTGCCGACGTACGGACCTCCGACCTCGTTGGACACGCAGGTGAGGGTGATGTTCCGTTCGACCAGTTCCCGGCGGAGCAGGTCGTCGAAGGTGAGGGTCTTCTCGCGGGTGACGCCGTCACCGTGGATGCGCAGCTGCCAGGTGGTGGCGTCCACCTTGGGCACGACCAGGGCGGTGTCGACGCGGTAGAAGTCGCTGTTGGGCGTCATGAAGGAGCTGACGTCCGCCACGCGGACCTGCGCCCGCCGGGGCACCGCGGGAGCCCGCGAACCGGGCGCCGGGAGAGCGATGTCGTTGCGGGACGCGACCGCGTCCCGGCCGCCCGCGCCGTTGAGGGCGCGGCCCAGGACACCGGCACCGGCCGAGGCGGCGGCAGCGGCGGTCGCCACGATCACGAAACGCCGCCGGTCCCACCCCTCGCCCGGCCCCTGCACCGGACCCCGGCGCGGTGCGGGCAGGAGTCCGGCCAGGACGTACAGGAGTACGGCGCCGACGACCGCTCCCAGGACGGAGGGCAGCGCGTCGGTGACGCCCTCGGAATCAGGCCGGCTCAGGGCCGCCGCGGCGCCGACGACGCCGAAGACCAGGACGCCCGCGGCGCCGGTGCGGCGGTGGCGGACGGCGAACATGCCCAGGGCCAGGGCGAAGAGCGTCAGGACGGCGAGGATGCCGAACTGGAGGACCAGCTTGTCGTTGGTACCGAAGGAGCGGATCGCCCAGTCCTTCACGGCGGCCGGCGTACGGTCGATGGCGGCCGAGCCCACCGCGACGACCGGACCGGCCTGCGGGCGCACCGCCACCGCGGCGAGCTCCGCGACGGCCAGCGCGGCGCCGCCCGCCAGGAGACCGCTCAGGGCGCCCAGGCCGAGGCGCGCCCAGGTCGGGGCCGATGTCTTGCGCGGGGTCGTGTCGTCGTCGCTCACGCCGGTAATCCGGGGCCGGGCGGCGGGCGGATTGGTGGGCGTGCCCGGCCGTCCGGCGGGTCAGGGCACGTCGCCACGCCAGTCGAAGCGGCGGGCGTCACCCGGCCTGGGCGCGTAGGCGGCGCGGCCGCCCGGGCCGTACCGGCCCACCTCCGTCGCCAGGGACACACCCCGGTCGCGCTCCTGCGGCTCCAGGTCCGTGACGTCCAGCAGCAGCCCGTCCAGGGGGCCGCCGACCAGCTGGGCGTAGACACGTCCGGCCCGCGGGCCGGGGCTGTCGTGGTCCGCGCCGTAGACCCTGCCCCGCATGAACTCCACCTCATCCATGAGGTGCAGCCTCGCATCCGCCACTGACAACGGCGGCAGGCTCCGGACGGGGGCGGCGGCTCGTCGGGCGGTTCCGGCGGGCAGCGGCGGCTGTCGGCCCGTCGGGGCCGGCCGGTACTCACCGGCCGGCCCCGACGCCGTTTCGATCAGGCCGTGCGATCAGGCCAGGTCGAAGCGGTCGAGGTTCATGACCTTGACCCAGGCGGCCACGAAGTCGTGCACGAACTTCTCCTTGGCGTCGTCGCTCGCGTAGACCTCCGCGAGGGCCCGCAGCTCGGAGTTCGAGCCGAAGACCAGGTCGGCACGGCTGCCGGCCCACTTGATCTCACCCGTGGCGGCGTCGCGGCCCTCGAACGTGGTCTGGTCCTCGGACGTCGAGGACCATGTGGTGCCCAGGTCGAGCAGGTTGACGAAGAAGTCGTTGGTCAGCGAACCGGGCGTCCGGGTGAACACGCCGAGCTGGGACTGCTGGTAGTTGGCGCCCAGCACGCGCAGGCCGCCGACCAGGACGGTCATCTCGGGCGCGCTCAGGGTGAGCAGGTTGGCCCGGTCGAGGAGCAGGTACTCGGCCGGCAGCCGGTTGCCCTTGCCGTGGTAGTTGCGGAACCCGTCGACGGCCGGCTCGAGCGCCTCGAACGACTCGGCGTCGGTGTGCTCCTCCGTCGCGTCCACGCGGCCCGCGGCGAAGGGCACCTCCACCTGGAAGCCGGCTTCCTTGGCGGCCTTCTCCACCGCGGCGGAGCCGCCGAGGACGATCAGGTCGGCCAGCGAGACCTTCTTGCCGCCGGCGCCGGAGTCGAACTCCTCCTTGACGCCCTCCAGGACGCGCAGCACCTGGGCCAGCTCGTCGGGCTCGTTGACCTCCCAGCCGCGCTGCGGCTCCAGGCGGATGCGGGCGCCGTCGGCGCCGCCGCGCTTGTCGCTGCCGCGGAAGGTGGACGCCGAGGCCCACGCGGTGGACACCAGCTGCGCGACGGACAGGCCGGACTCGAGGAGCTTGGTCTTGAGGACCGCCACGTCGTCGGCGTCGACGGTCCCGCCCTCCCGCTCGGGCAGCGGGTCCTGCCAGATGAGGGTCTCCTCGGGGACCTCCGGGCCGAGGTACTGGGACTTCGGGCCCATGTCGCGGTGGGTCAGCTTGAACCAGGCGCGGGCGAACGCGTCGGCGAACTCCGCCGGGTTCTCGTAGAACCGGCGGGAGATCGGCTCGTAGACCGGGTCGAGGCGCAGCGACAGGTCGGTGGTGAGCATCCTCGGGCGGTGCTTCTTCGACGAGTCGTGGGCGTCGGGGATGATCTCCGGAGCGTCCTTGGCGACCCACTGGTTGGCGCCGGCCGGGCTCTGCTCCAGCTCGTACTCGAACTCGAAGAGGTTCTTGAAGAACCCGTCGCCCCACTGGGTCGGCGTGCTGGTCCAGGTGACCTCCAGGCCGGAGGTGATGGCGTCGCCGCCCTTGCCCGTGCCGTGGGTGCTCTTCCAGCCCAGGCCCTGCTGCTCCAGGCCGGCGGCCTCGGGGTCGGCGCCGACGGCGTCGGCGGGGCCGGCGCCGTGGGTCTTGCCGAAGGTGTGGCCGCCGGCGATCAGCGCGACGGTCTCCTCGTCGTTCATCGCCATGCGGCGGAAGGTCTCACGGATGTCGCGGGCGGCGGCGATCGGGTCCGGGTTCCCGTTGGGGCCCTCCGGGTTGACGTAGATCAGGCCCATCTGGACGGCGCCGAGCGGGTTCTCCAGCTCGCGGTCGCCGGTGTAGCGCCGGTCGTCGAGCCAGGTGGTCTCGGGGCCCCAGTAGACGTCCTCCTCGGCCTCCCAGACGTCGGCGCGGCCGCCGGCGAAGCCGAAGGTCTCGAAGCCCATCGTCTCCAGGGCGACGTTGCCGGTGAGGACCAGCAGGTCGGCCCAGGAGAGGTTCTGGCCGTACTTCTTCTTGACCGGCCACAGCAGGCGGCGGGCCTTGTCGAGGTTGCCGTTGTCCGGCCAGCTGTTGAGCGGGGCGAAGCGCTGCTGGCCGGCGCCCGCGCCGCCGCGGCCGTCGCTGATGCGGTAGGTGCCCGCGCTGTGCCAGGCCATCCGGATCATCAGGGGGCCGTAGTTGCCGAAGTCGGCGGGCCACCAGTCCTGCGAGGTGGTCAGCACCTCGGCGATGTCCTGCTTCACGGCCGCCAGGTCGAGGGCGTTGAAGGCCTCGGCGTAGTCGAACTCCTCCCCCAGCGGGTTGGCGACGGCCGGGTTCTTGGCGAGGATCTTCAGGTTGAGCCGCTCCGGCCACCACTGACGGTTTCCGCCACCCTGCGTGGGGTGGGGGGCGCGTCCGTGGGCGACCGGGCAGCCGCCCGTCTCCTCGGTTTTCGCGTCGGTCACGATGGCATCGTGGTTCTCGGACACGGGGAATCCTTCCGAACGGGGCGGATCAAGGTGCTGTGGAACTGCTGGAGGTGGAGCAGTCGGGGCACAGGCCCCGGTAGATGACCTCGGCCTCGTCTATCGCGAAGCCGTGGTCGTCGGAGGCGGTCAGGCAGGGCGCGTCGCCGACGGCGCAGTCGACGTCGGCGAGGGCACCGCAGGACCGGCACAGGACGTGGTGGTGGTTGTCACCGACCCGTCCCTCGAACCGCGCCGGGCTGCCGGGCGGTTCGATACGGCGCACGAGCCGTGCCGCGGTGAGCGCGTGCAGGGCGTCGTACACGGCCTGGAGGGAGACGTGCCCGACCCGTTCGCGGACACCGGCCGCGAGGGCCTCGGCGTCGAGGTGGTTCCCCTCCCGGACGGTCTGGAGCAGCGCGACACGGGCGGCCGTCGCTCGCAGGCCCGCCTGGCGCAGCTCCGCGGCGGTGGCGGGGGTCCGGGAGTTCCGGGGTGCCGTCATGGCCGTGAACCTACTCCCTGGAACACGAATGACTCAAGGAAACGAACGATTCCATTCTTGGTCGGTGTCGCGTTCCGGGCCGCCGTCCCGGAGCTCCCGGCGGGGTGAAGCGCGGTGATCGTGGTAGACAACGTGCGTGGCGGGCACTGGCAGGGGATGCCATCCCGTACGGCGCGACGACAGGAATGAGTGGCCGGTGCTTCTGAAGACGTTCCGCTGGGCTTTCGCCGTCACCGCCGTCGGCCTGGCCGCGGGCGTGCTCTACGACGGCTGGACCGCTCTCGGCATCGTGGCGATCCTCTCCGTCCTGGAGATCTCGCTCTCCTTCGACAACGCGGTGATCAACGCCGGGATCCTGAAGAAGATGAACGCCTTCTGGCAGAAGATCTTCCTCACGGTCGGCATCGTGATCGCGGTCTTCGGGATGCGGCTGGTCTTCCCGGTGGTGATCGTGGCGATCAGCGCCAGGCTCAGTCCCTGGAACGCGGTTGACCTGGCGCTCACGGACAAGGACCGCTATCAGGAGCTGGTGACGGACGCCCATCCGTCGATCGCCGCGTTCGGTGGCATGTTCCTGCTGATGATCTTCCTCGACTTCGTCTTCGAGGACCGCGAGATCAAGTGGCTGGGGTGGCTGGAGCGTCCGCTCGCCAGGCTCGGCAGCGTGGACATGCTGTCGGTCTGCCTCGCGCTGATCGTGCTGCTCGCCTCGTCGCTCACCTTCGGCGCCCACGCCCATCAGCACGGCGGCACCCACGCCGACAAGGCCGAGACCGTTCTGCTGGCGGGCATCGCCGGGCTGATCACCTACATGGTCGTCGGCGGGCTCTCCGGCTTCTTCGAGCGGAAGCTGGAGGACGAGGAGGAACGGGAGAACGAGGCGGAGGAGTCGGCCGGGCGAACGGGCGGCCGGGGTGCCCCGGTCAAGCTGGCGGGCAAGGCCGCGTTCTTCATGTTCCTCTACCTGGAGGTCCTGGACGCCTCGTTCTCCTTCGACGGGGTCATCGGCGCGTTCGCCATCACCAACGACATCGTCCTGATGGCCCTCGGCCTGGGCATCGGCGCCATGTACGTCCGGTCCCTCACCGTCTACCTGGTCCGCCAGGGCACCCTCGACGACTACGTCTACCTGGAGCACGGCGCCATCACTCACGCCACGGAGCCGGCTACGCCATGAGCGACATCGTCAACGGACTCGGCCGGGCCGCCGCCTACGGCGGCCTGGGGCTGGTCCTCCTGGTTCTCGGCATCGTGCTCGTGGACGTGCTGACGCCGGGGAAGCTCGGCCGGCAGATCTGGGAGCAGCGCAACCGCAACGCGGCGGCGGTACTCAGCTCGGCACTGCTCGGCATCGGCGGCATCTTCTTCACCTCCATATGGACGACGTACGAGGACTTCGGCAAGGGCCTGGCGTCCACGGCGGTGTTCGGGCTGCTGGGGCTCGTGATGATGGCCGTGGCCTTCCTGGTCGTCGACCTGATCACCCCGGGACGGCTGGGCGCGACGCTCGTGGAGCAGGAGCCGCACCCGGCCGTCTGGGTGACGGCGTCCTGCAACCTCGCGGTCTCCGCCGTCATCTCGGCGTCCATCGCCTGACGCCGCCAGGGGTCACTGCAGGCGCCTGATGTCGCCGCGCACCCGGTAGAAGCCGCCCGAGGCGGCGTGCAGCGAGTCCACCACGTACCGCGCGCCCGGCTCCCGTATCGCCCTCGGGAACTGGACGTTCCACGAGTGGTCGTAGCCTTCCGACACCACGTGGATCCGGGTGCGGCCGTACTCCTGGACGCACTCGACCACCACGGAGCCCGCGGGGGCGGCGGCGACGGTCGCCACGGCGGCCACCGCGGTGGCCGGCGCGTAGGTCGGCAGGGTGGCGGCGAGCTTGACGTCGCGGGCGACGGGCACCGAGCCCTGCTGCGCGGCGGTGACCGCCGCCTCGCTCGCGTCCACGCACACCAGGGAGCCGTCCGTGGTGACGAGGAAGAGCCGCTCGTCGCGGTACTGCATGGACAGCGCGGAGCCACCGCCGGTGCCGAGCTTCCACAGCCGCGTGCCGTCCCGGTCGAAGCAGTAGACCGAGGAGGCCGAGTCGCCCGCGAACACGTAGCGGCCGCCGGGCGAGGTGGCGCAGGAGTACACGGGGCTGTCGCAGCGGTAGGTCGCCTCGATGGCGCCGGTCGTCTTCGAGAGCCGCTGGACCGTGTGGCGCGCGGTCCCCGCGTACACCGCGTCGTCCTCCTGCCAGCCGAAGAGCACGGCGCCCTGGGTGGGCGTGTGCCACAACTCGGTGCCGCCGTCCGGGGAATGGGCGGTCACCCCGCGGGTGTGCCCGTGGTAGACGGCGCGGTCGTCGGCGCGCACCATCCAGGCGTGCTCACCGCGCCCGCCGCGCGCCCACTGGTGCTCGTCCTCGTGGTCGATGACGGTGAGGCGGCCGGCGCGGTCCGCGACGTTCAGCACGCCCTCGTGGATGTCGAGCCAGAAGATGTCGACGTCGGCCGCGATGTCGTAGGCGGCGAAGGGCAGTTTGGAGGAGAGGTCGTACACACGGCCGTCGTCGCAGCCGGCGTAGATCCAGAAGTCGTCGGCGACCAGGCACTTGACGCCGTCCGGCAGCTGGTAGCGGGCGAGGACCTCGCCGCCGTGCGCCAGGGTGAAGACGTCGCCCGCCTGGTTGCCCACCCAGCAGCGGTCCTCGTCGATGTGGATGCCGAAGGCCGCGGAGCCGGTGCGGAACCGCCACAGGACGGGCGCGACCGCGCGGGCCGTGGAGGGCGCGGAGGCCACCTGCCGACGGGTGACGGCGCGGGGCGCGCGCTGCCCCTGCACGGCCGGCTCGTAGCCCTTGCGGACCTTCTCGCCTATCTTCTTGGCCGCCGCGGCCTCGGCCTTCTGCACGGTGGGGAAGGTCGACGTCTGGGTCTGCCCGGCGGCGCCGATCCTGCCGTAGCGCACCGACACGACCTGTCCCTGGACGGTTACTTCATAGAACTTGTGCGCGCTCCCGTCGTCCTGCGACAGCTCCAGGTACGTCTTCGACATGGCAGACCTCTCCCCGGTCGGTCCCCCGGCGTGTCCGCGGGTCCCACTGCCTGAACAGTAGGCGGAGCCACTGACAACGCTCCGCGAGGCCGCCACCCGCTCATGATTTCGCGTACATGTCATGTTTGTTGACAGCCTGTCAACTCCCTTGCCCGGTACGGCCGGACGGCCGAGGCTGATCAACGGCCGGGAGCGGAACGCGACGTTCCCAGCCGGGTGCGCGATCCCGCGCACGCCCCCACAGTCGCGCGCCCCTACCCGGGCGCGCGCCGCCTGGAGGAGGACTCCCTCGTCATGGCACGACTGCGTAGCAAGAGACTCCGGTTCGCCGCACTGACCGGTGCCGCGGCCCTCGCCCTCACCGGCACGCTCACCGCTCTGCCCGCCCAGGCCGCCCAGGCCGAGGGCACCGTCCTGGCCGCCGGGTCGCCCACGGCCGTCAAGGACAGCTACCTCGTCACGCTCGAGAAGGGCGCCGGGCTCAAGACGGCCTCGGGCGCCGGGAAGGACCTCGTCGAGGAGTACGGCGGCACGGTCCGCCGGACGTTCGGCAGCGCGCTCAACGGCTACTCCGCCACCCTCTCCGCCGCCGAGGCCCGGCGGCTGGCCGCCGACCCGGCCGTGGCCTCCGTCGAGCAGGACCAGCGCGTCCGCCTCGCCGACACCACCCAGTCCAACGCCCCCTGGGGCCTGGACCGCATCGACCAGACCTCGCTCCCGCTCTCCGGCACCTACACCTACCCGGACAGCGCGGGCGAGGGTGTCACGGCGTACGTCATCGACACCGGCGTCCGCGTCACGCACCAGGAGATCAGCGACCGCGCCTCCTACGGCTACGACGCCGTCGACGGCGACACCACCGCCTCCGACGGCAACGGCCACGGCACCCACGTGGCCACCACGATCGCGGGCAAGACCTACGGCGTCGCCAAGAAGGCGGAGGTCGTGGCCGTGCGGGTGCTGGACAACAGCGGGTCCGGCACCACGGCCGGTGTGATCGCCGGCATCGACTGGGTGACCGCCAACCACTCGGGGCCCTCGGTCGCCAACCTGTCGCTCGGCGGCGGCGCCTCCACCACCCTGGACAACGCCGTGCGCGCCTCCATAGCGAGCGGAGTCACCTACGCCGTCGCGGCCGGCAACAGCGCGGCCAACGCGTCCTCCTACTCCCCCGCCCGGGTCACCGAGGCCCTCACCGTCGGCGCCACCACCAACACCGACGCCAGGGCGAGCTACTCCAACTACGGCGCGGTGCTCGACCTGTTCGCGCCCGGCTCCTCGATCACCGCGGGCTGGAACACCGGCGACACGGCGACCAACACCATCTCGGGCACGTCGATGGCGACCCCGCACGTGGCCGGGGCCGCGGCGGTCTACCTGGCCGGCCACTCCTCGGCGACTCCGGCCCAGGTGTCCACCGCGCTGGTGGACGGCGCGACGGCCGACAAGGTGACCGGCCCGGGCTCGGGCTCGCCCAACCGTCTGCTGAAGCTGGTGCCGTGACCGGGTGAGCACCTCGTGACACCCACGGCACGCTGACGGCGCGAGGCGGCGCCCCGGAAGGCCTCGGCCTCCCGGGGCGCCGTCCGTTGCGCACCGCGCCCGGCCGGCCCGGTCAGCCGGCCCGTTCGACGCTCCACGACGGCAGCGCCGCGAAGAAGTCGACCGCCTCCGCGCGCCACCTGCCGTGCCAGCCCAGCGCCAGCTGCCGGGCCTGCGCCGCACACCGCCGCATGTCGGCCTGCAACGCGTCGTCCACACCGCGTCGTTCACCCATCGCGCGGATCGCGGCGACGGTCTCCGGGGTACCGGAGCGGTCTCCGAGTGCCTGCTCGACCGTCGCGCGCTCCGGGCC
This sequence comes from Streptomyces olivaceus, assembly GCF_000721235.1. GTDB lineage: Bacteria > Actinomycetota > Actinomycetes > Streptomycetales > Streptomycetaceae > Streptomyces > Streptomyces olivaceus. Next base: position 35,813 of record NZ_JOFH01000003.1, read on the forward strand.
GGTCACGGCGGCCAGCAGCCGGGCGACGGCGTAGCTGCGGCGGCCCTCGCGCAGGTCCCCGCCCGTCGGCTTGCCCATGGCGGCCGCGTCGCCGAACAGGTCCAGGTAGTCGTCGCGCATCTGCCCGCAGATGCCGACCAGCCGCGCGTACCGGCGCAACTCGTCCTCGTGGGCGTCCGGTCGGACACCCGCCGCCAGCAGCCCCAGCCGCATCGGCGCGAACACGGAGTAGCGGGCCGACTTGTGGTCGGCGACGTCGTGGAGGACGCCGGTGTCCGGCACCGCGGCGGCGAAGTCGCGTTCCAGGTCGGCGATCTGGCCCACGATCGTGTCGGCCGCGGCCCTCGTCTGGACCTCGGCCATGGCCCGGCGCACCTCCGCCGGCAGAGCGGAGTCCAGCAGCACGCGCAGGGAGAGGGCGAGCGCGAGGTCACCGGCGAGCACGGTCAGGCCGAGCGCCGCCCGCGGGTGCTCGGGGAACCGCTCCCGGTAGGCGTAGTAGGTGGTGGGGCCGCCGCGGCGGGTGGCGCTGTCGTCGATGAGGTCGTCGTGCACCAGGCCGTGCGTCTGCAGCAGCTCGACGCTCAGGGCGGCCGCGTCGAGCCCTTCGACGGGCTCGTCGGTGACCAGCCGGGCGGCTTCGTGCAGCAGGACGACCCGCATCCGCTTGCCGCCGCGCAGGGACAGGTCGCGCAGCAGTTCCACGCACTCGGGCGCGAACCGGCTGAACGACGGTGCGTCCAGGGTGGTGCCCAGCGTGTCGAAGTAGTCGGCGAACAGCCGGTCGAACCTCTGCTGGTGGCGGACGAGCCGGTCCGGCGGCCGTTCGGTCGTCACGGGTCCTCCTCGGTGGGAACGGATGGCACGCCCGCAAGTCTCTCAGCAGGCCGTTCGGCTCCGGACACCGAAGAGGCCCGGCCCCGCGCGCGGCGGGGACGGGCCTCGTGGGGAAGCGCCGCCGGACGGGGGCGCCGGTCTCAGCCCTGGCGGGCCTTGAACCGCGGGTCCCTCTTGTTGATCACGTAGGTGACGCCCCGGCGCCGCACGACCTGCGCTCCGGGCCTGGCCTTCAGCGAGCGCAGGGACTTGCGTACCTTCATGTGCTCTCCTCGCTCCGTCGTGCCGTTCAGCGCTCCTCGCGGAACGGCACGTGCTCCCCCGCCACCGGGTCGTACTTGCGCAGGACGAGCCGGTCGGGGTCGTTGAGCCGGTTCTTGCGCGTCACGTAGGTGACGCCGGTGCCGGCCGTCGACCTCAGCCGGACGACCGGACGGGTGGTGCTGCGTGCCATGGGGTGACTCCTTCCGACCGCCGCGCGGCGCCGTGGTGACCCGCGCATGTCAGTCACGGGGTCAACGCCGGAGGTGCCCGGCGCATTCCCCCGGCGCCGGGCACCGCCCGCCTCCGGCACCACCGCCGGCACCGCCTCCGGTCAGCGGCGGATCTCCTTGATCTTCAGCATCCGCGTGATGACCTTGTCCAGTTCGCCGTCCTCGAAGACCTTCTTCCAGTCCTCGCGCACGATGGACTCGCGGCCGTAGTCCATGGCGATCAGGCAGGCGTCCGAGAAGGGGTTGGAGCCCTTGAGGGTGTTGGCCAGCGCGACCTGGGTGTGGCCGAGGAGCATGGCACGGGCGGCCTTCTCCGGCACGCCGACGGTGTGGACGGTCTCGTGCAGGGCCTCGGTCAGCAGGGCACCGACCATGCAGGCGATGGTCTCCACCAGGGTCGGTTCCAGCACGGCGAGCTGCTTGACGGTGACCCAGTGGACGTCGACGACCGGGGCGTACATCACGCGGATGACGGAGTCGGCGAGTTCCTGCTTGGCCGCGTCCCCGCCCTCGTAGGCGGCGACGACCTCCTGCGGGGCGGCGATGCCGCCGAAGGTGTCCTGCCACTCCTCCTTGGTGGTGCGCTCCAGGAACACCGACGGGTGACAGGGGTGGGCGCAGGCGTAGTGGATGTCCTCGCGGGCGAAGAGCAGGCCGGCGTAGGCGGCGGCCGGGTCGAGGGTGAGGACGACGGTGCCCGGCCTCATCAGCGGCACGAGTTCCTCGGAGACCTTGCCGAGCACCACGTCGGGCACGGCGAGGATGACGACGTCGGCCTCGGCCGCGGCGGCGGCGGACCCGGTCAGCTCGCGGCCCAGGTCGCGGATCAGCTCCTGCCCCTTGGGGGACGCCTCGCTGAAGAGCACCCGGAAGTCGCTCTCGACCAGGTTGTTGGAGACGCGCTGGCCCATCTTGCCGGCGGCCCCGATGACGGCGACGGTCGTGACGTCTGCCCGGGTCTGGATCTCGGTGGCCATTACTTGCTCCTCAGGAGGGTGTTGATGCTGTGCTGCGTCCACTGGTGTTCGAGCCGGGCGGTGGCGTCGTAGCCCTCGTCCTGCCACGGGAGCCAGTGCTCCACGATCTGGTTGATGCCGCGCTCACCGGGACGTGTGGCGGCGATCATGCCGTCGTAGTCGAGGAGGCCCTCGCCGAGCGGGCAGCCCGCGTAGGTGAAGCCGACCCAGCCGTCGCGGCGGGTGAAGGCGAAGTCCTTGACGTGGATGTTCACCGTGTACGGTGCGGCGGCGGCCACCACGTCGGCGGGGCGTTCCAGCCGGGCGACACTGTTGCCGGGGTCCAGGACGACGCCGAGGTGCGGGTCGTCCACGACGCGGACCACGTTCACCAGGTCGTCGGTGGCGACCTGCTCGTAGGTCTCCAGGCCGAGGGTGACGCCCGCCTCCGCGTATCGCGGCACGGCCTCCTTCAGGAGGGCCACCGCCTCCGTGCCGTCCGGCCGGTGGTCGGCGGTGTGCAGCATGGAGCGGACCAGGGTGACGCCCAGGGCGTCCGCCAGGCCGAGGTAGCGCCCGAGGTGCTCGGGGCGGATGCCCCGGGTGCCGAGTTCCAGGGTCAGGCCCAGGTCGGCGGCGGTGGCCCTGAGGTCGGCGAGGCGGGCTCGGTCGTAGGACTCGATCGGCGCGTAGTCGCAGATCTGGAAGACCCGGCCGCCGAGGTCCGCCGTGTCACGCAGCATCGCGGGCAGGGACATCGGCTCCGGCGCGCGGGAGGAGATGCGCCAGAAGTAGGCGTAGGTGCTGATGCCGTACGCCATCACGCCACCGCCGCCGGGGCCGGGGAGCGGATCTCGTCGAGGATGGCCTCGACGTTCGCCGGGTCGTGCGCGAAGCGGCCGAGGAACAGGCCCCCGGCGGTGCCGGCCAGGCGGGTCAGCAGGCCGGGTCCGGCGCTGCCGCCGTAGATGACCGTGGAGCCGGCGTGCCGGGGGTTGTCGTCGAGCCACTCGCGCAGGGCGGTGCACACGGTGGCGATGTGGTCGGCGGAGGCGGGCTCGGGGGCGCCGATGGCCCACTGGGGCTCGTAGGCCAGGACGACCGCGCCCCGCGCGCCGCTGAGCAGGCGTTCCGCCTCGGCGACCGTGCGGGCCGCGGCGTCGGCCGGGTCGGCCTCGTCGCGCTCGCCGACGCACAGCACGGGCGTGAGGCCGTTGCGCAGCGCGGCGGCGGTCTTGGCGGCGACGACGGTGTCGCCCTCGCCGTACAGGCGGCGGCGCTCGGCGTGGCCGACCTCGGCGTAGCGGCAGCCGATCTCCTTGAGGACGGGCCCGCCGACCTCGCCGGTGTAGGGGCCGCTGTCCTCGGTGGCGATGTCCTGGGCGCCGAGGGCGACGCCGTAGGGGGCGAGGATGCCGGTGGCGGGGACGAGGGCCGGGAAGGCGGGCAGGACGAAGAGGCGGGCGGCACCCGAGGCGACGGCCGGGTGGCGCTCGGCCAAGGCGGCGATCCGGCGGGCCCAGTTGAGCGTCTGGTGGTGGCCGAAGTACATCTTCAGGCTCACCCCCAGCAGTACGGGGGCCGGGGCGGGGGCGGACATCAGGCGGCCGCCCCGTCGCCGGCCGCGCGCTCGGCGGTGTCGTCGCCGGCGCCTTCGTAGTCGCTCATCAGCTGGACCTTGGCCGCCGACGCCGAGCTCTCGTCGAAGCGGTAGGTGAGCCACTCGGCGGCCAGGCGGCGGGCGAGTTCGAGGCCGACGACGCGCTGGCCGAAGGTCAGGATCTGGGCGTTGTTGGAGAGGACCGCGCGCTCCACGGAGAACGAGTCGTGCGCGGTGACGGCCCGGATGCCCCGGACCTTGTTGGCGGCGATCGCGACGCCGAGACCCGTGCCGCACACCAGCAGGGCGCGGTCGGCGTCGCCGCGGGCGACCATCTCGGCGGCGGCGATGGCGACCCGGGGGTAGGCGGTGTGGCCGTCGGCGTCGACGCCGACGTCGGTGACCTCGCTGACCAGGGCGCTGTTCTCCAGGTCCTGCTTGAGGGCTTCCTTGTACTGGTAACCGGCGTCGTCGGAGCCGACGACGATGCGGAGCTTGTCGGTCATGGCGGCTTTCCTCAGTGGTGGTTGAGCAGTGCGCCGTGGACGGCGCGGGTGATCAGGGCGAGGGAGTGGGCGCCCGCGTCGGGGGTCCCGAGGGACTTCTCGGCGTGCGGGCGGGCCCGGCCCTTGCGGGGCAGCAGCCGGGCGGTGGCGGCGGCCGCGTCGGTGGCCGTGTCCGCGGCGCGGTCCCAGGCCTCGGTCAGCGGCACGCCCTCGGCGGTGGCGGCGGTCAGCGCGTCGGCGAAGGGCACGAGGACGTCGACCATGGTCTTGTCGCCGACCTCGGCACCGCCCAGGCGGCGTACGGCGGCCGAGGCCTCCGTGACTCCTTCGGCGACCCGCGGGGCGGCCGGCGCGTCCCGGTCGCCGAGGGCGGTGCCCAGCGAGCGCAGGATGGTGCCCCACAGGGCGCCGGAGGTGCCGCCCGCCCGGTCGGCCCAGGCGTCGGCGGCCCGGTGCAGGACGGTGCCGGCGCCCGCGCCGCGCTCCCGGGCCTCGGCGGCGGCCGAGCGGGCGGCGGTGGAGCCGCGCCGCATGCCGATGCCGTGGTCGCCGTCGCCTGCCACGGCGTCGATGCGGCCGAGTTCCTCGACGTGCGCCTCGACGATCCCGGCCACCGCGTCCAGTGCGGCCAGCACGGTGCCGGCGGCCTCGCGGGAGGCGTCGGAGGCCGGGGGTACGGCGGTGTCCCGGGCGTCCTCGGCGGGTGCCCGCTCGTCGTCCTCCGGCTCGGGGGTGCCGAGGGCGCCCTTGCGGTAGGCGGGGGTGTCGGCCGGGGCCCGCCACAGCGCCTCCAGGCCCTCGTCCAGCCAGGTCAGGGTGAGGGAGACACCGGCCATGTCGAAGCTGGTGACGAGTTCGCCGACCTCGGGGTCGACGATCTCCACCCCGGCCTCGCCGAGGAGTTCGGCGACCTTGCGGTAGACGACGAAGAGTTCCTCGTACTTGACCGAGCCGAGCCCGTTCAGGACGACGGCCGCGCGCTGCCCGTCCGGTGCCGCGACGTCCTCGGGGAGTTCCTTGAGCAGGGTCTCGACGAGGAGCCGGGCCGCGTCGTCGGCGGTGGGCAGGGCCTCCTCGCCGATGCCGGGCTCCCCGTGGATACCGAGTCCGACGGCCATGCGGGCCTCGGGGACGGTGAACAGGGGGTGGTCGGAGCCGGGCAGAGTGCAGCCGGAGAAGGCGATGCCGAAGGAGCGGGTGCGCGCGCCCGCCCGTTCGGCGACGCGCAGCACCTCGTCCAGGGAGCGGCCCTGCTCGGCCGCGGCGGCGGCCGCCTTGAAGACGGGCAGGTCGCCGGCTATGCCCCGGCGCTTGGCGGACTCGTCGGGGGCCGCGCTGGAGATGTCGTCGGCGACGGCGTACGTACGGGCCTCCACTCCGTCGGCGGCCAGCCGTTCGGCGGCCTGTCCGAAGTGCAGGACGTCCCCGGCGTAGTTGCCGTACATGAGCAGGACCCCGGCGCCGCCGTGCGCGGCCCTGGCGACGGAGCGGATCTGCTGGGCGGAGGGCGAGGCAAAGACGTTGCCGACGGCCGCGCCGTGCGCGAGGCCGCGGCCGACCAGGCCGGAGAAGGCGGGGTAGTGGCCGGAGCCGCCGCCGATGACCACGGCGACCTGGCCGGCCGGGGTGGCCGCGGCCCGGACGACGCCGCCGGTGACCGGCCGCACCCAGCGCCGGTGCGCGGCGGCGAAACCCTCCAGGGCCTCGTCGGCGAAGGCGGCGGGGTCGTTGAACAGGCGGGTCATCCTATGGCCTCCTTGGCCTGGTGCTCGGCGGCCGGAGCCGGCTCGTCGGTGCGGTGGCGCACGGCGAGCAGGATCATCAGTGCGGCGGACAGCAGCATGAAGAAGCCGACGAGGTAGAGCGGTACGTAGTAGGCGCCGGTCCAGTCCTTGAGCCAGCCGGTGATGTAGCTGGAGGCGAACCCGGCGACGTTGCCCGCGGTGTTGATCAGGGCGATGCCGGCCGCGGCGGCGGCGCCGGTCAGGAAGCGGGAGGGCACCGACCAGAAGACCGGCAGGGCGGCGAAGATGGCGCAGGCGGTCACGGTGATGACGGCGACCGTGGCGGTCGGGGACCCCATGTAGAGGGCGAGGGGGATGGACACACCGCCGACGACCGCCGGTCCGGCCACGTGCCAGGTGCGGGTGCCGTGCCGGGTGGCGTGCCGGGTCCAGAAGAAGAGGACGATCGCGGCGGGCAGGTACGGGATGGCGGTGATCCAGGCCTTGTCCATCACGCTGAACGTGGTTTCGTACTGGTCCTGGAAGCCGTTGATGATCGTCGGCAGGAAGAAGGCGAGCGCGTACAGGCCGTAGACGAAGCCGAAGTAGACGGCGGCGAGGATCCACACGCGTGCGCTGCTGAAGGCCTTCTTGAGGTCGCCCTTGGCGTGCGTGCTCTCGTGGCCGGTCTTCTGGGCGTTCTCGGCGGCGAGTTCGGCGGTCAGCCAGTCGCGCTCGGCCGGCGTCAGCCACTTCGCGTCGGCGGGCTTGTCGATCAGGTAGAACCAGGCGACGACGCCGAGGATGATCGCGGGCAGCGACACGAACAGGAACATCACGCGCCAGCCCTCGAGGCCGAACAGGCCATGGCGGCCGATCAGCCAGCCCGCCAGCGGGGCGCCGAAGACGGTGGTCAGCGGCTGGGCCAGGTAGAACAGGCCGAGGATCTTGGTGCGGTGGCGGGACGGCACCCACTGGCTCAGGAAGAGGATCGCGCCGGGGAAGAAGCCGGCCTCGGCGACACCGAGCAGGAAGCGCAGCGTGTAGAGCTGTTCGCTGCTGCTCACCCAGGTGAACAGCAGGGAGACGATGCCCCAGGTCACCATGATCCGGGCGAGCCAGCGGCGGGCCCCGAAGCGGTGCAGGGCCATGTTGCTGGGGACCTCGAGCACGATGTAGCCGAGGAAGAAGATCCCGGACGCGAAGCCGAACTGCGCGGCGGTCAGGGCGAGATCCTGCCCCATGCCGTTCGGTTCGGCGAACGAGACGGCCGTGCGGTCCAGGTAGTTCACGAAGAACATCAGGGCCACGAACGGCACGAGGCGGACTGAGACCTTCTTGATGGCAGTCCTCTCGACTGCCGCGGATGGCGCTTGGGCACTCATGGCGACTCCTCGGCTCGCCCGGACAGCTCCGTCCGGGGTGGGTCACACCAGGGGGTCCGCCACGGGGGCGGCCGACCGGTTCGCGTTCACGCTAAGCCTCCGACCCCAAATTGGTCACCAATTTACCAGTGTGGCGAGGGTCATAGATCGTTCCTTGACCCAACTCTTGACAAACCACACCCGAAAAGGGGATGAACTGCCTGGTCAGCCGCGTGCGCGCGGCATCTGGTTGACTGGTGACCGTGACCAGTCAGCCTGATCAGCACCACTCCGCCGACGCGCCCGACCTCGCGCGGCTGCTGCGCCCCGTCGTGCGCGAGTCGTCCGTCAGCGAGGTCGCCAAGCGGCTCCTCGACCACCTCTCGGCCGGTGACATCCGCCCCGGCACCCGGCTGCCCGCCGAGCGGCAGCTGGCCGAGGCCCTCGGCGTCGCCCGGTCCAGCGTGCGCGGCGCCCTCTCGGCCCTGGACGTGCTCGGGATCGTCGAGATCCGCCCCGGCTCCGGCTCCTACGTGCGCGAGGGCACCTCGGAGTTCCTGCCCCGGGCGATCAACTGGGGCCTGATGCTGGGCCAGCGGCGCACCCAGGACCTGGTCGAGGTCCGCACGTACATGGAGGGCGTGTCGGCCCGGCTCGCGGCCGAGCGCGCGAGCGACGCGGACGTGACCCTGCTGGAGCGGCACCTCCAGCACATGCGGGAGGCGGGCGGGGACGTCACGGCGTTCATCGACGCCGACATCGCCTTCCACCTGGAGACGGCGCGCATCGCCGGCAACACCGTCCTCAGCGACATCCTGCACAGCATCCGGGCGCTGCTCCAGGTCTGGATGGAGCGCGTCAGCGACATCGAGGGCACCGTCAGCGGGACGCTGTGCGAGCACGACGCGGTGCTCGCGGCGATCCGGGCGCGCGACCCGGAGGCCGCGGACCGCGCGATGGCCGAACACATGCGGATGGCCAGCGCCCGGCTGCGCGCCTCCGTCGACAGCGGGTCCTGACCCCTCCCCGGCATCCCCCGCACGGCCCAACGCCCCCTCCAGTCGCCCGCCGCCCACCATGCGGCGTTCAGCCGGCCGTCAACACCCGGTCACGGCCGCTGGCCACCGTGGGCGCGCACGACGAACTGCGCGCTCCCGGAGGGCAGATGAGCACGGCGGAAGAACAGCACGGCCCCGGCAGACGTACGCTGCTGAGGGCGGCGGCGGCCGGCGGCGCCGTCACGGCGGCGGCCACGGCCACGGCCGCGACCGCGGTACCCGCACAGGCCGCTCAGGCGGCCGCCGGGCGGCGTTTCGACACCGGCAGTCCGCGTTTCGCACTGGCCGTGCTGCCGGACACCCAGTATCTCTTCGACGCCGACAGCGCGGACCCGGCACCGCTGCGGGAGACCTTCCGCCACCTCGTCGCGGACCGGTCCGGGGCCAACATCGCCTTCATGACCCATCTCGGCGACGTGACCGAGCACGGCACCGAGGACGAGATCCGGCGGGCCGCCCAGACTTTCCGCACGCTGCACGGAAAGGTGCCGTACAGCGTGCTGGCCGGCAACCACGACATCGCCTCCTCGACGGACGACCAGCGCGGCGACTCCGCCTACCTGCGCGAGTTCGGGCCCCGGCGCTACGCCTCGATACCCACCTTCAAGGGCGCCTCGCCCGACGGGTACAACAGCCACCACATCGTGCGCGCCGGGGGCCGCGACTGGCTGGTCCTCGCCCTGGACTGGCGGATCTCCGACAAGGGACTGACCTGGGCGCAAGGTGTGCTCGACGCCCACTCCGCCCTGCCCGCCGTCCTGACCACGCACGACCTCGCCCTCCCCGAGGGCGACGGTTCGGCACGGCTCTCCGAGCACGGGCAGCGCCTGTGGGACGGGCTGATCCGCGCCAACGACCAGATCTTCCTGGCGCTGGGCGGGCACTACTGGCCGCCGGGGCGGACGGTGCTCACCAACGACGCCGGCCACGACGTCCACGTCCACATCACCAACTACCAGGACCGCTACTACGGCGGTGCCGGCATGATCCGGACGTACGGCTTCGACCTCGCCCGCGGGGTGATCGACGTCGAGACGTTCGCACCGTGGTTCCTCTCCCGCGATCCGGCGCGGCGCACCGCGCTGGAGGCCGAGACGGTCGAACTGACCGGCGCCGCCGACCGGTTCAGCCTGAGCATCGACTTCGACGGGCGCTTCGCCGGCTTCGCCCCCGTCGTGCCGCCGAAGCCCCGGCCCGCCTCCGCCGTGCTGCCGCGCGGCACGCTCGCCTACTGGCGGTTCGACGCCTCCGGTATGAGGACCGTCCCGGACGGCGGCGCGGTCGCCGACGGTGCCGTCGTGCGCGATCTCTCCGGTCACGGCAACGACCTCACCGTCGCCCGGCTGCACGACAGCGGGTCCGAGGCGCTCACCTGGTCGGCGGAGCACCACCCGGGGCAGCCGGCCCACGCCAGCCTCCGCTTCGACGGCGGCACGACGCCGGACCGCGGAGCGATCCTGCGTACGGGCGCGCGAGCGCCGCTGAACAGCGAGAGGTTCCTGCGCGGGTACACCATCGAGACCTTCGTCAGGCTCCCCGAGCCGTTCGAGGGCGACCACAGCTGGATGGGCGTACTGAGCTGGGAGGGTCGCAACGGGGACGCGGGCAAGACCACCGGCTGGTCCCCGCTGGAGCCGACGTGCAGCCTCAACCTGTCACCGGAGCGGTTCCTCCAGTTCGTCGTCTACCCCCACCGGCAGGACGCGGACCCCACCTCGTGGAGCCACGCCGTGCCGGTGGGGCGCTGGATGCACCTCGCGGTCGTCAACGACGGGCGCCGCACCGTCATGTACGTGGACGGCTCGAGGATCGCCCGCAACCCCGCCCAGCCGTCGACCGGCATCGCCACGCTCGGCAAGCCCTTCGTCCTGGGCGCCACCCAGTTCGACGAGGCCTTCGGGCAGGGCTTCTACGGCTGGATCGGCGACACCCGCATCGTCGGCCGGGCGCTGCGGCCGGAGGACTTCCTCACCCCCTTCGGCTGAGCGGACCGGCCCCGGTGAGCGGACCGGCCCCGGGCGGACGGACCGGCCCCGGGCGGGCGCGGGTTCAGGCGACGTGGCCGTCGGGGCGTATCAGCACCCTGCGCACCTCGCTCCACCGCGCTCCCGCCGCCACCGGACGCACGGTGTGCCGGCGGGTGCCGTGCGGCAGGGGGCGCCCCGCCGGCACCGCGTCGGCGCCTCGGTGCCCGTCGAGTTCGAGCAGCAGGTGCCTGCCGTCCCGCAGCAGCGGGAAGAGCCGGGTGCCGTCCGCGAAGGCCAGGTCCGGCGCGCGGGTGCCGGTCAGCGGGTGGGCGGCGGGGCCGGCCGGCGGGTGGCGGACGTCCAGGGCGGCGAGCCGCTCGGCCAGTGCCCGGGAGAACTCGGGGACGGTGTCGATGAGTTCGGACAGCACTCCGCGCAGCGCCTGGCCCTCGGGCGAGTAGCCGGTCATGAGGGCCGTCTGCGCCCGGGTCGACGCGAGGAGGGCGGCGCCGACGGGGTGCCGTTCGGCGTGGTAGGTGTCCAGCAGTCCCCCGGGTGCCGTGCCGAGGACCGTCGCGGCCAGTTTCCAGCCGAGGTTGGTGGCGTCCTGGAAGCCGACGTTGAGGCCCACGCCGCCGGCGGGGAAGTGCATGTGCGCCGCGTCGCCCGCGAGCAGGACGCGGCCCTCGCGGTAGGCGGCGGCCTGCCGGGTGGCGTTGCCGAAGCGGGAGAGCCACCGGGGATCGCGCATGCCGAAGTCGTCGCCCACGATACGGCGGGTCCGCTCGCGCACCTCCTCAAGGGTCGGCTCGCCCGGGTGGCCGGCGCACCGGTCCTCGGGCGCGTGCCCCACGAACCGGGTGACCCCGCCGGGCATGGGCACCGCCATGAGTCCGCCGTGCGGCCCCGAGGCGCTGAGCGGCAGGACGGGCGGCCGCTCCAGGACGACGTCCCCGAGCCAGCCCCACACGGTCGCGTCCGTGCCGGGGAAGTCGATGCCGGCCGCGCGGCGGACCACGCTGCGGGTGCCGTCGCAGCCCACGACGTGGCGTGCCCGCAGCACGTACGGCCCCTCGGGCCCCTCCGCCTCGATCCGTACCGCCTCCGGCTCCTGCTCCAGACCCGTGACCCGGTGGCCGCGCAGGATGCGGGCGCCCCGCGACCGTGCGTGCTCTTCGAGCAGGGCCTCGGTGCGCGCCTGCGGCAGGAAGAGGGTGAACGGGTAGGGCGTGTCGAGGACCCGGAAGTCCATCCGCGACTCCAGGGAGCCGAAGTGTCCCGTGGGGACCTGCGTGCCCTCGCTCAGAAAGGTGTCCGCGAGGCCGCGCATGCCCAGGATCTCCAGGGTCCGGGGATGGAGGGTCAGCGCCTTGGAGTGCGCGTCGCGCTCCGTACGCGCCTCCAGCACGGTCACCGGGACGCCCTGCAACCTCAGTTCCGCCGCGAGCCACAGCCCGGTGGGACCGGCCCCGACCACGACCACCTCTTCGGTCCCGCCCGCGCTTTCCGTCTCACTCATGACGCACCTCTCCCGCCTCTTCCGGCCGCCTCCGACTTATTGGTCAGCGACCAATGGCCTGTCCGCACTAAACTAGGTCGGTGACCAAAAAGCAAACGGATCCCGCGCCCCGCCCCCGGCTGACCCCGGCCGCCGTGGTGGCCGAGGCCCTGCGGCTGCTCGACGAGTCGGGGCTCGACGCCGTCACGACGCGTGCGGTGGCCGACCGGATCGGCGTCCGGATGAACACGGTGCTGTGGCACGTCAAGACCAAGACACGGCTGCTCGAACTCATGGCGGACGCCGTCGCCGGCACGATCGGCTACGCGGAACTGCCCGGGGACGCGGGCGAACGCGCCCGTGAACTGATGCGCCGCTACCGCCGCTCCCTGCTCGCCCACCGCGACGGCGCCGCCCTGGTGGCCGGCACCTACGCCCCCGACCCGCACACCCTGCGCTTCGCCGACACCCTCGTCGGCGCCCTCACCGACCACCACGACACCCCGGAGACGGCCGCCTGGACCGCGTACGCCCTGGTCTACTTCGCCCTGGGCCTCACCCAGGAGGAGCAGGCCGCGGACCTGGCCGACGCCCACCGACTGCGCGAGGCGGTCGCTAACGGGCCGTACCCCGCGCTCGCCGCCGCCCTGCCCGCCCTGACCGGGGACGACTTCGAGGCCCGCTTCGAGGACGGCGTCGACCGCATCCTCGGGAGCGGCGGGCACCGGCCGGGATAGCCGCACCGGCGGTCTGTCGGGGGCTCGGTGTCGTCCGCGCCCCGGTCGCCCCGACCTTCCGCGGGGCCGAACTGCAGGACCACTTCATGCCGGTGATCGAGCACGACTCCCGCGAGCCGATCGACGCGTTCCGGCACACCGGCCGCGCCGACCTGGTCGCCGACTACGCGACCCGCTCTGAGCGGCGGCACCATACCCGCCGGCGCCACCGTCACCTGCCTCATGGGCGCGGCCAATAGGGACGGGAGCCGCTACCGCGCCCCGGACCGGTTCGACATCCTCCGTGCCGACCTCACCACGACGACCGCGTTCTCCGCCGCCGCCGGCCTTCGCGCTGGGCCGGCACTTCTGTGTCGGGGCGCTGCCGGCGAAGGCCCGGTGCGGTTCACGCCCGCGGACTGAGCGGCACCGCCCGGCGCGTCAGACCACGACGGGGGTGAACACGGCGGGCAGGGCGGTCAGTCCGCGCATCCAGATCGACGGGCGCCAGGTCAGCTCGTCGGGATCGACCGCGAGGACGAGGTCGGGGAGGCGTTCCAGCAGGGTCTCGACCGCGGTGCGGGCCATGACGTCGGCGAGCAGCGGGGCGGGGTAGGGGCACCGGTGCTCGCCGTTGCTGAAGGACAGGTGCGCCGAGTTCTCGGCTCCGACGTGTGCCTCGGGCCAGAGCTGCGGGTCGGTGTTGGCCGCGGCGAGTCCGAGGACGACGCAGTCCCCGGCGCGGATGTACCGGCCGCCGAGCTGGGTGTCGTTGACGGCCCAGCGGCCGATGAAGTTCTGCGTCGGCGTGTCCAGCCACAGCACCTCGTTGAGTGCCTCTCCCACACTGAGCCGGCCGCCGGAGACGTTGAGGGCGAAGCGCTCGTCGGTGAGCAGCAGCCGCAGCGTGTTGCCGATCCAGTTGGCCGTGGGCTGCTGGGCCGCGGCGATGACCGAGATCAGGTCCTGCACGACCTGCTCGTCGGTGAGTCCCGCCGGGTGGGTCAGCATCCGGGAGGTGATGTCGGGGCCGGGCCGCTCGCGCTTGTCGCGGACCAGCCGGTGGATGCGCTCGCCCACCCGCGCGTACGCCGCCACCGGGTCGTCGCCCTCCGCGGCGTCGAGGGAGATGCGCAGGTCCTCGACGAGCTGCCGGGTCTCGGCGCCGCCGTGCGGCATCCCGCACATGCGCACCACCGCGAGCATGGGCAGGGCGTGCGCGTAGCCGCTCATCAGCTCGGCACGGCCACTGCCTCCGAAGGCCGCGATGAGTCCGTCCGCGAGGTGCCGGCAGTCCCGGGCCAGTTCGAACTGGTCGACGCCGCCGAGCGCCTCGGTGATCACACCGGCCCGCCGCCGGTGTTCGGCGCCCTCGGTGAACAGCACCGACGGCTGGTGGCCGACGTAGGGCATGAGCGGCCAGTCGGGCGGGATGCGGCCCCACTGGTTCCAGCGGCGCGAGTCCCGTGCGAACAGCTCGTCGTGGCTGGTCACGTAGCTGACCTCGGGGTAGCCGAGGACCAGCCAGGCGGGGACGCCGCCGTCCAGGAGTACGGGCGCCACGGAGCCGTGTTCGCCGCGCAGTCCGCGGTACAGCTCGGAGGGCGTCTGCTGGTACTCAAGACCGGCCAGCGGCACGGAGTCGGGGTGGGCGGCGGGGCAGCCCTGCGCCGCGGCGGGGCGGGGTGCGGGGTCGATGTCGGTCACGGTGTGCTCTCCTGGGCCAGGGCCAGTTGGTAGAGGTGGTCCACGAGGGTGACCAGCACGTGCTTGCCCGACGTCCGCACCCGCGCGTCGCAGTCGATCAGGGGAACGTGCTCGGGCAGCGCGAGGGCGAGCCGGATCTCGTCCAGGGAGTGCCTGGCGGTGTCGTCGTCGAAGCGGTTGACGGCCACCACGAACGGGGTGCGGTGGTGTTCCAGCCGGTCTATCGCGTACCAGGAGTCGTCCATGCGCCGGGTGTCGACGAGGACGACCGCGCCCAGGGTGCCGGAGAACAGCCGGTCCCACAGGAACCAGAAGCGTTCCTGGCCGGGCGCGCCGAACAGGTACAGCACCAGGCGGTCGTTGAGGCTGATCCGGCCGAAGTCGAAGGCCACGGTGGTGGTGGTCTTCCCCCGCACCCCGTCCGTCTCGTCGACGCCGACACCGGCCTGGGTCATGACCTCCTCCGTGTTGAGCGGCCGGATCTCGCTGACGGAGCGGACGAGGGTGGTCTTGCCGACGCCGAACCCGCCCACGACGACGATCTTCAGCCCGGTCTCCGCGGCGTCGGTGAGCGGCTTGCGACCGCGGGCGGCGGGCTCGGAGGCCGGTGTGTCAGAGGTTGCGGAGCCCATGGAGCACCTCCTGCAGCAGGGCGGTATCGGGGTGCGACGCGGCGGCGGACTGCGCGAGGCGCGGATGGCGGGCGGTGATCGTCCCGGTGGCGAGAAGGTCGCCGAGCAGGATGCGGATCACGGTGATGGGCAGCGCCAGCTCGGCCGCGATCTCCACCACGGCGGTCGGGTGGCGGCACAGTTCGAGGATGCGGACGTGTTCCGACTGCATGCCGGGCGATGGTTCGCACTCCGCGACCACCAGGGTCACGAGGTCGAACGAGTCGTCGGCGCGGCTGCGTCCGCCCGTGACCGTGTACAGCCGGTCGGGCGCGCCGGTGTCCACGGGCCTGCGCGTCACGACGGGCTGCTCCCGGGGGCGGCGTGGCGCGGTTCGGCCCGCAGGTGCTCGCCGATCTGCTCGACCATCTCGGTCATGTGGTGCCCGACCACGCCGGGGTCGGCGTCCTCCACCGCGACGACGGCCAGGTGCGCGCCCTGTCCCGCCTCCACGATGAACAGCAGTCCGCCGTGGAACTCGGTCATGGAGTGGCGCACGCCGCCGGTCCCGTTGCCGAACTCCACGGAGGCGCCCTGGGCGAGGGCCTGGATGCCGGAGCAGATGGCGGAGAGCTGGTCGGCCCGGTCGAGGGTGAGGTGCTCGGTCCAGCAGAGCTTGAGTCCGTCGCGGGACAGGACGAGGGCGTGGCGGGTGCCGGGGGTGTGGTCCAGGAGGTTCTGCAGGAGCCAGGTGAGGCTGTTGTCGGTGGTCTGCATGGTGGGTGAGGGGACGGTGGTTGCTGGTGCTGGGGTCACCGGCCCGTTCCTCCAATCTCACGAACTCGGGGGCGAGGGGGCGCCGATACGCGCCGTGCGGTGGGGGGCGCGCGGCGGCTATCCCGGGCCGGGCGGCCCGGCCGCCGGTGCCCCGCCGTTCGCCCCGGACCTGCGCCCGCGGTGGAAGGCGCCGAAGCTGGAGCCCGCGTCGCGGGACGCGGTCGCCGCCGGGTCGGCCGACTGGCGCGGCTGGTCGCCGCGTTCACGTTCGGCATCGGCCATCGTGCGGCCCGGCGAGCGCACCGGGAGGCCGCCCGCGGTGGCGGACGCCCGGCGGGGCCGTACCACCGGTTCGGTCGGCTCGGGCGGCGGGGCGGGGGGCCGGACGTCCGGGACGCGCCGCGCGAGGGCCGGCGCCTCGGCGGCGGGGGCCGGGCCGGGGACGGGGACGGCGCCGCCGAACGTGCGGCCGGCCGGGGCGGGCCCCGTGTCGCGCTGCTGGGCGAGCAGCTGCGGCGGTACGAGGACGACGACGCCCGTACCGCCCCGCGAGGAGGGGCGGTAGCTCACGCCGACGCCGTACTTGGCGGCGAGCCGCCCGACGACGGCGAGGCCGAGCCGGGTGCCCTGGAGGGAGGCGAGGTCGGTGGTGCGTCCGGAGACGGCCTCTTCGGCGTGGCGCATGGCCGCGTCGGCCATCTTCAGGCCGCTGTCCTCGATGGTGACGACGATCCCGGCGGTACGTTCCTCCACGTAGACGTGGACCTCGTCGATGGGCGGCGAGAAGTTGGCCGCGTTGTCCATCAGCTCGGCGAGCAGGTGCATGACGCCCTCGGCCGCGTACCCGGAGATCGCGGCGCCGGTGGCGCAGTGCATCCGGACCCGCTGGTAGGCGGCGATGCGGCCGACGGCGCCGCGCAGGATGCTCTCCATCACGATCGGCCTGTTCCAGGCCCGGCTGGAGCGGCCGCCCATCAGGAGGGCGAGGCGGTCGGTGATGAGGCCGAGCTGCGAGGTGCTGTGGTCGAGCCGCAGCAGGTCGCCGAGGAACTCCTCGCCGTGACGATCCTGCATCTCCCTGAGGTCGGCGAGCATGCTGACGGCCTTGGCCTGGACGCGGCTGAGGGACTTGGCCGCGGCGGACTCGGCGGCGGCGGTGCGCCGCTCGCTGTGGGCCAGTTCGCGCACGAAGAGCTCGGCGCAGGCCCGGGCCTGCGGTCCCCGGGGCCAGTCCAGTTCGGCGAGGGCGATCTCCGCCGAGGTGCCCTCGCGCAGTTTCAGGACGGTGGCGGGCAGGGTGCTGCCGGTGAGGTGTTCGAGCTCGGCGGTGTTCCGGCGCGTCTCGCGCAGTGCCTCCCGGTGTCCCGCCTCGGCGTCCGCGGCGCGCCGTACGGCGTCCTCCATCAGGCCGGCGCAGCTCTGGAGGACCTGCCTGAGGTGCGGCCCGGAGCCGCCGGCGGTGTTCGCGACCGCCTCGTCCGCGCTCGTGCCGTCGCGCACCTGCTGGGCGACGGCGGGCAGTGCGACATTGACCAGGTGGACCAGGGCCGCGTTCTCCTGGGCGAGCCGGGCCTTGAGGGCGCCGGTCTCGGTCCTGCGGCCGGCCGCGGTGCGCCGGGCCCGGCCCACCAGGTGGGAGGCGAGGACGACGGTCACGGCGACGCAGACCCACGCCGTCATGGCGAGGGTCGCGGTCCAGCCCCGGGCCGCCTCGGGCGCCGCGGCCCAGGCGGCGGCGGCGCCGGCCGCGGCCGCGGGAAGCACGATCGCGGGGACGGCGGGCGTGGAGCGGGAAGCTTTCTGCGTCCGGGGCGGGGTGGGGGGTGCAGACACTGACATTCCGCGGTCCCTCGGGTCCTTGATGGCGGGGGTTCGTGAATACGGGGAAGGGCCGATCGGCATGCGTCGGCCGCGGGTCGGAGCAGTACCGCCGGACGCTCGTCGATCACTCCGGCGGGGGGTGTGTTTCATGCTAGTGAGCGTCACCGGCGCGCACGCCGGACCGACCGTGAACCCCACCGAGGAGCGAACTTCCACGGCATCCCGCCAATCGAACGCACCGATGTGATACAGGCGTTCTGGACGGGGCGGATGTGCCGTCGCAGTGCCCCGCCGCGGTGTCCGCCCCGCCGGCCGCGCGGAACGGGACGCCGGCGCCTTCGGGGAGGGGCCGGCGAGGGTCCGTGGCACCCGCCCGGACGAACGGGGACACCGTCTGGCCGAGCGTGAGGTGCGGCGGGGCGTGACAGCGGATCAGATGAGTGCCATGCGCAGACCCATAGCCGTGGCCCAGAGCCACTCACGCCTGCTCACGTCGGGCGCCCTCCTCGCCGCCCAGTCGCTCCTCCTCACCCTGCCCGCGCTCCCGGCCTCGGCCGACGACAGCGGGCCGGCCGTCCGCGGCTCCGCCCACATGGGCGCGGGCGTCCTCGCCCACGAGGGTGTCCAGGGCCGTCCCACCGGCACCCGGGTCGCCCAGACCGAGGGCGTGGACGTCTCCAGCCATCAGGGCAACGTCGCCTGGTCCACCCTGTGGAAGAGCGGGGTCAAGTGGGCCTACGTGAAGGCCACCGAGGGGACCTCCTACCGCAATCCGTACTTCGCCCAGCAGTACGGCGGTTCGTACGACGCCGGAATGATCCGGGGCGCCTACCACTTCGGCACCCCGGACACCGCCGGCGGCGCCGCCCAGGCCGACTACTTCGTCGACCACGGCGGCGCGTGGTCGAAGGACGGCAGGACGCTGCCGGGCGTCCTCGACATCGAGTACAACCCGTACGGCGCCACCTGCTACGGCCGGACGTCGAGTCAGATGGTGAGCTGGATCAGGGACTTCCTGAACCGGTACAAGCAGCGCACCGGGCGCCACGCCACCGTCTACACCTCCACCAACTGGTGGAAGCAGTGCACGGGGAACTACAGCGGCTTCGGTGCCAGCAACCCGCTGTGGGTCGCCCGGTACGCCTCGACCGTGGGTCCCCTGCCGGCCGGGTGGGGCTTCCACACCATGTGGCAGTACACCTCGACCGGGCCGACGGTCGGGGACCACGACAAGTTCAACGGGGCGGTGGACCGCGTCAAGGCCCTGGCCAACGGCTGACCCCGCACTCGCCCCCGCCCCCTCGCCTGCCGCCGGATCAGCGGCCGGCAAGGGGGCGCAGTATGTCGGCCACCTGCTCGCGCACCACGTCCAGGGCACCGGACGGCAGGGCGCCGACGTCCGTGCCCTCCAGCGCGCCGACGGCCTCGCCGGTGTCCCCGTCGCAGGCGACGGTCGCGTCGAGCACCTCGTAGCCGTCCCGGACCGCGACCCGCAGGTGGCGCCGGCCGTCGTCGTCGGCGTGCACGGCGGTGGCGACGACCAGGGGCGGCGGCCCGCCGGCCTCGGCGGGCTGCTTGCGGTAGCCGCTGGCGAGAGGGGTGCGCCAGCGCAGGCCGAGCAGCAGGTGGCGCTTGGCCACCACTTCGGCCAGATCGGTCCCGTAGGTCCCGTCGGGCCCGAGCACGGTGGCCCGGGCGTCCAGCACCAGGGCCGCGGGCAGCAGACAGCGCAGACTGCTGCCGACGATGTTGCCGCCGACCGTGGCCGTCCGGCGCACCGCCCCGGTCCCCACCGAGCCCGCCGCCCCGCGCAGTACCCCGGGCACGCGGTCGTCTATGCGGTGCAGCACCACGGCGGCACCCAGTGCCTCGGGTTCGAGGACGGTGGCCTCCGGGAGGTTGCGCAGGGACATGGCCAGCTCCGGGAAACCGTCGCGTTGCCAGGTGGCCCACACGAGCGTGGCCCCGCCGATGGGCACCGCTCCCTCCGCCAGGCACTGCTGTGCCTCGGACACGGACGTGGGCAGACGCAAGAGCATGCTGATCGACCTGCTTCCCGGCAGTCGGCGGTCGGACGGCGGTACGCCTCCCCCGCCGCGTGATCACGACCAGTGCGATTGTGCGCACCGCCAAGGGGGCGCGTACAGGGCTCACTCAATTCCGCTGTGCGCCCTTCGTGCGCCCGGTGCACGCCGTGCGGGGGCCGGTGCCGGACCGCCGCGGGTCAGTCGACGCGCCCGGGGCGCCGCGCGACGAAGACGAACTCCCGGCCCGCGCGGTCGGGGGCGTCGCGCACCTCGATCAGCTCGTACCCCTGGCCGGCCAGGTCCGCCTCGACCTCGGCGCGCTCGCGGAAGCGCAGCGTGGAGTCGGAGGTGAGGACCTCGCCGTCCGCGGCGAAGACGTAGGTCCACCGGAAGGTGACCAGCGGACCGCTCACGTCCAGCACCCGGCACCAGCTCTCGACCGCGCCGGTGCCGGGGACGTCCACGATCCGGTGCGTGTGCTCGCGGTCCCACTCCCGCCAGGCGCGCCGGGCCGGGTCCCGCGTCTCGAACACCAGGTGTCCGCCGGGCCGCAGCGCCTCGTAGGCACCGCTCAGCGTCCCCTGCCACGCACTCGGGCCGGTGACGGCCTGGGCCACGTTCGCCGTCATGGTCGCGAGGTCGACGTCGAGCGCGGGGAGCGTGGTCGCGTCGCCCTCGATCCAGCGCACCCGGTCGGCTCCCGGCTTGCCCCGGGCCACGTCGAGACTGGCCGCCGCGGGATCGACGCCGACGACCTCCGCGCCGCGCCCGGCGAGGAGCAGGGCGAAGACCCCGGTTCCGCAGCCGATGTCCAGGATCCGGCGGGCGCCGAGTTCCTCGGCCGTGCCGAGGTACGGGGCGAGATCGCCGCGGTCGGTGTCCAGCGCGTCGTAGATCCGGGCGAGCCGCGGCTCGCGGAAGCACTCGTCGGCCATGCGGCAGACGATAGCGGCGCCGCGGCCGCCACAGGACCGTCCGGGTGAACCTGCCCGCGCTTCGGCCCGTTCCCGGTCCAAGTGCGGCGGCCGGGGAACACGGCGGGGCATGCGCGCACTCGTCATCAACTGCACCCTCAAACCCTCCCCCGAGCCCTCCAACACCGAGGCCCTCGCCTCCACGGTCATCGCGGCCCTCAAGGGCCACGGCGCCGAGGTGGACGTCGTACGGGCCGTCGACCTGAACCTGAGGCCCGGGGTCGAGACCGACATGGGCGACGGCGACGACTGGCCGGCCGTGCACGAGAAGCTGCTGGCCTCCCAGATCCTCGTCATCGCCTCGCCCACCTGGCTCGGCCGTCCCTCCTCCGTCGCCCAGCGGGTCCTGGAACGCATGGACGCCATGCTGAGCGAGACCGACGACGAGGACCGCCCGGTCGCCTACAACCGCGTCGCGGGCGTGCTGGTCACCGGCAACGAGGACGGTGCCCACCACGTCATCAGCGAGATCAGCGGCGGACTCGCCGACATCGGCTACACCATCCCCGGCCAGGCCTGGACCTACTGGCACCTCGGCCCCGGGCCCGGTCCCGACTTCCTCGACGACGAACGCGGTCACGACTGGGCCCTCTCCACCGGCCGCGCCATGGCGTCCAACCTGGTGCACGCCGCCCGTGCCCTCGACGCGATGCCGTTGCCCGCGCCCCCGTCCTGACCTCGGCGGCGGCCGGCGGCCGAGGGGCCGCCGCGGCGGCCCCGGCAGCGACCGGGCATGTCTGACGACGCCGATACGGGGCATTCGTGCACGAGGCAACGGAGTACCAAGAGCAATGAGGAGCTGGAGTCCGCCATGACGCACGACCTGACCCCGAAGTACACGGTCCCCGGCATCGAGCGTGAGGCCGCCGGGCGGCTGATCGGTGTGCTGCGGCTGCGCCTGCACGCTCTCAACGATCTGCACCTGACCCTCAAGCACGTGCACTGGAACGTCGTGGGCCCGCACTTCATCGCGGTCCACGAGATGATCGACCCGCAGGTCGACCAGGTGCGCGACATGGCCGACGACGTCGCGGAGCGCATCGCCGCGCTCGGCGGGGTGGCCCAGGGCACGCCGGGGGCGCTGGTGGCCGAGCGGAAGTGGGACGACTACTCCATCGGCCGGGCCGACGCCATCGCCCACCTCGGTGCGCTCGACGTCGTGTACACCGGCGTGGTCGAGGGCATGCGCGCGGCGGTCGAAGAGGCCGGCAAGATCGACACCGCCACGGAGGACCTCCTGATCGGCCAGCTCAGGGATCTGGAGCAGTTCCAGTGGTTCGTGCGGGCTCATCTGGAGAGCGCCGGGGGCACCCTGGCGACGGGCGACGCCACGTCCGAGACGGAGGCGGCGGCCCGCGGCGCCGTCATCTCGTAGCCCGGTCGGCCCGGGTCTTCCGGGGGCCGTTCAGCGCCGGCCGAGCCGGCGTTCCCCGCGGCTGCCCGGCTCGTAGGGCAGGTGGTAGTGGGCGAAGACCGCGCCCTCGTCCTCGGCCGCGAGTTCCCCGTCCGGGTCGATCCCGGGCGCGTCCCTGACCAGGGACTTGTCGTACGTGACCTTCAGGTGCCCCGGGGCGACGGTGGCCTTGTCCACCGGAACGAACACGAGGCGCCGACGGGTCGGCAGGCCGGTGGTGACCGTCGCGAAGGCGGGTCGGTCGGTGAGCGTGTCGAAATAGATGGACTCCAGGGTTCCGATCTTGCGGCCGTCGTGGTCGACGACGTCGTGGCCGCGCCAGTCACGGATGTTTTCGGCTTCGAACATGGCCAGTCTTCCCTTCCGAGGACGCCTCCCTGCCTTGTTCCCCGTTCCCGTCCTGTTCCCCCGTTCCGCCCGGCTGTCCCCCGTTTGTCCCCTCACCGGCGTACCGCTTTCCGCACCCGTGACGGCCTCTTCACGATCCGCACCGATCCGGAAGGTGTGCGGAGCCTGACTGCGGGTAGGCGCCAGTCGTCGGCCGACAGGGTGACGATGACGGGGGCCGAACGATTGGGAGGGCACATCATGACGACGACCGCAGAGGCGACCGCACGCACCACCACGGACATGCCGCAGATCGCGGACCCGTCCAAGGTGGCGCCCAAGGACGCGCGGGAGTTGTCACGGCTGTTCTTCGAGCAGCTGACGGTGGTGGAGGAGGGCACTCCCGAGTACCAGTACGCCCGCAACACGCTGATCGAGATGAACATGTCCCTGGTCCGCTTCGCGGCCGGCCGGTTCCGCAGCCGCGGCCCGGAGGAGATGGAGGACATCGTCCAGGTCGGCATGATCGGCCTGATCAAGGCCATCGACCGGTTCGAGCTGACCCGCGAGGTTGAGTTCACCTCCTTCGCCGTGCCCTACATCGTCGGTGAGATCAAGCGGTTCTTCCGGGACACCTCGTGGGCCGTGCACGTCCCCCGGCGCCTCCAGGAGGCCCGCGTCCAGCTCGCCCGGGCCACCGAGGAGCTGCGCAGCCGGCTGGGCCGCAACCCCACCACCCAGGAGCTTTCGGAGCTGATGAGCCTCCCGGAGGACGAGGTCGTCGAGGCCCGGCTCGCGGCCAACGGCTACAACTCCGCCTCCCTGGACGCCGCCGTGGGCGGCAGCGAGGAAGGCGAGTCGGCGCTGGCGGACTTCATCGGTGTCGACGACGCCGCCCTGGAGCTCGTGGACGACTTCCACGCCCTGGCCCCGATGATCGCCGAACTGGACGAGCGCGACCGGCAGATCATCCACTGGAGGTTCGTCGAGGAGCTGACGCAGAAGGACATCGGCGAGCGCCTCGGCGTCTCGCAGATGCATGTGTCGCGGCTGATCTCGCGCCTGCTGAAGCGCCTGCGGGAGGGCATGCTCAGCACTGCCTGAGCTGATGGGACTGATACTGGGACTGAGAGGCCTCAGGCGGACTGCCCGCGCAGGATGGCCGGGCAAGCCGCCTGGGGCCTCTCAGGCGTGTCAGGCGGCGGTCGTCTTCTTCCGGGTGCCGCGGGTGCCGCCGCTGAGCGCGTCGACGAGTTGTGCGCGACTCATCCTCGAGCGGCCGGGGATCTCCCGCTCGGTGGCCCGCTCGTAGAGCTCGGACTTGCTCAGCTCCCGCAACTCGCTCCGACTCCGACCGGGCTCCCCGCCGCGGGAAGACGCCCCGCGGGAGGGAGCCGTTCCCTTCTTCCGCGACGCGTCGGCGCTGCCGCGCCCCGCGCTCGCCTTCTTCCGCGGCTTCTGGGCCCGCTCGCCGCCGCCGGTCCCCCGGGCCTGCTCCAGGCTGCCGCGCAGGACGTCCATGAGGTCGACGACGTTCGTGGCGCGCGGCGCCTCCTCGGCGACGGCCACCTCCGAGCCCTCGGCCTTGGCCCGGACCAGCTCGCGGACCTTCTCCTGGTAGGTGTCGCGGTAGCGGGCGGGGTCCCAGTCGCCGCTGAGCGCGTCGACCAGGCGCAGCGCCATGTCCAGTTCCTTGCCGCGCCCCGCCCGGCCGGACGACAGTTCGGGCAGCTCCCTCACCGGGTCGCGCACCTCGTCCGCCCAGTGCAGCGTCTGCAGCAGCAGGACCTTCTCCTCGGCACGCAGGGCGGTCAGGTACTGCCGGTTGCGCATGACGAAGGTGGCGACGCCCGCCTTGCCGGTCTCGGCGAGGGCGGTGCGCAGCAGCTCGTAGACCTTGAGGTACTCCTCGCCGCGCGGGGCGAGGTAGTAGGTGCGTCCGAAGTAGACCGGCTCGATCCGGTCCAGGTCGACGAAGTCGGTGATGTCCAGGGTGCGCGAGCGGCCCGGCGCGATCTCGTCGAGTTCGTCGGGCTCCACGACGACGTACTCGCCCTCACCGGTCTCGTAGCCCTTGACGATGTCGGCTGCTTCGACCTCCTTGCCGGTGCGTTCGTTGACGCGCCGGTTGCGGATGCGGTCCGAGGTGCCGCGCTGCAACTGGTGGAAGTGGACCGTGTGGTCCTCGGTCGCGGTGAACAGACCGACGGGCACCGTTATCTAGATCTGGTTCCCGGGTGTAAGGCACGTGAGGTCTGGTCTCATTCGTCTGTGTGGCTGATGGGTATCTGATAGGTCGCCGTGGTGTTTAGCGCGTTAGTCCGTACGTGATCTATCGAGCTGAGAAGGCTGAATTGCCAGGCTCCTCACGGGTGGCCTGGGTGGTCGTCGACGGGGACTTCCGGCTTCATCGCGAGGCGACCGCGTTCCTGGAGCAGGTACGGGGTCTGGGCCGGTCGGTGAACACTGAGCGGAACTACGCGAGCCGGGTGGCTCTGTATCTGACCTGGTGTGATGAGCGTGGGCTGCGGTGGTCGGCGCCGGGCTTCGAGAACTTGCTGAGGTTTCGGGAGTGGCTGGTGAGCGTCCCCCTACCGCCGCGAGGCCGCAGGGACCGGTCGGTGATCCGCTTCCGGCAGGATGGCAGTGCCAATGCGGTTCTGGGCACGATGACGCAGTTCCTGCTGTTCGGTGTCGGGCCGGGTTGGGTCTCCGAGCAGGTCGCCATGTCCTTGGCGAAGCCGAAGTTCCTGCGGTTCTTGCCGGATGGGGCCGCAGGCGAGGGCGGTGGCGCCAGGGTTGTCGCGGAGCGGACCTTGAAGTTCGCCACGACCGACCCGGGGATCGAGTACTTCACACCGGAGCAAGTCGAGTTGATGATCCGGATGGCTCGGAATGCCCGTGACTGCTTCCTGATCGTGCTGATGCGGGCCAGCGGCATGCGGATCGGCGAGACGCTGGGCATGCGGCGGGCCGATGTTCACTTCCTGGCGGACTCGCGCCAGCTGGGCTGCCACGTCGATGGCCCTCACGTTCATGTTCACCGGCGGCGGGACAACGCCAACAACGCGCTGGCGAAGTCCCGGAAATCCCGAACGATCCCGGTGACCGCAGATGTCGTCGGCTACTACCGGGACTATCAGTGGGAACGTGAGACGGTACCGGAGGCAGCCGACAGCGACATGGTGTTCGTGAATCTGTTCCGTGCGCCGCTGGGACGGGCGATGAGCTACCCAAACGCCAAGCAGCTCTTCGACCGCCTGGCAAAGTGGGCCCAGATCGTGGCTCGGCCCCACATGTTCCGTCACACCGCGGCGACTGAGTGGATCAGGGCTGGGGTTCCCCGGGATGTGGTCCAGGAATTGCTCGGACACGAGTGGCCCGGGTCGCTCAAGCCCTATTTGCACACTACCGACCGGGAACGGCGCAAGGCCGTCGAGCGGGTCGCGGCAGGTGTCCGATGACGGCCACTCTCGTCCCGGCCGAGCGGACGGTCACGCCGATGGGCGTCGACTGGGTCGGCTGGCAGAACTGGCTTGGCGAGCACATCGATCCGGCCTGGCGGCCGGGCGAGTGGAATCAGGAGTTCTGGCTGTTCACGGGAGACCTGACCAGTCCCCGCACAGCGGCCGTGGGATGCAGAACCCCCCGTTGCCGGGCCATCCTCTCTTCTCGGGGCCGCTGCCACACCTGCACCCGCGCCCAGGAAAGGAGCGGCCTGACCTGGGAGGAGTTCGAAGCACAGTTCGTTCCGTCGGCTCGGCCACGCGGCAGCGACCCGGCTCTTTGCGAGGTTGTCCGTGACTCGGTGAGATGCGGCAGGGTGGGGGTCGGCGCGAGGCTCTGCAAGGGTCACTACAACAAGTGGAAGCGCCATTGCCGCCGCCACGGCCGACGGCTCCCGATCGCTGAGTGGGTCGACGCATTCGGCATTGAGCCGTTTCCCCAGCCTCCTGAGTGCTCAGTCGGCGGATGCCCGAACCGCCGCATCAGCGAAAAGAGCCCCATCTGCAACTATCACCAGCGGCGGTGGCTTGAGGCCGGTCATAAGGGAACCGCCAATACACCACAACTTCGCTGTTGGGCAGCGGAACAGCCTCCATTGCTGAACGCGGCCCAGTTCTCCCTCGTCCAGCTTCCGCCACCGCTTCGGCAGGAACTCGCCCACGGGATCCAGCAGCGAGACGAACTGGGCTCTACCATGCAGCCGTTCGCGATGCGGGCGATCGTCAATGCCGCATTGGCTACAGGGACAACGAGCCTGCTGCTGAACTCCGACGCCCTGACGAACAGGATGCGGACCACCAACGAGAAGTCGGTCCTGCGTCAGCTGACCTGGTCGGTGCACCAGGGACATGTCACCTTCAGCGGCCACGATCCGCGAGGCGAGGAC
This sequence comes from Streptomyces olivaceus, assembly GCF_000721235.1. Classification (GTDB taxonomy): domain Bacteria; phylum Actinomycetota; class Actinomycetes; order Streptomycetales; family Streptomycetaceae; genus Streptomyces; species Streptomyces olivaceus. The sequence continues at coordinate 62,584 of NZ_JOFH01000003.1, forward strand.
CACTTCGACCCACGGGCGGCAGGACTGAAGGGCGCCACCCGCTCGGGTCGGCGCAGACAGTTCGGCAGCGTCGATCTGACGGTCATCCCCCAGCCGTGGTTGCGCCAGGTCCTGAAGCGACGGGCCGAGGCGGAAAAGCCCACCGGCCCGGCATTCAGAAGATGGCTCAGGGCCTGCGTCATCGCAGGTCACGGCATGAACAGACTTCCTGGCGGGGTCTCGACACCGCCACCTTGGACTTTGCACACATGCAGGCTGCGTTCGACGAGATCGCCGCATCGGTCGATCAGGATGGACGTCTCTACGGCGCCGGATATCGCGGTGATCTTTGGACCGCGTTCTGTCAGACGGTCGACTTCGGGCGCCTGGCCGACCTGCTCGACGCCCCCGGCTCATTCATGCGTCGCCCCTCCCAGCGCATCCCAGATGAAGACACCAACGAGGACGAGCTCGGCAAAGCGGTTCCGGAACACGTCATCCGCCAACTTGACACCCAACTCGTGTCGCTGGGAACCGGCGTCACCTACGGGATCATGGACCCCGCACACGTCCGAGCCATGTTCCAGACCGCCTACGTCGTGCTGCGAGACTCCGGCCGCCGCCCCTTGGAAGTTGTCTCCCTGCCCCGCAACTGCCTCGAACGCGAACGTGACGAAGTGTCCTTGATCTGGAACAACCACAAAGGCCGCCGCATGCGGCGGCGTCTGCCCATCACCTCATCCACGGTCGCTGCCATCGCGAAATGGCAGGCCCTTCGCGACACCCTGCCCGACACCCCGAGCGTCAGCGAGCCGTACCTGTTCCCGGCGATCACCTCCGTCGGCGGGTCGGACCACCTGATGAGCAACAACTTCAGTGCTGGCATGAGGGCTTGGGTGGACAACCTGGAAACGGTGAACAGTGACGCCATGGATGCCGAGGGCAATGTGATTCCCTTCGACCGGTCCCTGATCTATCCGTACGCGTTCCGACACTCCTTTGCCCAGCGGCATGCCGACGCCGGCACCCCGATCGACGTGCTCAGAGACCTCATGGACCACGACGATCCAAAAACAACCATGGGCTACTACCGGGTCTCACTGGAACGCAAGCGCAAGGCGGTTAAAACACTCAGCCTGATGGTCACCGACCGCAGCGGGACAGCGACCCCCTGCTCCTCGACCGCCTACGAACAACGGTCGGTCGCGGTGCCGTTCGGAGGCTGCACCGAACCGACCAACGTCAAAGCCGGCGGACACGCATGCCCGATCCGATTCCAATGTTCAGGCTGCGGGTTCTACCGCCCAGACCCTTCCTACCTGCCCGCGATCGAGGACCACGCCAACAGCCTGCGGGCCGACCGCGAGAAGGCTCGGGCGATGGACGCAGCCTGCTTCGTCATCGACAACCTCACCGCCCAGATCACCTCCTACGAAGATGTTGCGACGAAGATGCGTGAACGGATGGCGGCCTTGCCCGAGAACGAGCGGGCCGAGTTGGAGGACGCCGCCGCGGTGCTTCGCCGCGTCCGAGCCGGCGGCGAGCACAAGCTCCTCCCCCTGACCGTGGTCTCCAAGGCAGGACGGTGAGATGGCTGCCCGAACCCCCGCCGAAGTCCTCGCCGAGTCCCGGCGGAACACCAGCATCCTCAAACGCCAACGGGTGCTGGATACCATTCGCCTCATGTTGGACGACGGTGAACCGATCTCCTTCGCCGCCGTCGCTCGCGCCGCGAACGTGTCGACCTGGCTCGTCTATGCAGAGGGCGTCCGCGAGCACGTCCAGGCAGCCATTCAGCGGCAGGAACACACTCCCGTCACCGCAGCCGCCCAAGGTCGAAGAGCAGGAACCGCCAGCCTGCACGCCGACCTGGCCATGGCCCGCGAGGAGATCAAAGAACTTCGTGCGGAACGCGATCAGCTTCGGGGCGCCATACGGCAGCAGCTCGGACATCAGCTCGACCAGATCAGCAACAGGAAACTGACCGAACGGATCGCCGAACTCACAGAGGCCAACAGGAAGCTCGAACACGAGTTGGCCGAACTCCGGCCACTCACCGATCACGTCCAGGAGCTTGAGCGAGACCTGGCAGCGACCCGCACGAGCCTGCGACAGATGATCAAAGGCCGTGCGTCCGAGTTTTCCGGAGAGGGCTCGTAGCGGAACTCACGGGTGGTGCGTCCCGAACGGTACCGGAGCGGGCTCGGGTTCGTCCGGGCCTGAGGCTACCGAGGGCGGGGCTGACGCCGATCTGTTGGTGGAAGGATCGGTGCTCTGGCGGCTCGGATGCTGCAGAGCCTCGAAGGGCGCAGCACCGGTCTACGTTGAGTCCCTCACGCTGCTGACCTGAAACGCTCAGACTTCGGGGGCCCGTTGTGCGTCGCGCGCCAGAGTCCTGGCGATGGCTGCCGCGTGGGAGGCCACGTCGTCGATCGTCGGGTGGCGTCGACTGAGGAAGCCACTGCGCAGGAGCGTGGCGTAGCCGTGGGCCGCTGCGATCTGACGCTCCAGCAGTTCCAGTGCGTTGCGCGCGTCGCCGCGGGTGACTGCCAGGGCCGAGGGGAGCAGGGCGTCCATGACGCCGCGTCCGGCTTGCAGCAGTTCTTCGTCGCCGGCGTTCTGCAGTTCGGGGGCGAAGATGAGGTCCAGTCCTGAGCCGTTCTTGGCGGCGAAGCGCGTGTAGGCAGCCGCGGACACCGCTGCGGCCTCGACCGGATCGACCGTCCCGCCCTCGTTGCGCGGCAACTCCTCCTGGGCGTGCAGCATCTGCGCGGTGAGGGAACCAGCCGCGGAGACGGCGCAGGCGATCAGCAGGGCCTGCTTGCTGGCGAAGTGGCGGTAGGGCGCCGCCGTGCTCACACCCGCCCGACGGGCGACCTCTGCCACTGACAGTGCAGCGATGCCCTGCTCGGCGATCAGCTCCAGCGCGGTCGAGACCAGCACGGCCTTCAGGTCGCCGTGGTGGTAGGTGCTGCGCTTCGGCATGTTTTCCCTCCCTCCTTCACTCAATGTAAGAAAGATCTTACATGGCGCAGCAGCGATCCCGAACGCCCCCATCATCCACCGGTCGGATCGTTTGACTTACTGCTAGAGCCCTCTTACATTGAAGAAAGTAAGAGCCCTCACACATTGGGTGTGAGCAGCGACTATGCCTTCAGGAGGGCAGACCTATGACCAGCAAATTGGAGTCCACTGTGGCGCTCGTCACCGGTGCCAGCAGCGGTATCGGCCGGGCGACAGCACTGAGGCTTGCGGAGGAAGGCGCAACCGTCGCGCTCGTCGCCCGCCGCAAGGACCGGGTGGAGGAGCTGGCCAGTCTCGTCGCCGAGCAGGGCGGCAAGGCGCTGGTGATCTCGGCCGACGTCACCGACGCGGACGCCGCCGCTGCTGCGGTGCGCGAGGTCGTTGATGGCCTCGGCCGCCTCGACATCCTCGTGAACGCCGCGGGCGTCATGCTCAACGGTGACTCTCTGCGGGCCCGCATTGAAGAGTGGGACCAGATGGTCGACGTGAACGTCAAGGGCGTGATGTACGTCGTGAAGGCAGCTCTGCCGCATCTTCTGGAGGCGGCGAAGAGCGCGGACCGCGAGGTCGCCGACGTGATCAACATCAGCTCCGTGGCCGGACGCGCCGCGGCGCCGACGGTCGCGATCTACAACGCCACCAAGTTCGGCGTCACTGCGGCCACCGAGGCCTGGCGCCAGGAGTACGCGGCCCACAACCTGCGCTTCTCAGTCATCGAACCGGGCGCGGTGGACACCGAGCTGTTCGGCCACCAGCAGGGACACGCGCAGGAGGCGGAGAACCAGCGCTTCGACGGCGTCGAGAAGCTTCACCCCGAGGACATCGCCGACGCTGTCGCCTACATCGCCACCAGCCCGCGCCGACGGGCCATCAACGAGATCGTGATCCGCCCTACCGACCAGGGCTTCTGACCCGCGAGGAGATGCGCCATGTCAGTGCAGACGCAAGCCGCCGTGATCCGGGGCGCGGGCGTCATCGAGCTGGAGGACATCCTCATCGAGGACCCCAGGCCGGACGAGGTCCTCGTCCGCGTGGAGTCCTCCGGCATCTGCCGCACCGATCTGGAAATCCTTGAGGGCACGCTGAAGTTCCCGGTGCCATTCGTGGCCGGTCACGAAGGGGCCGGCACGGTGGTGGCGGTCGGATCCGACGTCACGACCGTCGAGCCCGGGGACACGGTCGCGCTGGGCGCGGCAGCATGCGGCACCTGCCCGCACTGCCGTACGGGCGCATATCCCTACTGCGACAACCACGTGGCGATGAACTTCACCGGGACGCGCCTGGACGGCGGCACGGGACTCCGCGGCCGCAGCGGCGAGATCATGCACGGGCATTTCATGCGCCAGTCCTCGTGGGCCGGCTTGGCGCTGGCACACACCAGTAACACGGTCAAGGTGCCCTCGGATGTCGATCGCACCGTGCTGGGGCCCTTCGGCTGCGGAATCCAGACCGGAGCCGGGGCCGTGTGGAACACCCTGGCCGTCGAACCGGGCAGCACCGTCGCCGTCTTCGGGCTCGGCGCGGTCGGCCAGGCGGCCATCATGGCGGCCAAGGTCTCCGGCGCCACCACCATCATCGCCATCGGCAACCGGCAGCCCAAACTCGACCTCGCCCTGAAGCTGGGGGCTACGCACGCCTTCAGCGCACGGGACGGCGACGTTGCCGACCTCGTCCGCGAGGTGACCGACGGCGGCGTGCAGTACACGGTGGAGGCCGCCGGGAAGACCGACGTCATGACCACAGCAGTGGAGGTCCTGGCCGAAACGGGACACGCCGCGATCACCGGCGTCGCCGCGAACGAGTCCTTCCCTCTCGATGCGTGGAAGGTGATCCGCGGCCGCACCGTGCACGGCACGACACTCGGCGATGTCGCACCGTCAGTGATCCTGCCCCGCCTGGTCGACCTCTACCGGCAAGGCGCCTTCCCCGCCGACCGGCTCATGACGCACTACGCCCTTAAAGACATCCACCAGGCCATCGTCGACGTCGACAACGGCACCGCTGTCAAGGCCGTGCTGCACCCCTGAAACGGCAGCCCGACCGCCCCGCCGGCACCCCGCGCCCAGCCCCGGCGAAGCGCCCCTGCCTCTCCCTCTCACCTTCACTGAAGCACCCAGGAGGAATTCGCCATGCCCACCACCACTGCGGCCTATGCCGCCCCTTCCACCGGCGCCAAGCTGGAACCCTTCACCATCTCCCGTCGTGACGTCCGTGGCGCCGATGTAAGCATCGACATCAAGTACACCGGTGTCTGCCACACCGACCTCCTGCAGACCTCCGACGGGTGGGGCCCCGGCCTGTACCCCATGGTCCCCGGGCACGAGATCACCGGCGTGGTCACCGAGGTCGGCCCGCAAGTGACGAAGTTCGCCGTCGGCGACCGCGTCGGCGTCGGCACCTACATCGACTCCTGCGGCCAGTGCGCGCCCTGCCGAGCCGGTCTCGAGGTGTACTGCGAGAAGGGCTGCACGCCCACCTACAACGCCAAGGACAAGGACGGTGAGACCACCCAAGGCGGCTACTCCAAGGAAATCGTCGTCGACGAACGTTACGTGCTCCGCATCCCCGACAGCCTGCCCCTCGACGCATCCGCACCCCTGCTCTGCGCGGGCATCACCACCTACTCCCCCCTCGCGCACTGGAACGCGGGACCCGGCAAGAAGGTCGCGATCCTCGGCATGGGCGGATTGGGCCACATCGCCATCCAGCTCGCCCACGCCATGGGCGCCGAAGTCACCGTCCTCTCCCGCACCCTCAGCAAGAAGGAGGACGGCCTGACGCTGGGCGCCGACCACTACTACGCCACCGAGGACCCCGAAACCTTCGCGCAGCTGGCCGGCACGTTCGACCTCATCCTGTGCACGATCTCCGGCGCCCTCCACTTCGACCAGTACCTCAACCTCCTCAAGCTGGACGGCACCCTCATCAACGTCGGCGCGCCCGACAACGACATCACGATGAACAACTGGGCCCTCATCCCCGCACGGCGTTCCTACGCCGCCTCCTCGACAGGCGGGATGCCGGAGACGCAGCAGATGCTCGACTTCTGCGCCGAGCACCAGATCAAGGCCCAGATCGAAACCATCGAAATGCAAGACATCAACGACGCCTTCGAGCGGCTGGACCGGTCCCAGGTCCGCTACCGCTTCGTGATCGACATGACGAAGTTCCAGGCCTGAGATCCAGTACCGCTCGCTCGCAGAGGAACACGTCAATGACCGTTGCAGAATCACTTCCTGACAAGAACGATCCCGTCTGGACGGCAGCGAACGGATTCGTCATACGCGCCGACGAGGGCGTGGTCAAGCGTCTGGGGCACGAACGCATCACCGTCAAGGCGACAGGCGACCGCACTGACGGCGCGTTCGCCTTCATGGACGGCACCGTCGAGCCCAGCCACGGCAACTCCCCGCACGTGCACACAAAAGAGAACGAGGCCTTCTACGTACTGTCTGGCGAGTTCGAGTTCATCAACGTCGATCAGAAATTCGTCGCAGGCCCCGGCGACTTCATCTACATACCCAAAGGAACTCGCCACGGCTTCCGCAACTCGGGCGCGGAGCCCGCACGTCTGCTCGTCTTCTACACCCCAGCAGGACCCGAGTCCTTCTTCCTGCAGAACGGGCAGGAGGAAGGCGCTGCAATCCCTCTGACGCGAGAGTTCTACGACGGTGTGGTAGACCAGATGGCCGCACACAACATAGTACTTCTGCCCAGCGACAACGACTGGACATAGGGCCTCAGGCACCGAGCCCGGGATGCGACCGGTCGTGACGACCCCGATCGGGGGCCGATGGACCGGCTTGCCCCGGGCTCACGTGCGTCTCCCACGCCAGATCCACCAATGGAGGTAGAGAGCGGCCCCAGCAGATGTCCTCACGCTGCGGGGCGAGCCGGGCCGCACTGATACCGCCCTCGCGGCCAACTCCGGCGCCTACAGCGCCGGCATTGCGGCTGGCGCCGCACTCGGGGCACTGGTCGGCACTGGTCCTGCCGCTCGCCGGGGTGCGAGGCACCTTCCTCGCCAGCGGGCTGCTGACCGTCGCAGCCTGCGCAGTACTACTCAGTGGTCGGCTGCTACTTGGGAGCCTGCTCCTACGCTCCCGGTGCTCGGTTGACGACCTGCGTTGACGGGACTGACCTTACGTCCCTTACCCAGTCATGCTCGTCTGACCTGGGAAGATAGGCGCGAGATCTAGATAAGCACCGAGACCAGCCCGAAGGTGATCACACCTGTCCAGATCGCCCGTGCCATGGCCGTCCGCTCCGTCCGTCCTGCCCGCACCGTCCCGGCCTGCCACGCTGCCACCCGTTCCCCGGCCGCGCCCGCCGGGCGCGGCACCCGGGTGGGCCGTCGGGCGGCGGCGCGCGCTCCGGCCTCGCTCGTTGTTCCCTGTGAAGCGAACGGCACCGAACCACAGAGGGGCACCGCCCATGAGCTGTCATCTGAAGCCGATCAGCCGCGAGGAGCACCTGCGCTTCGTCGCGGCCCGGTCCTCCGTGAGTCATCTGCAGACCCCCGCGTGGGGCGACGTGAAACCCGAGTGGCGGGCGGAGAGCCTGGGCTGGTTCGACGAGGACGGTGACCTGGTGGGGGCCGGCCTCGTGCTGCTGCGGCCGCTGCCGGGGCTGAAGCGGTACCTGGCCTATCTTCCCGAGGGCCCGGTCATCGACTGGGGCGCGGAGGACCTGGAGGACCGGCTGCGGCCCCTGCTGGCACATCTGAAGCGGCGGGGCGCGTTCTCGGTGCGGATGGGCCCGCCGGTGGTGGCACGGCGCTGGAGCGCGGAGGCCGTCAAAGCGGCCGTCGCCGACCCGGGGGCGCACCGGCTCGGCGACGTGCCGGCCACCGCCCGGGAGGCCGGGGCGGACGACGTCGCCGAGCGGCTGCGCCGGATGGGCTGGCGGCGCACCGAGCCGGGCGGCGAGGACGGCTTCGCCGCGGGCCAGCCGCGCCACGTGTGCCAGGTGCCGCTCGCCGGCCGGTCACTGGAGGAGGTCCGGGGCGGCTTCAACCAGCAGTGGCGTCGCAACATCAAGAAGGCCGAGAAGGCGGGCGTCAAGGTCGTCCGCGGCGGCCCCGAGGATCTCGGCACGTTCTACGGGCTGTACGTGGAGACCGCCGAACGGGACCGGTTCGTCCCGCGGCCCCTCGCCTACTTCCGGCGCATGTGGACCGCGCTGACGGCCGAGGACCCGGACCGGATGCGTCTCTACCTCGCCCATCACGACGGGGAGGTGCTCGCCGCGGCCACGATGCTGACCGTGGGCGACCACGTCTGGTACTCCTACGGCGCCTCGACCGCCCGGCGGCGCGAGGTCCAGCCGGGCAACGCCCTGCAGTGGCGGATGATGTGCGACGCCCACGAACGGGGCGCGGCCGTCTACGACTTCCGGGGCATCACCGACACCCTCGACGAGGACAACCGGCTGCTGGGGCTGCTCCGGTTCAAGACCGGCGCGGGGGGCGAGGCCGTCGAGTACCTCGGGGAGTGGGATTATGCGCTGAACAGGGTGCTGCACAGGGCGCTGCGGTTCTGTCTGGCGCGGCGCCGACGGACATGAGGCAAGGGGTGGCTGGGTGTCGCGGGTGCTGGTGGTGCAGAACCACGCGGGCGGCGGTCCGGGGCGGTTCGGTGCGTGGCTGGCCTCGGAGGGGGTGTCGCTGGACGTCCTGCACGCGTACGCCGGTGCGCCGTTCCCCAGACGCACCGCGTACGACGGTGTGCTGGTGCTCGGCGGCGGCTACCTGCCCGACGACGACGCGCGCGCTCCCTGGCTGGCCCCGACCCGCGCGCTGGTCGCCGGCGCGGTGGAACGGGGCACGCCGGTGTTCGGAATCTGCCTCGGCGGGCAGCTCCTCGCCCGGGTCGCGGGCGGCACGGTCCGGGGCGAGCACGGTGCGCCGGAGTTCGGCAGTACGCCGCTGAGCCTGCGTCCCGAGGCCGGGGACGATCCGCTGTTCCGGGACCTGCCGGAGCGGGTGACGGCCGTCGAGCACCACGTGGACGCCGTCACCGCCCTGCCGCCCGGCGCGGCCTGGCTGATGACGAGCGAACGCTGTCCATACCAGGCGTTCCGGGTGGGCGAGCGGGCGTGGGGTGTGCAGTTCCATCCCGAGGCGGGCGCGGACCGGTTGCGGTCCTGGGACGCGGAGCGGCTCCGGGCCAGAGGGCTGGACCCGGTGGAACTGGCCGACCGGGCGGCACGCGACGAGCCGGCGGCCGAGGCGGTCTGGCGACGGGTAGCCCGGCGCTTCGCCGCCGTCGTCAGCGGCTGACACCCGGCCTGCGAACACCCCGCCGTCGTGAGCGGCTGACGCTCAAGCCCGCGGACACCCCGCCGTCGTCAGCGGCCGACGCTCAACCCGCGGACGCCCCGCCGCCGTCAGCGGCCGACGCTCAAGCCCGCGGACACCCCGCCGCCGTCAGCAGCCGACGCTCAAGCCCGCGGACACCCCGCCGCCGTCAGCAGCCGACGCTCAAGGCGCGGACGCGCCGTCGTCGTCACCGGTTGCGGCTCGGTCCGCGAACGCGCCGCCGTCCGTGAAGGCCCGTGCGGCGAAGCGTTCGCCGATACGGCGGTGGGTGGCCGCGTCCGGGTGGATGTCGTCGGGCAGCGGCAGTTCGACGGCGTCGCTCTCCCCGTACAGCTCGCGGCCGTCGAGGTAGTGGAGGTTCGGGTCGTCGGCCGCCCGCTGCGCCACGATCCGGGCCAGCTCGTTCCGGATGACGTTGAGGGTGAGCTTCCCGGCCGCCGTCTCCGCCGGGTCGCCCGTGGCCACGAACCGCATCCGCCCCTCGGCGGCACCGCTGAAGTCGGGCATCAGCGGTCCCGGGGTGTCCTCGTGGACGGGGCACAGGATCGGCGCGACGACCAGCAGCGGGGCCGTGGGGTGGCCGTCGCGGAGAGTGTCGAGGAAGCCGTGCACGGCGGGGCCGAAGGCACGCAGGCGCATGAGGTCGGCGTTGACCACGTTGATGCCGATCTTGACGCTGATCAGGTCGGCCGGTGTGTCGCGCATGGCCCGGGCGGTGAACGGGTCGAGCAGGGCGCTGCCGCCCAGGCCCAGGTTGACGAGTTCGACGCCGCCGAGGGAGGCGGCGAGGGCGGGCCAGGTGGTGGTGGGGCTCGCGGCGTCGGAGCCGTGGCTGATGGAGCTGCCGTGGTGCAGCCAGATCCTGCGGCCGGGGTCCGGCGTGGGACCGACAGGGGCGTCGGTGCGCAGGGCGACGAGTTCGGTGGTCTCGTTGTGCGGCAGCCAGATCTCGATGTCCTTGCTGCCCTCCGGCAGGCCGGCGAAGCGGACGGTGCCGACCGGTCCCTCCGCCAGGTCCGCGGTGCCGGCGGCCATGTCGACGGTGAGGACGCGCCCGCCCGCGACACTGCCCTGTCCCGCCGGGCGGCCGTCGACGAGGAGGTCGTAGACGCCGTCCGGGCGGGGCGGGGCACCGGTGTAGACGCGCTTGGTGGGCAGGGTGTCCAGTTCGACGACGGTGGCCCGGGTGCGCAGGGCCAGGCGTACGCCGGAGGGCTGGGACTCGGCCATGGCGAGCTGCCCGTCGGTGTTCTGGGCGCGGGCCCCGGCCGGCAGCCGGTGCGGCAGCACACCGTGCTCGGTGCGCTCCAGGTCGAGGGCTCCGCGCAGGAGGTCCCGGGTCAGGGGCGTGGTGATCCAGTCGTCCGTGGTGTGCATGTCGCCTCCGGGGTGGGGTGCGCTCCGCTGGGACCGCGATTCCTTCACCGATTATGAGCTTACCTAATCGAATTAGGCAAACGTGATCGCGCGAGGCGGAAGACGCATGGCAGGAGTGCCATGTTCCAACGGGAAAACGCCATGGCGACGATCACTCTCGCGACCTGCGGTTCAATGGGACGCCAGGTGTCCGGACCCACGGCCGCCGTCCCCCGCGAGGAGGTACCTTCCGGCCATGCACACCGTCGCCGTACTCGCCCTGGACCGGGTGATCCCGTTCGACCTGTCCACCCCGATCGAGGTCTTCAGCCGCACCCGGCTCCCCGACGGCCGGCCCGGCTACCAGATCCGCGTGTGCGCCGAGCGGTCCGAGGTCGACGCGGGCGCGTTCACCCTGCGCGCGCCCTGGGGACTGGAGGGGCTGCGGGACGCGGACACGATCGTCGTGCCCGGTACGGCCACCCCCGCCGACCCGCTCTCCCCCGCCGTCCGCGACGCGCTGCGCACGGCAGCCGCCGACGGCACGCGTATCGCGTCCATCTGCGCGGGCACCTTCCCGCTGGCCGCCACCGGACTGCTCGACGGGTTGCGGGCCACCACCCACTGGCTCGCCGCCGAGGCGCTCGCCGGCGCCCACCCGGACGTCGAGGTGGACCCGGACGTGCTCTACGTCGACAACGGGCAACTCCTCACCTCGGCCGGCGCCGCCGCGGGACTGGACCTGTGCCTGCACATGATCCGGCGGGACTACGGTTCGGCGGTCGCCGCCCACGCCGCCCGGCTGTCGGTCATGCCGCTGGAACGCGAGGGCGGCCAGGCCCAGTTCATCGTCCACGACTACCCGCCCGCGCCCCAGGGCTCGGCCCTGGAGCCCCTGCTCACCTGGCTGCGCGACAACCTGGCCCGCGACCTCGCCCTCGCCGACATCGCCGCCCACGCCGGGATGAGCACCCGGACGCTGATCCGTCGCTTCCGGGAGCAGACCGGCAGCACGCCGCTGCAGTGGCTGCACCGGGCCCGGGTACGCCAGGCGCAGCACCTGCTGGAGACGACCCAGCACTCGGTGGAGCGCATCGCCGGCCAGGTCGGGTTCGGCTCGCCCACCGCCTTCCGCGAGCGTTTCAAGCGCACCACCGGAGTCAGCCCGCAGACCTACCGGCGCACGTTCGCCTGAGGCAGACAGGAGGCATGAGCGCGGGCAGCGGGGGGACCTGACCCCCATGTCCCAGCCGCACCTGGTCACCTTCGGGCACGGCACGGCGGGCCGCTCGGAGCTGGCCGCATTGCTGCGAGACGCCGGCGTCGCCGCCGTGGCCGACGTGCGGACCGCCCCCGGCAGCCGCCGCGACCCCGACCTGCTGCGGGAGCGGCTGGCACGGTGGCTGCCCGAGGAACGGCTCGGCTACCGGTGGGAGCGCCGTCTGGGCGGCTTCCGCAAGCCGGCCCCGGACTCGCCGGACGTGGTCTGGCGCAACGCGTCCTTCCGCGGCTACGCCGCGCACACCCGCACCCCGGAGTTCGTCGCCGCCATGGACGAACTGCTCGCGCAGGCGGCACGGGAACGCTCGGCGGTCATGTGCGGCGAGGCCGTGTGGTGGCGGTGCCACCGGCGCCTGATCGCCGACTTCGCCGTGCTGGCCCGTGACACCCCCGTGGACCACCTCATGCACGACGGCCGCCTGACGCCCCACTCCCCCACGCCGGGAGCACGGCTGCGCCCGGACGGCCTGCTCGTCTACGACGACGAGCGGGCGGCGGCCGAGGCGGCCGCGTCCTCGGCGTCGAGGCGGTCGCAGCGTGCAGCACGGTGACGAAGACGGCCGGGTGGCGTGGGTGGCGGCCGGGCAGGAGCGACAGCGGAGGCAGCGGGCCACGGAGGGCAGGCGGAGGAGCATGGAGCGCAGGAGGAGCGGGCACGGCCGGGACACCGGCGGCCACGACACCGAGAAGGCCGAGCCGGTCGAGACGGCGCAGACGGCGGAGACGGCAGAGTCGGTCGAGGCAGTCCTGAGTGAGCTCTACTCGGCGCCGCCCGGCGAGTTCGTCCCCCGCCGCGAGGAGCGCGCCGCCGCGGCCAGGACGGCGGGCCGCAAGGAGGACGCCCGCCGGATCCACGCCGCCCGCAGGCCCACGCTCGCGGCCTGGGCGGCGAACCTGCTGGCCCGCTCCCGGCGGGAAGAGGCCCGGCGGTTCCTGGAGCTGGGGCAGGCACTGCGCGAGGCACACCGCACCCTGGACGCCGCGGGACTCAGGGAACTCTCCGGGCAGCGCCGGCGCATCGTCGCCGCCCTGTCCCGGCAGGCCGCCGAACTGGCCAGTGAGGCCGGGCACCGGTTGTCACCGGCGGCGCAGCGGGAGGTCGAGTCGACCCTGCGCGCGGTGCTCGCCGATTCCGGCGCCGCCGACGAATGGGCCGCGGGGCGCCTGGCCGTGTCCCTGGTCCCGCCCTCCGAGTTCCCGGCGGACTCCGCCCTCGGCGCCACCCCGGCCGCCGCCGAGCCCCGCGGGCCGGCGCCCCGGCCGAAGTCCTCCCGGCGCGCCTCTGCCGCCGGCGACGAACTGGCCGAACGGCGCGGCAGACGGCGGGAGGAGCTCGCGCGGGCCCGGCAGCAGGCGGAACGGGCCGAGCGGCGACTGCGGGACGGGCAGGCCGCGAAGGCGGAGGCGGAAGTGTCGCTGCGCCGGGCGGAGCAGCGACGGGACCGGGCCCGCGAGACGGTGAACTCCGCCGAGGAGCGGCTGCGCACGGCACACGAGGAACTGGGCCGGGTGGAGCGGGAGCACCAGGAGACGGCGGAACAGGGCCGCAGGGCCGCCGAGGAGGTGACCGCGGCCGAGCAGGAGTCACGTACGGCGTCGCGCCGAGTGGACCGACTGGCCTCCCGCGTCGGGTAGTACACCACCGCCGGAACGTTGGAGGCGGCCAACTGCGCGCGTACGTCTCCGAGTTCGCATACCCATGGAGCGAGGGCGGGGGCGCGGGGCCACCCCGGTGCGGGTGACCACCGACCCCCAAGTCCCGAACACACGCTCGGGGGTTGCGGCGGCACATACCCCGAGAGCGGCCATACGTGGTATACCGGCTCGGCAGCGAAGAGTCGCACATGAAGCACTGTCCGTCTGCCTTCACGGCCGCGAATCGAGGAGCCACACATGTCCGAGAGCACGACCCAGTCCGCCACCGAACTCGCCTCGCAGTACAGCACCCGGGTGACCGACGACCTGGAGCGCAACGTCAAGGAGCAGGAACGTGTGAGCACCGAAATCACGGACTTGCAGCGGCAGTTGGCCGCACTGCAGCACGACCACGCCCTTCTCGTGAACATGCAGCAGGCGCTGGGCATCACTGCCCCGCCGGCCCAGTCGGTCACCGCGCCCGACTCTCCGGACGAGGCGGCCACCGTGCCCGCGCCGCGTGACGGCGCGCCCACCGGAACGGCCGCGGGCAAGCGCTCGCGCTCCAGGAAGGCCGCCTCCTCGGCCAAGCGCACCACCACTCCCAAGCCCTCCGCCGGAAAGCCCTCCGCCGGGAAGTCGGCCACCACAAAGCCGGCTGTCGGAAAGCCGGCTGCCGCAAAGGCGTCGAAGCCGGCCGCGACGACGACGGCCAAGGCGACCGCCAAGACTGCCGGGCCGGCCGCCAAGTCCGATGCGCGGACGTCCGCCAAGACCACCGGGAAGCCCGCGAAGCCGGCCGTCAAGAACACCAAGGCGCCCAAGGCCGCCAGGACCGCGGCGAAGCCCGCCGCCAGGACGGCGCAGGCCGCGGACAGGCCGACCCTGGTCGAGCTGGTGCGCCACCACCTCGCCGGACAGAGCGAGCCGCGCTCCGCGGCCGAGGTCACCACGGCCCTGGGCGGGACCCACCCCGAACGCACCGTCAAGACCACGGTCGTGCGCACCACTCTCGAGGGGCTCGTCGCCCGGAACCAGGCCCAGCGTTCGAAGCAGGGCACCTCGGTCTACTACACCGCCGCCGACGCCCCCGATGCGAACCAGAAGCAGCAGGCCCCGGCCGGCGGACCGGCCGGGCAGAGCGACAACTGAGCGCACCTGCTCCCCGGACGCGGTGCGGCGCGCGGCCGGGGGCGATCGGGGTGAGTATCGGTGGATGGTCTATCTGCTGCCGGTGCTCTTCGCACTCCTCGCCGCGTTCAGCAACGCACTGGCCACCGTGCTCCAGCGCCGTGCCGCGCTGAGTGTGCCGCAGTCCCAGGGGTTCCGCCCGGGGCTCGTCCTCGACCTGTTGCGGCGGCCGGTGTGGCTCGGCGGCATGCTGGCCGTGGTGGTGGCCGGCGTGGGGCAGGCGGTGGCGCTGGCGACGGGGCCGTTGTCACTCGTGCAGCCCCTGTTCGTGCTGGAACTCCCGCTGGCCCTGCTGCTGGCCTCGCTGCTGACCGGCAACCGGCTGCCGGAGGCGATGTGGCTCGCCGTCGGCGGGGTGGTGGTCGGGCTCGGCGTCGCGCTGGCCTCGGCGGCGCCGGACGGCGGCGCGGCAAACGTGCCGCTGGACCGCTGGGTGCCCGCGCTCGCGGCCTGCGGCGGAGTCACGGTACTGCTGGCGGGGGCCGGTCTGCGGCGGCCCGTCGGCAAGGCCCGCGCCGGTTGCCTCGGCGCGGCCACCGCGGTGTGCTACGCGCTGACGGCCGGTCTGATGAAGGACTCCATGCAGGTCCTGGACTCCGACGGCGTCGTCGGCTTCCTGACCGCGTGGCAGACGTACGGTTTCGCGGTGGCCGGCGTGTGTGCCGTGCTCCTGCTGGAGCACGCCATGCAGGGCGGCCCGCTCGTCGCGTCCCAGCCCGCCCTCACCCTGGGCGACGCGACGGTGAGCCTCCTGCTCGGTGTGGTCCTGTACCGCGAGGACGTGCGGGGCCACTGGTGGGTCGTGCCGCAGTTGCTGGGCGTGGCGCTGATCGTCGTGGGCGTCCTGCATCTGGCCCGGCGCGGCGTGGATCTGCGCACCGCGCAGTGAGGCCTCCCGCGCAGTGAGGCGCACCGCGCAGTGAGGCGTCCCGTGCCCCCGGCGGGCGGCGGACCGGTGACCGGGTGGCGCACCGGCCGGTGCTCCGAGTGAATCCGCAGGTCAGACGTTTACGCAGGTCAGGCAGGGTGGCGTAACGTCGGCGAAACATGGTTCGGGCTACCGTGGGTGGCATGGACCACCACGGGGGACGGCCGCGCGCCGAGCGGGCCCGGCAACTGGCCGACGTGCTGCGGCAGCAGATCACGGACGGCGGTTTCCCGGGTGGCGCGCTGCCGGACGAGCGGGTGCTCGGCGCTCGCTTCGCCGCGTCGCGCAACGCCGTGCGTCAGGCCCTGGCCTTGCTGCGCCAGGAGGGTCTGATCACCCGGCGGCGCGGGGTGGGCACGAGCGTGGTGCTGCCGAAGTACGGTCACGGCCTGGACCGGCTGACCGGGCTGGCCGAGGAACTGACCGGCCGCGGCACCGTGACCAACGAGGTCCGGGTCGCCGAGGAGGTGCCCGTCCTGCCCGCCGCCATCGCCGCCCGCCTCGAAGTGCCGGCCGGGGCGGGCGGCGTCCGCGTGGAACGGCTGCGCCGGCTGGACGGGCTGCCGCTGTCGCTGGACACCAGTTACCTGACCGCGGACATCGGTCGCACGGTGCTCACCGGCGACCTGGCGGCCCGGGACGTGTTCGGCCTGATCGAGGAGGCCGCAGGCGTCCGGCTCGGGCGGGCCGAGGTGACCGTGCACGCGGTCGGCGCCGATCCGGACACGGCGGGACTGCTGGGAATCGGCGCCGGGGCGGCGGTCTTCGCCCTGGAGCGGCTGACCCGGCTGGCGGACGGGCGGCCGGTGGACGTGGAGTCGGTCCGCGTCCGCGCGGACCGCATGACGCTGCGCGCCACCCTGTACCGGGACGGACCGCGGGCCACCGCCTGACCCCGTCCCCCGCCCGTACGCCCGCGACGCGGGTGAGAGGAGGCCGGCGATGGCCGGTTCGAGTGCGACCGTGCTGATCTCCCTCGGTCTGCTGGGGCTGGTCGGCGGAATCGGCATCACGGCCGTCGGGCCGGGCGGTGTGCTGCCCACGATCGGCCTGTTCGCCCTCACCTCCCTGAGCCCCGCGCAGGTGGCCGGGACGGCCGTCGTCACCCATGTCGCCACCGGGGCCCTGGCCACCGCCGCCTACACCCGGTCGGGGCAACTGCGCGAGCCCGCGACACGGCGCACGGCGGTGGTGCTGTCACTGGCCGCGCTGGCCGGCACGCCGCTCGGCGTCCTGATCAACTCCTACGTGTCGAAGCGGGTGTTCGGGGTCGCGCTCGGGGTGCTCGTGGCGGGCGCGGCGGGTCTCGTGCTGCTCCGTGAGCGCCGCGCCGCGGCTGTGCCGAGGGCGCATCCGTCCACGCCGACGCTGGCCGCGCTGGGGTTCTCGGTGGCCGTCGCCGCGGGGATCGTCGGCATCGGCGGACCGATGCTCACCGTCCCGCTGCTGGTCGCGCTGGGCGTACCCGTGCTGGAGTCGCTCGCGGCGGCGCAGGCGCAGTCCGTCGTCGTCGCCGGGGTGGGGACGCTGGGGTACGTGGCCCAGGGTGCGGTCGACTGGCCGCTGGCCGCGCTGGTCGGCGTCCCCGAGCTGGCCGGGGTGCTCCTCGGCTGGCGGATCGCGCGGTCGCTGCCCGCGCGCCATCTGAAGTACGCCCTGGTCACGACGTTGTTCGCGCTGGCCCCATACCTCGCCCTGCACGGCTGACCCCGTCGCGGCCCCACGCACCCCGGTGTGCGGGGCGCTGCTCCGTACGAGTGGTGCGTTCGGGGACGCGGCCGTACGGTCGGTACGGGGAGACGGGAAGCGGAGACAAGCGACCCCGAGACGGCCGGGAGCAGACATGGTCAGGAACCCGATGAGGGCAGCGGTCACACTCTGTGCCGCCGCCGCGCTCGCAGCACCCCTGGGCACGGCCTTCGCCGCACCGTCGGCGTCGTCCGCGGCGCGGACCCAGCAGACGCAGGACCCGGTCGTCGTCGACTGCGCCGGGCAGTCGCAGATCGGCCCCGGGGCGTATGTGCTCGCCTGCGGGGACGGCAACAGCCGCCTGGTCTCCCTGCAGTGGTACCGCTGGGACGCCACCGCCGCGGTGGGCCGGGGCACCAACGCCGTCAACGACTGCGACCCGTACTGCGCCGCCGGTGCCTTCCACTCCTACCCGGTGCGGGTGCGGCTCGACATGCCGACCGCCGGGGAACAGGGCGCGGGCCAGCGGCACTTCACGCGGCTGACGCTCACCTACACCGACGGCGCGCCGGAGGGGTCGCCCCGCACGGTGACCTACCCCCTGCCCGGCTGACGGGCCGGTCGGTCCGGCAGCACGAGCCGGCACGTGTCGCCCGGCTGGAGGCGCACCTCGCGGTCCGGCAGCCTGATGTCGATCGGCAGCGGGCCGGCCGCGGGCACGGCGATCTCCAGCCGGCCGTGCTCCAGCCGGAACCGCACGCCCCAGTGGCCCTGGTAACGGACGGAGAACCCGTACGACGACAGCTCCGGCAGCGGCACCGGGTCGAGGCACAGGGCGCCCCCGCGGGTCTCCAGGCCGGTCAGGCCACGCTGGACGAGGTCGAGGGTGCCCGCCATGGCGCCGAGGTGGATGCCCTCGCCGGTGGTGCCGCCCTGGAGGTCGGCGACGTCGCCCTTGAGCGCCTCCTGGACGTACGACCAGGCCTCCGCGCGCCGGGCGCGGGCCAGGATCCAGCCGTGGACGAGTCCGCTGAGGGTGGACCCGTGACTGGTGCGGGCGAGGTAGTGGTCGACCGTGCGCTGCCAGGTCGGCTCGTCCAGGCGGTACCCCAACCGGTCGAAGAGGGAGCGCAGTTCGGCCGGGGAGAACAGGTGGCCCAGCATCAGGACGTCGGCCTGTTTGGATGCCCGGTAGTTGTTGACGCTGTCGTTCTCGGCCTCCAGGAGGCGGTCCAGGCGCCGGATGTCGCCGTACCGCTCGCGGTAGCCCTGCCAGTCGAGTTCGGCGAGTTCGCCGTAGCCCTCGAACTGGCTGACGACACCGTCGTGGAAGGGGACGTGAAGGGTGCGGGAGACACTGTCCCACTGCTCCAGCTCCGCCTCGCCCAGGGCGGTGCGCTCGACGAGTTCGCGGCGGCGGGGTTCGGGCAGCCGGCCGAGGACGTCGAGGGCGCGGGCCAGGACCCAGGCGGCGGTGACGTTGGTGTAGGCGTTGTCGTCCAGGCCCGGCCGGTCGGCGCCGGGGTAGGCGTCGTGGTACTCGTCGGGGCCGACGACGCCCCGGATGCGGTGCCGCCCCGACTGCTCGTCCCAGGTGGCGGAGTCGGCCCAGAAGCGGGCGATCTGCAGCAGCATCTCGGCGCCCTTGGTGTGCAGGAACTCGGTGTCGCCGCTGGTCTCGCAGTACTGCCACACGTTGTACGCGATCGCCGACCCCACGTGGTGCTGGAGGCGCGAGTGGTCGGGGAGCCAGCGGCCCGAGCGCGGATTGAGGTGCAGTCGCTGGGTCTCCTCGCGCCCGTCGCTGCCGCTCTGCCAGGGGTACAGCGCGCCGCGCCTGCCGATCGCGCGGGCCGCCGAGCCCGCTCTCTCCAGACGGCGGTGCCGGTAGTGGAGCAGGGCCCGGGAGACCTCGGGGAAGTGCAGGTTCAGGTAGGGCAGGACGAACAGTTCGTCCCAGAAGACGTGCCCGCGGTACGCCTCCCCGTGCAGGCCGCGCGCCGGTACGCCCACGTCGAGGTCGGCGGTGTGCGGGGAGAGGGTCTGCAGGACGTGGAAGAGGTGCAGGCGCAGGATGCCGCCCGCCTCGCCGGGGACCTCCAGCTCGGCACGGCGCCACAACTGCCCCCAGGCGCTGCGGTGCCGCTCCAGCAGGTCGTCGAAGGCGGCGGCGCCGGTCACCCGGTCGACGGCGGCCTGCAGCGGGTCGCTGATCGCCGGGTCGCGCGAGGTGTGCAGGGCGACGGTCTTGTCGACGGTGAGGGTGCGGCCGGGCTCGGCGCGCAGGGCCGTGCGCTGGGTGACGCACAGGTGCTCGCGCGCCGCGGTGACCGGCGCGCCGGCGGTGGTGCGGGCCGCCATGCCGACACGGATGTCCGAGGTGCGGGTGCGGCAGCGCAGCCACACCGTGCCGTCGCCGGCGTCGCCGGTGTGCACGTGGGTGAGGTGGCGGCCGTCGAGGTCCCGGTAGCGCGCCACCCCTGAGTTGGTGACCCCGCCGTCGAGGGACGCCTCCACCTCCAGATCGGCCGGTCCGCCCTCGACGGTGAACTCCGTGCGCAGGGCGGCGAGGTGGGGATCGGCCATGTGCACCAGGCGCAGCTGGCGGACGGACAGCACGCGTCCCGCGTCGAGCCGGAAGCCGGTGCGGCGCTCCAGCAGCCCCGAGTCCAGGTGCACGGTCTGCCGGTGGTCGAGCACCTCGGAGGTGTCCGGCGTCAGCCAGTCCCCTCCGGCGGCCCGGAAGCGCACCGGCAGCCAGTTGGGGAGGTTGACCATGTCCTCGTTCTCGACGTGCCGCACCTCGCGCCCGGCGACGGCGGAGGTGAGCCGGTTGTAGCAGCCTGCCGCGTAGGTGCCCGGATAGTGCGTGTCGTCCGCGGCGCACTCGGGCAGGGCGCCGCGGGTGGCGAAGTAGCCGTTGCCGAGGGTGCACAGCGACTCCCTCAGCCGCTCCTCGGCGGGGTCGTAGTCGTCGTAGTCCCAGGTCGTCGGGGTCGCGGTCACCGCGAGCCGTCCCAGCTCCAGTCGGCGATCTCGGGCATGTCCACGCCGTGTTCGCGGATCCAGTCGTGGTGCCGGAGCCGGGCGTCCTCCATCCGCTGCCGTACGGCGGCGGCGCGCACGGCGAGGCCGGGCACCCGGTCGATCACGTCCATGACGAGGCGGTAGCGGTCCATGTCGTTGCCGAGCACCATGTCGAACGGGGTGGTGGTGGTCCCGATCTCCTTGTAGCCGCGCACGTGCAGGTGCGCGTGGCCGGTGCGGCGGTAGGCGAGCCGGTGGATCAGCCAGGGGTAACCGTGGTAGGCGAAGACGACCGGCTTGTCGGGGGTGAACAGGCCGTCGTACTCGAAGTCGGTCATGCCGTGCGGGTGTTCGCCGCTGGGCAGCAGGCGGGCGATGTCCACCACGTTGACCACGCGCAGGGCGAGCCCGGGCAGGTGGTGGCGGACCAACTGGGCCGCGGCCAGCACCTCCTGGGTCGGTACGTCGCCCGCGCAGGCGAGCACCACGTCGGGTTCGCGGCTGCCGTCCTCTGTCCCGGCCCAGTCCCAGATGCCGGCGCCGCGCGCGCAGTGGGCCTTCGCCTCGTCCATGGACAGCCAGTCGAAGCAGGGCTGCTTGCCGGCGACGATCACGTTGACGTAGTCGCGGCTGCGCAGGGCGTGGTCGGCGACGGAGAGCAGCGTGTTGGCGTCCGGCGGCAGGTAGACCCGTACGGCCTCGGGGCTCTTGTTCAGGATGTGGTCGACGAAGCCGGGGTCCTGGTGGGAGAAGCCGTTGTGGTCCTGGCGCCACACGTGGGAGGTGAGCAGGTAGTTGAGGGAGGCGATGGGCGCCCGCCAGGGCAGCCGGCGGGTGACGCGCAGCCATTTGACGTGCTGGTTGACCATCGAGTCGACGATGTGGACGAAGGCCTCGTAGCAGGAGAACAGTCCGTGGCGGCCGGTCAGGAGGTAGCCCTCCAGCCAGCCCTGACAGGTGTGTTCGGAGAGGATCTCCATCACGCGGCCGTGCCGGTCGAGGTCCTCGTCGACGGGCAGCGTCCGTTCCTGCCAGGCCTTGCCGCTGGCGGCGTAGACGGCCTGGAGGCGGTTGGAGGCGGTTTCGTCGGGGCCGACGAGCCGGAAGTCGCGCCGGCCGGCGGTGGCGTCCATGACGTCCCGGAGCAGGTCGCCGAGGACCCGGGTGGGCTCGTGCGTGCTCGCGCCGGGGCTGTCGACCGGCACGGCGTACTCGTCCGGGTCGGGCAGGGGCAGCTCGCGCAGGAGGAGGCCGCCGTTGGCGTAGGGGGTGGCGCCCAGGCGGCGCGCGCCCTCGGGGACGGCGGCGAGGACGGCGGGGCGCGGCGCTCCGGCGTCGTCGAACAGCTCCTCGGGCCGGTAGGAGCGCAGCCACTGCTCCAGTTGCGCGAGGTGGTCCCGGTCGGTCCGTACGGCGGGCAGCGGGACCTGGTGGGCACGCCAGGTGTTCTCCACGGGCACGCCGTCGACCTCGGCGGGGCCGGTCCAGCCCTTCGGGGTGCGCAGGACGATCACCGGCCAGCGGCCCCGGTCGGTGGCCCCGTCCTCGCGGGCGGCCCGCTGGAGGGCGGCGATGCGGTCCAGGGCGGTGTCCGTGGCGCGGGCCATGTCCCGGTGGACGGCGGCCGGGTCGTCGCCGGTGACGTGGAGCGGGTCGTGGCCGTAGCCGCGCAGGAGCGCGTCGAGTTCGGCCTCGGGGAGGCGGGCCAGGACGGTCGGGTTGGCGATCTTGTAGCCGTTGAGGTGCAGGATCGGCAGGACGGCGCCGTCGTGGACGGGGTCGAGGAACTTGTTGGAGTGCCAGGACGTGGCCAGCGGGCCGGTCTCCGCCTCGCCGTCGCCGATCACACAGGCGACCACGAGGCCGGGGTGGTCGAAGGCGGCCCCGTAGGCGTGCGACAGCGCGTAGCCGAGTTCGCCGCCCTCGTGGATGGAGCCCGGCGTCTCGGGCGCGACGTGGCTCGGCACGCCGCCGGGGAAGGAGAACTGCCTGAACAGCCGGGCCATGCCCGCGGCGTCCCTGGTGACGTCCGGGTAGGTCTCGCTGTACGACCCCTCCAGCCAGGCGTTGGCCAGGACGGCGGGGCCGCCGTGTCCGGGGCCCCAGACGCAGAGGGCGTCGAGGCCGCGTGCCTTGATCACCCGGTTGAGGTGGGTGTGGACCAGGTTGAGACCCGGTGAGGTGCCCCAGTGGCCTAGCAGACGCGGCTTGACGTGTTCGGGGCGCAGCGGCTCGGCGAGCAGGGGGTTGTCCATCAGGTAGATCTGACCGACGGAGAGGTAGTTCGCGGCGCGCCAGTGGGCGTCCAGTCCGGCGAGCTCCTCGTCGGTGAGCCCGGTGGACGGCTGCTGCGGGTCGGCGGACATCGGGGGTCCTTCCGGTCGGGACAGCGGTCGGGCGGCAGGGGCGCGGGACGCGCGGGGCCCGTGCACATCCCAACCCTGCGGGGACCGGCCGGGTACCCGAGAGGGCCGTTCGGGTCACGTCGGGGCCCGGACGGCCCCCTGCGGACGTGGCGACAAGGCACGGCCGCCACCGGCGCCGACCCCGGTGCCGACCGTGCCGGCGCGGCGGGTACCCCAACTTCGCCGTCGTACACAGGAATTGATCGGTTGTCTCGACTTCGGTCCCGGGTGGCGGACGAAACGCCCCGCTTGATCACTCCCGGTCAATTTTGCATGCCGTGCATCTTTGCATACCATGCAACTTATGTTGGAGAAAGGTGCCGCGGGAGGCGGGCTGCGAGAGCAGAAGAAGCGGGCCACGCGTGCCGCCCTCGCCGAGGCCGCGGTGCACCTCGCCGCCGAGCACGGGGCGGAGAAGGTCACCGTCGAGGCGATCAGCGCCGCCGCCGGAGTCTCCGTGCGTACCTTCTTCAACTACTTCGACAGCCGCGACGACGCCTTCGTGGTCATCGACGAGGACGCGGGCGCACGCATGCGGCGCGCCGTGCTCGACGCGCCGGCCGAACTCTCCCCGCTGGAAGTCCTGCGCGAGGCCATGGCGGCGGAACTGGCCGAGGTGGAGCAGCAGCACGAACTGTGGCGGCTGCACGCCGAGGTCCTGCACGCCTCACCGCACCTGCTGGCCCGCGGTCTCGGGGCCCACATGGCGGCCGAGGCGGACCTGGCCGCGGCCATCGCCGAACGCCTGCGCGGAGCGGACCGCGCGGGCGGTGCGGACGGCCCGGGCGGTGCGGACGGCGCCGGTCCCAGGGCCGGGCTCTACCCGCGGCTGCTGGCCGCGGTGGCGGGCGCCGCGGTGCGCACCAGTGTGGACCACTGGTCCGCCCACCAGGAGGAAGCCGACTTTCTGGACGTCTTCCGCGAGGTCTTCACCCTCCTCGCCGCCGGTCTCCCGGCACCCTCCGCGTAGCCTCCGCGCCGGGCTCGCGACCCACCGGACCACTCACACGAAAGAGATGCCGTGACCGCTGCACAGGCGCCCGCCGACGCGCCTCCCACCTCCATGACCCACCGGCAGATACTCCAGGCCATGTCGGGCCTGATGGCCGGCATGTTCGTCGCGATCCTCGCCGGTACCGTCGTGGCCAACGCGCTGCCGACGATCATCGCCGACCTGGGCGCCAGCCAGTCGTCCTACACCTGGGTCGTCACCTCCGAGCTGCTGGCGATGACCGCGACGGTGCCCCTGTGGGGCAAGCTGTCCGACCTCTTCAACAAGAAGCTGCTGCTCCAGCTGTCGCTGGGCATGTTCGTGGTCGGGTCGCTGCTGGCCGGCTTCTCGCACGGGGTCGGACTGCTGATCTTCAGCCGGGTCGTGCAGGGCATCGGCGCGGGTGGTCTGACCGCCCTCGCGCAGGTCGTGATGGCCTCCGTCATCCCGCCCCGCCAGCTGGGCAGGTACGCCGGCATCTTCGGTGCCGTCTTCGCCGTGGGCACCGTGGCCGGGCCGCTGGTCGGCGGCGTCATGGTGGACACCTCGTGGCTGGGCTGGCGCTGGTGCTTCTTCATCGGCGTGCCGTTCGCGCTGCTCGCCATCGCCCTGCTGCAGCGCACGCTGCGCATGCCGACCACCCGGCGCGAGGTGCGCATCGACTGGCTCGGCGCCTTCCTGATCGTCGCCGGTGTCTGCGCCCTGCTGATCTGGGTGTCCCTGGCGGGCAACGAGTTCGACTGGGCGTCCTGGCAGACGGCCGCGCTCGCGGGCGGCGGCGTGCTGCTGCTGGTCGCCGCGGTCTTCGTCGAGGCCCGTACCTCCGAGCCGGTCGTCCCGCTCGACATCTTCAGGAACCGCACGGTCACGCTGACCACCGTCGCCAGCCTCCTGGTCGGTGTCGCCATGTTCGGCGGGACCGTCTTCCTCTCGCAGTACTTCCAGGTCTCGCTGGGCAAGTCGCCGACCGTCGCGGGTCTGATGAGCCTGCCGATGATCCTCGGTCTGCTGGTGTCCTCCACCGTCGCCGGGCAGGTCATCAGCCGCACCGGCAAGTGGAAGCGGTACCTGGTGGCGGGCGCGGTGATCATGGCGGTCGGCCTCGCGCTGCTGGCCACGATCGACGCGAGGACCGACTTCGGCCTGCTCAGCCTCTACATGGCCGTCCTGGGTGTCGGCGTCGGCATGCTGATGCAGAACCTGGTGCTGGCCGCCCAGAACGACGTGCCCGCCGCCGACCTGGGCGCCGCGACCTCCGTGCTGTCCTTCTTCCGCAGCATGGGCGGCACCATCGGCGTCAGCGTCCTGGGCGCGATCCTCGCCAACCGGGTCGCCGACGAGATGACCAAGGGCCTCAGCGACGCCGGCATCACCGTGCCGGGCGGCGGTGGCTCGGGCGAGAGCAGCGTCCCGGACATGGCCACGCTGCCCGCCCCGATGCGCTCGATCGTCGAGCACGCCTACGGTGTCGCCACAGCCGACCTGTTCCTGATCGCGACGCCGTTCGCGGTGCTCGCGCTGGTCGCCGTCGTCTTCATCAAGGAGAAGCCGCTGAAGACCACCAGCGGCATGGAGCGCCTGGCCGAGGAGTCCGGCGAGGACCTCGCCGGACAGGCCGACAAGGACCCGGCGCCCGTCGCCTGAGGCACCCGGCAACAGCGGGGGCCCGTCCGTCCGTAGGGACGGGCGGGCCCCCGCTGTCGTGCCCGGCGGCGGACCGGGCCGCCGGTCGGGTCAGCCCCGGGCCATCGCGATCGAACCGGCCAGGCGCTCCCCCGCCTCGTAGATCATGTAGGGGACGCCGCGGTCCGTGCCGAAGGACGGCGAGGCGGAACGGCCGTTCTCCGGTGCGGAACTCCGGGAGTTGTAGAACACTCCGAGGTGCTCGCGGCGGGAGAAGTCGTTGCCGACCTCGGTGATCATCAGGTCGCCGCCGCTCTCCTTGTCCTTGTTGTAGACGACGTACGTGCTGTTGTTCCGGTGCAGCAGGTGCGGGCCGCCCACGTTGACGGCGCCGACATCGCCGTGGCGCACCAGCGGCTCCTGGGAGAAGGTCCAGTCGCGGCCGTCCGCGGACCAGCCCCAGCCGATGTCCCGGTGGTCGGACTTGTTGTTCATCATGAACACCATGACGTAGTGGGCGCCGCGCGAGGGCAGTTCGTGCGGGAAGACCCGCGCGTACGAGGTCTCGGTGGTGCCGGACGGCAGCATCGAGGTGCTCAGCACGACCTTGTCGTACGTGAAGTCGACGCCGTTGGCGGAACGGGCCAGCCTGGTCGTGGTGTTCTCGCCGTGGAAGTACAGCCACATCTCCTTGCGCCCCGCGTGCCACATCACGTGCGGCGAGGAGACGTGGCTGACCGAGTAGTGCGGCGACCACTTGTTGGAGACGATCGGGTTGTGCGGGTACTCCGTGAAGGGGCCCTCCAGCGAGTCGCCGTAGGCCAGGCAGATGCCGCCGGGGGCGTCGTGCGGGGCGTAGTAGAGGTAGTAGCGGCCGAGCCGGCCGCTCGCGGGCAGCCGGTCGTAGACGCCCCGTACGGTCGGGAAGATGATCTCGCCGGTGGGGTTGTAGGCGAGCTGGGACGGGGTCAGCAGGGTGCGGACGTAGGTGTAGTCGGGGAACCCGCCGGGCGCGGCGGAGGCGGTGGGTACGGCGGTGGCGGTGGGTACGGCGGTGGCGCCCAGCGTGAGAGCGGCGCCGGTGGCGGCCGTGCCCTTCAGGAACAGTCGGCGGTCGAGGTGCGGCTCGTGCATGTCGACTCCTGGAGAGGTCTGGAGAGATCTGGAGAGATGGAGGGGGAAGGTCACACGTACAGGGCGGCGGTGACGCACATGCCGCCCAGGGCGACCAGCCAGACGTAGGGCAGGGTGCGGAGCATGACCTGCTGCGGGCTGACGCCCGCGTACTGCGCGGCCCACACGGTCTGGGTGCTGGTCGGGTCGGCGACGCCGAAGACCTGGTTGTAGGAGGTGGCCATGCCCAGGACGGCGACGGCCGGGTAGATGCCGGTGGCGATGAGGACGCCCGCGATGCCCGCGCCGAGGCCGAACACGTTCAGCGGACCGCGGTAGAGGCACAGCGGCACCAGCAGGGTGAAGACGATGACGAACAGCACCGGGTTCTGCGGGCTGACCGCCTTCATCAGCGGCTCCAGGGCGTCCACCGCGCCGGGCAGCTTGACGGCCGCCAGCAGGATGCCGATCGCCACGAACAGGGCGAGCGGCGGCGCGGCCACCTCGAAGCCGCCGTACAGGGTGCGCAGCAGCCGCTTGTTCATCTCGCCGGGCCGGGTGGTGGTGACCAGCGCGTAGAGCACGCCGGCCAGCATCGAGGGGATGATGGCCACGTCCAGGCCGAGGGCCAGGACCAGCGGGACCACGGGGGCGAGCAGCGCGTACCAGGGCGCGTCGCCGAGGCGTTCGCGGCGCGGGGCCGGACGCGCGGAGACGGACTTGAGCGACCAGGCGTGCTCGGTGCCGCGCCGCCGGTTCTCGATGACGACGTAGGCGACCGCGGCGACCAGGGCGAACGGGAACAGCTTCACCATGAAGCCGCGCACGGTGTCGACCGGCAGGTCGAGGGCGGTGGAGAAGAACTGCCAGACGGGCAGTTCGAAGGGGACGCCGACCGCGATGCCCATCAGCACGGTGCCCGCGGCCGTCACCTTCGGCACGCCGACGGCGACCATGGCGGGGATGCCGATGATGCCGGCCAGCATCGCGGCGGGCGCCGAGCCGGTGACGGTGCCGACGAGCGCGGAGACGGCGAGCACCCCGAGGGCGACGACGGTGGGCCGGTCGCCGCCGAACTCGACGATCTTGCGGACGAGGGTGCCCGCGATGCCGGTCTCGTCGAGGAGCTTGCCCAGCCAGGAGCCGAGGATGATGGCGACCATCGTCGCCGCGAGCGCCGGGGCGCCCTCCTGGAGCACCGTGTCCAGGACGCTGTTCTCGCCGGTCAGGGGTGCGCCGGAGAGGAAGGCGATGACCACGGCGAGCAGGACCAGCGCGAAGGCGGTGGGGAGCTTGCGGGTGAGCATCGCGGCGACGCCGGCCGCCATGACGAGGAGGATGACGACACCCATGGGTCAGTTCTCTCTTCTTGCGTCACGTGCAGGTGGTGGGGTGGTTCCGCTCCCGGCCTCGGCCTCGGCGGCCAGGGCGGCGGTCAGCAGCAGGGGGCTGCGGCCGAGTCCGCAGACGGTACGGGCGTAGGCGTGCGCGGCCACCTCCTCCGCGCCGGCGACGTGGCCGGGTACGCGCAGCCGGCCCAGGCGCAGGGCGCTGTGCCCGAGGGCGTGTTTCAGGGCGGCCTTCGCGGGGCCGTGGTGGAGGTGGACGTGCACCGCCTCGTGGGCGAGGGCGGCGGCCCGCACGGAACCGGGCGGGTACCAGTGGCGCCAGCCGCGGGCGTCGACGGTCCGTTCGGCGAGTTCGATCGTGTCGGTGAACAGCTCGACCGTGGGAGGTCTGGAGCCGTAGCGGGCCAGCAGCCCGAGTTCGAGCCCGCCCTCGCTCTCCACGACCCGGGCGGTGCACGCGACGGGCGCGAGGGCGGCGCCGAACGCGTCGGCCGCCCGAGCCCACCGGCGCAGCAGTTCCGGGTCGCGGTGCTCGTGGGTCGGGGTGGCGGCCAGCAGCCGCACGGCCCAGCCGAGGTCGTCGGTGGCGGCGAGGTCGGCCGCCACCGGGGCCTGTGACGCGCTCATTCGCGCACCTCCAGTACGGCGACCACCGGCTCGTCGGCGGCACGGGAGCGCAGTTCGCTGCGGGCCAGGGCGAGCAGCGGCTGCGGGTCCAGTACGCCGGAGAGGTCGGCGATGCGGGAGCCGAGCAGCAGCCGCACGGCGGGGGCGCGGACGCCTCCGTCGCCGTAGGAGGTGTGCTCGGCGACCAGCTTCGCCAGCACCTCGGGGGCGCCGGCGACGGTGGTGGCCTCGACCCGGGCGTCGGTGGCGTGGTGCCGTACGACGCCGTCCGCGTCGACGACCCGCACCGGGTGCCGGACGGGCCGGAACCGGCGGCGGACCTCGGTGCCGTAGACGGTGTGCGCGGGGGTGCCGGCGACCACCCGCACGTCCGCCGGGTCGGTCTTCAGGCTGGCGGCGGCCAGGCGCAGGCGCTCGGCGTCGTCGGCCCGGTGGGAGCGGTCCTGGGTGCGCAGTTCGGTGGCGCCGGTGGCGACGGCGCGCACGACGTTGGTCTGCGGGTCGACGGTGACCTCGACCTCGACGCCGTCGGCGGCGGCGCCCTGCTGGACCACGGCGCGTTCGGCCTCGGCGCGCACGGCGAGGATCTGCTCCTGGGTGGCGCCGGGCACGATCCGCTCGACCTGCTCGCGGACCAGGGCGAGGGCGACACCGATGGGGCTGATGACCTCGGCGTGCTGCGCGATGCGGCCGGTCATGCCGGTGCGGGCGGCCAGGTGGGGGGTGACGGACGCGGCGCCGCCGCCCCCGCCGACCAGGACGGCGGTGTCGGTGTCGAGGCGGTACTCGCGCACGAGGTCGTCCACGGCGGACTTCACCCGGTCGGTGCCGGCGTCCAGGAGCCGGGCGGCGGCGGTGGGCACGTCGGTGCCCAGGGCGGCGGCGAGCGGGGCCAGCGCGGCGCGGGCGGTCTCCGGGTCGGCGTGGGCGAAGTCGCCCTCGGGGGCCAGGCCGAGGGCGTTGGCGGCGCAGGTCATGGTGAGCGCGAACCGGCCGCCGGCCGCGTCGAGCACGGCGTAGTCGGCGGGGTCGCCGGGCAGCGGGCTGATCGTGGTCAGCCTCGCGTCCCGCAGGTCGGCCGGCTCGGCGTAGCAGGCGTACGGCAGCCCGGCGATGTGCGCGCTGCGCGGTCCGGTGCCGGTGACCCGGCCGCCCGAGACGCGGACCATGGAGCCGCCGCCCACGCCGACGGTGCGGACGTCCAGGGCGTTGAGGTAGGAGCTCTGCCCGAGCAGGACCGCGTGCCGTACCGCGACCTTGCCGCGTCTGACGACGCTGATGTCGGTGGAGGTGCCGCCGGTCTCCAGGAACACGCCCTCGCTGACGCGCTCCTGCATCAGCGCGCCGGCGACCCCGGCGGCCGGCCCGGACAGCACCGTGAGCAGGGGCCTGCGGCGCATCTCGTCCAGCGACATCACTCCCCCGTCGCAGCGCATCACCATCAGCGGCGCGGTGACCCCGGCCTTGGTGATGGAGGCGTCGACGAGGTCGGCGGTGGCCAGCATCCGGGGCAGGATCGCCGCGTTGACGACGGCGGTGCGGGTGCGCTTGCGCAGCCCGTACAGGGAGGTGATCTCGTGCGCGGCGGTGGTCGGCAGGCCGGTGGCGCGGGCCGCGTCGGCGACCGCCTCCTCGCCCTCGGGCCGGTCGACGCCGAAGGGCTCGCTGGCCACCAGGGCCTGGGCGCCGGACTCCGTGAGCCGTTCGACGGCGGCCCGGACGGCGGGGGCGTCGTCGGGGTCGGCCACGTGCGCGTAGTGCAGCGGCAGCCGCTTGCCGGGGGTGAGTTCGAGCTTGGCCAGGGTGGCGAGCCGGCGGGTGAAGTACGTTCCGCCGCCGGTGCCGATGCCGAGCAGGCCGACGGTGGCGACGTCGCCCTCCAGCAGGGCGTTGGTAGCCTGTGTCGTGCCGTGCGCCAGGAACGCGACGTCGGCGGGTGCGTGTCCGGTCTGCTTCAGCAGCCGGTCGAGCGCCTCGACGATGCCGTGCGCGACGCCGTCCTCGTGATGGTGGCTCGTGGGTACCTTCACCTGGCCCACGAGCCTGAGCGTCGTGGCGTCGACCGCCACGGCGTCGGTGAAGGTTCCGCCCACGTCGATGCCGACGCGGATGCGGTGGGTGGTCATGTCCGGGCACCTCCTTGTGCTGGGTCGGTCCGCACGCGGGCGGTCACCGGGCGGGGCAGGTGGTGCTGCCCCGCCCGAACTCTCCTCGCGCGCGGGGTCGTTCAGTAGCCCCTGACGTCGGGCCAGTGACGTTCCACGCCGGCGCGGTCGAGGACCTTGGCGAACTCGTCGTACCGCTTGTCCTCGGCCTGCACCTGGTGCGGCTCCACGTTCTCGGCGAGGCAGTGGGCGGCGAGGGCTCCGGCGACCTCGCCGATGTTCCACTCCACCGGGTGCAGGCGGTAGCAGCCGTTGGTGATGTGCGTGGTGCCGAGGTTCTTGCCGGCCGGCAGCAGGTTGCGCACCCGGCGGGGCACGAGGGCGCCGAGCGGTATCTCGAAGGGCACGGAGCCGATGTCGACGTAGCCGTCGCCGCCGGTGGACGGGTGCAGGTCGATGCGGTAGTTGCCGACGCCCACGGAGTCCCGGTGGCGGGTGCGGCCGTACGGGCCGATCAGGTCGATGGCCACGTCGTGCTCGGTGACGGTGGTGACCGCCTTGATCCGCCGGGACTCGCGCACGTACGCCGCCTTGGCGAGGCCGTCCTCGGTGCCGGTGACGTCGGGCCGCAGCCGCAGCCCCGGGAACCCGGTGCCGCCGTCGGTGCGGGGCGCCTCGGTCTGCAGCCAGTACAGCACCGACAGGGACAACTGCCGTGCCTCGCGCAGGGCTTCGGCCTCCTGGCCGATGTAGGGCTTCAGCCAGTAGTCGTTCAGGGGCCAGTTGACGAGGGTGATGTCGGAGTCGAAGGCGCCGTCGCTGTGCAGCTTGCGGGCGAGGATGCGGCGGAAGCCCCACAGTTCCTTGTCGCCCGCGTCGGCGCTCTGGTCGGCGTTGACGGCCAGCGGGTCGAGGTCGGGGTTGGGTTCGAAGGTGCGCGGCACCGGTTCCAGGGTGCGCGGGTCGGGGGCCTCGAAGCCGAGCAGCGGGCCGGGCCAGAACTCGGGCTTGTAGTCGCGCCAGAAGTCGTAGTCGGCGGGGCGGTCGACGGTGTGGTCCTCGCCCTCGTGGTGGGAGAGCGCGAAGCAGACGGTGATGCCCTGCTGGTTGCCCGGCTGGGCCTGCTCGGGGGCGTGGGGTTCGTCGAACTCGGCGCGGGACTCGGCGCCGTTGACGTGCTCGACACCGGCGAGGTGGAGCAGTTCGCCGGTCTCGGTGGCGTCCAGGACGTACCGGGCGGGGACGGTGCGGCGGGTCCCGTCGCGGAGGTTCTCCAGAGTGACGGCACGTACGGTGTCGCTGTCGGCCTCGGCGGCCACCGGGCGGTGCTCGGTGAGGACCGTGAGCCGCCCGGCCGCCCGGTGCGGGGCGAGCATGCCCTCCAGGACGGCGAGGGCGACGCGGGGCTCGTGGCAGAGCTTGCTGACCCGGCCCGCGCCGGGGTTGAGGCGGGTGAGCGCGGCGGCCTCGGCGCGCAGCGGGTACCACTGGCGGTAGTACTGGCGGATGCCCTCGCGCAGCCGCCGGTAGGTGGCGGTGGTGCCGAACTGCTCGACCCACGGGTGCTCGTCGGGCGGCACGGCCTGGCTGGTGAGCTGGCCGCCGATCCAGTCCGTCTCCTCGGTCAGGACGACGCTGCGGCCGGCCCGGCAGGCGGCGAGGGCGGCGGCGACGCCGCCGAGGCCGCCACCGACGACGAGGATGTCGGGTTCCGGTATCACGCTGCTCCTTCTGGTGGTGCGGTTGGTACGGGGGTGAGGTCGGTACGGGGTGTGCGGTCCTGGAGTCGGTGCGGTCGGTACGGGGGTGTGTTCAGGGGGTGGCCGGTGGTCCCGCGGTGGTGCCCGGCCGGAAGGCGCAGGCGACGAGCGTGCCCGCGGCCGGGCCGCCGCCGATCCGGGCGGCGAGCAGCCGCACGGCCTCGGCGCCCAGGGCGGGGCGCGGGATGTCGAAGCCCATCGGCACCGGTCCGTCCGCGAGGTCGGCGGGCGGGCTGCCGAGCAGCGCGAGGGACACCTGGCCGGGGCAGTCCAGGCCCGCCGCGTCGACGGCGGCGCGCAGGGCACGCCAGGCGGCGCCGGTGTCGGTCTCCTCGGCGACGAAGGCACTCACGCCGTCGGCGAGCCAGGCCCGGACCCGGTCGGCGGTCAGGTCGCGACGCGGGTCGCCGCTGCGGAAGACGGCGTCGGGGCCGCCGGGCAGGCCGCTCGCCGCGAGACCGTCCAGGAAGCCGCGTTCACGGTCGGCGGACGCGGGCGCGTCGTCGTCCTCGCGGACCAGCAGGACCCGGCGGTGGCCGAGTCCGGCGAGCGCGGTGACGACCTCGCGGCTGGCGCTGACGTAGTCGGCACCGACCCAGGCGAGGCCCTCCGGTTCGTCGTGCCGGCCGACGTGGACGACGGGGAAGCCGTCGGCGACCAGTCGGCTCAGCTCGTCCGAGGGGGCGTGGCGGCCCAGGAAGAGGCAGCCGTCGGCCAGGCGCACGCGGTTGAGCGCGCCGGTGCCGCCGGCCCCCGCTCCCCCGGTGCTCGACCCGGTGAACAGCACCAGGTCGTACCCCTGGGCGGCGGCCTCCTGCTCCACGCCGACGAGGAACGGGTAGTACGAGTGCCGGACGTCGGTCGGGAAGGTCGCGGTGAAGCTGAAGACGCCGAGCAGGTTGTTGCGGGCGGCGGCGAGCCGGCTGGCGGCCGGGTCGGGGACGTAGCCGAGGCTGCGGGCGGCGTCCAGGACCTTGGCCCGGGTCGGTGCCGAGATCGGCCGCCCGGTCGCGATGTCGCGCCCGGAGAGCACCAGGGACACCGTCGCCTGTGAGACTCCCGCGAGCCTGGCGACCTCCGCCTGCCTCGGCCGGCCCCGCCGGTCGGCCGGCGCGGGCGCTCTGCCCGGTCGCGCCCGCCCTGCGGCTTCCTTCGCCACCGCTGCTCCTCTCTGCCGCGTCCCTCGCGCCCGCTCCGGGGCGCCGCCCGGTCGCACCGCTCGGGTCGCGACCGCTCGTGTTAATGCGCATTACCTCATGCGCATTAACGAGTAATGTGAAGGACTACGGGCGCGGGGTCAAGGGTTTGCGCCGAAGAAGACGCACCGTGGCGGCGGGACGGTCGCCCGCCGCCACGGTGCGTGCCGGATCAGATGCCGAACGGCGCCGCGTACCGGACGGTGCCCGCGGGCAGCGGGTGGGCGGCGTCCAGGGTGAGGGCCATCAGCGCCTCGTCCGGGACGTCGACGGTCAGCCCGATGCCGTGGGCGGATGCCCGGGTGAAGCCGAAGCGCGGGTAGTACTCGGGGTGGCCGAGGACGACGACGTGGCGCTCGCCGAGCCGCCCGGCCGCGTCCAGCGCGGCCCGTACGGCGGCCGTGCCGGCGCCGCCGCGCTGCCGCTCGGGACGTACCGCGACGGGGGCCAGGCACAGCGCCGGGCGGTCCCCGATGTGGCAGCGGGTCAGCAGGGCGTGGCCCACGGGGCGGTCGGAGTCGTCCACCGCGACGAGGGACAGCCCCTCGATCCACGCCCCGGGGTCGGCGCGCAGGGCGTCGACGAGGGCGGCCTCCTCGGGGGTGGGAAAGGCCGCGGTGACGATGTCGCGGACGACGGGGATGTCGGCGCCGGTCTCGGCGCGGGTGTTCCAGGTGCGGGACATGACGGGACGAGGATCCCTTCCGGGGTGCGTTCTGCGGGAAGCGGGGTCAGGAGGCCGCTCGGGACGCGAGGGAGACCCGGGCGCCACGAGGGGCGGCTGCGCGCACGGTCATCGACCTCACCTCCCTTTTCGATTCCCTGAACGCGAACGGTGGCCAGTGTACCGGCGGCTCCGCCGGGAAGAAGGGCGTCCGGCGAGGTCACCCCGCGTATCGTGCCTGTCCGGCGACCAATCCGCGGACCGTGCGGCCCCGGATTACGCGGGGACACCCCTGCCCCGTCGCACTCATCTTGGAGAAACCACCGTGAAGGAAGCCGTACACATCGGCAGAAATCCATCGTCCCAGCCAGATTTGCAGCAGCTGATGCGTGAGGTGGCCCTGGGCGATCAGGACTCCTTCGCCGCGGTCTACGACGCCGTGGCCGGCTCCGTGCTCGGCGTCGCCCGGGGGGTGCTGCGCGACCAGGCGCAGTCGGAGGAGGTGGCGCAGGAGGTGCTGGTCGAGGTGTGGCGCACGGCGCCCCGCTACCGGCCCGATCGCGGCACCGTGGTCAACTGGATCCTGACGCTGGCCCACCGGCGGGCCGTGGACCGGGTGCGGTCGGTGGAGGCCGCCGCGGCCCGCGACCACAAGGCCGCCCTGCTCGACCGCACGCCCGAGTACGACGAGGTGACCGAACAGGTCGAGACCCGCCTCGAACGGGAGCAGGTGCGGCGCTGTCTGCGCACCCTGACCGACATCCAGCGCCAGTCCGTCACCCTGGCCTACTACCGCGGCCTGACCTACCGGCAGGTGGCAGAGTCGCTCGCGCTGCCGCTCGGCACGGTCAAGACGCGGCTGCGTGACGGTCTCATCCGGCTCCGCGACTGCCTGGGGGTGAGCGCGTGATGCGCACCGAGGACCTGCACAGCCTGACGGGCGCCTACGCCCTGCACGCGCTGCCCGACGACGAGCGGGACGCCTTCGAACGCCATCTGGCGGGCTGCGCCACCTGCGATCAGGAGACCCGGGAGTTCGCCGCCGCGACGGCCCGGCTGGGACTGGCCGAGACCCTGTCGCCGGGGCCGGTCCTCAAGGACCGCGTGCTGCACCGCATCACCACCGTGCGCCAGGTCCCGCCGGACGGCGGCACGGCGGCGAAGGCCCGCCGCGCCGCGCCCCGCGGACGCGGCCTGGCCCGGTGGGCGCTGGCCGCCTGCCTGGCCGCCGCTGCGGGCCTCGGCGGCACGGCGGTGTGGCAGTACGAACGCGCCCAGGACGCCGGGGAACGGGCGACGCAGGCCGAGCAGCGGGCCGAGACCCTCGCGGGGGTGCTGGCCGCGCCGGACGCCGAGTCCCGTACGGCACGGCTGTCCGACGGGGCGAGCGGGACGCTGGTGGTCTCCGCGGACCGGGACCGGGCGGTCTTCCTGGCCTCGGGCATGGCCGAGCCGCCGCAGGGCTCGGTCTATCAGCTCTGGTTCGACGACCACGGCACGATGCGCTCGGCGGGCCTGATGGATCCCGGCAGCACCAGTCAGGCGGTGCTGATGGAGGGGGCCGTCGACGGTGCGGCGGGCGTGGGCATCACGGTCGAACCGGCCGGCGGGTCGGACCAGCCGACCTCCGACCCGATCGCGCTGCTGAGCATGCCGGCCTGAAGCCGGTCCGAAAGGGGTGAGGGCCCGGCCCTCACCCCTTTTTTTCCACCCCTTCTTGTCCAGGACCGGAGGCAGTCCCGCAGCCTTGTCCAGGACCGGAGGCGGTTCCGCAGCGGGTCCTACGCGGACGCGCGCGGCGGACGCGGGAAGAAGCCGCTGGTGCGTGCCGCGTACGCCTCCCACCCGGGCCGGCCGGCCATGTGCCGCTCCAGGAGCCGCTTCCCGCTGCCGCCGATCAGCAGGTACGTCATCACCAGCGGGGAGACGGCGGACACCGCGGCGGCGGCCGGGCCCGCGTCGCAGGCGACCAGGAACAGGCCCCACCAGACGCAGAAGTCGCCGAAGTAGTTGGGGTGCCGGGTCCAGCTCCACAGCCCGCGGTCCATGAGGCGGCCCCGGTTGGCCGGGTCCGCCTTGAACCGGGCCAGCTGGGCGTCCCCCACGGCCTCGAAGGCCAGCCCCACCGCCCACACGACGGCACCGGTCCAGGCCAGGACCGACGGAGCCCCGGCGCCGTACGCGGCGGCCTGCACGGGCAGCGAAACCAGCCACACCAGCGCGCCCTGCAGCAGGTAGACCATGCGCAGGGCGTAGAGGTTCCGGTTGCCGGGGGCCTTGGCGAGCATCGCGTCGTAGCGCGGATCCTCGCCATGGCCCCGGCCGCGCCGGGCGATGTGCACGGCCAGCCGTACGCCCCAGACGACGGTCAGGACCCCGACGAGCGCCTGGCGTCCGGTGTCGCCCTCCCCCGTCGCCGCCGCGACCGAGCAGGTCACGACGGCGACGGCGGCGAACCCGAGGCCCCAGGCGGCGTCCACGACCCGGTGGACGCCCTTGCGCACGGCGACGGCGAAGGTGGCCAGCATGACGGCGAACGCGGCCGCCGCCGCCCAGCCGAGGCCCACGGCGAACGCGCCCCACGGGAAGCCGCTCACGGGCGGTCCAGCCGTTCGTACCACTCGCCCGGCGTCGCGGGCATCCCGCTGACGCCCTCGGCGGTGGGCCGCACGCTCAGGATCTGGTCGACGCCCATGCGCCGCTGCTCGAAGGCGAGCGCGCCGCCCACCAGGTACAGCCGCCACACCCGGGCCGTCTCCTCGCCGACCAGCGCGACGAAGTCGTCCCAGCGCGCTTCCAGGGTGTGCTCCCACGCGGCGACCGTGCGGACGTAGTGCTCGCGCAGCGACTCGACGTGGCGTACTTCGAGACCCGCGCCCTCCAGGAGCTGGACCGTCTCGCCGAGGGGCCGCATGTGCATGTCGGGGGCGATGTACGCCTCGATGAAGGCACCGCCGCCGGGCGCGACCGCGCCACGGGACATCTGCTGCACCAGGACGCGTCCTCCGGGGCGGACCATGCGGTGCAGCGCCGCGGTGAAGGCCGGGTACTCGGCGTCCCCGACGTGCTCGCCCATCTCGACGGTGGAGACGGCGTCGTAGTCCCCGCCGGTGATGTCGCGGTAGTCCTGGCAGATCACCTCCACCCGGTCCGCCAGGCCCCGTTCCCGCACCTGTTCGCGCACGTGTGCCGCCTGCTCCGCGGCGAGGGTGACCGCGGTGACCCTCGCCTTGTGCTGTTCGGCCGCGTACAGGGTCAGCGAGCCCCAGCCGCAGCCGATGTCGAGAAGGCGGGCGCCCCCGGTGAGGCCCAGCTTGCGGCAGATCAGCTCCAGCTTGGCGCGCTGGGCGTCGGCGGCGTCGGCCTCGGCGTACGTGTCCGCCCACACCCCGCACGAGTAGGCCATCGTCTCGTCGAGGAGGAGGCGGTAGAAGTCGTTGGAGAGGTCGTAGTGGTGGCTGATGGCGGCGCGGTCGCGCGCCTTGCTGTGCAGGCCGCCGCGGAGCCGGGCCTGGGAGGCGGGGACCGGGGGGCGGGGGCCGACGGCACCGAGGCGGACGGCGGTGCCCGCCGCGCGGGCCCGGTCGGCGAGCGAGAGCCGGGGCGGGTGCAGCCGGCGCTCGCGGGTGGCCGCCCACATGCGGCGCAGGCCGTCGGCGAGGTCGCCGTCGACGTCCACCTCGCCGGTGACGTAGGCCTGGGCCAGGCCCAGTTCGCCGGGCTGCCACAGCAGGCGGCGCAGAGCGCGCCGGGAGCGCACGACGACCACGGGGCCCTCGGCGGGGCCGGTCTCGGAGCCGTCCCAGGCGCGCAGCCGGACGGGGAGGGGGCCGCCGAGCGCGTCCTCGACGAGCGCGGCGAGCCGGTGGGCGGCGCCGGGCCTGCTGGTGCGGACGGTGCTCATCGGGCGGTGCCCTCCTTGGTGAACAGGTACTGCTGGACGTCTAGGTAGGCGGCGCGGAAACCAGCCTCGGAGTAGGCGAGGTAGAAGGTCCACAGGCGCCGGAAGGTCTCGTCGAAGCCGAGCGCGTCGACCTCGGCGGCGCGCTCGGTGAACCGCTCGCGCCACAGCCGCAGCGTCTCGGCGTAGTGCGCGCCGAAGTCGTACCGGTGGGCGACGCGCAGGCCGGTGTGGTCGCGGACGGTCGCCTCTATCGCGTCGGTGGAGGGGATCAGGCCGCCGGGGAAGACGTACTTCTGGATCCAGGTGTAGGTGTCGCGGGCGGCGAGCATGCGATCGTGCGGCATGGTGATGGCCTGGAGGGCGACCCGGCCGCCGGGGGCGAGGCGCTCGTCGAGGGTGCGGAAGTAGACCGGCCAGAACTCGGCGCCGACGGCCTCGATCATCTCGACGCTGACGACAGCGTCGTACGTGCCCTGTTCCTCGCGGTAGTCGCGCAGTTCGACCCGGACCCGGTCGGCGAGGCCCGCCTCGCGGGCGCGTGCCAGGGCGCGGTCGCGCTGTTCGCGGGAGAGGGTGAGGGAGGTGACGTGGGCGCCGCGTCCGGCGGCGCGCAGGGCGAGTTCGCCCCAGCCGGTGCCGATTTCGAGGAGCCGGGTGCCGTCGCCGACCTCGGCGAGGTCGAGCAGCCGGTCGATCTTGCGCTGCTGTGCGGCGGCGAACGAGGCGCGGCGGGCGGGGAAGGCGGGGAAGACGGCGGAGGAGTAGCTGAGGGTGTCGTCCAGGAAGAGGGCGAACAGGTCGTTGGACAAGTCGTAGTGGCTGCTGATGTTGTCCCGCGCGCCCTCGGGGGTGTTGCGCCGGTCCGCGGGCCGGCGCTGGTGCCACAGGCCGCGCAGCCGCTGGAGCGGGGAGGGGACCAGGTCGGCCGCGTGGGCGGCGAGCACCGTGAGGGCGCCGACCAGGTCCGGCGCGTCCCACTCGCCGGCCATGTAGGACTCGCCGAAGCCGATGAGGCCCTGGGCGCCGATCCGTCCGTGGAAGGCGTCGGGGTCGTGGACCTCCACCAGCGGTCCGCCGAGGCCGACGGTGTCGCCGTCGGCGAACCGGACCCGCAGCGGCAGCCGGTGCAGGGCACGGCGCACGACGGCGGCGGTGGTGGCGCGGCGGGCCCACGAGGCGTGGGGCGGGGCGGCGACGTCGGGCCATCGGCCGGCGTCGACCGGCGTGCCGCGGCCCGTGGGGACGGGGGTCGTGGCGGCGGGGCGGGGGTGGGTTGCAGTCATGTCGCTTTCTCCGTGGTGCGGTTTCTCGGGCGCGGCTGGACGGGGAGGCCGCGCAGGCAGAGACGGATGCCGTGCCGGCGGATGCCGGCCGACACGGCGAGGGTCGAGAAGGGGTGCCGCAGCGCGAGCCGCAGGAGGGCGGCGGGGGTCGCCGCCCTCCGGGTACCCCGTACGGTCGCGGTGAACGGCCGGGCGCCAGGCCGGTCCAGGCGTACGGTCAGGTCGAGGCGGTCGCCGGGCAGCGGCAGCCGCATCCGGTAGGCGCCGTCGACCGGGTGGAACGGCGAGACGTAGAACTCCTTGTCGACGCGCGCGACGCCCGCCTCGTCGGGGTTCAGCAGGTAGGCGTGGCGTTCGCCGTAGGTGTTGTGCACCTCGGCGACCACGCAGCGCGGGGCGCCGTCGGGGCCGTGGCACCAGTACAGGGTGAGCGGGTTGAAGACGTGCCCGAGGACCCGGGCGTGCGCGAGCATCAGGACCCGGCCGCCCTCCAGGTCGACGCCGCGGGAGGCGAGGAACCGCTCCAGGCCCGCGCGCAGCGTGGGGGCGTCGCCGGTGAAGTGGTCGCGGGCCCGGAAGCCGGCCAACGGGCGCAGTGGGCGCGGCAGCCGCGGGAGGCGGTCGAGGTCGACGAGCCACATGTAGGTGCGGTGGCGCAGGGTGTACCGGACCGGGTCGAGGCGTATGTGGCCGATCTCGCAGGGGTAGAGCCCGGGGCGTGCCGTCGGGGCGGGGGTCACCAGGCCACTCCGAGGGCCGCGGCGGCCTCCACCCCCGAACGGCAGCCGTCCTCGTGGAACCCCCAGCCGTGGTAGGCCCCGGCGTAGGCGGTGACCGGGGTACGCAGTGCAGGCAGGCGTCGCTGGGCGGCCACCGACTCGGGCGTGTAGACGGGGTGTTCGTAGGTCATGCGGGCCAGCACCCGGCCGGGGGCGACCCGGTCCTCGCCGCCGAGCGTGACGACGTAGGTGTCGGCGGCGTCGAGGCGCTGCAGCCGGTTCATGTCGTAGCTGACCCGGACCCGGTCGGCGCCCGCGTCGCAGGCGGGCATGAGGTAGTTCCAGGAGGACCTGGCTCCCCGGGCGCGCGGCAGCAGGGCGGTGTCGGTGTGCAGGAGGGTGGCGTTGCGGGAGTAGCGGAAGGCGCCGAGGACCTCCTTCTCGTCCGGCGTCGGGTCGGCCAGCAGCTCCAGTGCCTGGTCCGGGTGGACGGCGACGACGACATGGTCGTAGGTGTCGGTGGTGCCGTCGCCCGCGGTGACGTCCACGCCGTCCGCGTGCCGGGTCACGGCCCGGACGGGGGTGGCGGTGCGGACGTCGGGCAGTCGCTCGGCGACCCGGTCGACGTAGGAGCGGGAGCCGCCCGTGACCGTGCGCCACACCGGCGAGCCGCCGACGGCGAGCATGCCGTGGTGGTGCAGGAAGCGGAACAGGTAGGCGGCCGGGTAGCGCAGGGCGGTCGCGGCGTCGCAGGACCACACGGCGGAGACCACGGGCGTCATGAAGTGGGCGCGGAAGTACGGCGAGAAGCCCTCGCGGTCCAGGAACTCGCCCAGGGTCATGGCATGGTCGGCGTCCTCGCCGAGCAGGCGGCGGGCGGCGCGGTGGAACCGGGGCACCTGCGCGAGCATCCTCAGGTAGGGGCCGTGCAGGGCGTTGCGCGGCCGGGCGAGCAGTCCGGCCGGGCCGCGGGCGCCGGCGTACTCGAGCCCGCAGCCCTCGCACCGCACCGACATGCTCATCTCCGACTCCTGGGTGGCGACGCCGAGTTCGTCGAAGAGGCGCAGGAGGTTCGGGTAGGTGCGGCGGTTGTGCACGATGAACCCCGAGTCGACCCGGTGGACCCGGCCGTCGGACGAGGTGAGGTCGTGGGTATGGGCGTGGCCCCCGAGGCGGTCGTCCGCCTCGTAGAGGGTGACGTGGTGCGCCCGGCCCAGTATGTGTGCGGCGGTCAGGCCCGCCACTCCGCTGCCGACGACGGCGGTACGGCGTGCGGCCTCCCCTGACGCTCGCGGCATTTCGCTGCTCCTCCACCCCACTGTGATCAACGCTGGCACGGGTAATCCGGAGCCGGGGGCCCGGCGGATTGGACCGGGTCGCGAACCGCTGCTCCGGCCACCAGTCCGGAAGCGTCGCGGCGACGGATCACCTGGGACGGGCGGGGCAGGACAGTACGGGACGGGCGGGGCAGGACAGTGGCTGAAGGGAACGGGAGCGGCATGAGCGTTGAGGACGATCCGTCGACGGGGTCCGCGCTGCGGGTGCGGCGCCGTCCGGCGCGGCCCCGGGCGGCCGTGCTGGTGCTGCACGGAGGCCGGGTGGAGAGCCGCGCCGCCGCGCGCCCGTGGCAGCCGGCGGCCCTGCGGATGCGTCCTTTCCTGCGGGATCTGGAGGCGTCAACCGGCCGCGACGACGTGTTCCTGGCCCAGGTGCGCTACCGCAGCCGCGGCTGGAACGGCGTTGCCGCGGAGCCGCTGCGGGACACCCGGCGCGCCCTCGCCGAGCTGCGCGGGCTGGTCGGAGACGTGCCGGTCGTCCTGCTGGGCCACTCGATGGGCGGCCGGGCCGCCCTGCGCGCGGCGGGCGCCGACGGGGTACGCGGCGTGGTGGCCCTCGCGCCCTGGTGTCCTCCCGGCGAACCCGTCGCGCAGCTGCGGGACCGGCGGGTACTCGTTCTGCACGGCGACCGCGACCGCATCACCGACCCCGCCGGGTCGGCCGCGTACGTCTCCCGCGCCCGCGGCGCCGGGGCCCGGGCGGGGATGCTGGTGGTCGAGGACGGCGACCACGCCATGCTCCGCCGCCACACGCTCTGGCACCGCACCGCGAGGGCGGCGGTCGCCCACCTGACCGACCCGCTGGCGGCGCCTTCCGAACTGTTCGACGAGGCCTTCGCGGCGGCCGGGCCGACGGTTCTCCGGCCGGCCCGGCGGACCGCGTCCGAATCGGCGCCGGGGCCGGTGCGGGAGCCCGGCTGCTAATGTGCGAGAGACGTTGATCGTGCAGCGAGGAGTCGCGGACATGGTGGGTGACGACGACATCTCCGGGTGAGACCCGGAGCCGGTAGGCCGCAGCGGGCGCGTTCGAGCGCCGTCGCAGCGGCCTCCTCGTCGTTCCCGCTTCCCTGTCTGCCCGGGCAGTGGTGTTCCCTGCCCCC
The DNA here is from genome assembly GCF_000721235.1 of Streptomyces olivaceus. Taxonomy (GTDB): domain Bacteria; phylum Actinomycetota; class Actinomycetes; order Streptomycetales; family Streptomycetaceae; genus Streptomyces; species Streptomyces olivaceus. Next base: position 105,189 of record NZ_JOFH01000003.1, read on the forward strand.
AGCCTCCACGAGGTCGTCCTCATGTCCGACGCCGCCGTTCGCTGTTCCCACCTGTCCTTCTCCTGGCCCGACGACACTCCTGTCTTCCGGGATCTGTCGTTCACCGTGGGCACGGGCCGTACGGGTCTTGTGGCCCCCAACGGTGCCGGGAAGTCCACCCTGCTCAAGCTGATCGCCGGCGAGCTGCGGCCCGCCGCGGGTTCCGTGTCGGTCCCGGGTGTCCTCGGCCACCTGCCCCAGACCCTCCCCCTGACCGGCGATCTCACCGTGGCCGAGGTCCTCGGCGTCGACGCCGTGATCCGGGCCATCGACGCCGTCGAGTCCGGCGACGTGGCCGAGGAGCACTTCACGGTCATCGGCGACGACTGGGACGTCGAGGAGCGCACTCGCGCCCAGCTCGACCGCCTGGGCCTGGGCGGTCTCGGTCTCGACCGGCGGCTGAGCACGCTCAGCGGCGGTCGGATCGTCTCCCTCGGGCTCGCCGCCCAGCTGCTGAAGCGTCCCGACGTACTGCTGCTCGACGAGCCCACCAACAACCTCGACGTGGCGGCCCGGCGCAGACTCCACGACGTGCTCACGGAGTACAACGGCTGCCTGCTCCTGGTCAGCCACGACCGGGAGCTGCTCGACCGCATGGAGCGCACCGCCGAACTGGACCAGGGCGAACTGCGTTTTTACGGCGGCAACTTCGCGGCGTACGAGAACGCGGTCCGCGCGGAGCAGGAGGTCGCGGAGAAGAACGTCCGCAACGCCGAACAGGAGCTCAAGCGGGAGAAGCGGGAACTGCAGCAGGCCCGTGAGCGCGCCGACCGCCGGGCGAGCAACGCGGCCCGCAACCTGAAGAGCGCCGGCCTCCCCCGCATCTTCGCGGGCACCATGAAGCGCGGGGCGCAGGAGTCCGCGGGCCGGGCGGGGCAGACCCATGCCGACCGGGTCGGCGAGGCCAGGGCGCGCCTGGACGAGGCGGAGCGGTCGCTGCGCGAGGAGCAGCGCATCACGCTGGACCTGCCGGAGACCGACGTTCCCGCCGGCCGCACCCTCTTCGCCGGTGAGCGGCTGCGGATCCGGCTCGGCGGCCGGGACGTGTTCGCGGGTGCGGGCGCCGACCTGACGGTCCGGGGACCCGAACGGATCGCGCTGACCGGCGCCAACGGCACGGGCAAGAGCACGCTGCTGCGTCTGGTCAACGGCGACCTGGCGCCGGAGGGCGGCGAGCTGCGGCGCGCCGACGGGCGCGTCGCACACCTCTCCCAGCGGCTCGACCTGCTCGACGACGCACGCACCGTCGCCGAGAACTTCGCCGTCCACGCTCCGGACCGGCCGGAGGCGGAGCGGATGAACCTCCTCGCCCGGTTCCTCTTCCGGGGCGCCCGCGCCCACCTGCCGGTCAGGCTGCTCTCCGGCGGCGAGCGGCTGCGGGCCACGCTGGCCTGCGTCCTGTGCGCGCGTCCGGCCCCGCACCTGCTGCTCCTGGACGAGCCGACGAACAACCTCGACCTGGTCGGCGTGGGCCAGTTGGAGAGCGCCCTGAACTCCTACCGGGGAGCCTTCGTGGTCGTCAGCCACGACCTGCGGTTCCTGCGGGGGATCGGCGTCGGCCGGTGGCTGGAGCTGGCCGACGGAGAGCTGACCGAGACGGGGGCGCCCGAGGCGTGATCCGCCGGGGGGGGCAGTCGTCGGCGGGCGTCGTGGTGTCCGACCGGGGCATCGTGGTGTCCGACCGGGCGTCGTGGCGTCCGACCAGGCGCCATGGCGTCCGGCCGGGCGTCGTGGTGTCCGTTTGCGGTCGGCGGGTGAGGGGCTGCAGGCTTCGGGGGTGGCCACTTTGCTGATCGTGCATCACACTCCGTCGCCGAACTGCCGGGCGATGCTGGAGTCCGTCGTGTCCGGAGCGTCCGCGCCCGAGATCGAGGGGGTGCGGGTGGTCCGGCGGGCGGCGCTGGCGGCCACGGCCGTCGACGTGCTGGAGGCCGACGGGTACCTGCTGGGCACCCCGGCCAACCTGGGCTACATGTCGGGCGCCCTCAAGCACTTCTTCGACCAGGTCTACTACCCGTGCCTGGACGAGACGCGGGGCCGCCCCTTCGGGTACTACGTGCACGGGGGCAGCGACACCACCGGTGCGGTGCGCGCCGTCGAGTCGGTCACGACGGGACTCGGCTGGCAGCGGGCGGCACCGGCGGTGAGCGTGGCCGGCGAACCCGGCAAGGCCGACCTGGAGGCCTGCTGGGAGCTGGGGGCCGCGCTCGCCGCCGGGCTGATGGAGTGACGCTTCCCGGGGGCCGACCGTCCGAGGGCGCCTCAGTCCGGCAAGGTGCCCAGGAAGCGTACGTGCGGGCGGGCGGCGGGGCCGGTGCGGGTGACCTCGGCGTGGACCCGGTAGACCTCCGCGACCAGGCCCGCCGTCAGGACCTCGGCCGGTTCACCGCGGGCGACGACACGTCCTTCGGAGAGCACCACCAGGTGGTCGCAGTACATCGCCGCGAGGTTGAGGTCGTGCAGGGCGACGACGCTGGTGACGGGGAGCGCGGCGACGAGCGCCAGCACGTCCAGCTGGTGCCTGAGGTCGAGGTGGTTGGTCGGCTCGTCCAGCAGGAGTTCGCGCGGCTGCTGGGCGAGGGCGCGGGCGATCTGGACCCGCTGGCGTTCGCCTCCGGACAGGGTGTGCCAGAGCCGGTCGGCCTGCGCGGTGAGGCGGGTGCGCCCCAGGGCGTCCGTGACCGCCTCCTCGTCGGCCGCCGACGCCGGTGTCCAGGGGCGGCGGTGCGGGATCCGGCCGAGCCGGACGACGTCCCGGACCGTGAGTTCCACCTGCGTGTCCGCCTGCTGCTCGACCACGGCCACGCGCCGGGCGACGTCGCGGCGGCCCACCCGGTCCAGCGGGCGGCCGTCGAGGGTGACGACGCCGGAGGCCGGGGCGAGCACACCGGCGAGCAGCCGCAGCAGAGTCGACTTGCCCGAGCCGTTGGGGCCGAGCAGGCCGGTCGTGGCTCCGGGTCCGGGGCTCAGGTCGACGCCGTCCAGGATCAGGCGTCCGCCGGCGGCGCGGGAGACCCGCTCGGCGTTCAGGGTCACCGTGGCCTCCGGGTGCGGTACAGCACGAGGACGAAGGCGGGCACGCCGATCAACGAGGTCACCACGCCCACCGGGACCTCCTTGGGTTCGAGGACGGTGCGGGCCAGCGTGTCGACCCACACCAGGAACACGGCTCCGGCGAGAGCGCAGACCGGCAGGAGGCGAGCGTGTCCTGGGCCGGTGAGGGCCCGTACGGCGTGCGGCAGCACCAGGCCGACGAAGCCGATCGCGCCGGCCGAGGCGACCAGTACGGCGGTGAGCAGGGCGGTGACGCACAGCAGTACCAGCCGGGTGCGGACCACGTGGACGCCCAGCGTGGCCGCCGCGTCCTGGCCGAAGGCGAAGGCGTCCAGCGTCCTGGCGTGTCCGAGGCACACGGCCAGGGCGAGGACGAGGGCCGCCGCGCCGGTCCACACGTCGGGCCAGCCGGCGCCGCCGAGCGAGCCCAGCAGCCAGAACAGCACTCCGCGGGTGGTCTCGGCGTCGGCCGCGGTCAGCACCACGAAGGAGGTGAGCGAGGAGAACAGCTGCATCGCCGCCACGCCCGCGAGCACGACCCGGTCGGTGGTGCCGCCGAGGCTGTGGCTGAGCAGCATCACCAGCGCGAAGGAGCAGACCGCCCCGAGGAACGCGCCGCCGGACACGGACAGCGCGCCGCCGCCCACGCCGAGGACGACGACCAGCACCGCACCGGTCGAGGCGCCCGAGGAGACGCCCAGGACGAAGGGGTCGGCGAGCGGATTGCGCAGCAGCGACTGCAGGACGGCACCGCACACGGCGAGCCCCGCGCCGCACGCCGCGGCGAGGAGGGTGCGGGGCAGCCGCAGGTCCCAGACGATGCCGTCGCGGAGCGGGGAGACGTCCCCGGCGGTGGTGCCGACGCCGAGGTGGGCGGCGATCACGGACCACACGTCGGCGACGTCGATGTCCGCCGGGCCGATGGTGACGGCGACGGCCACCGAGACGCACAGGGCGACGGTCCCGGCCGGCGCCCAGAGCCACAGGGGGCGGGCGCGCCGGGCCGCGGGTATGCCGGCGGGGGCCCGGTCCGCCGTCTTCGCCGCCCCGGCGGGGGTCACTTGGTGAGCCCGGACGCGCGCAGCGCGGACGCCACCTGCTCGATGCCCTCGACGGTACGAATGGTGGGGTTCATGGCCTGGCCGCTGAGCAGCACGTACCGGTGCTCGCGGACGGCGGTCATGTTCCTGGTGACGGGGTCCGACTCCAGGAACTCGATCTTCTTGGCCGCCGTCTCGGCCGTCTGCGACCTGCGGGTGAGGTCGCCGAGGACCAGGACGTCGGGGTCGCGGTCGGCGACGGTCTCCCAGCCGACCTGGGGCCATTCCTCATGGGTGTCGTCCATGGCGTTGCGCGCGCCGACGGCGCGGGTCATGACGCCGGGGGCGCCGCAGCAGCCCGCCAGGTAGGGCGAGGTGGAGTTGGCGAACCAGTACATGAGGCTCACGCCGGAGGCGTCGATGCCGGCCGTCGCCTCCTCCACCCTGGACTCCAGGTCGGCGACGAGTTTCTCGCCGCGCTCCTCGACGTCGAACACGCGGGCCAGGTCGCGGACTTCGCGGTAGACGGTGTCCATGGTGAGGGCCTTGTCCCGGACGCCGTCGCCGTCGCCGCTGTTGTCCTTGCCGGCGCAGTCGGACGGGGACAGGTAGGCCGGTACGCCGAGTTCGGCGAAACGCTCGGGGGTGGCCACGCCGCCGGTGCCCAGCGTGGAGGCGAAGGAGGCTGCGACGAAGTCGGGTTCGGCGTCCAGGACCGCCTCGAAGGACGGCATGTCGTCGGCGAGCCGGGGCACACCCGCGTTGGCCTTCTCCAGTCCCTTCATGACCGGGTCGGTCCAGGTGGCGGTGCCCGCCATGCGGTCGGCCAGGCCCAGCGAGAGCAGGATCTCGGTGGTCCCCTGGTTGAGGGAGACCGCCCGCTCGGGAGGGGCGGTGACCTCGACCTCCCGTCCGCAGTCGCGGACGGTGCGCGGGTAGCCGGCCGCCCCGCCCGCCGGGGCGGAGTCGTCGGCAGGCGGCCCCGAGCCGCAGCCGGCGGCCAGCAGGGCGCAGGCGAGGAGCAACACGGGACCGCGCGGGACACGGTGGGACAGGGGGAAGGCACGGCGGAAGGACGGGGGCCGGCGGAGGCCGACGGGGGGCGCTGCGGGCAAGAGCGGTCCTCTGGCGTCGAGGGCTCATGCGCGAAGCCCGTTCGTACGATGCGGCCCGCGCCGCACGCGGCACGGGTGCCAGCAGGTCTTCGGACTCGGGTTCGACCGGACGGAACGCCTTCCCGGACGGCGTGCGCCGTCCAGTGGCCGTGTTCCGCCCGTCACCCTCACCGCTGCGCGTCAGCTCCGGATTCGCACCGGATTCCCTGACCCACCAGGTGGGTTCGACTGGCTTCCGCAAGCTACCACAGGGGCCCCGGGCCGCCGGGGGCGGGCGACCGCCCTGCCCGTCCCCCGGCGCCGACGCGCCCGCCCGCGCGTCAGCTCTTCGGCATGAGGACGCTGTCGATGATGTAGACGTTGGCGTTGGCGGTCTTGACGTTGCCGCAGACGACGTTGGCCGAGTCGTTCACCTTGTAGGACTCTGCCGAGCCCGAGGTGGTCAGCTTGGACTTCTGCAGCGTGTCGAAGGAGCCCTTCTCCAGGTCCTTGGGCGCGAGCTTCTGGCCCACGACGTGGTAGGTCAGGATGTCGGTGAGCATCGCCTTGTCGTTCAGGACCTTGTCCAGGTCGGCCTTCGGGATCTTCGCGAAGGCGTCGTTGGTCGGCGCGAACACCGTGATGTTCTCGGCGTTGTTGAGCGTGTCGACCAGGCCGGCCTTCTTCACCGCGGACACCAGCGTGGACAGGGCCGGGTTGTTCGAGGCGGCGGTGGCGACCGGGTCCTTGGCCATGCCGTCGAACGAACCGGCGCCCTCCTTCGGCACCGTGGAGCAGGCCGGACCGAACGGCTCGTCGCTGTCGCTGCCGGACATGCCGCCGGCGGTGTCCTCCGACTGGTCGTCGCCGGCCGCGGGGGCCGACGTCTCGGCCTGGGCGGAGTCCGAGGAGCCGCTGTCGCCGTCGTCGGAACAGGCGGCCAGCGACAGGGGCAGGACGGCGGCTGCGACGACGGCTACGGCGGAACGACGAATGCGGGCGTTCATGGAGAATCTCCCTGATAACGGGCAGCACGAAGGCTGCGTGGGTGCGGAGTTGTGGTGCAAGGCTTGGCTGGTGTGCGGCGGTCCGCCGAGTACGCGGTGCCGTGGTGCGGCGGCCGGCCGACCCGGATCGGGGTCAGCCGCCCGTTCGCCGGCGGCGCGGTCTCGGTTCTCTGCTCACATCGGGAATCCGGAGCAGGCCGGGTTCCGGATTGGCCGATCACCCGATCCAGTGATGAAATTTCTCCAGAAACCCTTTGACCTGCGCTTTTCCAACGCGGTTTCCGAGAGATCGAGGGAAACCGGAAGGGGAAACGGAGTCGAGGAGGCCCGGAAGGGGACTCAGAGGGGCGTCGCGGTCCGGAGGATGAGGAACATCGTGACCGCGGCGTTCGCGGACGACATCGCCGACATGGCCGTACCGGCGGCCGCGCCCCACGCGGCGAGGCCCACCGAGGTGAAGACCGGCGGCCAGGTGCGGACCGCGGGAGCGGGTCCGAGCAGGGCCGCCACCCGCCGCGGCACCGGGCCGGGGGCCGCCAGACCGGCGAGGGTGGCGACCGGAGTGCCCCGGGAGACGAGGGCTGCCTTGCCGATCGCGGTGGCCACCGTGCGCCGGTCGCCGATCGCCCGCGCCGCCGTCTCGTCCGCCCACCGCTCCGCCGTGTAGGCGACGGCGGTCCGCAGCGGGCGCAGGAACGGATTGGCCAGCGCGGCGAGCCGGACGGCCAGCAGGAAGCGGTGGTGCCGGTCGGCGAGGTGGGCACGCTCATGGGCGAACAGCGCGCGCCGTTCGGCCGGTTCCAGGCAGTCGAGCAGCGCCGTGGTCACCACCACCCGGTCGCGGCGCCCGCCGGGCAGCGCGTACGCGTACGGCACGTCGTCCGGCAGCACGGCGACCGCGGATCCCGGCAGCCCGGCCAGGGCCTGGTGGGCCCGGCGGCGTACCCGGCCGTGGTGCCACAGGGCCCGCGCCGAGGCCGCGACCACCGCGCACAGGGCGGGGATGGCGGCCTTGCCGGCGACCTCGTCGTAGGGCACCGCCGCCCGTACCTCCGGGTCCGACCAGCCGTCGGGCAGGGGGTTGCCCGGGAGCTGCGCGGTGCCGACCACCATGAGCAGGGCCAGGCAGAGCGTGCTGCACACGGCCATCACTGCGGCGACGGCGGTGAGCAGTCGGGTCGCCGTCCGCGGGTGCAGGTGCTGCTCGGCCAGCCGGGCGATGGGCCACGCCGTGAGCGGCAGGACCAGCGGCAGGAAGACGAAGACCCCCATGCGGCGTCAGCCGTCCTCCGCGGCGCGGGCGTGCCCGAGGAGCGCGCGCAGCAGCCGCTCGTCGTCCGGGTCGAGGCCGGTGACGAAGCTGGCCAGCACCGCCTCGCGGTCGCTCTCGGCGTCCAGGACCTTGCGCATCTTCCGCGCGGCGAGACCCGCGTGGTCCGAGGCGGGGGTCCAGGCGAAGGACCGGCCCGCCCGCTTCCGGCCGACCGCGCCCTTCTCCAGGAGCCGGGTCAGGATCGTGATCACCGTGGTGTAGGCGAGGTCGCCGCCGAGGTGCTCCTGCACCCAGCCGGCCGTCACGGGGCCGTCCGCCTCGCTCAACGCCGACAGCACCAGGGCCTCCAGCTCACCCTGACCCCGCCGCCGCGGACGCCGGTGATCCGTCACGGCCCGCCTCCTCACTGCCGCTGTGCGCCTTCCGGAGCGACATCGTATAGAAGGCGGACCGGAAGGCGGCCGGCGGGCGAACTTCTACAGTGTTGTAGATTGTCGAGCAGGGCGCACGGACGCGCCCGGCGGTCGTGATCGGCGGGACGTGCGCAACGGAACGTGATCAGCAGCCGTGACAGGCGAACACGACGAAGGAGAACGCAGTGGGAGTTTCCCTGGCCAAGGGCGGCAACGTCTCGCTCAGCAAGGAGGCGCCCGGCCTGACCGCCGTGCTGGTCGGTCTGGGCTGGGACGTGCGCACCACGACCGGCACCGACTACGACCTGGACGCCTCGGCCCTGCTCCTCGACACCTCGGGCAAGGTGCTCTCGGACCGGCACTTCGTCTTCTACAACAATCTCACCAGCCCGGACGGGTCGGTCGAGCACACCGGCGACAACCTCACGGGTGAGGGCGAGGGCGACGACGAGGCGGTCAAGGTGAACCTCGCCGCCGTCCCCGCCGAGATCGACCGGATCGTCTTCCCGGTCTCCATCCACGACGCGGAGAACCGCGGCCAGAGCTTCGGCCAGGTACGCAACGCGTTCATCCGCGTCGTCAACCAGGCGAACGACCAGGAGCTCGCCCGCTACGACCTGTCCGAGGACGCCTCGACCGAGACCGCGATGGTCTTCGGCGAGCTGTACCGGCACGGCGCCGAGTGGAAGTTCCGGGCGGTCGGACAGGGCTACGCCTCGGGCCTCGCGGGGATCGCCGCGGACTTCGGCGTCAACGTCTGACCCCGCCGCCGACCGGGCCCCGCCGGACGCGGTGCGTCCGGCGGGGCTGTGGGGGGACGGGGTGGCGCGGGTCAGCCGAAGTCGACGTCGCTGCACAGGAAGTACGTCTGGTCCATGTGCGACGCCTGCCAGATCGTGTAGACCACGTGCCGGCCACTCAGGCCCGAGGTGCTCACCGGGATCTCGTAGTTCTGACTGGGCGCGTAGCTTTCCGTACGTGCGACCTGCTGGAGGTCGCCCCAGGTCAGCGCCTGCGTGGCCGGATCGAAGCCCTGCCGGGTGACGTAGACCAGGAAGTAGTCGGCGCCGTGGCTGGCCTGGTCGTACAGCTTGACCGTGAAGTCGTCGGTGATGTCGCTGGTCTGCCACGCGCCGACGGTGTCCAGGGCGTTGTAGCGCCCGCTCTCGGCCCGGCCGCCGCTGCACAGCTGCCCGTCGGGCACGACCGCCTGGAAGTCACCGGCGGAGCCGTTGCGGTAGAGGCCGTTCCAGTTCCACATGGCGTTGGGGTCGGCCTGCCAGGCCTGCCAGCACATGGGGTCCTCGTCGGCCATCGCGGGGTTCTGGAAGTCGTCTCCCCAGCGGTCCCAGCACCCGTAGTTCCGGGAGGCGGGGTCGACGACCGAGCCGTGGGCGAAGGCGGTACCGCTCCACGGGACCAGGGCGAGCAGGACCGCGGTCAGAGCGCTGAGGACCAGGGTCGTGGCGCGCCGGACGGCCGGTGCGTGTCCGCGGGTGCGGGCGGGCCCGACCATACTGCCGTGATCATGACAACTCATGGTGCCTTCTTCCGGGTGGGGGGACGTCGGCGGAGTTCGACGGCCGGGAGCGCGACACACGATGGGAGCGCTCCCAAACGCCTTCGGAGAACAGGCTGCGCCCGGGTTCACGGATTGGCAACATTCCGAATAAGCCAGTTCCCGCGGCGGGCAAAGCGGGTGGACGGGAGGGGCCTCCCGTCCACCCGCCGTCATGCCGGTGTCACGCGGAACTCCGCCTGGAGCGGATCAGCAGCACGCAGCCGCCGGCGAAGAGGACGCCGCCGATCGCGGCGGGCCACAGGCCGAGTCCGGAGCCGGTCTCGGCGAGGCCGCCCTGTGCCTGCTGCCCCGGGGCCGATCCGGCGCCGTCGCCACCGTCGCCGGTGTCCCCGGCCGGGGCGGGTGCGGCCACGGCGCTTCCCACCTCGTCGGCGGTGTCGGCGGGCGTCGTGGCGGCCCTGGGTTCGGCGTCCGGGGAGGCGTCGGCGTCCTGCCCGGCGGCAGGAGGCGCGGGCTGCTCACCGCCGTTCTGCTGGGGATCCCCACCGCTCTGCGCGGAGTCGTCGCCGTTGCCCTTTCCGGCATCCTTCCCGGCGTCGTCGCCCGTGTCCTTCCCGGCGTCGTCCCCGGCCGGCTGCTCCTCCCCCTTGCCGTCTTCCCGGCCCTTGCCGTCGTCCGGGGCCTCGGTCGCGCCGGGGTCCTCGCCCTGGCCCGGCTCGGCACCGGGGGGCGTGTCCGGGCCGCACTCACGACCGGAGTTGACGCAGTCGACCATCTCCCGCATCAGGTCCTCGTCGAAGACGTTGATGAAGTCGCTGTGGTCCGTGACCGGCTTGTGCAACTGCTCGGGGAACGAGTCCACGGCGAACAGCGGCACCGTTTTGCCGCCGTCCTGGAGGCTGGGTGCCGCCACGTCGTACACCACGCGCTGCACCAGGCGCGGGATGGGCTTGAAACCGTCCGGGCAGGCGCCGTCGGCGGCGGCGAAGGCCATGTGGGTGCGGTGGTTGGCGCTGTCGATGTTGCGGCCGTCCCAGCAGCTCTGGAAGGTGAAGGTGCGCACCACGTCGCTGCCGGAGGGGCAGAGCGGGTACTTGTCCTTGAGCTGGCGGTCCTCGAACCCGGTGCAGCTCCAGGAGGCGTTCGCGTTGGTGTTGCCGTTGACGAAGGCCTTCGCGTCACCGGTGATGATGCGCAGCAGCCGCGGCATGCCGGTGACCTTGGCTCGTTCGTTGCCCTCGAAGGTGAGCGTGACCTCGGCCGGGGTGACGATCTCCCCCGCGTTGCCCTCGACGCCGCCGCCGGGCGACTGCGCGTCCTGCTCGACGGTGCCGTTCTGGAGGCGGAGCACGGGCCAGTAGTACGAGGACTTGTCGCCCTGGTCGGCGCAGCTGGTGTCGCCTGCGGCCAGGTCGTCGTCGCTGGCGAAGGCGTCGTTGGCCTGGTTGCCGACGTAGTCGTGGAAGTGGTGGGCGCCGTTGCCGACGCCGGGGGCGGCGATCAGGTTGTCCGAGTTGAACAGGCCGTCGGCGTTGACTCCGCAGCTGGTGGCGAAGGAGCCGTTCGAGGCGCCCTTCTGCCGGTCGGCCTTGCGCACGTTCGGCTGGACGGACTCGATGTCGGCGTAGTCCGCCGCCACGGGGCCGTTGCCCGCCTGTCCGCCGTTGCCGGTCTGCTGCCCGCCGTCGCCCGCACCGTCTCCGGCGTTCGCACCGTCTCCGGCGCCGTCGCCGTTTCCGGCGTCCTTGCCCGCACCGGCGTCCTCACCACTGCCGTCCTGCTGTTTTTCCTGCTGATCGGGGCCGTCGCCTGCGGCCTGGTCCGTGGTGATCTCGGTACGGCGCAGCGTGCACGGCGCGAGGGCGTCCAGGCCCTCCGGGCGGTCGCCGGCCTTCTCGACGGCGGCGACGATCCGCCCGATCGTGGCCGCCCGCTCCTTCTCCAGCGGATCGAGGACGGCGCCCTCGTCGAGGCTGCCGTCGTCCGCGGTGCGGGCCGCTTCCTGGAGTTGGCGGTAGGCGGTGGCGATCTGCTGGTCCAACTGGGCCAGTTCGGTGTCGACCTCCGGCCGCGCCTGCTCCGGCACGGTCGTCAGCCGCTCGGCCGGGTCGGGGCAGTCGACGGTCGCCGCGATGCCGGAACTACCCAGGGGAACGGCCGTGTTGCCGGACTCGGTCGCGGAGGCGAAGACGTTGACGGCCACCAGGCCGCCGCCCCCCAGTATCAGCGCGACCGCTCCGAAGGTCGCGCGCCGCGCCCCGGTCGGGCGTCTGCGCCTGTTGTGTCCCAAGACGTGCTCCTGTGTCGTGACGGACTCGGACATGGAATGCCCCCGGCTCCATACGCGGCGGCGGGGCGGAGCGTTCAGCCCGGTCGGGAATTGTCAGGATTCCCTCACCTCGCGGGCACCCGCTCCCCGCCCTCCTCCCCGACCTCCGGTCGCACTGTTCGGAGCCCGCGATCGGGGAACCCGGAAGGCCGTCGCGGGCGTGGACGCGCCCTAGGAGGAGCCATGGACAGCAGCCGGCCGCTCGCCCTGGTCACCGGGGCCTCCGGCGGGATCGGGTACGAGCTGGCCGCTCTCTTCGCCGAGCACGGCCACGACCTCGTGATCAACGCCGAGGACGACCGGCTGGAGCACGCCGCCCGCCGGCTCCGGGAGTCCGGCGTCGAGGTGCGGGCCGTAGGGGCGGACCTGCGGTCGCCCGACGGGGTGGACCACCTGGTCGCCGCGCTCACCGGGCTCGCCCTGGACGTCGCCGCCCTCAACGCGGGAGTGGGGCAGGGAGGCGCCTTCGTCGACACCGACCCCGACGACGACCGGTCGGTCATCGACCTCAACGTCACGTCGACCGTACGGCTCACCAAGCCCCTGCTGCGGGACATGGTCGACCGCGGAGTGGGGCGCCTGATGTTCACGTCGTCGGTCGCCGCCACGATGCCCGGGTCCTTCCAATCGGTCTACAACGCGTCGAAGTCCTTCGTGCAGTCCTTCGCCCAGGCGCTCCAGGAGGAGGTCGAGGGCACCGGCGTCACGGTCACGTCGTTCATGCCGGGCCCCACGGAGACCGACTTCTTCCGGCGGGCCGGCATGACGGACACCAAGGTCGGCACCATGCCGAAGGACGACCCGGCGCAGGTCGCCCGGCAGGCGTACGACGCGGTCATGAAGGGCCGCGGGAAGCTGGTCACCGGATCGGCGAAGACGAAGGCGCAGGGGGTCGCGGACAAGGTGCTGCCGGACCGCGTCAAGGCCGCCGTGCACCGCCGGATGGCGGAACCGGGGACGGCCCGGGACGACGGCGGCCGGTAGCCCACCGCTCGCGGATCCGCCCCGGCGGGCACCCGCCCCGCGCCGTTCGCCCGGCGGGGTGCTTGTCGGCGGCTCGCCCCCGGTGGAACGATGCCGTCGGCACCGGCCACCGCACCGGAGGGATTCCACGTGAGCGACGAGCAGCGACGGCCACGGGCCGCAGCCGCGTTCGACGCGCTGGGCGCCGAGTACGAGAGGGCGTTCGCCGGGTCCCGGACGCACCGGCGTTCGCTGGAGTGGCTGCTCGGCCGGCTGGCGCCGGGCAGCCGGGTGCTGGACGTGGGCAGCGGCACGGGGAGGCCCACCGCCGGGACCCTCGCCGCGGCCGGTCACGACGTGCTGGGCGTGGATGTCTCGCCGGTCATGGTGGAGTTGGCGGCCCGGCAGGTGCCGGATGCCGTCTTCCAGTGCGCCGACATCCGTGACGCACCGCTCGACGACGGTTCGTTCGACGCGGTGTGCGTGTACTTCTCGCTGCTCCAGCTGGACCGGCGGGAGCAGACCGAACTGGTCGGGCGCCTCGTGCGCTTGCTGCGACCGGAGGGGTACCTGGTGCTGGCCACGGTGCCGCTGGACGTGGAGGGGGTCGACGCCACCTTCATGGGCCAGCCCGTGCGCGTCTCCAGCTTCCCCGCACAGCGCCTCGTCGCCCTGGCCGAGGAGGCCGGCCTGGAGGTGCTGGACCAGGAGGCGTCGATGTTCACCCCGACCCACCCGGACGCCCGGCCCGAACCGCACCTCTTCCTGCACTGCCGACGCCGGGCGACCGCCGCGCCGGACGCCTGACCTTCCCCTCTCCCCGGCCCGGTCCCCGGATGGGGTAACTGCGCACGCGCTCCGCGAGCGCCGCCGCCAGAGTGGGCAGCATGACAGCACCCGGCGTACGGCCGCGCCGTACGACTTCCGCCCCCACGCACGAGCGTGCCGTGCGGGGCGCCCAGGACGCCGCCCGGCGTGCCGCGGACGCCCTGTCCGAGCTGGTCCGGCACGACGTGGAGGGAGTCTCCGCGGTGTGCCGCAGCGAGGACGGCGGCTGGATCGTGAACGTGGACGTACTGGAAGTGGCCCGCATTCCCGACACCACCAGTCTGCTCGCCACCTACGAGGTCGAACTCGATGCGGCGGGCGACCTGATCCAGTACCGCAGGATCGCGCGCTACCGGCGCGGTGCCCAGGACCAGTGAGCGGGCCGTGCCGCCCGCGCCCGGAAGGACCTCCGCATGATCACCTACGACGACGAGGTCGTGTGCGCGCCCCGCGCCGGAACCCTCTACGACGTACTCGAACTCATCCTCGACCGCGGCATGGTGATCGACGTCTTCGTGCGCGTCTCCCTCGTCGGCATCGAGATCCTCAAGGTGGACGCCCGCATCGTGGTGGCGAGCGTCGACACCTACCTGCGGTTCGCCGAGGCCTGCAACCGGCTGGACCTGGAGCACGACGTGCGCTCCAAGACCGTACCGGAGATGTTCGGCAGCCCGGTGGCCAGGACCGTGGGCCGGGCGGGTGCCAAGCGGACCGCGCGCTCCCTGACCGAAAAGGTGCGGGACGTCCTCACTCCGGAGCAGGAGGCCGGGGAGGCAACGGCGGAGGAAGAGGAAGCCCTCCCCCGCGGGCGCGGGTCGCACGGCCGGAGCGCGGAGCGGCCGCGCGGCAGGCCCGCCGCCCGCGCCCGTGACGCGCGTGACGAGGACGACCGCCCGCACGCCCGTCCCCGCCGGCGCCCCCGGGCGGAGGACGCATGACCACCTCCGCCACCGCCGCCACCACCGCCGCGGCCACCGCGCCCGCCGCCGGCCCGCTCCGTCAGGCGCTCTACGTCTACGGCATCACGCCCTCCGGCGTGCGCACCCCCCGCTCCCCCGGTGTCGACGGCGCGCCCGTGCGGCTGCTGACCGGGGCGGGACTGTGCGCGGCCGTGTCGGACGCGCCCGCTCGGCTCCGGCCCCGGCGCCGCGATCTGCTGGCTCACCAGGCCGTCCTGGAGGAACTGGGGGAACAGGGGCCGCTCCTGCCCATGCGGTTCGCCGTCCTCAGCCCCCGAGCCGACACCCTGCTCGCCCAACTGGGCGCGGACGCGGAACACTTGACGCGGCAGCTCGAGGACGTACGCGGCTGCGTCGAACTGAACGTCAAGGGCACGGTGGTACAGGGGCACTTCGCAGAGCTGGTGCGCCGGGACGAGGGCCTGCGGGCCCTGGCCCTGCGGACCCGGCGCCGTCCGGACTACGAGGCCAACGTGCGGCTGGGCGAGGCACTCGCGCTCGGGGTGCGCCGCGAGGCGCGCCGTGCCGCCCGCGGGGTCCTGGACCACCTGACGCCGCTCGCGGTGCGTACGGTGCCGGGGACGACCGACGACGAGCAGGTGCTGAGCGCGTCGTTCCTGTTGCGGGCCGCCGACGAACGGCGGTTCCGGGAGGCGGTGGACGCGCGGGCCCGTGCCTGCGGGGACCGGCTGGCGCTCAGCGTGACCGGCCCCCTGCCGTGCTACAGCTTCGTCGATCCGACTGCCGTACCGGCCGGTCGGTGACCGATGGGCATCGTGAGCGGACTCCTGCTGCTGCCCCTCGCGCCGGTGCGCGGCACGGCCTGGATCGCCGACCATCTGCTCCAGGAGGCCAGAAGACAGGCGCACGACCCGCGCGCCGTCCGGGCCCGGCTCGCCGCGCTGAACCGTGCCCTGGACGAGGGTGCCATCGACGAGGCGTCCTTCGAACGTGAGGAGGAGCGCCTGCTCACCCTCCTCGAACGCCCGGCCGGGCCGACCGGCCGCGCGGCGACCACGCAGCGAACACGGAGAACACACGCATGAACGACAGCAGATCGGCCATGGCCGCGGCCGTGGCGGGTGGCTACCTCCTGGGCCGTACGAAGAAGGCCAGGCTGGCCTTCGCGGTCGGCTCCTACCTCGTGGGCAGGCGCATGGGCGTCTCGCCCGGCCAGGTGCTGTCCCAGCGCCTCAGCGGCCTCCAGCAGGTCCCGCAGTTGCGGGAGTTGACCGAGCAGATGCGCGGCGAACTGCTCACCGCGGGGCGCGCGGCGGTCACCGCGGCGGCCAACCGCCGCCTCACCTCACTCGCGGACGGCCTCCGGGACCGTACCGACGCGCTGGACGGCGGGGGCGGGCGCGACGACGGGTACGGCGAGCCTCCGGACGAGGACGCCTACTTCGACGAGGAGGACCGGGACGAGGACCGCAGCCCCGCTCCGCCGCCGACCCGCACAACCCCGCAGACGGCCCGGAAGGCTCCACCGCGCGAGGCGACGCCGCCGGTCAGGAAGGCCGCGAAGAAGACCGTGAAGAAGGCGGTTCCGGCGAAGAAGACCGCGAAGCGGGCCGCGAGCCCGGGCAGGCCGGGGGGCCTCCGATGAGCCCCGGCGGGCAGGGCGGCGGCCCCTCTCCCCTCGCCGACCTCAAGGAAGCGCTCGGCGGTTACCTCTCGGCCTCGGGGCACAGCCTCGTCGGCAAAGCGGGGGAACGGATCGGCGGGCTGACCGAGCGCCTCACCTCCTCCGCCGACGGCGGTGGTTCCGGCGGTGGTTCCGGCGGTGGTTCCGGCGGTGGTTCCGGCGGTGGTTCCGGCGGTGGTTCCGGCGGTGGGGGCGGGAACGGCTCCGGGGGCCGGGGTGGTTCCGGGAGCAGTGGTAGCAGTGGTGGCAGCGTCAAGGCCACGCACATCATGGAGACCGTCGACATCGGCGTCCCCCTGCGCACCGTCTATGACCAGTGGACGCAGATCCAGGACTTCAGCGACTTCACCAAGGGCGTCCGCAGCGTCAACACCGCCGACGAAGTGACGTCGGACTGGAACGTCAAGGTCGGTCCGTCGAGCCGCAGTTGGAAGGCGACCGTCCAGGAGCAGGTGCCCGACGAACGGATCGCCTGGACCTCGGAGGGCGCCAAGGGCAGTACCCGTGGCGTGGTCACCTTCCACGAACTGACGCCCCGCCTGACCCGGGTGGTCGTGGTCGTGGAGTACTACCCGGCGGGCTTCTTCGAGAAGACCGGCAACCTCTGGCGGGCCCAGGGCCGCCGACTGCGGCTTGACCTCAAGCACTTCGCCCGGCACGTGACGCTCGTGGGCGAGGACGACGAGATCGAGGGGTGGCGCGGCGAGATCCGCGACGGCGAGGTCGTCAGGAGCCACGAGGAGGCCCTGGAGGACGAACACGGCGAGGACGAGGAGGAGTACGAGGATGAGGACGAGGAGGACGAGGACGACGGGGAGTACGACGAGGACCCGGAGCAGGAGGACGGGTACGACGACGAGGACGACGACGAGCCGGAGGGCGAGGACGACGAACGCCCCCGCCGGCGTCGCTGATCCCGTGGAGAGCAAGCCGTGACCGACCTCGACCACCGCCCGGCGAACCTGGAGGCGGAGCCGTACGGGCCCCCCTCCGGGAGCCTCGCCGACCTGCTCGAACGGGTCCTCGACAAGGGCATCGTCATCGCCGGCGACATCAAGATCGACCTGCTCGACATCGAGTTGCTCACCATCCGGCTGCGGCTGTTCATCGCCTCCGTGGACACCGCGAAGAAGGCCGGCATCGACTGGTGGGAGACCGACCCCGCGCTGTCGTCGCGGGCGGCTCGGGACGCGCTCGCCGAGGAGAACGAACGGCTGCGGGCCCGTCTCGACGCCCTGGAGGAAGCCACCGCCGAGTCCTCGGGAGCAGCGCGGTGAACGGGCCCTCGGCAACGGCTCCCGGGGTGGTCTGCGTGTTCGCCGTCACCGGGGCCCCGCCGGACCCCGGCGCGCTCGCGTCGGCGGCCGGTCACGAGGAGGGCGGCCCGCTGCGCGTGCTGCCCGCGGGCGGCCTGTGCCTGGTCGTCCAGGACGTTCCGGCCGCGTCGTTCGGCGAGGAGGCACTCGCGGAGCGGCTCAACCGACCCGAAGACCTCGAACGCCTGGCCCGTGCCCACCACCGGGGGGTGGCGGCCGCGGCAGGGCGGGGCCCGGTGGTGCCGCTGCCGATGGCGACCCTGTACCACGGTGACGCGTCCGCCGTGCGGGCCGTCGCTTCCCGGCGGCCGGTACTGGAGTCGCTGCTCGACCGGTTGCGGGACCGTACGGAATGGGCGGTGAAGGTGCACGCCGCCGAGCGGGCCGCGGACGCCTCGGCACAGGCCGAGGCGTCGGCCACCGGTGGCCGCGGCTACCTCAGCCGGGCCAGTGCGCGCCGCCGCGACCAGCGGCACGCGCACGGCAGGGCCCTGGGCGAGGCGGAGGCGGTTGACACGGAGCTGCGGCGGTTCGCCGTCGCCGCGACGCGGCACCGCCCGCAGAGCGACCGGCTGACGGGCCGCCGCACCCCGCAACTGCTCAACGGCGCCTACCTGGTGAACGACGCGGACCGCACCGCCTTCACCCGCGCCCTGGACCGGATCACCGCCGACGGCCGGTACCCGGGGGTGCGGGTGGAGGCGTCCGGTCCCTGGATCCCGTACTCCTTCGCCCGCTGGGACGAGGAACCGGAACCGGCCGCCGCTCACCGCCGGGAGGCCCCCGCATGACGCTCCCGGACACCCGTACGCCGGGCCCGGCACCCGTGCCGTGGGGCGGCCCGGAGCAGTACGCGCCGGTCGGGGTGCCCCTCGTCGACCTCCTCGACCGGGTACTGGCGACCGGAGTCGTGGTCAGCGGCGACCTGGTCCTGGCCATCGCGGACGTGCCGCTGGTGCGGATCTCCCTGCACGCCCTGCTGTCGTCGGTGAACGAGCGGGTGCCCGCCCCCTGGCCGGACAGCGGGCCGCTGTGAACGCGCCCCGGGCGCACGCCCTCGACCTGGATCCGGAGCGGGTCACCAACGACCTGGCCGCGCTGGTCCTCACCGTGGTCGAGCTGCTGCGCCAGCTCATGGAGCGCCAGGCCGTGCGCCGCTTCGACGAGGGCACCCTGAGCACCGCGCAGGAGGACCGGCTCGGCACGGCGCTCATGCTGCTCGACGAGCGGATGGACGACCTGTGCGCGCAGCACGGCCTGAGCCGCTCCGACCTGAACCTCGACCTGGGCCCCCTGGGCTCCCTCCTCGCAGATCCCGAACCGTAGCGAGCCACCCGGCGCGCCGTCCCCGCAGGCCGTCCGCGGGGACGGTGCGTCTGGCGGTGCGACTGCCGGCGCGTCCGCCCGTTCCGCGACCGAGAGCCCCGTCGTTCATGAGCGATCGCTATGATGGCGCTGAATCGCTCAAACGAACATTCACGGGTGGGGAGACCTGATGCGGGAGCCGGTCGATCTCAGGCGCCAGCGGATCCTGGCGGCGGTGCAGTCGCGCGGCAGCGCGCGGGTGCGCGACCTCGCCGAGGAGTTGCAGGTCTCGGTGGTGACCGTGCGCCGGGACGTGGAGGAGCTGACGCGCGAGGGCAGGCTGCGGCGCGGGCACGGGGTCGTGCGCTCCACGGTGCCGGTCCAGGAGGCGCCCGCCGAGGCTGCCGCCGCCCCGGACGACGACCGGGTGGCCGTGGTGGTGCCCGTACGGCACTCGTATCTGAACGAGGCCCTGCACGGCGCCCGCACCGTCCTCGAGGGGGCCGGGCTGCGCATCGCCCTGCACCTCGCGCCGCAGGCGGCCGGCACGGAACGCCCGCTGGTGGAGCGGGCGTTGGCGGACGGAGCACACGGGCTGCTGATCGCGCCGCGCTGGCGGGGCCGGGCCGAGGAGGAGGCCGACCACGAGTGGCTGGCCGCGACCGGGGTGCCGACGGTGCTGATGGAGCGCCGCCCGTGGCGCGGGAGCGCGCTGCACGCCCTGGACTCGGTCTGCTCGGACCACTGGTACGGCGCGCACCTGGCGGTGGAACACCTGGTGGGCCTCGGGCACCGGCGCATGGTCTTCGCCACCCGGCACGACAGCCCCACCGCGCGCTCGCTGCGGGCCGCGTTCGCGGAGATCGCCGGTGCGCATCCGCTGGTGGAGCAGTGGGCGTGGGCGCTCGTGGCGCCGGAGGCCGGGTCCGACGGGCCGTACACGGCGGACGAGACGGCCGAACTGCCCGCACTGATGCGCAAGGTGGGGGCCACGGCGGTGGTGCTGCACGGCGACGTGGACGCGCTGATGATCGTGCAGCGGCTGGCGGAGGAGTCGGTGCGGGTGCCGCAGGACTGCTCGGTCGTGGCCTACGACGACGTGGTGGCCGGTCTCGGCTCGCCGCCGCTGACGGCCGTCGCCCCGCCGAAGGCCGAGGTCGGGCGCACGGCGGCGGAACTGCTGCTGCGGCGGTTGGCCGAGGCGCCGGGCGCCCGTCCGGGCCGGCGGATCGAACTGCTGCCGCGGCTGATGGTGCGGGGGTCGACCGACCGCCTGGCCGAGTGATCGTTTGAGCGTTTAATTTTCTTCTGATCGATCTATTGACCGTTTGCGGCGGGCGGTTCAGGATTCCCGTGTCCCGAACAGCCGGGCCCGCGCAGCCGCGGGTCCGCAGGAGCCGCGGGAGGCGCCATGCCCGGACGACACAGCCGTCGTTCCGTGCTCGCCGCGATGGCCGCCGTACCTCTGACAGGAGCCGTGAGCGCCTGCAGCGGAGGAGACGGCGCATCGTCGGCCCGCACCGGAACCACGACGCGCGTCACCTTCTGGTCCGCCCTGCGCGGCAGCCAGGAAGTGGTGGACGAGTTCAACCGCACGCACCGCAGCATCCAGGTGGAGTTCCAGCAGATCCCCTCGGGCGGGCAGGGCGGATACGCGAAGCTCAGCAACGCCGCCCGGGCCGGCAACGCGCCCGACGTCGCCACCCTCGAATACCCGCAGGTACCGGGGTACGCCATCGACGGCGTGGCCCGCGACCTCACCGGCCTGATGAGTGACGGGCTGCGCCGCAAGCTGCTGCCGCAGGCGCTCGGCCTGACCACTTTCGAGCGCCGGGTGTTCGCCGTGCCGCTGGACGTCGAGCCGATGGTGATGCACTACCGCGCCGACCTGTTCGACCACTACGGCCTGCGGACCGCCGGCACCTGGGACGAGTTCGCCGAGCAGGCCGCGCGCGTGCACCGCGAGGCCCCCGGGCGCCGGCTGGTGCTCTTCCCCTCCGACGGGATGACGCAGTTCGCTTGTTACGCCTGGCAGGCGGGCGCCCAGTGGTTCGACACCTCGAAGGGCGCCTGGAACGTCTCCCTCGCCGACGCGCCGTCCCGGCGGGTCGCGGAGTACTGGCAGCGGCTCATCGACCGCGACGACGTCTTCATGAACGCCGTGGAGAGCAGGCAGTCCGACGCGCAGATCGCGGACGGACTGGTCCTCACCCGGCTCAGCGGCGCCTGGGACGCGGGCGCGCAGATGAAGGCGCGGCCAGGGCAGAAGGGCCAGTGGCGGATCGCGCCGCTGCCGCAGTGGGACACCGGCAGCCCCTCCGTCGGCACGCACGGCGGCTCGACCTTCGCGGTCACCGAGGACAGCCGGCACCCCGAGGCCGCCATGGAGTTCATCGAGTGGCAGGTCACCCACCCCGACGCCCTGCGGGCCCGGCTCTCCAGCGGTGCCAGCAGCCAGTACCCGGCCGCGCCCGGCCTGGTCTCCGCGGGCAGCGAGGCCTTCGACCGGTCGTACTACGGCGGCCAGGACATCTACGCCCTCTTCGACCAGGAGGCGCAGAAGATCGGCGAGCAGTGGCTGTGGGGGCCGCGGATGAGCGCGACCCAGAAGGTCATGCAGGACTCCTTCGCCCGCGTCGGCGGCGGCCAGGGGAGCCTCGTCGAGTCCCTGCGGGCCGCCCAGGAGGGCACCATGCCCGACCTCCGGGCCCTCGGCCTGTCCACCACCCAGCACAGCACCTGAGCCGACGAAAGGCAGGTGAGGCCCCCATGAACACGACCACGACCACCCACTCCCGGGTGCCGGCCGGCGCGCCGCACGCCGCACCACCGGCTCCCTCCACCTCGGGCCTGCGCGCCCGCAGAGCGGCCGGACGCCGCCGGCTGACCGCCGCCGGCGTCCTGATGACGCCGTTCTTCGCGCTGCTGGTCACCGTCTTCCTGATCCCCGTCGGCACCGCCGTCTATCTCAGCTTCTTCAGCGACGACCAGCCCGGTCTCGGCTTCGGCCCGGAGCGCCAGGTCTTCGTCGGGCTGCGCTCCTACGCGGCCGTGCTCACCGACCCCACCTTCCTCGGCGGGCTCGGCACCGTCGCCCTGTACTGCCTGATCTACCTCCCGCTGATGGTCCTCGGCGCGCTCGTGCTCGCCCTGCTCCTCGACTCCGGCGTGGTGCGGCTGCGGGGGCTCGCGCAGCTCGGCCTGTTCCTGCCGCACGCGGTGCCCGGCATCATCGCCGCGCTGATCTGGCTGTACCTCTACACGCCCGGCATCAGTCCGGTGATCGAGCTGTTCGCGAAGGGCGACATCACGATCGACTTCCTGGGCGTGCACACGGTCGTCCCGTCCATCGTGAACATCGCCCTGTGGAGCAATCTCGGCTACAACATGGTGGTCTTCTACGCCGCCCTCCAGGCCGTGCCGCGCGAGGTGATCGAGGCGTCCGTCGTCGACGGCGCGGGGCCGGTGCGCACGGCGCTCCAGGTCAAGACGCCACTGGTGCGGGCCTCCATCGTGATGGTCTCGATCTTCACCCTGATCTGGGCGCTCCAGCTGTTCACCGAGCCGATGCTGCTCAGCCAGTCCTCGCCGATGATCAGCTCGCGCTTCTCGCCCAGCATGTACATCTACGACGCGGCCTTCACCCGCAACAACTACGGTCTCGCCGCGGCCGCCTCGGTGGTCCTGCTGGTGTGCACCATCGCCCTGTCCTACGGCGTCACCCGCTTCACCAGCCGCGCCGACTCCGAGGAGGTCCGATGAGCGCCGCCGACAGCAACCGGCTCCGCCCGGGGGTGCTGGGCCGCACGACCGTCAACGTGGTCGTCGCCGTCTCCGTGCTCTACACGCTGCTGCCGGTGCTGTGGCTGGTGCTGGCCTCGACCAAGAACCGCGACGCGCTGTTCAGCAGCGACCTGCTGTCGCTGAGCGACTTCTCCTTCCTGCAGAACATCGGGGACCTGTTCGCCATGGACGGCGGGCTCTACGGCCGCTGGTACGTCAACAGCCTGCTCTACGCGGTGCTCGGCGCCGCCGTGGGCGCCCTGGTGAGCGTGGCCTGCGGCTACGCCTTCGACAAGTACCGCTTCCGGCACAAGGAGAAGCTGTTCGGCCTGGTCCTCGCGGCGGTGATGGTGCCGCAGACGGTGCTCGCGCTGCCGCTGTACCTGATGGCGTCCGAGGCCGGCCTGGTCAACACCTTCTGGGCGGTCTTCATCCCCGTCCTGTTCAATCCGTTCGGCGTCTACCTCGGCCGGATCTTCGCGCGGGGCTACGTGCCCGACGAGGTCCTGGAGGCCGCGCGCGTGGACGGGGCCGGGGAGCTGACGATGTACACCCGGGTGGCGCTCAGGATGCTGGGGCCGGGACTGGTCACCGTCTTCCTCTTCCAGCTGACCGCGATCTGGAACAACTTCTTCCTGCCCATGGTGATGCTGTCCGACCAGGACCTGTATCCCGTCAGCCTCGGCCTCTACCAGTGGAACAGTTCGGCGTCCGTGTCGCCCGAGTACTACCCCGCGGTGATCATGGGTTCGCTGCTCGCCGTACTGCCGCTCATCCTCGCCTTCGTGCTGCTCCAGCGTTTCTGGCGCAGCGGCCTGACCGCCGGAGCCGTCAAGTGACCGTGCACGCCCCCGGAACCGGCCGCCGGCCCCGTGCCGCGGTGGCCATGTCCCCGGACGCCGCCTCGGCCGTCCTCGACCCCGAGTCCCTCGCCGCCTTCCGCCGGGTCTGCGACCTCGCGCCGCTCCCGGTGCTCGACGACCTGTCCGGCCCGCGGGCCGCCTCCGTGCTGGGCGACGTGGAGCTGCTGATCACCGGGTGGGGGTGTCCGCCGCTGGACGCGGACGTGCTGCGGGCGGCGCCGCGGCTGCGGGCCGTGGTGCACACGGCGGGCAGTGTCCGGGGGCATGTCACCGACGCCTGCTGGGAGCGGGGCGTGGAGGTGTCGTCGGCCGCGGCGGCCAACGCGCTGCCGGTGGCCGAGTACACCCTGGCCATGATCCTGCTGAGCGGCAAGCGGGTCCTGGAGCGGGCCCGCGACTACCGGGCCGCCCGGGTGCGCGGCAACTGGCTGCGCACCTCGCGCGGCGTCGGCAACTACCGGCGCACGGTCGGCATCCTGTCGGCCTCGCTGATCGGCCGCCGGGTCGTGGAGCTGCTGCGGCCGCACGACGTGGAGGTCCTGCTGCACGACCCGTACGTGAGTGACGCGGAGGCCGCCGAGCTGGGCGTCGAGAACGTGGCGCTGCCGGAGCTGTTCGCGCGCTGCGACACCGTCAGCGTGCACACCCCTCTGCTGCCCGCGACCCGGCACCTGGTCGGCCGGGCGCTGATCGAGGCGATGCGTCCGGACGCGGTGCTGATCAACACCTCGCGCGGGGCGGTCGTCGACCAGGACGCGCTGACCGACGCCGTGCTGGCCGGCCGCATCCGGGCCGTGCTGGACGTCACCGACCCCGAGGCGCTGGCGCCGGACCACCCGCTGTGGGACTGCGAGCACGCGCTCATCACCCCGCACCTCGCCGGGTCCGAGGGCAACGAGTGGCGCCGGCTCGCCGACCTCGCGCTCGCCGAGACGACCCGCTGGGCCTCCGGTTCCGGCTTCCTCCATCCCGTACGACGCGAAAGGCTGGCGTTCCTGGCATGAGCATCCCGTTCGAACTGCCCACCGAGGACCGTGCGTCGAGCCCGTACACCGGTTACACCCGCGCCCACTGGGAGGCCGTCGCGGACGGGCTGCTGTGGGCCGCGTGGCGCTGGAGCACCCCGGGCCGCGCCCTCCTCGACCTGCCGGGACGGCCCTCGCGCTCGGGCGTGCGCTCCGACGGCCTCGAAGGCTTCGCGCGGACGTTCCTCGCGGCGGGCTTCCGCGTCGCCGGTGCGGACGGCGCGGACCCGCACGGCTGGCTGGACCGCTACGCCGAGGGCCTCGCCTCGGGCACCCGCACGCCGGGCCGCGACGACACCGAGTCCTGGCCGCTGATCCTCGACCACGACGTGCAGGGCCAGCCGATGGTCGAGTCGGCGTCGGTCGCGCTGGGCCTGCGGCTGACCGCGCCGTGGCTGTGGAAGAACCTCGGCCCCGGGGTGCAGGACCGGGTGGAGGAGTGGCTGCGCGGTGCGCTGCGGCACGTGCCGGCGCCGAACAACTGGTACCTGTTCCCGTACACGGTGGCCGGGTTCCTGGAGTCGGTCGGCCGCGGCGACGCGGAGACGGCCGCGGCCCGGGTACGCGCGCTGGAGCTGCTGGAGGGCTGGTACCGGGGCGGGGGCTGGTACGCCGACGGCGACGGACGCGCCTTCGACCACTACAACGGCTGGGCGCTGCACCTGTACCCGGTGCTCGACGCCCGTCTCGGCGGCGACGCCGACGCCTTGGCCCGGTACGGGGACCGGCTCCGCGCCCATCTCGACGGCTTCGCCCTGATGTTCGGCTCCGACGGCGCGCCGCTGCACTTCGGCCGCTCCCTCACCTACCGCTTCGCCGCGTCGGCGGCCGTGGGCCTGGGCGCGGCGACCGGGCACACGCCGCTGACGCCCGGGGCCTCGCGGCGGCTGGTGAGCGGCAGCCTGCGGTACTTCGTGGACCGCGGGGCGCTGGCGGACGAGGGGCTGCTGAGCCTGGGCTGGTACGGGCCGCACGCGGCGACCCTGCAGCGGTACTCGGGACCGGCGTCGCCGTACTGGGCGTCGAAGGCGTTCGTGTCGCTCCTCGCTCCGCCGGACCACCCGCTGTGGACGGCGCCGGAGGAGCCCGCACCGGTGGAGGAGGCGGACCGGGTCCTGGCGCTGACCGCGCCGGGGCTGCTGGTGCAGGCGACCCGCGCCGACGGGATCGTACGGCTGCACAACCACGGCAGCGACCACGTCCGGCCGCACGAGGGCGAGTCGGCGGACGAAGACGACCCGCACTACGGCCGGCAGGCCTACTCGACCCGGACGGGTCCGACGTCGGCGGAGAACGTGGCGGACAACCACCTGTCGGTCGAGGTGAGCGGCCGGCCCAGTGTGCGGCGCCGCGTCCACCCGCTGGACGCCGGGCAGGGCGAGGGCTGGGGCTGGGCGGCGTCCTGGCACCGGCCCGTCTTCGCCACCGGGGCGCCGATGGTGCCGGGGCTGAGGGTGGAGAGCGTGACGGTGGCCCGTGGTCCGTACGAGCTGCGGGTGCACCGGGTGGTCGGGGCACCGGCCGGGGCCCGGGTCACGCTCACCGGGTGGGCCACGGGCCCCGAGGAGCCCCTGACCTCCGCGCTGCACGGCCTGCACGGCTGGGAGCCCGAACCGGAGACCGTGCGCGCGCCGCAGGGCACCGCGTACGTGTCGTGGGCGGAGCTGCCCCGGCTGTCCGGACCGGCGGGCGGCACCTCGCTGCACGTCGCCCTGGCCGTGCTGACCGGTGAGCCGGGCGGCGTCCGGGAGGCCGAAGCCGTCACGGAGGTGGTGCCCGGTGCGGAGGGCGTCGACGTGGTCTGGGCGGACGACGGGGCCCGCACCCGGGTGCTGTTCGACCCGGTACGGGTGACGCACACGGCGGCGTAGGACGCCCACGCGGGAGAGCCCGCGTGGGCGTGGGCCGAGGGCCCCGGTCGGTAAGCCGGCCGGGGCCCTCCCCCGTGCGCGCTCCTCCATGCGCCTTCTCCATGCGGGCTCCTCCATGCGGGGCTCCTCCGTGCGCGCTCCTCCGGTGGCGGGCCCCGGCCCGGGCGGTGACGCTGGTACGGACACCGGTGAGAAGGAGTATCCCGTCATGCGCGAGTCGTCCTGGGACGCGGGCGCGGCCCTGGCCGTGTCGGTCCTGTGCGCCGCCGCGGCGCCGGCCGCCGCGGCGCATGTCCCGTACTCCCCGCGCGCTCCGCTCGCTCCCCACGCTCCGCGCGACGTCACGGCCGACGCGTGCCTGCGCGGCGGCGGGCCGGTCGTGTTCTCGGCCGACGTGGCGGACCCGGACTCCTTCACACAGGTGTGCCGGGGCGGTGTCCACGACGGGCAGACCGTCACCTGAGCCCGGGCCGGCCGATCCGTCCCCCGCTCCCATGCCTTGACTTCCGCACGCCGGGTACGCGGTCTCGGCCCACCACCGCAGTCGGTACACCGAAACGACCGGGCGTGTGCAAACGGACCGCCCAGAACGGAGAATGGCCGATGAGTGAGGCCAACCCCCTCAAGCGAGCGGCTCACAAGGTCGCCGAGAGCCTGCAGGGCGAGGGCGGCGGACCGCCGGACGGGATCCCCGGCAGGCCCTCCCCCGAGTCGCCTCCCGTCGCCGAACCCACCGAGCCCCGCGAGCCGCTGCCGCCGAAGCCGGACCAGAGCGGCCCGGACACCGTGTCGCCGACCGGCCAGCCCACGGGCGCCGACCAGGCGCGGGTGGCGCAGTCCGGCGCCTACCTGACGGATGCTCAGGGCACCCGGCTGTACGACACCGACCACTCGCTGAAGGCCGGGCCGCGCGGCCCGGTACTGCTGCAGGACCACCATCTGCGCGAGAAGGTCATGCACTTCGACCACGAGCGCATCCCGGAGCGCGTGGTGCACGCCCGGGGCGCGGGCGCGCACGGCGTGTTCCAGAGCTACGGCACGGCGGCGTCGGTGACCAAGGCGGGGTTCCTGGCCGCGGACGTGGAGACGCCGGTGTTCACGCGGTTCTCCACGGTGGTGGGCTCGCGGGGCTCCTCGGACACCGTGCGGGACACCCGCGGCTTCGCCACGAAGTTCTACACCAGCGAGGGCGTCTTCGACCTGGTCGGCAACAACATCCCGGTCTTCTTCATCCAGGACGCCATCAAGTTCCCGGACGTGGTGCACGCCGCGAAGCCGCACCCGGACCGGGAGATCCCGCAGGCCCAGAGCGCGCACGACACCTTCTGGGACTTCGTGTCGCTGCACACCGAGGCGACGCACCACACCATCTTCTTCATGGGCGACCGCGGCATCCCGCGCTCGTACCGGATGATGGAGGGCTTCGGCGTCCACACCTTCCGGCTGGTGAACGCCGAGGGCGCGACGACGCTGGTGAAGTTCCACTGGAAGCCCAAGCTGGGCGTGCACTCCCTGGTCTGGGACGAGGCACAGCTCACCAACGGCGTCGACCCGGACTTCCACCGCCGGGACCTGGCCGACGCCATCGAGGCGGGCGCGTACCCGCAGTGGGAGCTGGGCATCCAGACCTTCCCCGACAACCCGGAGCAGACTTTCGAGGGCATCGACCTGCTGGACCCGACCAACCTCGTGCCCGAGGAGCTGGCGCCGGTGCAGCCGGTCGGCCTGCTGACCCTCGACCGCAACCCGTCCAACTACTTCGCCGAGACCGAGCAGATCGCCTTCCACGTCGGCCACCTCGTGCCCGGCATCGACGTCACCGACGACCCGCTGCTGGCGGGGCGGCTGTTCTCGTACCTGGACACGCAGCTGACGCGGCTCGGCGGTCCCAACTTCCCGCAGCTGCCGATCAACCGGCCGCAGGCGCCGGTCAACGACATGCTGCGCGACGGCATGCACCAGACGGCCGTGCACCGGGGTGTGGCGCCGTACCGGCCCAACTCGCTGGACGGCGGCTGCCCGTTCACGGCGGGCGCGGACATGAGCGCGTTCGTCGAGGCGCCGGTACGGGTGCCCGAGGGACGCAAGGTCCGTGAGGCACCGGAGTCGTTCGCGGACCACTTCAGCCAGCCGCGCCGGTTCTGGCTGAGCATGAGCCCGGTGGAGCGCGAACACATCATCGGCGCCTACACGTTCGAGCTGGCCAAGTGCTACGAGCAGGCGATCAGGGAGCGCACGCTCCAGGTGCTGGCCAACATCGACCCCGAGCTGTGCGCGGGCGTCGCCGAGGGCCTCGGCCTGCCCGCCCCGGCACCGACCGTGCCGCTGGCCGACGTCGAGCCCAGCCCGGCGCTGTCCCAGGTGGGCGGTACCTGGCCGCTGGACGGCAGGGTCGTCGGCATCGTGACCGGCGGGGCGGATCTGGAGGGCGTGGGGGCGGTGCGGGAGGCCGTGCTGAACGCCGGCATGGTGCCGCTGGTCGTGGCGCCCACCGGCGGCACCCTCGGCTCGGGCGACGCCGCGCTGACCGTCCAGCGCAGCTATGTCACCGCGCGCTCCGTGGAGTTCGACGCCGTGCTGCTGGCGGGCGCCCCCGACATGGGCGGGGACGCCTACACGCCGCGGGACTACAAGGCAGGACCGGCGCCCGCGGGGCAGGCGACGATCGACCCGCGGGTGAGTCTGCTGGTGTCGGAGGCGTTCCGGCACGGCAAGGCGATCGGCGTCTGGGCGGGAGGGGAGACCGCGCTGGAGGCGTCCGGCGTGCCCGCCGGCTCCGCGGGCGTGGTCGTCGCCGAGTCGGGCACCGCGGCGCTCGAACAGGTCACGCAGCTGATGGGCTCGCACCGGGTGTGGGAACGCTTCACCACGCCCCGGGGCTGACCCGTACGGCACCCCCTACGGCCCGTGGGCCGGCCGCCGGACCGGCGGCCGGCCCACGCGCGTGTGCATCCGGAGGTGTCGGCCGGGGTGCCCGTCGGGTGTGTCCGGAGGTGTCGGCCGGGGGGCGGTTGCCGGGTGTGCCGGTCCGGGGTGCCGCTGCGGGGTGTTCAGCACAGGACGCGCAGCGCGCCGGGCAGTACCTTCGCGGTCACGGGGACGGCGGCCTCGACCTCTCCGTCGGCGCCGAAGGGTATCGCCCGGTCCGACTCGATGCGGACCTCCCGTCCGCGCAGGACGTGGACCTGCGGCCGGTCGACGTGGGCGCCGGTGGGGAGTTCGTTCATCAGCGCGAAGAACAGCCGTCGCGGCGCCCGGTGGACCATCACCACGTCCAGCAGGCCGTCGTCCACGCGGGCGGAGGGGGCGATGAGGCGGTTGAAGCCGTAGTAGCCGGAGTTGGCGGCCACCGCCGTGTAGCCGGTGAAGGCGTGCTCCGTGCCGTCGACCGTGACGCGGTAGCGCGTCGTGCGCCAGCCCGCGACGGCCCGCACGGCCCCCGCGTAGTAGGAGGCGGAACCCCGCAGCAGGCGCGTGGTGTTGGCATGCCGGTTGGCGAGCGCGTCGACACCGGCGTAGACGCTGCCGAGCACGACGGTGCGGTCGTGGACGGCCGAGGTGACCTCGATCGTGTCGACGGGCCGGGCCTCGCCGTCCAGCAGCACGCGGGCCAGCGCCGCCGGTTCGGTGGGCAGCTTCAGGGCGCGGGCGAAGTCGTTGCCGCGCCCGGCCGGGACCAGTCCGAGGACGGCCCCGGTGCCGCTGAGGGCGCCGCCGATGCCGCCCGCCATGCCGTCGCCGCCGACGGCGAGCACCACCCGGCCCCGCTCCCCCGCCCGCCGGGCCAGTTCGCGGGCGTGCGCGAGGCTGTGGCTGTACTCGGTCTCCAGCCCGGCTCCCGCCTCCCGCAGCAGCCGGGCCACCCCGAGCAGTGCGGCGGCCGAGGTGGCGCCGCCCGCGGTGGGGTTGACGACTGCGGTGAACTGTCGCATCGGTGTGCCTCCGGGCTGGCGGGTGGTACCGGACTGTTGTCTCACGGGGTGGCTGCGCACGGGTCGGCGGGTCAGTCGGCCGGCAGCAGGACGCCGGGGCTGAGCAGTCCGGCGGGGTCCAGGCTCCGCTTGACGGCGCGCAGCGCCTGGACTCCGAGGGGGCCGGCCTCCCGGACGTACCAGTCGCGGTGGTCGGTGCCGACGCCGTGGTGGTGGGTGATGGTGCCGCCCGCGGCGAGGATCGCCTCGCTCGCGGCGTGCTTGGCGCGGGCCCAGTGCGTCACGGCGTCGTCGCCCTGGGCGGAGACGACGGTGAAGTAGAGGGAGGCGCCGTTCTCGTAGACGTGCGAGATGTGGCACATGACCAGCGGCGGAGTGCCTGCCTCGGTGAGGGTGGCGGTGAGCGCGTCCCGGACGGCCGAGTAGAGGGCGGGGAGGCGGGACCAGTACGTCGCGGTCTCCAGGGTCTCGGCGAGCGCGCCCGCGTCGAGCAGGGAGTCGCGCAGGTACGGCGCCGAGTACCGGCCGTGGGCCCAGCGCTCCCCCGGCTCCTCGCCGGCGAAGGTGCCGCCGAGCGCGCCCAGCACCGCGGCGGCGCCCTCGCGGCGGTGCGCGGTGTCCTCCTCGGTGCCCTCGAAGCCGACGACGGCCAGGCAGCCGGCGTCCTGCCGGTCCAGGGAGGCGCCGACGGCGTCGGGCTGGGCGAGCCCGATGAGGGTCTCGGTCTCGTCGGAGAGCCGCAGCACCGTGGGGAGCGGTCCGTCCTGGGCGAGCCGGCGCAGGGCGGCGGCTCCCTCGTCGAAGGAGGCGAAGCGCCAGCCCTCGTAGCGCCGGACCCGGGGCACGGGCCGCACGCGGACGGTGACCGACGTGATGACGCCGAAGGCGCCCTCCGAGCCGAGGACGAGCTGGCGCAGGTCGGGACCGGCCGCCGAGCGCGGGGCGCTGCCGGTGACGAGGGTGCCGCCGGGGGTAGCGAGGGTCAGGCCGAGGACCATCTCGTCGAAGCGGCCGTGCCCGGCGGAGGCCTGGCCGCTGGAGCGGGTCGCGGCGAAGCCGCCGATGGTGGCCCACTCGTAGGACTGGGGGAAGTGGCCGAGGGTGTAGCCGCGCTCGGCGAGCAGGGCCTCGGCCTCGGGGGCGCGCAGGCCGGGCTGCAGGCGGGCGGTGCGGGAGATCTCGTCGAGTTCGAGCAGGCGGTTCATGCGCCGCAGGTCGAGGGCGACGAAGGCACCGCGCAGCTGCGGGGCGAGGCCCCCGACCACGGAGGTGCCGCCGCCGAAGGGGACGACGGACAGCCCGTGCTCGGCGCAGGCGTCCAGCACGGCCAGGACCTCGTCGTGGCCGTCCGGCAGGACGACCGCGGCCGGGGCGTCGGCGGTGTCGCCGGTCCGCATCCGCAGCAGGTCGGGGGTGGACTTGCCGCGGGTGTGCCGGATGCGGGTCCCGGCGTCCGTGCGCACGTGCTCCGGCCGGTCGCCGACCGCCGACTCCAGGGCCCGGCGGGCCGCTTCGCCCAGCGGGGACTCGGGGACGTCGATCTCCTCCAACGGCAGGGCCCGGTCGCGGGGCTCGACGCCGAGCATCTCGCGAAGCAGTCCGGTCACCGTGTCGGGCAGCGGCGTCGCCCGGGCCGGGTCGCCCCAGCCGTTCCACAGCATGTCCATGGCCTGTCGTCCTCACGGTCGTTTTCGAGGCGTGCCGTCCGCACCGCCCCACGGGGCGTTACACTGTTACACATGACGCCCAACCGTCACAACCACTCGAGCCGGCCGGCCTCCTCGGACAACGACACGGTGCTCGACGCCGTGCGCGACTGCGTGCTGGCCGTCGGAGTCCGCCGTACGACGATGACCGACGTCGCCCGCCGCGCGGGTGTCTCCCGGATGACGCTGTACCGACGCTGGCCGGACGTGCGGTCCCTGGTCGGCGACCTGATGACCAGGGAGTGGATCGCGGTGGCGACCGGCGCCGTGCCGGAGGCCCGGCCGGGTGCCGGCACGCGCCCGCGCATCGTCGACGGCATGGTCGCCGGGGTCGAGGCGTTCCGCGCCCACCCGCTCTTCCGCAAGATCGTCGATGTCGACCCCGAGCTGCTCCTGCCCTATGTCCTCGACCGGCGCGGCGCGAGCCAGGAGGCGCTGCTCGACCTGCTGGCCGACGCGCTGCGCGAGGGCCACGCCGACGGGTCGGTGCGCCGGGCCCACCCGCAGCGGCAGGCACGGTCCCTGCTGCTGGTCGTCCAGTCCCACGCCCTGTCGCTGCGGACCATGACCGACGAGGACGACGCCGAGCTGACCTCCGCCGCCCTCCTCGCGGAGCTGCGCACCATCCTGGAGAGGATCCTCGCCCCATGAGCACCGCCCCCAGCCCCGCCGGGGCGTCCCTGTCCGCCGAGCGGCGCGCCCGCGAACTGACCGGCACCGTCGGCGGACCCGAGGTGGACGTCCTGGTCGTCGGTCTCGGCGCGACCGGCGCAGGCGCCGCCCTGGACGCCGCGGCGCGCGGCCTGAGTGTCGTCGCCGTGGACGCCCACGACCTGGCCTTCGGCACCTCCCGCTGGAGTTCCAAGCTCGTCCACGGCGGCCTGCGCTACCTCGCCTCCGCCCAGCTCGACGTGGCCCACGAGAGCGCCGTGGAGCGCGGGGTGCTGATGGAGCGGACGGCGCCGCACCTGGTCAGCGCCCAGCCCTTCGTACTGCCCCTGACGCCCCTGGTCTCCCGGAGCCAGGCGGCGCTGGCCTGGGCCGGTTTCCGGGCCGGCGACGCCCTGCGGCTCGCGGCGCGCACCGCCCGGGCCACGCTGCCCGCTCCGCGCCGGCTGTCCGCCGTCGAGACCCGCCACCTCGCCCCCGCGCTGCGCTCCGAGCGGCTGCGCGGCGGACTGCTCTCCTGGGACGGCCGGCTCACCGACGACGCCCGGCTGGTGACCGCGCTGGCGCGGACGGCCGCCGCCCGCGGGGCCCGCATCCTGACGCGGGTCAGGGCGCTGGAGCTGACGGCGTCCGGCGCCCGGGTCCGCGACGAGACCACCGGCGAGGAGGGCGTGATCCGGGCCCGCGCGGTGGTCAACGCCTCCGGCGTGTGGGCCGGCGACCTCGTGGACGGCATCCGCATCCGCCCCTCCCGCGGCACCCACCTCGTCCTGCGCTCCGAGGACCTGGGCCCGCTCCCGGCGGGCCTGCACGTGCCGATCCCCGGCGAGACCAACCGTTTCGTCCTGGTCCTGCCCCAGGGCGACGGCCGCGTGTACGTGGGTCTGACGGACGAACCGGTCGAGGGAGAGGTCCCGGACGTCCCCCGGGCGCCGGAGACCGACATCGGCTTCCTGCTCGACGTGCTCGGCTCGGTACTGGACGTGCCCGTGCGCCGCGAGGACGTGGTGGGCGCCTTCGCGGGCCTGCGCCCGCTGCTCGACACCGCCTCGCCGAACCGCCCCGGTGCCGGTCCCCGCACAGCGGACGTCTCACGGCGGCACGCCGTGCTCACCTCGTCCGAGGGGGTGATCACCGTGGTCGGCGGCAAGCTCACCACGTACCGTCGCATGGCGGAGGACGCGGTGGACGCCGCCGTGGCCGCCCGGCGCCTGTCCGCGGGACCCTCCCCCACGGCCGCCCTGCCCCTGGTCGGCGCCGCCGCACCGGCCGCCCTGGCCCGGGTGCGCGCCCCCGGCCGGCTGGTGCGGCGCTACGGGACCGAGGCGCCCGAGGTCCGGGCGCTCGCCGCAGAGGACCCCCGGCTGGCCGAGCGGGTGCTGCCGGACCACCCCGTCACCGGGGCCGAACTGCTGTGGGCGCTGCGCCACGAGGGCGCACTCGACGCGTCGGACCTCCTCGACCGGCGCACCCGCATCGGCCTGGTGCCCGAGGACCGGGCCGCGGCCGTGGAGGCGGTGCGCGACCTCGTCGGCGAGGCCGCGGCACCGCTGAGCTGAGCTGAGAGACGGGTTCCGCGCGGCGGGGAGCGGTGCGGCGGGCCGGGGCGGTTCAGGCGTCCCGGCCGCCGTCCCGCACCGCCTTGCGGACGCTTGCCTCGATCTTGTGGCGGGACTGGCCTCCCTCCTTGACGTAGTCCGTCATCGCGGTCCGCGCGTCCCGGTCCAGGTCGCGCCAGGCCCGTACGGCGGTCTCGTAGGTGTGCGACTGCCGCGGGGTCCACCGGTGCTGCGTGGGCGGCCCGTACGAGTCGCGCAGCTCCTCGACCCGGTGCTGTGCCAGGTCTGCCGCGCGGCGTTTGTGCACGAGCTCCTCGAATGTGTGTGCCACCACACCTCGACGGTAGTCAGCGGAGCGCCGTCGCGCGCGTCGAGCCCGATCCGAGCACCCGGCCGGCCGGGCCCGGTCTGCGCGAGCGGTCTGCGCGAGCGGTCTGCGCGAGCGGTCCGCGCGGGCTGCGCACAAGTGGTCCGCGGCGGGCGGGTGGAGCCTTAACATCAAGCCACCACCGAGGCCCGGGCATGTGCGAGAAGTGAGGACAGCGTGGCGGAGATCGAGGGAGCGGCGGTTCCGGAGCGGCTGCTGATCACCCGTACCACCACGGGTGACGGCGTCTGCGTCGTCGTCCTCGCCGGAGAGGTCGATCTCGACGGCAGCCGCCACCTCCGTGACGTCCTGCTGTCCTCGGTGCGGTCGGCACCGGGCACGGTGGTGGACTTCCGCGAGGTCGGCTTCCTGGACTCCAGCGGCATCAACGTGCTCATCACCGCGCACCGGGAGGCCGAGGCGCGCGACGTGTGGTTCCGGCTGGCCGCACCGCGGGACGCCGTCGAGCGGGTGCTGCGGCTCGTGGGCGTCGACGCGCTGATCGCCTGCTACCCGAGCGTCGAACAGGCCCTGTCCGTCTGAGCAGTCACCTCAGCGGCAGGCGCGCGCATACCGTCTTCCCCTTCGCGTGCGGCCTCGTGACGACCTCGTCGCACAGGCGCGTCACGATCTCCAGACCGTGCCGGCCGACCCGCTGCGGGTCGCGGGGCAGGAAGGTGGGGAAGCCGTCCCCCGTGTCCGAAACGGCGATCTCCACCCGGTCGTCGACCAGGGTCAGCCGCAGCCTGCAGGGGCCCGGAGCGTGCCGCAGCGCGTTCGTCACCAGTTCGCTGGTGACCAGCCGGGCCGCGTCCAGGAAGGAGTCGGCCGGCTCGACGCCCGTCGCGGCGAGCCGTGCGACGAAACCGTGCACCACGTCCCGTGAGGCCGGGATCATCGCCGATCCGCCCCTGAACTCCACCGCCGTGGACACGGCGGAGGCGCCCGCGGCATCGGGTCCGTGCGCCGGAGTCATACAGAGCCTCACCGTCCGGTCGGGGCCAAGGGGTCCGGAGGTTCCGGCCCCTCACCTTACGCATCGGCGGGGTCGCTCCGATCCGTTTGCCCCAACTTCCGCCGGACGCGCCGTTTTCCGGCCGCGGGCGACGCTCGCCGGGCCGGTGAGATCCGAGCCGATTCGGACTCCGCGGCGTAGTCGCCGGAGCCGTCGACGCCGGGTTCCGTGATCCGCGCGTCGGCGCACCGAGGTCCGCGAAGCGCCGGAGGGTCTGCCGGTAGCCGAAAGCGTCGACGGTGATTCCGCAGGCCGCGGAGCAGGCCACGGAGCAGGCCACGGAGCAGACCGCGGAGCAGGTCGCGGACTCACGTCCGCCGGCTCGACGCCGCCCGCGCTCACCCGTTGGGACCGACCGCGTGCGCGCATCCGGGCGAAAGGACGCATTCTTGCTGTGTCGCACGCGCGGGCGCACGGACGAGGTGGAACCGGATGAGTGCAGGCGCCGAGGACGAGGGCCGGACGCCCGGACGGCTGACGGCCCTGCTGACCGACGCCTGCGCCCGGGCGATCGGCGCGGCGGACGGCCGGGTGGGCGGCGTGTACCTGCGGTCCCGCACGCCCGGACTGCTGCGGCTGGCCGTCCTCTCCGGACTGCCGGGACCGCTGTTCCGGCCCTGGTGGCGCCTGCACCGCGACAGCCGGTTCCCGGTCGCCGACGCCTTCCGGCGCGGGGTGCGCGTGCTGCTGCCGGACGCCGCCGAGACCATGCGCCGTTACCCGCAGTTCGCGGCGGGCCTCCCCTTCCCGTTCGGGTCCCTGTACGTGCCCGTCGCCGGGGCGGAGCACACCTACGGGGTGCTGACCGTGCTGCGCCCGGCCGCCGCGGACACGGCCGAACTGCTGGAGGGCGCCGACCGGATGGCGGGGATCGCGCAGGAGCTGGGCACCGCTCTGGACCGGCTGGAGGCCGGCCGGGAGGAGCCGGCGGTCGCCTGGGAGAGCGAGCCGCTGTGCGTCCGGCCGCCCGCCTCCGGCCGGCCCCCGCAGCGCGTCGGAAGCTTCGCGTGGGACCCGGAGACGGACTCCGTCACCCTCGACGAGCCGCTGCGCGCCCTGCTCGGTCCTGCGGTGGGCCCCGCCGTCCCGCTCCCGGCACTCACCGCCGTACTGGCCCCCGGCGACGGCCACCGGATCGCGGCGGCGCTGCGCGAGACGGCCGCGGGCCGGCCGCCCCACCTGCCGCTGCACGTGCGGTCGGCGGACGGGGCGCCGCGTCTGGTGGAGCTGTGGCAGCCGCGGGGCGCGCCGCCCGCCGGCGGCCCGGTGCGGGGCGCCGTGCGCGAGTCCACCGCCGTGGCCGACGCCGCGGCCGACCTGCTGCCCGAGGGCGTCTTCTGCCTGGACCGGCTGGGCACGCTGGTGTACGCCAATCCGCGCGCCGCCGAGCTGCTGGGCCGGCCCCGGGCGGAGCTGCTCGGCCACACCCTGTGGGAGGCCGTGCCCTGGCTCGACCAGCCCGCCTACGGGGACCACCTGCGCGGCGCCCTGCTCTCCCCCGAACCGGTCCGCTTCCATGTCCGGCGCCCGCCGGACGCCGGCCCCCGCACGGTCCCGCGGCCCTTCGAGGGCGACTGGCTGGCCACCTCCCTTTATCCCGGCCCGGACTTCCTGACGGGCACCCTCCGCCCGGCCAACCGGGTGGCCGACGCCTCCGCCGGGCTCACACCCGAACACGGGGCGCCGGAGGAGGAGTCGGGGGCGGGCGAGCCGGGGCCGCCGATCGTCTCGACCGCGCCGAGGTACCGGCCCATCGTCCTGGCCGTGGCCCTGACCGAGGCGGTCACCGCGCACCAGGTGTCGGCCGTGGTCTTCCGGGAGTTGCAGTCGGCTTTCGGAGGCCGCCGGCTCGCCCTGTACCTGCTGCAGGACCGGCACATGCACCTGGCGTGGGAGACGGGCTTCCCGCCCGGGTTCCTCGCACCCTTCAAGGACGTCCCGCTCGACGCCCGGCTGCCCGGCGTCGAGGCGCTGACCAGCGGCCGGCCGCTCTTCTTCGACTCGATGCACGACCTGGCCGCCGCCTACCCGGAGATGGCGCTCGACGCCGCGGAGGGTGCCCGCGCCTTCCTGCCGCTGATCGCCTCCGGGCGGCCGGTCGGCTCCTGCATCCTCGGCTTCGACCGCGCCCGCGGCTTCAGCGCCGAGGAGCGCTCGGTGCTCACCGCACTCGCCGGTCTGATCGCCCACGCGATGGAGAAGGCCCGCCGCTACGAGTCCGAGACCGCGCTCGCCCGGGGGCTCCAGGGCGTGCTGCTGCCCCGGCGACTGCCCGCCCACCCCCTGCTGGAGACGGCGGGGCGCTATCTGCCGGGGACGCAGGGCATGGAGGTGGGGGGCGACTGGTACGACGTGGTCGTCTCCGGGGACGGCATGGCCCTGGTCATCGGCGACGTCCAGGGGCACGGCGTGCAGGCGGCGGCGACGATGGGGCAACTGCGCAGCGCCGTACGGGCCTTCGCCCTCGGCGACCGGCCGCCCGACGAGGTCATGGGCGGCGTCAACCACCTGCTGGCCGACCTGGACCCGGGCCTGTTCGCCAGCTGCTGCTACATCCGGCTCGACCCGGCCACCGGACGGGCCCGCGCGGCCCGGGCCGGTCACCCGCCGCCGCTCCTGCGCCACCCGGACGGGCGCACCGAGACGCTGGACCTGCCCGGCGGGGTGGTGCTCGGTGTGGACCCCCGCGCGGCCTACCCGCTGACCGAGTTCCTGGTGGAGCCCGGCGCCGTCCTCGCCCTCTACACGGACGGGCTGGTGGAACGGCCGGGCACCGACATCGACGAGGGCATCACCGCCCTGCGGCGGGCGCTGGGCGGGGCCGGCTCACCCGCCCCGCGTCCCGGCAGCCGTGCACTGGCGGGGGTGGCGGACCGTCTCGTCGTGAGCGCCCGGCACACCGCGGACCGCCGCGACGACATCGCCCTGCTGCTCGCCACCCGCCGTCCGGGGCCCGGACGTTCCAGGTGAGCACGGTGTCCGGCCGGGCTCCGGCACACCGCCGCGGTACGGGGGGTGCCCCTCGCCTCCGGTGGCCCGGCAGTGTAGACATGGGCACATGGTCCGACTGATGGGTCGATCGGGAGAGCGGTCACCCCGTCGCCCCAGCGGCTCGCACGCCCGGCACCCCCGGGACGCGGACCGGCCGCGACGGGGAGCGGGGGCGGTGCGGCACGCCTCGGCCCTGCGCTGGGCGCTGTCCGGCCGCAGCGTGGCCGGCCAGGTCTTCGTCATGAACGTGGTCATCGTGCTGCTGCTGGTGGTGGCCGCGGCCGTCGCGCTGGTGCTCCAGGTACGGCACGACAGCACGGTCGAGGCCCGCAACCGGTCCGTCGCCGTGGCCGCGACGTTCGCCGACTCCCCCGGCATCGTGGAGGCGCTGCGCGGCTCCGACCCCTCGGCGGTGCTCCAGCCCCGGGCCGAGGCGGCGCGCGAGGCCACCGGCGTGGACTTCGTGGTCGTCACCGACACCCGCGGCGTCCGCTACACCCACCCCAAGCCCGACCGCATCGGCAGGCAGTTCGTCGGGAACATCGGCCCGGCGCTGGCCGGGAAGACGGTGACCGAGGAGGTCGACGGGACGATCGGCCAGCTGGTGCAGGCGATCGTCCCGGTGAAGGCGCCCGACGGCACGGTCGTCGGCCTGGTGTCGGCCGGCATCACCACCGAGAACGTGGGCGGCGCCGCGGAGCGGCAGCTGCCACTGGTGCTGATCGTGGCGGGCGTCGGCCTCGCGCTGGCGACGGCGGGGACGGCGCTCGTGGCCCGGCGGCTGCTGCGGCAGACGCACGGCCTGGGTCCGCACGAGATGACCCGGATGTACGAACACCACGACGCGGTTCTGCACAGCGTCCGCGAGGGCGTGCTCATCACGGGTCCGGACGGCCGCCTCCTCCTCGCCAACGACGAGGCGCAGCGCCTGCTCGACCTGCCCGCCGACGCCGAGGGCCGGCCCGTCACCGGGCTCGGCCTGCCGGACGACACGGCCGAGCTGCTGGCCTCCGGACGCGTGGCGACCGACGAGGTGCACCTGGTCAAGGACCGGCTGCTGGCCGTCAACCAGCGGCCGACGGACGTACGGGGCGGCCCGGCGGGCAGTGTGGCCACGCTGCGCGACTCCACGGAGCTGCGGGCCCTGTCCGGGCGGGCCGAGACCGCCCGGGAACGGCTGGACATGCTCTACTCCGCCGGTGTGGGCATCGGGACCAGCCTGGACGTGACGCGCACCGCCGAGGAGCTGGCGGAGCTGGCCGTGCCGCGGTTCGCGGACTACGTCAGCGTGGACCTGTTCGACGCCGTGCTGGCGGGCGGCCAGCCGCAGGAGGCGACGCCGCTGCGCCGCTGCGCGCTCGGCGGCATCAGCGAGGACGTGCCGCTCTATCCGGTCGGCCGGCAGATCCGCTTCGTGTCCTCCTCGCCGCAGGGCCGGGCCCTTGAGACCGCGCGTCCCCAGCTGACGCCGCGCCTCGCCGACGCGCCCGGCTGGCAGGCGCAGGACCTGGAGCGCTCCGCGCAGGTGGTGGAGTACGGCGTCCACTCGCTGGTCGCCGTGCCGCTGCGGGCCGGCGCCCTGGTGCTCGGGGTGGTCTGCTTCTGGCGTTCCCGGCAGCCGGACGCGTTCGACGAGGACGAGCTGGCCCTCGCCGAGGAGCTGGTCGCGCGGGCCGCGATCTCCATCGACAACGCCCGCCGCTACACCCGCGAGCACAGCATGGCGGTGACCCTCCAGCGCAGCCTGCTGCCCCGCCGGATGCCCGACCAGAACGCCCTGGACGTCGCCTACCGGTACCTGCCCGCGCAGGCCGGGGTCGGCGGGGACTGGTTCGACGTACTGCCGCTGTCCGGGGCGCGGGTCGCGCTCGTGGTCGGGGACGTCGTCGGGCACGGGCTGCACGCCGCGGCCACCATGGGGCGGCTGCGGACGGCGGTGCACAACTTCACCGCCCTGGACCTGCCGCCCGACGAACTGCTCGGTCTGCTCGACGAGCTGGTCGGCCGCATCGACCAGGACGAGCCGACCGACGACGGCACCGCCCCGGTGACCGGCGCGACCTGTCTGTACGCGATCTACGACCCGGCGTCCGGCACCTGTGCCGTCGCCCGCGCGGGCCATCCGCCGCCGGCACTGATCCGGCCCGACGGCGGTGTGGAGTTCCCCGAGGTGCCGGCCGGTCCGCCGCTGGGCCTGGGCGGCCTCCCGTTCGAGACGACCGAGCTGGAGCTGGCGGAGGGCAGCCGGCTGGTCCTCTACACCGACGGGCTTGTCGAGGACCGGCAGCACGACATCGACGTCGGTCTCGAACAGCTGCGCCGGGCGCTGGAGACGGCCGGCGAGACACCCGAGGAGACCTGCCGCACCGTCCTGGACGCCCGGCTGCCGGACCGGCCGGGCGACGACATCGCGCTGCTCGTCGCTCGCACCCGCATGCTCGGACCCGGCCGGGTCGCCGACTGGGAGGTGCCGAACGATCCGGCGGCGGTCGGCGAGGTGCGCTCCCAGGTCACCGAACGGCTGGCGGAGTGGGGCCTGGACGAGCTGGCGTTCACCACCGAGCTGATCCTGAGCGAGCTGGTCACCAACGCGATCCGGTACGGCGGCGAAACGGTCCACGTCCGGGTGCTCCTCGACCGCAGCCTGATCTGCGAGGTGTTCGACAGCAGCAGCACCTCCCCGCACCTGCGGTACGCGGCCATGACCGACGAGGGCGGACGCGGCCTGTTCCTCGTCGCGCAGCTCGCCGAGCGCTGGGGCACCCGCTACACGCCGGGCGGCAAGATCATCTGGGCCGAGCAGCCGATGCCCTGACGGACCCGGGCGGTGGCCCCGGTCCGTACCGATTCCGGTCCCGACGGGTGCCCAGTGCGCCGTTTTTCTGGTAGGAAACTTTCCTGTCAGTGCCCGGCACTCCCC
The DNA here is from genome assembly GCF_000721235.1 of Streptomyces olivaceus. Classification (GTDB taxonomy): domain Bacteria; phylum Actinomycetota; class Actinomycetes; order Streptomycetales; family Streptomycetaceae; genus Streptomyces; species Streptomyces olivaceus. Next base: position 146,677 of record NZ_JOFH01000003.1, read on the forward strand.
CCACCCCCCACACCCGTCTGGAGATTCCGTGAGGCACCCCCACACCGACCCGGCGCGCCCGGAAGGCACCTCGCGCCGTACCGTGCTCGCCATGGCATGCGCGTCCCTGGCGGCAGTACCCCTGTTCACCCCCTCGCGGGCCGCGGCGGCGCCCGCGCGGGCGGCGGGACTCGACGACCCGGCGAAGAAGGAGATCGCCATGCAACTGGTGTCGAGCGCGGAGAACTCCTCGCTCGACTGGAAGGCGCAGTACGGCTACATCGAGGACATCGGCGACGGCCGCGGCTACACCGCGGGCATCATCGGCTTCTGCTCCGGCACCGGGGACATGCTCGACCTGGTGCAGCTGTACGCCGACCGCAGTCCCGGCAACGCGCTGGCGGGCTATCTGCCGGCGCTGCGCGCGGTGGACGGCACCGACTCGCACGAGGGGCTCGATCCCGGTTTCCCGGACGACTGGCGCCGGGCCGCGGAGGACCCGGAGTTCCGCCGCGCGCAGGACGACGAGCGGGACCGCGTCTACTTCGACCCGGCCGTGGAACAGGGCCGGGCGGACGGGCTGCGCACGCTGGGGCAGTTCGCGTACTACGACGCGATCGTCATGCACGGCAACGGCGGCGACGCCCTCGGCTTCGGCAGCATCCGCGCGCGGGCCCTGGGCCGGGCCCGGCCGCCGGCCCAGGGCGGCGACGAGGTGGCCTACCTGGACGCCTTCCTCGACGAGCGGGTGTGGGCCATGAAGCAGGAGGAGGCGCACAGCGACACCAGCCGGGTCGACACGGCCCAGCGCGTCTTCCTGCGCGCGGGCAACCTGGACCTCGAACCGCCGCTGGACTGGCAGGTCTACGGGGACAGCTACCACATCGGCTGAGCCGCCGACCGAACGGAACCACCGCCCCCTCGCCGGGGCCCGCCGGGCACGGCGCGGGCCGCGGAACCGGCCGTGTGCCGGATTCCGCGGCCCGTACGCTGCGGGGTGCGTGCCGAGTCAGCGCCGGAACGCGTCCTTGCCCTTCTCCTTGGCCTGCCGGACGTCGCCCTTGGACTGCTCGGCACGGCCCTCGGCCGTCATCCGCTCGTTGCCGACGGCCCGTCCGAGCACTTCCTTGGCCTTCCCCTTGGCCTGCTCCGTCTTGGCCCTGGACTTCTGGTTGTCGGCCACTGTTTTCACCTCTCGGCGTTGGCTTGCGATGTACTGCCCCTGCGGGTCGCCGTTCCCGGCGCCCTCAAACACGCGGATCGCGCCGGGGGTGGCCGGGGGAGCGCGGGGTAGGAGGACGGCGAAGCAGGTGTGTCGTCGACTCGGAGGAACGTCATGGCCGGAGTACTGGACCGGATCAAGCAGTTCGCGCGGAGCCCGCAGGGGCGGCGGGCGGCCGACCAGGTGCGCCGCGCCGCCTCGGACCCGCGCCGGCGCGCCCAGGCGCAGCAGATGCTGCGGAAGTTCGGCAAGCGCCGCTGATCGGCTCCGGCCGGGCGCGTCAGTTCTGGCCCGCGTGGGTGTGGCTGTGGGAGGTCTCCGGCGGACAGCCCTCGTCGCCCTCTTTCCCGGGCCGGTCCCGGCGCCAGTCGCGGACCGCGACGGTCAGCGCGCACAGCATCGCGGCGACACCGCACCCCACCGAGAGGGCCACGGCGTCCTGGTAGTCCTCGTGGGTCTCGTTCAGGGTGAGGTAGAAGAGGCCGGGCAGCGCGGCGGTGCCCACGGCACCGCCCAGGCGCTGCCCCGTCTGCAGGGCGCCACCGGCCGCCCCGGCCATCCGCACCGGGACCTCGCGCAGCGTCATGGTGATGTTCGGCGAGATCACGCAGCCGCTGCCGAGGCCGCCGAGCAGCAGGGCCGGGGCGGCGAGCCAGGCGGCGCGGTCGGCGGGCGCGAGCCAGAGCAGCACGGCGGTCGTGCCGAGGCCCGCCATGACCGCGACGAGCCCGCAGACCGTCAGCAGCCGTCCCAGCCGCTCGACCAAGCGGCCCGCCACGGCAGCGGCGACGGCCGACCCCACGGCGAACGGGGTCACCGCCAGGCCGGACATCAGGGGCGAGTAGCCCAGCCCGTTCTGGAAGAACAGCGCGAAGACGAGCCACACCCCGCTGAACCCGACGAAGTACAGGGCGGCGAGTCCCGCGCCGGTGGCGTAGCCGCGGGTCTCGGTCAGCAGCCGGGGGTCCAGGAGGGGCTCCCCGCCCCGGCGGGCGATCCGGCGCTCCCAGCGCGCGAAGGCGCCGAGCACCACGGCCCCGACCGGGAACAGCCACCAGGTCCTGGTCAGCCCGCCGCCCTCGGCGAGCACCAGCGGCAGCATCAGGGCGAGGATCCCGCAGCCGAGGAGCCCCACCCCCACCGGGTCGAGCCGCCCCCGCCCGCCTGGCTCGACCCGGGGCAGCAGCCGGAGGCCGAGCAGCAGCGCGACCGCGCCGACCGGCACGTTCACGTAGAAGATCCACCGCCAGCCGGCGGGCCCGGCCAGGGCCAGGATCAGGCCGCCGACGACCGGGCCCACGGCGCTGGACACGCCCACGGTGGCCCCGAAGAGCCCGAACGCCCGCCCGCGTTCCGCGCCCCGGAACAGCTGCTGGATCAGCGCCGAGTTCTGCGGGGCGAGGCAGCCCGCGGCCACCCCCTGGGCGAGCCGGGCGACGATCAGCAGCCCGATCCCCGGTGCGGCGCCCGCCGCGGCGCTGAAGAGCACGAAGGCGGCCAGGGCGGCCAGGAAGACGCGGCGCCTGCCGAAGGCGTCGCCGATCCGGCCGGCGGTCACCAGGGACAGGGCGAACGCGAGGGCGTACCCGGACACGACCCACTGCACGGCCGCCGCCGAGGCGTGCAGCTCGTGTTGCATGGACGGCAGGGCGACGGCCACGATCGTCACGTCCAGCAGGGTCATGAAGCCCGCGACGAGGGTCACCCACAGGGCTCGCCACCGGTTGGGGTCCGTACCGTCGTCCGGACGCTGCACGCGCTCTCCCCTCGTGGGACGGCGCGGAACGCGGTCGCCGCGCCTCACGCCTGCGTCACCCGGGACCGGGGGTTCAAACCCTCCGGGGCGCGACCGGCACCGCACCGGCACACGAGGCGGCGCGCGAAGACCCGTAGGGTGGGAAGAGATGAGCGAGCGGTACGGAGAGGCCAGCGGGCGGCCCGAAGAGGCCCATAAGCCGGGGACATGCCCTCCCATAAGCCGCCCTTATGGCCTCATAGATCGGACCCGCGTACCGACTTAGGCTTGCCTTAGCTTAGGCTTCGCCGAGAGTCGATCTGTTACCGCTCGAAGGGAACCCCACCATGCCCCGCCCTCTGCGGGTGGCCATCGTCGGATCCGGCCCCGCCGGGATCTACGCCGCCGACGCCCTGCTGAAGTCCGACGTGGCCGCCGAGCCCGGTGTATCCATCGACATCTTCGAGCGCATGCCCGCCCCGTTCGGACTCATCCGTTACGGCGTCGCGCCCGACCACCCGCGCATCAAGGGCATCATCACGGCCCTGCACCAGGTGCTCGACAAGCCGCAGATCCGTCTCTTCGGCAACGTGAACTACCCGACCGACATCAGCCTGGACGACCTCCGCACCTTCTACGACGGTGTGATCTTCGCCACGGGCGCGACGGCGGACCGCGACCTCTCGGTCCCCGGCGCCGAGCTGGACGGCTCCTACGGCGCGGCCGACTTCGTCGCCTGGTACGACGGCCACCCCGACTTCCCGCGCACCTGGCCGCTGGAGGCGGAGAAGGTCGCCGTCCTCGGCGTCGGCAACGTCGCCCTGGACATCGCGCGCGTCCTCGCCAAGACCGCCGACGAGCTGCTGCCGACCGAGATCCCGCCGAACGTCTACGAGGGCCTGAAGGCCAACAAGGCGTTGGAGGTCCATGTCTTCGGCCGCCGCGGCCCGGCGCAGGCGAAGTTCAGCCCGATGGAGCTGCGGGAGCTGGACCACTCCCCCAACATCGAGGTGATCGTCGACCCCGAGGACATCGACTACGACGACGGCTCGATCGCGGTCCGGCGCGGCAACAAGCAGGCCGACATGGTCGCCAAGACCCTGGAGAACTGGGCGATCCGCGACGTCGGCGACCGCCCGCACAAGTTGTTCCTGCACTTCTTCGAGTCCCCCGCCGAGATCCTCGGCCAGGACGGCCGGGTCGTCGGGCTGCGCACCGAGCGCACCGCGCTGGACGGTACCGGCAACGTGAAGGGCACCGGCGAGTTCAAGGACTGGGACGTCCAGGCCGTCTACCGGGCCGTCGGCTACCTCTCCGACCAGCTGCCCAAGCTGCCGTGGGACATCGACTCGGGCACCGTCCCGGACGTGGGCGGCCGGGTCGTGCAGGAGTCCGGCGAGCACCTGGAGTCGACATACGTCACCGGCTGGATCCGGCGCGGCCCGGTCGGCCTGATCGGCCACACCAAGGGCGACGCCAACGAGACGGTGTCCAACCTGCTGGACGACTACGCGAACGGCCGTCTGCGGACGCCCGGCTCGCCCGCGCCCGAGGCCGTGGACGCGTTCCTCGCCGAGCGCAACGTCCGCTTCACCACCTGGGACGGCTGGTACCGGCTGGACGCCGCGGAGAAGGCGCAGGGCGAGCCGCACGGCCGCGAGCGCGTGAAGTACGTCGAGCGCGAGGACATGCTCCGGGAGAGCGGGGCCTGAGCCGTACGGCCGTGCCGTCGCGGGCCCGGCGACCCCGTCACCGGAGTCGCCGGGCCCGCGGCGGTCGGGCGCACGTGCGCGCTCAGACCTCCAGTTCGGACTCGATCCGGCGCAGCTGGTGGCGGGCCATCGCCAGGTTGGCGCGGCTCGAGTCGAGCACCAGGTAGAGGAACAGGCCGTTGCCGCCGCGGCTCTTGAGCAGGCGGATCATGTGGTACTGGCTGCTCAGGGTGATGAGTATGTCCTCGATCTCCTCGTTCAGACCGAGGTGCTCCATCGTCCGCAGCTTGGCCCGTACGACGTCGGTGTTTCCGGCGGCGGCGACCTCCAGGTTGAAGTCCTTGGTCCCGCCCAGCGTGCCGAGGGCCATGCCGCTGGTGTAGTCGACCAGCGCGGCGGCGGTCGCTCCGTCGATGGCGCTGAGGCATTCCTTGAGCGAGGTCTCCAGGTTGGCCATGGTGGGTTCCTTTTCCTTCCGGATGTGTCCGTAGGCGATCGGTCGGTCGGGTCGGTCAGGCGGTCGGGTCGGTCGGGACGTGCGGGCCGGTCAGGTCGGGCGGCGGTGTCCGCCGCCCCGGGGTGCCGGCTGGTGGGCGGGCCGCTGCGGGGTGCGCACCGGCAGGGTGCCGATGGGCCGGGCGGCCGGATCCGCGACGGTCGTCGGCACGTGTTCGCCGGTCCCGGAGGCGGTGCGGTCGGGGCCGGAGCGCGCGGCGAAGAGTTCGCCGATCCGCGCACCGCTGCGCCGGCCCTCCAGATGCAGCCGGCCGACGTTGACCCGGCCGTCGGCAAGCAGGGTGAGCACGACGGACCCGCCGGCGGCGTACGTGGCGACGTAGCCGTCGGCGCCGCGCAGCAGCAGCTCGCGGAAGCCACCGCGCGCGGTGGCGTCGGCCATGCGGTGCGCGACGCCGAGCGCGGCGGCGGTGAGCGCGGCGAGGCCCTCGGGTTCGGTGCCCGGCGCGTCGTGGGCGAGGACCAGCCCGTCCACGGTGGCCGCGAGCGACCCCGTCAGCTGGGGTACGCGGTTGCGCAGTCGGTGCAGTTCCTCCAGCACGTCGCTCTCGACGGCCATGAGCAGTCTCCTTTCGTCACGCCGGCGGCGCGCGCGGATCACAGGGCCTCCAAGGCGTCTCGCAGCCGCCGCAGCAGGGCGGTGTCCGGGTCCTGCCATCCGCCGCCGCCCGGATCCGGGGCCCGCGTGCGGGGCGGGGCGGGTGCCGGTGCGGGGGCGACGAGACCGGCGGCGGCCAGGCGGCGCAGTTCGACGAGCGTGTGGTACGTCCGGCAGGCGAGCGCCGAGGCGATCTGGGCGGCGGTGCGGACGCCGTCGACCTGCGTCAGGGTCCGGACGCGCCGCACCGGCAGATCGGCCCCGCCCGCGCCCGGCACCCGGGCCAGCGGCGCGGTGTCCACGGCGGAGTCCGGCCAGATGCGGTCCAGGAGGGCGCGCCGGCGCCCGGACTCACGGACGACCGCGTCCACCGGCACGGACCGCACCGCGCCCAGCCAGTGCGCCGCACCCGGCCGGAAGCGGTGCGCGCGCGTGTCGTGGGCGAGCACGAAGTACGCGGCGTCGAACAACGCCCCCAGGTGGCAGACCTCCAGCGCGCCGGCCGCGAGCCGCCCGCTGTCCACCAGCCGGTGTCCGACCCGGTGCTGGGCCCCGCCCCGGTCGACCGCGTCCCACCAGCCGTCCGGCGCGACGGCGCCGCTCCGGGTGAGCAGGGCACCGAGGTCGGGGGTGAAGGCCGACTCGGCGTGGACGACGCGGCCGGCCGAGAGGTAGACGATGCCGCGCTCGCCCGACAGGGCGCCGGTCGCCCCCTCGGCCGCGAGGGCGCCGAGCGCGGCCGACGTCGTCTCGTACGCGGTCCAGGTGGCCGTCGCCCCGGTCATCCGAGCACCAGGCGCTCTGCCATCCCGGCCAGCCGGATGCGGGCCAGGGCGAGGTTCCCGTCGTGCCGGCCGAGCCACAGGTGCAGGAAGACAGTGCTGTCGAAGGGGGTGCTGACGAACCTGAGGAGGTGGTAGGCGTCGGCGGTGGTCGCGATCAGGTCCTCGACCTCGGGCGCCTTCCCGGGCTCCGCGGCCGCTTGGGCGCCGCCCGCGGACAGGGAGCCGCTCTCCGCGACGTGCCGGGCCAGTTCGGCCGTCTCGGCCGCCGTCGCCTCCCAGTCGCCGCCCGGCGCCTCGCCGACGGCGCCCAGGGCAAGCCCGCTGATCCAGTCGACCAGGGACGCGCCCCGCGCACCGGGCAGACGCATGGCCTCCAGCAGACTCTCGTCGATTCCGGGCACGCCGGATCCCCTCCCCATGCACGGCCGTACCGCGAACGTGACGCCGAGACTACGGAAAGTGCACGCGTCCGGTGAGCGCTTTGGCATTTTCCAGGGGAACGTGCGCGCGCTGCGGCATACTGCGGTATTTCGACCGCGCGAAGGGCTCCGCGGACTCGCGCCGGGCGGGACGGGCAGCCCGCGAGGCACGGCCCCGCCGGGGGCCCGGGACCGCCGCGGGCCCGGGACCGTCGGGGGACCGCCGGGGGCTCGGGGGCCGCTACGGGAGGATCGAGTCGACGTACCCGCCGTCCACGCGGACGGCCGCGCCGGTGGTGGCGGACGCCAGGGGGGAGCTGAGGTACACGACGAGGTTGGCGATCTCCTCCGGCTCGATCAGCCGCTGGATCAGCGACTGCGGGCGGTGCTCGCGCATGAAGACCCGCTGGGCCTCGTCCCAGGGCAGGTCCCGGTCGACCAGCTGGTACACGAAGTCCTCGACGCCCTCGGTGTGGGTGGGTCCGGCGATCACGCAGTTCACCGTGACGCCGCTGCCCGCCGCCTCCTTGGCGAAGCCGCGGCCGACGCCGAGCAGGGCCGTCTTCGACACCCCGTAGTGGATCATCTCGGCGGGGATCACGACCGCCGAGTCGCTCGCGATGTACAGCACCCGTCCCCAGCCGCGTTCCCTCATCCGGGGGAGATGGGCACGCGTCAGCCTGACGCCCGCGAGGACGTTGATCTCGAAGTAGCGGCGCCACTCGTCGTCGCTGATCTCCAGGGCGGGGGCGGCGCCGAAGACACCGAGGTTGTTCACCAGGATGTCGACGTCGGGCAGCGCGCCCACCGCGGCCGCGGCGCCCTCCTCGGTGCCGAGGTCGGCCGCCACCGGCACGAACGCGCCGTCCGGCACCTCGGCCCGCAGTTTCGCGACGCTCTCCTCCAGGCGGCCGGCGTCGCGCCCGTTGACGCCGACGGTGGCGCCGGCGCGGGCCAGTCCGGCGGCGATGGCCGCCCCGATGCCCTGGGTCGAGCCCGTCACCAGCGCGGTACGCCCTCCGAGGTCGAGGTTCATCAGTTCGCTCCTTGTCGTGCCGTACGGTCGGTCGGACAGCTTCTGCCCACCCTCGCCCACGACGCACCCGCGTCCCCGTCGGCCGCACCGTGTGCCGGGCCGCGGCCCGCCCGGTCGGCGGACCCCGGATGCTCTCGGCTGACCTGCGGCGACGATACTTGCCTACGTCCGTGCCCCTGCTGCCCGATGGACCCATGCCGACCTCATCCACCGCCCGCCCCACGACTCCGCCCACCCTGTGGGCCGCTCGCGGCCGCCATGTCGGCTCCGCGGCCGAGGACACCGTCCGCCACACGCTGCAGCGGCTCAAGGACGACCAGGTCCTGGACGACTTCCTGGAACCGCCCGACGAGCCGGCGGCCGACCCGGCCGCGGCCGCCCCCCGGATCTTCGAGGCGCGCTGGAAGGCGCCGGGGGCCGTGACCGTGCGCGCCCGGCTGATCCTGGAGCCCGGTTCGGGGGGCGGACAGGACTGGACGCTGCTCGCCGAGGCCGAGGAGGCGTGGGACCTGGAGTGGCCCTCCCCCGCCACCATGTTCTGGCCCGACGACCCGGACGTCACCTGGGACCGCGACGCCGCCACGGGACTGCGGCTGCGCGGTCTCAACACCCTGCCGGACGACGACAAGGCCGTGCGCCGGCTGCTCAAGGAGGCCGGGCGCAGTCCGTGGAACATCCACGTCGTCGTGCACGAGGCGATGACGCCCGACCACCGCGGCCGGGTGCCGCTGGCCCGGCTGCTGCCTCCCGGGCTGCGGCACCGGGTGGTCGAGCACCGCGCCGCACCGCAGCAGCTGCGGGTGGTGAACTGGGCGCTGGAGGACTTCGGCGTCCAGGTGCCGCGCGGCGGCGCCACGATGCTGCCGGGCACTCCGGCCCCGGCCGGCCACGACGCGGCCGAGTTCTCCGTGCGCACCGTGTACCTGGACGGTTCCGAGCCCACCGCCCTGATCGCGGCGGTGACCTCCTTCGCCGCGCTGCCCAGGCCGCTGCCGGACGACGCGGTGGCGGCGCTCACCTCGCTGCGGGAGGACTGGCGGCTGCTGACGCTCCAGGAGGAGCTGGAGCGCGAGCGCAGGCTGGTGGCGATGTACGCCGAGGCGCTGGAGGCCATGACGCAGTCCCGCGACCTGTACCGGGAGGCCGCCGAACGCGCGGCGGAGGCTCTGGCCGTCTACCGGGAGTCCGCCGGAGCGGCGGACGCCGCCGCACCCCCCTCCGAGACACCGGCGCCGTCCCCGCTGCGGGGGCTGACCCGCACGCTGGAACGGTTCAAGGGAAGCGGCCGGCCGCAACGCCGGCCCCCGGAGGCCGGGCAGGAGTCCGGCCCGCCGCCCGGCTCCGGCAGCTGACGTCCCGTCCCCTTGCGGCATCCGGGATCGCGGTGACAGGAACCGCTCCCCACCGATGCCGACGATTGTGCTGCCACCGGCGACCGGGACCGGGCCCCGCGCCACCGGTTCCGTGCTCTGCCCCCCGTTGAGCCCTGCTGCCGGGACCGGCACCGGCCCGACCGCCCCGGCGCACCCGCGTACCGGCCCGACCGCCCCGGCGCACCCACGTGCCGGGCGGCGCGAGTCGGGCCCCCGCGGGCCGTCCGGGCGGCGCCGGCCCGCGGCTACTGAGGGCACCCTCACGTGTCATCCGACGGCAGGTGGATACGCGGAAGCCCCAGCAGCACGGCCCGTCCCGGAAGGTCACCGACGCCATGGACAGCCAGCACGAGGGCGCCGCGCCCGCATCCCCGCCCGAGTCGTCCCACTCGCAGACCACGCTCCGCGTCAACGGCAAGCCGCACACCCTCACCGTCGACCACCGGCGCGTCCTGCTGGACCTGCTGCGTGAGGACCTCGGGCTCGCGGGGGCCAAGAAGGGCTGCGACCACGGCCAGTGCGGCGCCTGCACGGTCCTGGTGGACGGCAGGCGCGTGAACAGCTGCCTGCTGTTCGCCGTCGCCCTGGACGGCTGCGAGATCACCACCGTCGAGGGGCTCGCCGGTGACGGCGAGGAACTGCACCCGGTGCAGCGCGCCTTCCTGGACCGCGACGCCTTCCAGTGCGGGTACTGCACCCCGGGCCAGATCTGCTCGGCGGTGGGCGCGCTCGCGGAGGCCGCGGCCGGGCACCCGTCCCACGTCACCGACCCGGCGGTGCCCTCCGGCGAGCCGGTCGCGCTGGACCGGGAGGAGATCCGGGAGCGGCTCAGCGGCAACCTGTGCCGGTGCGGGGCGTACATGTGCATCGCCGACGCGGTCGAGGACGTGATCCCGTGAAATCCTTCGCCTACGTACGCGCCGCCAGCGTCGAGGAGGCAACCGACGCCTTCGCGGCCCATCCCGGCGCCCGCTACCTCGGGGGCGGCACCAACCTCGTCGACCTGATGAAGCTCGGCGTGGAGACGCCGGCGGCCCTCGTCGACGTCTCCCGGCTGCCGCTGGACGGGGTGGAGGAGCTGCCCGACGGCGGGCTGCGGGTCGGCGCGACGGTCCGCAACAGCGATCTCGCCGCCCATCCCGTCGTCCGCGACCGCTACCCCGCGCTGTCCCAGGCGCTCCTCGCGGGGGCGTCGGGGCAGCTGCGCAACGCCGCCACCACCGGCGGCAACCTGCTGCAGCGCACCCGCTGCCCCTACTTCCAGGACCTGTCCAAGCCGTGCAACAAGCGGGAGCCCGGCACCGGTTGCGGCGCCCTGCAGGGCGTGCACCGGGACCACGCGGTGCTGGGCCACTCCGACCAGTGCATCGCCACCCACCCCTCGGACATGGCGGTGGCGCTGGCCGCCCTCGACGCGCACGTGGAGCTGCGGGGCCCCGAGGGCACCCGGAGCGTGCCCGCCGCCGACTTCCACCGGCTGCCCGGCATGCACCCGGAGCGGGACACGGAGATCCACGCCGGTGAGCTGATCACCGGCGTGGTCCTGCCGGCCGCCACCGCCGGGCTTCCCTCGGCGTACCGCAAGGCGCGCGACCGGGCGTCGTACGCCTTCGCGCTCGCCTCCGTCGCCGTCGTGCTGCAGCTGGCCGACGGCGTGGTGGAGCGGGCCGGGATCGCCTTCGGGGCGCTGGCGCACCGGCCCTGGCGGGCGCGGCGGGCCGAGGACGCGCTGCTGGGCGCTGCGCCCACGACGGCGGCGTTCGAGCACGCCCTCGACCTGGAACTGGCCGCCGCCGAGCCGCTGCGGGACAACGCCTACAAGGTGCCGCTGGCCCGCCGGATCGCCCTGGACGTACTGGGCCGGCTCGCCCCGCCGGCCACGACCTGAACCCCGGCGTCCACGAGGAGGACTCCATGACCGCCAGCGATGCCGTCCTGGGCGCTCCCGTCGAGCGCCGGGAGGGGCGGGAGAAGGTCACCGGCGCCGCCCCGTACGCCGCCGAGTACGACGCGCCGGGCCGCGCGCAGGCCTGGCCGGTGCCGGCGACGGTCGCGCGCGGCCGGGTCACCGGTGTCGACGCCGCTCCCGCACTCGCGCTGCCCGGCGTTCTCGCGGTGCTCACGCACGAGAACGCGCCCCGCCTCGGCGACCCCGACGACCCGACCCTGTCCGTACTGCAGGGACCGCACGTCCCGCACCGGGGCTGGTTCGTGGGCCTGGTGGTGGCCGAGACGCTGGAGGCGGCCCGGGCCGGCGCCGCCGCCGTACGGGTCGCCTACGAGACCGAGCCCCACGACGTGACGCTCACCGCCGCGCACTCGGGGGCGTACGTGCCCGAGTCGGCGAACGGAGGCTTCCCCGCCGCCACCGAGCACGGAGACCCCGACGGCGCCTTCGCCTCCTCGGCGCACCGGGTCGACGTCGAGTACACGGTGCCGCCGCTGCACAACCACCCGATGGAGCCGCACACCAGCACGGCGCACTGGGACGGCGACCGGCTGGTCGTGCACTCCTCCAGCCAGGGCACCACGGCGGTGCAGAAGGAACTGGCGCGCCTGTTCCGGCTGGCCGAGGACCGGATCACGGTGCGCGCGGAGCACGTGGGCGGCGGGTTCGGCTCCAAGGGGACGCCGCGCCCCGATGTGGTGCTCGCGGCGATGGCGGCGCGGGCCACCGGGCGACCGGTGACCGTCGCGCTGCCGCGCCGCTACCTGCCCGCCGTGGTCGGGCACCGCGCCCCGACCCTGCACCGGCTGCGCCTCGGCGCCGACGGCGGGGGCCGGCTCACCTCGCTCGTGCACGAGGTGACGACCCACACGTCGCGGGTCAAGGAGTTCGTGGAGCAGGCGGCGGTCCCCGCGCGGGTCATGTACGCCGCTCCCGCCCTGCGCACGGTCCACCGCGTGGCGGCGCTGGACGTACCCACGCCCTCCTGGATGCGGGCCCCGGGCGAGTGCCCCGGCATGTACGCCCTGGAGTCGGCCATGGACGAACTGGCCGTCGAACTCGGCGTGGACCCGGTGGAGCTGAGGGTCCGCAACGAACCGGAGACCGAGCCCGACAGCGGGAAGCCCTACAGCAGCCGCCATCTGGTGGAGTGTCTGCGCGAGGGCGCCCGCCGCTTCGGCTGGGAGGGGCGCGATCCGCGGCCCCGCTCCGGCGCCGCCGGCTCCCTGCTGATCGGCAGCGGGGTGGCCTCGGCCACCTATCCGGTGCTGGTGTCGCCGTGCGTGGCGTCGGCGCGGGCCCTGCCCGAGGGCGGTTTCCTGGTACGGGTCAACGCCACCGACATCGGCACGGGCGCCCGGACGGTGCTCGCGCAGGTGGCGGCGGACGCCCTGGGCAGCCCGCTGGAGCGGGTGCGGATCGAGGTCGCCGACAGCGGTATCGGGTTCGCCCCGATGGCGGGCGGCTCCTCGGGCACGGCGTCCTGGGGGTCGGCCGTGCACGAGGCGTGCGCCCGGTTGGCCGGAATGCTGGCGGAGCGCTCGGGGCCGCTGCCCGACGAGGGGGTCTCGGCCGAGGCCGACACCTCCGGGACGGTGGACGCCGAGAGCCCCTACGCCCGGCACGCGTTCGGCGCCCACTTCGCCGAGGTGGGCGTGGACACCGTCTCCGGCGAGGTCCGGGTGACCCGGCTCCTGGGCGTGTTCGCCGCGGGGCGCATCCTGAACGCCCGTACGGCGCGCTCCCAGTTCATCGGGGGCATGACGATGGGCCTGGGCATGGCGCTGACCGAGGACAGCACGGTGGACCCGGAGTTCGGCGACTTCGTCCAGCGCGACCTGGCCGCCTACCACGTGCCCGCGCACGCCGACGTCGCGGCCGTGGAGGCCCACTGGATCGACGAGGAGGACGGTCACCTCAACCCCATGGGCAGCAAGGGGATCGGTGAGATCGGGATCGTGGGCTCGGCGGCGGCCGTCGGCAACGCCGTCCACCACGCGACCGGCATCCGGTTCCGCGAACTGCCGCTCACGCCCGACCGGGTGCTCACGGCACTGCTGGAGCACGGGCACCCCGCGGGCACGCTGGGAGTGTGAGCGCGGCACGGCGGTGTGGTCCGCGCCGGGCGGCCTTCTTCCCGGCGCGGACCACACCGTGCCGCAGGGTCCGGGCGCTGATGCCGCGGTGTTCCGGGCGCCGCTACTTTGCCGCTGCCACCCGGCGGCGGACGGGCCGGCGCCGCGCGGTGTCCTGCGAGGCCACCCGTACGCACAGAGCCGTCAGCGCGACGAGCGCGGCGGCCACGGCCACGGCGACGGCGAGCCAGGCGGGGGCCATGGCCAGGTCGGTGACCGGGGAGACCCGTGCCGTGGGCGTCGCGCCGCCGTAGAGCTTCGCCGCCGCCAGTGCCGCCGGTGCCACGACCGCCGCGGCGAGCAGCGGGACGGCCGGGCGCACCGTCAGGAGCAGGGCCAGCACCAGGCAGAGTGCCGACAGGCCGAGGGCGACCCCGTAGGCGCGGGCCGAGGCGTCGGCGCGGTGCAGGGGGAAGAAGGCCACGCCGCATCCGGCGAGAACGGCGACGGTGAGCCAGGCGGGCCAGGCCGGTCCCCGGGCCGATCGGCGCACCGGAGATTTCTTGCCATCGGCACGTGCCGGACGACTCATGCCAACGTCACGCTCCGTAGCATTCGGGTCGCGGTCGCGCGCCGCCGGACTTCCGTCGGCCGCACGGTCCTGTGCCCGGTCGTCATCCGGGCCGCGGCGGCCGGTGCGCCGGAGTCCGCGGCGCTCGCGGCCCCGACGGGCCGCGGCGGCGAAGACGCCGTCGCGCGGCGGGTGTTGGTCGCCTTCACCGGCGTCCTCCGCCCCGGGGGCCTCGGCCGCGTCGCGGGCCGCCCGCAACTGCCGGGCGTCGGGGCTCTCCTCGCGTACGTGGCCGTCCTCGCCGAGCCGGCCGATCAGTTCGACGAGTTCCTCGACGGGCCGCCCGGTGGCCGCCGCCTGTACGGCGGCCTGCCCGCAGTGCGGTTCCAGGGACGTGCGGTGCAGCAGGCCCATCAGCCTGGTCACGTCCTCCACGGAGCGGCTCTCCGCCGCGGCCCGGATCGCCTCGTCCGCGCTGTCCGGGTGGCGCGGCGGCCTGGTCAGCAGGCCGACCAGCCGGGTCACGTCCTCCACGGACCTGTTGACCCCGACCGCGCGGAGCGCGTCGACGGTGGCCTGCGCGTATTTCGGGGACTGCTCCAGCGTCGTGATGAGGTCGACGACCTCCTCCAGCGGCCGGTCGGCGACGGCGGCGCGTACCAGGTCACCGACGGGGTCTCCGTACGCCCGGTCCGCCGGGTCTGCCTCGGGGGCCTCGCGGCGGTCCTCCGCTCGCGGTGCGGCCGTCCCACCGGGGCCGGGGCGGTCGGCGCCGGGGAGCCCGCGGCCGGCGGGGTCGGGGGCGCTGAACTCGGGTTCGCGCAGGTCGGGATCGGGATCGAGATCGAGGAGGTCGTCGTCGTCCAGGCCGGTCCCCCAGACGTCCGCGTCCCGGCCGTCCGGCTGGGCGGTGGTCCGCGGCCGCGTGCCGGGCGGCCGTGCCGTACCGGTCGTCGTGGTCGTCTCGCCCGTGGGCAGATCCAGGGCGGATATGGAGTACTCGGGCGAACGGGGTGATGAAGAGCCTGTGGTCATGATCTCTCCGTGTGTTGGGGTGCGGCCGCCCTGCGTCCCCGACATGCGACACGCGCTGTGTGCTGACCATTACTAAGCACGTCTACGCCGCCCTGCCACTCCGGGTGGGCCACAGGGATGAGAGGACCCGGCCGCCGGTCTTGCCGCCGCCCCGAGCGGGCATCCGCTGGAGGAGGCGCGCGCCGCGCGCCGAGGAGGAGGGCCCGGTGGACACGACCACGGTGGTGTTGGTGGCGGTGGTGCTGCTGGCGGCGCTGGCCCTGGCAGGGGCCGTGGCGCTCCTGGTGCGGCTGGTGCGCACCCGGCGGGACCTCAGGCGGGCCGGACTTCCCACGGGCCCGCGCTGGGTCTTCTGGGGTGCCGTCCTCTATCTGGTGCTCCCGGCGGACCTGCTGCCCGATCCGGTCTATCTCGACGACATCGGTGTGTTGTTCGTCGCACTGCGGTCCCTGCGCGGCCCGCTGGGCGGCTCGAACGGTGGCGTCGACCTGCAGCGGGGACGATCATGCCCGCCGGATGGTTACGCAAAGTAAGGAAACCAATCACCCGTTCGAATCGTATAAGTCCTTGGGAGCCGGCGAAAGTCGGCCTACCGGGAGGCGACGCGCAGCGGCCGTCCTCCACTTCGGGGAGCACCGACCAGGGAGAGACGATGCAACCGTTCGCGCTGAACTACGCCCGGCCGGCCGTGGAGTTGGAAGCGACCACTCCGTACGTCTACGACTCCGGGCAGCAGTTGAACGTGTTGTGGGACGGGCGGGCGGCCGCCTGCGACCACGCCCTGCTGAGAGAGCTGGGCACGACGACCTCCACCGCGGGGTCGAAGACCCACTTCGACGACTGAACACGGGCCGACCGGAATGACCGTACTGATCCTGACCAGCGAAGAGGACGTCACCGCCGACATGGTGGTGGTGCACCTGAACGCGTCGTCGGTCCCGGTGGTCCGACTGGACCCCGCGGACCTGACCGAATCGGTGGCGCTCTCGGGCGAGTTCGTGCACGGCTCCTTCCGGGGCCATCTGTCCGCCGGGGAGCGCCTGGTGAGCATCGGCGGGCTGCGGTCCGTCTGGCTGCGCCGGCCGGGCGGCCCGGCCGCGCGGGCCGCCGAACCGTCGGCGTGGCTGACCGAGGAGTCGGGCCAGGCCCTCTACGGCATGCTCCGGGGCAGCGGGGCACGCTGGATGAACCAGCCCGACGCCGCGCACCGGGCCCGCTACAAGCCCTGGCAGCTGCGGCTGGCCCAGCAGTGCGGGCTGCCGGTGCCCGCCACGCTGATCACGACGTTTCCGCGGGCGGCACGGGAGTTCGCCGAACGCTATCCGGACCTGGTGGTCAAACCCGTCTCGGGTGCGCATCCGCAGGACCCGCCCCTGGCGGTGCCGACCAGCCGGGTTCCACCCGAGGCCGACTTCTCCGCCGTCGCGCACGGACCGACGCTGCTGCAGCGCCGGGTCGCCAAACGTGCCGACATCCGGCTGACGGCTGTCGGCGACGAGCTGCTGGCCGCCCGCAAGACGACCGCGCACCCGGATCCCGACGAGGTGGACGTGCGCTTCGCGGCGTCGGCCGAGCCGTGGCGGCCCGTCGAGGTCCCCCCGCGGGTCGCCGAGTCGGTCCGGTCCTATCTCCGGGCCGCGGAACTGGCGTACGGCGCTCTCGACTTCGCCGAGGACGGGGACGGCACCTGGTGGTTCCTGGAGTGCAACCAGTCGGGGCAGTTCGGCTTCGTCGAGGTGGACACGGGCCAGCCGATCGCCCGCACCATCGCCGAGTGGCTGGCCCGGCCGGGGCCGGGCGACGCGATGCCGTCCGGGCCCCCGGGCGCCACGGCAGTGGGCTGAGCGGGCCTCACGTGTGAGGGCGCCGGCCCCGGGGCCGTTACCGGGCGCCTCCCGGGTGGCGGCCCGTCAGCGCGGGCCGGGCAGCATGGCCGTGCGCTGCCAGCCGCCGCCCGGCGACGGCTGCCGTTCGGCGCCGGGCAGGTGCCCGGGCGCGTGCAACGGACGCATCGCCACCTCCAGTTCCCTGCTCACGCGCTCGGCGTCCCGCCGCACCTGCTCGGGAATGTCACCGCGTTCGGCGACGAGTCGGTCGTAGATGGGGGAATCCTGGAACACCCGTCAACGCGCCTTTCGTGTCGTCCGCCCCCGCTCGGAGGCGCGACTGAGCAGTCTAGGCGTCCGTTCACGCCGCGGTGCGCATTCCGTCAGGATGTGAACGACGGTCCGGTCCGCGGTCGGCTCAGGCGCCCGTGGTGGAGCCGGGCCGCACGATCATGAGGATCGTCACCGTGGCCCACAGCAGGTTGAACAGACCGGTGAACATGGCCAGCCGGGCCGTCGCGGCGCGCTCGACGGGGCGCCCTCCGGTGAGCTGTTCCAGCAGCTCCTCCTGGCGCGGCAGGACGAAGGCGGCGAGCAGACCGGCGGCGACGGCGGTCAGCGTGATGGAGGCGATGAGCCAGGCGTCCTGCAGCACGCCCATCGCGGCGGCCGTGGCGAAGCCGAGGACGGGCACCGCGATGCCGAGCCCCGCGTAGACCCGGCAGATGCGGTGCAGGAGCCGGACCGTGCCCGCCTCCCCGGCCGTGTCCGCACTCGCGGCCGGGGTCGCGGGTACGACGGCGGGCAGGGCCGCCGTCGCCTTCCGCGCGGCCGCCGGGAACATGCTGGCGGCCACGGTGACGGGGCCGACGGCGATGATGGCGGCAAGGACGTGGAGGGACAGCAGGATCTTGGTCATCGTTCGGGGCTCCGGGAGGCGGGAGGGTCGGCGTGCGGTGCTCGGGAAGCAACGCTAGAAATCCGCCGGGTGATCGCCCAGGGGCGAAAACGACAGCTTCCAACGGGTTCTCGCCAGCACTCCCCCAGCACGTGCGCGGCACCGTCCCGGCACCGCTGTCGGGGCTCCCACCAGGGCACTCGGCGGGAGCGTCCGACGGCGCGCGGAGGAACACGACGGGCCCGCGACGGGGATCGGCGCGGCGAGTGGCGCGCCGGCCCCGACGCGGGCCCGGGAAGGTGCGGTCCAGCTGTGTCAGACGGCCAGTGACAGGCCGCTCTCGGCCTCGGGGTCCGCCGCCGCGCCTGCCTCCGGGGCCGTGCGCCCCTTGGCGAGCAGCAGCGCGTCCGCCTTGCGCACCGCGTCGTGCACGCTGGTCGTCGCCATCATCACGCACAGCGTGTAACTGGCGTCCGCCAGTTCCCTCGCGGCCGCGGGCGTCTCCCGTTCCGCCTGAGCGATCCGCAGCGACGCGTACCGCGTCAGCAACTCCCTGACGACCTTCGGGTCCGGCTCGAGCACGAAGCGCCCCTCTCTCGGGTTTTCGCTGCGTATGCCCGGACCCGCTCGGAACAATCACACCGCGCACGCGCCGGCGCACGTTTGACCAGATTCCGTCGTCCGGTGTCCGAGTGCCATCGGAAACAGCGGACGACTCGGTGGGGAGCGGGTGCGACGGCCGGGCGGACGGCAGGGGTCGCGGTCAGGCGACCTGCCCGCCGTGCAGCGCCGTGTACGCCCCTCCCCCGGCCATGAGTTCCTCGTGGGTGCCGGTCTCCAGGACGCGGCCCTCGCCCATCACCACGATGCGGTCGGCGCCCCGCACGGTGGACAGCCGGTGGGCCACGACGAACGTCGTGCGTCCCCGCAGCAGCCGGGCCAGCGCCTGCTGGACGAGCGCCTCGGAGCGGGTGTCCAGGGCGGAGGTCGCCTCGTCCAGGATCAGCACCCGGGGGTCGCGGATCAGGGCGCGGGCGATGGCCAGGCGCTGGCGCTGCCCGCCGGACAACCGGGCCCCGTGCTCCCCGACCAGGGTGTCGAGGCCCCGGGGCAACCGGTCCACGAACTCCAGCGCGTTGGCGTCGCGCAGTGCGCCGCGCACCGACTCCTCGTCGGCGTCGTCCATGCCGTAGGCGACGTTCTCCCGGACCGTGCCGTCGAAGAGGACGGACTCCTGCGGCACCACGGAGACGAAGCGCCGGTAGGTGCGCAGGTCGAGGGCGGTCATGTCGGTGCCGTCCAGCAAGAGGCGGCCCGAGGTGGGGCGCAGGAAGCCGATGAGCAGGTTGAGGACGGTGGACTTGCCGGCGCCGGACGCTCCCACCAGGGCGATCGTCTCGCCGGGTTCGACGGTCAGGGTGAAGTCGCCGACCGCGGGCCGGCCGTCACTCTCGTAGACGTGGCCGACTCCCTCGAAGGCCACGGCGCCGCGCAGGGCGGTGAGTTCCGTCTTGCCCTCGTTCTCCTCCAGTTCGGGCGCCTGGAGGACCTCGCCGACCGAACGGACGGACTCCAGGCCCTTGGTGATGACCGGGGCCAGCCCCGCCAGGGTCGTGGTGGAGGTGGTGAGCGTGGTCAGGAAGGCGCTCAGCATGACGACGTCGCCGGCGGTGACTCCCCAGACGCCGTGGTACGAGATCAGCGCGGCGCCCGCGAGGACCAGGACGCCCACCACGTTGAGCACGACCCAGGACAGCGAGGCGAAGCGGCCGTTCACGAGGTCCAGGCGCAGGCCGGAGGTGAGCAGGCGGCCCAGGGTGCCGTCCATGCGGCTCAGGGCCTTGCCCTCCAGGCCGTGGGCGCGGGTGACGGGGATGAGGCGGGTCATCTCCGTCACCCGGGACGACAGGGTCTCGACCTCGTGCCTGAAGTGCTCGTTGTGGCTGCGCAGCCGGGCCCGCAGCCGGGCGACGAGCAGCGAGGCGGCCGGCACGACGACGAGGAAGACGGGCAGGAACTCCGGGGTGCGCACGGCGATGATGACCAGTCCGCCGGTGAGGACGGTGAGCGCGCCGAGTCCGGTCTCGGCGGTCTGCTGCACCATCTGTTCCACCGTCTCCACGTCCCGCACGACCTTGGCCTGCAGGACCCCTGCGCTGACCCGCGCGTGGTAGCCGATGGAGAGCTGCTGCATGCGCGTGCAGAGCGCGGAGCGCAGCGTGGTGCCCATGCGGCGCACGCTGCCGTACAGGAGACGGACGTAGAGCAGGTGCAGCGGGTAGTTGACCAGCAGGATGAACATGATCACGCCAGTGCTGGTCCACAGATCAGCGAGCGGGCCGTGCTGGACGACGGTGTCGATGATGGACGCGGTGACGAGCGGAAGCAGCCAGACGGGGCTGTGCTTGACGGTGAACACGAGCACCGCGCCCGCCAGCCGGTGGCGGTCGGCGCGGAAGAGGTAGACGAGCGTGCGTATCGGGTGTTCGCCCCGGTAGCGGTGATCGAGCGGCTTTTCCATCGACGACGCCATCGGCGTGGTCCTCCAGGTGACCAGGGTGGGCAAGCGCTTTCTCCACGCGCTTTCCTACCCGGTCGGCAGGCGATGACCACACCGTCCCGCGTCCTGGAGGTGCCGTCGGGCCGCAGTCGACCGGCGCCTCGGAAGGGACCCGCGCCTTCTCCCCCGTGGAGGGCGCGGGTCCCGGTCTCCGGGCAGCCGCCGGGTCCCCGGGGCGGCCGGTTCAGTCGCCGAGTGTGCGGGCGAGTTCGGTGGTGGCCCGTGCGACCTCGCTGTCGCCCTCGGTCAGCAGCCGGTCCAGCTCGCCGCGCCGGGCGCGGACCGCCTGGCGTGCCGCGCGCTCCCACGCCACCGGGTTCTCCCGGTGGTTGAGCAGCTTGGGGTAGGCGGTGGCCGTGGTCTCCCACTGCCGTGCGTCGGCGATGTTCTTCAGCAGCTGGATGATCTGCGCCCGGCAGCTCACCTGGGGCCGCTGCGCCAGTTCCCAGAGGAAGGGGACGGTGGCGGCGGTCGCCTGCTCGACGACGAATCCGTACTGGCAGATGCGCTTGCGCAGGTCGCCGAGTGCGGCGCGGGCGGTCTCGGCGTCGCCCCGGGCCACCTTGCGGAGCAGCCGCGGGATGGCGGCCGCCGATCCGCTGGAGTCCTGGATGTCGCCCCAGGGCACACTGTCCAGCCCCGCCAGGAGGGCGGCGGCGCGGGGCGCGCCGGGCGGCTGCGGGTGAAGGTCGGTGCGCCGGATGCTCGGCTCGGGTGTCGGAGCGCTGCGCATGGTGTGGGGCCCTTCCGCGGCAGTCGGGTCAGATGAGGGGACGGGTCGGCAGCTTGGCCCAGACCGTCTTGCCCGCCGGAGGCCTCGGGGTCCAGCCCCACTCCTCGGCGAGGGCGTCGACGATGCCCAGGCCACGTCCGTGTTCGCCGAATGCGGCGTCGTCGGACGGGTCGAACACCGGCACGTTGTCCCCGGAATCGGAGACGGCCAGAGTCAGGTGACCGGGGTCCCGTACGAGGCCCAGCCTGACCTCCGGCGCACCGGCCGCCGCCGACGGCACCGCGTGGGTGACGGCGTTGGTGACGAGTTCGGTGACCACGAGAGCGGCGTCGTCGCCGCAGTGCTCCAGGGACCAGGCGCGCAGCGTGTCCCGGGTGAAGACCCGAGCCCGGGCGAAGCCCTCTCGGCTGCAGGCCACGCGCAGCACCACGGCGCCGGACCGGTCGGTCCCGGCGGGGCGCGCGCCGTACGGTGCGGCGCCGGGCCACTCGGACCGGCCCACGGTGTCCCGCGGCGCACACGGGAGTTCTCCGGGCCGGCTCGTCGCGCCGGCCTCCGACACGGGTTCGCCGGTCGACCGGAGCGTTGGATGCGCAGGTGACGACACAGGTTCTCCCTGATGCGACCTCAAGACGGGGCGCCCACCGAGGGGTTGACGCCACGGCTATTATCCACGCTGAGAGCGCTCGCGTGCAATTGCACGAGAAATTGCGCGAAAAAAATCGGATGGGAGCGCTCGGGGACCGAAGGAACTCGGTCCGCTCCCCCGAACGGCAAGGAGACCGCGGTGCCACCAGTGCGCAACGGAGTGCAGGCCAGCTCGCTGGAAGCCTGCTGGACGAAGAGTCGGCACAGCAACGCCGAGGGCAACTGCGTCGAGGTCGCCCTCGTGGACGGAGGCATCGCGATGCGCAACTCCCGTGACCCGGACGGCCCCGCGCTCGTCTACACCCCGGCCGAGATAGCCGCGTTCGTGGCGGGCGCCAAGGACGGCGAGTTCGACCATCTGCTGTGAGCCGCCGCGGGGCGGCCGCGACGGACGGTGGCGCCGCACAGACGTCCCCCGGTGGCACGAGTCCGGCAACACGGGCGCGGCAGGACGGGCCCGGCACCACAAGCGGAGCCCAACTACCCTTTTTCCACAGGCGGATGCGCCGGGCACCGGTGGGGTGAGATAGTCTTCCCCTCACGTCTGCCGGTCTGCTGGGAGTCAGGATGTCCGCCGCGTCGCCCCGCATCTCCCGTCTCGAACCCTATCTGGACCGGGCCGAGCCGGCTCCGA
This sequence comes from Streptomyces olivaceus, assembly GCF_000721235.1. Taxonomy (GTDB): domain Bacteria; phylum Actinomycetota; class Actinomycetes; order Streptomycetales; family Streptomycetaceae; genus Streptomyces; species Streptomyces olivaceus. The sequence goes on from NZ_JOFH01000003.1 coordinate 168,980, forward strand.
CTCTCCTGAAGATGCTCGTCGGCGTCCAGCTGGCGGGTTTCCGCGAGGACGCCGGCCTCTCCCAGGACCAGGCGGCCCGTGACATCGGCTTCAGCGCGGCGAAGCTGTCGCGCATCGAGTCCGGCAAGGGCCGCAGGCCTCCGACGGAGACCGACGTCCGCGCACTCCTGAAGCGGTACGGCACCGATCCGTACGAGGCCTCCGTGCTGCTCAAGCTGTTGCAGCGCGCGGGCGAGCCGGGCTGGTGGCAGCGGTACGACAAGCGTCTGATGCCGGAGTGGTTCGATCGTCTGGTCGGCCTCCAGGAGGCCGCCTCCACCATCCGCACCTTCGAGATCCAGTATGTGCCGGGACTGCTCCAGACCGAGGCCTACACCGAGGCAGTGGTCGAACGCGGTCTGCCCAACGCACCCGCCGGCGAGGTCCGTCGCCGCGTCGAGCTGCGCAAGCGCCGCGCGGAGCTGCTGCACCGCAAGGACGCGCCGCAGCTGTGGGCGATCATCGACGAGTCGGTGCTCCTGCGTGTGCTGGGCAGCCGTGAGGTGATGCGCGAGCAGCTGGCCCACCTCGCCGCCATGGCCGAGGAGCCCCATGTGACGCTCCAGATCGTGCCGCTGGACGTGACGAACGCGTCGGCGCCCGCGATTCCGATCACCTACCTGCGCTTCGGCGGCGTCGACCTGCCCGACGTGGTCTATCTGGAACACATCAGGAGCGCCAACTTCCTGGAGGACCGGGACGAGACGGAGGAGTACCGGGTCGCCCTGGACCGGCTGGCCGACGAGGCGCTGACCCCGCGCGCGTCGCTGGAGCGGCTGCGCGAGACGATGGCGGGCCGCTACTCGGAGAAGAAGCAGTAGCGAAGAAGCGGTGACGGCGAACGGAGGGAGGGCACACGCGGCGCGTGTGCCCTCCCTCCGTTCGTACGGTGTGCCGGAGACGCGTCAGCGCAGTCGGCCCAGGCCGCCGAACTCGATCCACTCGTCGGTGAGCTGACGGGGCGCCACATCGGTGTCCGGGCGCCAGGTGGAGACCTCCACGAGGCCGGGCTCCAGGATGTCCATACCCTCGAAGAAGTCCTCGACGTCCTTCGGCTCACGGACCCGGCCCCAGTGCCCCTGGGTCGCCTGGTCCATGAAGTCCGTGACGAACTTGCGGACTTCGGGGTCCTCGCTGACCAGCTGGCACATCACGGCGTAGCTGCCGGGCGCGAGCCGTTCGGTCACCCGGCGGACGACCGCCTTCGGGCCGTCGGTGTCGCTGTCCGGGATGCAGTGGAACACCGAGTTGAACAGCACGGCGACCGGCTGCGAGAAGTCGATCAGGCGCTGGGTGTCCGGGTGGGAGAAGATCTCCTCCGTGGCCCGCATGTCGGCGTGTATGACGGCGGTCTGGTCGTTCTGGTCGAGCAGCGCCCGGCCGTGGACCAGCACCATCGGGTCGTTGTCGACGTAGACGACGCGGGAGTCGGGCGCGACGCGCTGGGCGATCTGGTGCACGTTGTCCTGCGTGGGCAGGCCGGATCCGTGGTCGAGGAACTGGCGGATCCCGTAGTCCTGGACCAGGGTCCGTATGACACGCTGCAGGAAGCGACGGTTGTTCAGCGCCAGGCGGCGCGTGCTGGGAACGACCTTGTCGAGTTCGCCGACCGCGGTCCGGTCCGCCGCGTAGTTGTCCTTGCCGCCCAGATAGAAGTCGTACATACGTGCGGCGGTAGGCACGTTCGCGTCGATTTCCGTGGACAGCTGCTTGTCGGCTTGCATCGTTCCCCCAGCTCCATAAGGGCGCCAACTGGACTGGCATGACAGACAGTACATCCTAGGGACCCACTGGTCAGCAGAACCAGGGGGGTGGATCAAGTGACCGTCAAACCCGCTGCGACGCAGCCCGGTTGACGGCCACTCCCGCCCCCGGCCGACCCGCTCGCGGTCAGCCGCGGGCGGCCAGGTAGGCGTCCACTCCGGGCGCCTTGTGGGCCTCCTCCACCCCGACCAGGCCGCCGACCGCCTTCGCGTCAGGCTTCAGCACGTACGTGGACCGGCTGGCCGGCGCGGTCACGAGGGTGAAGTCCTGCGGCGTGCCGAGGCCGGTGTCGGCGTTCTTCTGCGAGCGGTGCGCCTTGACCACGTCGGCACGCGCGAGACTGCCGCCCTCGCAGGCCTTCTTCAGGTCGGCGCCCATCAATTCGGCGGCGTTGTAGCCGGAGAGCACTCCGGAGTCGACGAGCTCACCCGGGTACTTCTTGTTGTAGTCGGCGACCATCTTCTCGACGCCCGGCAGGTCGGAACTGACCGCGGGCGCGGCGCTGACCACGTGGACCATGGCGGCCAGCGCGCCCGCGGCGGGCGTCTTCATCAGCTGCGGGGCGTAGCCGGGGGCGCTGGTGACGATCGGCACCTTCAGGCCGCGGGCCGCGGCCACCCCGGCGAGCGACGCGGTCTGGGCGGGACCAGCGCTGATCAGAACGGCCTTCACCCCGGCCTTGCTCAGCGCGGAGACCTGCGCGGTCAGGTCGGTGTCGGTGGCCTTGATCTTCTGCCCGGCCACCTTCATGCCCGCCTGCTCGGCGGCCCATTCGGAGCCCTCCAGCGCGTTGGCGCCGTAGTCGCCCTCGAAGTACACGTGGCCGATCGTGTCGCCCTCGGCGATCTTCTTGGTGCGGGTCAGGAAGTCCACGGCGGCGATCATGTCGAGGTCGTAGGTGGTGCCGAGCACCTGCACCGGGTCCATGCCGAGCAGGGAGGCGGCCCAGGCCTGCGGGAAGGTCAGCATGTGGTCCCGCTCGATGTCGTCGAGCAGGGCTGCGACCACCGGCGAGCCGATGACCTGGGGCAGCGCCACGACGTCGGGGGCGATGTCGGCGTAGGCGGTGACCGCCTTCTGGACGTCGTAGCCGTGGTCCTTGACGACGATCTCGACGTCGCGTCCGCAGACGCCGCCCGCCGCGTTGGTCTCGTCCGCCCACATCTGCTGGGCCTGCACGATGCTCTTGCCGAGGGTGGCGTAGGGCCCGGTGAGATCGGTCAGCGCGCCCAGTCTGACGCTGCTGTCGCTGACTCCGGGACCGGACTTGACGCCGTCGGCGGCGTCGCCGGTGCTCCCGCCGTCCGCCTTGGAACTGCAGGCGGTGCCCGCGAGCAGCACGGCGGCCAGCGCCGCGGCCGACGCGGCGGTGCGGGCGGCGGTGCAGGCGGTGCGGGGCCTCGGGTGCGTGAGGTTCACGGGGTGTGCTCCTTGGCTCGTGCGGCGGGATCGGTGGGGTCGGTGGGGTCGGTTCCGGCGGCGGGGATCGGCGCGGCCCCGGTGCCCGGCGGGCCGGTGGCGCGGCGTCGGCGGCGCAGGCGGGCTCCGGCCCGGCGGGCCAGTCCGTGCAGGCCGTCGGGGGCACGGAGCAGGATGACGACGATCGCGGCGCCGTACAGGTACCGGGATGCCTCGGTCGGGCCGATCGCGCCGCCGCCCGAGCCCGGGGTCGCCACCAGCGGCAACTGGTCGGCGTAGCGCGTCATCAGCAGCGGCAGCGCGGTGACGAAGACGGCGCCGGCACTGGCGCCGGCCACCGAGCCGAGGCCGCCGATGACGATCATGGCGAGGTAGTCGACGGAGAGGGCGAGGGAGAAGTAGTCCGGCACGACACGGCGGAAGGAGAGCGCGAGCAGCACTCCCGCGAGGCCCGCGTACATCGAGGAGACGACGAACGCCGCCGAGCGGTAGCGGGCGACGTGCACGCCCATCACGGAGGCCGCGGTCTCGCTGTCGCTCAGCGCCGCCAGGGCCCGGCCGGGTCGTCCGCGCAGCAGGCCCCGCGCGGTGAACCAGGTGAGTGCGAACAGCGCCAGGCCCAGATACCAGAGCCGTTCCTCGGCACCGAACGGCACGCCGAGGACGGTCAGTTCGGGGCCGGAGTCGGCGAAGGCGAAGCCGCCCACCTCCAGCGGCGGCACCGAGCGTCCGTTGAAGCCGCCGGTGACGGAGTCGGCGGTGAGCAGGACGTGGTGGCCGAGGAAGACGAGCGCGAGGGTCGCCACACCGAGGTAGATGCCCTTCACACGTCCGGCGACCGGGCTGAAGAGGCCGCCCGCGGCCCCGGCGAGCAGGACGGCGAGGACGGCGGCGACGGCGGGCGGCAGGCCGGGGCCGGGCTCGCCGGCCAGCCACACGTAGCCGTAGGCGCCGACGGCGAGGAAGAAGGCGTGCCCCAGGGAGAGCTGGCCGGCCGTGCCGCTGAGCAGGCCGAGGCCGACGGCACCGACGGCCGCGGCCATGGAGAACAGGCCGATGCGCAGCCAGAAGGCGTCCAGGTAGAAGGGCAGGGCGCAGAGCAGGAGTACGGGCGGCAGGAGCGCGGCGCGGCGGCGGAGGACGGATCGCGGGTCAGACACGGGCCGTTCCCTTCGCGGCGAAGAGCCCGGCGGGGCGCACCAGGAGGACCAGCACCATCACGGCGTAGGGCGCGACGTCGCCGAAGCCCTCGCCGAGGACGTGCAGGTCGGACTGGTATCCGGCGACGAACGCCTCCGTAAGGCCGATCAGCATGCTGCCGACCAGGGCGCCGACGGGGGACGCCATGCCGCCCAGGATGGCGGCCGGGAAGGCCTTGAGGGCGATCTGGCCGGTGGTGCGCTCCAGTCCGGGCGCCGGGAAGGCGACGAGGAAGACCGCGGCGAGCGCGGCGAGGCCGCCGGCCAGGCACCAGGCGGCGGTGCGCACCCGGTTCAGCCGTACGCCCATCAGGGCGGCGGCCTCGGCGTCCTCGGCGGCCGCCCGCAGCGACAGGCCCCAGGAGGTGAACCGGAACAGCGCGAAGGCGCCGCCGATGGCCGCGGCGGAGACCAGGATCGCGGCGACGCGGCTGTCGGCGACGGTCACCGGTCCCAGGTCGGTCACGGCGTCGCCCCACGGGTCGCCGAGCGGCAGCAGGTCGCCGCCGATGCGCCGGGCCAGGTCGGTGACCAGGACGATGTCGACGCCGATGGTGACGATGGTCTGCACATGGGCGGCGTGCGGGTCGCTCCCGCCGGTCCGCTGCAGCACCAGCCGGTCGAGGAGCCCGGCGACGGCGGCCGTCACGAGGACCGCGACCGCCAGCGCCCCGGCGAAGCCGAGGTCGTCGTGGAGGACGGCGACGAGGTAGCCGCCGAGCAGCAGCAGCGAGCCGTGGGCGAAGTTCAGTACGCCGGACGCCTTGAAGATGGTGACGAATCCGAGGGCGATCAGGGCGTAGACCGAGCCGACGGCGAGTCCGTTGAGGAGGTTGTCGAGAAACCCGCTCATGCCGCGCCCTCCTTCGCGGTGCCAGTGCCCGTGCCCGTGCCGAGGTAGGCGCGGAGCACCTCGGGGTCGCGCCGGACCTCGTCCGGGGTGCCGTGGGCGACGGCCCGGCCGAAGTCGAGGACGGTGACGTCGTCGGCGAGGCGCATGACCAGGCCCATGTCGTGCTCGACCAGCACGACGGACAGGCCGAGTTCGGCGCGGATCTCCCGGACGACCTCGGTCGTGCGGGTGCGTTCGGCGGCGTTCATGCCGGCAACGGGTTCGTCGAGCAGCAGGACACGGGGCTCCAGGCACAGGGCGCGGGCGAGTTCGACGCGTTTGCGGTCGCCGTAGGGCAGCAGGGCCACGGGCGTGTCGAAGTGGGCTCCCAGGCCGGTGAGTTCGGCGATCTCGCGGGCCCGGGCAAGGTGTGCCCGCTGTTCCCGTACGGCGCTGGGCAGGCGGAGGGCGGTGGCGGCGAAGCCTGCCCGGGACAGGGCGTGCCGGCCGAGCATGAGGTTGTCGGCGACGGTGCCCCGGGTGGTGACGATGTTCTGGAAGGTGCGGGCCACACCGAGTGCGGCGATCCGGTGCGGGGCGAGCCGGGTCAGCTCGGCCGCGCCGAGCCGTACGGTGCCGGCGGTGGGCCGGTACAGGCCCGACAGGACGTTGAAGCAGGTGGACTTGCCGGCGCCGTTGGGGCCGATGACGGCGTGCACGGTGCCGGGGGCCACGGTGAAGGAGACGTCGTCGAGGGCGAGGAGCCCGGCGAAGCGCACGGTCACCCCCCGGACGTCGAGCGCGGGCGGTGCGGCGGGGGCTGCGGTCACGCGGCTCCCCTCCCGTCGAGACCGCCGGCACCGTCGGCGGTCTCCCCCAGGTACAGGCGGCGTACGGCGTCCGTCCGCGCGAGTTCGGCGGCGTCGCCGGAGAGCCGGACCTCGCCGACCTCCAGGACGTGGGCGCGTTCGGCGAGGGACAGCGCCATACCGGCGTTCTGCTCGACGAGCAGCACGGCGGTCCCCCCGGCGTTGATCTCGCGGACCACCTCGGCGATGCGGTCCACCATCATCGGGGCGAGGCCGAGGGAGGGTTCGTCCAGCAGGAGCAGGCGGGGCGCGGCCATCAGGGCGCGGCCGATGGCCAGCATCTGCTGCTCGCCGCCGGACAGCAGGCCGGCCGCCTGGCGGGTGCGCTCGCCGAGCCTCGGGAACAGGGCGAGGACCCGGTCCCGGGCCTCGCGGACCTGGGCCGGGGCCCGGCGGTTCAGGCCGAGCCCGCCGGCCCGCAGGTTCTCGTCGACGGTGAGCCCGGCGAACACCCGCCTGCCTTCCGGCACCTGGACGACTCCGGCGCGTACGGCGGTGACCGGGTCCCGGCCGTCGAGGACCGTGTCGCCGTAGCGGACGCCTCCGGCCGTGATCGCGCCCCGGTGCAGGCGCAGGGTGCCCGAGACGGCCCGCAGCAGGGTCGTCTTGCCGGCGCCGTTGGCACCGAGCAGCGCGACGACGGCGCCGTGCGGGACGTCCAGGGACACGGAACGGAGGGCGGACAGCGCGCGCCCGTACGTCACGTCGAGCTTCTCGACGTGCAGCGCGGGCGCGTCGTCCGGGGGTACTGAGGGCATCGCGGCTCCTTGGGACCGGCCGGAAGGGCACGGTGACGGTGAAGGGGGGGACTCACGACAGCACGGGCGGGGGTGGCCGTACAGGGCCTCCGGGCCGGGTCGCTGCGAGGTCCCAGTCCGGGGGCGGCGAGTCTGTGCGGATGCCCAGCGCGGACGGGCGCCGAAGAGGCGTGACCGGGCAGCGCCCGATGCCAAGCGCAACCCGAAGCCGGGCAGATTCCGGAGCCGAGCGGGACCCGGAGCCGGGCAGAACCCCGGGCCGAGCAGACCCCCGGGCCGGGCGAGGACCCGAAACCAGGCAGTACCCGGGGCCGAGCGCCGGCGGAACCCGAAGCCGGGCAGAACCCCGGACCGGGCAGAACACGGGGCCGGGCGGGGAGACGGCGCCGGAGCGGCCCGGGCCGTGGCGGCCGGGGTGGGGAGGGTCAGTCGCGCAGTACGCGGCGGGTCGTCAGGGAGAGGCTGATCTCGACGACGTCGGCCGGGCGGGACAGGGAGCGGCCGGTGAGCTGTTCGCAGCGGCGGAGGCGGTTGAGGACGGTGTTGCGGTGGCAGTAGAGGCGCTCGCCCGCCCGCTGGGCCGAGCCGTCGCAGTCGAGCCACGTCGTCAGGGTGTCCAGCAGTACCTCGCGGTCGGCGGGCTCCAGGCGCAGCAGCGGGCCGAGCACCCGCTCGGCGAGGGCCCGGCCCAGCTCGGGGCTGGAGACGACCAGGGCGGCGGGGAGCTGGTCGGCCAGCCGCACCGTGCCGCCGGCCTCCGGGCAGATCTCCAGCGCGGTGTCCGCGAGTCTGCGGGCGTCGCCGACGGCGGCCAGTCCGTCGACCGGGCTGCCGACGCCGATCCGGAGACCGGGGAAGGCGGCGGGCGGCCCGGACACCGGGTCGTGCGGGGCCGGCAGGCCCCCGTCGGCGCCGACGGGGACGATGCCGTAGTCGACGTCGGGACCGGCGTGCCAGTGCACGCGGCTGCCGGAGGGCACCGCGGCGGCGCGGCCCGCGTCGGGGCGGCCGGGAGGCCCGCCGGTGACGGCGACCACCACGTACCGGCCCTGCTCCGGCAGTTCCAGCACCTGGGCGGCCTCGGGCAGGTCGGCGATGCGGCTCGTGCCGTCGAGCAGGCCCGCCGCCAGCAGCCGGGCCCGGTTCTCCCGGCGGCGTCCGATCCGCCACTCGGTCCGGCGGTAGGCGTCCGCGACGAGGGTGCAGTGCTCGTCGACGAAGTCCCACACGTCGGCCGCCACGTGGACGAGCAGGCGTACGTCCTCGGGTGCGGCCCTGGAGGTCTCCTCGACCAGCCGCTGCCAGACCAGGGAGCCGCCGAGGCGGAAGGCGTGCAGGAGGGCGTCCAGCGGGAGTCCCTGCTCGGCGCGGGTGGCGCCGATCCGCCAGGAGCAGCGGCGGGCGGCGTCCCGTGCGCCGCGCGGGTCGAGCAGCGAGGCCACGCTGTGCCGCAGCGAGCGGTGGGCCTCCTGCCAGGTCGCGGAGGGATCCCTGGTGAGGGCCGTGCGGTAGGCCGGCTCCTGTTCGTTCAGGAGGGCGACCAGCCGGTCGGTCAGTTCGGGCAGGTCGTCGAGCAGACTGCGGGCCGCCCGGTGCAGGACACGCAGGGCGTCCCCGTCGGTCGACGACCCGGTGCCGGGTGTCCGCGGACGTGGAACGGGCGTCAGCCCGGCGCGGATGGGTGCTCGTGACCGTACGGCGTGCTGCATCGCGGTCCTCCCCGGGCAGGGCTTGCGGAGGCGGTCCTCGGCGGGCTGTCCCGCCCGCGACGGTCCTGCCCCCTGACTCGTCCTGCCCCGAAGGATGGCATACCGTCCGGTCGGTCCCTAGGGTCGTGCACCGGTCTTCTCTGCGGGTCCGGCCCGTTCCGCCTGCCCGACCACACGGGCCAGCTCCAGGCGGGACCGGACGCCGAGGGCGGCGAAGACCCTGCGCAGGTGGTAGTCGACCGTGCGGGTGCTCACCGCCAGGGTCAGGGCGACCTCGCGGTTGGTGGCTCCCTCGGCGACGTGCCGCGCGATGCGCAGTTGCTGCGGGGTGAGACGGGTCAGCGCCCCGGAGCCCCTCCCGTGCGGGGCCGCCCCCAGGGCGCGGAGTTCGTCGCGGGCCTGCGCCGCCCAGACACCGGCCCCGCTGCGCTCGAAGCCGGCCAGCGCGGTGCCGAGACGGTCGCGGGCCTCGCGGGGTCTGCGGCGGCGGCGCAGCCACTTGCCGTACAGCAGTTCGGTACGGGCGCGTTCGAAGTCGCCGCCCGCCTCGTCGTGCCGGTCCAGGGCACGCCGGTAGAGGCCGTCAGCTCCCTCCGGCGGCGCCAGGAGGGCACGGCAGCGGGCCAGTTGGGCGGCGGCCTGCCGGTCGGCGCCGAAGGCGGCCCAGTCGGCGAAGTCCGTGAGGACGCCGGCGGCGTCCTCGTGGCGGCCGGCGAGGACCGCGGCCTCGACGAAGCAGGGCACCGCGAGCCGCCACACCGCGAAGTGCCCGCGTCCGGGCCCGGGCAGCACCAGGAGTCCGAGCCGGTCGGCGGCTTCGAAGGGACGCCCCCGGCCGAGGTCGGCCCGGGCCTCCGCCCACTGGGCGAGGGTCGCCGCCTGGGCCAGACCGTGCCGCCGGGCCGTGGACAGAGCGGCCGTGACGTGCCGGGCGACGGTGTCCGGGTCCTCCTCGATCGAGGCGGCGAGGGCCAGTACGGCCCTGTGGTGGGCCGCCGTGTTGCGCTGCCCGGTCCGCAGCGCGACGCGCAGCCCCTCTTCCGCATGGGCACGCGCCTGCGGGTGCCGGCCGGCGCGCAGTTCGGCGTAGGCGAGGTACTCCAGAGCCTGCGGCACCAGCGTCTCCGAGCCGAGCTGCCGGGCGGCGGCCAGCGCCCGGGCCCCGGCCCGGCGGGCGGCGTCCACGTTCCCGAGCAGCAGCGCGGCGGCCGCGGAACGCAGCAGCGCCTCGGGCCGGTGGTCGGTCCCGCCCCGCTCCACCACCTGCCCGAGTGGAGCGGCGGCGCGGTCGAGCCGTCCCTGGAGCAGTGCGCGCATACCGGCTCCGTGGTCGCGCACGACCATGGTCGGGTGCTTGCCGGGCGGCTCGGCCCCGGTGTGCGGACGGACCGCCGGCTCCCCGGCCCGCGGCGATCCGGGCGCGAGCGTCGCCAGGCATCCCTCCAGGTCGCCCGCCGCCCAGGCCGCGTCGGCGGCGGCGAGCGCGGCGGTCGCGGCGTCGGCGGGGGCGTCCCCGGCGAGCAGGGACGCGGCCAGCAGCAGCGACTGGTGGGCGTCGCCGACCGGACCGTCCCGCAGTTCGGTCAGACCGCGTACCAGTTCGGCCCGTCCGCGTACGGCGGCGGGGGCGGCGCGGGCACGGGCCGCGGCGAGCAGCGGCCGGGCCCGGTCGGGCCGGCCCGCGAGCAGGTACTGCTCGGCCGCCGCCGTGTACCGCTCCGCCCGCGTCGCCCCGTCGGCCGTCAGATCGGCGGCCCGCGCGTACGCCGTCGCCCGCAGTGCGTACGGGGCGGGCACCGCGCCGTCACCGGCCGCCGACGCCAGCCGGTCCGCGAGGGACGGCGCCGGCGCCGGACCGGCCAGGGACCACGAGCGGTGCAGCAGACCGGGCAGCCGCCGACCGCCGTTCTCCAGCGCCTCGGCCAGCGCGCGATGGACGGCACGGCGCCGCTCCGGTGCGGCGGTGGCGTGCACCGTACGGCGGACCAGCGCGCTGTGGAAGCGCAGCCGGTCGCCTCCTTGGGCGAGTTGCTCGGGCAGCGCTTCCCGACGGCCGGGCACCGCGGCCGACTCGGGCGGCTCGGGCTGCTCGGGCTGCTCGGGCTGCTCGGGCGGCGGTTCTGGGCGCTCCGCCACTTCGGACGGCGTCCGCAGCCGCCGTACGGCGTCCAGGACGAGGCCCGCGTCGACGTCCGGCCCGTCCGAGGCCCGTACGGCGGCCGCCACCGTCAGCAGCAGGTCTCCCGCGGCGGCCGACCGGCCGGTGTGTGCGCCGCCCGCCACCGCGGCGAGTGTCGCCGCGTCGGCCAACGGGGCGGGCAGGGGCAGGCGACCGCGCAGTTCGGCGGGTGACAGCCGGCGGACGAGGGCGAGGAGCAGGGCCGGGTTGCCCTCCGCCTCGGCCACGAGCCGCTCGCGGACGGCGGGGTCCGCGGCGCCGTCGGTCGCGTCGTCGAGAAGGGCGGCGGCCTGTGGAGGTGTGAGCGGATCCAGGCGGAGGGTGGGCAGGTGGGCGAAGTCCGGGTCGACGGCGCGGTGGCCGGCGACGGAGACGAGCAGGCCGACGCGGTCGGCGGCCGGCAGGCACTCAGCTGCGTGCCCGAGCGCGGCCCGGGCGGCGGTGTCCAGGAGGTGCGCGTCGTCCACGCAGACGAGCGCCGGCGCCTGACGCGCCGCCGCCCGCAGGACGGCGAGGAGTTCACCGGCGGAGGGCCCGGCGCCGTCCGACTCCCGGCCCGGTGCGGGACGGAACACGGGACCGGTCCGGAAGGAGCCGGCGGCCCAGGTGAGGAGTGCGGTCCTGCCGAGTCCGGGTTCCCCGGTCACGAGGAGCGGGCTTCCACGGGTGGGGAGTTGGTCCAGCAAGGCGCGCAGTACCCGGCGTTGCGCGCTCCGGCCGTGGATCCGCGCGGCCGTGGAAACGGTCGTCTCTCCGGTCATTCCCGGGAGGTTACCCGCGCGTAAACTGCGGCGGAAGCCATCCGTCCGGGCGGGGCGGACGTCCCCTCGCCCCTGTCACCTGCGGTGTCGCGCCGGAAGAGCGGCCCCCGCACTGTGCCGGCGCCCAACCGGGGCGGGCCGCGGGCGTGCGGCGGCACAGCGGAACGGCGACGGCCGCAAGCGCTCGCGACCGCCGCCAAAGGTGCCGTGGGAGGCTCAGGAACCGTGCGGGCAGTTGCCCCGGTACTCCTCGATGGTCAGGCTGGGCCGGGGCAGCGGGCACAGGAACTGCTCGTAGCGGGTGTCGTTGTCGATGAAGCGCTTGAGCCAGGAAATGCTGTACTTCGCGATCGTCGTGTTCGACGTGTTGGGCGAGAAGTGGGTCGCGTTGTTCAGCTCCAGGTAGGCCCGGTCCGTCGCGGACGGCAGGCTGGAGTAGAACGGCTCGGCGTGGGAGGCGACCGGGGCGATCGTGTCTCCGTCGGCTCCCACGACCAGGGTCGGTGTGCTGACCTCCGGCCAGGTCTTGTCCAGGTTCCACGGGGTGAGGGGAATGGCCGCCTGGAGCGAGGGCCGGGACTTGGCGGCTTCGAGGGTGCCGCCGCCGCCCATGGAGTGGCCCATGACGCCGAGCCGGCTGCTGTCGATCCGTTCGCGGACGGAGCTGCGCCCGGTGAGGTAGTCGAGCGCGGCCAGGAGCTGACGGCCGCGGGAGTCGGGCTGGTCCAGCGTGGTGTTGGTGTCGATGGTGAACACGACGAAGCCCTGCGAGGCCAGCCGCGGACCGAGCCAGGCGATGGACGACTGGTACGCGGTGTAGCCCGGTGAGATCACCACCGCGCCGAAGGTGCCGTCGGCGGTGCTGGTCGGGTAGTAGATCGTGCCGCCGCCGAAGCCGGTGACCGCGAGCGAGGAGACTCTGGTGTCCGCGACGGAGTAGGAGCCGCGCGACGCCTCGATGCTGGACTCGGTGGGGGCCGGGCCCCGCTCGTACGGGTTGTCGGCGGCCTGGGCGCCGGGGCCGGTGAGGGTACTGAGCGCGAGGACCGCGGCCACGGCCGCCGTCACACCGGCGAACCGGCGCCCAGTGGCGCGGGTGCGGGTGCGGGGATTTCGCTGCACGAGGGGGGTTCCTCTCTGTCGTGGCGAGCGGCCGGGCCGGTGGTCGCACACGGCCCGGAACACGCGGGGGTCGCGTGCCGGGACATCCGCCGGTGGCGCCGCCTCTGGTCGGGGATGCCACTCTCGACCGGCGACGGGGGCGCGGGCATCGGCAGAATCACCGGTCTTGCACGGGCCGTTTCGCCGCCGGGCGGGGAACCGCCGCGCCGGAATGCCGCGACGCGGTGCCGGAGCAAGGGCGGAGCAGGGGCGGATCAGGGGCGGAGCAGGGGCGGATCAGGGGCGGAGCAGGGGCGGAGCAGGGGCGGAGCAGGGGGCGCGACGCGCCCCGAGAGACAGGCGGTGCTCGGCCGCAGTGCCGAGCGGTGGACGCGCGGGAGGCACGGCCGGCGGGCGGGCGCGGCTCGCGGTGTTCGGCCCGGCCCGGCGTCCGCGGTCCCGGGTCTTGCCCGGCCGCCCCCTCGGTGTGACACGCTCGGCGTCGACCGGACGGCTCTCCGCCGCCGGCGCGAGGAACGCCGGCCGGTCCTGCCGGGTCCGGCACCGTGGAGAGGCGGCGGCATGCGCATCGGACTGCTCGGCACCGGCCCCTGGGCGGACATGGCACACGCCCCCGCCCTGGCCGGGCACGACGGCCTGGACTTCGTCGGGGTGTGGGGCCGCCGGCCCGACGCCGCCGAGGCACTGGCCCGGCGGCACGGCACCCGCGCCTACGACGACGTCGACGCCCTGCTCGCCGACGTGGAGGCCGTCGCCGTCGCGCTGCCGCCGGGTGTGCAGGCCGAGTCGGCGGTGCGGGCGGCGCGGGCCGGATGCCATCTGCTCCTCGACAAGCCGCTGGCGACGAACGCGGCCCAGGGACGCGCGGTGGTCGGGGCGGCCGAGGCGGCGGGCGTCGCCTCCGTGGTCTTCTTCACCGCGCGGTTCCAGCCGGAGACCGAGGCGTGGATCACCGAACAGGCCGCGTCCGACGGCTGGTTCACCGCGCGGGCCCAGTGGCTGGGATCCGTGTTCGGCGGTGACGGCGGCCCGTTCGCCGACTCGCCGTGGCGGCGCGAGAAGGGGGCCCTGTGGGACGTGGGGCCGCACGCCCTGTCCGTACTCCTGCCGGTCCTCGGTGACGTCCTGCGCGTGACGGCGGCGGCGCCGGGCCCCGGGGACACGGTTCATCTGGTGCTCGACCACGCCGGTGGGGCGTCCAGCACGCTCACGCTCAGCCTGACCGCGCCGCCGGCCGCGGCGGGTACGGCGGTGGAACTGCGGGGCCGGTCCGGGGTGACGCTCCTCCCGGACGCCGCGCAGGGGGCGGTACCCGCGCTGCGGCGGGCCGCGGACGCGCTGCTGGCCGCCGCGGGCGGCGGGCGCCCGCATCCGTGCGACGCCGCGTTCGGGCTGCGGGTGACCGAGATCCTCGCGGAGGCCGAGCGGCTGCTGCGCTCGTCCGGTCGCGCCTGACCGCTGACCGCCGGCCGTCGGTCAGCCCTCCGGGCCCGGCTCCCGCCCGCCCCCGAGGGGCTCTTCGCTCCACCGGAACCACGCCCGGTCGCCCCTGATGTGCAGCAGGAACCCGGCGACCGGGCCGTCCGGCGAGACCAGCCGGACGCGCCGCTCGATCTCCCCGTAGACCGCCTCCCACTCTTCCCAGTGACCGGCGTCGTCCCGCTCCGCGAGGGCCAGTTCGCGGGCGAACAGGTCCCGGACGTCACCGTAGGCGGGCCCGGCCTCGAACCGGCCGGAGAGCCAGGGGAAGTCGGCGTCGTCGATCCGGATCTCCCCGAACTCCGCACCGGCCCCCGACGCCGCCCCGGGCTCCTCCTCCCCGGCTCTCTCCGCCCCGCCCCTCGTCGTTCCCGTGTCTCCCGGTACTCCCGGTGCTCCCGGTGCCCGGCCCACGCGCCAGACCTCGCCCTCGAAACCCACAACCGCCTCCACCGCGTCCGCGCCGCCCGTTCGCCGCGCGCCCAGCATGGCACCCGGTCCCGTCACCCAGTTGCCGACACCTTCAGACCGGCGCCCGCGCGGCCCCGGATTAAGCACGCCTTAAACACCGGTTAAGCGTGCCCCGAGCAACACCCGTGACCCCAAGTCCCAGCTGGTACAACGGGTTTGGCGGCGGCCGACGGCGGTTGGCCCGACCACCCCCGCCGCATAGCATCGCCGCACGGCGTGAGAGCGCTCTCAGGATTTCCGCCCGAGTCCCGCTCTGCCCTGTCATGCCCCGATCACTCTGGAGACTCCCCACATGACTGCTCGTCACCAGCGCCCGCTCGGCCGCCGCAAGCTCCTCGTCGCCCTCGGCGGCCTGGTGGTGGCCGCCCCGGTCGCCGCCGCCGTCGCCCCGCACGCCCTGGCGGGCGTCGGTTCGGACGACTCGGGCCCCGAGACCAAGGCCGCCGGTGCCCTGCCGCTGACGATCGTCAACAGCACCGGTTCCTACGGCAACGCCGACGTCCACGTCTACATCGTGGGCAACCAGGACGGCACGCAGGTGCGGGTCACCCCCGACGGCACCGTCGCCCCCGTGGCGCTCTCCGACAACGGTGCCGACGGCTTCACCGACTACGCCATCTCCCTCGGGGGCAGCGGCGAGACCAAGCTGAACCTGCCGTACCTCTCCGGCCGGATCTACGTGTCCCTCGGCGAGAAGCTGAAGTTCAAGGTCGTCGCGGACGGCGCGGGCAACGCGGCCCTGCAGTACCCGGCCGGCTGGGTGGAGTCGGACCCCAACTACGGAGTGCTGCACGACTGCGCGGAGTTCACGTACAACTCCTCCGGCATGTTCTGCAACACCACCATGGTCGACATGTTCAGCGTGCCGCTGGGCATCCGCCTGACGGGCTCCGAGGACCAGACGACCGGCACCATACGCGCGGGCGGCCGGGCCGCCGTCTTCGAGGCGCTGCGCAAGGTCGAGGAGTTCGCTCCGCTGGTCGTGGACGACACCCGCGTGATCGCGCCCGGGCACGGGCTGGACGCGGGGCTGTTCCCCAAGGACTACCTGGCCCCGTACATCGACGAGGTGTGGAGCACCTACACCGGCAAGGACCTGAGGATCACCACCAACGCCGGCACCTTCACCGGCCGGGTGCGCGGGGACCGGCTGACCTTCGACGGACCCGCCCAGGTCTCCTTCGCCAAGCCGTCCACCCGGGACGTGCTGTTCTGCGACGGCAACCTCGCCGCGCCCAACGACGGCACCACCGGTCCCGTCGCCGCGGTCCTGGGCGCGGGCTTCAACCGCTCCACGCTGGTCTCCACGGCCGAGCAGCCCACGACCGACCCCGCGGCCTTCTACGGGACCGACCTGACCAACCACTACGCGAAGGCGGTGCACGCGGCCACCGAGGACGGCAGGGCGTACGGCTTCGCCTTCGACGACGTGGCCGACTTCGCCTCCTACATCCAGGACACCGCGCCCACCGGGTTCCGGCTGACGCTCGGCGCCTTCTGACCGCGTCCGCGCCCGCACCCGGCACCCCGCGCGACCGGTTCGGCGTGCGGGGTGCCGGGCGGCGTAGGAGCGTGGACGTGTGCGTATGGTGTCCGGCTCGCTGCTGCAACTCGGCGAGGACCGGCGGAGCTGGCTGACGGGGGCCCCGCCGCCCCGCTGGGTGCGGGTGCTGCCCGTGGCACTCACCGCGTCGATCTGCGCGGCGACGCTGGTCAGCGACGACCGGCTCGACATCGGCTTCCTGCTGGGCGCCATCCCGCCGCTGGCCGTCCTGTCCTACGGCCCGCCGGCGACGGCCGCGCTGTGCGGTGCCGTCGTCGCGCTGCTGACGGTGCCGGTCTTCGGCCTCGACCGGCCGGGCGACGCCGACCTGCTGACCCTGGTCTTCGTCGCCGTACTCAGCGTCTTCGTGTCCTTCGTGCGCAGCCGCCGCGACGCTCAGCTGGGACTGGAGCGGACGGTCGCCGAGGCGGCGCAGCGGGCGGTGGTGCCCCCGCTGCCCGAGCGGGTCGGAGCGGTGCGCTGCGCCGGTCTCTACCGGGCGGCACAGCGCGGGACCCTGGTCGGCGGCGACTTCTTCGACGTCCGGAACGGGCCCTTCGGCGTACGGGTCGTCACCGGGGACGTGCAGGGCCACGGTCTGTCGGCGGTGTCGACGGTGGCCTCGTTGCTGGGGGCGTTCCGGGAGGCGGTGCTCGACCTGCCGGACCTCGCGGCGGTGGCGGGGCGGCTGGACCGCAGGCTGCTGGTCGACTCGGCGGACGCCCGGCACGCCGAGTTGTTCGCGACGGCCGCGCTGCTGGAGTTCTCTGCGGACGCCCGGGAAGTGCGGGTCGTCGTGTGCGGCAACCCGCCGCCCGTGCTGATGCGGGCGGGGAGGGCGGCCGAGGTGGAGGTCTCGCCGTGGACACCGCTCGGCATCGGGCTGGCGGACGCCGCCGGGATCGAGACGTGCTCGGTGGCGCTGCGCCCGGGTGACCGGCTCTTCCTGGCGTCCGACGGGGTGGTCGAGGCCAGGGGCGGCGACGGCGCGTTCTACCCGCTGGCCGACCGGCTGGCCGCCTTCGCGGGCGAGGAGACCGCCGCGCTCCCGGCCCGGGTCTGGGCGGACCTCGTGCGGTTCTGCCCGGACGTGCAGGACGACGTCACGATGCTCGTCCTCGCTCCGTCACCGGCTGCGGACGGCTGACGCGCCCTCTCCCCCGTGCCCGGGGCCGGCCGGGTGCGGAGTCAGGGCAGCAGCTTGTCGATGGCCGCGGGCCCCTCCTCGGCCAGCTTGCGCCTGGCCCAGTCGAGGTTCTCGGGGGTGACGTCCCGGCCGGCCGCCAGAACGAGGTCCTCCGCGGACACCTCCGTGCCGGTGCGGGAGTGGAGCAGGTCGTCCGGGGTGGCGCGGTCGTCCCCCGCGCGGGCGTCGGACGGCCGGTGGGCGTCGGGCTGTGGCGTCGACATGATCAGTGCTCCTCTGATCCGGTTCGCTGATCTGGTTCGCTGATCCAGCTCGCTGATCCGGTTCGCTGGGTCGGGTGCCGTGCTGCGGGGCTCGCGCCCGCCGGTGCACCGCTCGCCGCCCCCGGGGTCACTCGCCCCGGGAGTCCGGGAGTTCCGTCTCGTCCTCCACGACGTGCACGGCGGCCTCCTCGGCGCCGGCGGCTCCGCCGTCGATGCCGACGTCCTCGGCGACGGTCTCCTTGGTCGTGTCGGCGTGGGCTCCCTCGTCGGGGGCGACCAGCCGCCCGGCACGGGCGGTGCCCGCCTCCGGGTCGACGGGCTCTCCCTCGCCGTCGGGCTCGTCGCCCACACCGTCGCCGTCGGGCGCCGTGACGTCCGGGGTCTCCTCGGCGAGGCGCTCGTCGAGGCTCTCGCCCTCGTGCTGCTCGGCGGCGGTGGTGCCGTGCTTGGTCACGCCGAGGGGCTTCTCCGGCGGGGAGTAGCCCTCGTCGAGCGTGTCGTCGTAGGTCCGCTCGTCGACGGCGTCCTGGAGGTCGAGGGGCGCGGCGTCCTCCTGCTCCTCGTTGGTCCCGGTTGGCTGGTAGGCGTCGTCGGCCATCGGGTCCGTGCCCATCGCTGCCTCCCTCTCACGCTCGCGTCGGCTCTGGCTCTCTCGTCCCCCTGTCCGCTTCGCGTTTCCCGATACGCGATCTCTAACCCGCGGGGGCGACGCGGATCTCCAGGCCGGTGACGCGGTACGGCTTCCAGTCGCGGGCGAAGCGCGGCGGGGTGCCGCCCGGCCCGGTGACGTCGGCGACCGGGATGCGGCGCGCGGTGGCCACGATCTCGGCGGCGGTGGTGTTCCCGTTGTTGCCGCCGGTCGATCCCGAGGAGCAGCCGGTGTAGTAGCCGATCGGGATGGACTCGTGCCCGGTGAGCAGGCAGGGCGGGCGGACACCGAGCCGGTGCAGCTCGGCGGCGACGCGGGCCCAGTCCCGGCGGCTGTCGGTGGTGCGGCCGGCGGTGCCCGCCAGAACGGCGAACTGGACCGCCAGGTGTCCGGCCAGCACGAGCGCGACCAGCGTCGCGACGGCCGGCCGCCACCGGCCACGTCCGGCACCGGCCAGGCGTCCCAGCGCCACGGCGACCGGGACGGCCAGCAGGGCGTAGGCGGGGAGCAGGAAGCGGGGCGCCGCGTAGCCGATCAGGAAGAGGTACGGCACCGCGGCCGTCACGGCGCAGGCGAACGGGAGCACCGTCGCGGCGCCCCGCCGGGCCCGGACCGCCACGGCCGCGCCGACGATCGCGGCGACGGGGAGCGCGAGCCACCACAGGGTGACCACCGGGTCCGGCATCGGCCCGGTGCACGGACGGCACAGGCCCCGTCCGCCGAGGCTGCGCATCTGGTCGGCGACGGCGAGGTGCAGGCCGAGGCCGCCCTGGATCTCGGAGGCCCGGGACAGCCGTTCCCCGAGGCCGCCGTACCAGGCGTACGCCTCGATCACCCACTCCGCTCCCCCGGCCGCCAGACCTCCCGCGAGGGCGAGCAGCAGCGGCCCGTGGCGGCGCACGGCGGCGAGGACGAGCAGGGGCAGGGCCGCCCAGACCGCGTCGGTGGGCCGCATCAGCGCCATCAGCGCGGCCCCGGCCGCCACGCCCCACAGGGCACGCCTGCCGGTGCGCCCCGGCAGAGCGTTCAGGAAGCAGCCCACGCAGGTCAGGGCGCCGATCGCGACCCAGTAGTTGGGCATCGCCTGCGGCCCGTAGAACAGGGTCACCCACAAGGTGGCGAAGAAGGCTCCGGCCGTGGCCAGGACCCGGGTGGGCAGCAGGTCCCGCCAGGTGCGCAGAGCGACGTACAGGCCGAGTCCCGACAGCACGGCGAGGTAGAGGCGCAGCAGTTCCGTGGAGGCCGACCAGGACGCGACGGGCGCCACCAGCAGGGAGACGCCGCGGGCGCGGGGCGCGCTGAAGAAGGCGGCCGGGTGGTGGGTGGTGACCTGGCTGACGTAGACCGTCTCGTCCCAGCCGAGGCCCATCGACAGCGGTACGAAGAGGAGTTGGGCGAGGACGAATCCGGCGGCCACCGCCGCGAGCGGGCCGGTGGCCCGCAGGCGCCCCGGGGTGGCGGACGTCGCCGTCGCCGTACCCCCTCGGCCGCCGGCGAGAAGGGCGTCCGCGCCGTCGGCCATCGTGCACCCCTCACCCCCGCTGCGCGCGGGGCCGGTCGGTCCTCGCTCCCCGCGGCCCGTGGCCGGAGCCGCCGGGCCGCGCCGGGAGCGACCAGGGTCAAGTTAACCCGCGTACCACCGCCGCGCAGGGCAGGGCCCCGGCCGGGTGACCCGGCCGGCCGGGTCAGCGGACGTTGGGGCGGCGGTGCGGGGGCTGTTCGGGGGTCGGCCGGGGCCGGGACGCGGGGACGGCGAGGGTGACCGGGCCGTCGCCGTTCATGTGCACCTCGCTCCCGTGGTGCCGGATCGTGAGAGGGTCGCCGCTGAGCAGGGTGTACGTGGCCTTGTCGGAGCCGATCTCCACGCGCAGGCACCGGCCGCGGAACTGGAGCCGGAAGGCCAGGCGGCTGAACTTCTCGGGCAGGCGGGGCGTGAAGCTCAGGCTGTCACCGACCCGCCGGGTGCCGCCGAACCCGGCGACCAGCGCCATCCACGTACCGGCCAGCGAGGCGATGTGCAGCCCGTCGCGGGTGTTGTGCTCCAGGTCGGCCAGGTCCATCAGGGCGGCCTCGGCGGCGTAGTCGTAGGCCAGGCGCAGATGTCCGGTCTGCGCGGCGACGACGGCCTGGCAGCACGCGGACAGCGAGGAGTCCCGCACGGTCAGCGGCTCGTAGTAGGCGAAGTTGGCGGCCGTCTGTTCGTCGTCGCAGTGGGCGTCGAACCAGCTGCCGCAGGTGTACATGGCCAGCACCAGGTCGGACTGCTTGATCACCTGTTTGCGGTAGATGTCGAAGTAGGGGAAGTGCAGCATCAGCGGGTACTGGTCGGCGCCGGTGGCGGCGAAGTCCCAGCGCTGGTGCCGGGTGAAGCCCGCGTGCTGCTCGTGGACGCCGATCTCGTCGTTGTACGGGATGTGCACGGCCTCGGCGGCGTCCCGCCAGGCGGCGCTCTCCTCCTCGTCGACGCCCAGCCGGGCGGCCTCCTCGGGGTGGCGCTCGCACACGTCGGCGGCGGCGAGGAGGTTGGCGCGGGCCATGAGGTTGGTGTACGTGTTGTCGTCGACCACGGCGCTGTACTCGTCGGGCCCGGTGATGCCGTCGATGTGGAAGACGCCGTGGTGGTCGTGGTGGCCGAGGGAGCGCCACAGCCGGGCGGTCTCCACCAGGAGCTCGACCGCGGTGTCCCGTTCGAAGTCGGTGTCGCCGGTGGCGGCCGTGTAGCGCACCACGGCGTGCGCGATGTCGGCGGCGACGTGGAAGGCGGCGGTGCCGGCCGGCCAGTACGCCGAGCCCTCCGAGCCGTCGATGGTGCGCCAGGGGAACGCGGCGCCGCGCAGGCCGAGCTGGGTGGCGCGGTCCCGGGCGGCGGGCAGGGTGGCCAGGCGCCAGCGCAGTGCCTCGGCGACGGCCTTGGGCGCGGTGTACGTGAGCACCGGCAGCACGAACATCTCGGTGTCCCAGAAGGCGTGTCCGTCGTAGCCCGAGCCCGTCAGCCCCTTGGCCGGGATCGCCCGCTGCTCGGCGCGGGCCCCGGCCTGGAGCACGTGGAAAAGGGCGAAGCGGACGGCCTGCTGGATCTCCTCGTCGCCGTGCACCTCGACGTCGGCGCTGGCCCAGAAGTCGTCGAGGTAGGCGCGCTGTTCGGCCACGAGGCCGTCCCAGCCGCCGTGGGCCGCGGCGGCCAGCGCCGCCTCGACCTGGTCGCTCATGGCGGGCCGGGAGCGGGTGCCGGACCAGCCGTGGGCGACCGTCTTCTGCACCCGCAGCCGCTGTCCCGGGTCCAGGACGGAGGTGACGGTCAGGCGGGACACGTCCGCGTTGCTCTCACTGCTGGTGGTGATCTCCCCGGGCGCGTCGATCTCGTGGTCCGCGGCCACGGCGACCCGCAGGCCGCTGCGCCGGGTGCGGTGGACCAGGCGCAGCCGCGAGCCGGCCGCCAGGTCCTCCTCCGGCTCCAGCGGGGACTGCAGCGCCTTGGCCGTCCGGGGGTCGCCGTCGGGGTCGGGCAGGCTCTCGTTGGAGACGAGTTCCGACTGGATGACCACCCGGGTGCGGCTGTCGACGGGCTCGACCTCGTACTGCACGGCGGCGATGGCGCGCTGGGTGAGGGAGACCAGGCGGGTGGAGCGCACCCGGACGGTGGTGCCGGCCGGGGAGGTCCACTCGCAGCTCCGCTCCAGGACGCCGCGTCGGAGGTCCAGGGTGCGCTCGTGCTTGACGAGCCGTCCGTAGCGCAGGTCGAAGGGCTCGTCGTCGACGAGCAGCCGCAGCAGCTTGCCGTTGGTGACGTTGATGACGGTCTGGCCGGACTCCGGGTAGCCGTAGCCCGCCTCGGCGTAGGGCAGGGGGTGGAGTTCGTAGACGCCGTTGAGGTAGGTGCCGGGCAGTCCGTGGGGTTCGCCCTCGTCGAGGTTGCCGCGCCAGCCGACGTGGCCGTTGGACAGGGCGAAGACGGACTCGCTCTGGGCGAGGAGGTCCAGGTTGAGGGCCGTCTCGCGCACGCGCCAGGGCTCGACGGTGTAGGTCCGGTTGGTGATCACGCGCGTCCTCCGAGTTCGGCGAGGTCCTTGACGACGCGGTCGGCGCCGTGGGCGTAGAGGGCGTCGGTCTGGCCGACGCGGTCGACGCCGACGACGTAGCCGAAGTGCCCGGAGCGGCCCGCGTCCATGCCGGCCAGCGCGTCCTCGAAGACCGCGGCGCGGGAGGCGTCCACGCCGAGGTCGCGGGCGGCGGCGAGGAAGGTGTCGGGGCGCGGTTTGCCCGGCAGCCCCCGTTCGCGGGCCACCACGCCGTCGATCCGTACGTCGAACAGTCCCTCGGCGTCGATGGAGCGCAGCACGTCGCGGGTGTTGGCGCTGGAGGAGACGATCGCGGTGGCGAGACCGGCGGCGCGGACCGCGTCGATGTAGCGCAGCGTGCCGTCGTAGGGGTCCACGCCGTCGGTGCGGATCTTCTCCAGGAGCAGTTCGTTCTTGCGGTTGCCGACGCCGTTGACGGTCTGCGCGTCGGGTGGGTCCTCGGGACCGCCCTCGGGCAGCTCGACGCCGCGGGAGGCGAGGAAGGAGCGGACGCCGTCGGCGCGTGGGCGGCCGTCGACGTACTCGTCGTAGTCGGAGTCGGTGAAGGGGCGGAAGTCCGCGCCGTCCCGCTCGCGCAGGAAGGCGTCGAACGTCTCCTTCCAGGCGGCGGCGTGCACCACCGCCGTCCTGGTGACGACCCCGTCGAGGTCGAAGAGGCAGGCCTGGATGTCGTCGGGAAGTCCCAGCTGCGTGCTCATACTCCCCACGGTTCCCCGACTCGGCGCGTCCCATCGGGTGACACACTGTGCGGTGTGCCTCCCCCTTCTCCCCGCCCCTCCTTCGACGACCTGCTCGCCCGTGCCCGCGCCCTGGCCGCCGGCGGCGGTCAGGGCGGCGGACGGCGCGGGGTCCGGCGGGCGGTCCTGGGCATCGCGGGCAGTCCCGGCGCCGGCAAGTCGACGCTCGCCGAGCGCCTGGTGCGCGAGCTGAACGCCGGCGGCGAGCCGTGGGTGGCGCACGTGCCCATGGACGGCTTCCACCTGGCCGACGTGGAGCTGGACCGGCTCGGCCGCCGGGACCGCAAGGGTGCGCCGGACACCTTCGACTCCGCCGGGTACGCGGCCCTGCTGGGCCGGCTGCGCGAGGAGGCGTACGGGGAGACGGTCTACGCCCCCGGCTTCGAGCGGGTCCTGGAGCAGCCGCTGGCCGGGGCCGTGGCGGTGCCGCCGTCGGCGCGGCTGGTCGTGACGGAGGGCAACTACCTGCTGCTGGAGGACGGCGCGTGGCCGCGGGTGCGGGCGCTGCTCGACGAGGTGTGGTTCTGCGAACTGGCGGAGCCGGAGCGGCTGCGCCGGCTGGTGGCCCGGCACGAGCGGTTCGGCAAGTCGCCCGAGCAGGCGCACGCCTGGGCTCACGGCCCCGACGGGCGCAACGCCGGCGTCGTCGCGGCGACGCGGCACCGGGCGGACCTGGTGGTCGCGGGGGAGGTACTCGACGGCCGCGGCGACCCGGACGACCGGGGCGCGGGGCACCCGGGCGCGGGACACCGCAGCGCGTGATCGACACGCCTGGACGCCTGGCCTGCGGCAACGCGGCGCCCGGGGTGCGGCGCGGTCACTCCTCGTCGTAGTCGTCGGGGCGGACGTGCGCCTCCTCGAGGGCCTCGCGCAGGGTGCGGCCGGTGCCGCCGGGCGGGCGGGGCGCGTCGTCCTGCTGCTGCTCCAGAACGTCGTCGGTGGTGTCGGTCTTCGGCCGGTTCTCTTCCGGGACGGTCATGTCGGCGGGCTCCTCGTCCGGGTCGGCGGGCTCGTACGCCCGTGCTTGCTCTCGTGGCGGCGGGTTCCCGGTCGGCGCGGTGCTATCCACGCCCGGTCCGGTCCGTCGTACCGCCCGGCCGGCCACGGTGGGTGAGCTATGTTGACCTCCGTGGGAGACAAGGGAGGCGCACCCGTGCCATCGCCACAGCAGGCACGTGCCCAGGCATCGGCGATCACCTCGGGACGGGCGGCCCCGGCGACGGAGGCCTCCCCCACGTCCCGGCTGCGGACCCTGTTCGACCGGCCCCGGCTCTCCCCGGGGCAGCGGCGCATCGCGCAGTACCTCATCGAGCACCTCCACGAGGCGGCCTTCCTGTCGATCACCGACCTCGCCGACCGGGTCGGGGTGAGTCAGCCCTCGGTGACGCGGTTCGCCTCGGCGGTCGGTTTCAGCGGCTACCCGGCGCTGCGGGAGCAGCTCCAGGCGGTCGCGCTGGGCGGCCGGGGCGGGCCGGCGGAGGAGAACCGGGGCAACGAACTGCAGGCGGCCGTGGACGCCGAGATCGAGAACCTGGCGAACCTGCGGCGCGACTTCGCCGACGCCGACCGGGTGATCGAGGCCGGCCGGGAGCTGGCCGCCTCGGCGCCGCTGACCGTCCTCGGGCTGCGCATCTCGGTGTCGCTCGCCGAGTACTTCGCCTACGCCGCCCGCCGCATCCATCCCGACGTACGCCTGGTCACCAGCGGCGGCACCGTCGCCTACGACGCGCTGCTCCAGTCCAGGGAGGCGGGCGGGGCCTGGGTACTGGCGTTCTCCATGCCCCGGCACGCCCACGAGACGCTGGGCGCCGTGCGGGTGGCACGGGGTGCCGGTCTCAAGGTGGCGCTGATCACCGACCTTGCCCTGGGCCCCCTGGCGGACGAGGCCGACGTCGCGTTCGCGACCGGCACCGGGTCGCGGCTGGTCTTCGACTCCTACGCGGCGCCCGGCGTGATGTGCGCGGCGCTGCTCCAGGCCATGACCGACGCCGATCCCGGCCGGACGCAGGCCCGGCTGGAGGAGTACGAGCACGTGGCGGACGAGCACCAGTTCTTCCTGCGGGACTGAGTGGCGTCTCGTAGGAGGCGTCCCCGCCTAAGCAGACATGAATGTTTCCATACGCCTTGCAAACCGGATGGCATATATAAATACTGCTCATGCCGCACCAGAACCGGAAGCGATGACCATGCCCCTGACGACGACGCGCACCAGTCCGGACTGGCCGTGCCAGGTCAAGACGCCCGGCAGCTACGACTGGGAGCGCTCGGCGGCCAGGTGGCTGCGCGAGCTGGTACCGGCCCGCTACGCCGGCTACCCGGCCCTGATCCGGCATCCGGTGCTGCTCGCCAGGCACGCGCAGCTCCAGGTCCAGCAGGAGATCCGGGTGGCCCGCACCGCCCTGCAGACCGCCCGGGCCGACCTGCCGCGGCTCGGCCTGCACGAGTCGGTCATCGAGCACACCATCAAGCTGTACGCGGCGGAGATCGGGCAGTTGCAGCACATCGCGCGCAGCGTGCGGGCGGTCGCCGAGGCGCTGGCCGAACGGGGCGCCGCCGGCCGCTGAGCCGGGCGCCGCCCGGGTGCGCGCGTCAGTCCACCGGGTGCCCCGGGCGGATCGCGCCGGTGTCGGCGAGCCGCAGCAGCGCTCCGCCGGCCACCTCGCGTTCACCCCACTCGACCGGCTCCAGCACGAACCCGACATGGTCTCCCCCGGCGGTCCGCTCCAGGACCCGTCCGACGAACCAGGCCGCGGCGTCGTCCAGCACGGCGGCCCCGCCGTACCCCTCCCGCCAGCCGGTCCGCCGGAACTTGTCGGTCTCGTCCCCGGTCTCCCCGCCGAACAGCTCGGCCGTCCCGTACCGGTCGCGGGCGAGCAGGTGGACCGCCAGGACCTCGGCGGACCGGGCCACCCGGAAGGTCCGGTTGACGTCGGAGAGCCACACGACGTACCGGACGGGGTTCAGGGAGCACTGCGAGTGGAAGCTCACCAGGCACCCGGCACGCTCCCCGCCCGCCGCGGCCGTCACCACGCACATGTCGGGGTCGAGCCGGTGCAGGAAGGCGTCCGGGGCAGCTGTGGCGGACATGGCGGCCATGCTAGGGCCTGTCCCGTGCTCCCCTCCGCCGGCCGGCGCGTTCCGGCCGGGGCGGTCCGGAGGCCGAGTGCACTCAGTTCCCTACGTGGGCTGCACTCAGTGCCACGCTGTCGGGGAGCTGCTACGTTCGCCCTCATGAGCACCAGCAGTGCGGAGCCCCGCCGCGGGGCCGGGACGGACGCGGCCGCGGTCCGGCCGCCGATACGGGAGGCGCTGGTGGCCGCGGCGTTCCGGCTGTTCGTCGAGCGGGGGTACGAGGAGACGACGGTGGACGACATCGTCGCCCTGGCCGGGGTCGGACGGCGGTCCTTCTTCCGCTACTTCCCGTCCAAGGAGGACGTGGTCTTCCCCGACCACGAACGCTGCCTGGCCGACATGAAGGCCTTCCTCGCCGCCGCACCCGAGGACGCCGACCCCGTGCGGCGGGTCTGCGACGCGGCCCGGCTCGTCCTGCGCATGTACGCCGAGAACCCGGAGTTCTCGGTGCAGCGGTACCACCTCACCAAGAAGGTTCCGGGGCTGCGCGCCTACGAGTTGTCGGTGGTGTGGCGCTACGAGCGCGCCCTCGCCGAGTACCTGCACGCACGTCTGGGCGGCCGGCCGGACGGCATCCTGCACGCCGACGTGATCGCGGCCGCGGTGGTCGCGGCGCACAACAACGCCCTGCGCTCCTGGCTCCGTTCGCGGGGCCGGGACGACGCGGGCGCCGCGGTCGACCACGCGCTGGGGTACGCGCAGTCCGTCTTCGGCGACGTGCCCGTGCCGCCCCGGGGCGCGGCGCCCGAGGACGTGGTGGTCGTGGCCGCGCGGCGCGGAACACCGCTGTGGCAGGTCGTGCGGGAGATCGAGACGGCCTTCGCGCGCGACTGAACGGGTGGGCGAGCGGGCGGCCGGGCGGACAACGGAACGAGCAACTGAGGGTACGGAGTGCCTTTACGGGTGACACTGCGTGCCATACGCTGTGGTGCGTGCACGGCGGCACGACCGGCCGGGCACACGCGTGCCCGCTGACCGCGCACGTGGATTCCGGCCCGAGCGCAGGGAGTTGACCAGCGTGTACCACCACTCAGGAAACGTCGCCCGGCAGGCGGCCGGCGCCGCGACGGGCCTGCTCGACGCGGAGGCACCGGACGCCGAGGCGGTCTACTTCCAGCGCTGCACCTGGTGCAGCACCGCGATGTACCACCGGGTGCTGTGTCCGGTCTGCCGCGGCAGCGACCTGCGCACGGAGCGCAGCGCGGGTACGGGCACGGTGCGCCACGCCTCGGTGGTGCACCGCAACACCCCGGCCGCGCGCAATGTCTCACTCATAGAGATGACCGAGGGTTTCGTGCTGCGGGGCCGGGTGACGGGCCCGCTCATCGGCATCCACAGCGGCGACCGGGTGCGGCTGTCCACGGCCAAGGACCCGGTGCGGGGCGAGCCGGTCTTCCAGCTGGTGGACGAGCCGTACCGGGCGTGGACCTGAGGGCCGGTCACTCCCCCGGCGGTCCGGGCGTGAGCGTGATGCGGATGCCCACGGTGCCGTCGAGTCCGCGGCGCAGCCGGCTGCCGAGGAGGGTGAGTCGGCCGACGACGCCGTACTTGCGGGCGAGCAGCCGCCGGTAGCGGGCCGTGCCGGCCGGGTCGAGGATCTCGGCCCGCCCCGGGACCTGGTCGCCGGTCGGCCTGCCGCGCACGTCGCAGGGGCCGACCAGGACGTCGGCGCGGTTGCGCACCCGCTTGACCTTCCAGGAGCCGGCGGGCGTCCAGACACCCAGGGCGTCACCGTCCCGCACGACCCACACCGGGGTGGCGACGGGAGTGCCGTTCTTGCGGTAGGTGGTGACCAGCAGATACTTGCCCGCACCGAGCCGGGCCGGTGACGCATCGTCGTCCATGCCCGGGAGTTTAGGGGGTGTCGTTTGGATCTTGTCGGGGTCGCAGGGTCTGGCACGCGCATCTGCGGCGTTGTCGTCGGTTGCCAGGGCTCCGCCCTGTCGCCCTCCTCCGCCTTGCAACTGCACGCACCAGACCCCGCTCAGGTCGGCTGGAAGGCGCCCTTGCCTGGAACCGACCAGATCCAAACGACACCCCCTTGGCCGTTCCGGCGCACGGGCCGGTGAACACTCACGGGCCGGGCCGCGTATGGGAGGAGGGCGCCCGACGTCCGGAGGCCCCCGCGGTGACGGCACCGCGTGTTCGGCTTCGGGAGCGCACGCATGAGGCACGCACGACGACGCATCGTCCGGCGAGCGGCACGGCTGGCGGCCGTCGGCGGACTGCTGATCGGGGGGACGATGGTCACCCGGGCGGTGGCGAGCGAGCCCGCCGACGCGCCCGCGGCGCCGCACACCCTGGCGCGGAGCGCGTCCGGCGCCGGGGCCGGGCTCGTGGAGCGGCTGGGTTCCGAGCGCACCGCGGGCCACTGGGTCGGCGACGACGGCCGGCCGGTCGTGGCGGTCACCGACGAGGAGACGGCCGGGTCGGTGCGGCGGGCCGGCGCCACGGCGAAGCTGGTGCGGCACAGCATGTCCGAACTGCGGTCGGCGGCCTCCGCCCTGCGCGCGGCACCCCGGGTGACGGGGACGGCGTGGGCGCTCGACTACCGGTCCAACGAGGTGCTGGTGCGCGGGGACAGCACGGTCTCCAGGTCGGACTGGTCCCGGCTCACGGGTGTCGCCGAGGGCATCGGCGGCTTCGTCCGCATGGAGCGCGTCCAGGGCACGTTCACCACGCGCCTGAACGGGGCGCAGCCGATCCTGTCCACGGCGGGGCGCTGTTCGGCGGGCTTCAACGTGACCGACGGCACGGACGACTTCATTCTGACCGCCGGACACTGCGGGCCCACCGGGTCCGTCTGGTTCGGCGACGACAAGGGCGACCGGGAGGTCGGCAAGACCGTGTCCGGCAGCTTCCCCGGGGACGACTTCTCCCTCGTGGAGTACGCCGGCGGCAAGGCCGGGGACAGCGCCGACGTCGTGGCGGTGGGCGACGGCAAGGGCGTACGGATCACGGGGGTGGGTGAACCGGCCGTGGGCCAGCGGGTGTTCCGCAGCGGGAGCACCAGCGGGCTGCGCGACGGCCGGGTGACGGCCCTGGACGCGACGGTCAACTACCCGGAGGGCACGGTCACCGGGCTCATCGAGACCGACGTGTGCGCGGAACCCGGCGACAGCGGCGGGCCGATGTTCTCCGAGGGCGTCGCGCTCGGTGTGACGTCGGGCGGCGACGGGGACTGCGCCAAGGGCGGTACGACGTTCTTCCAGCCGCTGCCTGAGGCGATGGAGGCGCTCGGCGTCCGGCTGATCGTCGCCGGGCAGGAAGACGCAGGGCAGGGCGCCGCGGCCTCGTCGCCGGCCCCCGGCACCGCCGCCCCGGGCGCCGCGGCACCGGGGGCGGCGGCGTCCGTGCCGGGGGCGGACGGGCGGACCCTGCTCGCGCGTCTCACCGACCGCCGCAACGTCGGGCCCGGCCTGCTGGTCGTGGCGGGCAGTCTGGTCGCCCTGGTCGCCACGCGGTGGATCCGCGCCGAGCACGACCGCAAGGCCTACCGTCAGCAGTACTCGGCGACGTGGGGCTGACCCGGGCCGGTACGAGAAGGGCGCCCGCCCCGCAGGGGGCGGCCGCCGGGCCGGGGACTCCGAGGCGCCGGGAAGCCCGCGGCGCCGGTCAGGCGGCCTCCATGGATTCCGGGGCCGCGTTGGCCCACTCCATGACGAGCCGCTGGTACTCCGCGCGCTGCTCGACGCTCAGTGTCCCGCCCGACCGGAGCCACAGGGCCCGGATCTCCTCGTTGACCTCGGCAGCCGATCGCTCGGAGGAGGGTTCAACAGTGGTGGACATACCGTGAAGCATACGGCGCCGAACGTGAAGACGATGTGAGTAATCGCCAGCCAAACGGACATATCGGACCGTGTTACTGGTCACGTCGATTCTCTCATCTGTCAAGGTCTACCGGCGAGTTCGTTCCGTCATGTGTGTTCTGCCGCACACGGCCGCCCTCTTCACGCCCGCCGCGGCTCGAACGGAGGCCGGAACGGTGGATTCACCGGCCGCGGTCCGGGCGAGGATCACCTCAGCCGGTGATCCCGTCCGTGACCACCACACGTAATCACCACCCATGACCGCGACCCGTGACCCCGACCAGTGACCGCGACCAGTGAAGGGCACGCCCTCCATGACCTTCTCCCTCGGCATCGTCGGTGCCGGCCAGTTCTCCGGCCAGTTCGCCAGGCTGTTCCGGGCGCATCCCGGTGTGCGTGACGTGTACGTCACCGACCTGCTGCCGGAGCGGGCCGAGCGGCTCGCCGCCGACGAAGGCCTCACCGGCACGTTCCCCGCCTACGAGGCGATGCTGGCGGCCGCCGAGGTCGACGCCGTGGCGGTCTTCACCCAGCGCTGGACCCACGGCCCGCTCGTGCTCCAGGGTCTCCGCGCGGGCAAGCACGTCTATTCCGCGGTCCCGATGGCGATCGGCGCGGACGAGATCGCGGAGATCATCGACACGGTCGCGGCCACCGGACTGACCTACATGATGGGTGAGACCAGCCAGTACAACCCGGCGACCGTCCACGCCCGCAACAAGATCGCGGAGGGCGCCTTCGGGCGGCTGTTCCACGCCGAGGGCGACTACGTGCACGACATGGACCTGGGCTTCTACGACGCGTACCGCTACAGCGGCGGAGCGGACTGGAAGTCCACGGCCAGCTATCCGCCGCTGCTGTACCCGACGCACGCGGTGGGCGGGGTGCTGGGTGCCTGGCGGACGCACGCGGTCAGCGTCTCGGCGATCGGCGTGGTGGACGAGCGCGGGGACGGCGTCTTCGACCGGTCGGTCAGCCGGTTCGACAACGACGTCTCCAACGCGACGGCCCTGTTCGAGGTGGCCGGCGGCGGGTCGTTCCGGACGAACGAGTTCCGCCGGGTCGGCTACCCCTCGCACATCCGGGAGTCGCGTTTCCGGTTCTTCGGCACCGAGGCGAGCATGGAACAGCTGGCCACGGTGGCGCTGTGGCAGGACAAGACGGGGGTGGAGGACATCAGCGAGCTGCTGGAACCCAGGCCCGCCACGTCGCCCGACGACCCCCGGCTCCAGCACGTCGCGCCCGAGTTGCGGGCCGCGTTCACCTCGGGCTCGGCGCCGGTGCACGACCGGGCGCGGCTTCCCCGGGCGTTCGACCTGCTGCCCAACGGGCACGAGGGCAGCCACCACTTCCTGGTGGACGACTTCGTCACCGCGGTGAACTCACGGACCCTGCCGTCCGTGAACGCCTGGGTCGCGGCCCGCTACACCCTGCCGGGCATCGTCGCCCACGAGTCGGCACGGCAGGGCGGGGCCAGGCTGCGGATACCGGACTTCGGGGACGCGCCGCAACGGTGAGGCGCCCGCGCGTCGGCCTCTCCCGGCCCGCGCCTCAGGCCCCGCGCCCCGTGCCCCGGTCCGTGCGGTCCGGCTCCTTCAGAGCCTGGCGGAAGCCCGTGTTGACCGCGGTCAGCCCGCCGTCGACGGTCAGCGTGGTCCCGGTGATCCAGGAGGCGTCGCGCGAGGCGAGGAAGGCGACGGCCGCCGCCACGTCCTCGGGCTCGCCCACCCTGCCCAGGGGATACAGGCCGCGTACCGCCGCCAGGTCCTCGTCCCGGCCCGCCCAGGCCGTGGTGCGCACCGTGCCCGGCGCCACGAGGTTGACCCGGACCCCGCGCGGGGCCGCGTGGCCGGCGAGGGTGCGGGTCAGCGAGGCGAGCCCGGCCTTGGCCGCGCTGTAGGCGTGGTTGCCGAAGTCCTGGACGCCGTTGACCGAGCCGATGTTCACGATCGCGCCGCGCCCGGAGGCCGCCAGGTGGGGCAGCGCGGCCCGGCAGCAGCGGTGGGCGCCGGTGAGGGTGACGTCGATGTCCCGGGCCCAGACCTCGTCCGGCTCGTCCTCGAAGAGCGGGGCGTCGGGGGCGCAGGCACAGGCGTTGTTGACCAGGACGTCGAGGCCGCCGAAGGTGCCCACGGCGTGGGCGACGGCCGCCTCGACGGACGCCCGGTCGCTCACGTCGCAGGCGTACGCCTCGACCGCGGGGCCCCGTCCCGCGGGACCGGCGATGTCCGCCGCCGTCCGCCGCGCGGCGTCCAGGTCCACGTCGGTCAGCAGCACCGCGGCCCCCTCCGCCGCGAGCCGGCGCGCGGTGGCCGCGCCGATCCCGCGGGCGGCGCCGGTGACGAGTGCCGTGTGGTCGGTGAAGCGCCCGGTGTCCGTCATGGCACGACCGTACTGCCGCGGCGATCACCCGGGCAGATACCGTGCGGCCATGTCCGCGTTCCTGCAGCAGCTCCCCGCACTGATCGGCGTCGTCGTCGGCGCGCTCGGTTCGTACCTCGCCGTCGTCCGCAGCGACCGGGCCCGGTTCCGCCAGGAGTCGGCGGTGCGCTGGGAGGAGCGCAGGCTCACGGTCTACTCGGACTACGCGCGTTCCCTGAAGGCCTCCGTCACGCTCGCCTACCGGGTCGCCGCCCACCTCGGCATCGACCCGCACCCGCATCCGCTGGCCCCGCGGGAGGCCGCCGCCGCCCGGGCGGAAGCCGGCCTCGACCGCGACCCGGCCTGGGAGGCACTGCTCATGCTGGGCAGCGGCGAGGTGGTGGAGCGGGCGCGGGCGTGGTTCGCGACCGTGCTGGAGATGGAGCGCTTCCTGCGCGGGGCGGCGCGCGATCCGGAGGCCTGGCGGGCGCTGCTGGAACGGCAGCGCGCCGCGCGCACGGGTTACTACACCGCCGTACGCGAGGACCTGGCCCTGCCCGCGGGGCACGGCGCCCGACGGCCGCTGCCGCCCGTCAGCGATATCGGGTGACGTCGGCCGCCCGTCAGCGATATCCCGTGACGTCGGCCGGCCGGCCCGCGTCCTGGACCTCGACCAGGTAGCGCCAGGCGTCCGGGCGGCTGCCGTCCAGGTCCGTGAAGCCGTACTCCCGGGCGAGGCCGCCGCCGGAGAGGGACCGGCCGTTGAAGCGGGCCACGCCGGGGTCGGCGGCGAGGGCGGCGACCGCACGGCCGACGTAGCGGGGCGACTCGGAGATGGCGAAGTGCGGTACGCGGTCGAGGGCGTCGCGCCAGTTGTCCTCGCGCACGCCGAACTGGTCGAGCATGATCTCCGACCGCATCCAGCCCGGAGTGAGCGCGACGGCGGTGGCGCCGCGCGGCCCGAGTTCGTGGCCGAGGGCGAAGGCCATGCGCAGGACCGACGTCTTGGCGAGGTCGTAGAAGAAGGAGTTGCGGTAGTGCTCGCGGTTGTAGTCGTCGGTGCCGTCGGTGACCTCGACGACCAGTCCGCCGGACCCGCGCAGCAGCAGCGGCAGGGCGTGGTGGCTGGTGACCGCGTGGGTCTCCACGGCGAGCCGCAGCAGCCGGAGGCCGCCCGCCAGGTCGTGCTCCCAAACGGGGCGGTCCCACTCGAAGAGGTTCTCGCCGCCCCAGATGTCGTTCACCAGGACGTCGAGGCGGGCCTGCTCCCGGGCGATGCGGTCGACGAGCACGGCGACCTGCGCCGGTTCGAGGTGGTCGGTGGGTACGGCGATGCCGCGGCCTCCGGCCTCGGTGACCAGGTCGGCGGTGTCCTCGATGGTCTCGGGCCGGTCGTACTCCGAGCGCCGGGTGCGGGTACTGCGCCCCGTCACGTACACGGTGGCGCCCGCCGCGCCCAGTTCGACGGCGATGCCGCGGCCCGCGCCGCGGGTCGCCCCGGCGACCAGGGCGATCTTGCCCGCGAGCGGCTTCTTCGATGACTCTGCCATGTCCGGCTTCCGTTCCTCTCCCGTACGTACGGGTCGTGGTCCCACGAGCCCGTGACCGAGAGTGCCCGGGAAGCCGGACATCTTCTGTCACCTATTCCGCGTGTCCGGTTTTCCGGGTGCGGCCGGTTTCGCGCGGAGGGCGGATCAGTGTCCGCGCGGACGGTGGATCAGTGTCCGCGCGCGATCCACTCCGCCAGGTGCGGGGCCTCGGCGCCGATGGTGGTCGGATCACCGTGGCCGGTGCGGACCTCCGTCTCGGGCGGGAGCACCAGCAGCCGGTCGCGGATCGAGTCGACGATCGTCGGGAAGTCCGAGTAGGACCGTCCGGTCGCGCCGGGACCGCCCTGGAAAAGGGTGTCGCCGGTGAACACGGTGCCGAGGCCGGGGTCGTACAGGCAGACCGCGCCGGGGGCGTGCCCGGGGGTGTGCAGGACGGTCAGGTCCGCGCCGGCGGCCTCGATGACCTGGCCGTCGGCCAGCCAGGCGTCGGGGTCCCGGTCGGGGTGGGTCTGCCGCCACAGCGGCAGGTCGTCGGGGTGCAGCCAGACGACGGCGCCGGTGCGCTCGGCGAGCGCGGGGGCGGCACCCACGTGGTCGTTGTGGGCGTGGGTGCACACGATGGCGGTCAGGCGCCGGTCGCCGACGGCCTCAGCGATCGCGTCGGCGTCGTGGGCGGCGTCGATGACGACCACCTCCTGGTCGTCGCCGACGAGCCAGACGTTGTTGTCGACATCCCAGGTGCCGCCGTCGAGGCTGAACTGCCCGGAGGTGACGAGGCGTTCGATGCGGGCGGCCATCAGAGGACCACCACCGAACGCAGCACGTCACCGGCGTGCATCCGGTCGAAGGCGTGCTCCACCTGGTCGAGCCCGACGGTCTCGGTGACGAACTTGCCGAGGTCCAGGCGGCCCTGGAGGTGGAGGTCGACGAGCATCGGGAAGTCGCGGGAGGGCAGGCAGTCGCCGTACCAGGACGACTTGAGCGAGCCGCCGCGTCCGAACACGTCGAGCAGCGGCAGTTCCAGCTTCATCTCCGGCGTGGGGACGCCGACGAGGACGACGGTGCCGGCCAGATCGCGGGCGTAGAAGGCCTGCCGGTAGGTCTCCGGCCGGCCGACGGCCTCGATGACGACGTCGGCGCCGAAGCCGCCGGTCAGTTCGCGGATCGCCTCGACCGGGTCGGTCTCGCGGGAGTTGACGGTGTGGGTGGCGCCCATGGAGCGGGCGGTCTCCAGCTTGCGGTCGTCGATGTCGACGGCGATGACCTTCGCCGCCCCGGCCAGGTGGGAGCCGGCGATCGCCGCGTCGCCGACGCCGCCGCAGCCGATGACGGCGACGGTGTCGCCGCGGCCGACGTTGCCGGTGTTGATGGCGGCGCCGATGCCGGCCATCACCCCGCAGCCGAGGAGGCCGGCCACCTCGGCGGAGACGGCCGGGTCGACCTTGGTGCACTGCCCGGCGGCGACCAGCGTCTTCTCGGCGAAGGCGCCGATGCCCAGGGCCGGGGAGAGCTCCTGGCCGGTCGAGGCGAGGGTCATCTTCTGCTCGGCGTTGTGGGTGTCGAAGCAGTACCAGGGCCGCCCGCGCGTACAGGCCCGGCACTTGCCGCACACGGCACGCCAGTTGAGGACGACGAAGTCGCCGGGCGCGACGTCGGTGACGCCCGTGCCGACCGACTCCACGACGCCCGCGGCCTCGTGGCCCAGCAGGAAGGGGAAGTCGTCACTGATGCCGCCCTGCTTGTAGTGCAGGTCCGTGTGGCACACCCCGCAGGCCTGGATCTTGACCACGGCCTCGCCCGGGCCGGGATCGGGCACGACGATCGTCTCGATCCGCACCGGCTCGTCCTTGCCCGGCGCGACCACGCCGCGTACTTCCTGCGCCATGCTGCTGACCCCTTCCTCGGCCGTTCAGTTCCGCCCCGACCCTACGCGGTCGTACGCGTCAAAGGGCAGGTGACGGGGCTGTTCGAAGGCCGGGAGCGGCCACGGCTCACGCCCGCGGGTCCGGCGGTGCGGCGCCCACGTAGCCTGAGTCCCTCGTCCGCGTGCCGAAGGAGCATCGTGACCACCGCCGATCCGCAGTCCGGTCAGCCCGCCTGGCGGCTGCTCCTGTCGTACATACGCCCGCACCGCGGCGCCCTGGCCGCGGGTGCCCTGCTCTCGCTCCTCACCGGAGCCGCGGGGCTGCTGCTGCCGCTGGTGGCGCGGGAGCTGATCGACGACCTGGCGCACGACCGGGCCATCACCGGCGCGCTGCTCGCCATGTCGGGGCTCGTGGTCGGCAACACGGCGCTGGGCGCGCTGGGTTCGTACGTGCTGCGGCGCACCGCCGAGTCGGTGGTCCTCGGGGCGCGGCGCTCGCTGTCGTCGTATCTGCTGCGCCTGCGGGTGGCGGCCGTGGACCGCACCGAGCCCGGCGATCTGATGGCCCGCATCACCTCGGACACCACCCTGCTGCGGGAGGTGACGACCGACTCCCTGATCGGTCTGGGCACCGGCGGACTCACGCTGGTGGCGACGCTGGTGATGATGGGGGTGGTCGATCCGGTGCTCCTCGGGGTCACGCTGGCGGTGGTCGTCGGGGCGGGTACGGTGCTGGGCCTGATCGTGCCGCGCATCAACCGCGCCAGCCGGCAGGCGCAGGACGCGGTAGGGGTGATGGGGGCCGCGCTGGAGCGGACCCTCGGCGCGCTGCGCACGGTGAAGGCGTCCGGGGCGGAGCCGCGTGAGGAGCGGGCGCTGCACGAGGCGGCCGAGGAGTCGTGGCGGCAGAGCGTGCGCGCGGCCAAGTGGTCGGCCGCCGCGGGCAACACGGCCGGGCTGGCGATGCAGCTCGCGTTCATCACGGTGCTCGCGGTGGGCGGGGCGCGGGTGGCGACGGGGGCGATCGACGTGGGGACGCTGGTGGCGTTCCTGCTGTTCGTCTTCTATCTGATGGCGCCGATCCAGCAGGTGGTCGGCGCGGTCACGCAGTACCAGACGGGCCGGGCGGCACTCGCCCGGATCCAGGACGCGCTGCATCTGCCCGCGGAACCGGCCGCCCGGCCGGCCCCGCTGCCGTCACCGGGCGCGGAGCCGGCGTCGGTCGCCTTCCGGGACGTCCGCTTCCGTTACGCCGACGATCTGCCGTACATCCACCACGGGGTGACGTTCGAGGTGCCGGCCCGCGGCATGACGGCGTTCGTCGGCCCGTCCGGCGCGGGCAAGACCACCGTCTTCTCGCTGATCGAGCGGTTCTACGACCCCGGCTCGGGGGAGATCGCGCTCGACGGCCGCAGCCTCGCGGAGTGGGAACTGCCCGCGCTGCGGGCCGCGATCGGCTACGTGGAGCAGGACGCGCCGGTGCTCTCCGGCTCCCTGCGGGACAATCTGCTGCTGGGCAACCCGCAGGCGGACGAGGCGGACGTCGCCGCCGTGCTGAAGACGACGCGGCTCGACGGGCTGGTCGCGCGGCTGCCGAACGGGCTGGAGACGCTGGTGGGGCACCGCGGCACCAAGCTGTCCGGCGGCGAGCGCCAGCGGGTCGCCGTCGCCCGTGCGCTGCTGCGCCACCCGCGTCTGCTGCTGCTCGACGAGGCGACCTCGCAGCTGGACGCGGTGAACGAGGCGGCGCTGCGCGACACCGTGGCCGAAGTCGCCCGGACGACCACGGTGCTGGTCGTCGCCCACCGGCTGTCCACGGTCACGACGGCCGACCGGATCGTGGTGATGGACGCGGGACGCGTCCGCGCGGTGGGGACGCACCGGGAGCTGGTGACCGCGGATCCGCTGTACGCGGAGCTGGCGGCCACCCAGTTCCTGGCGGCGAGCGACTGACCCGGGCGTCAGCCCAGGGCGGGGACCGCACCGAAGACCGGTGAGACCAGCCCGGTGACCTGCTGGAGCTGGTTGAGGTCCTGCAGCCGGTTCAACTGCTGGGAGGGCAACGGCATCTGGGCCCGGTCCTCGGCGGGCATGTCACCGACCGCGAGCGAGTCGAGGGTGTCCGTCACGCTGAGCTTCTCGGCGCCGAGCGGGCCCGCGCCCGCCGCGCTCGCCATCGGGGCGGCGAGAGCGGTGACACCGGCGGCGAGCCCGACTGCGGCGACGATACGTCGTGTTGAGATCATGCCCTGCCCAACGCGGGCGGGCCGGCGGCGGACACGGCCGGCCGGGGCCGCTCACCCGTCAGGGCTAGGGGATGCCGTTCGGATCAGGTCGGTTCCAGGCAACGGCGCCTTGTTGCCACGCCGTACTCCGGCCGGTCCGTGGTGAAACGTGGTCCCCAGGCCGAGGACGGCGCCGGTGGCCGGGTCCATGATCAGGATGCGGCGGAAGCCGGTCCCCTCGTACACGTAGGCCTCCGCGGCACAGCTTCCGCTCGCTGCCGCTCAGCGCCGGGGCAGCCGGTGCAGAGTCACCTGCGCGAGCAGGCCGCCGGTCACCTCTGCCGTCATGTAGGTGCAGTGGGGCTGCCGGCGCCGGTCCGTCGGCGAGCCCGGGTTGAGCAGGCGCAGACCGGTGTCCGCGGTCGTGTCCCACGGGATGTGGCTGTGGCCGAAGACGAGGACGTCGAGGTCGGGGAAGCGGGCGGCGCAGCGCCGCTCGCGCCCCTGGGCGGAACCCGTCTCGTGGACGACGCCGAAGCGCAGGCCGCCCAGGTCGGCGCGGGCCACCTCGGGCAGGCGGGCGCGCAGGGCGGGCCCGTCGTTGTTGCCGTACACCCCGACAAGGCGGCGGCTGCGGCCCTCCAGCAGGTCGAGAGTGGCGGTGTCGACCCAGTCCCCCGCGTGCAGGACGACGTCGGCGCGCGGGATCTCCGCGAGCAGCGGCGCGGGCAGTTCCTTCGCCCGCTTCGGCAGGTGGGTGTCGGACACGAGCAGCAGACGCACCCCGCCAGGTTAGGGCGGGGCTCGTGCTCGCGCGAACACGCAATCACCGGGTAAAACTGTGCAGGCTTAACTGGACAGTCTTACCTGTGGAAATTAGCGTGGTGGGCACGCACCGTCCGAAAGGCACCCCTCCTCATGGCCCTCACCGCCCTTGACCCCCGGACCGCCCTGGTCGTGATCGACCTCCAGGCCGGCATCGTCTCCGCGCCCACCGAGCCGTACGGCGGCTCCGACGTCGTGGCCCGCAGCGCCGAGCTGGCGGACGCCTTCCGCGCCCGCGGCCTCCCCGTGGTCCTGGTCCGGGTCTCCTTCGCCGCGGACGGCGCCGACGCCGTGCCGGGCCGCACGGAGGCCGGCGGCGCGGGCGGGACGAGGCCGGAGGGCTGGGACGTGATCGTCGACGAACTGGCCGGCCACCCCGGCGACATCACCGTCACCAAGCGCAACTGGGGCGCCTTCCACGGCACCGGCCTCGACGTCCAGCTGCGCCGCCGCTCGGTCACCCAGATCGTGCTGACCGGCATCGCCACCAGCATCGGCGTCGAGTCCACCGCACGCGCCGCCCACGAGCACGGCTACCACGTCACCCTCGCCACCGACGCGATGAGCGACATGAACGCCGACGCCCATCGCAACAGCGTCGAGCGGATCTTCCCGCGCCTCGGGGAGACGGGGACGACGGCGGAGATCCTGGAACTGCTGTCCAGGACGGACTGAGTCCGCTGTCCGCCGGGTCCACCGAGTCCTCCGAGTCCTCCGAGTCCTCGGAGTTCACCACCCGCCGGGGCGGGCCGACCCGCTCCTCACCCGGGGGCTCGGTCAGTCCTCGCCCCGGACGATGTTCGACTCCTGGCCCGGTTGCGGCGCGCGGGGAGCGCTGCCGTCCTCGACGGCGGGTACGCAGGTGCGCATCAGGCCCCTCCCCCGCAGCCGGCGGGCCTTCGACCATCCGGTCTCCACCCGGCGGACAGCGGCTTTGCCGCTGGTGTCCGTGGTCACGAGCATCATCTTCCTTCTGCTTCTGGCGCGTCGCTTCCGCGTCCGGTGCACTCGCCCGGGCGGGTCCCCGGACCGGGCTCCGTGAAACACCGGCCACGGCGGCCCACGGGCCGGACCGGGGCGCCGTTCACTCGCCCAGTGCGATCTCGCTCCAGACCTGCTTGCCCCCGCCGACCGGCAGCGTCCCCCACGCCGCCGACATCGCCTCGACGAGGAGGATGCCGCGCCCGCCGGTGGCCTCCCAGCCGATGCTGGTCGGTTTGGCGGGTGTACGGGGCGAGGCGTCGGCGACCGCCACGCGCAGCCGGCGGCCGATCAGGGCGAGGTCGAGGCGGACCTGGCCGTCGGTGTGCACGAGGGCGTTGGTGACGAGTTCGGAGACGATCAGGAGGACGCCGTCGGTGGTGTCGTCCGGGACGTCCCAGGAGCGCAGGGTGCGCCGGGCGAAGCGGCGGGCGTGCCGCACGGCCTCCGGCAGCCGCCACACCGACCAGCTCTCCCGCAGCGGGCGCAGGGCCATGCCGTCGTAGCGCACCAGGAGCAGGGCGACGTCGTCGCTGCGGCGGGCCTCGCCGAGCAGGGCGTCGGCGAGGAGCCCCAGGTGGGCGGGGTCGGAGCCGGTCAGCGCGTGGGCGAACCGGTCGAGGCCCGCGTCGATGTCGCTCTCCGGCGTCTCCACCAGGCCGTCCGTGGTGAGGGCGATCAGGGTGCCGGGCCGCAGCCGCAGCGGACTCATCGGGAAGTCGGCCTGCGGCACCACGCCGAGCGGCGGGCCGCCCTCCGCCTCGGCGATCTCCGTGCTGCCGTCGGGATGGCGCAGCACCGGCGGCAGGTGCCCGGCCCGCACGCACCAGGCGGCCCCCGCCTCCATGTCGAGGTCGACGTAGACGCAGGTGGCGAAGAGGTCGGTCTCCATGTCGACCAGCAGCCGGTTGGCGTGCGAGACCACCACGTCCGGCGGGTGCCCCTCGGCCGCGTAGGCGCGCAGGGCGGTGCGCATCTGGCCCATCAGCGTGGCGGCGCCGGCGCTGTGGCCCTGGACGTCGCCGATGACGAGGGCCACGTGGTGGTCGGGCAGCGGGA
Source organism: Streptomyces olivaceus (assembly GCF_000721235.1). Classification (GTDB taxonomy): domain Bacteria; phylum Actinomycetota; class Actinomycetes; order Streptomycetales; family Streptomycetaceae; genus Streptomyces; species Streptomyces olivaceus. The sequence goes on from NZ_JOFH01000003.1 coordinate 209,805, forward strand.
TCACGTCGTACCAGTCGCCGCCCAGTTCGAGTCCGGCCGTGCTGGGCAGGTAGCGGGCGACGGCGACCGCGCCGGGCAGTTCCGGCAGGCGGCGCGGCAGCAGCTGGCGCTGGAGCATGCCGACCAGTTCGTGTTCGGCGTCGAAGGCGTGGGCCCGCATCAGGGCCTGTCCGGCGAGGCCGGCGGAGGCGGTGAGCAGGGCGCGTTCGTCGGGGCCGAAGTCGTGCGGGGCGTCCCAGCCGATCAGGCAGGCGCCGGCCATGCGTCCGCCGGCGGGCAGCGGCAGCACGGCGAGCCCGCCGGGGCCCACGTCGGCGAGCGCGGGCTCCAGGTCGCCGGTGCCGGCGGGCCAGATCCGGGCGCGGCCCTCGCGCAGGGCGGCGGCGAGGGTGGGCATGGCCCGTACCGGCGCGTCCGGCCACTCGGTGCGCCACTCCAGCCGCCACAGCTCGGGCCAGGACTCGGGGTCGGGCGGGTCGAGGACGGTGACCACGAGCCGTTCGTTCTCCAGCTCGGCCAGCGCGATCCGGTCGGCGCGCAGCGGCCTGCGCAGGGCGGCGACCACGGCCTGGCTGACGTCGCGGACGGTCCCGGCGGTAGCGAGGGCGGCGGCGAGCCGCTGGACGCGGGCGACGTCGGTGACGTCCGGGCGCAGCGTGGAGGCGTCGGCGACGGTTCCGAGCAGGCGGGTCGGCCGGCCCTCGCCGCCGGGCAGCAGGCGCCCGCTGAGCCGGAGCCACTTCGGCGGCCCGGTGGGCTGCAGTACGCGGAACTCCAGTTCGCGCTCGCCGATGGTCATGTGGTCGGCCTCGGTCACCGACATCAGTGAGGGCAGATCCTCCGGCACCGTGAGGCCGAGCAGCGTCTCGACCCGGCCGTCGAACTCGCCGGGGGCGAGGCCGAACAACCGCAGGACGCCGTCGCCGACCTCGACCCGGCCGCTGTCCATCGCGAGGGTGAAGGCAGTGGGCCGCAGTTCCCCGCCCTCGGCGGCCTCGGTGGGGACGGGGCAGGTCAGGGCCTCGGCGATCAGTTCCAGGCAGGCGCGGTCCTCGGCGCCGAAGCCGTCCGGATGCCCGGTCAGGGCGAGCAGGCAGCCACCGCCGTCCCCGCGTACCGGCAGCGCGGCGAGCGAGAGGCCGCTGGACGGCACGCGCCGCGACTCCGCCGAACCGGCGAACTCCTCAGGACCGACCCACACCGCGGCGCCGCCCCGGTGGGCGTCGGCGACCGGGGAGCCGCCGGACGCCGGATAGCTGTCACGCACGCCGTACAGGGCGCGCGGCACACCGGCCGACTCGACCAGGCAGAGCAGGTCGCGGTGGTCGCCGGGCGTGTAGAGGGCGGCGCAGGAGGCACCCGCGAAGACCAGTGCCTGCTCCAGGACCCGGCGCGTGCGCCCCTGGCGGTCCGGTCCGGCGGCGATCGCCTTCAGGGCACCCTCGGCCCGCAGGGTCCTCGACCCGCGTTCCGCAGCACCCTCTCCGACCACTTCGCCATTACAGCGCCAAAGCGACGCCCGCGCAGCCCCTGCGGAGCTGTTACCGGTGGTGCGGGGCGTGTGTACGTGCGTGGGAGCGCGCCCGCGCCCGGCCGGGACGGCACCCGGGCGGGCTGGATCCGGAGGATGCGAGGGAGGCGCCCCGCGCTGGGTGGCCCCGGGTGCGATCACCTCCGCACGAGGCCGACGGTGCGCGTGGGGAGGGAGGGGGCGTGCACCGCGGTGGCCCAGTGCTCCCGAAGGACACCGCGGCGGTCCGGTCCTCCCGCCGGAGGACCGGACCGCCGTCGAAGTGCCGGTCGATCCCGTTGGCGCCACGGTCAGCCGAGCGGGCCGGAGCCGTGCCCGGCGCCGGTACCCGTTCCGTCGTCGGAACCGGAACCGGAACCAGAACCGGAGACGGCGCCGACCGTGCCGGTGCTGTCGCCCGCGTCGTCGCCGGGCTGCTCGTCGCCGGGCTGCTCGTCGCCGGGCTGCTCGTCGCCGGCACCGGCATCGCCGCCCCCGGCTCCGCCGGCCTCGTCACCGCCGGCGCCGGCCCCTCCGGCCACCTCGCCGCCGGGCTGCTCCCCGGCGCCGTCGCCCGCGCCGTCGCCGAGGGTGGCGCCGACCGCCTCCAGGGCGGTGGTGACCTGCTGGAAGAACGTCTCGCCGCCGGCCGTGCAGTCGCCGCTGCCGCCGGACGTCAGCCCGATCGCCAGGCCGTCCTGCGTGAACAGGGAGCCGCCGCTGTCGCCGGGCTCGGCGCAGACGTCGGTCTGTATGAGGCCGCTGACCGTGCCCTCCGGGTAGTTGACGGTGGCGTCCAGGCCGAGGACCTGGCCGTCGGCCAGCCCGGTCGTACTGCCCATGCGGAAGACCTGCTCGCCGACGGTCGCCTCCGCGGCCCCGGAGATCTGCAGGGTCTGGTCGCCGAGGTTGACCTCGCTGGGGGCCTCGGTCGCCGGGTCGTCGTACGTGACGAGCGCGAAGTCGCCCTCGCCGGGGAAGACCGCCTGGTCGACGGTGCCGATCGGCTGCCCGTCCTGGGCGTCGGACCACGCGTCGGCCGCGACGCCGCAGTGCCCGGCCGTCAGGAAGGCCGGGGAACCGTCCCCCGCGGTGACGTTGAAGCCGAGCGAGCAGCGCGCGCCGCCGCCGAAGATGGCGTCGCCGCCCGACACGAAGGTCTTGAAGGTGCCCGCGGACTTCTCCAGCGTCGCCATGCCGGAGCCGAGGCGGCCGACCGTGGACTCAAGCCGGTCCCACTTCTCGCCGGTGACGGTGCTGTCGGCGGTCACCAGGATCTTGTTGGTGCGCGGGTCGATCGCCCACGAGGTGCCGGGGATGGTCGCCTCGGACTTCAGTGTCTGCGCGCCGCCGTGCAACTCGGTCATGCTGTTGTCGACCTCGCGGATCTCCGCGCCCGCCCGCTGGGCCCGCACCGCGACCTGGTCGTCGTCACCGGGGACGACGTTCACGACGAGCCGCTGCGCACCGGCGTCGTAGTACGAGCCGGCGAAGGCGTCGCCGAGCTGGCCGGCGAGCTGCGAGGCGAGGTCCGAGGCGTCCGCCGCCTTGAGGGTCCGCGGGGCCGCGGCGGCGTCGTGTGAACCGCCGCCGTCCTGCGAGGCGTTGGCGTTCGGCAGGAGGATGGCGGCCGCGCCGAGCGCCACCACACCGCCCGCGGCCATCGCGGCCTTGCGCTTCGGAATTCGCTTGTGACTCAACCTACTCGACCTCCTGGGGCCGGTGGACCGTGCCACCGGCCCGGCTGCTGTTGGGGGCGCCTTGACGGCTGTTGGTACGCACGGACCGCGCGGTGCGTTCAGACCGGCCCCTCCCCCGCACCCGGGACCGCTCCCCGCACACCCCCACCACTCGCCACTCCCCGTGTCCGGCCGGCGACCCGGCGTACTGATCCTGGGGCGGAATCGGCGCTTCAGTGAATCTGCACATCGAATGCCCAGCCCGGTCATCCTCGTTGGCGGATCTGCACAACCCGCCACCGGCCGGTACGTCTTTGGGGCGGGAGTGCCCCAATCGGCCGGGGCGCGGCAAGGGGGGCGTCCGGGCCGATGTCGCGCACGGTGTGAAGAAGTCGCCCCGAAGGCGTGCCCGGCCCTGCACCGTTGGGCGCGTCGGCGTTGCAAGTCCCCTGGTGGGAGGGGGTGATTGATTGGAAGCCCGGACGGCACGCGTGCTTTGATCCATCGCACCGCGGAGGCCGGGGACGCTCCGGAAACGGGCGCCCGGTGTCCGCGGTCGCGGCCGTCATCTGTCCCCAGAGGGGGCCGCTCCCCCCTTGTGAAATGGCTATACGAAGGGAAGTTCCCACATGAACTCCATCCCCCAGGTTGAGACCACCGAGATCTCCGACGCCGACCTCGACAACGTCTCCGGCGGCCTGAACGTGAACGCCGTCGGCACCGTCACCGGCCTGGTGGACGGCGTCGCCCCGGTCTCCGGCCTGGTCAACACCGCCGTCGGCACCGTCGAGGGTGTCACCGGTCTGAACACCGCCCCGGTCACGGGCCTGGTCGCCGGTCTCTGATCGCGCCCTTGCGCCGCTGAGTCCCGGAGCCGCCCAGGCTCCGGGGCTCTTCGGCCGTTCCACCCGACGCCTTCCTTCCGCCAACCCACTCGTCCCACCCGGTCCTCTCGTGCTCACGAGGCTCTTCGGGAGCACGGCGAATCACGGGGAATCACGGGAATCACTGGGGTACGTCCGCCGTGCAGTTCCGCCAACAGGCCCTCTCCAAGCTCCAGTCGCCGGACGAGCTCGATCTTCCGGTGCGTCTCGCCCGTCCGCAGGGCTGGCTGGTGCTGTCCGTGACCGTGGTCGCGATGGCCGCCGCGTCCGTGTGGGCGGTGGGCGGCTCGGTGACCTCCACCGTCTCCGCGCCCGCCATCCTCACGCACGGCCAGGGCAGTTACCTCCTGCAGAGCCCCGTCTCCGGGCAGGTCACCGCGGTCCTCGCCAGGCCGGGACAGCGGCTGGGCGCCGACGCCCCCGTACTGAAGGTCCGCACCGCCGACGGCGAGAGCGTGGTCCGCACGGTCGACGCCGGCCGGGTCAGCGCGCTCGCCGCCACCGTCGGCCAGATCATCCAGACCGGCGCGAACGTCGCCTCGGTCGAGAAGGTCGCCCACACCGGCGACCCGCTGTACGCCACCGTCTACGTGCCGGCCGACAACGCCGCCGCCGTACCCGCGAACGCCTCCGTCGACCTGACCGTGCAGTCGGTGCCGACCCAGCAGTACGGCGTCCTGCACGGGAAGGTGAAGTCGGTGGACCGCTCGGCGCAGTCGGCGCAGACGATCGGCGCGTTCCTGGGGGACAGCCAGCTCGGCGAGCAGTTCACCAAGGACGGCAGGCCGGTGGCCGTGACGGTGCGGCTGACGGCCTCGGAGTCGACGAAGAGCGGCTACGCGTGGTCGTCGGCGGACGGGCCGCCGTTCGAACTGACCTCCATGACCCTGGCCTCGGGCTCCATCCGCCTGGCCGACCAGCGTCCCGTCGATTGGCTGCTGCCGTGAGTACCGCCCAGGAGACCCGCGGCAGACGCCGCGCCGCCCCGCCCCGGCGCAGCGTGCCGAAGAGCGGCGCGAAGACCGTCCGCACCCCCACCGTGCTCCAGATGGAGGCCGTCGAGTGCGGCGCCGCCTCCCTCGCGATGGTGCTCGGCCACTACGGCCGGCACGTTCCGCTGGAGGAGCTGCGGATCGCCTGCGGCGTCTCCCGCGACGGTTCCCGGGCGAGCAGCCTCCTGAAGGCCGCCCGCAGTTACGGGTTCACCGCCAAGGGCATGCAGATGGACCTGGCCGCGCTCGCCGAGGTGGCGACGCCGGCCATCCTGTTCTGGGAGTTCAACCACTACGTCGTCTACGACGGCATGGGCCGCCGGTTCGGGCGGCGCGGGGTGTTCATCAACGACCCGGGCAAGGGCCGGCGTTTCGTGTCCCTGGAGGACTTCGACGGAAGCTTCACCGGCGTCGTCCTGACCATGGAGCCGGGCGCGGACTTCACCCGGGGCGGCCGCAGGCCCGGCGTGCTCGGCGCGATGCCGGCCCGGCTGCGGGGCACCGCCGGGACGCTGCCCGCCGCCGTGCTGGCCAGCCTGCTCCTGGTGGCGGTCGGCGCGGCGGTGCCCGCGCTCAGCCGCACCTACATCGACATGTTCCTGATCGGCGGGCAGACCTCGCTGCTCGGTGTGCTGTTCGCCTCGATGGCGGCCTGCGTGCTGCTCACGGTCCTGCTCACCTGGCTCCAGCAGGCCAACCTGCTGCACGGCCGCATCATCTCCTCCACCCTCTCCAGCGCCCGCTTCCTGCGCCATCTGCTGCGGCTGCCGGTGACGTTCTTCTCCCAGCGCAGCCCGGCCGACCTGGTGCAGCGCCTGCAGTCCAACGACGCCGTCGCCGAGACGCTGGCCCGCGACCTCGCGGCGGCGGGCGTGGACGCGGTCGTGGTCGTCCTGTACGCGGTGCTGCTGTACACGTACGACCCGCAGCTGACCTTCGTCGGGGTCGGCGTGGCGCTGCTCAACATCCTCGCGATGCGGGTCGTCGTGCGGCTGCGGGCGACCCGTACCGCGAAGCTGCGGGCCGACACGGCGCGGCTGACGAACACCGCGTACACCGGCCTGCAGCTGATCGAGACGATGAAGGCGACGGGCGGCGAGGACGGCTACTTCCGCAAGTGGGCGGGGCAGCACGCCACCACGCTGGAGGAGCAGCAGCGGCTGGGGGTGCCGAGTGCCTGGCTCGGGGTGGTCGCGCCGACCCTGGCGACGCTGAACAGCGGGCTGATCCTGTGGATCGGCGGCATGCGCGCGGTCGAGGGGCACATCTCGGTCGGGCTGCTGGTCGCCTTCCAGTCGCTGGTGGTCCGTTTCACGGCCCCGCTGACCCGCCTGAACGGCGTGGCGGGCCGCATCCAGGACTTCGCGGCGGACGTGGCGCGGCTGAAGGACGTGGAGAACTTCCGCACGGACCCGCTCTACGACCGCCCCGGCGGCCCGGACTCCACCCGCCGGCTGCAGGGGCACGTCGAGCTGCAGAACGTCTCCTTCGGCTACAACCCGCTCGACACACCGCTGCTGACCGGCTTCGACCTGACCGTGGGCCCCGGGCAGCAGGTGGCGCTGGTGGGTGGCTCGGGCAGCGGCAAGTCCACGGTGTCCCGGCTGATCTCGGGCCTGTACGCCCCGTGGGACGGGGTCATCCGCGTCGACGGGCAGCGGCTGGAGGACGTGCCGCGCGGGGCGCTGGCCGCCTCGGTCTCCTTCGTCGACCAGGACGTGTTCCTGTTCGAGGGCTCGGTGCGCGACAACGTGGCGCTGTGGGACCCGTCGATTCCGGACACCGCGGTGGTGGACGCGCTCAAGGACGCGGCACTGTACGACGTCGTGATGCGGCGTCCCGGCGGCATCGGGAGCCCGGTCGAGCAGGACGGCCGCAACTTCTCCGGCGGGCAGCGCCAGCGCCTGGAGATCGCGCGGGCCCTGGTGCGCCGCCCCAGCATCCTGGTCCTGGACGAGGTGACCAGCGCGCTGGACGCGGAGACGGAGCTGGTGGTCATGGACAACCTGCGCCGGCGCGGCTGCGCCTGCGTGGTGATCGCGCACCGGCTGAGCACCGTGCGGGACAGCGACGAGATCGTCGTCCTGGAGCACGGCAGCGTCGTGGAGCGCGGACGGCACGAGCAGCTGGTGGCGCACGGCGGTGCGTACGCGGCGCTGGTCAGGGAGCGGTGAGATGACGGCCGTGCACGACGGACAGGGCGACCTCGTCCTCGGGGCGCTCGGCGCGCTGGGCACGCGGGTGGACTGCGCCGGGCTCAACCGCCTCGACCTGGAGGGGCCGCAGGTGCTGTGGCTGGTGGCGTCCGGCGCGGTCGACCTGTTCGCGGTCGACGCCGGGGAGCAGGGCCACTGGCACCATCTGGGACGGCTGGAGGCGGGCTCGGCGCTGCTCGGTCCGGTGGCGGGCCCGCAGCACACCCTGGTCGCGCGTCCGCTGCGGGACTGCGTGGTGCACCGCATCGGGCTGCGCGAGCTGTACCAGCCGGCGCCCACGCAGACGTGGTCGTACGACGAGTACGGCAACCCGCAGTACGTGCCGCCGACGACGAGCCCGCTGGAGTACGCCCTGGCGCTCGGCGTGGGCCGCGGCCTGACGGTCCTGTTCCAGGCGCCGATGGCCGCGGAACGGGCGTCCGCGCCCACCGACGACGACGTGTTCTGGATGCAGGTGCCGCCGGGCAGCGTGCAGTACGGGGCGGTGTACGGCGAGGAGGCCGCCGCCGACCTGCTGATGGACCCGGCGCTGTGGCAGAGCCTGGTCGACCAGCAGTACCGGCTGCTGACGACGCTGGACCGCTGGATCGAGCAGTTGGAGCGCACCCACGAGACGCGGACGGCGGCCGGTATCAAGGCGGGTGAGGCCGTGCGCGCGCAGGCCGACCGGACCCTGCTGGCCTCCATCGGGAAGCGGTCGGCGGGGCGCACCACGGCCGCCGACGCCGACGCCTCGTACGCGGCGTGCCGGCTGGTCGCCCGCGCCGCCGGGATCCCGCTCGCCGAGCCCGTGCGGAGCGGCACGGAGAGCGAGCGGCTTGATCCGGTCGAGCGGGTCGCCCTCGCCTCGCGGCTGCGGACCCGCACGGTGCGGCTGGAGGACGGCTGGTGGCGGGACGACGTGGGGCCGCTGGTCGGGCACCGGAGTCTGTCGGGGGCGCCGGTGGCGCTGCTGTGGCGGCGCGGCGGCTATGCGGCCGTGCATCCGGCGACCGGCCGGGAGACGCCGGTGGAGCGGGACAACGCCGAGGAGTTCGAGCCGAGCGCGGTGATGTTCTACCGGCCGCTGCCGGAGGGCCGGCTCGGTCCGCTCGGGCTGCTGCGGTTCTGCCTGGCGGGCACCCGCCGGGATCTGACGGGCCTGCTGCTGAGCGGCCTGGTGACGGTGGGGCTCGGCGCGCTGGTGCCGATCGCGACGGGCCGGGTGCTCGGCGAGTTCGTGCCGACGGCGCAGACCGGGCTGATCGTGCAGGTGTGTCTCGCGGTGATGCTGAGCGGTGTCGTCGCGGCGGCCTTCATGCTGTTGCAGAACCTCACCATCCTGCGGCTGGAGGGCCGGGTCGAGGCGACGCTCCAACCGGCCGTGTGGGACCGGCTGCTGAGGCTGCCGACGAAGTTCTTCACCGAGCGCTCGACCGGCGAGCTGGCGAGCGCGGCGATGGGCATCAGCGCGATCCGCCGGCTGCTGGCGGGCGTCGGTCCGACGGTGGCCCAGTCGGTGACCGTCGGGGCGATGAACCTGGGGCTGCTGCTCTGGTTCAGTGTGCCGATGGCGCTGGCGGCGATCGGCATGCTGGTGGTCGTGGCCGGGGTCTTCCTGGGCCTCGGGCTGTGGCAGGTGCGCTGGCAGCGGCGGCTGGTCAAGCTCACCAACAAGCTGAACAACCAGGCGTTCCAGACGCTGCGCGGCCTCCCGAAGCTGCGGGTGGCGGCGGCGGAGAACTACGCCTACGCGGCGTGGGCGGAACGGTTCGCGCACAGCCGCGAGCTGCAGCAGCGGGCCGGGCGGGTCAAGAACCTCAACGCGGTCCTCGGCGCGGTGTACCTGCCGCTGTGCACGCTGCTGATGTTCATGCTGCTGGCCGGCCCGGCGCGCGGTTCGATGTCGGCGGCGGAGTTCCTGACCTTCAACGCCTCGGTGACGATGCTGCTGACCTCGGTCACCCAGCTGACCGGCGCGTTCGTGTCGGCGGTGGCGGCGCTGCCGCTGTTCGAGGAGATCCGGCCGGTCCTGGACGCGACGCCCGAGGTGCGGACGGCGAGCACCCGGCCGGGGCCGCTGTCGGGGGCGATCGAGGCGCGGCGGCTGTCGTTCCGCTACACCGACGACGGGCCGCTCGTCCTGGACGACGTGTCCTTCGAGGTGCGGCCCGGCGAGTTCGTGGCGGTCGTCGGTCCCAGCGGCTGCGGCAAGTCGACGCTGCTGCGGCTGCTCATCGGCTTCGACCGGCCGCTGTCGGGCAGTGTCCTGTACGACGGCCAGGACCTGGGCGCGCTCGACCAGTCGGCGGTGCGCCGGCAGTGCGGGGTGGTGCTCCAGCACGCGCAGCCCTTCACCGGCTCGATCCTGGACGTCATCTGCGGCACCGAGCCGTACACGCCCGAGGAGGCGATGGCGGCGGCCGGAATGGCGGGGCTCGCCGAGGACATCAAGCGGATGCCGATGGGCCTGCACACCATCGTGTCGGGCAGCGGCACGGTCTCGGGGGGCCAGCGGCAGCGGCTGATGATCGCGCAGGCGCTGATCCGCCGGCCGCGCATCCTGTTCTTCGACGAGGCGACCAGCGCGCTGGACAACGAGACGCAGCGCACGGTGATCGAGTCGACCAAGGCCCTCAACGCGACCCGTGTCGTGATCGCGCACCGGCTGTCCACGGTGCTCGACGCGGACCGGGTGATCGTGATGGAGGACGGCCGGGTCGCCCAGCAGGGCCCGCCCGACCGGCTGTTGGCGGACACGGGCGGCCGGCTGCACGAGCTGGTGCGGCGTCAGCTGACCTGACCGGCCGGACGGCGGGACGCCGGAATCCGAGCCGCACCGCGCCGGACGGCGGAGCGCCGGGATTCCGGCCGAACCGCCCGGGGCGCGTTGGAGCGGCGCTCAGTTGGGTACCTCGGCCTTCATGCGTATCAGCGTGGTGGATGTGGGGTCGAACACGGTCCGGCTCATGGTGGCGGACGCGGAGGGCGGGGTTCCGCTGCCGGTGCACACCGCGAAGTGGCGGCTGCGGCTGTCGGAACAGGTCAGGCACGGCGGCCCGCTGCCGGAGGAGGCCGTGGAGCGGCTCGTGGCGGCGGTCGCCGACGCGAGCCGTACCGCGGACCGGTGGGGGGCGTCCGGACCGCTGGCCTTCGCCACCGCCGTGGTGCGGGCCGCGCCGAACCGCCGGGAGGTGCTGCGCACGGTCCACGCCCGGACCGGCGTCCCGCTGTGCACCCTGCCCGGCGAGGTGGAGGCCGAGCTGACCTTCCTCGGGGCCCGGCGCTGGATGGGCTGGCGGGCAGGCCCGCTCGCCCTGCTGGACATCGGCGGCGGCTCGCTCGAGGTGGCCTTCGGACGCGGGAGGATGCCCGGTTTCGTGGCGTCGCTGCCGCTCGGGGCGGCACGGCTGACCCACGAGTATCTGGCGGGCGGCCGGGACGCGGCCGCGCCGGAGCAGGTCCGGGCGCTGCGCCGCGGGGTCCGCCATCAGCTGCGGGACGTCGCGGCGCGGATCCGCTGGGAGGGTCCGCGCACCGCGGTGGCCACCTCGCGGACCTTCCAGCAGCTGGCCCGGCTGTGCGGGGCCGCGCCGGGCCGGCACGGTCCGTTCGTGGAGCGGCGGCTGCGCTGCTCGGACCTCGGGGACGCGGTCGAGCGGCTGGCCGCCCTGCCCGCGGCGGAGCGCGCGCGGCTGCCCGGCATCTCCGCGCCCCGGTCGGCGCAGAGTCTGGCCGGGGCGGTCGTCGGGCACACCGCCATGAAGCTGACCGGCCTGGAGTCGGTCACGCTCTGTCCCTGGGCGATCCGGGAGGGGGTGCTGCTGCGCCACATCGAGGACGGTCCGGCCTGGTGGGCGGAGGTCCTCCGGCGCAGCGACGAGGCCGCGCCGCCGCCACCGGTCCCCCTGCGCCTCGCGTCCCCGTCGGTCTGAGAAGCTGTTTTCAAAGGCGAGGGCTGTGAGCGCTGCCTTTGGGGTCACCCGTTTGGTGGTGCGGAGTGAGCGGTTATGCCGGGCGGGGGTGACGGTGGCAGTGTCTGCAGATCTCCGTCAGAGGAGTTTGGTCATGATCATCAAGAAGTTGCACGAGGCGGGTTTGCGTAGTGATCACGCCTATACGGCTGCTGTGGTCTCGATCGGGCTGTCGTTCCTGTCGTGGACGGCTTCGGTCAAGGGAGAGGCAGCGGGGACGGACCGTGCTGACCGGTGGGGGATTTTCGTGGGTGAGTGGGCGCCGACGTTCTTCGGCCTCGGACTCGCACTCGCGCAGTACGAGAAGGACTGACCGGCCGCTGGTTCCGGTGGGGTCGGCCGGTGGCCGGCCCCACCGGCGCGTCAGACGCCGGCCGCAGGCCCTGCTGAGTGACGACGTCCCATGATCGTGGCCAGGCGTCTGGTCATGAGCGTGATGGCGGCCCAGGTAATGAGCGTCTCCGAGTGCTGGATGAGCCGCTCGTAGTCGCGGGCATGGCGGCGGGCGTTCATCATCCAGGCGAGTGATCGTTCGACGACCCAGCGGCGGGGAAGGACGACGAATCCGGTGGTGTCCTTGGGCCGGGAGATCGTCTTGATCGTGAGGTTCAGATACTTCTTAGCCCAGGTCACGAGCTTGCCCGCGTAAGCGCGGTCGGCCCAGACGAGCGTGATTTCGGGATGGGTGAGACGGAGGCGGAAGAGGACTTCCTTCGCGGCGGCGGAGTCGTGGAGGTCCGCGGGGGTGACCATGACCATCAGCGGCAGGCCCTTGGTGTCGACCACCATGTGCCGTTTGCGTCCGTTGATCTTTTTGCCCGCGTCGTAGCCGCGGCTGTCCTTCCCGACGGTCGAGGCCGCCTTGACCGACTGGGAGTCGATGATCGTGGCGACGGCTCTGGGGCCTCTGCCCATCTCCCGGCGGATCCGCCCCGCGAGTGCGTCACGGATCTGGCCGATGACCCCGGCCGCCGCCCAGCGGGCCATGAACCCCCAAACGGTCCTCCAGGGCGGGAAGTCCGCAGGTAGGGCCCTCCATTTGCAGCCGGTGTCGACCACGTAGCGGATCGCGTCGACGATCTCCCGGCGGGGGTGCTTCTCCGGCCGGCCTCCCAGCGGGGTCTCACTCGCGGGCAGCGGAAGGAGCGGTTCGATCAGCGCCCACTCGGGGTCGGTCATGTCCGAGGGATAGCGGCGTTCACGCATGGTTCTCCCCTGGTGACCTGCGGCGGGGGCCGACCGGCTTCGCCGGTCGGCCCCCGCGGGGAAGGGTCAGGCCGAGGCGATGAGGTCGAGGGTGGACTCGATGGAGTTGAGCTGGGCGACGATGTGCCGCACCCACTTGTCGTTCGGATGGGCGGCCGCGTGCGGGGCGACGGTGCCAGTGATGAAGCGGCGGAACTGCGTCAGCTTCTCGGAGACGACCTGCCGTTCGTAGGCTTCCAGCGCGGCCCGCTCCGCGCCGAGCTGATAGCCGTCGACGCGGTTCCAGATCAGCGGCGGCCACCCCTTCGACGCGGCCTCGTCCTTCAGCGCGGCCAGGCCGGACCGGACCTGGTGCGGGGACAGGGCACTGGCACGAACGAGCTGGTGGAACTCCAGCCCGGCCGGCCGGGCCTCGAACAGGACGAAGCGGACCGTGTCCGCGTGCCGTCTGGCCGCGTCCCCTTTGCGCCGGGAGGCGCGGGGCACGACTACTCGCCCCGAAGGATGGCCGCGAGCTCGTCGTCCATGTCGACCTTGCCGGTGTCGACCGCCGTCTCGATCCAGTCCAGGGTCGCTTTCACCTTCGCAACGTTCTGGTGGACGATGGTGCGCTCGTCCTCCGACAGCTGCCGGTCGCGCAGGCCGGGAACGGTGCGGCCGGCCGCCGCGACGAACGCGTGGAAGGCGGTCACCAGGTCAAGGAACTCCACCGTCCGGTCGATGTTGCGGACCGCCGGGGCGACGGGGTTCGTGCGCTCGAAGTGGTCGTGGGCTTGCCGGCCGCGCTCGGCCTGGGCAGAGTTGACCTGGAAACGGGCGGTGTCGTCGCTCATCGCCTTGAACGCGACGTCCGGCCTGCGCAACAGGCTGGTCGCGGCCGTAGTGGCGACGCCCTCGTCGCGGGTGAATTCCTCCACCACCCGGACCTTGTTCTCCGTGGAGACTTTGGCCGCGACCTGCGGGCGCCTGAGGAAATCGGTGGTCACCGCCGCGGCGACCTCCTCATCCTGGGCCAGGTGGTGAATCGCGGTGATCCGCTCCTGCGGGGTCTCCGGGCTGTCGACCGTCCAGCCGACCCGCCGCTTGGCGTCGTCCGCCGTCCACCGGGCCTTCCCCTCGGGAGGGTTCTTGATCGCGGCCCACCTCTCCTGGTCGTTCTCGATCCGGCCCAGGATGCGGTGGATCGTGAACGACACGTCCCCCTGGCGGTGTTCCTTGGGCCAGCGCGACGCGATCCACCTCGCGTTCTTCACTGTGTGGAACGTCAGGCCGATGTCGTCGGCCAAGCGGACCAGCGACTCCCGGACCGTCCACTCGGTGTCCGGGGTGCCGCCGCGGGGCCTGACCGGCTCGATCTCCAGGGCCCGGTCGCCGATCGTGAACTTGCCCCGGGTCTGCTGTTCCACGACTTCCCGCAGCTCGGCCACGATCTGCTCGTAGCGGGACTGGCTGACGGATCCGATGTTCTCCATCTGCTCGGACATGGCTTTCACCATCCAAGTGCGGCCTCTGGCAAGGCACTTGGGGCCATGACAGGACAGGGACCGCATCCGTTCCCGAGAGTCGGACCGGAAATACGAAGATCACAATGAATGACCACAATTGACCGTTCCGTGAGCGAAACTGGTCCACGGAGGCGTTCGTTCAGTGGTCACTGTGCACGATCCGCGAACGGATCCTTCCGCTTCCGCCAGGCCCTCACGACGCACCGCCGCGAGCAGAACCGGGCGTCCGAGCGGCGGTCGACACCAGCCACCCAGCGGGCCCCGCACTCCGGGCACTCGACCATGCCGGTCTCGTCCCGTACGGCCGCCAACCGCTTCCGTAACCGTCGCTCCTTGCGCCACTGCCTGGAACGACAGACAGACGAGCAGAACGCCGCCCCGGGCCGGGCATCCAGCCTCAGCCGTTCACCGCAAGCGCGACATTCCCTCTCCACGGCCCTCTCGGCACCCTCAGACACCGGTCCAGGCTAGGGCGCAAATCTACCCAGAACCGAGGATCGGAAACAGCTACTGAGCGCGGGCGACGCGGGTACGCGGCAGCGAACCGCAGCAGGCGGGAAGAGCGAGAAGAGACAGCAGAGCCAGAGGGAGGACTCCGTGTCCAAGGACGGCGAGCACCAGCACGAGCAGCCCGAGACGGCCGTCGAGGAGGTGCTCCGCGAGATCGAGGAGGCCAGGCCCCGCGACGCGGAGTCGGAACGGGGCGGGCGCCGGGGCGAGGCGGGGGACGCCACCTCGCCGAACCCCGGCGCCCAGGAGGACGCCGGGGGCGAGTGACGCCGCACCCGGCCGGGGCGGGTGCCGGGGCGGTGTCCCTGGGTACTCGCGGCCCATGGCGTACGACCGTGAAGCACCACAGCTGCCGACGGCACGCGGACCGCTCTCCGCGGCCGTCGGCGCCCATCTGCGCGGGTCCGGCCCGCTGCCCGGCCCGGAGGCGGTGACCGGGGCTCCCGCGTACGGCGACGACCTGCAGCTGGCCCTGTACCAGTGCTACGAGCTGCACTACCGCGGCTTCGCCGGCGTCCGGCCGGCGCTGGAGTGGGACCCCGCTCTGCTGGGCTTCCGGGCCGCGCTGGAGGAGCGGTTCCTGGCCGCGCTGCGCGCCGGCACGGCGGTCCACGAGAGTGTCGAGGACGCGGTCGGAGCGCTGCTCGTGGAGCCGGTCGACGGTGCGGGCGTCAGCCACTTCCTGCGGGACGAGGGGGAGTTGTGGCAGCTGCGCGAGTACGCGGCGCAGCGCTCCCTGTACCACCTCAAGGAGGCCGACCCGCACGCCTGGGTGCTGCCGCGGCTGTGGGGGCGGGCGAAGGCCGCGATGGCGGCCGTGGAGTTCGACGAGTACGGCGGCGGCCGGGCCGACCGGGTGCACGCGCGCCTGTTCGCCGACCTGATGACGGATCTGGGTCTGGACACGGCGTACGGGCGCCATCTCGACGCCGCCTCGGCCGAATGCCTGGCCACGGTGAACATGATGTCCCTGTTCGGTCTGCACCGGGCCCTGCGCGGCGCGCTGGTGGGCCACTTCGCGGCGGTCGAGATCACCTCCTCCCCCGGCTCCCGGCGGCTCGCGCAGGCGATGCGCCGTACCGCCGCCGGGCCGGCCGCCGAGCACTTCTACGACGAGCACGTCGAGGCCGACGCGGTGCACGAGCAGATCGTGCGGCACGAGGTGATCGACGGCCTGCTGGAGCAGGAACCGCACCTCGCGGCCGACGTGGTGTTCGGCATCGACGCCACCGGGCACCTGGAGGACCGCTTCGGCGACCGGCTGCTGGCCGACTGGCGAGCCGGACGGTCGTCGCTGCGCAGGCCACTGCCCGAACCGTCGCGAGAGGCGTCGGGCATTTCAGATATTTAGTGACGGGCGGGGTACCTGGGTTCCGTGAATTTCATGGTGCTGCCGGGCGTCTATGCCCCTCAGGAGGACACCGCCCTGCTGGCCGGGGCGCTGTCCGACGAGTCGCTGCCCCCGGGCGCGGCCGTGCTCGACGTCGGAACGGGTTCCGGGGCGCTCGCGCTCGCGGCGGCGGCTCGGGGCGCCCTGGTGACCGCGGTGGACATGTCGTGGCGCGCCGTGTGGGGCGCGCGGCTCAACGCCGCGCGGTCGGGGCTGCGGGTCCGGGTCCGGCACGGCAACCTCTTCACTCCCGTGCACGGCGAGACCTTCGACCTGGTCCTGGCCAATCCGCCGTACGTGCCGGCACCCCTGGGCGGCCGCCGTCCGCGCGGTGCGGCCCGGGCCTGGGACGCGGGGCACGACGGCCGGATGGTGCTGGACCGGATCTGCCGCGAGGCTCCCGCACTGCTGCGGCCCGGCGGCGTGCTGCTGCTCGTGCACTCGGCGCTGAGCGACCCCGGCCTGACCGTCGGGTGTCTGCGCGAGGCGGGGCTGAAGGCCTCGGTGATCCGGCGGCGGCGGATCGCGTTCGGTCCCGTCGTGCGCGGCCGGGAGCGCTGGCTGCGGCAGCGGGGTCTGCTGGCCCCGGCCGACAACGAGGAGGAGCTGGTGGTCGTCCGTGCCGAACTCCCCGTCTGACGAACGGCGTCCGTCCGGCGCGCGGCGCCGGGTCAAGATGCAGCGGCGGGGACCGCTGCTGGTGGAGGGCCCGGTGGAGGTGGAGCTGGAGGACGGGACGACGGTGTACTCCGACCGTTTCCGGGTCGCCCTGTGCACCTGCCGGCGCAGCCGGCGCTATCCCTGGTGCGACACCAGCCACCGCGCGAGGTCGAACGGCCCGTCCGACGATCCGCCCCGGACGGACGGCTGAGGCCTGGGCGAGCGCCCGTACGAGGTGCGGTGCGGACTGCGGACCACGGGCGAAGGACGGCGGGCGGCGGACGGCCCCACTCCGTCCGCCGCCCCCGGTGCGGGACCGCGGGCCCGGATGCGGTGGCGCTCGCACTCCCCAGTGGCGAGCGGCCGGTCATGCCGCACGGGCCGGACGGTCCCGGTCTCTCAGAACGCGAAAACGCCCGCTCCGGTCGCGTTCTTCAGGCACTCGTTGGCGAAGGTGCGCTCGTAGGAGAGGCGGCCCAGACTCCGTCGACGGTCACGACGACGGGGGCGCACTCGCGGCAGCACCAGGGCCGAGGGGGCGTGGAGCGACGCGGGGGCGGCGGCCGGGGAGGTCCCCGCGAGGGGCCCGCAGACGGCGGTGACCGCCAGGCCCCGAGTTGCCGCCCGGCGCGCGGTGTTCCGCATGGTGTGCACCTTCCGCTTCCTGCGTTCGAGGGTGGCGCCGGTCCGGCTCGGTCGGTGCCGGACCGGCGAGCGCGAGTCTGCCGAGTCCGGCTCCGGAACTCATCTCGACCCCTCGGATTTCGGTAACCTTGCGTATTGAATCAGTGGCGTGAAGTAACGGAATTCCAACGTTCCACGTCCGGAACAGGGCGATTCTTGATCGGTAATTGAGAACTGAATTGGCCAAATGGCGTGATCCACGTAGGTGCCAATAGGCCGGAAACACCCCTGTCGCACCCCTCCCCCCTGGCGTCGGCCACCGGCATACCGGCGGGTACGGTGCTGGCGGCGCGAACTCGACGAGGAGAGGCGGGGCGTGGAATGGCCGGGCACTGGGCGGACTTCCAGTACGAGATCTACCTGAACGGCATGACGGGCGCCGTCCCGCGGCTGCCCACCGACCTGTCCCGGCTGGAGGAGCTGGCCGAGCACCGGCTCGGCCCCGGCCCCGTCGGTTACGTGGCGGGCAGTGCGGGAACCGGCAGCACGGCGGACGCGAACCGGGCGGCCCTGGACCGGCGCCGGATCGTCCCGCGCATGCTGCGGGACGTGCGCGAGCGCGACCTCTCCGTCGAGGTGCTGGGCCGCGCGCTGCCCGCGCCGCTGGCGCTGGCGCCGGTGGGCGTGCTGTCGATCATGCACCCGGAGGCGGAGCCGGCCGCCGCCCGGGCCGCCGCCGCGCAGGGCGTGCCGTACGTCCTGTCCTCGGCGTCGAGCACCCCGATGGAGCAGGTCGCCGAGGCGATGGGGGACGGAGAACGCTGGTTCCAGCTGTACTGGCCGAAGGACCGCGAGGTCGCCCGCAGCTTCCTGCACCGGGCGAAGGCCGCCGGGTACAGCGCGCTGTTCGTCACGCTCGACACCCCGCTGCTGTCCTGGCGCCCGCGCGACCTCGACCGGGCGTACCTTCCGTTCCTGCACGGGGTGGGCACCGCGAACTACTTCTCGGACCCGGCGTTCCGTGCGGGTCTGGCCAAGCCGGTGCACGAGGATCCGAACGCGGCGGTGATGCACTTCGTCGGCATGTTCTCCGACCCCGGCAAGTCCTGGCCGGACCTGGCGTTCCTGCGCGAGAACTGGGACGGTCCGATCGTCCTCAAGGGCGTCCTGCACCCGGACGACGCCCGGCTCGCCGCCGACGCCGGGATGGACGGCGTGGTGGTCTCCAACCACGGCGGCCGTCAGGTGGCCGGCTCGGTCGCGGCGGCCGACGCCCTGCCGCGCGTGGTGGAGGCGGCGGGCGACCGGCTCACCGTGCTGTTCGACAGCGGTGTCCGCACCGGTGACGACGTCTTCAAGGCGCTCGCGCTCGGCGCCCGCGCGGTGCTCCTCGGCCGCCCCTACGTCTACGGTCTGGGCCTCGACGGGCAGGCGGGCGTCGAGCACGTGATCCGCTGCCTGCTCGCCGAACTCGACCTCACCCTGGCCCTGTCCGGACACGCCTCGCCCCGCTTCCCGGGCCCCGCGGACCTGGTCGAGGGCCCGGTGTGAGGAGCCGTCCGCGCGACCGGCCGCTCCGGTGTCAGCGGCCCGGCAGTTCCACGGAGCGCGCGTCCGGACGGTCGGTGCGGTCGATCGACAGGGATCCCTCCGCCGTCGGCACCGGGTCGCTCCGCCAGCGCTGGGCGTCCGAGCGCTCGTGCACCTTCACCACGACGTCCGCGTCCGGTCCCCCGGTGGTGGTGGCGAGCCCCAGCTGCCGCTGCCAGCGCGGCACCAGCTCTCCCTCGGCGGTGAGGTCGTAGCGCACGTCGTCGCCCCGCTCGGTGCCCTCGTCGGCGCAGGTACCGAGGATGACGACGCCGGCGTCCGCCTGCGAGTCCAGGCACAGCCCCGGGTCGGCGACGCTGCGCAGCAGCCCGTCGTCCTCGAAGGTCCACTGCTGGGTCCACGCCTCGGAGCAGCCCGCGAGCCGGGCCCCCGCACCGGCCTTCGGCTCGCCGCGGACGTCGAGGCACAGGTCTGCCGCGACGTTGCGCAGCCGGGTGCGGTCGGCGGCCGCGGGCAGGCCGGCCGCGCCGGGCGGTTTCGGACGGCTGGTCGCGGACATCGCGCCGCCGGCGTCGCTGGTGGAGGCGGCCGGATCGGCGCCCCCGCCGTCGTACGACCAGACGCTCACCACGAGTACGACGGCCACCACTCCGGCGGAGGCCGCGCCGAACTGCCTGAGCAGCGTCCTGCCGGAGCGCGGCCGGCCCGGCGGCCGGCGCACGGGCACCGGAATCCGGGCCAGCAGCCCGGGTCGCCGGCCGCGGTGCCGGGAGGAGCCCTTCGCCGACGCCCCCGCTGCGGCGCGTGCCGGACGGGAGTCGAGATAGCGCCGGGCGCCCCAGCCGAGTACCGCTTCGGCGATCAACGTGCCCAGCTCGCCCTTGAAGTGCCCGAGTTGATCGGCCGCGTGCCGGCAGTGCCGGCAGTCCGCCAGATGCTTGCGGACCTCCGGCAGCAGGGCTCCGCCGCGGCGGATCGGGACGTCGAGGAGCCGGCTGTGGTAGCGGCACTCCTCGCCGGGTGCGAGCTGCTTGTGAACGTGCAGACAACCCTCGCGGAATTTCTCCCGCGCCTGTTCGAGGGTGGCGGTCGCGGTGTCCGTATCCATGCCGAGCAGGGCGGCGGGGACACTTATGGGTTCGCCTTCCACTTGCGTATGCCACAGCAAACAACGGGACGGTCCGGGAAGAGATGCGAAAGCCCGCGCGGCCAGGGTGCGGTTTTCCGGGGTCAGGGACTTCGCCGCCCGCATACCGCGCCCCCCGGCCGGTTTGAGCAGCTCGGGAACGACCTCGGACATCTCCTCGTCGCCGGACCACTGCCGCACCGTGTCGCGCACGGCCACCAGGAGGCGCGGGCGCAGCGCCGTGGCGGGCTCCCCCTCGGCCAGACGGTCCAGCACCCGGTGCCAGGCGGCGGCCGTGACCATGGCGCCGACGGGGGCGGAGGTGGCGAGGCAGATGGCGGCGTAATCGTGCGCGGGCTGCCAGTGACGCGCCATCAGCAGCGCCGTGACCCGCGCGGCCTCGGTGTCCGGTCCCTCCCGCAGCCGCGCGGCGAGCAACTCGTCGGACTCCCCGGGGTCCCCGCCCGGTGGCGGGTACGCGGGTCGAGGGGGGTGGGGGGTGGGCACTGAGCTGGTTCCTTCCCACGCGCATGTGACTCAGAAGTCGCGGTCGCCGAAAAGGGACACGCGGATTGGTGTGTACCTCTTGGGCACAGTGCGGGGAGCGTGAATTCGCCATGGCGAAATCGGACCTGGTCCGTCAAGGCGCGTGCGAGACACGGTCTTTACCCCCCGCACGGGTGCTTCACTCTTGCACAAACCACTCATGGTCAACAAGGCGAGCGGGCAACCCGGGAAGCGATTGAAGTTGGGTCAGTTCCGGCGGCCAACACAGCGGAGACACACGGTCTTTCCCGTTCCTTCACGCGCGGCGGCCGGGCATCCGCCGGCACACGTCGGCGCGACGGCGGGGCTCCGGCCCACCGAACCGAGGGTGGCACGGAAACGTCCACTACCGATCGTGACCGAACGGATTCCGACTCCGTACCGATGTGTGGCCCGACGGGCGGGGGAAGCCCTTTCTGCCATGGGCGTCCCAGCCCCGTACCGCACCGGGTCGGCGCGGGCGGCGGCCGGCCCGGTGGTTCGGGCCTGCTCGGCGTCCCGGACGGACTAGGCTGGGTGCCAGGTGACGCGCTGTTCACTGTGAGTGCGCAATGGAGTGGCGACGATGAGTCCGGTCAACCCGTTCGACGACGCCGCCACGGCCCGCGTCGTCGTCGACGACTCCGGCACCCTGCGGGAGTGGAACGAGGGCGCCCGCCTGCTCCTCGGCCACCTGGCCGGCGAGGTGGTGGGCAGCCCCGCGGCCGACCTGCTCGACGGACGCCACGACGGGCCGCCGACGACGGAGAACGGCCGCTGGCACGGCACCCTGGCGCTGCGGCACCGCGACGGGCACACCGTCTCGGTGTGGGTGCTGGCGCACCACCGGACGGCGGCGGACGGCGCCCCGGGCAGCTGGCTCGCCGTCGCTCCGCCCGCTCCCGCCGCCGCGCCGCAGGACGACCCGCTGATCAGGGCCGCCCTCACCCAGTCGCCCTGCGCCGTGATGGTCTTCGACGACCGGCTCCTGCTGCGCGGGGTCAACGACGCCATGGCCCGGCTCCTCGGGCTCCCGCGCGACCGGCTGCACGGCCTGCGCGCCACCGACATCAACAGCCGGCCGCAGAACATGGAGTTGGAGCGCCTCCTGCGCCGGGTGCTGGCCACCGGCCGGCGGCAGGACCTGCGCAGTCATCTGAAGGCCGAGGGCGAGGAGCGCGCCCACGCCTGGGTCGCCCTGATGGCGCCGCTCACCGACGCCGACGGGCTGGTGCGCGGCGTGTGCGTGAGCGCCCACGACTTCACCGAGCAGCACCTCGCCCGGGAACGGCTGCAACTGGTCAACGAGGCCAGCGTGCGGGTCGGCAGCACCCTCGACGTCAACCGCACCGCCGAGGAACTGGCGGACGTGTGCGTGCCCGCGCTCGCCGACTTCGTGAGCGTCGACCTGCTGGACCCGCGGGACAACGGCGGTGAGCCCGCCACCGTGGTCGAACCGCCGGTCGGCCTGCGCCGGACGGCCCACCGGACGCACCTGCCCGACCACTCGGCCGGCTCGGCCCACTCGTCGACGTGTCCGCCTGCGGCCGCCGAGACCGGCCGGCTGGACTTCTACCCGGCGGGCTCGCCCCAGGCCGAGTGCCTGCTCTCCGGCCGGGCGATCGTGGCCGCCGAGGCGCACGGCGACCTGGAGCGCTGGATGGGCTGGGACCCGGCGCGCCTGCGGCAGGTGCGGGAGCACGGCGTCCACTCCGTGATGTCGGTGCCGCTCCAGGCCCGCGGCACCACCCTCGGCGTGGCGGTCTTCATCCGGTTCCGGCGCCTGCACCCGTTCACGCACGACGACGTCCTGCTGGCCGAGGAGGTCAGCGCCCGCGCCGCCGTCTGCATCGACAACG
Organism: Streptomyces olivaceus; assembly: GCF_000721235.1. Taxonomy (GTDB): domain Bacteria; phylum Actinomycetota; class Actinomycetes; order Streptomycetales; family Streptomycetaceae; genus Streptomyces; species Streptomyces olivaceus. Next base: position 231,995 of record NZ_JOFH01000003.1, read on the forward strand.
CCCGCCGCTACTCGCGCGAGCGCGAGGCCACCCTGACCCTGCAACGCAGCCTGCTGCCCCGGTGGCTGCCGCCCACCGCAGCGGTGCAGGCGGCCTCCCGCTACCTTCCGGCGGCCCGCTCGGGCGTCGGCGGCGACTGGTTCGACGTCATCCCGCTGTCCGGGATGCGGGTCGCCATGGTCGTCGGGGACGTCGTCGGGCACGGCATCGCGGCGTCGGCCACCATGGGGCGGCTGCGCACCGCCGTACGCACCCTCGCCGACATCGACCTGACGCCCGAGGAACTGCTCACCCACCTCGACGACCTGGTCGTCCGCCTCTCCGAGGAGTCCGGCGACGACCGGGCCGGCGAGGTCGGCGCCACCTGCCTGTACGCGGTGTACGACCCGGTCTCGCGGCACTGCGCCATGGCCAGGGCCGGGCACCCGGCGCCCGTCCTGGTGCCGCCGGACGGCCCGGCGCGGCAGGTCGAGCTGCCCTCGGGGCCACCGCTGGGCGTGGGCGGGCTGCCCTTCGAGTCGGCCGAGCTGGAGCTGAGCGAGGGCAGCGTCCTGGCGCTCTACACCGACGGACTGGTCGAGGGCCGGGACCGGGACCCGGACGCCGGCCTGGCACTGCTGCGCGAGGCGCTGGCCGCGCCCGGCGACTCGCTGGACGCCGCCTGCGACCGGGTGCTGCACAGCCTGCTCCCGGCGGGCAGCGCCGGCGACGACGTGGCCCTGCTGCTGGCCCGCACCCGGGGGCTGCCCACCGGGCAGGTGGCCACCTGGGACATCCCGGCCGACCCGTCGCTGGTCGCCCCGGTGCGCAAGCAGGTGCTCGACCAGCTCGCCGTCTGGGGTCTGGCAGATGCCTCCTTCACCGTCGAGCTGGTGGTGAGCGAGCTGGTCACCAACGCGATCCGGTACGGCTCCCCGCCCATCCGGCTGCGGCTCATCCACGACGCGACGACGCTGATCTGCGAGGTCTCCGACAGCAGTCACACCGCGCCCCACCTGCGCCGGGCCCGCACCTGGGACGAGGGCGGGCGCGGTCTGCTGCTGGTGGCCCAGCTCACCCAGCGCTGGGGCAGCAGGCACACGACGGAGGGCAAGACGATCTGGGCCGAGCTGGGCCTGGTCGAGGAGGAGTGAGCCGTCGCCGTTTCCCGGGCCGTGCGACGGGACACCCGGAGTACAGGGCGCACGGCGCCACGGCAGGCGTGCGCGGGAACCACGGGAGTGTGAGGAAGCCATGGCCAACACGTCCCAGCCGGTGCGCCGGACGGCCCTGCTCGCGGGCGGACTCGCGGTCCTCGGCCTGCTGAGCGCCTGCGGCAGCGAGAACGGCACGTCCGGCACGCCCCCGCCCTCGCACTCCGCCCGCGCCTCGGACGCGGCCCCGAGCGCGGGCACCGCCACCGACCCCGGCACCGCGGCGGCGGCCGGCACGCCCAGCGACACCGCCGGGTCCGCGTCGGCCTCCGCCCGCACCGACGGCCGCTGCCACACCTCCGAGTTGCGGGCCGCCGTCGGCCGGCTCGACCCGGGCGCCGGACAGCGGAACTTCCCGCTCGTCCTGACCAACACCTCCGAGCGCACCTGCACGGTGTACGGCTATCCGGGCGCCGCCTTCGTGGACGCGTCCGGCAGGCAGCTCGGCCCGGACCCGGAGCGCGCGCCCGGCTCGCCCGAGACCCTCACGCTGACGCCCGGCGCGAGCGCGTGGGCCGGGCTGTCGTTCTCCAGCCCCGAGATCAGCGGCGCCCGCACCGCGACCCCGGCCGCGCTGCTGGTCACGCCGCCGGACGAGCGGGCCTCCCTCAAGGTGGAGTGGACGGCCGGTGCGGTCCCGGTGGGCGGCAACGCGTCGTCGGTGTCCGTCACCGCCCTGGAGGCGGGCTCCGGCCCCTGACCCACCGGCACCGGCACCGGCAGGGTGTCCGCCTCGCACGGCCCGACCGTCAGTGACCGGCGACCGGGTGCGGCGTGTAGGGGCTCTCCAGCTCCTCGATCTCCTTCTCGCCGAGGACCAGTTCGACCGCGGCCACGGCGTCCTCGATGTGCCCCGGCTTCGACGCGCCGACGATCGGGGCGGTCACCGTGTCCTGGTGCAGCAGCCAGGCGAGGGCCACCTGGGCGCGCGGCACGCCGCGCTCGCCGGCGATGCGGGTCACCGCCTCGACCACGGCGCGGTCGCCCTCCGGGTAGAGGGTGCTGCCGAACGCGTCCGTGGCGCTGCGCCCGGTGGCGGTGTCCCAGTCGCGGGTGAGCCGGCCGCGGGCGAGCGGGCTCCAGGGCAGTACTCCCACGCCCTGGTCCGCGCACAGGGGCAGCATCTCGCGCTCCTCCTCGCGGTACACGAGGTTGTAGTGGTTCTGCATGGACACGAACTTCGTCCAGCCGTGCCGCTCGGCCGTGTACTGGGCCTTGGAGAACTGCCACGCGTACATCGAACTGGCCCCGAGGTAACGGACCTTGCCCGCCTTCACCAGGTCGTGCAGGGCCTCCATCGTCTCCTCGATGGGCGTGTGCGGGTCGTAGCGGTGGATCTGGTACAGGTCCACGTGGTCGGTGCCCAGCCGCCGGAGGCTGTGGTCGATCTCGGTCATGATCGCCTTGCGGGACAGCCCGGCTCCGTTGGGCCCGGGCCGCATCCGGCCGTGCACCTTGGTCGCCAGCACGATGTCGTCGCGGCGGGCGAAGTCCCGCAGCGCCTTGCCGACGATCTCCTCGCTGGTGCCGTCGGAGTAGACGTTGGCCGTGTCGAAGAAGGTGACCCCGGCCTCCAGCGCCTGCCGGATCAGCGGACGCGCGGCGTCCTCGTCGAGGGTCCACTCGTGGGCGCCGCGGCCGGGGACGCCGTAGGTCATGCAGCCCAGGCAGATCCGCGACACGTCGAGGCCCGTCGAACCGAGCTTCACGTACTGCATCGTTGCTGCTCCTGTGTTCTCGGGATCATCGGTACAGGGCGAGCGTACGACTTCGCGCGCACTCCAACGCCACCCCGGTCAGCGCCGTTCGAGCAGGTCCAGGGCGCGCTCCCAGTGGAACCGCCGGTCGCCGCCCGCCGCCGCCCCGCCCTCGTACGGGTCGCCGAAGCGCACGCCCATCCCGCGCAGCCGGTCCAGGCTCGCCCGGTAGGCGGGGTGCGAGGCCAGCGCGTCGGAGACGCACGGCAGGACACCGACGGGAACGCCGAGGCCGCAGGCCTCGCACAGGGTGGCCACGGCGAGGGTGTCGGCCAGGCCCGCGGCCCACTTGTTGACGGTGTTGAAGGTGGCGGGGGCGACCACGACGGCGTCCGGGGCCGGGAAGGGGCGCGGCTCGCCGGGGCGTCGCCACGCCGAGCGGATGGGGCGCCCGGTGCGGGCCTCGACGTCGGCGGTGTCGAAGAAGCCGTCCATGGCGACCGGGGTCGCGAAGACGCCCACCTCCCAGTCGCGTCGCAGGGCGGCGTCGATCAGTGCACCGACGCCGGACGCCACGCCGGCCGCGCAGACGACGACGTAGAGGAAGGGGGCGCCCTTGCTTCCGCCCGGCTCACCGTCCCCCACCCGTGCGCCGGTTCGCGCCGGTTCGCGGTTCCCCGCGGGTCCGCCGTCCGGCACCGGTCCGCCGCTCGCGGCCCGTCGACTGTTCCCGGCCTGTTCGCTCACCCCGGAACCCTAAGGGACGGGCCCCGGGGGAGCCGAACGCCCCGGGGTCAGCCCACCCGCTCCGACACGGTGATGGCGCCGACCGGGCACGCCCGGGCCGCCTCCCGGACGAGAGGGCTGCCGCCGCCGTCCTCCCGGCCGGCCTGCAGGGTGCTGTAGCCGTCGTCGTCCTGGGTGAACACGTCCGGGGCGGTCAGTGCGCACTGACCGGCGCCGATGCAGACGTCCTTGTCGATACCGATGTCCATGCCCGTTGCCATGTCCCGACCCTCCTACCAGGCCACGGGGAGTTCCAGCATCCCCTGGATCGTGTCGCCGGGTTTGTGGGGGATCTCCTGGGCGGGTACGGCCAGGCGCAGCGTGGGCAGCCTCTCGAAGAGGGCGCGCAGGGCGATCTCCAGTTCGGCGCGGGCGAGGTTCTGGCCCAGGCACTGGTGGATGCCGAAGCCGAAGGCGACGTGGTGACGGGCCGGGCGGTGCCAGTCGATGGCGTCCGGCTCCGGGTAGACGGTCCCGTCGCGGTTGATGACGGAGGTCGAGAAGACCACCCCGTCGCCGGCCCGGATGGTGTGCCCTTCCACCTCCATGTCCTCGGTGGCCGTCCGCAGCAGGCTGTCCGCGATCGACAGCATGCGCATCAGCTCCTCGACCGCGCCGGGCAGCAGCGCGGGGTCCTCGCGCAGCTCGGCCAGGCGCCCGGGGTTCTCCAGGAGCGTGTAGGTGCCCAGCGAGATCATGTTGGCGGTGGTCTCGTGACCGGCGATCAGCAGGATCACGGCGAAGGAGATGAGCTGCTCGCGGTCGATCTCGCCCTCCTCCAGCCGGTCCCGAATGAGGTCGTCGAGCAGGCCGTCGCCGGGCGAGGTCCGCTTGCCGTCGATCAGCTCCCCCAGGTAGGACTCGAGTCGGTCCCGGGCGTCGCGCACGTCGGCCGGCAGCGGGCCGCGCAGCAGCCGCCGGGACTGCTCCTCGAAGAACTCGTGGTCGGCGTAGGGGACGCCGAGCAGCGCGCAGATCACCATGGAGGGCACCGGGAGCGCGAAGGCCGGCACCAGGTCGGCGGGCGGGCCTGCCGCGATCATCGCGTCGAGGCGCTCGTCGACGATCTCCTGGATGCGCGGGCGCAGGGCGGCGGCGCGTTTGAGGGTGAACTCGGGAAGCACCATCTTGCGCTGGGCGCGGTGTTCCGGGTCGTCGACACCGAGCAGGGCCAGCCTGCGGCTGCGTATCCCGGCCAGCCGGGGCGAGGTGAGGGGGAAGCCGTCGCGGGTGCGGTCGGTCGACAGCCGCTGGTCGACGAGGAGCCGGCGGGCGAGGGTGTGCCCGGTCACGAGCCAGGCCGGGCGGCCGTCGAACAGGGTGATGGGGGCGAGCGGCGGGCCGGTGCGCAGCGGGTCGTAGGCGGCGGGCGGGTGGTAGGGGCAGGTCCTGTTCTGCGGGTAGGCGACGGGTCGCGTCGTGTCCGGGTCAGTCGTCGTGTCCGTCGTTTCTGTCATGGAAGACCTCGCAGACGAAATGGGTGTCTTCGTGCCGAGCTAAATTAGATGCCTTGGGCACCTATACGGCGACGTCAAGTTCGGCCAGACCGGTGGCGTGGGCAGAGTGGCCGGGGACCGCCGGGTGAGGGACGTCCGGGGCCCTCCCCGCGGCCGCCACGGACGGTGGGCGTGGCCTGATCACGTCGTTCGGCGGGACGGCCCGGCCCCCGGGTGCGGCCGGGATTGTCCTGTTCCGGCCGTCGAACGGACGCGCCCGCTCCGGATGTCCGCGCGGTGTTCGGGGGTACAGGGCAGGATGCAGGATGGACGGACGGGTTCCGCACCGGCCCGGTGGTCCGCACCGGCCGGGCGGTCCGACGACGCGACGATGGGACGGATGCACAGATGCCTCTTGAGGGCGAGTACGAACCCAGCCCGACGCAGTGGGTCCGGGATCAGGTCGAGCTGTACGAGGGCTCGGGCGGCACCGAGGGCACCACTCACCCGGACACGGGCCTGCCCGTGATCGTGCTGACCAGCCGGGGTGCGCGCAGCGGCAAGATCCGCAAGACGCCGCTGATGCGGGTCGAGCACGACGGCCGGTACGCCGCGGTCGCCTCCCTGGGCGGGGCGCCCAAGCACCCGGTCTGGTACTTCAACGTGCTGGCCGAGCCGCACGTGGAGCTCCAGGACGGTCCACGCAAGCAGGACATGACGGCCCGTGAGGTCACCGGCGCGGAGAAGGCCGAGTGGTGGGAGCGCGCGGTCGCGGCGTATCCGCCGTACGCGGACTACCAGAAGAAGACGGGCCGGGAGATCCCCGTCTTCGTGCTGGAGCCGGCCGACGCCGGCTGATCCGGCGCACGGGACTTCTCCCGGACCCGACGGCATGGACCGTCGCGTGCCGGGCACACGACGGTCAGGCCCCGCCGCGCTCCCCCGTCGCGGCGGGGCTTTGCGCCGCCTCCCGCGCGGGGCGGTCGGTGACGTCGAGGAAGACCTGCCCGGCCTCGGGCACGGTGTGGGCGATCGACCGCTTGATGCGCACCGCGGCCTCCTCCACCTCCTCGCTGTCCAGGCCCGGCACCAGGTCGACGCGAGCGGCCACCAGGGCGGAGTCGAGGCCGGTCTTCATGGTGAACAGCGCCTCGACGCTGTCGATCTCCGGCTGCGCCCGCAGCAGCTCGCGGATCCGCCCGTCGGCCTCGGGGTCGGCGGCCTCGCCGATCAGCTGGTCGCGGGCCTCGCGGCCCAGGCGGTAGGCCACGTACACGAGCAGCGCGCCGATGGCGAGCGAGGCGCAGGCCTCCCACACCACCTGCCCGGTGACCATGTGCAGGACCATGCCGATCATGGCGAGGGTGACGCCGAGCACGGCCGTGCCGTCCTCGGCGACCACCGTGCGCAGCGCCGGGTCGCGCAGCCCGGTGGCGAGACCGCCCTGGCCGCGTACCTGGTGCAGGGCGCGCAGCAGGGAGGCGCCCTCGGCGAGCAGGGCGACACCGAGCACGATCAGTCCGGCGACGTAGCCGCTCAGTTCCTCCTCGGCGCCGGAGCGCAGGGCCTCGACGCCCTGGAAGAAGGAGAAGCAGCCGCCCATCACGAAGATGCCGACGGCGGCGAGCAGCGACCAGAAGAACCGCTCCTTGCCGTAGCCGAAGGGGTGCCGCCGGTCGGCGGGCCGGCGGCTGCGGCGCAGGGCGGCGAGGAGGAAGATCTCGTTCATGCTGTCGGCCACCGAGTGCGCCGCCTCCGACAGCAGGGCCGGTGAGCCCGCGAAGAAGCCGCCGACGGCCTTGGCGACCGCGATGACCAGGTTGGCGGCCAGGGCCACGAGCACGGTGACGCGCGTTCTGCGATCGGCCCTGCTCTCGCCGTCGCGGCCGGGTTTCTGTTCCGAGGCTGACTCACTCACGAAGGCCGACTGCCCCCGGCCGTGCCCCTCACACCCGCCGTGCGGGTGGCCCGCCAGTGCCGACGGCCGAAAACGGGGAACGCGTCCAGTGGCAGACGAACGACGGGAGGCAGACCCATGAGCGGCGACGACGCGACGCCGGGCAACAGCGGTTACGGCAGGAAGGCCTTCAAGCGGTCCCGGAGCCATTTCGCGGACCGGATCACCGCGGACGGCCGGGACGGCTGGCCGGTGGAACCCGGCCGCTACCGCCTGGTGGTCAGCCGCGCCTGTCCGTGGGCCAGCCGGGCCCTGGTCTCCCGGCGGCTGCTCGGCCTGGAGGACGCCCTCTCCCTGGCGGTCGCCGACCCGGTCCAGGACGACCGCAGCTGGCGGTTCACTTTGGACCCGGACGGCCGCGACCCGGTCCTCGGCATCCGCTTCCTCAGTGAGGCCTACGACCGCCGGGAGACGGGCTACCCGGGCGGGGTGAGCGTGCCGGCGGTGGTGGACGTGCCCAGCGGGAAGCTGGTCACCAACGACTACCAGCAGATCACCCTGGACCTCGCCACCGAGTGGGCCGCCCTGCACCGGCCGGGCGCGCCCGACCTGTATCCCGAGGCGCTGCGCGCCGAGATCGACGAGGTCATGGCGGGCGTCTACGAGGACGTCAACAACGGCGTGTATCGGGCGGGCTTCGCGACCGGCCAGGAGGAGTACGAGGCGGCGTGCACGGGCGTCTTCCGGCGCCTGGAACAGCTGGCGCCCCGGCTGGAGGGGCAGCGCTACCTGGTCGGCGACACGATCACGGAGGCGGACATCCGCCTGTTCACGACGCTGGTCCGCTTCGACGCCGTCTACCACGGTCACTTCAAGTGCAACCGCTGGAAGCTGACGGAGAACCCGGTGCTGTGGGCGTACGTCCGCGACCTGTTCCAGACGCCCGGTTTCGGGGACACCGTCGACTTCGACCACATCAAACGGCACTACTACCAGGTGCACACCGGCATCAACCCGACCGGCATCGTCCCGCTGGGCCCGGACCTGGCGGGCTGGCTCACGCCCCACCACCGCGAGGAGCTGGGCGGCCGGCCGTTCGGCGACGGGACGCCGCCGGGCCCGGTCCGAGCCGAGGAGGAGGTGCCGGCGCGCGGCAGGCCCTGACCCCTTCCACCGCCGTCCCGTTCCAGCACCGCCCCACCGCTTCCACCGTTTCCCCGCTGCACATCGCACAGCGCGCAAGGAGATCCGCATGGCGAAGACAAAGAAGAAGAAGCTCCCGCTCGCCTACAAACCGGTGGGCTTCGCGCTCGGGTGGCTGGGCGGCACGCTGGCCGGACTGGCCTTCCAGAAGACCTGGAAGCTGATCCGGGACGAGGACGACGCGCCCGACGCGCTCGACCCGGACCGCGGCTGGGGGGAGATCCTGCTGGCCGCCGCGATCCAGGGCGCCATCTTCGCGGCGGTGCGCAGTGCCGTGGACCGGACCGGCGCGAAGGCCATCGCGCGCTCCACCGGCACCTGGCCGATCCCCGGCAAGGGCGGGCGGGACTGACCGCACCGCCCCTCCCCCGCCGCGACGGCACCCGGCAGGCCGCGTTCAGCCCTGCTTGGGTGCCGTCGGCGCGACGGCCAGGCGCAGGGTGAAGGAGTGCCCCGCCGGGTCGGAGAAGCCGCGTTCCTCGTGCGGCCCCGCCGCGTCCTTGGCCTCCACCGGCCGCCCGCCGAGCCCGACGATCGCGCGCTCGGCCTCGTCCAGGTCCGCCACCACGAGGTCCAGGTGGACCTGGAGCGAATTCTCCGGGCGGGGCCAGCTGGGCGGGGTGGCGTTCACGTCCCGCCGGAAGGCCAGGCGGAAGCCGCTCGGCCCCTCGATCTCGATCCGGTTGGCGGTCACGTCCGTCTCCTCCGCCCCCAGCAGGCCCTTGTAGAACTCCGCGAGCCGCTCGGGCTCGGCGCAGTCGAGCACCACGACGCCCGCGTTGACCAGTGCCATGTCGTCTCGTTCCCCTCCGGAGATGCCGGGTGTGGGGCGGTCTGCCCCACACCTCGTACTGTGCGGATACCCGGCGGAGCCGGGAGTAACGGAGATCACCAGCGGACGCCGTGTAGATCATTTAGGGTACGGGCAGCCTCGTATCGCTTCTCGGTTCAACTTTCTTTCCGTGAAGCCGAGTTCGAGTGCGCGGACGGCCCCGCCGCCGTCCGCTCGCAGGGCCGGGGGGACTCTGCGCTCCGTCTCCCGAAAGGAACCACATGCAGGACGTCCGCTTCGACCTCCCCTTCGACACCCCCGTCAGCCCGCATCTCGCGCACGCCCGTGAGCGCCATCTGCGCTGGGTGCGCGAGCGGGGGCTGGTGCGCAGCGCGGCGGGCTTCGAGGAGTACCGCTCCTGGGACCTCTCCGAGGCCGCCGCCCGCACCTACCCGCACGCGTCGGCCGACGACATGGTCGTCCTGATGAACTGGTTCTCGCTGGCCTTCCTCTTCGACGACCAGTTCGACGCCGCCCGGCCGGACCGCGCGGAGCGCATAGCCGAGGTGGCCCGGGAACTCATCGCCACGCCGCTGCGTCCGGCGGGGACCCCGCCGCGCGTGGAGTGCCCCATCACGCTGGCGTGGGCGGAGGTCTGGGGTCACCTTTCGGATGGCATGTCCCTGACGTGGAAGTCCCGGTTCGCGGCGTCCTGGGGCCGGTTCCTGGTGGCGCACTGCGAGGAGGTCGACCTGGCGGCCCACGGCCGGGCCGCCACGCTGGGGATCGAGGAGTACGCCGTCTTCCGGCGCCGCACGGTCGGCATCCACCACAGCATCGACGCGGGCGAGCGCAGCCGCGGCTTCGAGGTGCCGGCCGCGGCGATGGCGCACCCCCTCATGGAGCGGATGCGGGACCTGGCCGCGGACACCATCGGGTTCATGAACGACATCCACTCCTTCGAGCGCGAGCGCCGCCGCGGCGACGGGCACAACCTCGTCGCTGTGCTGCAGCGCGAGCGGGGCTGCTCCTGGCAGGAGGCGGCCGAGGAGGCGTACCGCATGACGACCGACTGCCTCGACGAGTACGTCGCCCTGGAGGCGCGCGTGCCGCAGATGTGCGACGAGCTGGGTCTCGACGGCGACGGGCGCACGCGGGTGCGGCTGGGTGTGGAGGCCATCCAGCACTGGATCAACGGCAACTACGAGTGGGCACTGACGACCGGTCGCTACGCGGCGGCCAAGGACGGCCCGGTCGCCACGGCCGAACAGGCCGGGCGGGGCTCGGTGGACGACCTGCTGGGCGTGTAGGACGAAAGCCGCCGCCCGGCCGGTGTTCCGGCCGGGCGGCGGCTTTCGCTCGGTCCCGCGGCTTTCGCTCGGTCCCGCGGCTTTCGCTCGGTCCCGTTTGGCTATCGGGCGAACTCCACCGGCAGGCTGTCCAGCCGGGACTCCCAGGTGGAGGCCGTGGAGGTCAGCTCGGACGCCGGCACGGCCAGGCGCAGGCCCGGCAGGCGGTGGAGCAGGACGTCGACGGCCGTCTCGATGATGGCCTGGCCGATGTTCTGCCCCGGGCATTCGTGGGGGCCCGCGCTGAAGGCGAGGTGCGAGGCGTTGCCCTCGACCGAGACGCCGGTGGCGGGGCGGATCTCGGGGTCGTGGTTGCCGGCCGTGAGGCCCAGCACGAGCAGGTCGCCCTCCTTGACCGGACAGCCGCCCAGTTCCAGGTCGGCGGTGGCGAACCGGCCCGGCAGCACGGCGAGCGGCGGGGAGTTCCACATGACCTCCTCCACCACCGCGGACATGTTCAGCTGCCCGCTCACCAGGCCGGACAGCCGGGCGGAGTCGGTGAGGACGAGCTGCAGCACCCGGGCCAGCAGGTTGCTGGTCGTGGTGTGGGCGGTGATCAGCACCAGGCGCAGGTGGTTGACGATCTCGTCCTCGTCGAGGCCGGAGTTGTGCTCGATGAGACCGGAGGCGAAGTCGGACCCCGGCTCCCTGCGCTTGCGCTCGGCGAGTTCACCGAGGATGCCCATGATGCGCTCGTTGTGCGTGAGGGCGTCCGCGCCGCCCTTGATCACCTGGCTGCTGGACTCGGCGAGGGTGCGTCCCTCCCGCTCGGCGAGGCCGAAGACCCGGGTGAGGACCAGCATGGGCAGGTACTCGGCGAAGTCGGCCACCAGGTCGGCGCGGCCCTCGTCGGCGAACGCGTCGATCTGCTTGTTGGCGAAGTGCGTGATGTGCCGCCGGATGCCGCGTCCCGCGACGGCGTACAGGTTGTCGGTGACCGCGCCGCGCAGCCTGCGGTGCGGTTCGCCGTCCTGGGAGACGCAGTCGGGCCGCCACCCCACCATCTGCATCAGCGGCGCCGTCTCCGCGACCCGGCCGTCCTGGAAGTCCCGCCAGATCCGCGAGTCGCGGCTGAACTGGAGGGGGTTGTCCAGCACTCGCCGGTTCTCCCGGTAGCCGAGCACCAGCCAGGCGGGGACGTCGTCCTCCAGCAGTACCGGCGCGACCGCCCCGTGCTCGCCCCGCAGCCGCGCGTAGATCTCGTGCGGGTCGGTCGCCGCGTCGGGTCCGTAGAGCCGGACGGCGCCCTCGCCGTGGGCGACGGGGCAGCCGCCGCCCGTGGGGGCGGACGGGGTCTGGTCGTCGTTCATCGGGGCTCCAGGGCGGCGGCCGAGCGGTCCTTCAGGTGACGGATCAGGGTGACCAGCACGTCGCGGCCGGCTGTGGGGTCACGGGCGTCGAAGGCGACGACCGGCGTGTGCGGCGCGATGTCCAGGGCGTCGCGGATCTCGTCGACCGGGTAGTCGCGCGAGTCGGGGAAGACGTTGAGCGCGATGACGAAGGGGACCTTCTGCCGCTCCATCTCCTCGATCGCCCGGAAGCTGGAGGCCAGCCGCCGGGTGTCCACCAGGACGACCGCGCCGAGGGCGCCCTTGAACAGGCCGTTCCACAGGAACCAGAAGCGTTCCTGGCCCGGGGTGCCGAACAGGTACAGCATCAGCGTCTCGTTGAGGCCGATCTTGCCGAAGTCCAGGCTGACCGTGGTCTGCGTCTTGTCGGCCACCCCGATGAGGGGGTCGACGTCGGCGCTGGCCTGGGTGAGGGTCTCCTCGGTGGTCAGCGGTTTGATGTCGCTGACGGCGCGGACCATGGTGGTCTTGCCCGTTCCGAAGCCGCCGGCGATCATCACCTTCACCGAGCGGGTGTCCCCCGCCGTGGATGACCCCGGTCGGTCAAAGCCTTTGAAGTCCACTGAGTACCTCCTCAAGGAGCGCGAGGTCGGGCCCGCGGCCGGCATCCAGTGCCGGGATGGGATCACGGGCTTCGACGCTGCCCGCCTGGAGCAGGTCGGACAGCAGCACCGCGAGAATGTTGAAGGGCAAGTGCAGATGGGCGCCGAGTTCGGCCACCGAAAGCGGGTCGCGGCAGCGCCGGAGGATCTCCTCGTGCTCGTGCTGCATGCCCGGTAAGGGGGCGGCACGCGCGACGACGAGCGTCGCCACGTCGAGGGTCGACGCCGAACCGCCCGGCCCGCTGCGCCCTCCGGTGAGGACGTAGTAGCGCTCGAGACCGGACGGATCGGTCGGTCGGCGGGGAGCACTCATCCAGAGTGCTCCTCCTGGCGCGGCGTGGTCCCGAGGAGTTCACCCATCCGGCGGGCCAGGTCGCGCATCTGATGGCCCAGCAGGCCCTGGTCGAGTCCTTCGCGGGCGAGGACGCCGAGATACGTCTCCATGCCCGCCCGGACGACGAACAGGTGCCCGCCGTCCACCTCGATCATCGCCAGCCGCAGCTGCCCCGCGTGCTGCGGGAACTGCTCGGCCACCGGCTGGGCCAGCGCCTGCAGGCCGGCCACCACGGCGGCGAAGCGGTCCACGTCGTCGGGGTCTTCGGCGCCGTAGGAAGTGATCGCCTTGCCGTCGCTGGAGGCAACGAGGGCGAAGCGGATCTCCTGGATGCTCTCCACAAGGTCGCGGAGCGCCCAGCTCACGTCGGTTCCCTGGTGCGTCATGGGGACTAGTCGCTCTCTTCAGTGCGGTGCTCGGTGGACGCGCCACCGGTGGTCGATTCGGAGGTGCCGGCGCCGGGGTCGCGGCCCGCGGTGGCGAAGGCGGCGAGACCGGTGAAGGACGCGTCCGGTGGAACGGCGGAGGCCTGGGCCCGGTCGGCGGCTTCGCTCCCGGGCGGCTGCGCGGTCGGCGCGGCGGCCCCGGAGGCGGCGGCCGGTTCGGCACGCCTGCTCCGGCGTCGGGGCAGGCCTCCGGGGGTGGTCTCCACCGCGGGGTCGGCCGCGGGCGCGGGGTCGGCCGCCCGTGTGGACTCGACCGCCGGTGCGGGGGCGGCTGCCGCCTCGACGACCGCCGGGGGCACGAGGTCCGCCGCGGGGGCGGTGACGGCCTGCGCGGTGTCCGGCACGGTCGCGGGGGCCGCGGCGGACGGCAGCGGGCTGAAGTACTTGTGGGGTACGACGACCACCACGGACGTGCCCAGCCACGGCGAGTCGGCGAAGGTGACCCGGATGCCGTAGCGGCGGGCGAGGGCGCCGACGACGCGGAGGCCGATGTTGGCGTCCTCCGAGATGCCGCCGAGTCCCGCACCGGGCGAGGTGCCGGCCAGCGCGTGCTCGGCCTCGCGCTTCTTCTCGTCGCTCAGGCCCTTGCCGGAGTCCTGGATCTCGATGCCGACGCCGTTGGGCACCTCCTTGCCGGAGACGACCACCGGCTCGGTGGGCGGCGAGTAGCGCGCGGCGTTGTCCAGCAGGTGGGCGAAGATCAGCGTGAGGTGGTCCACCAGGCCGCCGTCGACACCCAGTTCGGGCAGGTGGCGCAGCTGGACGCGGTGGAAGTCCTTGATCCGGCCGATGCCGCCGCGCATCACGCTCAGCAGCCGCTGCGGTTCCTGCCACTGCCGTCCCGGGCGGTCCGAGCCGCCGAGCACGCCGATGCTGGCGGCGAGGCAGTCCGCGGGGCCGATGGCCTGGTCGAGTTCCATCAGGCCGCGGGCGACGGTGGGCAGCCGCCCGTGCTCGCCCTGCATCTCGTGCAGGCGGCCACGGAGCTTGCTGGTCAGCACGTGGATGCGGTTGCCGACGCTGATGACCGCCTGCTCCGCGGAGGTCGAGCGGTCGAACTCCGCCTCGACGCCGATCAGCGCGGTCCGGAGCACCTTGCGCAGTTCGGCCTGGAGGTCGGCGCCGACCTTGGAGCACTGCTCGACGGTCGGCAGGATGTCGTCGATGGCGTCACCGGAGCGCAGTCTGCGCATCGCGTCGGGCAACTGCTCGTCGGCGAGCCGGGACACCGCGGCCAGCTGGTGTCCCAGCTGCTCCTGCCAGGCCTCGGTCCGCTCGGCGAACCGGGCCTCGTAGGACGTGGCCTGCTCGGCGATCCGGTCCTCGTAGGCCCGGGTGTGCTCGGCGAGCCGTTCCTCGTAGGTCTGGGCCTGCTCGGTGAGCTGGGCGTCCAGGTCGGAGCGCTCGGCGGAGAACTTGCGTTCCAGGCCGGCCACGTGCTGCTGCCACTGCTGGGAGTTCTCGGAGCGCGCGGAACGGTGGGCGTTCTCGGCCCGGCCCAGCTGGGCGCGGGTGCGCAGGAGAAGGCGTACGCACACGGTGCCGGCCACGGTGGCCGCCGCGCCGGCGACGGCCACGGTTATTCGCTCCGAGCTCATGAACGTGGCGGCTACCGTCCCGCCGCCCAGCCCCAGTGGCATGAGCCACCAGCTGTGCCAGGCGACAGGGACCCGCGCCGCCGGTGGCGGAGTGGCGAGTTCCATCTGCATCCTTCGAAGCAAAACAATCGAACAGGGGGGATGGTCGAGCAAGGGTGCGCAAGGGGGACCGCACTCAGGGTGTGCACCACGGGCCGACCCGTCGCGATCGCGTCAACTCGCAGTGCCGCTGGGGAGCTTATCGGTTGGGAAGCCTAAAAGATCAATTTCACGGCTCTGCGGAAGTGAGGATTCCGTCACGACCCGGCAGCGGGCCAGATGTCGACAAATCCCCCAATTGACCAGGAGCGCCGACAGGGCGCGCCCGGGAAACCGGGGCCTGAGCACGCCCGCCGCCCTGATCCGGCCGCCGCGCCCGCGGGTGCCGTCCGGCCCGGGGAATGGCACGATCACGTCGGAGTCGCAGACCGTGCCCCTGACCCCCCTCCCGAGTTGCGAGGTTCTCCGATGACCACCATGCGCGCCGTCAGCCAGGACGTTCTGGGCGGACCCGAGGTCCTCAAGGAGGTACGGGTCGAGCGCCCCGTTCCGCGGCCGAACGAGGTGCTGGTCCGGGTGCGTGCCGCCGGGGTGAACCCCACCGACTGGAAGCACCGGGCGGACGGCGGCTTCCTCGGCGAGCCGCCCTTCGTACTGGGCTGGGACGTCTCGGGCACGGTGGAGTCGGTGGGGATCGGCGTCGCCGCGTTCCGGCCGGGCGACGAGGTCTTCGGCATGCTCTCCTATCCCTTCGGCCACGGTTCGCACGCGGAGTACGTGACGGCTCCCGCGCGCACCTTCACGCACCTGCCGGCCGGGACCGACCACGTCCGGGCGGGCGCGCTCCCGCTGGTGTCCCTCACGGCGTGGCAGGCCCTGGTGGAACGGGCGGACCTCCAGCCGGGGCAGCGGGTGCTGATCCACGCGGCGGCCGGCGGCGTGGGGCACGTGGCGGTGCAGATCGCCAAGGCGCGGGGCGCCCACGTCATCGGCACCGCCAGCGCGGGCAAGCACGCGTTCCTGCGGTCCCTCGGGGCGGACGAGGCCGTGGACTACCGGGAGACGGACTTCACCGAGGCGGTGCGCGACGTCGACGTCGTCCTGGACACGATCGGCGGCGACACGTCGCTGCGGTCGCTGCGCGTGCTGCGCCCGGGCGGGGTGGTGGTGTCGATCCTGCCGGTCGGGTCCGGCGAGTTCTTCGAGGAGGCCGGGCGGCTCGGGGTGCGGGCGGTGCGGATGCTGGTCGACGCCGACCGGGCCGACATGCGGGAGATCGCCCGGCTGGTCGAGGCGGGGAAGCTGGAGCCCACCATCGCGAAGACGTTCCCACTGGCCGAGGCGGCCGGGGCGCACGCTCTGGGGGAGACCGGCCGCACCACCGGCAAGATCGTTCTCGTGGTCGACTGAACGGTCGGCACGGCCGTGCGATGAGACGTCGGCGACATATGTCAGTCGAACATGCTCAAACTCGCTCGCCCGAGGTAACTTTCTGAGCAGAACGGGTAGTTGGGCCCCCATGACAGGCCGGAACGGGCCGGAACAGGCTGGAGGCGACGTCGTCGTGCGGCAGGAATCCCCGTCGCCCACCCGCCATCTGCGGGTGCGCCACGAGCGCGGGCACGCGGTGCTGGAGTTCCGGGGCGAGATCGACATCGCGTCCGCCACGGAGATCGCTCCGCGCCTGGACCGCGAGACGCGGCGCCCCGGCGCCCGTGTCGTGCTCGACCTCGGCGGGATCGAGTTCTTCGACTGCTCCGGGGTCCGGCTGCTCGCCCGGGCCCGCAACCAGGTGCTCGCGGGCGGCGGAGAGGTGCACCTGGTGTGCTCGCACCCGCTCACCCTGCGCATGCTGCGGATCACCGGCCTGACCCGGCTGCTGCCACCGCGGCCGACCCTGCGGGAGGTACTCGGCCCCGCCCTGCCGACCGCTCGCCGAACGGGGTGCTGACCGGCACACCACCACCGGCGCGGCACACGGACCCGGCGGCCGTCACGGTGTCCGGCTGACGGTGAACCGGTGCGGCCGTCACGGTTTCGGCCGACGGTGCATCGGAGGTGGCCGTCGACGGTCGCGAGGACCACACCGCCTCCCCGCGGGTGAGCCCCGGCAGCCGCAAATCACCCGGGATGCCCGCGTCCTGCCGCCCGTTCTCCAACTGCTCGGTCTGGCACGGGAGATGAGGGGCATCCGGGTGAGTAGGAAGGAGGGCCGTCGCCATGACGACTCCCGTCAAGAAGCCCACGAGTGACGACCGGAAGCCCGCGCCGCGCATGCCCGGCTGGGCGAAGGCGCTGACCGCGGTGGTGCTGGTGCTCGCGGTGCTGTTCGCCGGGCTCCGGCTGAGTGTCCTGCCCGGCCTCAAGGACCTGTTCGGCTCGGAGACGCAGGACCGGTCCGGACCGGCGCTGCTGAAGTCCATCCAGGACATGAGCCGTTACGACGCGGCGTCCGGCAACTTCCAGGTCGTCGTGGACCTGGAGAAGGACACCAAGTTCCTGCCGGACGCGATCCGCGGGACCCGCACCCTGTACGTGGGGGCGGGCACCGTGGACGCCTATGTCGACCTCGGGAAGCTGGGCGAGGACGACGTGCAGGTCGACGGGGACCGGACGTCGGCCACGCTGCGGCTGCCGCACGCGGCGCTCGGCGAGCCGGCCCTCGACCCCGACCGCTCCTACGCGGTCTCCAAGCAGCGCGGGCTGCTGGACCGCCTGGGCGACCTGTTCTCGGACAACCCGAACGGTGAGCAGGCCGTGCAGAAGCTCGCGTCCCGGCACATCGGCGAGGCGGCGAAGGACAGCGAGCTGAAGACCCGGGCCGAGAGCAACACCACGGCGATGCTCCAGGGCCTGCTGCGCTCCCTGGGCTTCGATGAGGTGCGGGTGGCATACAAGGGCTGAGCCCTCCGCGGGCGGGAGGGCGCGCCGGCCCCGGCGCCCGGTCCGGGGCCGCCCCTCGCATCACCCTTGCCTTTGTCCATTCTTGTCCCTGTCCGTTCCGGACGCACCGCCGTCCGAGGACCGCGCGGATGGCGGCGGGCGGAGCGGATACGACCCGTTGCGCATTGCCGGGCATCCTCGGCGGCGCGGCGGGTAACCGCCCTTCCACGCGGGGACGTTGACGACTGGAGGACCGACATGGCTCGTGCCGTCTCAGGATTGCGACTGTGGCCGCGCCCCCGCGCCGCCGAGGCGCGGAAGGCCGACCCACCCGAACGGCACGCGCTCGCCCTGCCGTTGCGGCTGCTGGCCACGGCGTGCGCGTTCGTCTTCATGGTGGCGTTCGCGGTGGTGCTGGCGCGGCTGACCCTGCACCCCTCCCCCGCCTCCGAGGCCCTGACGCACACCAACATGCGACCGGGCAGCTCGCTGAGGGCCTACCTGGACCAGCCCGCCCTGCGGGACGCCGTGAAGCAGATCGGCGGGAACATCCTGCTGGGCGTGCCGTTCGGCGTGCTCGTGCCGGTCGTGGCGCCGCGCACGCGCGGGGTGCTGCGGGTACTGCTGCTGACGGCCGTGGTGATGCTGCTGGTGGAGTTCGCGCAGGGCGCGCTCGTCACCGGGCGGGCCTTCGACGT
This sequence comes from Streptomyces olivaceus, assembly GCF_000721235.1. Taxonomy (GTDB): domain Bacteria; phylum Actinomycetota; class Actinomycetes; order Streptomycetales; family Streptomycetaceae; genus Streptomyces; species Streptomyces olivaceus. Next base: position 250,277 of record NZ_JOFH01000003.1, read on the forward strand.
CGACGACGTCATCCTCAACACCAGTGGCGCGCTGATCGGTTACCTGCTCCTCGGCCGGCGGATGAGCCGCACGGTGCACGCGCGCAAGGCCCGGGACTGAAGACGGCACTTCTGGTCCGTACCAATGTATTGACCACCCCTTACCTCACTATTTGAATAAAGAGGCGACATCCCCACTCCACCCCCACCTCGGTCGGCGCTCCCCCGCGGAGTGCCGTACGGAAGGGAGAGCCGTGGTCCGCCCACGCCTGCTCCGCAGATGTCTCCTCGCCGCCGCCCTGTCCGCCGGGCTCGCCGCGTCCCTCGTGACCGGCCCCGCCCAGGCGGAGCCCGAAGGCCCCGCGACCGCCGGCGCCTCGGCCGCCGCCGTGGTCTTCTCCGACACCTTCGACGGCCCGGCCGGCGCGGCCGTCGACTCCTCGAAGTGGCAGATCGAGACCGGCGACAACGTCAACAACCACGAACGGCAGTACTACACCTCCGGCAACAAGAACGCGGCCCTGGACGGCCAGGGCCACCTGGTCGTCACGGCCCGCAAGGAGAACCCGGCCAACTACCAGTGCTGGTACGGCACCTGCCAGTACACGTCCGCCCGGCTCAACACCTCGGGGAAGTTCACAGCGCAGTACGGGCACGTCGAGGCGCGGATGAAGGTGCCGCGCGGGCAGGGGATGTGGCCCGCGTTCTGGATGCTGGGCACCCCGGTCAACTGGCCGGACTCCGGCGAGATCGACATCATGGAGAACGTCGGCTTCGAGCCCTCCACCGTGCACGGCACCCTGCACGGCCCCGGCTACTCCGGCTCCGGCGGCATCGGCGCCGGGTACACCCTGCCGGGCGGCCAGGCCTTCGCGGACGCCTTCCACACCTTCGCCGTCGACTGGGCGCCCGACTCGGTCACCTGGTCGGTGGACGGCAACGTCTACCAGCGGCGCACCCCGGCCGACCTGGGCGGCAGGCAGTGGGTGTTCAACAGGCCGTACTTCCTGATCCTCAACCTGGCGGTCGGCGGCTACTGGCCGGGCGACCCGGACGGCTCCACGGTCTTCCCGCAGACCCTGGTCGTCGACCACGTCTCGGTGACGACCGGCGACTCACCGGCAGGGGGCGCGATCCGGGGCCTGGCCGGCAAGTGCGTGGACGTCGCCGCGGCGAACACCGCCAACGGCACGCCCGTGCAGCTCTACGACTGCAACGGCACCACGGCACAGCAGTGGACGGTGGACCCCGACGGCACGGTCCGGGCGCTCGGCAAGTGCCTGGACGTGAACGCCGGCGGCACGGCGGACGGCACGGTCGTCCAGCTGTGGGACTGCAACGGCAGCGCCGCACAGCAGTGGGTCGTCACCGCGGCGCGCGACATCGTCAATCCGCAGGCCGACAAGTGCCTCGACGTCACCGGCAACAACTCGGCCAACGGCACCCGGCTGCAGATCTGGACCTGCGCGGGCACCGCCAACCAGAAGTGGACGGTCGGCTGAGCCACCGGGCGGGGCCGGCCCGGACACCCCCTAGCGCCGGGTCCAGGTGAACTTGTCCCCGCCCACCCAGCGGACCACGTCCGGGTCGTCCAGGTCGTGGACCGTGATGCCGAAGGCCGCGGCCGCCTCCAGTACGTCGGTGACGTCCCTGGCCGCACCGGCCACCTGGCCGTCGATCTCGACGATCCGGAACGGGGGCGTCCCCGGCTGCACCCCGAGTACGAGGATCCGCGGGCTGCCGATGTGCGGGCTGTCGATTTCGGTCATGTCTAGAGGGTAGGCCGCGGGTCGCGCCGGGCGCCGTGTCCGTGGTGCGGGCCCCGGGCCCCTGGGGAACCCTGGACGTGGCGGAGGAGCCGTCGCGAGGACCGGCCGGAGGTGGTGGCGATGGAGCCCGTCGAGGCACTGGAGCGGATCGCGTTCCTGCTGGAACGGTCCCAGGCACCCACGTACCGCGTGCGCGCCTTCCGCACCGCGGCGCGGGTCCTCGGCGACCTCGGCGCGGACGGGCTGCGCGAGCGGGCGGGTTCGCTGGAGTCGCTGAAGGGGGTCGGTCCCAGGACGGCGCAGGTGGCGCGGGAGGCGCTGGCCGGCCGCACACCCGGTTACCTGGAGAAACTGGAGGACGAGGCGGAGGCCCCGCTCGCCGAGGGCGGTGAGCGGCTGCGGGAGCTGCTGCGGGGCGACTGCCATCTGCACTCCGACTGGTCGGACGGGGGCAGCCCGATCGAGGAGATGGGGCGGGCGGCGGCGGCGCTCGGGCACGAGTGGGCGGCGCTGACCGACCACTCGCCGCGCCTGACGGTGGCCCGCGGCCTCTCCCCCGAGCGGCTGCGTGAACAGCTGGACGTGGTGGCCCGGCTGAACGAGACCTGGGCGCCGTTCCGGCTGCTGACCGGCATCGAGTGCGACATCCTCGACGACGGCTCGCTGGACCAGGAGCCGGAGCTGCTGGAGCGGCTGGACGTCGTGGTGGTGTCGGTGCACTCCAAGCTCCGGATGGACGCCCGCTCGATGACCCGCCGCATGGTGACGGCCGTACGGGACCCGCACGCGGACGTTCTCGGCCACTGCACCGGGCGGCTGCTGACCGGGCGGGGGCGGCCGGAGTCCGTGTTCGACGCGGAGGAGGTGTTCGCCGCCTGCGCGGAGTCCGGTACGGCCGTGGAGATCAACAGCCGCCCGGAGCGGCTCGACCCTCCCCGGCGGCTGCTGCGCCGGGCGGTGGCGGCGGGCGTGCTGTTCTCCGTCGACACCGACGCGCACGCCCCGGGGCAGCTGGACTGGCAGATCCACGGGTGCGCGCGGGCCGAGGAGTGCGGCGTACCGGCGGAGCGCGTCGTCACGGCCTGGTCCCTGGACGAGCTGCTGGCCTGGACCCGCGAGGGCCGTACGCCGTCCGGAGTGGCCGGCGGCTGAGGTGGTACCCGGTGGACGACGACCGCGGACCGGCAGGGTTCGCGGACCGGGACGAGTGGGCCGAAGGGCCGGGGGCCGGAGCGCCCGAGGGCCGGAGGCTCCCGAGACCACGGGCCGGCGGACCGGCGGACCGGAAAGGGAACGGTGCATGGAACGGGCAGCCGTGTTCGACGTCGACGGGACCCTCGTCGACACCAATCACCTGCATGTGACGACCTGGTGGGAGGCGTTCAGGCAGGCGGGCCACCAGGTGCCGATGCACGCCGTCCACCGCGCCGTCGGCCTGCCGTCCTCGGACCTCGTCGCGCACCTGCTGGGCGAGGACCGCGACCGCGACCTGGACGCCGGGCTGAGCGCCGCCCACAAGGCGCTGTACGGACAGTACTTCGACCGCCTGCCCGCCCTGCCGGGCGCCGGCGACCTGCTGCGCCGCCTGGCCGGCGACGGCTGGCGCGTGGTCCTCGCCACCTCCGCGGGCGGTGCGGAACTGGGGGCGCTGCGGCGGGCGATCGACGCGGACGACGCGATCGCCGCCACCGCGAGCGCCGACGACGTCGACGCGGGCAAGCCGGCGCCCGAGCCGGTCGAGCATGCCCTGGAACTGGCCGGGGTGCCCGCCGAGCGGGCGGTCTTCGTCGGGGACACGGTGTGGGACATGCGCGCGGGCACCCGGGCCGGGGTGCGTTGCGTGGGCGTGCTGTGCGGCGGTCTGCCCCGCGCCGACCTGGAGGAGGCGGGCGCCGACGCGGTCTTCGCGGACCCGGCCGACCTGCTGGCCTCGCGGGAGGGGAGCCCGTTCGCATGAGGCGCCGTGCCGTGATCCACCCCACGACGTGCCCGCCGGCGGAGCGGGCACCCGGCGCCGCATGACCGCTGTGATCCGTACGGCCCGGGAGGCACTGAGGGGACGCCGACCGGCGGCCGCAGTGTGGTGGGAGGCGTGTGCCGTCGGACGGTCGGTCCGGGCCGCCTGGCGGGGGCCCGGGCGCGAACGCGACCTGGTGGTGCAGTCGCTGAAGGCCGCGGGTGCCGCGCTCCTGGCCTGGGCGGTGGCGGGCGTCTGGCTGGGCGACCCGATGGCGCTGATGGCTCCCTGGGTCGCGCTCGTCCTCGTCCAGGCAACCGTCTACAGCTCGGTGCGGCAGGCCGGTGAGCAGTTCGCGGCGATCTGTGCCGGCGCGGTGATCGCGTCGGCGGCCCAGGCGATCACCGACGACCACACGGGGGCCCTGGCGCTCTGCCTGCCAGTGCTGATGCTGATGGCGAACTGGTCCCGCTTCGGCAGGCAGGGGATCTACGCCGCCACGACCGCGGTGTTCGTCCTGGCCTCCGGGACGGCGGTCTCGGCCGCCGCGGTCGGCCACCGGGTGGGGCAGGCGGCACTCGGCGCGGCCATCGGCGTGGCGGTCAACGCCCTCGTGCTGCCGCCGATCCACCTGAGGGACGTGCGTGAGAACCTCGCGGCGCTGGCCCGGGAGTCGGGCGACCTGCTGCACACCGTCGCCACGGGCCTGCGGGAGGGCGAGTGGGACGGGCAGAGCGCGGCCGGCTGGTCCAGTGACGCCGCGCGGCTCGGGCGGCGGCTGGACGCGCTGTACGCGGCGCGCTCCTGGAGCCGGGAGAGCCTGCGGCTGACCTCCGGGCCGCTGCGCAGGTTGCAGGGGGCGCCCGCCGCCGTCCCGCCCGAGGACGAGGACCAGCGGTGGAGCCGGGTCACCGGGAACGTCACGGCGCTCACCCGGACGCTGGCGGTGACGGTCGACGAGCACCGCACGCCCAAGGCGCCGGAGGGACCGGTGCTGGACCTCTACGCACAACTGCTGGCGCTGATCGGCGACGCCTGCCACGCCGAGGCGGACCGGCTCCTGGGGAGCAGCGCCGGGCCCCGCCGGGAGGCGGAGACGGAGACGACGATGGAGGAACTGCACCGGCGGCTCCAGGAGGGGCTGCGCGAACAGGGGCAGGGCGCCGCCCGTACGGCGGTGCTCGGCACGCTGGTGCTGCAGGCGGAGAACCTGTGGGCCGAGATCGTGCCCGAGCCGGACGAGTCCGCCGGGCAGTGACGCACATCACCGCAAAACGCGACAGACGGTGGAACACCAGCAGGTACTTCGCCGTTGAACCAAGCGTGGGTACGGATGGAACAGTGTCCCCGGGCCTCACCCATAGCCCACAGGGAAGATCGTTCGGCTGAAGCCCTGTGGAGCCCCCCGCCGAGAGGCGACCGCCATCCGTATCCACGCAAAGCCGCCCCGGCCGTGATTCCCCCGTCGCGGTCGGGGCTTCCTCCTGCCGCGTTCCTCTCCCGTGCGGCGGGTACCCGGTGACCTCGGTACGGGCAGGCGGCGGAGAGGAGCGGCACAGTGAGCAGCACGACGGGCAGCAGGATCGTGGTGACGGGCGCCACCGGCAACGTGGGCAGCAGCGTGGTGCGGCTGCTCTCCGAGGACCCGCAGGTGGGGTCGGTGCTGGGGCTGGCCCGGCGGATCCCCGGGTGGAAGCCCGCGAAGACGGAGTGGGCCGCGGTGGACCTGGCCTCCGACCGGGCCGACCTGACCGACCTGGCCGGTCACTTGGCCGCCGCCGACGCGGTGGTGCATCTGGCCTGGGCCTTCCAGCCGACGCACGACCCGGCGACGACCTGGCGCACCAACGTACTGGGCTCCATCCGGGTCTTCGACGCGGTGGCCGCTGCCGGAGTACCGGCGCTGGTGCACGCCTCGTCGGTCGGCGCGTACTCGCCGGGCCCGAAGGACCGCGCGGTGGACGAGTCGTGGCCGACGCACGGCTGGCCGGACGCCGCGTACTGCCGGGAGAAGGCCTATCTGGAACGGGCCCTGGACACCTTCGAGCGGGACCATTCCGACATCAGGGTGGTGCGGATGCGCCCCGCCTTCCTCTTCAAGCGCGAGTCGGCCAGCGAGCAGCGCCGGATCTTCGGCGGCAGGTTCCTGCCGGGCCCGGCGGCGCGCCCGGATCTCCTCCCCTTCCTGCCGGACGTCCCCGGGCTGCGGGCCCAGGCCCTGCACACCGACGACGCGGCCCACGCCTACCGGCTGGCGGCACATTCCGCGGACGCCCGCGGGCCGTTCAACCTGGCGGCCGACCCTCCGGTGGACGCGCGACTGCTGAGCGAGATGACCGGGACCCGGCCGGTACGGCTTCCCCGCAGCGCGGCCCGCTCCGCCGTCGCCGCCGCCTGGGGCCTGCGGCTGCTGCCCGCCTCGCCGCACCTGTTCGACGCGGTGCTCGGGCTGCCGCTCATGGACTGCACACGGGCCCGGGTCGAGCTGGGCTGGCGGCCCACGCGTACGGCCACGGAGGTGCTGGAGGAGTTCCTGCGCGGCTTCCAGCAGGGTGCCGGCGCGGACACCGCGCCGCTGCGAGGGCGCAAGGTCGGTTGAGCACGCGCGCGAGGGAGGGGACGGGGTTGGTGCCCGCCCCCTCCCTCAGTCCCTCAGTCCCTCAGTCTCCCCCGGTTCGCGTCTCGGCTGTACGGCCGTTCGGCTCAGCCGTTCGCGTGCGGGCGTTCAGGCCCTCAGCCCGGGGACTCGTCCGGCACGGGGTGCTCCGGGTGCACGGCGCCCGAGTGGGGTGCGCCCTGGCGGCCCGTTCCCGCTTCGTCGGTGTCGGGCACGTCCCTCTCGGCCTCTTCCCCCTCAGCCCTTTCGTCAGCCTCTTCGTCGTCCAGGCCCTGGAGGTGCTCACGCTGCTCGCGGGTGGGCGCGGCGGCCTCCCACGGGTCGTCGTGGTCGCCGGCCTGCTGGTCCGGCAGGTCCCGCGGGACCGGGGTGCCGTTCTCACCCGGTCCCTCGTGGCGGCGGTCCGTCACGGCACGCTCCCTCCTGCGGTTTCCCGGTGGTCCGAGCGGCTCCGGGTACCTCCGCGTCGGGCGCCGAAACCCCCGCCGGGGCGGGCACCGCGCACCGGAGCGCCGTCACGCTCCACGGCGCCCGGTCCTCACCGCGGTATGTCCCGGGGCCTCACCGCGGTGCCCGCTCCGCGAGGGCCGTGCGCCAGGCCGGGGCCGGGGAGGCGGGGACGGGATCCGGGCGTCGCCCGCCGCGCGCGAAGAAGTCGGCGAGCGGCAGGATCGCGGCGCCGACGGTGACCGCGTCCGGTCCGAGCCGCCCCAGTTCCACCGTCACCTTCTGCGCGGGGTGGCGCAGCGCGTACGACACGGCGTGGCGGCGGACGGCGGGCAGGAAGCGGGTGCCGAGCCTCAGGCCGGCCCAGCCGCCGATGAGGATGCGCTCGGGCTGGAAGAGGTTGATGAGGTCGGAGAGGCCCGCGCCCAGGTACTCGGCGGTCTCCTCCAGGACCGCGAGGGCGACCGGGTCGGCCGCCTCGCCGCCGGACGGGTAGGCCGCGGCGAGCATCGCGGACAGGGCGGTCTCCTCGTCGGTCCCCCCGGGCACCCGGCCGCCCTCCTCGCGCCAGCGGGCAAGGAGCGACTCGGCACCCGCGTACGCCTCCAGGCAGCCGGACGCCCCGCACCGGCAGCGGCGCCCCCTGACCCGTACCGTCAGATGGCCCCACTCGACCGCACGGCCCTGCTCGGCGTCGGGCGTGACGAGGCTGGCGCCGACGCCGGAGCCGAAGAGGACCACGACCGCGTTGCGGGCCCCGCGCCCGGCGCCGAACCACATCTCGGCCTGGCCGAGGGTCTTGGCGCCGTTGTCGATGAGGTAAGGGACGGTGTCCGGGAGCGGGGAGCCGGACCGGAGCAGGGCCTCCAGCGGAACCGCGTCCCAGCCGATGGTCTGCCCGTGCACGACGGCGCCGAGGTCCGGCGTGTGCTCGACGATGCCCGGGACGCCGATGCCGGCGCCGAGCAGCCGGCCGGGCGGCAGACCGGCCCTGTCCAGCACCTCGGCGACGCCCTCGTGGATGTGGCCGACGACGGCCTCGACGTCGGGGGACTGCTGTGTCAGCGGACGTTCGGCGCGGGCGAGTTCGGTCAGGGTCAGGTCGAAGAGTTCGACCCGGACCCGGGTCTCGCCGACGTCCACGCCGATCAGGTGGCCGCTGGCCGGGGCTACGCGCAGCAGGGTGCGCGGCCGGCCGCCGTCGGAGCCGACGCTGCCCGCCTCCTCCACCAGGCCGTCGGCGACCAGGTCGGCGACGACGTTGCTGACGGAACCCGAGCTGAGACCGGTCGCCGGGCCGAGTTCGAAACGGCTGAGCGGTCCGTCGAAGTAGAGCCGCTGCAGTACGGCCGTACGGTTGGCCCGTCTCAGGTCGCGCACCGTGCGCCCGCTCCGCCCCGCCATGGTGGCTTCCTCCCGTGCCGTGCCCGGCCTGCAAACATACATCCGACCCGGCGCCGCCCGCTTGCCGAAGCCGCCTCGGTAAACCGTTGGCCCGTTGCCCCCGCGTCTATTTACGCTAGGCGGAAACCTAGGCAGCTTAGGTTCAGCCGGTACCGAGAACGAATCCGCAGGGAGACCTCCGTGAGAGCACTCGCCGAGAAGGACGTCCGCGCCTCCTTCATCAACTGCTCCAAGGGCGAGGCCAAGCGCCTGGCCGTCCCCCGCGACCTCGGCGAACGCCCCTGGGACGATCTCGACTTCCTCGGCTGGCGCGACCCCGGGGCGCCGGACCGCAGCTACCTCGTGACCGACCACGACGGACGCCTCACCGGCGTGGCCCTGCGCTTCCAGACCGCCAGGAGCGGCTTCTTCCAGCGCAGCCTGTGCGCCCTGTGCCTCACCGCGCACCCTCGCGGCGGGGTCTCGCTGATGACGGCGCGCAAGGCGGGCGCGGCGGGCCGCCAGGGCGATTCGGTGGGCCTGTACATGTGCACCGACCTGGCCTGTTCCCTGTATCTGCGGGGCAAGAAGGTTCCGCAGGGCGGTACCCGCATCGAGGAGAGCCTGACGCTGGAGGAGCAGGCCGCCCGGACCCTCGGCAACCTGTCCGGCTTCCTCGCCAAGGTCGCCGGCTGACGATCGCGGACGCGCGCCGCCGCCCGGCGCGTGGGAACCGCTGCCGCCCCCTCGGCCCGGCTACCGTCCTTGTCCGGATACGTTCGAGGCGCTTGGGAAAGGAAACGCCCCAAGGATGCGGGATGTGCGGGATCTGCGTGAGGCCGTGAGGTCGGCTCTGCGGCGTGTGAAGTGGCTCAGCGACCCCGTGGTCGCACAGGCCCTGCGCTCGGCCGCCGCCGCCTCTATCGCCTATGTCATCGCGGTACGTCTGACCCCGGACAAGTCGGCGGCGCCGCTCACCGCGCCGCTGACGGCCCTGCTGGTCGTCCAGGTCACCTTGTACGCGACGCTGAAGATGAGCTTCCGCCGGGTCAACGCGGTGGTGGCAGGGGTCCTGGTCGCGATCGCCTTCAGCCAGCTGGTCGGGCTGAGCTGGTGGAGCCTGGGCCTGCTGATCGTGGCGGCACTGGGCGTCGGGCACCTGGTGAGGGCGCACGAGTTCACCGCCGAGGTGGCGATCAGCGCGATGCTGGTGCTCGGGGTGACCTCGCACGGGAGCCTGGCCTGGGCCCGGGTGGTCGAGACCCTGATCGGGGCGACCGTGGGGCTGGCCTTCAACCTGTTCCTCGCCCCTCCGGTGTGGCTGGAGCAGGCCGGCGAGTCCGTGGTGGGGCTGGCCCGGCAGGTGCGCCAACTGCTGCTGCGCATGGGCGAGGAGGCGGCCGGAAGTACGGCGTTCCACGAGGCGGCGGCCCGGCTGCACGAGGCCCGGCGGCTCGACCACGACATCGGCGAGGTGGACGAGGACCTCCGCCAGGCCGAGGACAGCCTGCGGTTCAATCCCCGGGTGCGCGAGGGGCTGCTGCACCGGGTGGTGCTGCGCACCGGTCTGGACACGCTGGAGATCTGCACGGTGGTCATGCGGGTCCTCGCCCGCAGCTTCACCGACCTCGCGAAGGAACGCGAGCCCGAGCCCCTCTTCCCGGCGGAGACGGGCGCCACGATCCAGCAGTTGCTGTCCGAGATCGCCGACGCGGTGGTGAGCTTCTCGGTCCTGGTCACCACGAACGCCAGTGGGGACGCAGAGTCCGCGGAGGAGCGCCTGGCCACCGAGCTGCGGCAGGCAGCGGTCACCCGGGACCGGCTGGACGAGCTGCTCCTGGCGGAGGTGCGGCGCGACTCCCGGCAGTGGCAGTTGCAGGGCGCGGTGCTGGCCGAGGTCAATCGCATCATCGACGAGATGGACACCGAGCACCGTTCCCGCCGGCTCCTGGAGGAGCTGGACCGGCACACGCGCGAGCAGCGCGAGCGCATGCCGCGGCTGACCCGGCTGCGGGACCGGGTCCGGCGTCTGTTCCGCCGGCGGAACCGCGGGGCCGCCGCGCGGCGTTCCTCCTGAGGAGCGGTGGAACACCGGAACAGAAGTCGCGGAGGAAGCACACGGAAACGGAACAGGACACGGAACAGGACACAGAGACAGGGCGCGGAAGAGAGTCACGGAATAGAGTCACGGACGAGGGAGCGCGGATGACGGACGCCGGTGTGCGGATCGACGGGAACCGGCTGGTGCTGCCGGGCGGCGCGGGGGTGCGGTTCGTCCGCACCCTGCGACTGCCCGAGACGGGCACCCATCCGCTGCCGCCCGGCCTCGGCGACTTCCCGCTCCGCCGGGTCGCCGACCACGCCGACACCGTGCCCGAGTCGTGGCGGGCCCGCGGCGGGGTGATGCTCCCGGTGTACCTGCGCGAGGCCATGTGGCTGAGCTTCGCCGGTACGCGGGAGCCGGCCGCGCTCCAGGTCGGGGTCGGCAAGGTGTGCGCGGTCTCGGGGCGGCCCTGGAGCGACCGGCTGTCCCGCGACCCGCAGAACTACGTGATCCTGCCGCGCCAGCCCTGGCTGGACGGCATCAACTCGGGCACGGGCACGGTCCGCCAGTTCGTGGCGGTGCCGCTCGGCATGGGGGCGACCGTCGAGGGCCAGGTCACCGGGGAGGAGGTCTGGGGCGGCGTCCAGTTGCAGGCGTTCCGCCTGAACGCGACGGAGCTGGCCCGTTGGCGGGAGGAGGAGCGGCACCGCGCCGAACTGCGGCGCCGGGCGGCCCGTTCGGGCGGGGCACTCGGCGCTCCGGCACCGGGCTCGGCGCCCGCCGCGCCGGGTGGGGCCCCGGGCTACGGCGCTGCGCCCGGGGCCCGTTCGGCACCGGCCATGGGGCTGGGCGTCGGGGGCTCCATGCGCCAGGAGGTGTACCGCGACGAACGGCCCCCGGCCGACTGGGCCGAGCGCCCGGCCGGCCGGGTCTTCGTCCACCTGGTGACGCCTCCTCAGTGGCGCCGCATCACCGGCGAGGAGCCGCCGCCGTCCCCGGTCGACCGGGCCGCGTACACCCGGGCGGGTCTTCCCTGGTACGACTACTACGACGAGGACGCCGACGACCTGGCCCCCACCGAGCCGCTGCGGGACGTGCGGCCCGTCGGCGACTGGATCGGGGACGACCACGAGCCGTGGCAGGCACCGGGCGAGCAACAGGTCCGCCCCGTCAAGGACACCCCGGGCAAGACCGTGGAGGACGGGGACTGGTAGGCGGGAACGGGCGGCCGGGGCACCACCTGTCGGTCCCCGGCAGGCCCCCGCCGGCCGACGTGGTCTGATGTGCGAGCACAGGGAGTCGGCGCCGGTGGCGGCGCGGCGGTGGGAGGAGCACGGGATGAGCGGTGGCGGCTGGAGCAGGCGGCGGTTCGTCGGCCTGCTCGGCCGGACGGCCGGTGTGGCGGCGCTGCCCGCGGCGGCGTGCGGCGGACCGTCGGAGCCGGACGCCCCGGCGCCGTCCGGGTCCTCCGCGGCGCCGGGCGCCGGCACGGGCGCGTCGGGCAGGCAGCGAGGATCCTCCGGGCCGCGCCCGCTGTACGTCGGCACGTACACCTCGGCCGAGGGCGGCGGCGAGGGGATCGGCCTCGCCGAGTACGACGCCGGCACCGGCCGGATCACCGGCCGAGGTGTCCTCACCGGCGTGGCCGACCCCTCGTACCTCACGGTGCACCCCGACGGCCGCACCCTGTACGCGGTGAGCGAGCGGGAGGACGGTGCGGTGACCGCGGTGCGGCTGTCGGACCGCACGGTCCTGGGCAGCCGGAGCACCGGCACGGCGGCGCCGTGTCACCTGTCCGTGCATCCGGGCGGACGCTGGCTGCTGAGCGCGGCCTACGGTTCGGGCAGCGTCGCCGTGCACCCCGTCGAGGCCTCGGGCGCGATCGGTGAGCGCACCGGCCTGGTGACCCACTCCGCTCCCCCGCCGGGCCCCGGACAGCAGGGCCCGCACGCGCACCAGGTCGTCACCGCTCCCGACGGCGGGCACGTCCTCGCGGTGGACCTGGGCACGGACACCGTGTACACCTACCGCCTGGACGACGGGGCGGGCACCCTCACCGAGGTCGCGCGGGCCCGGACCCGGCCGGGCGCCGGACCGCGCCACCTCACCTTCCACCCGGGCGGGCGCCACGCCTACCTCGCCAACGAGCTCGACAACACCGTGGCGGTCTGCGGCTACGACCCGGACACCGGGCGTCTGACCGTCGGCGAGGCCCAGTCGACGGGCACGGGGTCCGGCACCAACCACCCGGCGCAGTTCCTGGTGACGGCCGACGGCGCGTACGCCTTCCTCGCCAACCGGGGGCACAACAGCCTCACGCGTTACGCGGTGGAGGCGGGCGGTGCCCGGCTGCGGCTGCTCGGCACGGTGCCGGCGGGCGGCGACTTCCCCCGGCAGATCGCGTTCTCCCCGGACGGCGCGCTGCTGTTCGCGGCGCATCAGCGGTCCGGGACGGTCGCTGTGTTCCACGTGTCCGGGGAGGACGGCGGACTGCGGCCCGCGGGCGAGCCGTTCGCCTCACCCGTCGCCGTCTGTGCGCTGCCGCTGTAGGGCGCGGGGGCAGGAGGCGGCGCTCGCCTGCGCCAGCAGGACGTGCACCCGTTCGGTGAGCTGTGCGATGTCGTCGGCGGGCGCGTGGAAGGGCAGGCGTACGTCGCCGTGCGCGCGGACGCGCTCGATGCGCAGGGTCAGCCCGTGCCGGTCCACGGCGAGCGGGCGCACCCGCACCGCGCCGTGCAGGCTGTCGGCGTCGACGAGCCGCGTCAGCCGCTCCACCGCGTCGCCGTGGCAGTCGGCGAGGTGGGTCAGCAGCCGGGCCTCGGCCAGGGCCAGCGGATCGGGCGCGGCGGCGGCGAACTCGTCGACGTCGACCACCACGGCGCCGGAGGGCTGCCGCAGGACCACGCGGGTGGGCCGGAAGGCGAGGTCCCCGTCCTCCAGCGCGAACCAGCCGGCGAGCCAGAGCCGGGCCCTGATCCGGCCGCGCACCGGGACGGGCGCCACGTCGGCGAACTCCAGCACGGCGGACGGCTCTCCGCGCGGCGCGCAGATCGCCGCCGTCACCAGGGCGCTGTCCTCGGGTACGCGCAGGAGCACCCGGCCGTCCTCGGCCACGGTGTGCGCGCCGACGAACTCCTCGCGGCCGCCCTCCGCGGTCACCGCGCAGGACCATGCGGCGGCGAGCACGGAGCGGGCCTGCTCCGCCGCCGCGGGCGCGGCCGTCCAGGCGTTGCGGTCACCCATCCTCAACCTCCGTCGTTCAACCATTAGGTAAGGCTCACCTAACTTATCGGAGATCGGGGTGTGCGCCAACCACATCGCGTGATCTCTGCGTGACTTTTCGCGCGAGCGCCCCTCAGGCCATCGGCACCTCAGGCCGCGATGGCCCCCAGCAGCGCCCGTGCGCACAGGTCCCGCACCTGCTCGCGCCCCGGCTCCGGATCCCGCAGCCACTCCAGGCAGACCGCGGTGGTGAACGCCAGCCACCCGCGCACCGCCAGCCGTACGTCAGGACGCTCCCCGACGGCCGGGCCGAACTCCGGGTCGGCGGCCAGGGCGGCGAGGATCTGCCGCTCCTGCGCGGCGAGCGCCTGCCGGTAGACGCGGCGCACCGCCTGGTCACCGGTGGCGTCGGCGCGGTGGAAGGCACGGTAGCCGTGGGCGTGGGCCCGGACGTACTCCAGGTAGGCGTCGAGGCCCGCGGCGAGCTGCTCGCGGACCGGGACACCGGGGACGGCCGCCGTCATCCGCAGCATGCGCCCGCTCTCGCGCTCGACGACCGCCGCGAAGAACTCCCGCTTGTTCGGGAAGTAGTGGTACAGCAGCCCGCGCGAGACTCCGGCGATCTCGGCGACCTGCTCGATCCACACCTCGTCGTAGGGGCTCTCCGAGAACAGCCTCGCCCCCACCGAGAGCAGTTGCTCCCGGCGTTCGCCGGTACTGAGCCGGCGGCGGGTGCGCTCGCCCTGGGAAGCGGCCATGCCCGCACCTTACTTGACGCCGGTTCAACAACGGGACGAGACTGGGCCCGCGTTATTGAATCCATGTACAACAGGCTTGCCTCGGCATGGGCGGCACGCCGCTGCGTCAAGGGAGATCACGCATGGCCCGGACAGCGAGGGAAACGGCCCGGGACGGGCTGCCGAAAGGCTTCCGCAGCGCCGAGCTGGGCTGGCCCGAACTTCACCGCATACCCCACCCGCCGTACCGGCTCCCGCTGCTCGGGGACGTGGTGGGCGCGAGCAGGAGCACGCCGATGCAGGACTCGCTGCGGTACGCGCGACGGCTGGGGCCGATCTTCCGGCGGCGCGCCTTCGGCAAGGAGTTCGTGTTCGTCTGGGGCGCCTCCCTCGCCGCGGACCTGGCGGACGAGGCCCGGTTCGCCAAGCACGTGGGGCTCGGGGTGGCCAACCTGCGGCCGGTCGCGGGCGACGGCCTGTTCACGGCGTACAACCACGAGCCCAACTGGCAGCTCGCGCACGACGTGCTCGCGCCCGGGTTCAGCCGCGAGGCCATGGCCGGGTACCACGTGATGATGCTGGACGTGGCCACGCGGCTCACCGGCCACTGGGACCGTGCCGAGGCCGCGGAACGGACGGTCGACGTGGCGGGCGACATGACCAGGCTGACGCTGGAGACCATCGCGCGCACCGGCTTCGGGCACGACTTCGGCTCCTTCGAACGCTCCCGGCCCCACCCCTTCGTCACCGCGATGGTGGGCACTCTGGGCTACGCGCAGCGCCGGAACACGGTGCCCGCGCCGCTCGCCCCCTGGCTGCTGCGCGACGCGGGCCGCCGCAACGCCGCCGACATCGCGTACCTCAACCGCACCGTGGACGGCCTGGTCCGCGAACGCCGGGCGGGCGGCGGGGACGGGGGCGGCGACCTGCTCGACCGGATGCTGGAGACGTCCCACCCCGTGACGGGCGAGCGGCTGTCGCCGGAGAACGTCCGCCGCCAGGTCATCACCTTCCTGGTCGCCGGCCACGAGACCACCTCGGGCGCCCTCTCCTTCGCCCTGCACTACCTCGCACAGCACCCCGAAGTCGCCGACCGGGCCCGCGCCGAGGTGGACCGCGTGTGGGGCGGCGCCGAAACCCCCGGCTACGAGCAGGTGGCCAGGCTGCGTTACGTGCGCCGGGTCCTCGACGAGTCGCTGCGCCTGTGGCCGACCGCTCCCGGCTTCGCGCGGGAGGCCCGCGAGGACACGGTGCTCGGCGGTGCGTACCCGATGCGGCGCGGGGCCTGGGCGCTGGTCCTCACGGGCATGCTGCACCGCGATCCGCAGGTGTGGGGGCCGGACGCCGAGCGGTTCGACCCGGACCGCTTCGAGGCGAAGGCCGTACGGTCGCGGGCGCCGCACACCTTCAAGCCGTTCGGGACGGGCGCGCGGGCGTGCATCGGGCGGCAGTTCGCGCTGCACGAGGCCACGCTGGTCCTCGGGCTGCTGCTGCGCCGCTACGAGCTGCGGCCCGACCCCGGCTACCGGCTGCGGGTGACCGAGCGGCTGACGCTGATGCCGGAGGGGCTGCGGCTGCGACTGGTCCGGCGGAGCGGGCCCGTGCCCGACCGCGCCGCGGGCACGGCGACGACGGCCGAGGACGACGGGCCCGCGCCGGACGACGGCCGTGCCGGCGAGGCGCTCTCAGCGTCCCGCTGTCCAGTGCGCGGGGCGGGCGACTGAGTCCGGCAGGCGGGTGCCGGGACCGCCGCGGGCCGCGTTGACCTGCGGCTGGGTCAGGAAGAAGGCACCCGTCAGGTCCGCGTCCGTGAGGTTCGCGTCGCGCAGGTCCGCGCCGATCAGGTCGGCGCCCCGCAGGTCGGCGCCGGTGAGGTCGGCGGCGATGAGGCAGGCCCCGCGCAGATCGGCACCGGCGAGGTCGGCTCCCCCGAGACGGGCCCCCAGCAGGTCGGCGTGGCGGCGGTTCTTCTTCCGGCCGCGCGCACCGGCCCGGACCAGCTCGCTGACGCGCAGCAGGAGTACGTTGACCCGCTGCCGGTGCGCGGCCACGTCGAGGGCGGCCAGTTCCTCGGGGGTGCCGTCGGCGAGGCGCTCGGTGTCGGCGAGGGCGCTGCGCAGGCCGGCGTGGACCGGGCCGGCCGCGGGCAGCGTCAGCGCCTCGGTCAGGTAGCGCAGGAGTTCGTGCAGTTGGCGGACGACCGGGAACACGTCGAACATGCGGCGGGCCCGCTCCGGCGGGCCGGTGCGCCAGTCGCGGCCGCCGAAGGTGACCTGCGAGACCCGCTGTCCGGCGCCGAAGCAGTCGTAGACGGTGCAGCCGGTGAAGCCGCGCTCCCGCAGACCGGCGTGGATGCCGCAGCGGTGGTCGGTGCGCAGGTTCGAGCAGGGCGTACCGGCGTCCTTGTCGGCTGCGAAGTCCGCCGAACGGGCGAAGGGCAGGGCCACGCAGCACAGTCCGAAGCAGCTCTCGCAGTCGGCGCGCAGTTCCGCCCCGTCGGCCCGGTCCGCCGTGTGTTCTCGCATGTCGTCGAGGATACGGGCCACGCCCGCACCCCGGCGCCGACGGCCTCCGCACCCGCCCCGTCCCCTCCGGACTCCGGCGCCGGCGGTTCGGGCCGCCACCGCGCGAAGACCTCGAAGGCCACCGCCGGCGTCCCGCCGAACCACTCCCCCGCTCCCCCGCGGCCCCGGCGAAGCCGGTGAGAAGGCCGCGCGCTCGCCCGCTGCTCACGCTCGCGCAGCGGCGCGCACGCGGCCGGCGGCAGGGTGTCGATGCCGGTCTCGGCGCGGGTGGCGAGCACGTGGGCGACCTCGCGGCCCTGGTCGGTCCACGCGGCGACCGCCGCCGCGCAGCCGTACCCCAGGTCGTCCGGGCGGGCGACGAGGGCGCGGGCCCGGTGCCGGTCGCCGGGCATGGGCTCCAGTCGGGTGGGCGGCGGCTCCGTCATGCCCGCACACCAGCCCGCGCCGCCTGCCTCCCCCCGGATTCCGGGTGCCGGTCCGTCACGCCTCGTCGCGGGCGAGGGCGAGCAGCCGGTCCAGGACGCGGGGGCCGCCGACCCGCACTCCGTCGTGCTCGAACTCGTCGGTGACCCAGGTGCGCAGGCCGCGGATCGCGCGGGCGGTGGTGAGCGCGTGGGCGGTGTCGACGTACATGTCGTCGTGGTAGACGGCCGCGGCGGCCGGCACCTCGTTGGCGGCGAGACGGGCGGGGTCGTACAGCGGGTTCCAGTCGGTGCGGGCGGCGAGCAGTTCGGCGGTCTCGCGCAGCGGGCGCAGCGCCGGGTCGCAGTCGAACACCCAGGGGTGGACGGACTCGCCGGTGAAGAGCAGCGGTTCGTCGCCGGCCAGGGCCTTGGCGGCGTCGAAGCGCGGGAACTCGGCGCGCACGCGCTCGGCGGACCAGTCGGTGGGGCGCGTGTCCTGGCCGTAGGTGGCCTCGTGGACGAGGGCGTAGAGCGGCTGGCCGGCGTACGAGAGCTGGGCCTGGACCTGCTCCTGGAAGGAGTCGGACAGCTCGGCCCCGCCGGGGGTGCGGACGAAGGCGTCCTCCAGGAGGAAGTGCAGGCGGTGGCTGCCCTCGCTGCCGCCGAGGAGGATGCCGAGGGACTGGAAGGCCTCCACGGTGAGGCGGTAGCCGTTCGGCAGGACCACGTCGCGGGTGAGCAGGTGGTCGGCGATGCGGCGGGCGCGCTCGACGTCCTGGGGGTAGCGGGCGTAGTGCGCGGCGACCTTGCGTTCGATGCGGGGGTAGGCCGCCCGGTAGACGTCGTCGGCGTGGGCGTCGAGGGAGGGCAGGCCGCCGGTGATCAGGGCGGTGCTCAGGCCCTCGGGGGCCAGCGAGAGGTAGGCGACGGCGCAGAAGCCGCCGAAGCTCTGGCCGAGGACGGCCCAGGGGGCGCCGCCGGTGACGTGGGGGCGGATGGCCTCGCAGTCGCGCACGATGGCGTCGGCGCGGAAGTGGGTGAGGTAGTCGGCCTGTTCGGCGGGGCCGCCGCGCAGCGGGAGGGTCTGGCGGTTCGCGGGCGTGGAGGCACCGGTCCCGCGCTGGTCCAGGAGCAGGACGCGGTACTCCTTGAGCGCGCGGCCGAACCAGGCGGGACGGCCGATGAGACGGCTCGCGCCGAAGCCGGGGCCGCCCTGGAGGTAGACCAGCCACGGAAGGTCCTGGTCCGCCTTGTCGCTCGCGACGGCCTCGCGCGCGTACAGCTCGATGGTCTCCCCGGCGGGGTCGGCGTGGTCGAGTGGCACGGTGAAGCGGCGGTCGGTGAGGACGACGCCTGGCTGACGGTAGCTGACGCTCAACGGGGCTCCCCGGGGACGACGGAAGTGGCGGGCGGGTCCGCCGGACGGACCCGAGCCGATGGTTCGGCCGTGGCCCAGTTCAGCACACGGTCCTGCGGCCGCCGACCCCCGGGATCATGAAATCGTACGGAGGGGCCTCGGCGCCGAGTCGCCTTCGCGGTGAGCGACCCCGTGCTCGGGGACCCCGCTGTACGACCGTACGGGGCGAGCGGCCGTACCGGACGCTCCCGTCGCCGGCGGAGTCCTCAGCGGGCGGCGAGGCTGGAGCGCCGCACCACCAGTTCGGGCTGGAGCACGACCCGCCGGTGCGGGTGGGTCCGGTCGGTGCCCTCCAGTTCGGTCTCCTCCAGGAGCAGTTCGGCGGCCATGGCGCCCATGGTCACGGCGGGCTGGCGCACGGAGGTGAGCGGGACGGCCGCGGCGGCGGCGAACTCTATGTCGTCGTAGCCGACGATCGCGAGGTCGTCCGGGACGGAGACCCCGGCCGCGTACAGGGCCTGCAGAACGCCGAGCGCGAGCAGGTCGTTGGCGCAGAAGACGGCGGTCGGCCGGTCGGCGAGGCCGAGCAGGCGGGCACCGGCGTCCCGGCCGGCCGAGACGTCGAGGCGCTCGGTGGGCAGTTCGCGCAGCGCGTCGGGGCCGAGACCGGCCTCGGCGAGCGCGGCGAGGGCCCCGGTGCGGCGGTCGCGCACCTGGTGGAGGCCGGGCGGGCCGCTGACGTACGCGATGGAGCGGTGCCCGGCGTCGACGAGGTGGCGCACGGCCAGCGCGCCGCCCGCGACGTCGTCGACGGAGACCGAGCACTCGGTGGCGCCCTCGGCGACCCGGTCGACCAGCACGAAGGGGATGCGGTGGCGCCGGAAGCCCTCGATGTTGCGGCCGGTGGCGTCGGCCGGGGTGAGCAGGACGCCGCGGACCCGTTGCTCGGCGAAGAGCGAGAGGTACTCGGCCTCCTCGCCCGGGCTCTCGGCGCTGTTGCAGACCATCACGCCGAGCCCGGCGTCGCGCGCGGCCCGCTCGGCGCCGCGCGCCACGTCGACGAAGAACGGGTTGCCCATGTCCAGGACGAGCAGTCCCATGATCCGGCTGCGGCCCGCGCGCAGCTGGCGCGCGGACTCGCTGCGGACGTAGCCCAGCCGGTCGATCGCCGACAGGACGCGCGCGCGGGTCTCCGTCGCGACCGTGTCGGGCCGGTTGATGACGTTGGAGACCGTGCCCACGGAGACTCCGGCGGCGCGGGCGACGTCCTTGATACCCACGGAATGGGCCATCGGGCAAAGACCTCCGAGGTCGGGCTGGGGGTTTCGTTCGGCTCCGGCCGACCCCGGCGGGATCCGGACGGCGCCCTCCGCAGGGCAGGGGGCGGCCGCAGGACCTTCACACAGTACCCGCGCACGCTCTGGCGGGACGGGTCAGGCGAGGTGGAACACCTCGGTGAGGGGCTTCATCGCCTCGTCGGGGCGGGACCCGTCGAGGGACTCGAAGAGGGCGCCCATCTCCGCCTGCCACCGGGCGTTGACCTCGGTGGCCTCCATACCGGCCCAGGCGGCGGCGAAGTCCCCGGTCTCCAGATAGCCGACGAGCAGGCCGTCGTCGCGCAGGAAGAGCGAGTAGTTGTGCCAGCCGGTGGCGGAGAGCGCCTCGCACATCTCCGGCCACACGGCGGCGTGTCGTTCGCGGTACTCCGCGATGCGGTCCCGGCGGACCTTGAGCAGGAAACAGACGCGCTGCATGAAGTACCGCTCCCGTACGGTGGTGGCCCGTGGCCGTGGGTGACCGGGGGCCGGTGCTGACTAGAAGTCGAACTCGTCGATGTTGTCGGCGTTGAAGACGGTCGGCTTGCCGAGGTTGATCACGCCGTCCTTGCCGAGGGTGTACTCGCCCAGGCCGCCGGCCTTGAAGGTCTCGCCCTCCTTGCCGGTGATCTGCCCGGAGGACAGGGCGACGGCGGTGCGCGCGGCCAGCTCGCCGAGCTTGGCCGGGTCCCAGAGCTCGAACGCCTCGACGGTGCCGTTCTTGACGTACTTGCGCATGTCGTTGGGTGTGCCGAGGCCGTTCAGCTTGACCTTGCCCTTGTACTTGGAGCCGGACAGGTACTGGGCGGCGGCCTTGATGCCGACGGTGGTCGGGGAGATGACGCCCTTCAGGTCCGGGTGCTCCTGGAGCAGGCCCTGGGTCTGCTGGAAGGACTTCTGGGCGTCGTCGTCCCCGTAGGCGACCTTGACCAGCTTGATGTCCTTGTACTTCGGGTCCTTGAGCTCGTCCTTCATGATCTCGATCCAGGCGTTCTGGTTCGTCGCGGTCTGCGCGGCGGAGAGGATCGCGATCTCGCCCTTGTTGCCGATCTGCTCGGCCATCTGCTGGACCTGCGTGCGGCCGATGTCGTCGGCGGACGCCTGGGAGATGAAGGCGTTGCGGCAGTCGGGGTTGGTGTCCGAGTCGTAGGTGACGATCTTGATGTCGTTCTTCATGGCCTGCTTGAGCGCGGTGCACAGCGCGCCCGGGTCCTGCGCGGAGACGGCGATGGCGTCGACCTGCTGCTGGGTGAGCGTGTTGACGTAGGAGACCTGGCCGGCGGTGTCGGTGCCGCTGGAGGTGCCGACCTCCTTGTAGCTGGAGCCCAGCTCCTTCAGGGCCTTCTCCCCGCCCTTGTCGGCGACGGTGAAGTAGGGGTTGTTGACCTGCTTGGGCAGGAAGCCGACGGTCAGTCCCTTCTTCGTCTCGGCGTTCGGGTCGGCCTTGCCCCCGGCGGCGGCCGAGCCGCCCTCGTTCTTGACGTCCTCCTTGGTCGTGCCGCCGCAGGCGGTGGCCGCCAGGGCGAGAGAGGTGACGGCGGCGAGGGCCGCGCAGGTGCGGCGGATGGTCGACTTGCGCATGGTGGGTTCCTTATCGGGGGTGGGCAGGGCGGGTTCGTAAGGGCATGCGGCTAGGGAGTCGGCGCGGGGGTCTTGGACCGGGGCGCCGCGCCCGCCCTGCGTCCGGCCCGTGCGACGGAGATCTGCCGTGCGACCCGGGGGCCCAGCACGGACACGACGAGCAGGACGCCGGTGACGACGATCTGCGACTGCGCGGAGACGTTGACCAGGCTCATCACGTTCTGCAGCGCGCCGAGCAGGAACACGCCGGCGATCGCCCCGCCGAGGGTGCCCTTGCCGCCGTCGAAGTCGATGCCGCCGAGGAGTACGGCGGCGACCACGGACAGTTCGAGGCCCATGGCGTTGTCGTAGCGGGCGCTGGCGTAGTGCAGGGCCCAGAAGACGCCGGTGAGGGAGGACATCAACCCGGTCACCGTGAACAGGATCAGCTTCTGCCGCTTGACCCTGATGCCGGCGAACCGCGCGGCCTCCTCGCCGGCCCCGATCGCGAACAGGGCCCGGCCGAACGGCATGGCGTGCAGGGCGACCACCGCGACGGCCAGCAGCACGAGGAACGGCAGGAAGGCGTACGGGACGAAGGTGCCGTCGATCCGTCCGGCGGCGAAGTCCAGGTACTGCGCGGGGAAGTCGGTCACCGCGTCGGAGCCGAGCACAATCTGCGCGATGCCGCGGTAGGCGGCCATGGTGCCGATGGTGACGGCGAGGGAGGGCAGTCCGAGCCGGGTGACCAGCAGGCCGTTGACCAGGCCGCAGACGACGCCGAGCAGCAGGCAGACCGGGATGATCACCTCGATGGTCATACCCTGGTTCCACAGCGCTCCCATCACCGCGCCGGACAGCCCGGCGGTGGAGGCGACCGACAGGTCGATCTCGCCGGAGACGACCAGCAGCGTCATCGGCAGGGCGATGAGCGCGATCGGCAGGGTGTTGCCGATCAGGAACGACAGGTTGAGGGCGTTGCCGAACCCGTCGACGAAGCCGAAGGAGAGCAGCAGCACGACCACGAGGAGGGCACCGACCGCCCCGTCCCACCTCAAGGAGACGGACCGGCGGGCGGCGCGCGTCAGGGGGCTGTCAGCCATGGCGGGCGTTCCTCTTCTTCAGGGCGTCGGCCACGCGCAGCGCGACGATCCGGTCGACGGCGATGGCGAGGATGAGCAGGATGCCGTTGATGGCCAGCACCCACACGGAGCTGACGCCGAGGGCGGGCAGCACGCTGTTGATCGAGGTCAGCAGGAGCGCGCCGAGGGCCGCGCCGTAGACGCTGCCGGAACCGCCGGTGAAGACGACGCCGCCGACCACCACGGCGCTGACGACGGTCAGTTCGTAGCCGTTGCCGGTGCCGGAGTCGACGTTGCCGAACCGGGCGAGGTACAGGGCGCCGGCGAGTCCGGCGAGGGCGCCGCAGAAGGTGTAGGCGGCGAGGATGCGCTTGCGGACGGGGATGCCGGCGAGCCGCGCGGCCTCGGGGTTGGAGCCGAGCGCGTACAGCTCGCGTCCGCTGCCGAAGTGCTTGAGGTAGTACGCCGTGGCGACGAGCACCGCGAGCGCGATCACGGCCGGCCACGGCAGGGCGGAGATGCCGCCGGAGCCGAAGTCGACGAAGCCGCCGGGCAGGTCGGCCGCGGTGATCTGCCGGGAACCGACCCAGATGGAGTCGATGCCGCGGATGATGTAGAGGGTGCCGAGGGTGACGACCAGGGCGGGCACCTGGCCGAGGCTGACCAGCAGGCCGTTGAGGAGGCCGAAGCCGACGCCCAGCAGCACGGCGAGCAGCACGGCCACGACGGGGTTGCCGCCGTCCTGCAGATGGACGCCGGCGGCGAAGGCGCTGATGCCGAGGGTGGAGCCGACCGAGAGGTCGACGTTGCGGGTGATGACGACCAGGGACTGGCCGGTGGCGACCAGGACCAGGATGGTCGCGTTGAGCAGCAGGTCCTTGATGCCCTGTTCGGACAGGAACTCGCTGTTGCCGGCCTGGGTGATGGCGATCATCACCAGGAAGACGAGCAGGATGGCCAGTTCGCGCATCTTGAAGATGCGGTCCACCAGCCGGGTGGCGCCCGCCTTCGGCACGTCGGCCGCGGGGGCCTGGTCGGGTGCGGTGACCGTCATGCGGCGGCCCTCCCCGTCGCTGCGGCCATCACGGCCTCCTCGGTGGCGTCGGTGCGGGATATCTCGGCGGTCAGACGTCCCTCGTGCATCACCAGGACGCGGTCGGCCATGCCGAGGACCTCGGGCAGGTCGGAGGAGATCATCAGGACGGCCACGCCGTCGGCGGCCAACTGGCTGAGCAGCCGGTGCACCTCGGCCTTGGTGCCGACGTCGATGCCGCGGGTGGGCTCGTCGACGATCAGCACCTTGGGGCCGGTGGCCAGCCACTTGGCGAGGACGACCTTCTGCTGGTTGCCGCCGGACAGGGTGGCGACGGTGTCGGCGATGCGGGCGTACTTGACCTGGAGTCTGACGGCCCAGTCAAGGGAGCGGCTGCGCTCGGCGCCGCGGTCCACCAGTCCCGCCCGCACGCTCGACCGCAGGCCGGTGAGGCCGATGTTGCGCTCGATGGACATGTCCATCACGAGGCCCTGGGCGCGGCGGTCCTCCGGGACCAGGGCCAGGCCGGCGGCCATCGCGGTGGAGGGGGCGCCGTTGACGAGCGGCCTGCCGTCGACCTCGACCTGACCGGCGTCCCAGCGGTCGATGCCGAAGACGGCGCGGGCGACCTCGGTGCGTCCGGCTCCGACCAGTCCGGACAGGGCGACGATCTCGCCGCGCCGCACGTCGAAGGAGACGTCGGTGAAGACGCCCTCGCGGGTCAGCCTGCGGACGCTCAGGGCCGTCTCGCCGGGCGCGACCTCCTGCTTGGGGTACAGCTCGTCGAGGTCGCGGCCGACCATGCGGCGCACCAGGTCGTCCTCGGTCATGCCCTCCAGCGGCTCGCTGGCGATCCTGGCGCCGTCGCGCAGCGTGGTGACGCGCCGGCAGATCCGGAACATCTCCTCCAGCCGGTGGGAGATGAACAGCACGGCGGCGCCCTGCTCGCGCAGGGTGCGCACCACGCCGAAGAGCCGGGCCACCTCGCTGCCGGTGAGGGCCGCGGTCGGCTCGTCCATGATCAGGACCCGGGCGTCGAAGGAGAGCGCCTTGGCGATCTCCACGATCTGCTGGTCCGCGATGGACAGGCCGCGCGCGGGCCGGTCGGGGTCCAGCTCGACGCCGAGGCGCAGCATCAGGTCCGCGGTGGCGGCGTAGGTCGCCCGGTGGTCGATGCGGCCGAAAGTGCGGCGCGGCCGGCGGCCCATGAAGATGTTCTCGGCGATCGACAGGTCGGGGAAGAGGGTGGGCTCCTGGTAGATCACGGCGATGCCGGCGTCGCGGGCATCGCCGGGGCCGTGGAAGACGACCGGCGCGCCGTCGAGCAGCACCTGGCCGGCGTCCGGCCGGTGCACTCCGGCGAGCGTCTTGATGAGGGTCGACTTCCCGGCCCCGTTCTCGCCGGCGAGGGCGTGGACCTCGCCGGGGAACAGTTCCAGGGAGACGTCCCGCAGCGCACGGACCGCGCCGAAGGACTTGGAGACATCCTTGAGCGCCAGAACCGGGGCCGTACCCGTGTCGGACGGGTGGGTCATTGGGGGCTCCTCGACGACGCCGGACGGGACAGCCCTCACAGCGTCGTGAAAGGTTTCAACTCGGTTGCCGGGGACGTTAGGCAGCGAAGATATGTCACGTCAATGGTTGGGAGTCCAAAAACCTCCGCCACCCAAAGGTAACGGCCAAGTCACGAACGACCGGGCGACCGGAAGGGTTGACACCCCTTCGGGCGGCTCATAGTTTCGCCTACTGAATCGTTTCACCCACGGTCGTCCACTCCCGTCCATTCCAGGGGCGACGACCCGACCACAGGAGCGCCGAAGTGACCGAGCTCGCCGCGGTGAAGGCCGCGCTCAAGACCCAGGCCGTCGAGACGCCGTCGTGGGCGTACGGCAACTCCGGCACGCGGTTCAAGGTGTTCGCCCAGGCCGGTGTGCCGCGCGACCCCTTCGAGAAGCTGGACGACGCGGCCAAGGTCCACGAGTTCACCGGCGCGGCCCCGACCGTCGCCCTGCACATCCCGTGGGACAGGGTCGGGGACTACGCCGCGCTGGCGCAGCACGCCGAGGACCGGGGGGTCCGGATCGGCGCGATCAACTCGAACACCTTCCAGGACGACGACTACAGGCTGGGCAGCATCTGCCACCCGGACGCGGCGGTCCGCAGGAAGGCCGTCGACCACCTGCTGGAGTGCGTCGACATCATGGACGCGACCGGGTCGCACGACCTGAAGCTGTGGTTCGCCGACGGCACCAACTACCCCGGGCAGGACGACATCCGCGCCCGCCAGGACCGGCTGGCCGAGGGACTCGCCGAGGTGTACGAGCGGCTCGGCGACGGGCAGCGGATGCTCCTCGAGTACAAGCTCTTCGAGCCGGCGTTCTACACCACCGACGTACCGGACTGGGGCACGGCGTACGCCCACTGCCTGAAGCTGGGCGAGAAGGCGCAGGTCGTGGTCGACACGGGGCACCACGCGCCGGGCACGAACATCGAGTTCATCGTGGCGACGCTGCTGCGGGAGGGCAGGCTCGGCGGGTTCGACTTCAACTCGCGCTTCTACGCGGACGACGACCTCATGGTCGGCGCGGCCGACCCGTTCCAGCTGTTCCGCATCATGTACGAGGTGGTGCGCGGCGGGGGGTTCACCTCCGACGTGGCGTTCATGCTCGACCAGTGCCACAACATCGAGGCGAAGATCCCGGCCATCATCCGGTCGGTGATGAACGTGCAGGAGGCCACGGCGAAGGCGCTGCTGGTCGACGGTACGGCGCTGGCCGCCGCGCAGGGCGCGGGGGACGTCCTGGAGGCGAACTCCGTGCTGATGGACGCGTACAACACGGATGTGCGGCCACTGCTTCGGGAGGTGCGGGAGGAGTCGGGGCTGGACCCCGAGCCCATGAAGGCGTACCGGGCGTCCGGTTGGGGCGAGAAGGTCGTTGCCGAGCGGGTCGGTGGTGAGCAGGCCGGGTGGGGGGCCTGATCGTCAGCGGCTGCCGGGTCTCCGTTGTTCGCGGGCTGCGGGCCGTATGTGGCCGGTCGCGCCCGCGCGGCGGAGCCGCACATGGATACAGCCCGACACCCCTGAAGGGGCGCGTCACACACCTCTCCTCGATCGAAAAGGCTGCGTCATGACATCTCACCCCGAAGCCGATGCCCTCCTCGCCCGTTCCCATCGGCTCGGTGCCGATCCGCGCAACACCAACTACGCCGGTGGCAACGCGTCCGCCAAGGGCACCGGGACCGATCCCGTCACCGGGGGTGATGTGGAGCTGATGTGGGTCAAGGGGTCCGGCGGGGACCTCGGGACGCTCACCGAGGGCGGACTCGCGGTGCTGCGGCTCGACCGGATGCGGGCGCTCAAGGACGTCTACCCGGGGGTCGACCGCGAGGACGAGATGGTCGCCGCCTTCGACTACTGCCTGCACGGCAAGGGCGGTGCGGCGCCGTCGATCGACACGGCGATGCACGGGCTCGTCGAAGCCGCCCACGTCGACCACCTGCACCCGGACTCCGGGATCGCGCTGGCCTGCGCGGCGGACGGCGAGAAGCTGACCGCCGAGTGCTTCGGCGACACCGTGGTGTGGGTGCCGTGGCGGCGGCCCGGTTTCCAGCTCGGGCTGGACATCGCGGCCGTCAAGGAGGCCAACCCGCGGGCGGTCGGCTGTGTGCTCGGCGGGCACGGCGTCACCGCGTGGGGCGACACCTCCGAGGAGTGCGAGCGCAACTCGCTGCACATCATCCGCACCGCCGAGGCGTTCCTCGCCGAGCGGGGCAGGGCCGAGCCGTTCGGCGCCGTGCTCGACGGGTACGCCGCCCTGCCGGACGCCGAGCGGCGGGAGCGGGCGGCGGCGCTGGCGCCGTACGTGCGTGGTCTGGCGTCGCAGGACCGGCCGCAGGTCGGGCACTTCACCGACGCGGAGGTGGTCCTCGACTTCCTCGCGCGGGCCGGGCACCCGCGGCTCGCCGCGCTGGGCACCTCCTGCCCGGACCACTTCCTGCGGACGAAGGTGCGGCCGCTGGTTCTCGACCTGCCGCCGACCGCGCCGCTGGAGGAGGCCGTCGCCCGGCTCAAGGAGCTGCACACGGCCTACCGCGAGGAGTACGCCGCCTACTACCGCCGGCACGCCGGGCCGGACTCCCCCGCGATGCGCGGCGCGGACCCGGCGATCGTGCTGGTGCCGGGCGTGGGCATGTTCAGCTTCGGCAAGGACAAGCAGACCGCCCGGGTGGCCGGCGAGTTCTACGTCAACGCGATCAACGTGATGCGCGGGGCCGAGGCGGTCTCGGCGTACGCGCCGATCGAGGAGTCGGAGAAGTTCCGCATCGAGTACTGGGCCCTTGAGGAGGCCAAGCTCCGGCGGATGCCGAAGCCCAAGCCGCTGGCCACCCGCGTCGCCCTGGTGACCGGCGCGGGCAGCGGGATCGGCCGGGCGATCGCCCGGCGGCTGGTGGACGAGGGCGCCTGCGTGGTCGTGGCCGACCTGAACGCCGAGAACGCGGCGGCGGTCGCGGAGGAGCTGGGCGGGGACGACAGGGCGGTCGCCGTGACCGTCGACGTCACGTCGGAGGAGCAGATCGCCGGGGCGTTCAAGGCGGCCGTGCTCGCCTTCGGCGGGGTCGACCTGGTGGTCAACAACGCGGGCATCTCCATTTCCAAGCCGCTCCTCGAGACCACGGCGAAGGACTGGGACCTCCAGCACGACATCATGGCCCGCGGCTCCTTCCTCGTCTCGCGCGAGGCGGCCCGGGTGATGACCGCGCAGGAGCTGGGCGGCGACATCGTGTACATCGCGTCGAAGAACGCCGTGTTCGCGGGGCCGAACAACATCGCCTACTCCGCCACCAAGGCCGACCAGGCCCACCAGGTGCGCCTCCTCGCCGCCGAACTGGGCGCGCACGGCATCCGGGTCAACGGCGTCAACCCCGACGGCGTGGTGCGCGGCTCCGGGATCTTCGCGGGCGGCTGGGGCGCCGAGCGCGCGGCCGTGTACGGGGTGCCGGAGGAGAAGCTGGGCGAGTTCTACGCCCAGCGGACCCTGCTCAAGCGCGAGGTGCTGCCCGAGCACGTCGCGAACGCCGTGTTCGCCCTGACCGGCGGCGACCTGACCCACACCACCGGTCTGCACGTCCCGGTCGACGCCGGCGTCGCCGCCGCGTTCCTGCGATGAGCACCGTGAAGTCCTACGCCGCGGTCGACCTCGGCGCGTCCAGCGGGCGCGTCATGGTCGGCCGCGTCGGCCCCGACAGGCTGGAGCTGACCGAGGCGCACCGCTTCACCAACCGGCCGGTCCGTACGCCCGAGGGGCTGCGCTGGGACGTCCTGTCGCTGTACGCCGGTGTGCTGGACGGGCTGCGGGCGGCTGGCCGGGTGGATTCGGTCGGCGTCGACAGCTGGGCCGTCGACTACGGCCTGCTCGACGCGGACGGCGCCCTGCTCGGCAACCCCGTGCACTACCGCGACCCGCGCACCGAGGGCGTCGCGGAGAAGGTGTGGGACACGCTGCCCGCCCAGGAGCTGTACGCGGCGACCGGGTTGCAGTACGCGCCCTTCAACACCCTGTACCAGCTGGTGGCCGCCCGGGGCACGGCCCAGCTCGCCGCGGCCCGGCGGCTGCTGCTCGTGCCCGACCTGCTGACCCACTGGCTGACCGGCGAGCAGGGCACGGAGCTGACCAACGCGTCCACCACCCAGTTGATCGACCCCCGCACCCGCGACTGGTCGCGGGAGGTCGCGGACCGGCTGGGGATCGACCTCGGGCTGTTCCCGCCGCTGCGGCGGCCCGGCGACCCGGCGGGGCTGCTGCGGCCCGCGGTGCTTCAGGAGACGGGACTGACCGGGCCGGTGCCGGTGACGGCGGTCGGTTCGCACGACACGGCCTCCGCGGTGGCCGCCGTACCGGCGTCGGGCGAGCGGTTCGCCTACATCTGCACCGGCACCTGGTCGCTGGCCGGCCTGGAGCTGACCGCTCCGGTACTGACCGAGGAGAGCCGCGCGGCCAACTTCACCAACGAGCTGGGCCTGGACGGCACGGTGCGCTACCTGCGCAACATCATGGGGCTCTGGCTGCTCCAGGAGTGCCTGCGGGCCTGGGGCGACCCGGACCTGGACGGGCTGCTGGCCCGGGCGGCCGGGATGCCGGCGCTGCGGTCGGTGGTGGACGCGGGCGACCCGGCGTTCCTGGCGCCGGGCCGGATGCCGGAGCGGATCGCCGCGGCGTGCCGTGCCTCGGGGCAGCCGGTGCCCGGGACGCCCGCCGAGGTCACGCGGTGCATCCTCGACTCGCTGGCGCTGGCCCACCGCAGGGCCGTTCTGGACGCCCAGCGGCTCGCGGGGCAGTCCGTGGACGTCGTGCACGTCGTCGGCGGCGGGACCCGAAACGCGCTGCTGTGCCGGCTGACCGCCGACGCCTGCGGGCTGCCGGTGGTGGCGGGGCCGGCGGAGGCCGCCGCGCTCGGCAACGTCCTGGTGCAGGCCCGGACCGACGGGCTGGTCGGCGACCTGGCCGGCATGCGGGGGCTGCTGGCGCGCACCCAGCCGCTGACGCGGTACGAGCCGCGCGGCGGCACGGATGCCTGGCGGGCCGCCGAGGCCCGACTCGCCGACCGGTGATCCGGGTCTCCCCACGGTCGGCCCCGCCGACTACTCTGCACTCATCATTCATCCGATGACCGAGCACCGCGTGGTCGAGCACGTCGGCCACACCGAACACGAGGAGCCGCGATGCGTGTCGCTCTGTTCCTGACCTGCGTCAACGACACGCTCTATCCGGAGACCGGCCGTGCCGTGGTGGGACTGCTGACCAGACTCGGTGTCGACGTCGACTTCCCGATGGCCCAGACCTGTTGCGGCCAGGCCCACTACAACACCGGTTACCGGCACGAGGCGGAGCCCCTGGCCCGGCACTTCGCCGACGTGTTCGCTCCGTACGACGCGGTCGTGACGCCGTCGGGTTCGTGCGGTGCGATGGTGCGGGAGCTGTATCCGCGGATGGGCGAGCGGGCGCGGGCCGAGGGGCGCGGGGACGCGCTCGCGGCCACGCTGGCGCCGGTCGTGCCGAAGACGTACGAGTTGACGGAGTTCCTCGTGGACGTGCTCGGGGTGACCGACGTGGGGGCGTACTACCCGCACACGGTGACGTACCACCCGACCTGCCACGGACTGCGCAGCCTCGGCCTGGGTGAGCGGCCCCGGCGGCTCCTCGAGGCGGTGCGGGGACTGGAACTGGTGGAGCTGCCCGGCGCCGAGGAGTGCTGCGGCTTCGGCGGCACCTTCGCCGTGAAGAACGCGGACGTGTCGGCGGCGATGGGCGCGGACAAGGTGCGCAACGCCGAGTCGACCGGCGCGGACGTGCTGTGCGCGGCCGACAACTCCTGTCTGATGCACATCGGCGGCACCATGGGCCGGCTGCGCACGGGCATGCGTCCGGTGCACATCGCGGAGATCCTGGCGAGCACGGAGGAGGAGGCGGCCGTATGAGCGGGACGTACCTGGGGATGCCGGCCTTTCCCGAGGCCGCGCGGAAGGCCGTGGGCGACAGCACGCTGCGCGGCAATCTGCGCCATGCCACGCACACCATCCGGGACAAGCGGGCCCGCGCGGTCGCGGAGCTGGACGACTGGGCGGCGCTGCGCGAGGCCGGGAAGCAGATCAAGGACCACACGCTGCGCCACCTCGACCGGTACCTGGTGCAGGTGGAGGAGGCGGTCACGGCGGCCGGCGGCACCGTACACTGGGCCGCCGACGCCGACGAGGCCAACGAGATCGTCGCCCGGCTGGTCGAGGAGGCCGGCGGCGGTGACTCCGCCGAGCACGAGGTCGTCAAGGTCAAGTCGATGGCGACGCAGGAGATCGCGCTGAACGAGGCGCTGGAGGCCCGGGGCGTCCACGCCTACGAGACCGACCTCGCCGAGCTGATCGTGCAGTTGGGCAGGGACCGGCCGTCGCACATCCTGGTGCCGGCCATCCACCGCAACCGCGGCGAGATCCGGGACATCTTCCGCTCCGAGATGAGCGAGTGGGGCCGTCCCGCGCCCGAGAACCTGACGGACACGCCCGCCGAACTCGCGGAGGCGGCCCGGCTGCACCTGCGGGAGAAGTTCCTGCGGGCCAGGGTGGGCATCTCCGGCGCCAACTTCGTGGTGGCCGAGACCGGCACGCTGGTGGTCGTGGAGTCCGAGGGCAACGGGCGGATGTGCCTGACGCTGCCGGAAACGCTGATCTCGGTCGTCGGCATCGAGAAGATCGTGCCGCGGTGGCAGGACCTGGAGGTCTTCCTGCAGACCCTCCCCCGCTCCTCCACCGCCGAGCGCATGAACCCGTACACGTCCATGTGGACCGGCACCACCGACGAGGACGGCCCGCGCACCTTCCACCTGGTGCTGCTGGACAACGGCCGCACCGACACCCTCGCCGACGAGGTCGGCCGCCAGGCGCTGCGCTGCATCCGCTGCTCGGCCTGCCTGAACGTCTGCCCGGTGTACGAGCGGGCCGGCGGCCACGCCTACGGCTCGGTGTACCCGGGCCCGATCGGCGCGATCCTCAGCCCGCAACTGCGCGGTACGGGCAGCGACGTCGACGCCTCCCTGCCGTACGCGTCCTCGTTGTGCGGCGCCTGCTACGAGGTGTGTCCGGTGGCCATCGACATCCCCGAGGTGCTGGTGCACCTGCGGGAGCGGGTGGTGCAGGGCGGGCCGGCCGTCCGGCACGGCAACCGGGTGGTGCTGAGGCCCGCCAAGGGGCATGCCGCCGAGCGCGCGGCGATGCGGGCGGCGCAGTGGGCGTTCACGCACCCGGGCGTGCTGCGTACCGGGCAGCGGCTGGCCTCGCGCACCCGGCGTCTGCATCCGCGCACCCTGCCGGGTCCCGGCCGGGCCTGGAGCGGCAGCCGGGATCTGCCCCCGGTGCCCGCGGAGCCGTTCCGCGACTGGTGGCAGCGTACGCACGGCGGGAAGGACGGGTCCGAGTGAGCAGCAGGGAACGCATTCTGGGGCGGGTACGGCGCGCGCTGGCGGACGTACCGGCCGACGAGGTGCCGTACGAGCGGGCCGTCGCGCGGGAGTACGCGCGCGAGCACGGGCGGCGGAGCGTCGCGGAGACGGTGGATCTGCTCGCCGAGAACCTGGCGGACTACCGGGCGATCGTGCACCGGTGCGCCGACGGTGAGCTGCCAGGGCTGCTGGCGCGGCTCCTGGCGGCGCACGGCTCGCGAAACGTGGTGGTTCCGCCGGGGTTGCCGCCGGGCTGGCTCGAAGGGGCCGGCGCGGAGATCGTCCACGACCGTGCGGCGGACACCCCGCAGGAACTCGACCGGGTCGACAGCGTGGTGACGGGCTGCGCGGTCGCCGTCGCCGAGACCGGCACGATCGTCCTGGACGGCTCGCCCGACCAGGGCCGCCGCCGCATCACCCTCGTTCCCGACCACCACATCTGCGTCGTACGGGTGCCGGACCAGGTCGTCGGCGCCGTGCCGCAGGCCCTCGGGCGTCTCGACCCGGCCCGCCCCCTGACCTGGATCTCGGGTCCCTCGGCGACCAGTGACATCGAGCTGGACCGGGTCGAGGGGGTGCACGGACCGCGCACCCTGGAGGTGGTGCTGGCCGGCGGAGGGCAGGACGGGCGGACCGCCTCCTGACCACGGGGTCAGCGGGGTGTGCCGCAGAGTTCGGCGAAGCGGGCGGCGTCGACGTTGCCGCCGGAGAGGACGACGCCGATCCGGCGGGGCAGGGGGTCGATCCGTCCGTTCAGGAGGGCGGCGAGGCCGGTGGCACCGCTCGGTTCGAGGACGGTCTTCAGCCGTTCGAAGGCGAACCGCATCGCGTCCCTGATCTCGTCGTCGGAGACCAGCACGATCCCGTCCAGGAGGCGCCGGTTGACGGCGAAGGTCAGCTCGCCCGGCGTGGCCACCGCCTGGCCGTCCGCGATGGTGCGCGGGACCGGGACGGTGACGCGCCGGCCCGCCTCCAGGGAGCGCCTGGTGTCGTCACCGGCCTCCGGTTCGACGCCGACGACCCGGGTGGCGGGGTGCAGGCCCTTGACGGCGGTGGCGCACCCGGCGATCAGTCCGCCGCCGCCCACCGGGGCGATCAGAGCGTCCAGCGGCCCCGTCTCCTCGACGAGTTCGAGGGCGGCGGTGCCCTGTCCGGCGACGACGTGCGGGTGGTCGTAGGGCGGGATCAGGGCCAGGCCCCGTTCGGCGGCCAAGGCCTCGGCGATGGCCGCGCGGTCCTCGCGGTAGCGGTCGTACGTGACGATCTCGGCGCCGTAGCCTGCGGCGGCCGCCCGTTTGGCGGGCGGGGCGTCCTCGGGCATGACGATCACGGCGGTGCTGCCCAGCTCGCGGGCGGCGAGGGCGACCGCCTGGGCGTGGTTGCCGGAGGAGTAGGCGGCGATCCCCCGGGCCAGCCGGTCGGGCGTGAGCCGGGAGGCGGCGTGGTAGGCGCCGCGGAACTTGAAGGCGCCGACCCGCTGCTGGTTCTCGCACTTGAGGTGGACCTCGGCGCCCGCGAGGGCGTCCAGGGTGCGCGAGCGCAGTACGGGGGTGCGGTGCGCGACGCCCTCGATACGGGCGGCGGCGGCGCGTACGTCGTCGAGGGTGAGGGGCGGGGCGGTGGTCGTCACGGGGGTCCTCAGGGGGTGTCGGCGGCCGGGCCGGTCGCGGCGCGGGCCTGGGAGAGATAGTGGTACGCCGAGGCCCGGGAGATGCCGAGCCGGTTCGCGACGTGCTCGACCGAGCGGCGTACGGCGAACACGCCCCGTCCGTCCAGGTCGCGGAAGAGTTCCAGGCGCTGGGCCCGGTCCAGCGCGGCCCAGCTGGTGTCCCGGCGCAGCGGGTGGGCGTCCACGATGGCGTCGACCACCGCGTCGATGTCGTCGCCGAAGGTGGTGGCGGGCGGGTCGGCGGGCAGGCCCGCGGTGCCGGCGAGGGCGCCGAGCAGGGCGTGGGCCCGGTCGACGGCGGTGACGTCCAGGTTGACGCACAGGGCGCCGAAGACGGTCCCCGTGGAGTCGCGCAGCACCATCGTGGAGGACTTCAGGAGGGTTCCGTCGTCCGTGCGCGTGACGTAGTTCAGCTCGTCGCGGGCCTCGTCGCCGCGGGCCAGGACCCGCATGCCGATCTCGCTCATCGCCCCGCCCGCCGTCCGCCCGGTCACCGACCCCGCGACGGCCACGACCGACCGCTCCGGACGCCGGTAGTCGTGCAGGACCACCTCGCAGACCGGTCCGAACGTCGCGGCGACGCCGTCGACGACGGGGCGCAGCGCGGCGAGGACGGCGTCGCGTTCGGCGTCCGGTGCCGGTTCGTCGCTCATCGGTGCGTCCTCCTCGCGGTCCTCGGGTGTCGCACTCCTCACTCTTCAGACTACACATCCAGACACTGGACAGATAGTCCAGGACCCTCGCACAGGACCACTGCCGCACCACCAGCACGGGCACGGGAGCCACGAGGCCCGGCCTACGGGCGCGGGTTGACGCGGCGCCAGGCGGGCCGGGCGTCCGCGCCCCGGCGGCCGGCCGCGGCGGCGCAGCGGGGGCAGACCCGGCGGACCGCGTCGGCCGCGCCACCCGACTCGGGCAGCACGTCGGTCCAGGCGACGGCCGCGAACCGGGACAGCCCCGAGCGGTGCAGCGAGAGTCCGCACACGGTCTCGTTCCGGCCCGGCTCCCACGCGTGCACCTCGCCCGCCGGCAGCCAGCGGTGGTCGTCCTCGTCCCACCAGCGGCCGGAGGCCGCCACGTCGTAGTGCCGCGTCCCGGCCATCGGCTCCTCGCCCGCCTTCCGCTCCCCCTGCACCCGGCTCCCGGTGTCCGGTGCCCGTCCGTTGCGGGTGCCCCGGCGGGAGCGCGGCCACACGCGCGTACCGCCTCCTGTGTGATCATCCCGCAAGCCCTGCCTGTTTTACGGCTTTTGTCTGCTTAGCATGCGGGGTCCGCGCCTCGCGGCCCGGCGTCCGCGCGCGACAGGGCCCGGCACGGACCCGTCCCGCCCCGTACGAGAGGACAGCAGATGGCGCCCACGGGCCGTCCCAGCGCACTGGCCGAGCACGCTTTCTCCCCGCACGACGCGGTGCTGGGCGCCGCCGCCCGCCACCTCGGCCGCCGGCGCTTCCTCACCGTGACCGCGGCCGCCGCGGCACTCGCCTTCACCACCAACCTGCCGGCCCGCGGCGCGGTCGCCGCCCCCCTGCGCGGCGCCGCCAGGATCGGCAAGGACCCCTTCACCCTCGGTGTCGCCTCGGGCGACCCGCTGCCGGACTCGGTACTGCTGTGGACCCGGCTCGCGCCCGAGCCGTTCCTGGAGGACGGCGGAATGGGCACGGAGCGGGTCGCGGTGGAGTGGGAGGTCGCCCTCGACGAGTACTTCGCCGCGGTCCTGTTCCGGGGCACGGCCGACGCCCACGCCGAGTACGCCCACAGCGTCCACGTCGACGTCAAGGGCCTGACGCCCGGCACGGTCTACTACTACCGCTTCCGCACCGGCACCTGGATCAGCCCCACGGGCCGCACCCGCACCGCACCGCCGGCCGGCAGCGCGACATCGGCCCTGAAACTCGCCGCGGTCGCCTGCCAGGCCTACCAGGACGGCTACTACACCGTGCTCAGGCACGTCGCGCAGGACGACGTGGACGTGGTCCTCCACCTCGGCGACTACCTGTACGAGTACGCGGTGAACGCGGAGGGCGGGGAGCGGCACTACACCGACCTCACCCTCCCCGACGTGTTCAACCGCGAGACCATGACGCTCGCGGACTACCGGCTGCGGTACGCCCTCTACAAGAGCGACGCCGACCTGCGGGCCGCGCACGCCGCCCATCCCTTCGTCGTCACCTGGGACGACCACGAGACGGAGAACAACTACGCGGGCGCCGACGCCGAGAACGACATCCCGCCCGAGGAGTTCCTGCTGCGCCGGGCCGCCGCCTACCGCGCGTACTGGGAGAACCAGCCGCTGCGCGCGGCACAGCTGCCGCAGGGACCGGACGCGCGGCTGTACCGCAGGCTGCACTGGGGCACGCTCGCCCAGTTCGACATCCTCGACACCCGCCAGTACCGCTCCGACCAGGCCTACGACGACCGGCCGCACGCCCCCGGGCCCGAGTCGGACGATCCGGCGCGCACCATGACCGGCGCGGAGCAGGAGCAGTGGCTGCTCGACGGCTGGAAGGGCTCGACCGCGCTGTGGAACGTGATGCCCCAGCAGGTCTGCTTCTCCCAGCGGAAGTTCGACACCACCGCCGACGCCGCGCTCTCGATGGACGCCTGGGACGGCTACCGGGCCTCGCGCGACCGGGTCGTCGCCGGGGCGAAGGCCGCCGGGGTCGACAACTGGCTGATCCTCACGGGTGACGTGCACGTGGGCTACGCGCTGGACGTCAAGGAGGACTTCGACGACCCGGCGTCCGCCACCGTCGGCACGGAGGTCACCTGCACGTCGGTGGCCAGCGGCCGGGACGGCGTGGAGAAGCCCGCCAACTGGGACCTGTACCTGCAGGCCAACCCGCACATGAAGTTCTACAACGGCAAGCGCGGCTACGTCCGCGCCGAGCTCGGCCGGTCGGCGGCCCACCTCGACTTCCGCACCGTCCCCGCCATCAGCACGCCCGGTGCCGCCATCAGCACGGTCGCCTCCTTCGTCACCGAGGCGGGCGCGCCCGGACTGAAGCCCGCCTGACCGATGAGGGGGACCGGCCCCGCCGCACCCGCGGGGACACGCCCGCGTACTGCACTTGGCACCCCCACGGTCCCCCATCGCGCGAATGAGAGCGGGGCCGGGCATCGGCCGGGGCCGTTCCGGCAAGGCCTGACACTTCGTCGCGGGCCCACCGCGTCCCGCGATCGCCCACCGAACCCGCTGTCCCGCACAGCTCTCCAAGGAGGCACATCGCATGGTCGGCAGACACGCCGCGCGCAGCCGCCGCGCAGCCCTCACCGCGCTCGGCGCCCTGGTCCTGACCGCACTCCCCTCGGCCGCGTCGGCCGCGCCGCCGCCCGCCCCCGGGCCCCGTCCCGTCGTCCCCGTCGTCGCCGGCACCCCCGGCGCGGGTGCGGCGGCGCCGGCGCGGATGCTGCGGGCGATGGAGCGCGACCTGAAACTGGCGCCCGGTCAGGCGGCCGTCCGGCTGGCCAACGAGGCGGAGGCGGGCACCCGGGCGGGCCTGCTGCACAACACCCTCGGCGACCGCTTCGCCGGGGCGTGGGTGAGCGGGGCGACCTCGGCCGAGCTGACCGTCGCCACCACCGACGCGGCGGACACCGCGGCCATCGAGGCGCAGGGCGCGAAGGCGGCCGTCGTGGGCATGGGCCTGGCCCAACTGCGCGCGGTCAAGGAGAAGCTGGACGCCGCGGCGGTGCGCACCGCGACCCGGCAGAGTCCGGTCTGGTACGTGGACGTGCCGAACAACCGGGTGACGGTCCAGGCCACCAGCGAGTCCGCCGCGGCCCGCTTCACCGAGGCCGCGGGCCTGTCCGGCCAGGACGTGAGCGTGCGGATCTCGGCCGACCAGCCGCGGGTGCTGGAGGACCTGGTGGGCGGCGACGCCTACTACATCAACGACGAGGCCCGCTGCTCCATCGGCTTCTCCGTCACCAAGGACGACCAGCAGGGCTTCGCCACGGCCGGGCACTGCGGCGACCCGGGCGCCACCACCACCGGGTACAACGAGGCCCCTCAGGGCACCTTCCAGGCCTCGACCTTCCCCGGCAAGGACATGGCCTGGGTGGGCGTCAACTCCGACTGGACCGCCACGCCGGACGTGAAGGCCGAGGGCGGCGAGAAGATCCAGGTCGCCGGGTCGGTGGAGGCGCTCGTGGGCGCCTCGGTCTGCCGTTCCGGCTCGACCACGGGGTGGCGCTGCGGCACGATCGAGCAGCACGACACGAGTGTCACCTACCCGGACGGCACGATCGACGGGGTGACCCGGACGACGGCGTGCGCCGAGGGCGGCGACTCCGGCGGCCCCTTCGTCTCGGGCACCCAGGCGCAGGGCACCACGTCCGGCGGCTCCGGCGACTGCACCAGCGGCGGGACCACCTTCTACCAGCCGGTCAACCCGCTGCTCAGCGACTTCGGCCTCACCCTGAAGACCACCTCCGCCGCGGCGGAGACGCCCGCGCCGCAGGACAACGCGGCGGCGGACGCGTGGGCCGCGGGCCGGGTCTACCAGGTCGGCGTCACGGTCTCCTACGACGGCGCGCGCTACCGGTGCCTGCAGGGCCACCAGGCGCAGGGCGCCGGCTCCCCGGCGAGCACTCCGGCCCTGTGGCAGCGGGTCTGAGAGAGCCCGGCCCGAGGCATCCGGTATGAGGGAGCCGGCCCCGGGGCGGGGATCCGACGCGCTGTCGGCCGCCCCCGGGCACGGTTCCGGCGCGGGGCCGCCCGTGCCCGGCGGGCCCGCGCCGGCCGCTGTCCGGCCGCGCCGCCGCCGGGGCGCTACTCGGCGAGCAACGCGTAGGCGGTGGCGATGAACGGGTCCCGGGCGCGGAAGCGCCGGCTGCACACCGCGGCCAGCGCGGTGCCCGTGTCGGGCCTGAAGCCCAGGAACGCCTGCTGGCCCAGGGTGGCGCCGCTGTGGAAGTACATCGGCCCGCCGTCCGTGGGATGCCGGAACCAGCCCACCGTGTGCACGTGCCGGTGCCCCAGTCCGCGCCGGAGCACCGGCACCCGCACCGCCCGCAGCGCGCCGGCGGCCGGCGAACGGGCCGGGTCCAGGTGGGCCTCCAGGAAGGTGAGCAGGTCGTACGGGGTGGACCGGACCGCCCCGGCCGCCTGGAAGCCACCCGCGTCGAAGGCCGGCACCGGTGTGCGGCCGTCCTTGCGGTGTCCGACGGCGTCGGTTCCGGGGCCCTCCGCGCGCAGCGCCGTACCGCTCAGGCCGAGCGCGCGCAGCACCTGGCCGTCGACGAGGTCGTCCCAGGAGGTGCGGGTGGCCGCGGCGACCGCGTGGCCGAGCACGGAGACGCCGTAGTTGGAGTAGTGCCAGCGGGTGCCGGGCCGGTGGCGGGGGCGGTGGCGCAGGAAGGTGTCGGTCAGCCGCCCGGCCGGGTAGCGGGCGTAGGGGTTGGTGCGCCAGGCGGGCAGGCCCCGGCGCACGAAGTCGGCCGGGAGGGCCGGGAGTCCCGACGTGTGGGTGATGAGGTGGGCGAGCGTCACGGGGTCCCGGTCCGGCGGGCGGCCCGGGTCCAGGCAGGCGGCGGCCGGTTCGGCGCCGGTGAGCACACCGCGCCGGATCAGCCGCGTCAGCAGCAGCGCGGTGAACGTCTTGGACGCCGAGCCGATCTCGTAGCGCAGGTCCTCGCGGGGGACGTCGGGCGGCTTGGCGGTGCCGCCGCTGTGCACGGTGCGCCGGCCGTTCCGGGAGACGGCGAGGACGACGTCGGGGGCGTCGCAGGCGTCCGCCGCCTCGGCCAGCCGCGCGCGCAGGGCGGCCTCGTCGGCCGCCGCGGGGCGTACGGGGGTGTCCTCGCCGTCGGGTACGCCGGGCCACGGTGCGGGTCGGGCCGTCATGAGGCGGTGTGCGCCAGCTCGGACAGCGCGCGGGACGTGGCCAGCAGGGAGGCGAAGGCGGCGACCAGGGTCGGGTGGTAGACCAGGTCGAACAGCGTGCCGGGGTCGCCCTCCGGCATCGTGCGTACGGCGGGCATGGCGCCGTCCGGCTGCTGCGCGGCGGCGAAACCCCGCCAGGCGGCCTCGTCCAGGGTGGGCCGGGGCAGGCAGGCGTCCACGACGAGGAGTTCGCCGAGCAGGTCCCAGCGTTCGAGGTCCAGCCAGTCGTCGATCCAGACCGGCAGCCAGGTGGCGAGGTACTCCGCGAGGGCCGGCGGCAGTCCGCCCGGATTCTCGCCCCAGTCGGTGAGGTGGAAGACGGTGTGCGTGATGTCGTACGCCGTGTGGCCCTCGACCGTCCACGGTTCGGGGGTGCCGGCCAGCCAGGTGGCGGGCACCAGGTCGGCCTCGGGCGGGCGGGCGCTCAGGCCGAAGCGGCGCTGGAAGGCGGACAGGCCGAGGCGCCGGGTCGGGGTCACCGGGAACCGCGCCCAGCTGTCCAGCCGGTGGTTGAGCAGCGTCGCGCGCTCCACCTCGGGCTGGCTGTAGCCCAGCTCCTTGAACGGCAGGTACGTCTCGAAGGGCACGGGCGAGAAGGGTTCGACGCGCTGGCCGCGTGCCAGCATGGCGCCGCCGTCCAGGGTCTCGCGCCAGGCGTGGTCGAGCAGTTGGCGGGCGAGCTGGGCCTGCCGGGAGCCGGCGACGCCCTCGCGGAAGAGTACCGCGCAGATGGAGGCGAGTTCGCCGACGGGTTTGAAGCGTTCCAGGAAGCCGGTCTCGGGGTCGACGTCCGGCTCCAGGCGGAAGCCGTCGCGGTGGGCCCACAGCCACTCCAGTGCGCCGGCCCCGACGCGGTGGATCAGGCGGGTGTCCGTCATCCCGGCACTCCTTGTCCGGCGTGCTGTCCGGCGTGCTGTCCGGCGTGGTCGGCGTCCCGCTGCCGGGCCGCCGTGAGGGCCGCCGCGAACACGGTCATCAGGGTGGAGTGGTAGCAGTCGGCGAAGTCGTAGGGGTCGGGGCCCGCGTCCGCCCCGGCGGCGTCCTGCGCGGCACCCTCCTCGGGGACGGCACCGGAGGAGTCCTGGGCGGTCGCCAGACGCTGCCAGGCGTCGTCGAGAACGGCCGGCTCGGGCGGGCGCGGCAGGCTGGCCGCCACCGCCAGCAGCTCGCAGCTCAGGTCCCACATCCGGGCCTCCAGGCAGGTGTCGAGCCAGGGCGGCAGCCAGTGCGGCAGGTAGTCGGCGAGGCCGGGCGGCACGCCCCGGGGGGCGAGCCCCCAGTCGGTGACGTGGAAGACGACGTGGGTGAGGGCGTACCCGGCCGCGCGCTCGAAGGTCCAGGGCTCGGGCAGGCCGCCCAGCCAGGTCCGGTCCAGGGCCTGCGCGGCGCTCCCGTGCGGGCGGATGCCGCTGTGCCGCTCGGCCTCCAGGACACCGAGCCGCCGCGTGGGGTACTGCTCGGTCAGCCGCCAGCCCCGGGTGCGGGCCACCACGGCGGCGGACGCCTCGTAGCCGGGGCTGCGGAATCCGGCCGAGGCGAAGGCGGCGTAGATCTCCAGCGGGTAGGTGGCGAACGGCTCCAGCGACTGCATCAGGCCGAAGAGCTCGCCCCGGTGGGTCTGCTGCCAGGCGAAGTCCAGCAGGTCGCGAGCGCGGGCGTGCAGCGGGCCGGCCGGCGGGGTGCACAGGGACACCGACGCGCAGACCCTGGTGAGTTCGCCGAGCGGCTTCCAGGTGCGGTTGACCTGTCCGTCGGCCGCCAGCGCGTCGTCGCCGAGCGCGAAGTCGTCGCGGTGCGCCCACACCCAGCCGAGGGCGGCCTCCCCGACTCCCTCGACGCTCACAGCAGGACCGCGGCCGGCATCAGCCGCGCCGCCTCCAACTGCAGGACCACGCGCGGGTCCGAGCCGCCCATGAGGCGCACGAAGTCGAGACCGGCCTCCAGGCCGAGGGTGTCGGGCACCCCGTCCAGAAGGGTGAGCCAGCGTCCGGCACCGGCCGCCTGCTGCCAGTCGCGGCGGCGCACCGCCCGTACGAAGCCGCGGGCGACGTCGACCGGCCGGCGCCGTGCCGCGCGGGTCACCGCGCACTCCTCGCCGGGCAGCGCGAGCGGCGCGAGCACGGCGAGCTGGTGGGTCAGTGTCTGCCATCCGGCCGCGTCCAGCCAGTCGGCGCCGGGTTCGGCGGCCGGCTCGGCGGCATCGGGTCCGGTCAGGGGGTGTTCGAGCCGGCGCAGGGTGCGCGCCATGGCCCAGTGGCTCCACACGACGGCCGGGGCCGCGTCGGCGCGCGGCGGATGGGCCGCCACGGCGTCCTTGAACACGGCGAGTTGGCCGGGGGCGGGGGAAACGCGCAGCAGGACGCTGGGCAGCAGCGCGTCGGCGCCCAGCACTCGTACCGCCGCACGGGCGACGCCTTCGCCCGCGCCGCCTGCCGTCAGGGTGCTCCCCGCTCGCACGTGGTCCCCGCTCCGAAGAGCGGAGACCACGTCGGAAGCGAGGTCCAGCACCGTGCCCTGCAGGAGGGCCGACGTGCTCGACTGCTCCATGTCACTCTCCCGTCGGTCCGTCAGCCCTTCTTCGGGCGCGGGGTCGGCGGGGAGAGCAGGAGGTTGGTACCTCCGGACTGCAGTGCGAGCGCGGCGCACTCGCGGCTGTCGCGGAAGACTCCGTCGGGCTCGGCGGGGTCGAGTGCCGCGTCGATGTCGATGTTCTCGGTGCGGACGACTTCCTCGAGCACCTCGTTGGAAGGCATGTCACCATCTCCCTCTGGTAGCCAAGTGGCCTTCACGTCCAAGGGTGTCCGGTGAGTCACAAAACATGCCTTCTTTCTCAAAATTCTCAGAAGATAACTTCTTCAACTTTTCGGACGCATTGGATATATCAGGCAGACGTCGCCGTGTGGCGCCTGAGACGCCATACGTGATCCTCGCGGTAGCCCTCGACGCCCTCCGGCGAGGTGCTCTCCCGGCGGACGGTCTCCTTCGTTCCGACGGCCCACTCGCCCTCCGCCAGTCCCAGTTCGGCGACGACCCCGTCCAGGGTGGGGAAGACCGCGTCGAAGGGCGGCTCGGTCTGCCACGAGGGCCAGCCCGCGTGCAGGACGAGCAGCAGGGTGCCGCCGGACGCCACGGCACGCGCGGCGGCACGCAGGACCGTCTGCTGGTCGAGGGCGACCGGGGACTGCAGGTACTGGGCGCTCACCAGGTCGAACGAGCCCCCGGGGAAGGACTGTCCCAGCTCGTGCCGCTCCCAGGCGACGCGGTCGCCCACCCCCGCCCCGGCGGCGTGCGCGGCGGCCCGTTCGAGGGCGGTGGCGGAGATGTCCACGCCGGTGACCCGCCAGCCGCGCGAGGCCAGCCACACGGCGTCCGCCCCCTCGCCGCAGCCGAGGTCGAGCGCGGTGCCGGGGGCGAGACCGCTCGCCTCGCGGACCAGGAAGGTGTTGGGGCGGCCGCTCCAGACACGGCCGGTGTCGCGGTAGCGGGCTTCCCAGAACTCCGCGGCGGTTGCCGTGGCGGGCAGGTCGGTCATGACGCCTCCTGAGGTGGTCGGACGGTCTGCTCGGCGGGGCGCGCGGCGCGGCACCCCGCAGGCAGGCTGTCCCGACCGGGCGGGCGGCGGCAAAGTTCTTTGCCGGAGCGGCAAACCGGGCCGCCGGCAGGCCGACCCGGAAGGGGCCGTCGGCCCACCCCCTCCGAACGGTGGGGAACCGTCAGCCCGTCAAGGCGTCCGGCTCCGCTTCCCGGCCGTCCGTGCGCACCCACACCGTCCGCCGCGGGAAGGGGATCCCGATGCCCT
This sequence comes from Streptomyces olivaceus, assembly GCF_000721235.1. Taxonomy (GTDB): domain Bacteria; phylum Actinomycetota; class Actinomycetes; order Streptomycetales; family Streptomycetaceae; genus Streptomyces; species Streptomyces olivaceus. The sequence goes on from NZ_JOFH01000003.1 coordinate 294,049, forward strand.
CCTCGTCCAGCGCCTCCTTGACCCGGCGGCGCAGTTCGCGGGTGACGCCCCACTGCTGGAGCGGCACGGTCTTGACGGCGAGGCGCACCAGCACCCCGTCGGCGTCCAGCGACTGCACGCCCCACACCGCGGGGTCCTCCAACAGCGCGTCCGCGAAGTCCGGCTCCTCGCGCAGTGCCCGGCCGGTCGCCTCCAGGACGCGGTAGACGGTGTCGAGATCGGCGTCGTGGGCGACGGCGACGTCCAGGACGGCGCGCGCCCATTCCTGGCTGTCGTTGCGGACCCGCAGGATCTCGCCGTTGCGGATGTGCCACAGGCCGCCGTTGAGGTCGCGCACGTGGGTGAGGCGCAGGCCGACGTGCTCGACCTCGCCGACGGCCTCGCCGAGATCGACCGAGTCGCCGACGCCGTACTGGTCCTCGACCATGATGAGCAGCCCGGACAGGTAGTCGGCGACCAGGCTCTGCGCGCCGAAGCCGATGGCCAGGCCGACCACTCCGGCGCTGGCCAGCAGCGGGCCGAGGGCGATGCCTATCTGGTCGAGCACCATGGCCACGCCGACCATGAACAGCACGATGGTCACGGCGCTGCTGAGCACCGAGCCGATGGTACGGGCGCGCTGCTCCCGTCGCTGCCGCACCCGGGAACGGTCGCGGTGCAGGACGGCGGCGCCGCGGGCCTGCCGGCGGGGGCGGCTCCGCTCGGTCTCGCCCGCCGAGGGCTCCAGGACCCGCTGGACGACCCGGGTGATGGCCCGTTTGGCCACCGCGCGCACCACCAGCAGGATGACGACGATCACCGCGATGCGCAGGGGTATCCCGATCAGTGCCGCGGTGTGGTCGCCGGCCCAGTCCGACCACGAGGCCGCCAGCTGGGTTGTCGTGACCGGGTCGGCCGGTGGGGAGGTGTGCGACATCGGCTCGGCTGCTCCGTTCTTCGGGGACGACGTGTCTGACGTCGCAGCCGCCTACCCACGGGCCGCCCGAACATGACGCCGGGTGTGTCGTGTCACGGCCGTGACACCCTTCCTCACTCACCCCTTATGCCGGACAGTTACGACATCTTCACTCGGTACCGGTGCATCACCGGTCATCACCGGCGTACGCCGGGGTACCCGCACGGGGTCGTCCACAGCGGAGGAGGACCTGCGGCGTGATTACCGTTGCCGTCCTGATACTGCCCGGGCTGGGTCTGCTGCTGTTCAGCATGACGTGTCTTGAGGACCGGCTGTTCGCTGATCCGGGGCCGCCCCGGCACGCCCGGCGCGGGCATCTGCGGCTCCTGCCGGGCGGCAGGGCGCACGACGGCGCCCCCGCCTCCGCCTCGGCCCCCGCCTCCGCCTCCGCCTCCGCCTCCGCGTCCGACGCCGAGCCCGTCGACGCCGTTTCCGCCTCCGCTCCCGCCCCCGCCCTCGACTCCGAGACCGCGTCGGCGCGTCGGGACGCCGCCTGAGGTCCTGTCACGTCGCCGGCGCGCGCCGGCGGACCCCGCCGCGCGGGCGCGCGCTCCTACCGGCGATGCTGTCCTGAGCAGGACGACGCCGGCCGGCTCGGACGAGAAGACACGGGCCGCACGGCAACGGGCACGGACGCAGGGAGAGACGGGATGGACGGCGGCGGGCAGGGACACCTCGCGGGAGACCGGGACGCGGACGACGACTTCGTCGGGTTCTGGCAGGAGCGCCGGGTGTGCTTCCTGTCGACGCCGCGCGCCGACGGCAGCCCGCACCTGGTTCCGGTCGGGGTGACGTACGACCACGCGAGCCGCACGGCACGGGTCATCACGAGCCGCGGTACCGCGAAGGCGCGCAACGTGACGCGGGCCGGGCGGTCCGTGGTCGCCGTGGGCCAGGTGGACGGCAGGCGCTGGTCCACCCTGGAGGGCGTCGCGACCGTGCGGGAGGACGCCGAAGCGGTCCGCGACGCGGAGGCCCGGTACGCGGCCCGCTACCGGCAGCCCCGCGCGAACCCCGAACGGGTCGTCGTCGAGATCGCGGTACGGCGGTTCCTCGGCACCGTGCGGCCCGGCGGCGCGGGGCGCCCGGGCGCGTGAACCCCGGCGGGACCGGGCGCGGGTCACTCCCCCGCCCGACTCCGCCGGCCCAGCCGCCCCGGCCACCAGGTGACGGCGCCGATGTCCCGCGCGAGGGCCGGGACCAGCAGCGAGCGCACCACCAGCGTGTCCAGCAGGACGCCGAAGGCCACGATGAAGGCGATCTGCACCAGGAAGGCCAGCGGGATGACCCCGAGGGCGGCGAAGGTCGCGGCGAGGACCACTCCGGCCGAGGTGATGACGCCCCCGGTGGCCGTCAGTCCGCGCAGGATGCCCTCCCGGACCCCGTGGTGCAGCGACTCCTGCCGCACCCGCGACATGAGGAAGATGTTGTAGTCCACGCCCAGGGCCACCAGGAAGACGAACCCGTACAGCGGTACGGAGGCGTCGGTGCCGCTGAAGCCGAAGACGTGGGTGAAGACCAGGGCCGAGACGCCCAGGGTGGCCAGGAAGTTCAGGGCCACCGTCGCCACCAGCAGCACGGGCATCAGCAGGGAGCGCAGCAGGGCGATGAGAATGACCAGGATGATGGCCAGCACCACCGGCACGATGAGGGCGCGGTCGTCCTCGGCGGTGCGCTGCGTGTCGTACTGCTGGGCGGTGTAGCCGCCGACCAGGGCGTCCGCGCCGGGCACGTCGTGGACGGCGGTCCTGAGGCGGGCCACCGCGCTCTTGGCGGCGTCGCTGTCCGCGGACGCCCGGAGCGTCGCATCGATCCGTACCCGCCCGTCGACCACCTTGGGTTCACCGCCGCCGGGGCGCCCCGAGTCGCCCACCGGGGCGGCGGAGTCGACGCCCCGGGTGCCGCGGGCGGCCGCGAGGACCGGGTCGAGCCGGTCGGCCGCGGCGACGATCACGACCGGGTTGCCGGAACCGCCGGGGAAGTGCCGGGCCAGGGTCTGCTGGGCGGCGACCGACGGGGTGTCGTTCACGAAGATCTCGTCCAGGGGCACGCCTTTGGAGTTCAGGGTCGGCGCGAAGGCGGCGCAGGCGAGGAGCGCGGCAAGCGAGATGGCCCAGATGCGGCGCGGCGCCCGGTCCACGAGTGCGGCGATGCGGTGCCACAGCGGGTGCCCTGCCTCCGGGTCGCCGCCGCGGACCGGCTTGGCCGGCCAGTAGGCGGCCCGGCCGAGCAGGACCAGGACGGCGGGCAGGAAGGTGAGCGTGCTCAGTACGGCGCAGACGATGCCGATGGCGCCGACGGGTCCGAGCGCCCGGTTGTTGGTGAGGTCGCTCAGGAGCAGCGCGAGGAGCCCGAGGGCGACGGTGGCCGCGCTGGCGACGACGGCGCCCCAGGAGGCGCGCAGGGCGGCGCGGACGGCGCCGAAGCGGTCGGGGTGCCGGGCGAGTTCCTCGCGGAAGCGGGCGGTGAGCAGCAGCGCGTAGTCGGTGGCGGCGCCGATGACCAGGATGGAGAGGATGCCCTGGACCTGGCCGTCGACGCGTACGACGTCGCGTTCCGCGAGCGCGTAGACGATCGCGCAGGCCAGGCCGAGGGCGAAGACGGCACCGAGGATGATGACCACCGGCAGCAGCACGCTGCGGTAGACGAGCAGCAGGATCACCAGCACGGTGACCAGCGCGACGCCCAGCAGCAGTCCGTCGATGCCCGAGAAGGCGTCGGAGAGGTCGGCCTGGGACGCCGCGGGTCCGGCCAACTGCGCCCGGGTGCCGGAGACCTCGTCGGCGGCGTCGGCGATCCGCTCCAGCGTGGCGGGCAGGGCGTCGCCAAGATCGGACTCGACCTGGACGACGGCTTGCAGCGCCTCGCCGTCCTCGGAGGGCAGCGCGGGCGACGCCCGCCCCACGAGGCCGGGCGTGCCCGCCAGAGAGGCGAGGGAGCGGGTGGCCTCGGCCCGGTGGCCCGTGACGGAGCCGCCGCCGTCGGCGGTCCACACGACGATCACCGGAAGCGTCTCGTCCTGCTGGAAGGCCTCCTGGGCGTCGGTGACGCGGGTGGACTCCGCGCTCTGCGGCAGGAAGGCGGCCCGGTCGTTGGTGGCAACGTCGCCCAGCTTGCCGGCGTAGGGGCCGAGGGCGCCGCCGATGCCGAGCCAGACCAGGAGCAGGAGGGCGGGGACGAGCCAGCGGGCCCGTCGCGTGGGGGTGGACATCGGCGCGGCACTCCAGGGCTTCGACGGACGGGCGGTGCGGAAGTCACTCGATCATAAACAATCTCAATGATTAAATTACTTTGAGGCCTCGTGACACTCCGGACACACCGACTACTGCCCCGGTCGCTCCTCCGGATGCGGCTCGGCGGCGGGCAATCGGGACCGATCAGGCGGGAGACCGGCGGTCGTCGTCCGACCGCACCGAGCGCAGTTCCTCGTTCATGGCCGTCAGGAACCGGATGACGACCGCCAGTTCGTCCTCGTCGAAGCGGGCGCGGGTGGCGGCGGCGGCCTCGGCCAGCGGACGGAAGTACGTCCGGGCCGCTTCCCGGGCCTCGGGCACGTAGTGCAGGTGCACGACGCGCCGGTCGGCGCTCTCCCGCACCCGGCGCACGTGCCCCGCCCGCTCCAGCCGGTCCACGCAGGCCGTCACCGCGCCCGAGGTCAGTCCCAGGTGGTCGCGCAGCCGGCCGGGTGTCATGGGCTCGCGCGCGTCCAGGATCGCGGCGAGCGCCTGGACGTCGGTGGCGTGCAGTCCTCGGGTGCCCGCGAAGCTGTGCACGAGGCGGTTGACCTCGCCGTTCATCCGCCTGAGCCCGGCCGCGAGCACGTGCAGGTCGCTCGGCCCGTTCCCCGGCCCGTTCCCCCGCTCGTGCCCGTGCTGTCCGCGCTGGTTCGCTGTCGCCACGTGATCAGCGTATAGAAGGGTCAACCCTGGCCGGGGCACGGCCACCGTGGCCCTCTTCGGGGAAGGGGTCACGGTGACGGCTGACGACCAGAGCGACGGAGTTCCATGAGCCAGGCAAGCGAAGGACACGACCGGGTGGACGGCGACGGTGCGGGCACGGGACTGCGCTGCCTGGTCACCGGGGCCACCGGATACATCGGGGGCCGGCTCGTGCCCGAACTGCTCGACGCCGGGCACCGGGTGCGGTGCCTGGCCCGTTCCCCGCACAAGCTGCGCGACCATCCGTGGGCCGGGCGGGCCGAGGTGGTGCGGGGCGACGTCACCGACGCCGACTCGGTGGCGCGGGCGCTGGAGGGGGTGGACGTCGCCTACTACCTGGTGCACGCGCTGGGCAGCGGCGACGACTTCGAGGAGACCGACCGGCGGGCGGCCCGCACCTTCGCCGAGCGGGCCGAGGCGGCCGGAGTGCGGCGCATCGTCTACCTGGGCGGCCTGACGCCGTCCGGCGTGCCGGAGCGGGACCTCTCGCCGCACCTGCGCTCCCGCGCCGAGGTCGGCCGCATCCTGCTGGCGTCCGGCGTGCCCACGACGGTGCTGCGCGCGGCGATCGTGATCGGCTCCGGGTCGGCGTCCTTCGAGATGCTGCGCTACCTCACCGAGCGGCTGCCGGTGATGGTGACGCCCAGCTGGGTCCACACCCGCGTCCAGCCGGTCGCCGTACGGGACGTGCTGCGGGCGCTCACCGGCAGCGCGACCATGCCGCCCGAGGTGTCCCGGGCCTTCGACGTCGGCGGTCCCGACGTCCTCACGTACCGGGAGATGATGGCCCGCTACGCCCAGGTCGCCGAGCTGCCGCGGCGCCTGATCCTGCCCGTCCCGATGCTGTCGCCCGGCCTGTCCAGCCACTGGGTCGGGCTGGTCACGCCGGTCCCGGCGGCCATCGCGCGGCCGCTCACCGAGTCGCTGCGGCACGAGGTGGTCTGCCGCGAGAACGACATCGTCCGGTACGTGCCGCCACCGCCGGGATACCCGCTCGGCTTCGACGAGGCGCTGCGGCTGGCGCTGCAACGGGTGCGGGAGGCCCGGGTCACCACCCGCTGGTCGTCCGCGTCCGTGCCGGGCGCGCCCAGCGACCCGCTGCCCACCGACCCCGACTGGGCGGGCGGCAGCCTCTACACCGACCACCGCGTGCTGACCGTCGACGCGCCGCCCGAGGCGCTGTGGCGGGTCGTCGAGGGCATCGGCGGCGACAACGGCTGGTACTCCTTCCCGCTCGCCTGGGCGGTACGGGGCTGGCTGGACCGGCTGGCCGGCGGGGTGGGCCTGCGCCGCGGGCGCCGGGACGCCGCGCGGCTGCGGGTCGGCGACTCGCTCGACTTCTGGCGGGTGGAGGAGATCGTGCCGGGCCGGCTGCTGCGGCTGCGCGCCGAGATGCGGCTGCCGGGGCTCGCCTGGCTGGAGATGTACGCCGAGACGGACGACGCCGGGCGGACCCGGTACCGGCAGCGGGCGCTGTTCCATCCGCGCGGGCTGGCGGGCCAGGCGTACTGGTGGAGCGTGTGGCCCTTCCACGCCGTGGTCTTCGGCGGCATGGCCCGCAACATCGCCCGCGCCGCGGCCCGCGCCTCCGCACCGGCCGACGCGCCCGCCCCCTGACCCGGCCCGCAGTCGCGTGCGTCCCGGGCCGGCACGGTTGTCCGTCGTCGCTGAGCACCGCGTTGCGAGGGGTGTCGGGCGTCCCCGCGCGTCCCCGGCCCGGGCGGCCGTCCCTCCGGTAGCGTCGCCCGACACCCCCGCGCGAGGAGTCACATGACCACGTCGGTCGTCCTGTTCACCCGCGATCTGCGGCTGCACGACCACCCACCGCTGCGCGCGGCCCTGAACGGCTCCGACGCCGTCGTGCCGCTGTTCGTCCGCGACCGGGCCGTCGACACCGCCGGTTTCGCCGCGCCCAACCGGCTCGCCCTGCTCTCCGACTGTCTGCGGGACCTGGACGCGGGCCTGCGCGAGCGGGGCGGGCGGCTGATCGTCCGCTCCGGCGACCTGGTCGCGCAGGTGTGCGCGGTCGCCGCGGAGGCGGAGGCCGACGAGGTGCACGTGGCGGCCGACGTCAGCGGACACGCGCACCGGCGCGAGGAGGCGCTGCGGTCCGCGCTGGAGGCACAGGGCCGCCGGCTGCACGTCCACGACGCCGTGACCACCGTCCTGGCCCCGGGGGCCGTCACCCCGGCCGCCTCCGACCACTTCGCCGTGTTCACGCCGTACTTCCGGCGCTGGGCCGAGTGCTCCGTCCGGGACGCCCTGGCCGCGCCCCGGAAGGTCCGGGTCCCGGACGGCCTCCGCTCGGAGCCGCTGCCCGCCCGCGAGGACCTGGCGGGACTGTCACCGGGACTGGCGCGGGGCGGGGAGCGGGAGGCCAGGAAGCGGGTGTCGGCCTGGCTGCGCGGCGGCGTCACCGGGTACGCGGACCACCACGACGACCTGGCCGGCGACGCCACCTCCCGGCTCTCCCCGCACCTGCACTTCGGTGCCCTCTCCCCCGTCGAGCTGGTGCACCGCGCCCGGCGCGGGGGCGGCCCCGGCGCCGAGGCGTTCGTGCGGCAGCTGGCCTGGCGGGACTTCCACGCCCAGGTCCTGTCCGCGCGCCCGCGCAGCTCCGCGGCCGACTACCGCACCCGGCGGGACCGCTGGCGCACCGGCGCCGCCGCCGAGGCGGACGTGGCGGCGTGGAAGGACGGGCGGACCGGCTACCCGATCGTGGACGCCGCGATGCGCCAGCTGCGGCACGAGGGCTGGATGCACAACCGGGGCCGCCTGCTGGTCGCCAGTTTCCTCACCAAGACGCTCTACGTGGACTGGCGGATCGGCGCCCGGCACTTCCTGGACCTGCTCGCGGACGGCGACGTGGCCAACAACCAGATGAACTGGCAGTGGACCGCCGGCACCGGCACCGACACCCGCCCGCACCGCGTCCTCAACCCGACGACGCAGGCGCGGCGCTTCGATCCCGACGGGGTGTACGTCCGGCGCTGGGTGTCCGAGCTGGCGGGTCTCGAGGGGCGGTCCGTGCACGAGCCGTGGCGGCTGCCGGAGGCCGAGCGGTCCGCGTACGGCGCGTACCCGGACCCGATCGTCGGCCTCGCGGAGGGCCTGGAGCGCTTCAAGCGGGCCCGCGGACGCGACTGACGCCCGCCGCGCCCCGGCGGAAGGGCGCAGTGGCGGGCCCGGCACTCGGGCGTCTCAGCCGGCGGGGCCGTCCGGCGTGCGGGTGGCGGAGCCGTCGGGGCGGGGGGTGTGGTCCGGGTGGTCGCGGGTCCGCCGCGCCTCCTTCAGCTCCGCCTCGTACAGGTGGCCGCGGCCCCCGGCCAGCCGGTCCACCGCCGACCGCTCCAGGTCCCTGAAGGCCTGGTAGTAGGTCCGGTCGTACGCCTCGACGATCTGGAACGTCCAGTGGCCGGGGATGACGTTGCGGCCCACGAGCTCCGTGCGGACGCGCTCCGCCCAGTCCTCGTGTCCGGCGGCGCGCAGCAGCTCGACCGCGCGGTCGAGCTCGAAGTCCGCCGAGCCGGTGAGCTGGTGGAACGCGAACAGGTGGCCGCGGGCGCACTCGGTCGTCTCCAGCGCCTTGGACAGGGAGCCGAGGGCCTCGACCGTCTCGTCGCTGACGCCCTCGGGGCGCCGGTGCCCGTCGTCATCCATGGTGCTCCAGCGGGTCGTGGCCCCAGTTCATCAGCGAGTACCGCCACCGGGTGTCCCCGACGTCGCCGGACGGGCGCTGGGCCAGGTGCCGGTGGACGTAGCCGACGACCTTGCGCATGTGCTCGTAGTCGTCGTCCGTGAGGTCGCCCTTGTTCTTCCGCAGGATCTCGACGATCCGGCGGCCGGACGCGTGTCCGACGGACTCGCCCCCGTCCTGGTGGTGCCCGGCGTCCCGCGACTCGTCGCTGTCGAGCCACGTGTCCAGTTCGGCCGGTGTCAAGTTCACCAGCTCGTGGAACTCGTCCCGGGTTTCCCTCTGCTCGTCGCCGTCCATGGCGCCCCGCTCCCTCTCCGGCTCACTTCTTCTTGAGCGCGGACGGCTTGTGGACCGCCGACCCGCCCGACTTGTCACTGCGGACCTGGTACTGCGGATCGTCGGAGGAGGCGTCCACGGTGCGGCCGGCCGCCTCGGTGCGCTCGGTGATCTTCTTCTCCACCTCGCCCTCGGTGCGGGAGCCGTGGCTGCTCCAGGTGACCTTGTCGCCCTTCTTCAGGTTCTCGCCGTCGTCGCGGTTCTTCGCCATCGTCCTGCTCCTTGTCGCGCGTGCCCCCCTGGCTCTCCCCCGGCCGCCCGGGTTCCCAGCCCGTGGCGGACCACTCGGCCGGGGGCCGGGGTCCCGGGCCGAACTATCCTGGTCACGGCCCCGGCGCCGCCGTGCCCGGGTCCGTCGCCGTCACCGCCGCCGTCGTCGTTCCAGGAGCAGCCCGTTGAACACCAGTACAGCGACCCCGGACAGCTACTACGAGCGGATCGACGAGCACCGCTACAAGCCCACCCCGCACGCGGGCGGGGCGTGGAGCGCGGACGAACAGCACTTCAGTCCGCTCGGCGGCCTGATCGTGCACGCCGTCGACCGCCATCTGGCGGGCCGTGCCGGTGCGGACCTGTCGATGAGCCGGATCAGCTTCGACATCCTGGGCCGTCCGGCGCTGGACGAGTGCGAGATACGAGTGGAGACCGTCCGCCCGGGACGCACGATCGAGCTGGTCGAGGCGACCGTGCTCATAGCGGGCCGGTCGGTGGCCCGCGCCAGGGCCTGGCTGCTGGCCGACGTGGACACGAGCGCCGTCGCGGGTGGCGGCGCCGACCGCCTCGCCGCGCCGGAGACGCTCGGGCGCTGGCCGATGGACACCGAGTGGCCGGGCGGATACATCGCCTCCCTGGACGTACGTCCGCTCGCACCGCCCTCCCCCGGCCGCACCACCGCCTGGGTCTCCACCGGTCTCGGCCTGGTCGCCGGGGAGAGCGCGAGCCCGCTGGCCTCCTACGTCGCGCTGGTCGACACCGCCAACGGCATCGCGGTGCGGCAGTCGCCGCGGGAGTGGATGTTCCCCAACGTCGACCTGACGCTGCACCTGCACCGCGCGCCGCGCGGCGGCTGGACCGGCCTCGACACCACCGTCGTCTTCGGACCGACCGGACAGGGCATCACCAGCACCGTGCTGCACGACGTGGACGGTCCGGTGGGCCACGCCCAGCAGCTGCTCACCGTCCGGCCGCTGCCCCGGTAGTCAGGACGAGGCGTCCGCGTACCCCGCCCGCCTCCAGCCTGCGGTGGGCCTCGGCCGTCTGCGACAGGGGCAGCCGGGCGGCGATGCGCGGGCGCGCGTTCATGCCGTGCCCGCCCGGGAGACGCCGGGGCGGGCTCCCGGCCGACGGGCCCGCTCCCTGCGTCCGCGCCGCGTCGGGCCCCAGGGCTTGAGGAGCGAGATGACCGTCATGAAGACGTACGCGGACAGCGAGACGACCGGACCGGCCAGCACGTCCCCCGCGTCGGGCAGGGCCTCGCCCGCGGCGACCGCGGCGACCGCGGAGTTCACGCCGGGCCGCAGCGCGAGGACCGTGGCGACGGTGGTGGCCGAGGTCAGCCAGAACTTCGTGAACACCCACCGGTGCCGGGCCAGACCCCACTGCGTGCCCAGGGCGAGCACCACACCGCTCGTCAGGGTGAGGAGGGCGAGGGGAAGCAGCAGCCAGTCGGCGAACAGCTTCATTGAGCGGACACTGGCCTCCACCGCGGTCGGGGAGGCGGTGGTGGCCGCGGTCGCGCCCAGCGCCAGCAGTCCGAGCGTGAGCCCGAGCCAGCTCGCGGAGGCGACGACGTGGACGACGAGGAGGCCCCGGCGTGCGGGGCGGCTGAGTTTCTTCACCCCGCCCACGCTGCCGGGGCACGGCGGCGAAGACGTCCGGCGGCGGGAGTAACCCCGGATACCGGCCCGGGCGTACTCGGCGGGGTGCCGCCGTGCCCCGGTCGGAGCAGCGCCGGGCCGCTCGCCGGGCGGGCGGTCGCCGTGCGCCCTAGCGTGACCGGTGCGACCGGTACCGACCGGTGCGTCGAGGAAACGCCTCTAGGAGTTCCCATGCGTCTGCCCGTCGAACTCAGGCACGTCGCCCCGCGACTGGCGACCGGGGCCTTCATTCTCAACTCCGGTCTGGCCAAGCGCGGGGCCGACGAGCAGACCGCCGCGATGATGCACGGGATGGCGAAGAACACCTATCCCTTCCTCGGGAAGGTCGAGCCCGGGAAGTTCGTCCGGCTGCTCTCCGCCGGCGAGATCGCGCTCGGCGCCGCGCTGCTCCTGCCGGTGGTTCCGACGGCCCTCGCGGGTGCCGGCCTGACCGCGTTCTCCGCCGGTCTCCTGGGCCTGTACCTGCGTACGCCCGGCATGCGGGAGGAGGGCGGCCTGCGCCCCACGCAGGAGGGCACCGCCCTGGCGAAGGACACCTGGATGCTGGGCATCGGGATCGGGTTCGTCGTCGACGGGATCCAGCGCCGGTGCCGGTGACGGCGACGGCGGCCGGTCCAACGGCCTAGACGACGGCTGCCGGTCCAGCGGCGTGGACGACGGCTGCCGGTCTAGCGGCGCAGGGGCGCCGACGTGTTCCAGTCGTCGTCCGGGCGGGCCAGCAGGGCCTCGATCGCGGCCTCCTCGGGCAGGGGGCCGTGGTCGCCCACCACCGTCAGCGCGGAGGCCGCCGCGATGTGGCCGAGGCGCAGCGCCCCGGTGAGGCCGGGGCCCCGCCACAGGCCGGCGAGGAATCCGGCGGCGAACGCGTCCCCCGCGCCGACGGGCTCCACCACTTCGACGGCCGGCGCGGGCACCGTGCACACACCCTCGTCGGTGAACGCGGTGGCGCCGCGCCCGCCGTCCTTGACGACAAGGACGCGCGGACCGCTCAGCAGCCCGCGCACGTCGGCGGGAGCGAGACCGGCGCCCCACAGGCCCTGCGCCTCGTCGAGGCCGACGAAGGCGATGTCGGCGCGGTCGGCCAGGTCGCGCAGGACCGAGGGCGCCGTGTCCGGCGGCCACAGCGCGGGGCGGTGGTTGACGTCGAAGCTGACGGCGTGGGTGCGCTCGTGCGGCGGCGTGTGCAGGGCCCGTTCCGCCAGGGCCCGGCAGGACGGGGAGAGGGCCGGGGTCACCCCGGTCAGGTGCAGCAGGGCCGCCGCGCCGACCCGTTCGTCGTCGAGGACGCCGGGGCCGAGGGCCGAGGCCGCGGAACCCTTCCGGTAGTAGTGCACGCGGGTGCCGTCCGGGTCGGGGTCCTTCAGCAGCAGGCCGGTCGGCCGGCCGGGGTCGGTGCGCACGCCGGACACGTCGACCCCCGCCTTGCCGACGGCCCCCGTCACCCGGCGGCCCAGCGCGTCGTCGCCGACCGCGGAGAGCCAGGAGACGGGCAGGCCGAGGTCGGCGAGGTACATGGCGACGTTCGACTCGGCTCCTGCCACCGACAGGCGCACCGACTCCGCGCCGTCCAGCGTGTCGGGCGGGGCCGGGGACATGGCGGCCATCGTCTCCCCGACGCAGACCACCGGGCCGCGTGGTGGGCGCCAGGGACGCACGGCGCTCATGCCCGCTCCCCCGTCGCCGTGGCCGTGGTGGAGGGCGCGCCTCGTTCCGTGCCCGCGGTCACGAGCCGCGCGGTACGCCGGTCGCCGTGTGCGCGCCTCATGGCCGGGCCTCTCGCACAGCGGCGCGGAACGCCCTGGCCCGGCTGCGCAGGGCGTCGAGGTCGCCTCCGTCGGCGGCGTCGCCGATCAGCGGGGAGCCGACACCGACCGCGGTGGCGCCGGCCGCCAGGTGGGCGCGGGCCGCCTCCTCGTCGACGCCGCCCACCGGTACGAGCGGTTCGTCGGGGAACGGTCCGCGCAGTGCCTTCACATAGTCGGGCCCGCCGGCCTGGGCCGCCGGGAAGATCTTGAGGGCGGCGGCCCCGAGGGTGCGGGCCATGATGACGTCGGTGGGCGTCATGACACCGGCCAGGACGGGCATGCCCAGTTCGCGGGCCTCGCTGACGCCCTCGCCGAGCCCGGGGGTGACGGCGAAGTCGGCGCCCGCCCGGTGGGCGGCACGGGCGTCCTCGGTGGTGAGGACCGTGCCGGCGCCCAGGGGCCTGCCGGGTCCGAGGGCGGCCCTGGCCCGCTCGATGACCCGGAGGGCGTCGGCGCCGGTCAGGGAGACCTCGACGAGTTCCACGCCCTCCTCGGTCAGGGTGAGTACGGTGCGCAGCGCGGCGTCGGGGTCGGTTCCGCGCACGATGGCGACGAGGCGGTGTGCTGTCAGGGCGGCTCGCAGGTCCACTGGCGGGCCTCCTTCTCGGGTTGGTGCGGGTCGGTCGGTCGTGCGGCGACGGCGACGGTCAGGCGCCGGCTCGCCCCGCCTGGGACGGGGACAGGGGGGGCGGTCGGGGTCACCACTCGGCGAACGACCCGTCCGGGTGCCGCCACACCGGGTTCCGCCAGGCGTGCCCGGCGCGGTCGGCGGCGCGTACGGCCTTCTCGTCGATGTCGACGCCGAGGCCCGGTGGCCGACGAGGTACTCGGCGAGGACGTCGACGGCGGCGCGGACGACCTCGGCGCGGCCCTCGACCACGGGTTCGCCCCAGCCGACCACGCCGTCGTCGGTCTCCACCCGGCAGAACAGCCAGCGGGGCGGAACGAGGAACGTCTCAATGCGGGTGATCTTCACTTAGCCGGACAGCCTTTCCGTGTCGTCGGAGTCACCGACGTCGGTGACATCGCTTACGTCGCTTACGTCGCTTACGCGGGTGACGTCGCCGACGCGGCGCTGGTCCCGGTGCGCCTGGTCGAGCAGGGCGCGCATCGCGGCCTCCGCCGCGTCCGGATCGCGGTCGCGGACGGCGTCCAGGACCGCCCGGTGCGCCGGTACCGGGTCGCCGCTGTGCGGGGAGCTGTGCACGATGCGGTCGCGGTGGGCGAGTCCGGACTCCAGCACCGCCCGCATGCGTTCGAGGAGTTCGTTGTGGGTGGCGGCGAGCAGGGCCCGGTGGAAGGCGAGGTCGGCGTCCACGGCGCGGGCCGGGCCCGCGTCCCGCTCCGCCATCGCGGCCAGCGCGGCGTCCAGCGCGGCGAGGTCGGCGTCGGTGCGGCGGGCGGCGGCGAGCCGGACGGCGGCCGGTTCGACGATCGCCCGCATCTCGGCGAGGTCGTGCAGCAGCGCCTGGTCGCGGCCGTTGCCGTCGGCACCCTCGAACCGCCAGCGCAGGACGTCGGCGTCGAGCAGGTTCCAGTCGGCGCGGGAGCGGACGAAGGTGCCGCGCTTCTGACGGGCGTCGATCATCCCCTTGGCGGCCAGCACCTTCAGCGACTCGCGCAGCGCGGTCAGGCTCACGTCCAGCTCGCTCCGGAGTGCGACCAGGTCGAGCGTGGCACCCTCGGGGATCCGTCCGCCGAGGATGCGGCGGGCGAGGGCTTCCACGGTCTGGCCGTGCACGCCGCGGCGGGCGTAGGGAGTCATGCCGCTGACCCTCCCCCGGCCGGGAACCCCTCGTCAATATTTATTACTAATTTATTCTCATCACTTCAAAGAGGGCTTCCACGAATCCCCATCCTCGACGGCGGCACGCCCTTCCCTCCTGGCCCCATCCCGTCGGCAGCCGTCACTTTTCCCTCTGGGAGCAGGGGCGTCCGGCTCGTACGTTCGGAACCTGTCCACTCCACACCGAACCACCCCCGGAGGGTCTCTCCATGCATGCCCAGATCATCCTGTTCGACGGCTTCGACCCGCTCGACGTCGTCGCCCCCTACGAGGTGCTGACCGCCGGCGGCACCGCCTCGGGGGGCGCGGTGACGGTGGAGCTGGTCTCCGCCGAGGGGCCGCGCGAGGTGGTGAGCGGCACCGGCGGGCTGGCCCTGCGCGCCACGGCCGCCCTCGCCCCGGACCGCCCCGGCCTGATCGTGATCCCCGGCGCGTCCGGGCGGGTGGGGGACCCCGCCGACGCCCCCACCGACGCCCCCGCCGACGGTGCCGGGACACCGGGATCCACGGGAGCGGACGAGTCCATTCCCGTACTGCTGGGCCGCACCCTGAACACCCGTCTGCCCGCGCTGCTCAAGGAGGCGATGGTCCATCCCGAGGTGGTGGTCGCGGGCGTCTGCGGCGGCTCACTCGTCCTGGCCATGGCCGGGCTCCTGGCGGGGCGCCGTGCCACGACCCACCACATGGGCCTGGACACGCTCGACGCCACCGGCGTGCACGCGGTGCGCGCCCGCGTGGTGGACGACGGCGACCTCGTCACCGGGGCCGGCGTCACCTCCGGCCTCGACCTCGCCCTCTACCTGCTGGAACGGGAGGTGGGCCCGCGCATCGCGCACGCCGTGGAGGAGCTCTTCGCCCATGAGCGCCGCGGCACCGTCTGGCGCGCCGAGGGCCCCGAACCCGCCCCGTTCTGACACCCGCCCGTGAAGACTCCGGGCACCTTCCGACCTCAATCCCCTTTGTGGTGTTTCACCCTTTTCCTCACTGGTGACTCGAACGGCGGACATCCACATGCGACGAGGTGAGAAACATGCTGGTGCTGGGTCTCCTGCTCATGGCGGGCGCCGCCGCCTTCGCGGGCCTGCTGATCGCGTACAACCTGTCCGGCGGTCCGGACTACACGGTGACTCTCCTGGGGAGCGATCCATTCACGATCAGTACGCTCGGAGCCTTCCTCGGCGGTATCGCCCTGACCTTGATCTTCGGCCTGGGCATGTGGATGCTCCTGGCCGGAACGGTACTGGCGCGCCACCGCAGCAAGAAGCGCCGCAGGGACCGGGAGTCCGCCAAGCAGGCCGCGACGGAGCGTGACGTACTGGCCGGCCGGCTGGAGGACGGCGGCTCGACCACCGACGCGGGGAGCGAGGCCGCCGGGCACCGTCGGCCGGCGGCCCACCGGCCGGGGTGGCTGCGGCCGCACGGCCACCACTGAGGACGGGAAGGGCGGTCGGTGCCGCGATCCGCGCAAGCGGATCGCGGCACCGCCGCCTGCCACGGGCCGCAGCCGGGGAGCCCC
Source organism: Streptomyces olivaceus (assembly GCF_000721235.1). Lineage (GTDB taxonomy): Bacteria > Actinomycetota > Actinomycetes > Streptomycetales > Streptomycetaceae > Streptomyces > Streptomyces olivaceus. The sequence goes on from NZ_JOFH01000003.1 coordinate 309,959, forward strand.
CGCGCAATCAGCCGCCGAGGCCGGGAAGGTCGCGGAGCTGCCTGCGGGAGCCGATGCCGAGCTTGCGGAAGATGTTGCGCAGGTGGGCGTCGACGGTGCGCGGGGAGAGGAAGAGCCGGGCGGCGACCTCCTTGGAGGTGGCGCCGGTGCCGACCAGCCGGGCGATGCAGACCTCCTGCTCGGTGAGCCCGACGAGGCCGGGCCCGGAGCGGGTGCGGGCGGGTTCGCCCGCGGCACGCAGTTCCCCGGCGGCCCGCCGGGCGAACGCCTCGGCGCCGACGTCGGTCAGCATCTCGTGGGCGAGCCGCAGCTGTTGACGGCACTCCCGGCCACGCCGCGCCCGGCGCAGCCACTGCCCGTACAGGAGGCGGGCCCTGGCCCGGTACGGGACCAGCGGGCTCTCGTCGAGGTGTTCGACGGCCTGGCGGTAGTCGTCCTCGACGCCGGTCACCAGGCCCCGCGCGTACGCGGCGATGCCGAGACCCGTGGGAGTGCCGACGGCGTCGGTGCGCTCGGTCAGCGAGGCGAGGGCGGTGACGGCGGTCGCGTGCTCGCCGCAGCGGACGGCCGCCTCGATCAGCTCGGGCAGGGAGAAGCCCGCGAGGAAGAGGTCGCCGTCGGCCACGGCCTGCCGGGCCGCGTCCAGCGCGGTCGGATGGTCGCCGAGGGCGTTGTGCAGCAGCGCCTTCGCCCAGTGCGTGTTGGCGATCAGCTGTCCGGCGCCCGTCGCCCGCGCCGCGGCGGTGACCGACGCGAAGAGCGGCAGCGCCTCCTCCCGGCGGCCGCGCATCGCGGCAAGTTGCAGCCGGTGATAGGTCACCGGGTGGCCGTCCGTGGCGTCGGCGATCGCCTCCTCCTCGGCGATCGCCGCCATCGCCCGTCCGAGGTCGCCGGTGAGGACGGCGTAGGACGCCGATTGGGCGAGTCCCAGGCGCAGCAGGTGCGGCGATCCGGCGTCACGGCCGGCGCGCACCAGCCACTCGGCGATGGTCGCGTGGGTGTGCGGATCCCACAGTTCACCGGCGAGCATGGCGGCGAGCGCGGGACGGCGGGTCCACAGGGGGGTGGTGTCGCCGTCGAGGACGCTGCGCATCAGCGGGTATGCGGCCCGGTGCCCGTCCGCGGCCAGCCGGATCAACGCGTCCAGGACGTCGGGGCTGGTCGACGGCGGTGCGGACCGCGCCTCGGCCAGCACCCTGTCCATCACACCGGTGGCCCGGCCCACGACCAGGCTCATCTCCACCGCGTCAAGGAAGCAGTCGCGGGACCTTTCGGGGTCGAGGTCCGCCAGGTGCCGCGCGGCGCGCAGCACGAAGGCGGGGCCCCTCTCGTCGGTGCGCCGCAGGAAGGCGAGCCGGCCCCTCAACAGGTCGACGCGGGCCTGCCGGCCGGTGTCCGGCGCGGTGTCCTCGACGGTGGTCAGGAGCCGTGCCGCCGCGTCGACGGCGCCCGCGTCGGCGTGGGCCCGCACGGCGGTGAGCGTCCGTTCGGCCCGTTCGCCGGCGCCCGGCGACAGGGCCGCCGCGCGTTCGAGGAAGGCCGCCGCGGCCGCCGTTCCGCCCCGCGAGCGGGCCCGGGCCGCGGATCGTTCCAGTTCCGCGGCGACCTCCTCGTCGGGGCCCGTGCAGGCCTGGGCCCGGTGCCAGGCCCGCCGGTCGGGGTCGGCGGCCGGGTCGGTGACCTCGGCCAGCACCCGGTGGGCCAGCCGGCACAGCCGGGCGTCCGCCGCCCGGTAGACCGCGGACCTGGCCAGCGGGTGGCAGAAGCGGACGCGGGTGCCGAAGTCGATCAGCCCGGTGGCGGTCGCCGCCGCGCCTGCCTCCTCCGGGTCGATCCCCAGGCGCCCCGCGGCGGGCCACAGCAGGCCCGGGTCACCCGTCGGGTCGGCGCTCGCGACGGTCAGCAGCAGTCGCGCGCCCTCGGGCAGACCGACCAGGCGGGACCGGTAACCGCGTTCGATCCGCGTGGGCACCGACGCGGTGTCCGGCGGCGCGAACCCGCCGGCCCGGGGCAGTTCGAGCAGGGCCAGGGGGTTGCCGCCCGCCTCGGCGACGATCTGCTCGCGGACCCGGGCGTCGAGCGTCACGTGGCTCGGGGCCGAGAGCAGCGTCCGGGCGTCGGTGTCGCTCAGCCCGCCGAGGAGCAGGCCGGGCAGCTCGTCCAGCTCGCCGGACGCACTGGGGCCGCGGACGGCGAACAGCAGGGCGACGGGTTCGCCGGCGACCCGGCGGGCGAGGAACGCCAGTACCTTCAACGACGCCTTGTCCAGCCACTGCGCGTCGTCGATCAGACAGAGGAGCGGACGCTCGCGGGCCGCCGAGGACAGCAGCGCCAGGGCCGCGAGGCCGATGCGGAACACGTCCGCCGCCTCCGCGCCCAGACCGAAGGTGTTCCGCAGGGTCTCGGCGTGCTCGGCGGGCAGCTGCGCGAGGCGCGGCAGCAGCGGCGCGCACAGGTGGTGGAGGGCGGCGAACGGCAGTTCCTCCTCGTACTGCGCCCCGGACGCCCGGACGGTCCGCAGGCCGCCGGCCGTCCGGGCGTGCTCCAGGAGTGCGGTCTTGCCCATGCCCGCCTCGCCGAGCAGCACCAGTGCCCCGCCCCGGCCCGCGCGCGCGGCACCGGTCAGCTCGTCGATGTGCGCGATCTCGTCCCGTCGGCCGACGAGTCGGGCCCCCGGCCCGCGGGGTGGCGCGGCGGAGCCGGTCACGGGAGGCTTCACGGCGGTCCCGTCGGCAGTCCGGGCGTCCGCACGTGACCGCCGGGCGCTCCGGAGGGAGGCCGCCCGAGGCGGCTCCGGGCGAGCCGAGGAGGGGGGATACGGGCGGGCCGAGAGGGGATGCGGGCGGGCCGAGGGGGGATGCGGCTCATGGGTCGTCCTTCGTGGAAGCGCCCCTCCCGGCACAACAGGCAGGCAGTCGGCCGGGACGGCACGGGAGGCGGCCGGGGTCCCGGCCCCGCGCCGGGCGGGGCCGGGGAGAGGACGGGTCAGCAGCCGGCGCGGGATTCCGCCGCGGCCTTGAGGTCCTTCAGCCAGACCTCCAGGCCCGCGCCGAGCGCCTCGGTCGAGAGGTCGACGTCCGCCTCGGCCTGGTCACCGGTCCAGGTCTCCTCGGTGCGCACGAGGGTGCCGCCCCTGACCTTGGTGAAGGTCCAGACGTGCGTTCCCTCGTCGATGTGGATCGCCTCGCTGGTCGCGGGGCCGGTCCAGCGGACGCACTGGTCGCGCCGGAGCTGCTGGACGGTCGAGGTGACCTCCAGGGTCGTCGCGGGCGTGGCGGGGGTGGCCGGGACCGGGGTGGTCCACCGGAAGGCGGAGCCCGGACGCAGGGGTCCGTGGTCGAGGCGCTCACTGGTGGAGACGGCGTCCTGCCAGGTCGGCCACTGCTCGACGTCCGTCTGCGTCCTGAAGACGGTGCTCAGCGGTGCGTCGATCAGGATCTGGGAGCGGTAGCGGACGACGGCGTCGGGGTCGGTGCCCTGCCCGCGGCACTCGATCGCGCCGGTGTGACCGTCGTGGTGGCGGCCGGAGGCGGCCTGCGCGGGCCCGGTGGCCGCGAGGACCGTGCCGGCCGCGGCGAGACAGAGGGCGAGCGCCGTCGTGTGCTTGGCGAAACGGGAACGGGTCAGGGACATGGATCGGGTTCCTTCTGTAGGGAGCCGAGTGTTCGGCAGTGGATTCCGCAGGAACTTACAGACGTAAGCCTACGGGCGTAATAAGGCGGCACACAAGCATGTACAACCTTAAGTTTTGCGTCGTAAGGTTACGAGCATGAGACAAGCCGAGGAGACAACGCCGGGACCACCCCCGCGAGTCCGCGCACGCAACCGGCGGGGCGAGGGCGGCCGACTGCGGGAGGACATCGTCTTCGCCGCCGCGGCGCTGCTGGACGAGACCGGCGACGAGCGTGCGATCACCCTGCGATCGGTCGCCCGCCGGGTCGGGATCTCCGCACCCTCGATCTATCCGCACTTCGCCGACCAGCCCGCGATCATGCTGGCCGTCGTCCGGCGGGAGTTCGCCGCACTGGAGCGGCACCTGCGCACCGCCGTCCACCGGGCCGGCGACGACCCGCGGGACCGGCTCCGCGCCCTGTGCCGCGCCTACCTCGGTTACGCGCAGCGCCACCCCGGGCGCTACCGCACGATGTTCGGCGGCCTCTGGATGCCGACCCTCGACGGCAGTTCACTGACCGAGGAGGACCTGACCGGCCTCGGCACGACGGCCCTGGGCGTGGTCGCGGACACGCTCGCGGACTGCGTCGCCTCGGGCCAGTCCTCGGCGGCCGACCCGCGGCTCGACGCCGTCACCCTCTGGCTCTGCCTGCACGGGCTCGCCCAGCAGCGCGCCGTGAGCCGCACCTTCCCGTGGCCCGGGGAGAGCATCGCGGACGCCATCCTCACCCGTGTGGCCCGGCTCGAAGACGCCTGACCGGGGCCTTCGCCGGCCGCGGGAGCCACGGACCGCCGACGGGACAATGCGATGCGGGTGGCGCGGAACATCGAATTCTCCTGGATCACAAGGTTCTCGGTGCGGGGGAACACCGAACCAGGATTCCGGCCGCATTCCACGGTTCGCGTCGGCGATCACCACCTAGGGGCGCCGGTCCCGCGACGGCCGGTGGAACAAGTCTCAAAGCATGCTCACGAATTGCACACATCCTCTCTACATACTGGTTCCGATGGTCTAGATTGACCGTGCTTCAGCTGTTCGGACATGAGGCGACCAATGATGATCTATGGGTGCGACTGCCGGTAAAACAGGCAGCCGGGTCCACGCGTCGGGGATGGGGAGCAGCCGGCAGGTCGTGCGCGGGGAGGCGGGGGCCTCCCGTGGGGAGGAGCGGCGCGGCGCAGGGAGGCGGGGGCCTCCCGAGATGCACACAACAGTGTTGGGCGAATACGTCGTACCACTGGGGACCTGGGGGGTTCTGTGCGACAAGGGGGACTGCTCAGCCCGTTCACGTCCACGGGCGGGCCCGTGGACGTGAACGGGGCGGTCGACCGGACCGGGACGGACTGGGAGCAGCGGTACCGCCGTACCGTGATCACCAGCGACACCGTGACCACCGCCACCGTGGCGGCGGGCATCGGCAATTTCTTCGGGGTCCGGGACGCCGCCGACTGGCACGACAAGTGGGTCATCCTGGCGTGCGGCACCGAGGTGCTGGTGCTGGGTGCGCTCGCGGTGAGCCGTTCGTGGTCCCCGGCGGTACTCGGCCAGGGCGCCGAGGAATTCCGCCGGCTGGGCCGCTCACTGTTCATGGCGACCGTGGTGCTGGCGCTCGGCGGAATAGCGCTGACCTCGCGCAACATCAAACTCTGGATCTTCGTCGCCATTCCCGCCATCGCGGTCGTCACCATGATCGCGCGCTATTCGCTGCGCGTCCGGCTGCACCGGCAGCGCAAGAGGGGACGCTGCCTGAGGCCGGTGCTCGCTGCCGGGAGCCCCGCCACCGTCAGCGATCTGATCGCCCGGACCCGGAGGTTCCCGCACCTCGGGTGGCGGGTGGACGCGGTGTGCCTGACGGGCGGTCGCGGACCCGGCGGCGACCAGTTGGACGGAGTACCGGTCGTCGGCCCGCTGGCGGACGTCGCCGACCACGTCCACCGCCACGGCTACCGGGTCGTCGCGGTCACACCGGACCCGCACTGGTCGCCGCACCGGCTGCAGCGGCTGGCCTGGAACCTCGAGGGCAGTGACGCCGAGATGGTCGTCGCGCCCGTGCTGATGGAGGTGGCCGGCCCCCGGCTGCACGTGGACGCGGTGCTCGGCATCCCGCTGCTGCGGGTCAGCATGCCGGCCTTCACCGGCGGCCGGCGCGCGGTCAAGGAAGTCGTCGACCGGGTGGGCGCCACGCTGCTGCTGGTCGCCTTCGCACCGCTGATGGTGCTCGTCGCCCTGCTCGTCCTGGCCGACAGCCGGGGTGGCGTCCTTTACCGCCAGCGCCGGGTCGGCAAGGACGGCCGCGAGTTCACCATCGTCAAGTTCCGCACCATGGTCGCCGGGGCCGAGGGGGCGCGGGCCGCGCTGGCCGACCGCAACGAGGGCGCGGGCCTGCTGTTCAAGCTCCGCCGGGACCCGCGGGTGACCCGGGTGGGGGCGGTGCTGCGCCGGTACTCCGTCGACGAACTCCCCCAGCTCTTCAACGTACTGACCGGATCGATGTCGCTCGTCGGCCCGCGGCCCCCGCTGCCGGAGGAGTCCGCCGCGTACGGCCCCGACATCCGAAGACGGCTGCTGGTCAAACCCGGCCTCACCGGCCTGTGGCAGATCAGCGGACGCAGCGACCTGCCGTGGGAGGAGGCGGTCCGGCTGGACCTGCGGTACGTGGAGGACTGGTCGCTCGCCCTGGACACGGTGATCTTGTGGAAGACCCTGCGCGCGGTGCTCCTCGGACAGGGGGCCTACTGATGAGCCGGGTACGTCGGGCCGGTGCACGGACCGCAGGCCGCCGGGGCCTGCCTGGGGGGAGGAACGGGTCATGAGAGTCAGCGTTTTCGGGCTCGGCTACGTGGGCTGTGTGTCGGCCGCGTGCCTGGCCGACATGGGGCACGAGGTCGTCGGGGTGGACGTGAACCGGGTGAAGGTCGACCTGGTCAACGACGGCCGGGCCCCGGTGGTGGAGGAGCGGATCGGGGAACTCGTCGCCGAGGTCGTGCGGACGGGGAGGCTGCGCGCCACCACCGACGTGCGTGAGGCGATCGCGGACAGCGAGGTGTCGCTGGTCTGCGTGGGCACGCCGTCGGAGCCCAACGGCAGCCTGTGCACGACCTACTTGGAGCGGGTGACCGAGCAGATCGGCGCGGCCCTGGCCGAGCGGGGCGGACGGCAGACGGTCGTCTTCCGCAGCACCATGCTCCCCGGCACCTGCCTGAACCTGCTGGTGCCGATCCTGGAGAAGTACGTCGGCGGCACGGCCGGGGTGGACTTCGGCGTCGCGGTCAACCCGGAGTTCCTGCGCGAGGGCACGAGCGTGCGGGACTTCTTCGACCCGCCGAAGACCGTCGTCGGCGAACTCGACCCGGCGAGCGGCGACGTGGTGGCGGCGCTCTACGACGGCCTGCCCGGAGAGGTGTTCCGGGTGCCGGTTCCGACGGCCGAGGCGATCAAGTACGCGGACAACGCGTTCCACGGCCTCAAGATCGGCTTCGCCAACGAGCTGGGTGCGGTGTGCCAGGCGCTCGGGGTGGACTCGCACCAGGTGATGGACGTGTTCCTGGCCGACCGCAAGCTGAACATCAGCCCCGCCTACCTGCGGCCCGGCTTCGCCTTCGGCGGTTCCTGCCTGCCCAAGGACCTGCGCAGCCTGGTCCACGCGGCGCGGCGGGCCGACGTCTCGGTGCCCATCCTCTCCCACGTGCTGCCCTCCAACTCCGCGCACCTGGACCGCGCGGTGGAGCTGGTCGAGCGCACCGGGAAGCGCCGGGTGGGCCTGTTCGGGCTGTCCTTCAAGCCCGGCACCGACGACCTGCGCGAGAGCCCGCTCGTCGAGTTGGCGGAGCGGCTCTTCGGCAAGGGCTACGACCTGCGCATCCACGACGCCAACGTGAGCCTGTCCCGGCTGCTCGGCGCCAACCGCGAGTACGTGGAGACCCGGCTGCCGCACCTCGCGCAACTGCTCGCGGACTCCGTCGGCGACGTGCTGGAGCACGCCGAGGTGTGCCTGGTCGGGACCAGGGACCCGGCCGTGCTGTCGGCGCTGCCGCACGGCGGGAGCGGCCCGGCGCTGATCGACCTCGTCCACCTTCCCGACGCCGACGCGCGCCGGACCGAACCGGGGTACGTGGGCCTTGCTTGGTGACAGAGCGTCCGGCGGCAGAACCTCCCGCGACACCCCGCCCGGCGGCGGTCCCGGCGGCCGGCGGCCGGGCCGGCGCGCGCTGATCCTGGTGGAGAACCTGTCGGTGCCCTTCGACCGGCGGGTCTGGCAGGAGTGCACGACACTGCGCGACGCGGGCTGGACGGTGGACGTCATCTGCCCCCGGGGCAGCAAGCGGGACACCGAGGCGGAGGCGGAGATCGACGGGGTGCGGATCCACCGCTACCCGTTGCGCGCGGCCACCGGCGGCCCCGCCGGGTACCTGCGGGAGTACGGCGCGGCGCTGTGGCACACGGCGCGGCTGGCCTGCCGGGTCGGACCGGTCCACGTGGTCCACGCCTGCAACCCGCCCGACCTGCTGTTCCTGCCGGCCCTGTGGCTGAAGCGGCGCGGCGCCCGGTTCGTCTTCGACCAGCACGACCTGATACCCGAGCTGTACCTCTCGCGGTTCGGGCGCGGCAAGGACCTGCTCTACCGCGCCGTGTGCGCGCTGGAACGGCTGACCTACCGGGCCGCGGACGTCGTGCTCGCCACCAACGAGAGCTACAAGGACGTCGCGGTACGCCGCGGCGGGCGCCGGCCCGAGGACGTGTACGTGGTGCGCAGCGCCCCCGCGTCCGACCGGTTCCGACCGGTGCCGCCCGAGCCGGAGTTGAAGCGGGGCAAGCCCCATCTGCTGTGCTACCTGGGCGTCATGGGCCCCCAGGACGGCGTCGACTACGCCCTGCGGGCCCTGGCGAAACTGCGCGACGAGCACGGCCGGACCGACTGGCACGCGGTGTTCGTCGGCTCCGGCGACGCCTTCGACGCGATGGTGGAGCTGTCCCGCGCCCTCGGCCTCGACAAGCAGGTGCAGTTCACCGGGCGGGTCCCGGACGCCGAGCTGGTGCGCTACCTCTCCACCGCGGACGTGTGCCTCTCCCCCGACCCGCGCAATCCGCTCAACGACGTGTCGACCATGAACAAGGTTCTGGAGTACATGGCGATGGGCCGCCCGATCGTCTCCTTCGACCTCAGGGAGGCCCGGGTCTCCGCCGGTGACGCCGCCGTCTACGCGACCGCCAACGACGAGGCGGAGTTCGCCGGACTCGTCGCGCGGCTGCTGGACGATCCGGAACAGCGGGCCCGGATGGGCGAGATCGGCCGGGAACGGATCAACGGGCGGCTCTCCTGGCGCCATTCGCAGGCCGCGCTGCTCACCGCGTACGCCGCCGCCTGCGGCGACCGCACTCCGCCGGCACCCCGGCCCGGGCGGGGAGGGGGCCCCACCGGTGAGCGATGACGCGATACGCCTGGTCACGATCGGACGGCTGCTCCGCCGCCGCCTGCGGTTCCTCGCCGTCCTCGCCGTGGCCGGCGCGCTGGCCGGCTACGGCGTCTCGGTGCTGTTCCCGCCGCGCTGGACGGCGTCGGCCTCGGTCCTGCTGCCGGGCCAGTGGGAGGAGCGCGAGCTGGTGACGCAGGTCGAGATCGCCACCAGTTCCACGGTGGTCGACCGCGTGGCGGAGGCACTGGACCGGCCGGGACTCGGCGGCGCCGAGCTGCGCGAGCGGGTGAGCGCCGAGGCCGCCGACGGGAACATCATCAGGATCTCGGGCACGGACGACTCCCCCGGACGCGCTCAGCGGCTCGCCGACGAGGCGGCCCGGGAGTTCGTCTCGTTCGCCGCACGGATCGCGGGCGGCGACACCGATCCCGGCGCGGCGTCGGGGCCCGGGGCGCTGCGGCAGCAGGTGTCGCAGACCAACCGCCGCATCAGCGAGCTGGCGGGCGCCGCGGACCCCGGGCAGACGGTGGAGAGCGTGCAGGCCCGCACCGAGCTGGAGAAGCTGCGCTCGGCGCTGCAGGAGGCCATGGAGAAGCTGGAGCAGGCCGACCCGGCGAACAACGCGGCCGGGCTGGTCGTGATGGGTCCTGCGACCCGCCCGGCCGGCGAGGCACCGCCGACGCGGCTCCAGTTCGTGGCCGGCGGGGCGCTGCTGTTCTTCCTGCTCGCGGTGGCCGGCCATCTCGCCGCCGCCCGGGCCGGCCGCAGGCCGCGCACCGAGGCGGAGACCGCGGCGGCGCTGGGCTCGGTGCCGCTGGGCGCCGTCGACGTGCCGGCCGGGCGGCGCGCGGACCGGCCGGCGGCGCGCGGCGCGCGGGCCCGGATCCGCCGGCTCCTTGGCGCCGACGCCCGGTGGGACGTGCCGGTTCCCCGGGCGTCCGGCGACGAGGCGGGGCTGCGGCTCCGGCACCGGCGGGTGTGCGCCCGGCTCCGGGAGCGGGTGCCGTCCGCCCCGGCGCTGCTGGTGCTCGTACCGGAGGGCGACGAGGTCGCGCGCCGGGCCGCCGGGCAGCTCGTCGCCGAGGCCGGGGGCGATCCGGTGCTGCGGGTGGTGGACGTCGCGGTGGAGCGGCCCGTGGTGCCGGACCGCGACACGGAGTCCGGCGCGCTGGTCGTGCTCAGCGCGGGCAGCCGGACCGCGGAGCAGCTCGCCGACCTCGCCGAGGCCTGTGCGGACGGCGGGCACGAGGTCGTCGGCGTGGTCGTCGCCCGGCCGGTACGGACCCGTACGACGCGCTCCGCCGGGCGGCCGGCACAGAACGGCACCGCGGCCGTCGCGGTGGGGGGCGGCACGACGGGGGGTACCGCGTGACGACGGACGTGACCTCGACGGACACCAGGAACACGAAGGCCGCGACGGGCGCGACGAGTTCGCCGGGCCCGTCGGGTACGACGACTGCGACGGACACGGCGGACACGACGCGTACGGCCGCGCAGTCGCCGGCCGCCGTTCCGCTGGTCGACCTGCACGCGCTGGTGGTGGCGGTGCGCAGGCGCCGCCGGCTGTGGTGCTCGCTGGCCCTGCTGGGGCTGCTGGCGGGTGCGGCGGTGGCGGTCCTGCTGCCGCCGTCGCCGGCCGCGGTGGCCAAGGTCCTGGTCGCGCACAAGGACGACCAGCCGAACGACACCGGGACGCTCATCCGTACCGACGTCGAACTGCTGGGCACCACGCGGATCGCGGGCCAGGCGCTGCGGGCCCTCGGCTCGTCCGAGGAGCCCGAGGAGTTCATGCGGGACTACCGGGGCACCGGCCTGACCAACAACCTGCTGCGGATCGACGTGACGGGTGGCAGCGACGCGGAGGCGGTGGCCCGGGCCGGGGCGCTGGCCGACGCGTTCGTCGCGGACCACGTGCGGCGGATGCGGCAGAGCGCCGAGGCCGAGGCCGACGCCCTGCTCGACCAGCGCGACCGCATGCGGGACGAACTCGCCGAGGTCAACGAGGCGATCGGCGACCGGTCGCCCGACGCCGAGGACCCGAAGGCGTCGGCGAGCATCGAGTCGCTCTTCGCCCGCCGGGCCGAACTCGACTCGCGGATCGCGGAGTTCGACCAGCGCTCCGCCGAGGCCCGCACCGGCACGCCCGCGGTCGTCGCCGGCACGCAGATCGTGGACGCCCCGCACGCGGTGCGGCACTCCCCGGTCCGGGCCGCCGCCACCGACGCCGGGATCGGACTCGCCCTCGGCCTGGTCCTCGGGCTCGCGCTGGCCGCGGTCGGCTCGGTGGTGGCGGACCGCCCCGTGCTGCGCCGGGACGTCGCGGCGCACCTGGGCGCCTCGGTCCTCGCCGAACTGCGCCGGGTGCCCCGCGGGCCGGGCGGGCGGGGCCGGCGGCGGACCCGCGCGGCCCGCGACCGGCTCACCGCGACCCTGGCCCGTACCGTGCGCGGCTCCGCGGAACCGGTGTCACTCCTGGAGCTGGGCTGCGCGCGCGGCACGAGCCTGATCGCCCTGGACGTCGCGGGGGCCCTGGCGGCGGACGGCCCGGTGGTCGTCGTCGACGGCCTGCCCGGCCCGGCACTCGCCCGGGCCCGCGCCAGGTCCGGCGGACCCACCGTGGTCGGCGCCGAGCGCGCGGCGGCCGAGCCCGCCGGGGTGCGCCTGCTCGGCGTCGGCTCGGTCGCGCCCGGCACGGCCTGGACCGACCTCCCGCACCTCGGCTCCCGGACCGTGCTCGTCGTACGCGCCGGGCACGCCGGCACGGCGTGGCTGCACACCGTGGCACGGCACCTCGCCGACCTGCGCGTCACGGTGCTCGGTGTGGTGCTGCTCGACCCCGATCCGCGGGACCGGACCGACGGCGTGCTGTGGGACGGGCCGCACGCGGCGGCACGCGGCCACGACGAGCGGCCGGACCGGCACAACGGCACGGCACGGACCCGGGCGGAGCGGCCGCCGGCGCCGGTCGCACGGGTCGCGGACGGCGAGCAGGAGGCGCGGTAGATCATGTGTGGCATCGCAGGCACCTACGGGTGGCCGGACGGCAAGGCGGTGACCGACCGGCTCACCGACGTCCTCGCCCATCGCGGGCCGGACGGGGCGGGCCGGTACAGCCACCCCGTCGGCGACGGCGAGGTGCAGCTCGGGCACCGCAGGCTGGCGGTCGTCGACCTGTCGGAGACCGGCGCCCAGCCGATGGTCTCGGGCGGCCTCGCCCTCACCTACAACGGCGAGCTGTACAACGCGCCCGAGCTGCGCGCCGAGCTGACGGCCGCCGGGGTGCGCTTCCGCGGCACCTCCGACACCGAGGTGCTCCTGGAGGCCTGGCGCCGCTGGGGCACGGAGTGCCTGCCCCGGCTGCGCGGCATGTTCGCGTTCGCGGTCTTCGACGAGCGCACCGGCGACCTGGTGCTCGCCCGCGACCAGCTCGGCGTCAAGCCGCTGTTCCTGCTGCGGCGCGGCGCGGGTCTGGTGTTCGCCTCCGAGCTGAAGGCGCTCGCGGCCGTGACCGGCGGGTCCCTGGAGGTGGACCACGCGGCGCTGGTGGCCTCGCTGCTGTACTACTGGGTGCCGGACTCGCGGTGCGCGTTCCGCGAGGCGGAGAAACTGCCGCCGGGCAGCTGGCTGCGGTGCCGGCCCGACGGCCGGGTGGAGCGCGGCCGGTACTGGAACCTGAAGGACGTCGCCGCGGAGGGCCGGGAGCGCGCCCGCAGCGGCGAAGCGCCGGACCTGGCCGCCGTCGTCGAGGAGTCGACCCGGCGCCACCTGCTCTCGGACGTGCCGGTGGCGGCCTTCCTCTCCGGCGGGCTCGACTCCAGCTACCTGACCGCGCTGGCGGCGCGCGAGCGGCCCGGGCTCTCCGCCTACACGATCGGCTTCCGCGCCGAGGACGCCAGGTTCGAGGCGATGCCGGACGATCTGCGCCACGCCCGGCGGGTGGCCGAGCGGTTCGGCGTCGACCTGCACGAGATCGAGATCGCCCCGGACGTGCTCGACCTGCTGCCCCGGATGACGTACCACCTGGACGAGCCGATCGGCGATCCCGCCGCCATCAACACCTTCCTGATCTGCTCGGCCGCCCGGGAGGCCGGGGTGAAGGTGATGCTCTCGGGGATGGGCGCCGACGAGCTGTTCGCCGGGTACCGCAAGCACCTGGCCAACGTGCTCGCGGTGCGCTACCGGCGCGTCCCGCGGCCCCTGCGGCGCGGGGTGTCCTCGGCGGTGGACCGGCTGCCGGTCGCGTCGAGCCGCCGCGGGTACCGGTCGGTGCGTTTCGCGAAACGGTTCCTCTCCTTCGCCGATCTGCCGGAGGAGACGGCGTTCCGGCGCAGCTACACCATGTACGACCGGGAGGAGCTGCTCGCCCTGCTCGATCCGGACCTGGCCGGGACGGTCGAGGACGTGCTGGCCGAGCACGCCGACGTCTACCGGGACAACGACCTGGACGACTTCGTGAACCGGATGTGCCTGGGCGACGCCCGGATGTTCCTGCCGGGCCTCAACCTCGCCTACACCGACCGGGCCAGCATGGCCGCGTCGACCGAGGTGCGGGTGCCGTACGTGGACGTCGAGGTGGTGCGGGCGGCGTTCGCCGTGCCCGGCGACCGCAAGATCGTCGGACGGCAGGGCAAGGCCGTCCTGAAGGAGGCGGCCGTATCGGTGCTGCCCCGGGAGATCGTGTACCGGCCCAAGGGGCTGTTCAGCGCCCCGCTGCGGGCCTGGATGAGCCGGGACCTGGCACCGCTGGTGCGCGAGGTGGTGAACGACGGCGAGCTGGTCCGCTCCGGGCTGCTGCGCCGCGACGCGCTGCGGCGGCTGGTCGCCGAGGACGCCGCGGGGCAGCGGGACTTCTCCAAGCACCTGTGGCACGTGCTGACGCTCGAGTACTGGTACCGCGGCGCCGTCTCCGGGGCGGGCCGGGCCCCCTCGCCGACGACATGACGCCGCGCCGCCCGGACGGACCTCCGGCACACGGACGACTGACAGGCAAGCAACCGGCCGACGGACAGAAGGACTTCGGGTGAAACAGGTCGTGCAGAACTACAGGAGCGGCGAGCTGGCGCTGCTCGACGTGCCGGTGCCGGGCTGCAAGCCGGGCGGTGTGCTGGTGCGGACCGCCTACTCGCTGATCTCCACCGGCACCGAGCTGATGAAGGTCTCCGAGGCCGGCCTGTCGATGCTGGGCAAGGCCCGTTCCCGTCCCGACCAGGTGGCCAAGGTGGTGCAGAGCGTGGCCACCAACGGGGTCCCCGCCACCTACCGCAAGGTCATGGGCAAGCTGGACTCCTACACGCCGCTGGGCTACTCGCTGTGCGGGGTGGTCGAACAGGTCGGCGCCGGGATCGACGACGTGAAGGCCGGCGACCTCGTGGCCTGCGCCGGGAACGAGCACGCGCTGCACGCCGAGCTGAACTGGGTGCCGCAGAACCTCTATGTTCCGGTGCCCGACGGCCTTGAACCCCGGCAGGCGGCCTTCGGCACGGTCGGGTCGATCGCCCTGCAGGGCGTCCGCCAGGGCGAGTCGCGGCTCGGCGAGGTGGCCCTGGTCGTGGGGCTCGGGCTGATCGGGCAGCTGGTGGTGCAGTTGCTGACCGCGTCGGGAGTACGCGTCGTCGGCGCCGATCCCGACCCGGCGCGCTGCGAGTTGGCCGAGCGGCTGGGCGCGGCGGCCTGCGGCGATCCGTCCTCCCCCGCCGTCGAGAGCGCCGTCGCCGGACTCACCGACGGCCACGGCGTGGACCAGGTGTACCTGGCCGCCGGGGGCGGCAGCAATCAGCCCGTCGAGCTGGCCGCCCGGCTGTGCCGGGACCGCGGCCGGGTCGTCGACATCGGCAAGTGCCGGCTGGACCTGCCGTGGAACGCGTACTACGAGAAGGAGCTCGACGTCCGTTTCTCCCGCAGCTACGGCCCCGGGCGCTACGACCCGGAGTACGAGCTGGAGGGGCGGGACTACCCGATCGGCTACGTGCGCTGGACCGAGCGCCGCAACCTGGCCTGCTTCCTCGATCTCGCCGCCCGGGGCCGCGTGGACGTGGCGCCCCTGATCTCCCGCACCGCCGACTTCGGCGACGCGGTCGAGACGTACCGGAGCCTTGAGGACGGCCGGCTGAAGGCGGTGGCCGTGCTCTTCCGGTACCCCGGGCAGGAGTCCCCGGACTCGACACCGACACCGATCCCGGCGCCGACGCTGACCGTGCCCGCGGTCGGCGGGAGGCGGAACCGGGCCGCCGGAGCCGCCCGGGCCGCGAACGCGCCGGTGCGCCTCGCCTTCGTGGGCGCGGGGAACTACGCGAGCTCGATGCTGCTGCCGCACCTGGCCCGGCGCGACGGCGTCGAGTTGTCCGCGGTCGTCACCACGACGGCGCTGTCCGCAGCCAACGCGCAGCGGAAGTTCGGGTTCACCGGGGCGACCACCGACCTCGACGCCGTACTGGGCGACAAGTCCGTGGACGCGGTGTTCGTCGTCACCCGGCACAGCTCGCACGCCGAACT
This sequence comes from Streptomyces olivaceus, assembly GCF_000721235.1. GTDB lineage: Bacteria > Actinomycetota > Actinomycetes > Streptomycetales > Streptomycetaceae > Streptomyces > Streptomyces olivaceus. Next base: position 325,538 of record NZ_JOFH01000003.1, read on the forward strand.
GACCCGCAGGGCACTGCTGTCGGGCAAGGCGGTCTTCGTGGAGAAGCCGCTGGCGCTCAGCGAGGACGAGCTGTCCGGCGTGCTCGCGGCGGTGGAGGAGTCCGGCAACGACCGGCTGCAGGTGGGTTTCAACCGCCGGTTCGCCCCGCTGCTGCGGGAGGCGAGTCGGCAGTTCGGCGCCCGCACCGGGCCGGGACACGTCCGCTACCTGGTCAACGCGGGCCGGCTGGACCACGGCAGCTGGTACCTCCGGCAGGGCACCGAGGGCTCGCGGTTCGCCGGAGAGGGCGGGCACTTCGTCGACACGGCGAGCCGGCTGCTCGGGGCCGACCCGGTCTCGGTGTACGCGACGGCGACGCCGGGGGGCGAGGACCTCCAGGTCGTCCTGCGCTACCCGGACGGGTCCACCGCCACCATCGCCTACGTCACCACGGGCCCGTCCGGGTTCCCCAAGGAGACCGTGGACCTGGTCGCGGACGGCCGGGCGCTGCGGCTGGACGACTTCCTCCGCGCCACCGTCTACGACGGCCGCCGCAAGCGGTGGGTCGGCCCGCGGCTGCCCAGGGCCCGGGACAAGGGCCAGTCCGCCGAACTGGCCGCGTTCGTCGGGGCGGTGCGGACCGGCGGTGCGATGCCGGTGCCGCTGGAGTCGCTGGTCGCCACCACCGCGGCGACCCTCGCCGTACCCGCCTCGCTGGCGGCCGGCACGCCGGTGGCCCTGGCGGAGGCGCGATGACCATGAGTGCGGGCTGGTATCTGCGGCGGCTGTCCCGGATGGGGCCGCGGGAGGTCGGCGGCCGGGCGGCCGACGCCGTGCGCAGGCGCCGGTGGCGGTCGGCGCGGCCCGCGTGCCCGGCCGTGACCGGCGCCCGCTTCACCGCCGTCCTGCCCGCCGGGGCGGTCGCCGCGGTGGCGCCGGACGCCGCGAAGCGGCTGGTCGCCGAGGCGGACCGGCTGCTGGCCGGGCACGTCGAGTACTTCGGAGTGCTCCGCGACGACCTGGCCGACCCGGACTGGTGGTACGACCCGAAGACCGGGCGCCGGGCGCCGTGGGGCTACGCGTTCGACGTGCCGTACCGGGACGAGGAGGCGGTCGGGGACATCAAGCAGATCTGGGAGCTGTCCCGGCACCAGTACCTCACCGTGCTCGCCGCCGCCTACGCCGTCACCGGCGACGAGCGCTACGCCGAGCGCGTCGCCGAGCACCTGCGGTCGTGGTGGGCGTCCAACGCGCCGCTGCGGGGCGTGCACTGGACCAGCGGCATCGAGCTGGGGATCCGGCTGCTGTCCTGGGTGTGGATCCGCCGGCTGCTCGACGGCTGGCCGGGCGCGGCGGCCCTGTTCGAGGGCAACCCGGTGGCGCTGGACCAGATCTGGCAGCACCAGCGCTGGCTGGCGGCCTTCCCCAGCCGGGGCTCCTCGGCCAACAACCACGCCGTCGCCGAGGCCGCCGGGCAGTTCGCCGCGGCCTGCGCGTTCGGGTGGTTCCCCGCCTCGGCGCGCTGGCGGGCGGACGCGCTGCGGTCGTTGGAGCGGCACCTGCGGAGCAACACCTTCGGCTCCGGTCTCAACCGCGAGCTGGCCACCGAGTACCACGGGCTCGTGCTGGAACTCGGCCTGGCCGCGCTGGCGGAGGCGGACGCCGCCCGGGTGCCGGTGCCCGCGACGGTCCGGCTGGTGCTGCTGCGGATGACCGACGCGCTCGCGGCCGTCGTGGACGATTCGCTGCGGCCTCCGCGCCAGGGGGACGCGGACGACGGGCACGGGCTGGTCGTGGACGGCGCGGGCACCGACCGCTGGGCGTCGCTGCTGGCCACCGGGGGCGCCGTGTTCGGCCCGCTCGACTGGTGGCCCGCCGTCACCGGCACCGACGTGCGCACCCCGCTGCTGACCGCGCTCGTGAGGCCGTACGGGAAGGAGGGCGCCGCGCCCGCCGTGTCCCGGCCGGCGCGCCGGCCCGCCCACTTCGCGGACGCGGGACTCACCGTCCTGCGGGGTCCGGCGGGGATCTGGTGCCGCTGCGACGGCGGTCCGCACGGCTTCCTGTCCATCGCGGCGCACGCCCACGCGGACGCGCTGTCCGTGGAGGTCCGGCACGACGGGGTCGACGTGCTCGCCGACCCGGGGACGTTCTGCTACCACGGGCAGCCGGTGTGGCGGCGGTACTTCCGCTCGACCCTCGGCCACAACACCCTGGAGCTGGACGGCACCGACCAGTCCGTGTCCGGCGGCCCGTTCCTGTGGACCCGGCACGCCCGCAGCCGGGTCCTGGCCGTTCAGACACCGCAGGAGGGGGTGTCCCGCTGGTGCGCCGAGCACGACGGCTACGGGCGTACGGTCCACCGGCGCCGGGTGGAACTGGCGGACGCGAGCCGGGAGTTGCGGGTAATCGACGAGGTGCGCGGCGAGGGCCGTGCCGTACGGCTGGCGTTCCACCTGGGCCCGGCGGTGGCCGCCGATCTGGCGGGGAGCCGGGCGGTGCTCACCTGGGCCCGGGACGGCGAGGAACGCTCCGCGCTGCTCGACCTGCCGAGCCGGCTCTCCTGGCGGGCGCACCGCGGCGAGAGCGACCCGCCGCTGGGCTGGTACTCCCCCGGCTTCGGCCGCAGGGAGCCCGCCACCACGCTCGTCGGCACCGGCTTCGCCGACGGCACGGAGCGGTTCACCACCGTGCTCGCGTTCGACGACCAGTGACACGACGACCGGCGACGACCAGGGAGGAGGGAGGACGCATGGGGACGGACACCGGGACGAAGCGGCGGCACCGGGCCTGGCGGGCGGCACCGCTGGTGCTGGCCCTGCTGGCGGCGGCCGGCTGCGACAGCGGCGGCGACGGTGACCGCGGCGCGCCGGACGCGCGGCCGGGGTCGGGCGCCGCGCCCTCCGCGTCCTCCCCGGCCGGGGAGCGGTCGGTGGCCCGGGTGTGCGCCGATCCCGCCGCGGGGCCCGGGAAGGCGCCCGCGGGTGCGGTGACGGTCGACCCCGGCGTCGTCGGCGATCTGGCCGCCAAGACCAGGAAGCACCCGCCGCACACCACGTTCTGGCTGCGCCCGGGCAGGCACCGGCTCGATCCGGACCGTTTCGCCCAGGTCGTCCCCAAGGAGGGGAACACCTACCTCGGCGCGCCGGGCGCGGTGCTCGACGGCGGCAGGACCAACCAGTACGCCTTCGGCGGTACCGCACGCGACGTCACCATCGGCCACCTGACCGTGCAGAAGTTCGCCGCGCCGCACGACGAGGGCGTGGTCAACCACGACTCGGCCGACGGGTGGGTGATCGAGCACGCCACGATCCAGTACAACTCCGGCGCCGGGCTGATGGCGGGCGCCCGCCAGAAGGTCTCCGCCAGCTGTCTGCGCGGCAACGGCCAGTACGGCATGAACGCGTACAAGGCCGACGACTCCATCACCGGCCTGGTCCTGGAGGGCAACGAGATCACGGGCAACAACACCGGCGACTGGGAGCGGCGGCGGCCGGGCTGCGGCTGCACCGGGGGCGTCAAGTTCTGGGCCGTCGACGGCGCCGACATCCGCGGCAACTGGGTGCACGACAACCGCGGAACCGGGCTGTGGGCTGACACCAACAACAACGACTTCCGCGTCGAGGGCAACGTCTTCGAGGCCAACGACGGCGCCGCCCTGATCTACGAGACCAGCTACAACGCGGTCGTCCGGGACAACACGATCCGGCACAACAACTGGGTCGAGGGCCGCAGGTACGCCGACCGCGGCGACACCTTCCCGTTCGCGACCGTCTACCTGTCCGAGTCCGGCGGCGAGCCCCGGGTCGAGGCCCGGACCGACAGGATCGAGGTCTACCGGAACGTGTTCGAGGACAACTGGTCCGGGATCACCCTGTGGGAGAACGCCGACCGGTTCTGCAACAGCCCGGCCAACACCTCCTCCGGCGACTGCACGCTGCTGGTGGAGGACGTCGACCGCTGCGCCCGGCCGGGAATCGCGACCGCGCCGCTCTACTCCGACTGCCGGTGGAAGACCCAGCGCGTGGACATCCACGACAACCGCTTCACGCTGGACACCTCCGTCGTCGACTGCACCGAGATGTGCGACCGCATGGCGGTGCTGGCCAACTACGGCACCTACCCGGAATGGTCGCCGTACCAGGGCGAGCTGGTGGCCGACGCGATCACGAGCGGGCAGCACAACCGCTGGCACGACAACACCTACGCCGGACCGTGGAAGTTCGTCGTGCACGACCCGAGCCGGGTGCTCGACTTCGGTCAGTGGCGGGACGCGCCGTACCGGCAGGACGCGGGCAGCACCCTGCGCGCACGGGACGGTGGTTGAGATGAGCGCCGGGCAGGACGGGACGCGCACGGAGCGCGCGCCGAGGGCCGTGGGCACCGTGTGGGGGCTGCTGGTCCTCAACACCCTCGGCTCCGCCGGGGCGGAGACGATCGTGCCGCTGCCCCGCTCGCTCATCCAGATGGTCACCATGGGCGCGCTGGTCGCCGCGTTCGCGCTGGCGCTCGCGCTCAATCTCCGGCTGCGGGTGCGGGCCGGCGCCTACCTGTTCCTGCTCTCGCTGCTGCTGGTGCCGAGCCTCGTCTCCAGCGCCGGCCTGGAGTCGGGCTTCGGGGCGCTGTTCCGCTGCGCCCGGCTGGGTCTGTTCATCGGCACGCTGTGGCTGCTCAGCCGCTGGTGGGACGGCGGCACGACCTTCGTCCGGCACCACATCCGGATGTACTTCCTGGTCCTCGGGTCGGTCGTCGCCGGCGCGCTGATCTCACCGGGCGCGGCCCTGCCCGACCTCTACGGCGGGCGGCTGGTCGGCGCGCTGTGGCCGCTGACCCCGCCGCAGATCGGGCAGTACGCCGCGGTGGTCACGGGGCTCGCCGTGCTGCTCCTCCTCGGCCGCCGCACCGACCGGGTGAGCGCGGCCGTGGTCGTCGTGCCCTCGCTCGTGCTGCTCGTGCTGACCCACACCAGGACGGCCACGATCGGGCTGCTCGTCGGGCTGGCGCTGGCCGTCGGCTCGCTCGTCCCGACCAGCGCCGCCGCCCGCCGGTTCTTCGCCCGTGCGGCGCTGTGCGCGGCGGTGGCCGCGGTGGGGTTCGCCGCCGCGTTGCGGGCGTGGTTCCTGCGCGGGCAGGACGAGGAACACCTCTCCAGCCTCACCGGCCGGGCCAAGGTCTGGGACGCGCTGCTGGCCGAACCCCGCTCGATCGGTGAGCAGGTGTTCGGCGTGGGCCTGGGCGACAAGTCCTTCGGCGGGCTGCCGATCGACAACAGCTGGCTGGCCGTCTACCACGAACAGGGGCTGACCGGCGTCGGTCTGGTGGCCGCGTTCGTCCTCGTGCTGGGCGGTGTCGCGCTGCTGCGGCCGCCGTCGCTCTCCCGGGCCTGCGCGATCTTCCTGATCGCCTACTGCGCCCTCGCGTCGTACACCGAGGCGGGGCTGGGTGACGCCTCGCCGTACCTGCTGCACCTGGCCGTGGCCGCCTCGCTGCTGGCCGCGCCCGCCCCGTCCGCGGCGCTCCCGGCGCCCGAACCCCCTCGTCGTCGTGTGCCGCGCCGGGCCCGGCAGTCGGAGGTGACCTGACATGCACGTCCTCGTGGTGCACAACCGCTACGCCTCGGCGCAGCCGAGCGGGGAGAACAAGGTCGTCGACCAGGAGGTGGCGCTGCTGCGCGAAGCCGGTCACCGG